>NZ_FOMA01000022.1 GCF_900112495.1 Bacillus sp. OV322
TGAACTGTAACCCGAATAATGGACACTTATAAAAAAGTCCCTTATTCGGGTTTTTTGTGTTCTTTTGCAATAAACCCGTTATAATCAAATCAAATGAGAAGAACGGGGATTAAACAATGAGTAAAATTATCTTTAACCAATTTCAAAGAAAACAACTAGAGAGCAACCCAAACATTAGCCATGTTTCTGACCGATCTATTAGCTATAAAGCAGAGTTTAAAATAAAAGCTGTTAAAGAGAATCTGAAAGGAAAAGGCCCAATGGATATCTTTATTGATCATGGTTTTGATGTGAATATTATTGGGTCTGAAAAGCCTGGTCAGTGTTTGAAACGCTGGAGAAAATCTTATCAAGAATTCGGTGAAGAAAGTTTCTTCAAGGAGCGTCGGGGTATGGGCAGCTCAGGACGTCCATCTTCGAAGGAAATGACTGTGGAGGAGAAACTGAAGAAAGCGGAAGCACGTATTGCCTTTCTTGAGATGGAGAACGACTTCTTAAAAAAGTTAGAAGAACTAGAGAGGCAGGCGGAGAAGAACAAGTACTAGCTCTATCAGAAAAATTCCGGCTCATCGAAGAAACGATTAGAAAATATCAGCTTAAGCGAATGGTTTCCTTTCTTTGCGAATTCGCTGGAGTTAAACGTAAAAGCTATTATGCATGGTTAAAGGCTGAAGATAAACGCATCGAGCGTGAGAGACGCGATGAAGAGGATTATCAGCTTCTTAAGAAGATTTATGATGAAAGCAAGAAAAAGATTGGTGGACGTCAAATCAAGATGCACTTAGAGAACGATTATGGCGTAAACATGAGCCTAAACAAGATTTTTCGTCTGACAAGAAAGTTCAATATTCAATCGATCATTAGAAGACGTAATCCCTATAAAAATATAGCCAAAGCTACTCAAGAACATAAAACGTGTTCTAATATCTTAAAACGAAAATTTGTACAAGAGCCTGGTATGGTTTTACTCACAGACATCACATACCTATATTTAGAGAACCGAACAGTGGTCTATTTATCATGCGTGAAAGATGGAACAACACGTGAAATAGTAGCGTATCACCTATCTACGTCACTGGAGATGCAAATTGTATATAAGACCTTAGATCACTTAATGGCTTCCTTGGGAGGAAACGTCCACCCTGAAGCGCTTCTGCATTCTGATCAAGGCTTTCATTATACACATCCTGAATATCGCAAAAGAGTAAAGGAATTAGGATTTACTCAGTCAATGTCGCGCAAAGGAAATTGTTTAGATAACGCACCAATGGAGTCCTTCTTTGGTCATTTCAAAGATGAAGTAGATGCCACTACATGCAAAACGGTAGCTGAATTAAGAAGGAAAATTGAAGACTATATCGAGTATTACAACTCGGCTCGCTATCAATGGGGATTAAAAAAGATGACCCCAGAACAATACCGAGGTCATCTACTTGCTGCTTAAAAGGTCCTTTTTATAAACTGTCTATTTTATTGGTTACAGTTCA
>NZ_FOMA01000019.1:0-2995 GCF_900112495.1 Bacillus sp. OV322
TTTGGTTAAGTCCTCGATCGATTAGTATCTGTCAGCTGCACGTGTCACCACGCTTCCACCTCAGACCTATCAACCTGATCATCTTTCAGGGATCTTACTAGCTTGCGCTATGGGAAATCTCATCTTGAGGGGGGCTTCATGCTTAGATGCTTTCAGCACTTATCCCGTCCGCACGTAGCTACCCAGCTATGCCTTTGGCAAGACAACTGGTACACCAGCGGTGCGTCCATCCCGGTCCTCTCGTACTAAGGACAGCTCCTCTCAAATTTCCTGCGCCCACGACGGATAGGGACCGAACTGTCTCACGACGTTCTGAACCCAGCTCGCGTACCGCTTTAATGGGCGAACAGCCCAACCCTTGGGACCGACTACAGCCCCAGGATGCGATGAGCCGACATCGAGGTGCCAAACCTCCCCGTCGATGTGGACTCTTGGGGGAGATAAGCCTGTTATCCCCGGGGTAGCTTTTATCCGTTGAGCGATGGCCCTTCCATGCGGAACCACCGGATCACTAAGCCCGACTTTCGTCCCTGCTCGACTTGTAGGTCTCGCAGTCAAGCTCCCTTGTGCCTTTACACTCTGCGAATGATTTCCAACCATTCTGAGGGAACCTTTGGGCGCCTCCGTTACTCTTTAGGAGGCGACCGCCCCAGTCAAACTGCCCACCTGACACTGTCTCCCGCCCCGATCAGGGGCGCGGGTTAGAATTTCAATACAGCCAGGGTAGTATCCCACCGACGCCTCCACCGAAGCTGGCGCTCCGGCTTCTCAGGCTCCTACCTATCCTGTACAAGCTGTACCAAAATTCAATATCAGGCTGCAGTAAAGCTCCACGGGGTCTTTCCGTCCTGTCGCGGGTAACCTGCATCTTCACAGGTACTATAATTTCACCGAGTCTCTCGTTGAGACAGTGCCCAGATCGTTACACCTTTCGTGCGGGTCGGAACTTACCCGACAAGGAATTTCGCTACCTTAGGACCGTTATAGTTACGGCCGCCGTTTACTGGGGCTTCGGTTCAAAGCTTCGCTTGCGCTAACCTCTCCCCTTAACCTTCCAGCACCGGGCAGGTGTCAGCCCCTATACTTCGCCTTGCGGCTTCGCAGAGACCTGTGTTTTTGCTAAACAGTCGCCTGGGCCTATTCACTGCGGCTTTTCCGGGCTATTCACCCTAAAAAGCACCCCTTCTCCCGAAGTTACGGGGTCATTTTGCCGAGTTCCTTAACGAGAGTTCTCTCGAACACCTTAGGATTCTCTCCTCGCCTACCTGTGTCGGTTTGCGGTACAGGCACCCTTCATCTCACTAGAGGCTTTTCTTGGCAGTGTGGAATCAGGAACTTCGGTACTATATTTCCCTCGCCATCACAGCTCCGCCTTGATGGAAACGGGATTTGCCTCGTTTCCGGCCTAACTGCTTGGACGCGCATATCCAACAGCGCGCTTACCCTATCCTCCTGCGTCCCCCCATCGTTCAAACGATGAATAGGTGGTACAGGAATATCAACCTGTTGTCCATCGCCTACGCCTTTCGGCCTCAGCTTAGGTCCTGACTAACCCTGAGCGGACGAGCCTTCCTCAGGAAACCTTAGGCATTCGGTGGAAGGGATTCTCACCCTTCTTTCGCTACTCATACCGGCATTCTCACTTCTAAGCGCTCCACCAGTCCTTCCGGTCTAGCTTCAACGCCCTTAGAACGCTCTCCTACCACTGACACCAGAGGTGTCAATCCACAGCTTCGGTGATACGTTTAGCCCCGGTACATTTTCGGCGCGGAGTCACTCGACCAGTGAGCTATTACGCACTCTTTAAATGGTGGCTGCTTCTAAGCCAACATCCTGGTTGTCTAAGCAACTCCACATCCTTTTCCACTTAACGTATACTTTGGGACCTTAGCTGGTGGTCTGGGCTGTTTCCCTTTTGACTACGGATCTTATCACTCGCAGTCTGACTCCCATAAATAAGTCTTTGGCATTCGGAGTTTGACTGAATTCGGTAACCCGATGAGGGCCCCTAGTCCAATCAGTGCTCTACCTCCAAGACTCTCATTATGAGGCTAGCCCTAAAGCTATTTCGGAGAGAACCAGCTATCTCCAGGTTCGATTGGAATTTCTCCGCTACCCACACCTCATCCCCGCACTTTTCAACGTGCGTGGGTTCGGGCCTCCATTCAGTGTTACCTGAACTTCACCCTGGACATGGGTAGATCACCTGGTTTCGGGTCTACGACCTCATACTCATTCGCCCTATTCAGACTCGCTTTCGCTGCGGCTCCGTCTTCTCAACTTAACCTTGCATGAAATCGTAACTCGCCGGTTCATTCTACAAAAGGCACGCCATTACCCATTAACGGGCTCTGACTACTTGTAGGCACACGGTTTCAGGATCTATTTCACTCCCCTTCCGGGGTGCTTTTCACCTTTCCCTCACGGTACTGGTTCACTATCGGTCACTAGGGAGTATTTAGCCTTGGGAGATGGTCCTCCCTGCTTCCGACGGGATTTCTCGTGTCCCGCCGTACTCAGGATCCACTCAGGAGGGAACGAAGTTTCAACTACAGGGTTATTACCTTCTCTGACGGGCTTTTCCAAGCCTCTTCATTTACCCCGTTCCTTTGTAACTCCATGTTGAGTGTCCTACAACCCCAAGAGGCAAGCCTCTTGGTTTGGGCTAATTCCGTTTCGCTCGCCGCTACTCAGGAAATCGCGTTTGCTTTCTCTTCCTCCGGGTACTTAGATGTTTCAGTTCCCCGGGTCTGCCTTCAGTACCCTATGTATTCAGGTACAGATACTGTTCCATTACGAACAGTGGGTTTCCCCATTCGGAAATCTCCGGATCAAAGCTTACTTACAGCTCCCCGAAGCATATCGGTGTTAGTCCCGTCCTTCATCGGCTCCTAGTGCCAAGGCATCCACCGTGCGCCCTTTCTAACTTAACCATAAAACATGGTATGTTTTTGAAAAGATTGACGCAAAAATTTGCCTTCTATCTATTATCTAG
>NZ_FOMA01000019.1:3331-4967 GCF_900112495.1 Bacillus sp. OV322
TGAAAGAATTGCTTCTTTCAAAACTGAACAAAACGTAAGCGAACGTTATTTTCCTTAGAAAGGAGGTGATCCAGCCGCACCTTCCGATACGGCTACCTTGTTACGACTTCACCCCAATCATCTGTCCCACCTTAGGCGGCTGGCTCCATAAAGGTTACCCCACCGACTTCGGGTGTTACAAACTCTCGTGGTGTGACGGGCGGTGTGTACAAGGCCCGGGAACGTATTCACCGCGGCATGCTGATCCGCGATTACTAGCGATTCCGGCTTCATGCAGGCGAGTTGCAGCCTGCAATCCGAACTGAGAATGGCTTTATGGGATTTGCTCGGCCTCGCGGCTTTGCTGCCCTTTGTACCATCCATTGTAGCACGTGTGTAGCCCAGGTCATAAGGGGCATGATGATTTGACGTCATCCCCACCTTCCTCCGGTTTGTCACCGGCAGTCACCTTAGAGTGCCCAACTGAATGCTGGCAACTAAGATCAAGGGTTGCGCTCGTTGCGGGACTTAACCCAACATCTCACGACACGAGCTGACGACAACCATGCACCACCTGTCACTCTGTCCCCCGAAGGGGAACGCCCTATCTCTAGGGTTGTCAGAGGATGTCAAGACCTGGTAAGGTTCTTCGCGTTGCTTCGAATTAAACCACATGCTCCACCGCTTGTGCGGGCCCCCGTCAATTCCTTTGAGTTTCAGCCTTGCGGCCGTACTCCCCAGGCGGAGTGCTTAATGCGTTAGCTGCAGCACTAAAGGGCGGAAACCCTCTAACACTTAGCACTCATCGTTTACGGCGTGGACTACCAGGGTATCTAATCCTGTTCGCTCCCCACGCTTTCGCGCCTCAGTGTCAGTTACAGACCAGAAAGTCGCCTTCGCCACTGGTGTTCCTCCAAATCTCTACGCATTTCACCGCTACACTTGGAATTCCACTTTCCTCTTCTGCACTCAAGTCCCCCAGTTTCCAATGACCCTCCACGGTTGAGCCGTGGGCTTTCACATCAGACTTAAGGAACCACCTGCGCGCGCTTTACGCCCAATAATTCCGGACAACGCTTGCCACCTACGTATTACCGCGGCTGCTGGCACGTAGTTAGCCGTGGCTTTCTGGTTAGGTACCGTCAAGGTGCCAGCAGTTACTCTGGCACTTGTTCTTCCCTAACAACAGAGCTTTACGACCCGAAGGCCTTCTTCGCTCACGCGGCGTTGCTCCGTCAGACTTTCGTCCATTGCGGAAGATTCCCTACTGCTGCCTCCCGTAGGAGTCTGGGCCGTGTCTCAGTCCCAGTGTGGCCGATCACCCTCTCAGGTCGGCTACGCATCGTGGCCTTGGTGAGCCATTACCTCACCAACTAGCTAATGCGCCGCGGGCCCATCTGTAAGTGACAGCCGAAACCGTCTTTCCATCTTTCCTCATGCGAGGAAAGAACGTATCCGGTATTAGCTCCGGTTTCCCGAAGTTATCCCAGTCTTACAGGCAGGTTGCCCACGTGTTACTCACCCGTCCGCCGCTAACTTCAGGGAGCAAGCTCCCATCCATTCGCTCGACTTGCATGTATTAGGCACGCCGCCAGCGTTCGTCCTGAGCCAGGATCAAACTCTCCGAAGAAATGTTTGACTTGCTCATTTGCTTTTA
>NZ_FOMA01000018.1 GCF_900112495.1 Bacillus sp. OV322
ACACCCGTTCCCATTCCGAACACGGCAGTTAAGCTCTTCAGCGCCGATGGTAGTTGGGGGTTCTCCCCCTGTGAGAGTAGGACGCCGCCAAGCAATTTCTAGTTTTAGGATTCATAACCCGAAGAATGCAGGTTCAAAATCCTATCTCTTTTCAAAAAAACCTTAGGATTTTTCCTAAGGTTTTTTTGTATATTTTTTCATCTGAAGCGTTTGGATGAACTCTAGGCGGGAGGATTTTTGATGAATAAAGAAGAAATCCGAAATACTGACCAAATCCTTCATTCTTTTGCTGAATGGCTAATGGATCAAAATAAATCAGACAGTACGGCTAAAACATATGTAGGTGTTCTCTCTCAATTTTTTCAATGGATGAAAGAAGAAATAGAAGAGATTGAATCGACCCATGTGCAGGCCTATCTTGATTATATGGACGATTCCAATAAAAGTGCCGGAACAATCGAAAAGCATTATACAGCCATCACTGTGTTTTCCCGGTTTCTTAACAAACCAGAGATTGTGGCCAACATTGACCGCAAAGCAAAGGAAAAGAAGGATGAACCACCAGAGTCACTGGAGCTAGCTGAACAGTCAGCACTAATAAAAGAAGTGGAAGACGAAGGAAATGTGCGGAACATCGCTATTGTTTATGTTCTCCTTCATACCGGGATTCGGGTTTCCGAACTTTGTGAATTAAATCACACCGATATAAAAAAAGACGGTGAAAGAGAATCTATTCTTATCCGGGATTCAAAAGGCGAGATTGAACGGGTTATCCCCCTCTCAAGAGCTGCCAGTGAGCATATTAAGCGTTATAAAGACTCTCTGAAGGCCAAGAATGAAGCAGTCTTCTTATCGAGTGTTAACCAGCGTATGACACCTAGGGCGGTTCAATATATGCTGAGCAAGTATGATGTGAGCCCGCACAAGTTGAGACATACTTTTTGCCAGAATCTTATCGATAAAGGAATTGAGATTCAAACCGTCTCAAAGCTGGTCGGCCATAAGGATTTAAATATGACTAAACGCTATATCAAAGAATCCGGACAGGGGCTTGATGCGGCTATTCAAAATACATTTGATTGATAAAAAGAAATACCCGAATAACCGGGTATTTCTTTTTATCGTGTTCATTTAAGATACTGTTCCAATGCTTCCTCGATCAATAGATAAATGTTCTTTTCCTGAAGCAGCGACTGCATTTTCAGTTCTTTATGAAGGTCTGTTCTTAGATCGAAGGATACCCGTTTTCGGTCTTTCTTCTTTTCTTCTTTTTTTCCACTGTTTAAACGTTCCTTAGTTTCTTCCGGTAATACTTCTTCGTTCAAGGCAAAGCTGGGGCTAATGTGCTTTTTACTGCGCATTTTACTTTTAATGTCATTTACCTTCGACACGGCTGATCAACTCCTTGTAGAATCCTTCGTATTGTCCCAATGCCTGCCGCAGTTCAGCGTTCTGGTTAAATCCATACAGAGATAATCTACCAACAGGCGCCTTCCTGGTAATCACCGTATCAAATACCAGGTCCGGGTAATCTTCCGCAATTAGTTCATTAAAGGCCTTGGCGTCGCTTCGCCTTACATCATTCATCGTGCGCAGCACGCCGATTGCCTGAGTATTTCTCTTTCCGAATTCATTCGCTCCATGGATAGAATCCATGAAATTCGGGATAGCTGAATAGCACCAATTTGAACATTCGAATAAAACAACCACGTATTCACTGGCACACAGTGCATTTGTTGTCTGCTCGCTTAAGGAGGGAGGAGTATCAATAACGATAAAATCATATCTGTCCCTGACGGACTCCAAAGCATGATCTAAGACAGAACTTGGATTTCCGCTAAAAGGGATAGTATCGCCTTTATATGTTTTTCCCGTATAAAGCCAGCGCGGAAAAGTTGCCAAAAAGTTGTTGGCAGGCAGAAGATCGAGGTGATCGGTGATATTCAGTATGTAGCCCTCAACATTATCTTCCTGCATCGCTTCCAGCACGGATTTCCCCATATACTCATTTGAAGGCTGCTCAGACAGAAGCTCTGTAAGGTTGCCCTGTGAGTCCATATCCACTGCAAGGACCCTATATCCATTTCTGCTCAACAAGTGCGTGAGAATGCCGGTTGTGGTGGATTTGCCGCAGCCTCCTTTTTGAATTCCCATTGTAATAGTAATCGCCATCCCTTTATCACCCTTTCTTCTTTTATTTTTTTCTTCTAACGTTGTTTTCTTCTTTTCTTCTTTTCTTCCTTTCTTCTAACGTTGTTTTCTTCTTATTTTATACGATGCCTTTGTCATCCAATTAAAAAAAGGGCACTCATTAATGAGTGCCTTTTTTTAATTTTTTAAGTTGCTTTTCGAACTTGCGCTTGCGCTTTTCTAGCTCCTCTATTGAATCACTTTCAGCCTCCGGCTCCTGAATTTGCAGAGCTCCAAATAATTCTTCTTTAATTTCTTCAAATGTAACGGCTGCTGATTCATGATCCAATTTCAGTACTTCCTCCATTTTTTCAATGGACTTTTCCCGTATATACCAAGCAGGCAGTACTTCCTTTGATTTTCTGAAGTCGGATACTAAGCGTACAAGGATGTCTTCTGATTCATCATCCTTGTTTGATGCCTTTAAGACCTTGGTTATGTATCCGACGGGGTTTTCGATGTCCTTGCGGTCCTGTATTTTCTCCAGGAGGCTCACTACATTGTCCTGTCCATGCTTTTCCCATGAAAGAATGATTTCGTCCGTTAATCTTACCCCCAGATTTAAGCCGAGTTTTTTCACCTTCTCTATAAACGTATCGGCAAATTCCTGCAAATGATTTTGAAGCAGGTCCAATGGATCAGCTTTTCCATTGCTTCCTGAAGTGATGAAGAATTTGATTTTATCCACTCTTCGTCCTGTCCTGATTTCTTCTATTTCAAAGGATATATCCGTTTTAGCCTTCAGTTCCTTCTGGGCCGGTACAAGAACACGCTGCTTAAAGTTTCCATAAGCAGGATAGATATCCTCAGCCCCGAGCATTTTGCGCAGGTCCTCCAGGTAAAAGGATCTTTCCCTCAGTCTTTCATATTGCTTCAGCAATTCATAGATCCTTATGGCATAGGAGCTTTTCAGCTTCACCACATTCTCAAGTTTATAGCTTGTGAATTCCCTTTTCAGCTGAAGCAGGTACGGACGCAGGAAGGGATCAAACCTTATGTCTATAGTTCCTTCCGTTTCGTTATAGGCTACGTAGCTGAGCCACGAAACCTGTATGACCTTTTTTTCAATCCGCACTTCAAATCCCTTTTTCATCAAATCCTTCGTAATCTGTCTCAGTGCTGTATATTTGGGTTTGCCCTTTAAATTCAGCAGGTCTGTAAATTCCTGAATAGGCAGGGTGTATGTTTTAAAATCCGAATCTGCAGGTGTGATATGGCTCGCCAGACAAAGGATGATTTTTTGCTCCAACACACCTAATTTATAATTTGCTTCAATGAGCATATTCGACTTAGTCACCAAATGGTTATTCTGCATTTCGTTGATTTCTGAAATTTTCATGAGGAATCCCTCCTTTCACATCTCATAATTATAACAAAAAAAAACAATTATAACTGTTTTTTTTTTTGTTATAATTGGGACCGAAAATGTTATAGTTGGGACCGAAAATGTTATAGTTGGGACCGAAAATGTTATAGTTCAGGGACCGAAAATGTTATAGTTGGGACCGAAAATGTTATAGTTGGGACCGAAAATGTTATAGTTGGGACCGAAAATGTTATAGTTAGAGGTCTTGAGGCCAGTCATACCAAGGGTTTGAGGCCTCCGAAAACAATTAAAACAATGTAAAACAATTAAAACAATATTAGTAAAACAAACACAACAGGGGATTTTCTGTTTTGAAAATTCCGAAAATTTTTGTTGTGGCAAGTCAAAATACAAATTTATGTGTCAAAGATTGAAGACTATTATTTTTAAAAAAAGGTTCTCATTATCTGGATTTAACCTAAGAGATTTCACAAGAGGAAAAATGATTACACAACGGGACCTTTAAAAAATCATGGACAAAGTATTTTATGAGCTGCCTTTACACCTCTGATAGAGCAAAAAAAAGAGAGAAATCCAAAAGAATTCAATGTCTGGTTTTATTTCTGTCTTATTTCTAGCAGGATCTTATACATATTCAGACCGGCTCATTCTTTTTCGTAAACGCCAGAAGACCTCACCCTGCCAACGTACCTTTTGGAATGCTGAGGTCTTCTGGCACTCTAAAGATATCGCCGGCCAAGAGAGAAAGGTGTGCTGTCTTGATGTGAACAGTCAGACAAGATGTGAGTTAAGAGAAAATAAATGCTTTAGAAAAAGAAAGAGAGAAAACTGAAAGTAGATAAAGCTGCAGATCTAGGATTCGAAGGGTTCCGAAAAGGAAAAATGAAAAACAGGCATAAAAGTGCATGATTCACCAAGAGGTTTTTAAAAAATACGCTGTTTAAGCTGTGTATTTGCCTTTCTAAGCTTTTTGATTTTTTTTTGAATAGAAAAGTATGGGCAGGGAATTCAAGCCCCTAAAAACAGCCTTGATGGACGTCTGGCAACAAGGATTTTTTTTTCGGAAGTAAAAAAAAGAACAGTCAAAGACTGCTCCTTCGTTCGGAACCGTTATTTAAACACACTGAAGGTTTTTAAGACATTGTTGGTTTCTTCTTCTGTGATGCCGATATACCGCAGGGTAATCGAAGGGTCCGAGTGATGCAGAATACCCTGCAGCATAGCAATGTCCTTTGTCGCTTTGTAAAACCAGTATCCGAACGTTTTCCGCAGGGTATGGTTGCCGACATGGTCGACGCCAGCAAAGTCGGCAGCCTTATTTAACTGCCGGTAGGCCTGGGTTGGCGTGATGGCGCCGTCCCCCTTACGGGATGGGAAAAGCCATTCACTGTCCACATGGACGGCATAGCCGTAGACTTCCTGGAAGCAGTTTTCAAGGTACATCTCCCTGATTTTTTGTGTTTTTCCCTCTTTGATGCGCAGTATCTTCGTGTGCTTTCCTTTCAAATTCAGAATCTGTTTGGTTTTGAGTCGTAATAGATCTCCAACTCTCAGCCCGGTTTCACAGCCCAGGACAAACAGAATATAATCACGTTCCGAACAATGGCGTTTAAGCGCCCACTTCATATCTTCCAGCTGCTGCCGGTTCCGAATAGGCTGCACGTTCTTAATAGGGTTCATAATTTTGTCCCTTTCTATTTCAAGATGTTCCGAAAAGGTTGTGAAGCCATATAAAACGGATACTTGAATGTATGATTTTATGTATTTATCTTCATTATAAGGATTAAAAACGAAGGAAGTCAATGAAATCAAGGAAATGAATGTACGGTCGTCTACAGAATCATACATAAAGTAACTGGCTGAAAAAATCATTGACATCATGTGTAAATTCTTTTATCATAAGGGAGTTGCTTATTTAGCAAGCAAGGCATTTTTTGATCTTAGAAATTATTGATAGAGCAGTAAAAACAAGATCGAACATGTTCTTGAAAAAAACTATTGACGTCTTATTGAAGTAGTAGTAAGATTAGGTAGTCGCTAAGAGATAGCGATTTTAAAAAATAACTGATTTTCTTCGCAGAAGTTGACAACTATTCAACTTCGTGGTATGATGATTAAGTTGTTAAAGTGATTGCTCTTTGAAAACTGAACAAAACTAAGCGCCAACGTTTTAAAATAGTGAGCATACACTCTAAAAGCAAATGAGCAAGTCAAACATTTCTTCGGAGAGTTTGATCCTGGCTCAGGACGAACGCTGGCGGCGTGCCTAATACATGCAAGT
>NZ_FOMA01000021.1 GCF_900112495.1 Bacillus sp. OV322
CGTTCGTATTATAAGGTTAACCAGAATGCTAAATATTTCTGGTTGACCTTATTTATTTTGGTCTTATTATATCAGTAGCCAAGGTAGAACGTAACTGCCCGTGGGGCTTTGACCCCGTCAACTAAACGGTTCGCCCCCTACTTGTAGAAACATGATTGAGGCTGGTTGGGACTTAGATCTCGTATAACAAGCGAAGCTGTGATACTGCATGGAGGATTAGGGGTTACTGGCAAATTACTAGTTTAGGAGGAGATTTTAGAATGAATCCAGTCATTGGTCTGGATGTTTCAAAAGGGGAAAGTCAAGTTCAGGCATTTTTAGATAAAGGCAAACCATACCGTAAGAGTTTTAAAGTTTCTCACACTATAGAAGGTCTTGATTTACTTGTAGAGTTTCTGGAGGTGGTTAAGAGAGAAACTGGTAAGAAACCACCTATTGTTCTAGAAGCGACAGGACATTATCATTCCTCTGTTGTTCAATACTTGGAGGACCGTGGGTATTTATTGATAATCATTAATCCATTGATTTCTTATAAGGCTAAAAGTTCAAGTCTTCGGAAAGTAAAAACAGATGCGATAGATGCTTACCATCTCTGCGAGCTGTTTTATAAGGAGGATTTAGAGCCGTATAAGAAGCGTGGTGTGCAGCTATTAAACCTTCGGAATCTTACAAGACAGCACGAAAATATTACTGGTGTACTGATTCAAACAAAGCTACAATTCCAAGCGATTCTGGACCAGGTCTTCCCTGAATACAGAGGTGTTTTTGGTGACTTATATTCGGTAGTATCACTATTAACTCTTTCAGAGTTTCCCTCATCTGAAGATATTTTAGAGGCAAGTGAAGAAATAATTGCCGACAAAATCGCTGAGTTATGTAAAAGTCGTTCCTATCGATGGGCTAAAGAAAAAGCTACTCAGCTCAAGGCTGCAGCAAATCGAAATCCGTTTGAAAAGACCGTTTATCAGAGCCATATTTTAAGTCTAGGTATGTATATCAATATCATTCTTCAATACAAAGAGCACCTATCCAAGTTAGAGTCCGAGATAGATGCCCTCGCTAAAGAAGTTGAAGAATATAATATTATCAAATCTATCCCTGGTATCGGAGAAAAGATCGCGGCAACGATTATTTCGGAAATTGGAGAGATAGATCGATTTACTGATCCTAAAAAGCTGGTAGCTTTCGCTGGGGTTGACCCAAGTGTTTTTGAATCTGGCAAGTTTACAGGCACCAAAAATCGCATTACGAAAAGAGGCTCCAGCAGGCTTCGTCATGCCTTATACATGGCTGTTCGTTGTGCAATACGAGATTGCCGCAAGAGTAAAACAAGCGATGAAATCATTCCTAGAAATAAGAAATTACGAGAATTCTATGATAAGAAACGCGAGGAAGGAAAACCTTTTAAAGTAGCTGTTATTGCCTGTGTAAACAAGCTATTACATTGGATATATGCCTTACTAAAAAGCAAAACCGCTTTCCAAGATATAGCTTAGAAACTAAGTCTAACTAAATAACACAAAACCTTCCAAATCTATAGTAAGGGAAGGTTATTTGCCATGCACATTTTTAGTATAGCATGAGATATTTTAAGTTTTTATTGAAAAATATTGACAAACTATTAGCTGGTTTAGTT
>NZ_FOMA01000020.1 GCF_900112495.1 Bacillus sp. OV322
AACTCCCCAACCCCTCAATCCTTGAGGGGCTCCCTCGCCGGTAGGCAGCTCAAAAGGTGTTACCTTTTGAGACACCAAGAGGGTCTTGGTGAAGTGAGTCTATCAACTCCTTATCCTCCCTTCGGTCCGGTACCGTTGACAGACGCCAATGTGGTCGAACTTTTTCCTTTTCACGAGTACTATGGCCACATTTATAAAAACTCAAAAACACCGTTCTGAGTAGAACGGTGTAAAAATCCTTGTTGAACTAACGCACCCGTTAGCTTAATATTTCCCTATTCTTTATTTCTGTTCATTAAGTTTGAAAATAGAGGATAATGTTTCCCCGTTTTTCCCTTCCAAAACGCCCCATACCTGCTTTTCATCCTGCACGTCTGCGGAACCAGTTTCGTTGAACCAGACCTTATATTTCTTCCCTTCCTTGTTATCTTGGTCTATAAACCAAAATACAGCATCTTCTTTACTACCTTTATCAACGGATACTGTTTTATCCCATTTGATATCTGCTATAATGTCTTCAATCTTTTTGACATTATCTTTATCCAATACAGCTCGTCTATCACTTAATCCACCGTGCTCTACTATTTGATAGCCAACATCTTTTGCCTCAGGAGAATCCGAAGCTTTAGAGGAACTTGAACATCCCCCTAACACCACAATAATAACAAGCAAACTGAAACCCCATAATAATTTCCTCATACTACACCTCTTTTTTTCCTAATTGTACCATTTATAAACAGTGTTGATTGAGGAAATTTTAGTTTTTTATCAACTATCGATTGCCTTTGTGGCAACCTTTTTTTCTTTCCCTTTGTTTTAGGATGGAGGCTGGCAAGGGGGTGTGGGGGAAGCCCCCGCATAGCGTGGTTAAGTAAGGTAAAAGAGAAAGATCTATGACGGAAGCTCTGGCGGTTTTGGCGGTATAATGTCTCGAGCAAGCCGATTTCCTAAATTCCTCGTTTTAGGTACGTCGGCTTGGCGACATTCCAGCACCGCCAAAATTTCGGAATGCAAGGGGGAAAGGGTGGAGATTTTTTGAGCGTAGCGATCCGTAGGACAAAAAATACTACCCGAACCTTGCGTGGAGAAAAGCTCTTTAAGAGATATAGAAGGGGAATCAGTAGAAACGTTGATATATAAGGGTTTCTATAATCCTTATGTAAACCTCTGGGGTTTACATATATGTAAACCTCTAGGGTTTACATAGTTTAACATTATGTCTTGTCAGAATTAACATCATGTAATATTATATTTACATGATGTTAATTAAATAATACATATATGTCTAAACTGAGGGGAGATAAGGAGAGTGAGTATGTTGGCAAGGAAAAATGATGATGAGATAGTCCATTTTGAACTAACAAGAGAAGAAGCTGATAAAGTAAAAAAATTATTAGAACTGGAAGAAAAACGAGAAATAGAAGAGCAAGAACGTCTAGAAAAGGACAATAATCCTCCATTCGTTCAGATTTACAAAGGTGTTGGTCTAAAGGCTTTACAATGGCTTATAAAAGAAAACGGTCTTGCAAGTGCAATTCTTATGTTTTTCATGGAAAACATGAATAACCGAAACGGTGTAGTTTGTTCTCAACAATTGCTCGTTGACGAATTCGAAAAAAGTAGACAGACCATTTATAAAGCTGTTAAATTTTTAGAAAAACATAATTTCATAAATATCGGTAAGATAGGCACTGCTAATGCTTACATAATTAATCCAGAGCTAGCTTTTCAAGATAAAAATAGCAAGAAAAAATATGTTTCCTTTGACGGAACTATATTGCTAAGCAAAGAAGAAAACAAACAGTTATTTTCTAAACAGACTTACGATAATGTAAAAATTTTAAAAGATAAAAAAAGCCCTTAAGCAAGGCTTTTTTTATTACCTCTCGTAACCGCGATCTTTCTTTCCTTTTTGATTCTCTTTTTGTTTCTCATCTTGAGAGAAAAAGTTTTGCGCCCCTTTCAGTTCTTTTTCACCAGAGAAATACTTTTTCAAAAGCGACATATTCATCTTGGTTAAAAGCTCTGCTTTGAAATAACCAACATACATATCCAAATTCTTTATTTGTTCTCTAAACTGAGACGTCACTCTATTTAGTGTTCGGGTTAAAAATTTGTTTTCTTTATCCAACAATTTATTTTCCGTTCGCAGCTGCTGATTTTCCTGGAACAAGGTGTCTTTTTCTTTCTTCAAGGTCTGAGTTGAAAGCAATAACCGGTTATTTTCCCTTTTAAGGCCCTCATTTTCCTCTTTAACAGCTTCCGAAGCCTTGGCAAGCCGTTTAATATCCTCGAAGTCTTCCTGCCCAATTTCGACCGTTCTGGAGCGAATAAGACCGCCTTTCTCTTTTACTATGATTTCATCCACTTTCTTCACGCCAGATAACGATTCTGTTAGATTGCTTAGGCGATCTTCTGTCTTTCTAATGGATTCTTCCAGAACTCGCTGCTGAAGATGCTTTTCTTTTAACTCAGCTTCTAGTTCCTGAACCGTTTCTTTCACCGTCATAGCTTTTAAGCGCTGAGTTTCAATATGTACCCGGTCACTGGACACCCCTCGTTCCAAATCAAAACCAGCTTCTAACATATGCTGATGAAAGGTGTCTTGCAGCTTTACCAGCTGCTGCTTCTTTCCAAAGAAGTCTTTAGCCGATAATCGGCCATCTTCCGTAATTGGAACAAAGCCTACATGCATATGGGGCGTTTTTTCGTCCTTATGAACCATCGCATACGCAATGTTTTCTTTCCCGTATTCCTTACAAAAATAGTCATAGGCTGTCTCGAAAAACTTCTTCTCCGCTCTTTCTGACATGTTGTCAAAGAATGCCTTATCCGAGGTCACCAGAAAACTAGCTACCTTCACAGCATCCTTCCGAACCGCCTTGCCGGTTTTCAGTCCTTCCTTAATCCTGGCATCAATCTTCTTTGTGTAATCGATCGACTGCTCATTCACCAGGTCATAATTCAAGCTCACTTTTGAAGCATCAATATCTGGATTGGTTTGGCTCTCTTTTTCTCTCTGATTATGTATTTGCATGCCCTTGATTGCGGACTGTTTTAGCTTCTGCATATGTAAAACGGTATAGCTCATAGCGGGGTTCTGACTCCCTTCCGAAAAAGCAAAGTTTTAAGAGAAGTGTAGCACACTACACTTTGCAAGCAAAGTTCCGGTGCTCTGCGAGGCTTTTCGGCAGTCGCCGAGCCCTGCGAACAGGGCAAAAAGAAAAGACCTTGGGCGTTGCCCAAACCCACTGGGGAACTCTTCCCCAGACCCCCTCAATCCAACTCCCCAACCCCTCAATCCTTGAGGGGCTCCCTCGCCGGTAGGCAGCTCAAAAGGTGTTACCTTTTGAGACACCAAGAGGGTCTTGGTGAAGT
>NZ_FOMA01000016.1 GCF_900112495.1 Bacillus sp. OV322
CGAAGAAATGTTTGACTTGCTCATTTGCTTTTAGAGTGTGTGCTCACTATTTTAAAACGTTGGCGCTTAGTTTTGTTCAGTTTTCAAAGAGCAATTTGTCGTTTATCTCGTAAGCGACTTTATTATTATATAAGTTACGCTTCACTAAGTCAATACTTATTTTTGCTTTTTTTAAATCAGCAAGCAAGATAAGTTTTCAGCGACAAGAAATATAATATCACCAATTTAAAATAACGTCAATAACTATTTCAATATATTATCAAACCAGTTTTTTATTTCTTCTATATTTATTCATGCAATAAAAAAACCCGGACAGAAAATGCCGGGGCCTCAAACGTATATCATTAAACCACCCAGTAATCAATGGCTGCCAAAGCTGCAACTCCCGGGATTCCCAGAAGGCCTGCAACAGCTGATGTTGCAAGATTAATTGGTACGTGAATGCCCAGTCTGTTTCCCAGGACGTTTAAAAAGAATAAAAAAATCGCTCCTATAATCAGCCTGATAATCCCCTGCCCTGCAAAGCGAATAGGCTTCAGGGGAGCACCTGCAAATAGAAGCAGCAAGATAAGCCCTACAATAATTCCGACAATAACAATAGGTTCCACAACAATCCCCCCCTGCATAACTTGTACTACACTTTATGACTCAAAGTTCAAGTTAAGAACATAAGAATATGAGATGCTGTGAAACCCCGGATTAATCCTTACTATGGTCTCTTTATTTTTACTTTTCTTTTTTTGGCTTCTTTAAACAGATAAAAATACTTAGCTTCAGCCAGCTTTGTTTGAACAATTGCATCTTCAGATGGATCGAGACTTCTTTCCAGGAGAGATTGCTGATCCAGCCAGTTTCTCTTTAAGTGCTCCAATTGCTGAATCAGTTCCTGATCAAATTCATTCCGAAGCCAATTTTTTCGGCGAAAAAACAATGAAAGGCCTCCCAAATTTTTGTTAAATTTCTCTTCTTCCTTCAATAGCCTTGGATAGTGTTACTTCATCTGCATATTCAAGGTCTCCGCCAACAGGCAATCCGTGCGCAATTCTTGTTACCCGGATGCCCGACGGCTTCAGAAGCCTCGAAATATACATGGCTGTAGCTTCACCTTCTATATTGGGATTCGTAGCTAAGATCACTTCCTGGACAGTTTCATCCTGCAGGCGTTTTAAAAGCCCGGGAATGTTGATATCCTCCGGTCCGATTCCTTCCATAGGAGAAATGCTTCCATGAAGGACATGGTAAAGGCCATTATATTCCCGCATTTTCTCCATGGCAATAACATCCTTCGAATCCTGGACAACACAGACAAGGCTTCTATCCCTCCGCTGATCTTCGCATATATAACAAGGATCCTGATCGGTTATATGTCCGCATACTGAACAATAGGTAAGATTCCGTTTGGCGTTCACGAGTGCTTTGGCAAAATCCAATACAACATCTTCTTTCATATCCAGAACAAAAAAGGCTAGCCGTGATGCTGTTTTAGGGCCAATGCCCGGCAGTTTCATGAAGCTGTCGATCAACTTGGAAATTGGTTCAGGATAATGCATAGAATTCCCCCTCATCATAACAGCTGATATTGCACAGCCTGCTTCCTCGTCCATTCGGGATATGAAGCAGGCTGGCTGAATCAGCTTAAACACACCTACCAGCATCAGGAGAAGAAACTCCTGTTTGGCGGCGGGCATAATCATACTCTTAGAAATCTAAAGGACTTGAAGCAGGGCATTACATAACAGTACTCAAAAAAAAAGCGTATAAGCCAGTCAGGAAGTTTCTGCAGGTCACCTCTCCCTGTTTAACAGAGCAAACAGGAAAGAGATGTCCCAAGCAAAACAGCCAGGCTGGTTACGCTTGTTGGATAATAGTGAGTTTCACTCTTTCTTAAAACATTCCGCCCGGAAGGTTTAATCCTTTGGTGAATTGTCCCATTGTTGAGTTTGAAAGCTCATCTGCCTTTTTCAAAGCATCATTAGTTGCAGCAAGAACTAAATCCTGAAGCATTTCAATATCATCCGGATCTACCACTTCTGGTTTAATGTTTACTTCTACAATCTCTTTGTGCCCTGTAACGATGACAGTGACCATTCCGCCGCCAGCTGTTCCTTCGATTTTCTTTTCGCCAAGCTCTTCTTGTGCTTCAGCCATTTTCTTTTGCATTTTTTGCATTTGCTTCATCATATTCTGCATATTTCCCATTCCGCCACGCATACCCATTTTTCACGCCTCCATTATTCTTTAATTTCGAGCAGTTCATCACCGACTAATTTACGGGCTTCTGCTATAAAAGGATCTTCATCTTGCTTCCTGTCCGTTTCAGTAGAATCCTGATTCTGGGTTGCCAGGAAATCCTCGCGCAGCTGCTGCCATTGACTTTCCGGGACACCAGCCATCTCCAGGCGATGACCTGTGATTTGTTGTAAAATCATGGCCATCGTTTCTATAAAACGGTCATTTTCCATCGCCATTTGGCAATGAATATCATATTTGAATTTTAACACAAAAGCTGATGAAGACGCAGCAACAGGTTCCGCTTCGTTCAATAAAGCAGCAAGAGATTTTTGATTTTGATGAGATAATTGCTCCAATACCTCTCCCCAGCGGCTTTTTACTGTCTGAAGATCCTGTTTCGTTGCCTGCCTCAGTATCTGTGTAATCTTTCCTGCGGGAGCCCTATAGGCTTTTTTATTGATCCGCTGAGCCTTTGCAGGGGCCGTCTTCACATTTTCAGCTGCAGGCACTCCCTGTTCTCTGATGCTTTGAAGCTGTCTCTCAAGCTCCCCGATTTTCCCTAACAGATCCTGAACCTGGCCGTCAGGCACCTGGCTTCCGCTTCCCCTGTCCTGGCTGCAGAGCTTAACAAGTGCTACTTCGAGAAAAATTCTAGGATGGTTTGTCCACTTCATTTCCTGCTGTGTTTTATTAAAATTTTCTATATTAATATAAATCTGCTCCTGGGAAATCAAGCCCGCTAATTCCTTGAATTGAGGGTCGATTAAAACCCGTTCAAAGGAATCTCCCAGTCCTGGTGCAGCCTGGTATAAAAGCATATCCCTATAAAAGAAAATCATATCCTCAATGAAGCGGGATGTGTCCTTTCCCAGTGCCAGCAATTCATCAAGGACCTGCAGGGCTTCTGCCACTTGTTTCTCATAAATGGCCCTAGCCAGCCTGCCTAGAAATGCCTGTGATACAGAGCCTGTCACGGTCAGTGCATCTTCAACACTTACTTCATCCTCACTAAAGGAGATTGCCTGGTCAAGAAGGCTGAGAGCATCACGCATTCCGCCTTCTGCTGCCCTTGCGATAATGTGCAGAGCCTGCTCACTGCATTTTACACCTGTTTCCTCTATGATTTGCGACATGCGGCCAACAATATCCTGCGGCTGAATTCTTTTAAAATCAAAACGCTGGCAGCGTGAAATGATAGTCAGCGGGATCTTATGCGGCTCGGTCGTTGCCAAAATGAAAATTACATGTTTAGGCGGTTCTTCCAAGGTCTTTAAAAGCGCATTGAAAGCCCCTTGAGAGAGCATGTGGACTTCATCGATAATATATACTTTGTATGTAACCGCATTAGGGGCATATTTCACTTTATCCCTGATATCGCGGATTTCTTCCACACCGTTGTTGGATGCCGCATCGATTTCAATTACATCAGGAATGGAGCCATCCGTTATCCCCCTGCATGCTGCACACTCATTGCACGGTTCACTGACTGGAGCACGCTCACAGTTCACTGCCTTTGAAAGGATTTTCGCCGCACTTGTTTTCCCTGTGCCGCGCGGACCTGAAAATAAGTAGGCGTGGGAAACTTTCTGCTGTATGAGAGCATTCTGCAAGGTTTTTGTAACATGTTCCTGGCCGACTACATCTATAAACTGCTGCGGCCTCCACACTCGATATAATGCTTGATACCCCACGATTTTAAACCTCCTATATTTTCTCCTGTCCCTCTATTATATCGTAATGCCTTTGTTTTTTTCAAAAAAGGGCATAAAAAAACTCATCCGTCCGGATGAGTTTATCTACTATGTAATAACTGCCGTGCACCTTCCGTCGATTAGCACCCATAAGCGTTACTTAAGCAGTTAGCTCAGCCCAGGCAACCCTGCGGCACATGAGAGCTTCCACTTAATGCTGCTTCCTTCCGGACCTGACATGGTTCATGGATTCCCATTGCGCAGGACCCGGGCGTCAACGCCACTTACTTAAGGCAGGCCCTACAGGATACTAACCTCGAGAAGGGATTCAGCCTCGCTGGAGCGGATTGCGAGTACAGGGCACCGCTACCTCCCCGCCTAGCACGGCAAATTTGCTACCAATTTTATGTGCCACATGTGACACAAGAATTATTATACTAACCCGGAAGGAAAAAAGCAAATGGTTATTCTTTGTCAAATGTCATTTGATTTTCTAATTGAGCTAATTTTTTCTTTCTTTTCTTCTTTTCTCTCAGTTCCCTAAAGAACCTGCTAAGTATCTCTCCGCATTCATCGCCCAATACCCCCTGGACCAGCTCGCACTGATGGTTGAACCGGCTGTCTTGAAGCAGATTCATAAATGTGCCGGCACACCCCGCCTTGGGATCATATGCGCCGAATACCACTCTTTTGATTCTGGACTGCAGAATGGCTCCTGCACACATCGGACAAGGCTCAAGCGTTACATAAAGTGCGGCATCCTCCAAACGCCAGGTGCCTTCTGTATCACATGCATTTCGGATTGCAAGCAGCTCGGCATGGGCAATTGCACTTTGCTCTGTTTCCCTTAGATTATGGCCACGGGCGATGATTTCACCGTCTTTTACAATTACAGCTCCAATTGGAACTTCCTGCAGCCGGTATGCCTTTTTGGCTTCTTCCAAGGCGATTTCCATAAAATATGCATCATCTTTCACGTGAAGGATCCTTTCATGAGTAAAGATAAAAATTACTGGCAAAATAATCGGTAAGCACATGCCTGTTTATACATTTAAATGAATGTATCTAATCATGAATAGTAGCGTATTATTTTCAGGCATGCAACAACTGTCCTATAAGGAGGGATGATCATGAATAATTCCAAACCCCCGCCATATGCGTTATTGATTATAGATATGATCAATGATTTTAACTTTAGCCATGGAGATCTGCTTTTTGAACATACACTCCCGATTATTGATCCGATTCTTCAGTTAAAAGAGGAAATGAACAAAAGAGGCATGCCCGTCATTTACATCAATGACCATTATCAATTATGGCAGGCAGACTACAGTAAAATCATCTCAGCCTGTACAAATAGCAAAACGGCTCCCATAATCGGGAGAATCTCGCCAGGCGAAGATGATTATTTTCTGATCAAACCGAAACATTCAGCCTTTTACGGAACAGCTCTGAATACACTCCTTCACCATCTCGGCGTAAAGACACTCATTTTAACAGGAATTGCAGGCAATATCTGTGTACTTTTTTCAGCTAATGATGCTTACATGAGAGAATATAAATTGTGGATTCCGTCCAATTGCATTGCTTCTGCCAGTATGCAGGATAATCAGTTTGCATTGACGATGATGAAAAATGTTCTGAAGGCTAAGATTGATAAAAGCGGATCGTTTCCTCCTATTTTCTGATTTTCCACAGGACTGCCTCAAGAAGAAAGCAGTCTCTTCCTCTTTTCTAATTTTCCCCTGCAAGAAATCTCTCACTTAAGCTACTAGACTGTGATACAATAATTCTTGGCTTAAAAAACAAACAATGAAGAGTGACCTATACATTGATTTAGATAGAGTTTTGAAGGAGGAAGGAATCCATGAGAAACACACCATTTATTACCGTTGAAGGTCCGATTGGTGTGGGAAAAACATCGCTTGCAAAGGCCATCTCCGAACATTTTCAGTTCGTATTATTAAAAGAAATTGTTGATGAAAATCCTTTTCTCGGCAAATTTTATGAAAATATAGATGAGTGGAGCTTTCAAACAGAAATGTTTTTTCTGTGTAACCGCTATAAACAACTAGAGGATATTGAAACAAAATACCTTGCCAATAATCAGGCGGTTGCAGCTGATTACCATATATTCAAGAACCTTATTTTTGCCGAACGCACTCTGAAGAACCGCCAATATGATAAGTACCTGCAAATCTTCAATATATTAACAAAGGATATGCCTAAGCCGAATATGGTTGTATATTTAGATGCCAGCCTCGACACCCTGCTTAAACGGATTGGAAAGAGGGGCAGAGATGTAGAAAAAAATATCAGCCCATTATATCTAGAGCAGCTGTCCAGTGATTACCAAAGCTTTATGCAGACATTCGAAGAAACACATCCCGATATTCCCGTACTTAGATTTAATGGAGATACATTGGATTTTGTAGAAAAGGAACAAGACCTATCAATGATTATTTCTCAAGTTGAGAATGCACTTAAAGGAGCATGTACGAATGAACCTACGTAAAAAGTACGATATCCCCAATAATGCCATCATTACAATTGCAGGTACGGTAGGCGTCGGTAAATCGACCATGACCAATGCTCTTGCACAGGCATTGAAATTTAAAACTTCTTTTGAAAAGGTGGATACCAATCCATACCTTGATAAATTTTATGACGATTTTGACCGCTGGAGCTTCCATCTGCAAATTTACTTTTTAGCTGAACGCTTTAAAGAGCAAAAACGCATTTTTGAATATGGCGGCGGATTTATCCAGGACCGGTCCATTTATGAAGACACCGGAATATTTGCTAAAATGCATTATGAAAAAGGAACCATGAACCATATCGATTACGAAACATATACAAGCCTTTTTGATGCAATGGTCATGACACCTTACTTCCCTCACCCTGATCTTCTGATTTATCTGGAGGGTTCACTGGAAGACATTCTTGACCGGATCAAGGAACGCGGGCGCCCTATGGAGCAACAGACGCCGATTGAATATTGGAAAGAGATGCATAAGCGCTATGAAGACTGGATTAATCACTTTAATGCATGCCCGGTATTGCGTTTGAATATCAATGACTATGATCTTATCCAAAGTGAACAATCCATTGAGCCAGTTGTTGAACGAATTGCATCATTCATGGAACAGACAAGGAAGCTGACAAAAATATAATCAAGAGATTCTGAAGACATAATAGTAAATCACCGGATCCTTTAGCAGATCCGGTGATTTTTTTTGCACAGTTTTCTATTTCAGCAAAACAAAAAACCTGCCGCATTCCTGCAGCAGGTTTTATCGATATCCAATTTTATGCGCTATGGTTAATAATAAGTTAATGGAGGAGGAAGAGGGATTCGAACCCCCGCGGGCTTTGACACCCCTGTCGGTTTTCAAGACCGATCCCTTCAGCCAGACTTGGGTATTCCTCCGTATCACCGTATCAACAATTAATATAATACCAAGTATAAAACTAAATGTCAACACTACTGAAACATTTTTTTAAAAAAGTTTTTAGACACAAGAAAGACACTCAACTGTGAGCCATGCCCGCACTTTTTATTTGAATAAAAGGACTCCCCGCATGGAAAGTCCTTTTACATAGTTTATGGCTTGATCACTTCAGCACCGCGCATATATGGGCGCAGTACTTCTGGAATGACGACACTTCCGTCTTCCTGCTGATAATTCTCAAGGATAGCAGCAACTGTGCGGCCGATGGCCAATCCAGATCCATTTACCGTATGAACATGCTCCGGTTTCGCATTAACATCGCGGCGGAAGCGGATATTTGCACGTCTTGCCTGGAAAGCTTCAAAATTTGAACAAGAAGAAATTTCACGATAAATGCCATAGCTTGGAATCCAAACTTCAATATCGTACTTTTTAGCTGCTGTGAAGCCCAGATCAGCTGTACACATGCTTAGCACACGATATGGAAGCCCAAGCAGCTGAAGGACCTTTTCTGCGTGTCCTGTAAGGTTCTCAAGCTCCTGATAAGAATCCTCCGGCTTTACAAACTTTACGAGTTCAACTTTATTGAATTGATGCTGGCGGATCAGCCCGCGTGTATCCCTTCCAGCGGATCCTGCCTCAGAGCGGAAGCAAGCGCTATAGGCAGCATAGCTGATAGGCAATGCATCAGCAGCAAGAATTTCATCGCGGTGATAGTTCGTTACAGGAACCTCGGCTGTTGGCACAAGGAAATAATCTTCACTTTCAATACGGAATGCATCTTCCTCAAACTTAGGAAGCTGACCAGTACCTGTCATGCTGGCCCGGTTTACAATAAACGGAGGCATCATTTCTTCATACCCATGTTCTTCTGTATGCAAATCCAGCATAAAGCTGATTAATGCCCGCTCAAGTCTTGCTCCAAGGCCCTTATAAAAAACAAAACGGCTTCCAGTGACTTTTGCTCCTCTTTCAAAATCAAGGATGTCTAATTCATCAGCAAGATCCCAGTGCGGCTTAGGCTCATAGCTGAAATTTGGAATGTCTCCCCATTTTTTTATTTCAACGTTATCATCTTCTGTTTCTCCAACCGGCACACTTTCATGAGGAATATTCGGTATAGATAAAAGCAATTTATCCAGCTGCTCTTCCACTGTGCGGAGCTTTTCATCTAATTCCTTGATTTTGTCGCCAACCTCCCGCATTTCTGCAATCAGCTGGTCAGCATCCTTCTTTTCCCGCTTCAATGCGGCAACCTGCTGGGAAACTTCATTACGACGGCTTTTCAGCTGTTCAGTTTCCACCAGTAAAGAACGGCGGCTGACATCAAGCTCCTCAAACTTGCCAAAGTCCGTCATGTCTTCCCCGCGGAACTGCAGGGCACGTTTTACTTGTTCAAAATTATTTCGCAGATATTTTACATCCAGCATTGCTTATTCCTCCTTAAATTTCATCCATGACATTGACGAAAAACGCAAAAAACTCCCGTCCCTATAAAAAGGGACGAGAGTTAACCCGCGTTGCCACCCTAGTTAAAAGCAGATTCCTGCCTTTCACTCAGTTAGATAACGGCTAATGCCGAAAGTAATTACTGACCCGCATGGGGGTTCCTTACTTTACTCGAGGATGGATTCCCAAAATCCTTTCACCGGTTTACACCAGCCACCGGCTCTCTTTTAGAAAGTAATTTTGGTACTATTTCCTGTCATGGTTTTAAAATATAAAATGTTTTCCATAATGTACTATAATTTTTCTACAGATGCAACCATTTTATGCAGATTGCTTACATTTTGATTAGGAGCTGTCAGAACCAGCCTTTTACCGCAGAAGAAGCACTGTCCCAAACATCAGCGAAAAATCCTCCGATTGCATGCATAGATAGAGCGAACCAGTTTGCTTTTTCTACTGTTTCAGCAGCCACAACGTCAGACCTTACATACTTGTCTCCATCTTTATTAAGGAAACCATAATCAGAGCCATCTTTTTTCTTGACGGTCAAATATCCAATTTTCTCGCCTTTTTTAATAGGTGCAGCTAATTCGCCGTCTTTATTCAGCTTGCTTTTATCAATCACAAGCTGCGGTGTATAATTTTTCTCTTCACCATTGTTCTTGACGACTAAATCAATGGCACTCTTTGACTTGATCTTAACAGAATCCTCTTTTCCTTTCGCTACAGGCAATGTCTTTTTGCCTTTAACTACATAATTAGCAGGAAGGATTTGTGTTTTTTTGAAGCTATCATAAGCGTAATTCATCAGCTTAGCAGCATCTACAAAACGCTGTGCTTTTGATGTTGATTTCATGACAATGGTAATGTAACGCTGGCCATTTCGTTTCACCGTGCCAGCAAATGCATATCCGGCAAAATCTGTTGAACCTGTTTTCAGGCCGTCTACTCCATCATAATGATAAATCAGGCCAGGAAGCATCCAGTTAAAGTTAGGATAGGTCTTTCCATCACGGAACTTCAGTTTTGATATGCTCGCATATTCCAATGCCTGCGGATGGTCCTTCAAAAGGCGGTAAGCAAGAAGGCCGACATCTTTCGCAGTCATGACATTTTCATCACTCGCATCACCGGTCGGGAAGTGTCCAAGCAAGTCTTTATTGCTTAGTCCAGTAGCATTCACAAATTTAAAATGCTTTAATCCAAGCTCTTTTCCCTTTTTATTCATAAGGGGAATGAAATTAGTCTCACTGCCTGCAATCTTCTCAGTCAAAGCAACAGTAGCTGCATTTCCTGAGTAAATAGCCATTGCTTCATAAAGCTCTTTCACTTTGTATTCCTCACCTTGCGTCAGGCCTACATTTGAAAGATTAGGTGCTTTAGATAAGTTATGTACATATTCGTTAATTTTCACAGGTGTATCCCAGCTGATTTTCTTGTCTTCAATGGCCTCAAGAACCAGGTACTCTGTCATCATTTTTGACATAGAGGCGATACCCATTACTTTATTAGCATTTTTTTCATATATAATTTTCCCTGTTTTGGCATCTACGATCAGTGCTGCATCTGCCTTTAAGCCCAGGTTATCTTCTGCAGCTTTTGCAGTACGGGGATTGTAGGAGAATTGGGACGCAACAAGAACAAATAACAGTGTAAAAACCAGTGATATCTGGGTGATTCTTTTCAATTTCATTTACCTCCAACTTTCATAGCTTCTGTATAGGACGAAGAGAAAAACCTTCGTTGTTTGATTTGCACCTTGTCTAGTTTATCACATGTAATAAAAAAAAAATAGACAGAGTAATGGGTCCCTCTGCCTAAAATTGCACGGAAAATTATTCCTTCCAACTAAGGAAAAAGTTAGGATTTACAAGGAATAATTTGGTGCTTCCTTCGTTATCTGTACATCATGCGGGTGGCTTTCCTTCAGTCCGGCACCAGTCATTCTGATGAACTGTGATCTTTCTCTTAGTGCGTGAAGATCTCCAGCACCGCAATAGCCCATTCCTGACCGCAATCCGCCAATCAGCTGATAAATGGTCTCTTCCAGAGGCCCCTTATACGGTAGGCGTCCTTCAATCCCTTCAGGCACAAATTTCTTGTTATCTTCCTGGAAGTATCGGTCTTTGGACCCCTTCTCCATTGCAGCAACGGAACCCATTCCGCGGTACACCTTAAAACGGCGTCCCTGGAAGATTTCTGTTTCGCCGGGGCTCTCTGTTACGCCAGCAAGCATACTGCCAAGCATAACTGCATGTCCGCCTGCTGCCAATGCTTTTACGATATCACCGGAATATTTAATGCCTCCATCAGCAATAATCGTCTTCCCATGCTTTCGGGCCTCTGTGGCGCAGTCATAAATGGCTGTAATTTGAGGTACGCCTACACCCGCAACCACACGTGTAGTACATATGGAACCAGGGCCAATGCCAACCTTCACTACATCTGCTCCAGCTTCGATTAGTTCTTTTGTAGCTTCTGCCGTCGCAACATTTCCTGCAATGATTGTTAATTCAGGATAAGCTGCCCTGATTTCCTTAACAGTTTCAATGACTCCAAATGAATGTCCATGGGCTGTATCAACCACAATAGCATCAACATGTGCCTTAACGAGCATTTCTACACGCTTCATTGTATCCTTAGTAATCCCTACAGCTGCACCAGCAAGCAATCTTCCCTGCTTGTCTTTAGCGGAGTTAGGAAATTCAATCACTTTTTCTATATCCTTGATTGTTATCAGACCGTTTAACACGCCATCCTCATCAACCAGCGGGAGTTTTTCAATTTTATATTTCTGCAGGATTTTTTCAGCCTGTTCAAGATTTGTTCCAACTGGGGCAGTAACCAGGTTTTCTGCTGTCATGACCTCGGCAATTTTAATGGAAAAATCAGAAATGAAACGCAGATCACGATTTGTGATAATGCCCACAAGCTTTCTTTCATCCACGTTATTTACAATCGGAACACCTGAAATACGATATTTGCCCATCAAATGCTCTGCATCAAAAACCTGATGTTCAGGAGTGAGGAAAAAGGGATCGCTGATTACTCCGCTTTCTGAGCGTTTAACTTTATCAACCATATCAGCTTGTGCCTCAATAGACATATTCTTATGGATAATTCCCAAGCCGCCTTGGCGTGCCATGGAAATAGCCATTTCAGCTTCCGTCACCGTATCCATCCCGGCACTGATAATCGGAAGATTCAATGATAAATTTTCTGCTAATGAGACCTGGTAGTTCACATCTTTCGGCAAAACCTCTGATTTAGCGGGTACTAACAGCACATCATCAAAAGTTAAACCTTCTTTTGCAAATTTATTTTCCCACATATTTTTCCCCTCCTGCTTAAAAATATTATTTGTAGGTTATCAATTGGACAAAATACTGTCAAGGTAAAGTAGAAATGTTTGATTTTTCTATCAATTATACTTTGTTAAAATACATGGCTGATTTTTGCACGTTGTTGTTCGAAGTGAGCGCTCGCAAAGCGAATCCACCCGGAGTCTTTCTATCCTGAAATCAACTGGCACGTTTATCAGTACTATCAATTTAAGGAGAATATAATATGCAGCCACTCAGCCCATCCAGCAACAAATTCATCTATTTCAGTTCAGCATCTTCTACACAGTCTTTTCTTAGGAAGTGCTATGAAAGAGAAAATAACCCAGAAGCTGAATTAAAAAGCTTCGAAAACTGCTATCCTTTTATGTATTACCTTGAACATGGGCAAACATACTATAATCAGGCTCAAATTGCACCTCTATCACTGAAACCCGTTTTGCTTTTTTACGGATTTGTACAGCTGTTAAAGGCCTGCCTGCTCACTTTAGATTCGAACTACCCTGAATCAACCACAGATCTAGCGCACGGAGTTACCACCCGAAAAAGAAAAAAACAGCAATACGAATTTATGTTTGATGAAGTGAAAGTGCAAAAAAACGGATTATTCACAAACATAGCTGAAAAAATGTTCCACATGAAACATCTTGAGTCAGAGAAATATACCATGGAGCAGCTGCTAAGAGAAATCCCGGAGCTAAAAGACTGCCATCTTTATTTAGCATCTAAAAAAACATTCCAGGAGCTAAAGTCTGCTGGGGAAGCATTCCAACTGCCAATTGCCATTTTATCAAGCTTTAATATGACAGAAAACCGATTTAAAGGGTATTTGGAATCCAAACTAAACAGCAGCATTAACATGTCAACCCATTCATCATCTATCTCTTTATCCGCTGAACAAGGATTGCTGGTGAATCAGGATTCGCCCATACACTATCACATGTTTGAGAAAAGCTTCATGCTATCCCTTAACAAAAGCTCCCCCTGCTACCTATTTCCTGAATTGATGATACATTATCTCGTCCTTTATAATCTAAGCATGATTTCAAGGTACGAAACAGAATGGTGGTCAGAACTTTTAAAAACCGCCCCTAACGATGACTATCCATATATTTCGGAGTTTTTGAATATTTCCCAGGACAAAACTCCATTCTTAGTCTTTGAATGGCTGATGAAAGAACGACTTAATACGAAATGAAACAGAGAGCAGTACATGTCAACAAGAGAAAAATCCATATATCAAATAACATTTTTTATTAATCAGACAGTTTTTTTATAAAATACAATATGGTGAGGTTGGTAAATACAGGGGGATGCAGTGCCATCTTAACCACCATTGCTGTGTTCAGCAGGCTGCATTGATTAAGTTGGACTTTTCGGGAGACACGTTTTTAAAGAAAGTAATTGCTTAGTTAGTGTCAATGGCCACAGCTTGTGATGCCCATTGAAAGCGCGGGGAAAAGTAGTCAACAAGAAAACACCAGCAAAACTTTGCTCTTTCATTCGCTTGGTGGCCTCCTGCTCTCAGGACATGCTGGCTTCTCCGTTTCATGGCACCCTACGGTTATATAGCAGAAGTTCCTTTCCTTGACCTACTGTCATCGGCGCTTGGGCTTAGCTGCCAAGTCCGAGCTCCTGAACGGCAATAACCAGACGTCGGAACTCTTTATCAGCTGGAGTATTACAGCCATTTATCTGCCATTCTGATTTTGGCTTACTCAATTTTTTTCCTCTTTTCATTCTTTTGAGCTCTTATGAAATACCCGTTTCTGCACAAAAAAAAGGACCAGCATCTCTGCTGGCCTCCCGCTTGCTTGGCGGCGTCATACTCTCACAGGGGGAGAACCCCCAACTACCATCGGCGCACGAGCTTAACTGCCTTGTTCGAACTCCTGAACGGCGATAACTGGCGGATCTCTTCGTCAGCTTCAGTCCTTCCGCTCCTCGTGTACACCGTACACTCCGGTGCTCACTCCTTCGCTTCCTCGACCTCCTTGGTTCTCCCCATTCAGGTTTGGGCTTACTTGACT
>NZ_FOMA01000015.1 GCF_900112495.1 Bacillus sp. OV322
ATTAAAAAAGATGACCCCAGAACAATACCGAGGTCATCTACTTGCTGCTTAAAAGGTCCTTTTTATAAACTGTCTATTTTATTGGTTACAGTTCATTTTAAAGGGATATGGCTTTTTTGTATCCCGTTTCTGCAAACAAGTTCATTTTACTGAAGACGGTTCCTGGGAAAGATGGTGTATGACCAGGGAGTTGGCGTGAAGGTGCACGGAATGTATGTTAATCTGCCCAAGAACCATAATAAGGATCACTAATAGAAGACATTGTTTAGTATGGCACTATACGCTTGATTGGCAGAAAAAATATTATATGGTTAAGGTATTCAAAATCTATTTCAATGTGCCATCCAAAATTATTAGAACTCTTTAATAAAGCCGTATTTGAAGTGAAGGATTAATGAGAGTTGAGATAATTCATTAAAGGGTACAATAAATAGTGTCCTCTTAGGTGTAAATACTTCCTCATCGAATAGCCCCTTGCCATTTTTGTGGTAAAGGGGCTATTTTTTTGACAATTTTCCATTTAATAATCCATTCATATGGCATGACAGTACCTTGACCCTATATGATAGTCAGAATTACTTCCTGTCTGATGTTTAACATCTCTGATAGGCTTCTCTATTAAAAATACCCTGACCGTACAGTGTGTGAATTTTAAAAGAGTTCTTCATTAATTTATGTATTAAAGTTTAATAGGATGCAAACAAGCTTTTGGTAGGGTAAGATGATAGTAGAAATAGACTGTCATTGGGGAAGGATTGAAAATATGAATATAAACAAAGTGCTTTGGAAAAAGTTTTTGCCTGTTGGAACTGCACTCATACTTGCATTTACAATGCTGTTCGGTTTAGGGGGAAAGCACGTTTTTCCGGGCAATGCAGCAAAAGCCGAAGAGCTGCATTATACGGCAGCTGCAAATTTGAACATCCGTACAGGCCCTTCCACTTCTTATAAGAAACTTGGAACTGTAAAAAAGGGAACCTTATTAAACATTAAAGGAACTAAAAGTAATGGCTGGTATAAACTGATTTACAGCGGCCAAACCGGGTATGCTTCCGGGAAGTATATTAAATCCTCTTTTTCCGGCAAGGGCAATAGCATACATGTAACCGCTAAACCGGATAGCATTTCTGTTTTAGTAAACAAAAATAACAAGCTGCCAGACACCTATACACCAAAGGATTTAGTATACACATCAGTTCCTTTTACTTTTAAGGAAAAGACCGAAAAACGAAAAATGAGAAAAGAAGCATCATTAGCTCTAAGCAAGCTATTTGCCGGTGCAAAAAAGCAGAATGTTAACCTTTTAGGTGTCTCTGCTTACAGATCTCACTCCACACAGGTTGGATTGTTTAACTATTATGTTCAAAAAGATGGCTATGAAAAAGCCAGTACTTATAGTGCCCTTCCTGGAACAAGCGAACATGAAACCGGGCTTGCCATTGATGTAACAGGCGGAAATGGCAAATGCGCCGCCCAGGATTGCTTCGGGTATACGAAAGAAGCAAAATGGCTTGGGATTCACGCGGAATATTATGGTTTTATCATCCGCTACCCAAAAGGAAAAGAAGCGATTACAGGCTATAAATATGAGCCGTGGCATTTAAGATATACAGGAAAGAGTGCTGCCAGATATATAAGCGGACATCATATTACACTTGAAGAATATAGCTTGAATGCTGTCAGCAAATAACAATAAGGCCGGTATATTCCGGCCTTATTTCTGTATAGCTATAATGCTGCTGGCTGGTGCTACAGGAAAAATGGTTTTTTAAAGGGCATAAAAAATAACCCATAATCCAGTACAACCAAATCCTCCTCTGAAGACTCAGAAATAGCGACATTTCCTAAACGCAAATCTCCTGGAATGATGCCATGCTTTAAGAATACCATGTACAGGTCAAGAATTTTATAGGTTGTTTTGATATCCGCTGAAGGTTTTATCATCATTTTTTTCATAATAATCCATCCATAACCCTGCTCTTTCACTTCACAAAGCAAATGTTTGACATCTTTCGGGCACCCTCGGTAAAGTTCATATTCCTGCTGTATACTTCTCAGGCCTAAATCGGAGAAAGCAATTTTGAGCACATATCCGTTTTCCAGGTCAAATACCATCCTATTGAAACCATGTCCTAAAAAAGGATACTTAAGTTCCATTGTCAAGCGTGCAGCTTCTACAATTTTACTGATAGGGAAAAATTGATATTTCTGCAGTATGACTATCCACTTTTTAATAGATCCTATTTCCTCGGCTGTTAAAAAATCACTGCTTTCTTCCCGTTTTCCTGCATCGTTATCATAAAAAGGAATGATACCCATCCCTCCCTTCCAATCCCAATTTTAGGAGAAGTCCTTCATATAATATGACTCCTTTAACAAGCTGCTTGTACATTTTACTCCGGTTTTTTTAAATTTAAAAAAACATACAGCCGTCATGTGAAAGTCATTGGGGGGAATTGTTCTTATATTAAGGCTGTTTTTTTAAACTTTGCTGCTATGGAACAAGGGGTTGATTTCCGCTCCAGGATGCTCGCTTTCCACGCAAGCGTTGAGCCTCACAAGCAATGGTTGCGGGGTTTCACCTTCCCGCTAATCCCGCTGGAGTCTCGCACCTTGCACTCCAATCAACCTCAGATTAGCTCTCTGAACTCATAAAAACAGCATTCTTTAAGAAAAAAGCCTTTATTAAACATGACTTTATTTTCATATCCATTCACACAAAAAGCGCCCTGGCATGAATTACTGCCGGGGCGCCCTATTGATTAGCATGCTAAATTTATGATTTGGAAATGATTTTATAATTTTTATGAGATACCACTGTCTTGTTCCCGATATATTCGGCATCCGTTTTATTTTCTGTAATGTTAACAATTACTGAGTTTTCGTTTACTTTCTCAACTATTCCTTTTACTTTTTTATTGAATAAAATTTCGTCACCGATTTTTGCCGCTTCCATCATCATTACCCCTCTGCCTATTTATCGTAGGTTTATTCTATATGATAGTACAGCAAAATTGCAACCGATTTCACTCATTTACCTTTAAATTGGTGCATGCCGCAGTTTTTTTCCTGATTAACTTTTAAAATTAGTTGTTCTTTGAAATACTTCTTGAACTGCAGAAGCTTAATTACCGGGCAAATTGATGATGACCCAGTTTATATGTAATCGGCCGTGTATAAATCCACTTACTTGTAGTGATGCGGGGATTGTAATAATACAGAGAACCATATGTCGGATCCCATCCCCTGTAGGCAGCTTTTACAGCACGGTAGGCTGTTGAGTCAGGCTGCAAAGTATATTGGCCGTCTTGCACAGCGGAGAATGCATTTTTTTGATGTATGACCCCATGTAATGTATTTGGAAATTTTCTTGAATGGACACGATTCAATATGACTGCCGCTACGGCAACTTGGCCCTTATAGCTTTCCCCCCGTGCTTCCCCGTAAACCGTATGTGCCGCCATATTAATGTCCGCTAGCTTCCGCGCAGTCCTTGGTCCTACAAATCCGACCGCTTCGATACGGAAGTCCTGCTGAAAGCTTTTGACAGCACTTGCTGTGATCGTTCCATAATATCCAGTTGGTGCTGAGTGAAAATAGCCAAGGTACTTCAGTTCTTTTTGCAGCTGCAATACATGATGCCCTCTTGATCCTTTGACAAGCTGAGATGCATCTGCGGAATTTAGAGTATAGCTTATGCATAAAACGAATGTAAATGCAGTAATCAGTAATTTCACTAGTTTCATATATCCTCTCTCCTTTTCACTACTGTCTTTCCTCTCTCCTTCTGCCCCCCTTCTAATCATACAATACCGGAGTCTTTTCCCTAAAATAAAGGAAGAAAACCCAGGTTTTGAAAAACAGAACTTTAGCATGATGAATGCCATTTATCTTACCGGGACAATTACAATGGAAAAATCCACAATAAGGAAGTATATAAGGATGGAGATTCATGCAAAAAGACCAGTGTTATGTAAGATAAAAAAGTTGTATTTCCTTGAATGGCTAATAATTCCGGAAATCTGTATTTACCCTTAACTTAATCAGTTAATTGATTTTTCCTGGTAAATATCTCCATTACTTTTTTGTTTTACAATATCTTTCTTTCAGCCCTCATATATGATTATATTGAAAATTATAGTATTTTTTTAGTGATTTCCTATCACTGACAATATATGATAGAGATAGACATGTTTCTACACAAAGGGTGATAGTACTATGAAAATGAAAATAAAACCAAGAAAATGGGTCAAAGCCAGTATCCTTGCAGCTGGCGTAATAGGTATATTTGGAGCAGCAAATTATGAGACATATGATAATGAAGCCATTGCCAGCGAAAACAAAAAAACCGATGCAGCAAAACGGGATTTTATAAACGATCACATTGTAAAAAAAGAAAAACTTCCGGCTGCCTTATATCCGAAAATCAGTCCCGCTTCCCAGCAGGTTAGGCTTAAGCCCTCAATAGAGGATTATGGCGGTTCAAAGACTGTTTATTTAACATTCGATGACGGGCCGGATCAGCATTCTATGAAGCTGTTAAAAATATTGGATCATTATCACGCAAAAGCTACCTTCTTTTTATTGGAGCCAAACATAAAAAAACATCAAAATATTGTAAGGGAAATGCAAAAAAGAGGGCATACTTTAGGTCTTCATGGGGTTTCCCACAATGCCCATCTTATCTACAGATCGAAAGAGACGGTAATTGCAGAGATGAAACAGGATCAAAAGACGCTGAGAGCAGTAACAGGTGTTACTACCCATTTGATACGTACTCCGTATGGATCCTCCCCTTACATGAAGCCCGCATATATGAAGGCGGTTCAGCAAAATGGATTTAAGCTTTGGGACTGGTCGATTGACAGTGAGGACTGGCAGTGCAAAAATGGGCAATATGTCAGCAATGTCGAAAGACAATTAAAACAGCACAATTTTAAAACGATTCCAAATGTCATTTTAATGCACGAAAAACCAAGCACATATCAATACCTCCCAAAACTTCTTAGCTATCTGCAACAAAATGGCTATAAATTCGAAAGCATCAAAGACGATATGGTTCCGTACCATTTCAAAGCAAAAATGCAGGCAAAATCATAATACACATCAAAAAAAGGACCTGATTTTAAAAATCAGGTCCTTTTAAAGCAGATGAAGAAGAATATTGTAAATGCCATACCATATTAATTCTTCATAAATAATTCTGGATATCCCCTCTTTCAATATTTTTTATTTTTATACTGCAGTTAGGACAGATGGCATTTAAACAGGCTATTACGGCTATTGGAAAACATGGCAAAAACGAGAATATTTTTCAATAAGCATCGATCAATTGCCTCATACTCCAAGTAATTATTTCTTTATTGTGCATAGGTGCGTTTCCAACTTATTTTATACCAACTTCATTAGGGTTTACCACTGGTATGCTATCCTCGCTGCTTCTTGATGAAATCCTGATAGGCCGGTATTCTCAAGTTTCGGGTTAAACTACTTAAAAAAGAGACTCATAAAACATCTTCTTAAGTAAAATTCTTATTCCCTCTCTGCTCTAATTCATTTATCTCCATGTTTTTAAAAACCACTGAACAAAAAGTTGGTTATAACTAGGGTCGGCCATAAAACCTTCTGGGAAGCATGTTCAGCACCCTATAACTTTCTATATTTAATTTCCTAATATTTTTATTTAAATCACCATATAAGAAAAAAATTATTCTATACTATTAACTTCTTTTCCAAAACATCACAAGGTTTTCGCCTATAACATAGCTCATAAACAAACACGAAAAGATCCGGAGTAAAAATACATCCAGATCAAGATATTGATTATTGAATTATCTATATTCTTACCTGTAAAAGTTGTAGAAATAGTAAGAGTGGTTGCAATTGCGGCAGTAGCACTTATGGTAAGAGTATATATTACCTCTTCATCTATGTTATTCAAAACATCTACAAAATTTAATGGAATTATTGAAGTAGTCGCTACACCTAATGCAACAGTTGGAAGCAGTTCAGAAAAAATTATTGCTCCTGTCAGCGGATTTTGAAACCTGTGAGATTTACGGATATTTAAGGCAGCTCCTGCAGCAATAGCTAGAACCGTAGTTAGCTTTACTGACCCTGTTAAGAATACTAAATCACCACTGCAGGTATCGTCAAACGTAAACAGATGCGGCTGCGGCCGTAGTCGCAATGAAGGCTTTTACGGAAACTACTAAGCTATAATTTTTTTGAACCTTGGAGTTCTATTATATGGTACACCTTTTTTCTTTCCTTATTAGTTATCCTTTAAATATACACAAAAAAGCCCTGACACATACGGTATATAACCGTGTGTACCAGGGCTTTAATTAACAGGTTTTATTAATAAGCTAAGCTGAATAATCCTTTAATGTGAGTTAAATAACGCACATTGCTTGCTTCCTTCATTAGTGTAGCAGGAAGGCCTTTAAGAGCTGTAGAATTTGCACCGATCGTGGCCACAGCATCTTTGCGTCCAAGGCTTGCAAGTGTTCCGGAATTAATTGGGCTGAATTGCTCAAATTCTTTTCCTTCAAGGAATGCGAACAGGTTATAACCGATCAGTTCGCCCATTTGCCATGCGATTTGTGCAGTCGGCGGGAACGGACGGCCATCAGCAGCAAAGTATACTGCACTGTCTCCAGCAATGAATACATCATTATGTGATGTAGATTGAAGGAAATCATTGACTGTCGCACGTCCGCGGTTCACTTCAAGTCCGGATTGGCCCACAAGAGGATTTCCTTGTACTCCGCCAGTCCATACAAATGTGTTTGTTACAATTTTTTGGCCATCTTTCAAGTCAACAGTATTTCCTTCTACGTTTGTAACAGGAAGGCCTGTCAAGAAAGTAACGCCGCGTGCTTCAAGGCTTGCAGTTGCACGTTCAATCAAGTGATCAGGAAGAACAGGAAGAATTTTAGGGCCTGCTTCAACGAGCATCAATTTGATTTCCTTTGGATTCACTCCATAGCTTTTAGCGATTTTAGGCATTTTATCAGCGATTTCGCCGACTAATTCAACACCAGTCAATCCGCCGCCGCCGATAAGAATGGTAGCATCTGCTTCATTCTTCGTTTTTGCATATTCACGGATGCGCTCTTCCACATGACGCTGGATTTTTACTGCATCTGCAGCAGATTTAAGAACCATGCTGTTTTCTTCAAGTCCAGGAATGCCGAAGTAAGCAGTAATGCTTCCAAGACCCACTACAAGTGCATCATAAGAAAGTACAGATCCATCGCTAAGTTTAACTTCCTTCTGATCAACAGAGAAAGAGTCAACCTTTGCAATTTTAAGATCAATGTCTTTTCCTTTGAACAATTTCTCAAGAGGCATAGCAACAGCCTGCTCAGAAATGCTTCCGGCTGCAAGGCGGTGCAGCTCAGTGATAATTTGGTGTGTAGGGTATTGGTTGACCACTGTAACCTGTGCTTGAGATTTATCCATATATTTGCGCAGTGTTAAAGCAGATAGCAGTCCGCCGTAACCTGCACCTAAGATGACAATTTTCTTTGACATAATATATCCCCCGTCCTTACTGATTATTGTAACAATAAATTATTTTAAGTTATCGCGCTCAGATGAAACCTGAAGAAATGCATTTACAAAACGGAACATCTTTTGTGCCTGAGGATCCTTAAGCAATTTAAGCAATCCAAACACACCGATTACTTCATTGCTTGCATCTGCACGGTCTTTAGCTTCAATAGCTGTAGCCGCAAGATTCTTTGCAGTGTGGATCACTGGTTCAGCCATTTCTGTAATGGCGCCTACTGTATCACTTTTAAGAACATCATCAGTTGCTACACTTTGAGCAAAGTCATAAGACTTTGTAAGAATACCGACTAGTTCAGTTAATTTTGGAAGCTGATCGACTAATGCTGTCAATGATTCCTGAACCTCTGGTTTTAAAAGCTGATCCAGTACATCAAGCTTTTCTTGGCTGGCTGTTAAAACTTTCGCTTGTTCAGACATATTTTGAGTGGTAGTTTCTGACATTTCCAATTCTCCTTTACAATAAGCAATTCTGCTGATTTTTTCGGGAAAACACATTCCCGTCCCCGCAAGATTTCCTTCTTGACCAATTTCAGCCAATAAGTTTGTGAATCTTTACACATACTATTACAAAAAAAGAGAACACAAACTGCCCGGCTTACAAATAGTAATTGGACAAAAAAACCTATTCGCCCATTTTTCACTTGTAAAAATAGTAAATATAAAAATATATAATTTGCTTACTAAAGTATTATAACACTATTTCAAAAAAATTGTTCATCTAGTTTACATGTTTTATAATTTTTTTATTTCCTGCAGAAAAAATTTTGTTAATGTCCTGTTGCTTTCTATAAGAAAAAAATAACGCCAGCAAGGTTTGCAGGAATAGAAGAAACCTTGATGACGTTAATAAATTTCCCTTATGCCAGAAAGCCGGATAAAAAAGATGTTTTGGTTTTCATCCTCAAGCGAAAGTGTCTGTTCAATTGTATTTAATGTTCTTACCCTACCTCTGCAGGTCCTCATCAGCCCGTTTTGATAAAAATTGATTGTGAGCAGACTGTTTCTGCTAAGTTCTTTTAAAATCAAACTAACATCCCCTTTCTGTGATTCTATTCCAGGACCGTTTATGATATGTGCTTATTATACAGTAAGCGTTTACATTTGTGAACATGTTAACATATTTTTTGTTGTATAAAAATGAATGGATGATAAACGGTAAAGAATAGATAGAAAAGAAAGAAGGGTTATTATGGAAAGCAGCATCAATACAAGAATTTATGCTATCGACTATATAAAGTTCTACTCAATTTTTGCAGTTGTCGTCATACACACCTTTCCTTTAGATCACTTGGCAGGTTTTTATATGCTTGATGCCCTTTCAAGATTTGCCGTCCCCTTTTTCTTCATGTCATCAGGCTATTTATTTGGAAGAAAAATAACCCGGTCAAAGAGCACTGAAACCTATTTTATTAAATATTTGATGAAACTGCTTTCCATTTATGCCTTATGGTTTCTTTTTTATTGCATATATGATATTAGTGTCCTTTTTATGACCCATCATGGCGCTGAAGCAACCGATGACATCTTGCACTATTTGGACGATTTTGCGCTGCTGGACCTTTTATATTACGGAAAAGGAACAAGCGGATATCAACTATGGTTTCTGCCCGCCCTAGTGTGGAGCATTTTCATTCTCTATATTTTTTTCCGGTTAAAAAAAATACACCTCTTGATATTGGCAAGTTTGATCTTAAACCTAGCCGGCTTATTAGGCCAGTCGTATACGATGTTTTATAAGATGCCGATCCCTACTAGAGATGCCTTGTTTTTCGGGTTATTTTACAGTACTTTAGGGTTTTTCATTGCCTCACATAAAGACAAGATCAATAAAAAAAGAATGACCATTAAAATATATGTGCTCTTATTTAGCTGTTTTGCAGTATTGCAGGTAATTGAAGCCTATCTTCTGGATAGAAAGCTCTCAGGCAGCCACGGAGAATACTTCATTTCTACAATTTTTTTGACGGCCAGTTTATTTATTTTCGTCCTGCAATACAATCAGCATGGAAAAAATTTATTTGTCACGAAAATCGGCGCTGATTCTTTAGGTATTTATGTTATCCACGTTTTCTTTCTTAATCTGGTTAATCTGTATTTGCAATCCACGGGCCTAAAAATGTCCGAAAATTTTATATGGAGTCTGTTTGAAACCTTATTTGTTTTCTTTTTATCCTTCTATGTATATAGATTGATGCAGTCAGCGAAAAAATTAGCCGGGATTTAGGAGGTGTAAGGTATGTAAGTCATACATAACTTTTCCCTAAAAAGAAACAATAAGACCAGGCATAATCGACTGCCTGACAATGTGCTGCTTCCTACAGAAAGAAGGTTTGATAATGGATATCCTGCTAGCTCTTTTCCCTGCATTATTTTGGGGAAGCATTGTATTAGTAAACGTCCGGCTCGGAGGAGGCCCTTATAGCCAAACACTTGGCACGACGATCGGTGCACTGTTTTTTTCAATTGTTATTTATGTATTTGTGCATCCTCACTTAACCTCCTTCATCCTGCTCATTGGTTTCATTTCAGGATTGTTTTGGACACTTGGACAGAGAAATCAATTAAAAGCTGTAGAGTATATGGGCGTTTCAAAAACTATGCCTATTTCAACAGGGATGCAGCTTGTATCTGCTTCACTATTTGGAGTAATCGCCTTTAAAGAATGGTCGACTAAAACCTCCATTATATTGGGCGTCATTGCACTTGTGCTGATTGTAATCGGCATTATCCTTACCACCCTTAAAGGCCCTGATCAAACGGAAGAAAAAGGGCAGCTCAAAAGAGGTATTTTCACCTTGATTATTTCTACAATCGGATATCTGGTTTATGTAGTAATCATCAGGTTCTTCCACATTGACAGCTGGTCGGCTATATTACCTCAGGCAATTGGAATGGTTGTTGGCGGCCTCCTCCTTACATACCGGCATAAACCCTTCAATATGTATACGGTGAAGAATATCATTGCTGGCTTAATATGGGCAGCCGGAAATTTATTTTTGTTCATCTCACAGCCTAAAGTAGGCGTCGGCACCAGCTTCTCCCTTTCACAAATGGGCATAATTATTTCAACGCTCGGCGGAATCATTTTTTTAAAAGAAAAGAAAACAAAAAAGCAGCTTATCGGTATTGCAGCAGGTATCATCCTCATTATTGGAGGTGCTGTATTCCTTGGGCTGGCAAAATCCAGAACATAATAAACTTAATAGGAGGAATATATAATGTATCCTGATTTGAATGGAAAAGTAGTTGTCATCACAGGGGGCTCAACAGGGCTTGGAAAAGCGATGGGAGTCCGGTTTGGCCAGGAAAAAGCCAAGGTGGTTATCAATTATTATAAAGATGAAGAAGAAGCTTTGACGGTAAAAAAGGAAATCGAGCAGGCTGGCGGAGAAGCAGTGATTGTAAAGGGTGATGTCACCAACGAAAAGGATGTCATCAATCTGGTGCAAACGGCTATCAGTACTTTTGGCACCCTTGATGTCATGGTCAATAATGCGGGTATCGAAAATGCAGTTCCTTCACACGAACTTTCGCTTGATGACTGGAATGCAGTGCTGAATACAAATTTAACCGGTGCCTTCATAGGCAGCCGTGAAGCTTTAAAACATTTTGTTAATCATAATATAAAGGGAAGCATCATTAATATGTCGAGCGTTCACGAAATGATTCCATGGCCTCTGTTTGTGCACTATGCAGCAAGCAAAGGCGGTATTAAGCTCATGACAGAAACACTTGCATTAGAATACGCGCCAAAGGGTATCAGGGTCAATAATATAGGTCCTGGTGCAATCAACACTCCTATCAATGCAGAAAAATTTGCTGATCCTAAGCAGAAAAAGGATGTTGAAAGCATGATTCCTATGGGATACATCGGCAAACCGGAGGAAGTAGCTGCCGCCGCCGCCTGGCTTGCCTCCTCTGAAGCAAGCTATGTAACAGGCATTACCCTGTTTGTGGATGGAGGAATGACGAAATATCCATCCTTTCAAGCTGGAAGAGGTTAAAAAGTTTAAAGGCACACGATATGTGTGCCTTTCCCTAACCCTTTTGGGTAATTTCTGCAGAAGGAAGCTTTTCCTTTTTTTCTAAATTGAGCAGCAGCATGCGGAACACTTTTAACGAAGATTGAAATATAGGGCTTTGAATGAACGTATAAAGAAATGTCGCTACAAAAACGGGTCCGCTTAAGAAAAAACCCAGTATAAGCACCATACATTCTACCGCTATCCTGGCACGGCTTACTGATAAGCCTGTTTTATCTGAAATAGATAGCATGAAACCGTCCCTAGGTCCTGCTCCAATTCCAGCAGCGACATACATGCCCCCTCCAATTCCGGCAATGATAATTCCCGCCAGCAGTATAAGAAGGTTAATCAGTAAATGAGCAGATGCATGCGGCAATATACCGCTTCGCAAAAAGAAATCCATGATTGGACCAATTAAAAGGGCATTCAAAAAGGTACCAATGCTGATATACTTTCTGTCGACAATGAGTGAAACAAGGACTAAAAATAATCCGCATATGACACTCCATGTGCCGATGGTCCATCCAAACTTTTGGTAAAGTGCGACATTTAATACCTCCCAGGGATGAAGGCCAAGAAATTTAACTTTAACGGCCAGGGCATTGCCGAGGCCTATACATGATAAGCCCAGAAAAAAAAGGGCATAACGAAACAGCTTTATTATGTTCTTCACCTCTTCAAGACTATAATTTCTGTATATTCAGAATAACATACTATTTCACTGGCAAACACCAATTTTTCAAAAGTTTTAATTGGCTTACCTTCCCTGGCATGTGCCGTTTCAAATCTATTCATAAAGGCAGTTTTCATAAACTTGCTGAAAAGGAAACATGTGTCTACACTGCAGGATATCTGCGAGTCGTTCGGTGAGCATCCTCTGCTGCGCCTTCGCAGACCTATCTGTCCGGCAAAATCCCGCAGCAGTCTCACAATTTCCGCTCCACACAGAATTCTTTCAAAAACCAGAACCAACCTTAAAGAAAAGAGCCAAAAACTAAAAAAGGAAATCCCTCCCGCTAGACCAAAGCGGATGGATTTCCTTTTCAGCGTAATTATAATGTTTCTAAAAATTCACGTACAGCATCTGCTGTTTTTGCATTAGCACTGTGCAGATGTGCAAGCTTTTCGCCATTTTTAAATACCAGCAGTGATGGAATGCCCATGACATTTTGCTCGTCGGAGATTTCAGGAAACTCATCACGGTCCAGCTTAAACCATGTTTTATCTTTATTTTCAGAAATAATTTCATCAATAAACATATCCATACGTTTGCAATCCGGACACCAAGTTGTGGTAAAGACTCCAACCGTTAATTGATCAGCAGCAATTTTTTCACGGTATTCCTGTTCATTTGTAATTTGATTCATGCTTCTTCTCCCCCAAGTTTCATTTCTTATTGCGCTTTAGCCGGCAGTCTTTCTGCCCCGATCTTTTGTAGAACAGCCTGAAGTTTAAACGGCAGAACCGCCTGTAAAGTCAATTAATTGGAACAACTAAACTTCTGAGACAGATTAATGCTGCCGCAGATAGATGCTTCCATTACATTATACGATGCCGTTTGCCTTCTTCACAAGAAATTGACAAAAAGACTTAAACCTCTTTAATATGTCTAAATTTTTTTTGTTAGTTATTGGAAAGGAACGTTTCCCTTTAATTACCTATCTTGTAGTTGTCCATAATATATGGCAGATGAGGTTAACTATATATTCTATCGAGGTTTATGGCAAAATGCATACAGTCTTGAATATTAAAGTTTTCAGAAGAATTAATGGCCCTTACATTTTTAAAACTGGTTTTTAACTGAATCTCAAGACGATTCTTATTGAAGTTACGATATAAATATTTTAAGAAGTCCTGAAGGCATTTAGGGGATTTCCTTATCCTCCATTAAAACATCACCATTTCTTCGATTTCATCACAACAGAAAAAAACCGCGCTAACGTTAAGTTAACCCGGTCCTTTATACTTTAATATTTACTTGTTTGCTGGCTACCGCTATGAACACTGGATCTCCGCGCAGCCCCGCTATTAATTTGAATTCCCTAGACCTGCAGCTTCTGCTTCGCTAAACAATATCTTGAAAAAAACAATTTGTTTAGATTGGAGGATAAACGATATCAGAAGTGCTGGCTTGTTTGCCTGCTGAACTCAAATCGTTTGAATGTGGAATAAATGCGGAAGTGCCGGCTGCTATCAATAATGAAAATAAAACTAAGGCTTTGATCTTATTTTTCATAGAAAGCTCTCCTTAATGTAAGATAGATTAATAAAGTTAATATATTATACATTTTACTAAAAAGTCAACTAATATATGGCAAAAGATGATATTATTTACATATAGGAAATTTTGCAGAAATAGGTGATTTTCATGGTAGCTGATTTTGGAGAAAGAATTAAAGAAAGGAGAAAATCCCTTGGGCTCACTCAAGATGACTTAGCGGGCCCTAACCTTAGCAGGGGCATGATAAGTCTGATTGAAAGAAACCAGACAACCCCTTCTATCAAAACCCTGGATTTTATCGCAAGCAAGCTTGGCGTTTCTTTGGGGGAAATATTAGGTGAAAGTAAGGATCCGGAGGAAAAAATCCTTCCGTATGAAGCTGCGAAGCTTATTAAAATGTGTACTGCCCTTATTAACAGCAATAAAACGGCTGAAGCAGAAGAGACATTAAACTCTTTGATAGAAAACCTCGAGGATTATTCACTAAAAGGCAAGGTCCTGAAGCTTTTGGCAGGGTAAACAATTATTATGAATTAGCTCAGACATACCTTGAGTGCAAACAACTTGATCAAGCTAAGTCAGCAGCAATAAAGGGCCTGTCTCTCTCAAAAGATGAATTATTCACTGCCAAATTGCTGCACTGCCTTGCACAGATTGACATTGAAAACGGAGACTTCCAGGAAGCTGAACGACATATAGAAAAATCGATAGAGGTCATGGGTAATCACAAGGATATCAGACTGATGTCCAAATGCTATTTTGTTAAAGCGTCCATATATTCTTCACAGAAATTATTTGCAGAAGGAAATTATTATTATCAAAAAGCTGCTCAGCTCTTGTTAGAGCTTTAAAGGAGCAGAATGATTAAGCTGGCGTTTCTCTGATGAGAATATGCCAGCTTTTACTGTTTATTTATCAAATATAACTAGAAGAATATTTATGTGCAAGAAATCTACTAAAATATCCATTACTTTTCAATATGTTTAATTAAATTAACATTTTTAATTTTTTCACCATTTTGATAATTCAGTAGATTAATATTATAGTTACCATATTACAGAAAAGGAGTTGGATTATTTGAAAATTAACATCGTTGCAGGCACTGTTTTATCTCTTGGATTAATGGTTTCAGCTCTTCCGCATTCCGAAGCGTTTGCCGCTTCTAAAAATGTTTTAAGCACAGAAAAATTCAACAAAGAAAAAGACTCTGCTGAATTCAAGTCAGGAAACCTGACCGCTCCCTCAAGCGAAGCACCTGAAACGATTTTATATAACTTCCTTGATAAAAATAAACAATCTTATAAACTTGGCAGCAAACACGCTAAGGATTCTTTCAAAGTACTTAAAAAGAGCAAGGACGAGCTTGGAAATACGGTGCTGAAGCTTCAGCAGATATTTGAAGGCGTACCTGTTTTCGGCTCCACACAGGCGGCTGTCCTAAAAGATGATGGTGTACTGAATGTAGTGTCAGGTACGGTTGTATCTGATCTTGATACAAAGCTTGAGAAAAAAGACAAAAAAGGCATTAAGGCCTCACAAGCGGTCAAAATTGCGGAAAGTGATCTTGGTTTCACACCAAAATATGAGCAAGCTCCAGATCCGGAACTTGTAGTATATGCGGCAGAAGATGGTGCAGATTTCGCCTATAAAGTGAATTTAAACTTTTTAGATCCAAAACCAGGAAATTACTATTATTTCGTATCTGCAAAAACAGGGGAGATTTTAAATAAATATAATACCCTGGATGAAGTCACCGGGACAAACTCTGTCGGAACTGGTACAGGCGTTCTTAAGAACACAGTTTCACTGAATACCACATTATCAAACGGTACGTATTACCTCCAGGATAATACTAGAGGCAATGGTATTTTCACATACAACACTAGCAATTCCTCAAGACTTCCAGGAACACTTTGGGCGGATGCTGACAACGTTTTCAGCGCAACCAATGATGCACCTGCTGTAGATGCCCACTATTATGCGGGAAAAACGTATGACTATTATAAATCTACTTTCAATAGAAATTCCTATGACGGCTATGGTTCTGCATTAAAGTCCACCGTCCATTATGGAAGCAG
>NZ_FOMA01000014.1 GCF_900112495.1 Bacillus sp. OV322
AAGGGAAGGTTATTTGCCATGCACATTTTTAGTATAGCATGAGATATTTTAAGTTTTTATTGAAAAATATTGACAAACTATTAGCTGGTTTAGTTGAAAAAGAAAAATCAACAGCATACATTAACAGAGCCTTGAATAAAAAAAACATAGGGAAATGTTAGTATTCCTATGTTTTCATTCACATTATTTATCTGTTTGTTTTTGCTTCTTTTTCAAATAATCCGCACGTATTTTTTCAATTTGCTGCTTTTTATCAAATATGACTGGCTTCTGTTTTTCATGATACTTTGTCACAGCTGCCTGACCTTTAGCATCCAATTGATACTTTCCCAATTTGTTCACCTACTTTTCTTGTCTTAAAGAGAATCTATTCAATAAATATAATATACCTTATTTTGCTGAAATAAACCTTATTACTTTTTTAGTGTACTGCTAACTTTGCATATATCAGTAAAAACATTAAAACTTAGTAAACGTTTGTAAAGTTTAAGATGTCATGCATTTTCTCCTAAGTAAATTAGGATATTCTGATCATAGACAATTTCTTCTGGCATTCCTCCAAAAAGCGGAAAACTCAATCACACTCAACGTATGACAGGAGATCCGCCCCTTTTAAGCTTCTCAACATCCAACGTTACAAAACCACCAGCATGGAATTTCCAGATTCAGTGCTACTATGGTTTGATACTTATATCTTTCCGCTAAACTCCCACAGCCCAAGCTGCCCTTTTGCAGGAATATATTCATCGAGTATCCGCATGCCCTCAATTTCCCAGGCATAGCCGCCAACTCTGTAATCCCCTAAAAACAAATCATTCCCTGAAATAACCCGACTATCTTCTAAGACCGCCCAGTTTCCATTGTTTTCTTCTATTTTCAAACAGTTTTTCAGCTTGCAGACTCCAATTATCATTCCCGTCGGCAGGTTATCTTCTATATACCCATGCTTAGCCAGCAGCTCGGCAACTCCATCCATTCTACAGGCGGGCTTATCCACTTTTTTGCTCGTATGAATAGCAAGAGGACCCCGATAATGCGTTCTCCAAGTCCTTGTTTCATATTCGGCTTCCCCAAGGACAAATAAGCTTGCCCAAGGCTGGATCATCGATAATACTTTCATTATTAATCCCCCCTGCTCCTGACATCATTAAGTTAATTGCTTATATAGTTCCCTTGAATAAGGATAATATAGACTGTATCTAGATTTAATGTTCTCTTTTGCCATAAAAAAGACAGCTAACCAAAATGTACGCGCTGTCCTCGGGTTTCTAACTATATTTTGCTGCACCCCAAGTGCATGTGGACAAAATAGATGCTTGTGCTTTATTTTGGCAGTTCCACAGTAAATGGTTCTAACTATTCACTGTCGATAATGCTAGAAAAATCGGTTTGTAGAACAGTTTCTCCTGCTTAAAATCATCTATTTTTACCTTTGCATCTGTCTTTGAGTTAATGAATCATTCTTGTTATTACAAATAGAAAATCATGTTCTCTAATTCTCCTCCAACCGGGAGGTATTGTTGGAGTTGTTCTTCATCTTGTGTTGAATCGGTACGAAGCGTTGTTTGTATCCTTTTGTGTTTTAAAGCGTTTTTATATTGCCTATACATTCAGATGCCCTTATACCTGTATCAAGCAGCAACATAATTGTTAATAGCTTTATTTCACTCATTGGATTTAGATTTTCCGTTATTAGCCGTTCGTTCTCTTACGAGGAAATTAAAGAAAGCTCTTATCACCCTTAAACGCGTGTCATAGTTACGTACTTACATTCCTGCTTTTCACATAACGAATGGACATTTTGCACTATATCATCTGATGTAAAACATTTTAAATTGAACTAAATTTCTTGTTTTCTTAGAACTCTGCAGAAAACGAACAACTCATTTTTATAATTTTGAATGGGTTGCGAACAGCACGTCCTTATTTCACAGTCTTCAAGGAAGATCTCTAGTGCGGTTTTAAAGTCTATTTGCCTCAGACTTGTATTTACATGAAGCTTTGCAATTTCACTAGGAGTTAAATCGTTAGTACCCCTCATCAAATATCAGTCTTCTTATATGAATCAAATTATTTCTGAGAAAATCATGTGTGCAGACAAAGAAAAAAGGACTCCTACATTTCTGTAAGAATCCTTTTAACTCAACGTTTGTTTCGACCAATTGATACCGGTGGCCGGGGTCGAACCGGCACTCCAGAGGAACACGATTTTGAGTCGTGCGCGTCTGCCAATTCCGCCACACCGGCATGTAATTTGGAGGCTTCTGATTGTCTATGTCAATGCTAATATTGTTGTTGTCCATACGATTATAAAATACCTTTGAAATAAATTTAGCATATCTAAAACAAATGTCAATAGTTATTAATATGACAAAAAATAGTGTTATATCTAATCACTTTAGAATGTCGTTTTCTATCCTGTTGCATTGCAAAGAATTTAATCCATTAAATATACACATGGCTAACGGCGATTCTTTACAATGTCTGAATATCCAAAGGTTATTTTAATACAAAAATAAATGCTAAACCTATTTCATCTCTACTTCTATTTAACTATATTTGAAGTAAAAATTTGCTCTGTACTTACAATCTTTTGTTTACATAATTCAGTTTAATAACAGGTGTCCCATAATCCTTACTTCCTTTTTTACATCCATCAATTTTATTCTATTAACATTTACATATCATTAATATTTGGAACTTCGTTCGCTATGTAGCGTGTCTCTCACTAAGTGTATATAGATGTGTAAGCGAACGACAATTTTTGTAATTCTCCAAAAGCAAACTGGAAAGATATGTTATAATAATAAAAATTTATAAAAAGAGTAATAAACAATTTAAGGAGAATTAAGATGAAAATTATTAATAATATAAAAGAGAAAATCCTTAATACTAAAATACCCGTAAAATATAAACAATCAATCTATAAAGTGAAAATTCCTGAGGCAATCTATATATATAGACAACTATCATGGTTATTTTCAAGAAGGGCTTTACGCTCTATAAAGCGCATAGTGATACGTTTTAAAGACATAACTATTGTTGTGATTTGCGCATTTTTATTTAGTTCGGTAATAATTCCAACCGGTATTGCTTTAAAAAAATATACTTTTTGGTATGAAGCCCTCTGGGATATGCGAACATTTTTTTTAACTTCTATCTTGATTGTATTCGTTAATACAAATATATCCGAAGAAAGAAGAAGAAAAGAAGGTTTACAAAAGCAATTTAATTATTATCTTTCGTATATGTTTGATGCCGAGCAATATCTAACAAAACTGGTTTCCCTAGTTGGTATTTCTTCTTATGATCATAAAATTTTCTTAACCGAGGAACTTCTAAATAATTTTGAGAAAGTAATATCAGAAAATCCTGATGTACCAGAATTTACAATTCCGAGAGAAGAGTTTATAAAATATAAAAATCTCCATGTATATTTAATAGCGCTTAATAAAAGACATGTTTCTACTTTGAGAGATTTATTGCATTCTATAGATTCATCTGATTCAATACAAATTAATAATAAAGAGTCAGTACGCCCTTGGATAAAAACTGGAATTGATACAATAGAGGATGAAATATTACTTATAAATAGTCTCGGTGAAAACTACAAACCTAAAGATATCTCTAATTTTGTACTTAATTCCCTTACATATAATATATATATAATTGCAGAATTAAGAAGACCTTGGAGATGGGATTACGAAAGAAATGTACAAATTAGAAATAAATTATTAAATAGTGAACATGTTAAAGGCTTCAATTCCGTTGAATACTGGATAGATTAAAGCCAAATCTTTGGTGTCTTTTCATAAACTAAAGGCGATTTTTTGAAAAAGCGTTTTCCAATGACTAATACGCTTTTTATATTGATCTCTCGGGTTCAAAATTAATGTACGCTATTTGTAGGCAGCAGTTTCGTTCCCGAGTAATAGGGACTTTGGGGTCTAACTGCTTTGCTTCTCGTTAGACGTTTAAAGCTCTCCCACTGCTTAGTCTGTAATACTTCGCTTGCGTTCGAAGCTTTTAACATTTCAAATTAGAATGCTCTGTGTTTTCTCCTGCCGTTCATCTGACGCAACTAATAGAATAACTGCTTTGCTTTCGCTGCTCTTCCCGCTGCTAGTGAGTTTATTTCTGATAAAACACGTTTATTTAATCCAGTGAATAACGCAGACGTATATTTATTATAAACAAAGATAAGTAAATCCATAATGAAACAACTAATGCGCTCTTATTCGGAACGCATCTTTTTTTTATTCATGACCATTAATCCTTTTATTATCCCTTTACAGTGCTTCAGTCAATTCGAACTTATAACATACTCCCTACAAATCAGACATTGCAAGAGCATTCTTCTGGTTTGTTAGCAACAACAGCTCTATTGTTAAGAACATAGTACCAATAGATGCCGAGTCTCCACGGTTATTAGAATTATCTAAAGTAGATAGATTGCCTCTAATTATATTACTTTTTTATTATAAGCTTACCAAATGCTTCTTATGAAATAACCACTTAGCATTGCAAATACTATGCTAAGCATACTACCAATCAAATAATATTCAGCAAAACTCTTATCCTCGAATTGTTTAAATCTAGTTAATGCTTTCATTGCTATTAAAAAGCCTATACTTGCAATACTATTTATTAGGCACAGAATTAAGATTATATTTCTTTCTAAAATCCCAATCCACATGCCTGCCTTAGCTGGGGAGTCTTTGATAAAGGTAATCTTCTTCTGAGCTGTTATATCTTTCAAATCTGTTGTTTCATTATTCAACATATCTTCTACATTTAATCCATAAAAATCTTGGTAATTACTACTTCCATTATCTACACTTTTAAATAGTACTTCCATCACAGTTTCAGTAACCAAGTTATCAGCTTTAAATGGCTTAAGTAGAATACCTATTAAGTAGCCAACAAAAAATATATTTAATAATACTATTATTAGAGTTAATAGTATCTGTGTAGATGTATTTAATTCAAAGCCTTTTTCTAAACTCACAATACTAATAACTTTTTCACAACAATTAAAATTTTCTTCAAAGAGAAATTGAATAGTCATAATAATAATAACACAATGCATTACTTGATCAAATATGTATATAAAGGCACACACAATACTTCCACTATAAACCTTCAACTTCGTATTAACTATTGAATTTAACTTCTCTTTACAATAATCAATTATGCAATGTAATAAGTTTATAATTAGTAAACACACTATCACTTTAGGAAACATTCCCTTACTCTGTCCTGTGTATAAATAAATTATAGCTGGTATAAAACCAACTCCCATATGAATAAAAGTATGTATTAGCAAACCTTTCCAACTTTTTTTCATGTCCTTAGTTTGTAATGGATAATCTGCTATTAAATGAGCTATTATTAACATAAGTGCGAACATTCCCATATCCAATTCCCCCTTAACCTCCCCATATCTTATGTAATAAATGTGTTTTAATTTGTTCATTATGATTATTATATTCTTGACTAATTAATTCTGAAAAATCACCACTATCTCCACTTTGACTAGCTACTTTTTTAACTTGACCCGATTTTAGACTTTCTAAGATAACACCTGATGCTTGTAAAATCATTTCTATATACCCTTTTTTAATATGATTAGAAATAGTTGGAGGTGTCTTACCAAGAATTTCGGCAACTTTTTTTTGTGAGTTAACTAAGCTATATAATCCTAATATTTCTCTTTGTTTACTTGTTTGCCCCAAAATCAGCATAGTTTGTAGGCTTATAATCATATTCAAATCTAACGACTTTTCAAATAACAAATCAGAAGGTAGTTCTAAAAAAAATAAGCTTTTTCGCTCATCATCTTTTTTTATCTTTTCATTTGCTTCTCTAGCTTTTTTTATTACAGGATGATTCCATTTATCGACATTCTCTATTTCCCCCTCCATTTCTCCTATAGTTATACCGAAATAAGGCATGAATTTTTCATATTTCCAATTATAGATAATATAGTATGCAATCATAACTGCTGAATAAAAGTTGTCTGCTACACAAATTATCTCATCCCCCATACGATGCTTAGCTTTAATATTTAAAAAAGACATATCATTAAGAGTATTTTCCCAAAAAGAAAGATACTCTGTTAGTTCAGTACTATTCTCAAATTCGGTTGAGTTTGTCACGTCCATAATAAACATGGAAAATAACTTCTTCATACAACCACCCTTTCCAATTTTCATTAGTAATTTTGAAATTAACCTTTTTTATCTCAACTCAACTTAATTAACCCTTCAATTTAATTATATATTAATTAGATTATTATATCTAACAACATACAAATTAGTCTTTAATATCTAAATTACTTACACTTAGCTCATTTTATCTAATTTATACATAATTAGTATATTTTTTATCTAACTAACATATGGTTAGATTTTTTTATCTAATTTATATATAATTAATTTATTTTATCTAACTTACTTACACTTAGCTCATTTTATCTAATTTATACATAATTAGTATATTTTTATCTAACTAACATATGGTTAGATTTTTTTATCTAATTTATATTTAATTTATTTATTTTATCTAACTTACTTATACTTAGCTATTTTTATCTAATTTATATCTAATTAATTTATTTTATCTAACTTACTTATACTTAGCTCATTTTATCTAATTTATACATAATTAGTATATTTTTTATCCAACTTATATATGGTAGTTTTTTTATCTAATTAATTTTAATTTATTTTATCTAATATAATTATAATTAGACATTTTTATCTAATTTTATTTTATCTTACTTACATATGGTTAGCTTTAGCTTTTATTATTTAATTTATGTCTTATTAGTGTATTTTATCTTAACTAAATTACCATTAGCTCTCCTTATCTAATTTATATCTAACCTTTAACTAAATAGATCTTTTTTATCTAATATATCCTTATTAGTTTTTTTCTAATATTCCCTTAACTAGCTTTTTTAACTAATTACCATTTATTTAGCATAACTTTTCTCAATTCTTGCTTTTAGTAGGTATTCCAGTTGAAAACATGCTCTCATTTTTTTGCTCTGTTGTCGTGGAGGTTCCTCTAGCTCGTGGTATTAGACGCGAACAAGTCTGTATATTAATACCGAGAGATCGACAAAAAGCCACTGATTCAATCGCCTTGGAAGAGGTAGAAATGTTAAATCTCATTAGATAAAACTATTGGCTCTAAATTGTCATCGGACAATGTTCTTTGTACCGATTGTTGAAGGGCTTTCTCCACCTAAGAAAAGTAAGGGCTTGAGCAAATTATTCTATTAATGTGTACTTACTACTTAGGCAAGAAAGTTGTACAATTAACTTATATTGTAAATAAAACTGATTCAAAAATGATTTGAAGAGAATGGTGAATTATGAAAAAATGTTGTAACAACTGTTTTAAAGACTATTTGTTTTGGCGTTATATACATAAAAATGGTTTTGATGGTAAATGTGACTTTTGCAATCAAACTGGTGATGTTTGTATAGACCTTGATGATGGAATTTTTGTCAAGATGTTTACTTTAATTAGCAAAATGTATATTGAAATGCCAGTTAGAAGAAGTAAACAATTGTTTTCCTTTATACAAGACGAGTGGAATGTTTTCTCTGAATCTACAAACCAGATTAATTTGTTTAATGAGTTATGCCATATTCATGGTACTGATTCTGAGACATACTACGTCTTTAATCCAGATTACAATCGTTTAGCTGATGTTTGGTATGAGTACAAAACTACTGTTAAACATAAAAATCGATTTATCAATTCACTTCCTGAAGAAATCGAGCGGCTGTTATCATCCCCAAATGAGCGGTATAAATTGTTGGATAAAGAAAATACCCTTTTTCGGGCAAGAATTGGCAGTGGTGATGAATTTGGTATATCTCCATACCCTGCAAATCTTATTGATATGGGTATGCCACCAATAAACAAAGCAAGGGCGGGAAGAGCAAACCCTGATGGAATTCCTTACCTTTATTTAGCGAGTAGCCAAGAAACAGCACTAGCTGAAGTAAGACCTTGGTGTGGAGCATTGGTAACCATTGCAAAATTCCAACTGCAACAGAGTGTTAATACTATTAACTTTTCCTTTCACAGTGAAAATAGTTTATTTGACTACTTAGAAAGTGAGAATGTAGAAAATGCCTTGAATAGACTTCAATTTTTTAATAGCCTCAGTTATGAAATGTCACAACCCATATCACCAAGCGACTCCTACATAGAATACATACCTACACAATATCTTACCGAGTTTATTAAAAACGAGGGATATGATGGCATTATATTTGATAGTTCTTTAGGTGCTGGACAAAATGTTGTATTGTTCAATCAAGATAATGTTGAAGTTAATGCCTCAGAAATCGTGAAAATAGGACAAATAATATATGATTTTATTGAATTATGAAATAAAATTAAATCTAATTAAGTAAACGACGTCTAAGGGTAAGCCAAGATTGTGCTTACCTTTATAGTAGATACTCATTCTCTATATGGTTGGTTTCAAAGAATTGTTCAAAATCAGGTCTAATTTCTGGACAATAACGATTCACGAACAAAGATGAACACAAACTTATTATAGTTCTACCAAGATAGCAGAGGGTATTATAGCCAGTATGGATAAATCTAAGCGGTGCAAGGAATTGTTGTTGCGACTTTTCGTCAGCAGTTACAAGGTTTTGAAGTGCAGAAAACCCATGAGATTCTAAGGAATAGCCTGAGTACAACATAGGATGCGTGCCCTTAAACCTTGAAGCTAATTGAGTGAAACTACTTGCACCACCATAGAGACTATACCACTTTGGAGGAAACCGTTTGTTTTTCTTTTCTAATTTTTCCTTTTCTTTCAGCCACACGTTATTAACTGATTTCAATGTAGTATTTTCAGCTAATGAAGCTTCGATTTTTGCTACCTTTTCTCTCAGTTCTTCTAAAGTGTATAAAGCTAAGAGTTCACCAGATTGCATTCCTTTTTTTACCCATGTTAATTGCTCATGCATATAAGAAATGTAATATGCGTTTGCTCGATTTTCCAATTCATTTTCTTTTTCAAAAATGAATTGCATGCCAATAGATGTCTCATACAATGTTCTAATAGTTGAGGTGGCTGCACTATTTGAATTATGATCTAGAAGAATAAATAAGCCATCTGCTTGCTCTAGTATCTTTCTGTAGATTGAGATAATAATTACATCATGGTGTTTTAAATTCTTTTTACTAGCGGATAATTCTAAAACTTGTTGTCCTGCTTGTATAGCTTTACTAATGTATTAAGGTCCGGAAACTCTTTATAATCCTCAAGATTTGTGTTAATTATTTCTTCAAACAAATTCAAATTAAACCCTCCTTTATTTTGTTTACACCCTGTTCAAGTAACCTCAATTTCCATTAGGTAAAAAAGCAAATCACATTTTTCAGAAACGCACTGATCTATTTATATACGTATCTCATGATTATTCTTCTATTGAGTTAATATAATTTTGGATAGATAAATCTTTCTTCATTAGCGATGATATCAAAATATCTACAAAAAGTTAAATAATGGTAATACGCAGGAGTTTGTTTGAAATTGTCGAATCTAATATAACCAAGGAGGTTTTTAAATGAAGAATGAATCAATGCTGGAAGCATTATTATTAAACGAGGATTTTGGGGTTGGAAATACTGGAGTTGATACAGGCTTAATGTTAAATAGTTTAATGATCTTATTGAATATATCATTTTATACTTTACTAATAGAGTTGAGGTGTACCTTAATCTTTTTGATAATGGAGAAGCTCCATTCAGGAATTTTTTAGGGGTAGGTATTGCAAAGAATACTGAAGAAGCTAAAGAAATTGCAGTCTCTGATTTATTTAAACAAGCTTATTTAACAATTTGTTAAACACCTTCGCCTAGGATATATTGAATTCATTAAGGAGGCTTATCACCTCTTAAAAAGAATATCAAGAGTTAATTCTCTGAAGGTACTCACTAATGGTAATTTTACTTTTCAGCATACTCAGTTTTCCTTTTTTTATAGTAGTTCGCCTATGATGATCTAGTTCAACATAATTAACTTTGGATACTCTTGTAATAGTATCCCCTACTATTCTAAGTCTATATTCATAGTATGCATATTCCTTAATAACCCCTTGCTCACTGGTTTTCTCTCCCTTCTAAATATATCCATTTAGTAATCTTTGTGTATGGGAGTAAATTCTTTTTTTATTACTAATTTTAGTAAAAAAATTATATGCCTTGAGAGTTAAATAATAATCTGGATAACTTTCTACACCAAAGTAATAGCCTCTCTTTATCAAAGATACATTCTTGGAACGTCTATATCGATTAAAATAACTAATTTTGTGTGCATAGTTTTGTTTTCTTGGTATCCATTGAGTTTTAATTTCCAGCTTCTTTAAGTGCGGCACAATACTTTGAGTATTTTTCTAAACCTTTAACTCTCTTACCCCTAATAGAATTAATCACAGCATTTAAATCTAAGAAAAGAATTCCTTTGAAAAAATTATAGTATGAAAGAAATGAAGTTAGCTCTAAAACCGCAAGTGCTTCAGCCATATTACTACTCGTTTCATCTATTGCGATTCTTTTCCTAACAACATTTCCATTTTCAAATTCAATTACAAAAGATAAAAATGATCTTCCATGCTGTATCGAGGCATCTGTATATGCTACGAACACCTAATACACCTTCCTTCGATTGCAACAATAAAGCAATCAAGAATTAAATAACTGAATTTTCAGTTATTTTTTTAAAGGATATCTCTCATTCTTCACTACCTCACTTACTTTTTAAAAGACAAGTTTTAAATACGTTTATTAATGATCATTTAACACCATTTTTTTAACGTGTTTAGATTAATTAGTTTTACTAGCTCTTTGGACAAATAGGTATCAATGAAATCTCCATTTTATTCATTTTCAATTAATTGGTTTCCAATTATCTCTACAGCTATTCGTTTAAGATAATACTCATAATCACCAAAATACTTTTCCTGCATATTCCCATATTCAATCATAAGATTAAATGGCTTTGTAAATCCGGTCTTAACAGCAAGCCCTTTAGAACAATCATTGAAACAATTTTCTAGTAGGATTTTAGTAAATCCTTTTTTTTCAGCATAATTTACTAACCATTTAAGAATATAAGTGCCGTAACCTTTTTTACTTGGATTTACAGATATTGTCGCTACTCCTAAAGTTTGAACAGCAAAATTGTTAGTTCTTAGGTTAATAACAAAATTATTATTATCGAGAGAAATATACTCACTGCTACCCCTAAAATCTACAATTATCTTACCTTTTAATTCACTTTCAATAAACTGGTATAAATCTTCAAAATCTTTTTCTTCAAACAAAATCAATTTTGTTATGTTTTTTTTACACAAGTTCATTTCCTCACTCGTATTTAATAGATGCTGAAATAGTAATTCAATATTGGGATAAGAAGGAGAAAGGAGAGCGCAAATCGATTCCCTTTAAAGAGTTTCTTGAAAAAGCCATTCTTCTTACGGAAGGTTATCACCCTAGAATAGATAATATAAAAGCAGTAGAAGTTAACTACTTCTGATACAGGTTCTACTAAACAAAAAATATTGTTTGGTGGATTTTTTTTGTTCTGAAAAACTGGAAAAAGGAGAGTATAATCTAATTATGTCGGAAAATACCATTTTTTACGAGGGGAGTCAAAAAATGACCACAATAGTTGCAAGAGGACAAAAAACAGATATTACAAAGACAAATCCCGGTCTACACCAACTACTTGTCGGGTTAAATTGGAATGCACCTATTTCAATGGAAGTCGATGCTTCCGCTTTTTTAGTGAGTGCAAACGGTATAATTACAAAAGAAGAAGACTTTGTATTTTATGGACAACCTTTTTCTAGTTGTCAGAGCGTAAAATTGAATCAACAAGCCATAGGTGGATTAAAACAAGAATTTATGGTTGACCTCAACCGTATTCCTCAAAATGTCCAAAAGATTGTTTTTTCTGTAACCATTCATAATGTAGATAAGATGAACCAATCTTTTAGAAATGTTTCACAAATTTCTTTGAAAATACTAAATGGACAAACAAGAGTTGAAGTGGTGCAATTCCCTGTTACATATGGTTTTACAAATGAAAGTGCCATTATTGTTGGAGATTTATATAGACATTCAGGCCAATGGAAGTTCAATCCAGTTGGAGCGGGATATTTTGGTGGATTGGCTGCCTTATGTAAAGACTTCGGGATTGAAGTGGCTGAGAAACCACAAGCTACTCCTGTGCCGCAAACTCAAAAACAAGTGGTACCGACACCGGTAGCTAGTCCTAAAACTGTGCCTCCTGTGTCAAAACCAACCCCACCACCTCTTAACATTAATAAAATAGAATTAAAGAAAAAGCAGACAGTAAATATACAAAAATCAAAAATGGTTACAGCCACGTTGGAATGGGATACCGATAATGACTTGGATCTATATTGTTTCTATGTAACAAAGGATGATGAATTCGGGAAGATTTATTACCGTAATCTAGGTTCATCTAAATTTGCTCCTTATATTGTACTTGATGGTGATTCTCAAGAATCCGGTAAGGAAACAATTAGAATTTATCGTCCAGAGGCTCTTAAATATGTTTTATTCGCAGCATATAGCGCTCTTAGTAATGGAGCTGGTAGTTTCTATTCCATGAGAGCTAAAGCAGTTGTAGATAATCACATGGGCGATGTAGTAACGGCCCCGCTTCTCGAAAGAAATGATTATGCGTATTGGGTATGTGTTGCCCAGATTGATTTCACAAATCCATCCCAAATGAAAATTTCGCATGTCGAAACGTACTCTGCTGATCATTCAGAAGCGTCTCCTTTATTATATGGCGATGGAAGTTTCTTGATGGATGTTGGTCAGATAGAATTTAAAAATGAGGAAGATTACAACAATTATTATTATGGTGGGAACAATTAATATAAGGGGGATAATATGGAGTTAAAACAAGAAGAATTCTTACATGGGGAATATGTTATTTTGGAGAGAAGAGCAAACCTATTGATAAACCCAAAGGATTACGGTTTAGGTCGCATGAAATATAATCTACAAAGGAAAGAAGCTGTTGGTGGGAAAATGTATGTAACTAACTACCGCTTGCTATTTAAGCCTCATCTTATAAATAGGGTAAAAGGACTTCATAGTATTTTACTTCATAATATACAGAACGCAAGGGATAGTTCGTTTCTTTTTATGAGAAAAATGGAAGTTACAGCTAACAACTTATCTTATGAGTTTGTTGTCGGTAAAAGAGAGGAATTAATGAGAACAATTGAAACAGCAAAACGAAACATAACCCCTCAACAAAAAATAGAGTTAGAGCGGCAAATGCATGAACGTACAGGAGGATTAGATAAATTCGATACTATGGACAAGGCTATTAAAATTTTTTTCAACCTCATATAAAAAAAGACTTCCTGTATTGTACAGGGAGTCTTTTTTAGTTAATTAAAGAAATGAGCAAAAAGGCCCGCTAAGTTTGAAAGGCTGCCGCAGGCAACGCGAGCGTTGTCATTGCCTCTTTCCGAAAGCAAGCTTTCGAAAAGTTGGGAGTTTAGTTTCATTAAAATCTCGTAAATTCTTTAATATATACTCTAATTAGAAAGGTGGTGCAAAATATGTGTATTTTGAGCAATGTACTGTAGCTAAGCCATGGCTTAGTGTAAGTGAAGTGCCAAAATGCATATATTTTGACTCCACCGAGTACATTTATTGATATTTCATTTTATATCTTTTTCTTAAGGAATTTATTTTAAAAGCTAGGTTTTTACTAGGTTTATCCAATGCGCTTAGGCAGTATTATTGCCTAGCTCATAAATGCCAGTCACTTGGTGGTTCATTTGTAATTGCGTTTTGTGGTGCTTCTTCAAAAGTTTCACTGTTTAAATACAAATTTAGCAAATCCCGCATTCTTCTACTCGGAATATAAATCTTAATAGATAACCCTTCTCTAATCCTGCTCCTCCACATCCATTGGATCAACTCGGATAACGCCCATGTATTTTGATCTATTTTCACACCATATTGTTCGAAGAATCTTTTCTGAATAGGATTAAGGTATCTATTAACAAGATATGCCAAACAGTATTTTTCTTTATACTTATTTGTTGCACGTTCTGTCATCTGAACGAAACCACTAGAAAAACCTCGTGGACTAATTTTCTTCTTTATTATCTCTTTATCACCTTTCACTGTAGTCCACATTACATTTTCTACCTTTTCTTTACAAATATTCATGAGGTAGTTTCGTGCATTTTTATTTAATTTCACCACTAAGTCCTTGTTAGAAGGTTTCTCTAGCCACTTTTTTGATAAATCATATGTACCATCACCTATTTTGTTAAGATCACCGATATAAATATCAATCTTGTCTTTAAGACCAGATTTATTATAAGGAATTCGATCATTATACGGAATAAGTGTATAATCACTTTCTTCATTTTTAACGGATAAGTATCTATAATTAATCCCATGTAAATCATAATATGCCCTTTGTAATTGTCCCTTGAAAAAATAAGTTAATATAAAGACATTTTGAAAGGATTGAAAAACTTCACATGGAAAATTCCATATTAGAGCTGAATTATCGCAATACATCAAATTATTAGTTAAAGCCTTTTGTTTAATTTCATTATATCTAGTATCATAGTTCTTCTTTGCTTTTTTCCATTTTATATATTTTAAACCATTATCATCTTCAATAATTGAAACAGCCTCAGCTTCTAATAATAGCGTAAGATCACTTTTACGTAAGGGAACTTGTTCAATTACATTTAATACCTCATCAAGAATAAGAGTATAATTATTAACTTTTAAGAGCTTCATCGTTTCAAGAGTTGCCATTTGAAATAAAGCATGAGTAGTACAAATATCTTTACCTTCACCTAGCAATCTGTGTACATCATCTAGCTTAGTTTCTCCTTTTACTGCAATAGGATCATAAAATACTCTATTGGTTACCGAACTTTTTACTCTTTCTACTTCCTCTAAAAATGGTGTCACATAAATAAATTGATGTGTATCAGATGCCATACTATTCATATACTGAATTGCCCAAGATGTCTTTCCATAACCACACGGTGCATCTACTACATTGATTGTTGTTTTCATGTTTCATATCTCCTTTTGTCTTCAATTGTCTACTTTCAAATAATATTTCTAATAAATAAGATTGGAAATTTACTTTTTAACTCTATTAGAGTAGAAATTTTTTGATCTTTTCATTTCTAAAGAGTTAACTAAATGAAAAATTCTATGATTTCGTCCATTTATTATCCTGTCGAAATGGTATTATTAAGCAACAGTAAGTAATTCCATCTCCCACAACTAGAGGGAAGGAATAGCAAGACCGTCATTCTTTATAGAGTTATCTTAGGCTATGTATTTTTTAATCACTAAAAAACCCATATATATATCTATACATTTGTAAGGATAAATCACACAAAATCACAAAAAATTATTTATTTAAATATCTATCAACCCATCATTATCACTTTAATCAAACTAATTTCATGGATAAGGAAGGTTGAACTGAACACATATACCTTTACTAATGCTGAAATGTGAAATTATTTATTCATGTCCGTACTCTTTGCCCCACATTTAGAAAAATAAATTTAAAAATATAAATTTTATTATTCAGTGGGAATATACAACAAAACACACAAAACACAATATTTTTATTGTAGAAAAAAAGTTATTCAGAGGGGATTGTGGATCACAATGACAAAAAACATCATTAATTTGTACGTAGATGATTTAAGGGATTGTCCAGAGGGATTTATAATAGCGCGCACAGTGGATGAAGCGATTAACCTTTGTAAGCAATACAAAATCCATTTACTTTCACTTGACCATGACTTAGGGGAAGATGAATGCGGTCTACTCCTTCCTACAGGATATGATTTTGTGAAATATTTTTGCCAACATGCAATAGAAGAGCACTTTGAAGTCGATAAGATATATTTGCATACTGACAATCCTGTTGGACGTGAAAATATGCTACAGACGCTTCTCGCTTCCAGAAAACGCGGGTTTATTTCAAAAGAAACAGAGATATATCGGTATTCGATTACGAAAAATAAATACTCAGGTTAAGGAAAATGGTTACAGACATAGCAGCATAACGAGTAATGCTCCACCTATATTTACACTGATAGTATTGTTACTTTCATGTATAAGTGTCAGTGATGCCGCTGCCCATTCAGGAAGAACTCACAGGCTTGGAGGTCATTTCAAACAATCAAACTGTACTTTTATGTTCCACCACCCCATTTTAAAGGTAACTGGAAAATCCAAAACTACAAATGTAACTTTGATTAAACAATACAACAGTAACAACAAATGCACTCGTACGCTTACCACTTAGAAAGTAATGCGGAAAACAGTTAAACATAAGTAACAAAATGGATCACTTTAGAGAGTTTAATTTCTCTTTAGTCATCCATTTTTAAGTACTATTTCCAACTAATCTTCCACTGTTTAATAAGGGCATCACCAGCATTTAAGCTATAATACTAATCCACGATTTTTGTTATAACTGCTTTACTTGGAGAAAAGTTATAAGTGGAGTTGTCCATTTCCATGTAATGTTGTTATAAGTAGCCTCTGTCACACAAAAAAACGGAACTAAACATACTTAGTTCCGCTGTGGAGATTCATTTTACTGTTGTATAAATAGTCTTTGCGTTCTTAGCTTTATCCCGTGCGATCACTGTAAGTTTATTCCCTTTGCGCTGCTTACTAATCTTCACCTTGTAATTCCCTTTGCTATCAGCCTTTGCAGTACCAAGTGAAGTTGTGCCTCTCTTAACTTGTACGCTGGCATTAGCTTCAGTCTTTCCAGTAACGTTCACAGTTTTTGTTGTAACAGTTTTTACAGTTAATGTAGAAGGAGCTGTTTTGTCAATCACCCACTGGTCGGTGAACTTCCCTTGATTCCCAGCCTGATCCATTGCGGATACACCAATGTAAGTACCAGCTTTTTGTCTTGGTATTCTTATTTTAAACTTACCATTTGAATCAGCATATCCATTCGTACTTATAAGAGCATCCCCAGCTTGAATGATAATGTTAGAATTTCTTTCTGCTGTTCCTGTCACATAGGTATCATTATCATCAACTTGATTAACTTTTGGTCTGTATGGTGCTGTTGTATCTTGAAGCGAAGTAAGCTTAAATAAATAATCTTCTCCAAAACCTGAATTATTTAAATCTATTGCCCCTATATAATAATCCCCAGCAGATAATTGATAAGAAAGGGCCTTTGTTTTGCCTTCTTGTTGCATATCCAGAGGGTCAATTATTTCTCCACTAGAATCAAAAATTCCTATTCCTAAATCCATAAGATTATCTGCATCAGTTGTTCCAGCTAAAACATATTGTCCACTCTTAGGGATTGTAAGCCAGTATGAATCAGCATCATCATAACTGAAACTTCCAACCATATAATAATTCATATCATAATAGTTAGCATCGGAGAAATCATCATTCGGTTCACTTTCATACACATACTGATAGTCAGCATTACTTGTTGTAAGGGAATTTGATTTCATTGTACTTTTTTCCGATTGTGATTTAATAACATTCTTAAAGCTAAAGGAACTCAAAATATTTGCTTTCGGGAGGTTTTTACTCATCACCTTTTTTATATCTGCCCTATAATTATTTGAAGCATCTTTCCCTTCTGCATGTGTACTCCCATGAACAGGGAATGTAAAGAGAGACAAAGCCAAGCCGAACCCTAAAACTTTTTTCATATAATACCCTCCCATAATATATATCTAGTATAATTTTACCATTTATTAATGGTGAATAATACCTATAAAAAAAGATATATATCGACATGAAACACTATCTTAATTCAATAAGAGGTTTGAGAAGTAACAATATACAAGAAATACGGACTCTCTTCATTTTTTCGCATCGTATAATTATCAATTCGGCTTTCTGCGTATATCTATACACCAACACTCATGTATATACAAATTGGAAATTCCTGTAAACCCATGGGGTCACTGTATAATAAAGGAGCAGAATTCCGCTCCCCTCTAATTAATTTTACTGTTTTAGTTAGGCATCGTTAAATAAGTATAAACCTTATAAATTTATTAGCAGTCTAGACTTTGAATTCAACCTAAAGTGTCTCTGTATCATCGCAAACAAAGGAAAACTAGGAATTTAAATACACTCGTACTCAACCGTTCCACCTTTATTTATTTGGGAACTCCTCATATTCTCCTTCCTCTTTTCTTTCTTGGACTTTCTGAATACTTGGCCAATATACTATGCTTATCATATCCATTTTTCAAGTCTTCAGAGTACAAATTTACATAGTTTAAAGTAACATCCAATGTAGAGTGGCCTAGCAGCCGTTGAAGTTTAAATGCATCTCCACCACTGGTTATATAATGTTTTGCAAATGTATGCCTAAAAGCATGAATTGATGTTTTATTGACTCCTCTTCGTTTATTGTAACGAGCTATAGCGTGTTGTATAGAGTTCCTTGTCATCTGTTCCCCTAATTCATTGATAAATAGAAAATCATCTTTTTTGAATTGGTACATTCGAAGAAATTCAGTTAATACTTTAATGATGTACTCACTGAGTGGATTGAACTGGGCCTTTCTGTTCTTTGTCGTTGTCAGAACCACCATACCATTTTCCAAATCAAGGTCTTCTACTTTTAAACTAAGAATTGTGTTTAACCTGTTTCCTGTTTCCAATAGGTAATTTACTAACACCCAATTTCTATGTTCTACAAAGCCACATTCTCTTATTTCAGGCTTCTTAATCAACTTCATTATCTCCTCTTCTGTATAAGGTTCTTTTTGTTCTTTATCTGCTTTAATAAGACTAATATCAAATTCACTCAGAAATCCCTCTTTCATAGCAAAATAAAGAAATGCTCTTGCAGCCCTCAAATAGGTGTTAATCGTTGTTGCCTTTAGTTCCCTTTTCTTTAAAGATAGAATAAACTTATCGATCAACCTTTTTTCAATTTCACTTATCTGTTTTATACCTATTTCATCTAAATAACGAAGGAAATGAATTAGGTTTTGCTCATAAAATCTTATTGTCATATCAGATAAATTTTTCACCCTGTTTTCTAACTGAAAGTCCTCATATAACTCTTTAACAGTTTTCTCATTATATCCCTTTTGCATTTCACGAATCTTAGCCATTACACACACACTCCCTTTAAGATATTTAAACTCTTAAAGGCATTTAATAATCGAAGTTGTTGTCCACACGATTAGCAACCTACTTTAGTCAATTAAACACAAAAAAAGCCAATGCTGAGATTGTCTCAAAGCATTGACTTATAAGGGTTAAACCCTTTAAATTGATACCGGTGGCCGGGGTCGAACCGGCACTCCAGAAGGAACACGATTTTGAGTCGTGCGCGTCTGCCAATTCCGCCACACCGGCATGTAATTTGGAGGCGGCAACCGGATTCGAACCGGTGGTAAAGGTTTTGCAGACCTCTGCCTTTCCTCTTGGCTATGCCGCCGAAATATTGGAGCGGAAGACGGGATTCGAACCCGCGACCCCAACCTTGGCAAGGTTGTATTCTACCACTGAACTACTTCCGCAAGATGGCTGGGCTAGCTGGATTCGAACCAACGCATGACGGAGTCAAAGTCCGTTGCCTTACCGCTTGGCTATAGCCCAATATCATTATATTCAACTTAGTAACAATTTATTTTATAAATGGGGCGACTGATGGGAATCGAACCCACGAATGTCGGAACCACAATCCGATGCGTTAACCACTTCGCCACAATCGCCATTATTTTAAAATTGGCAGGGGCAGTAGGAATCGAACCCACACCGGAGGTTTTGGAGACCTCTGTTCTACCTTTAAACTATGCCCCTATAGATGGTGGAGGGGGGCAGATTCGAACTGCCGAACCCAAAGGAGCGGATTTACAGTCCGCCGCGTTTAGCCACTTCGCTACCCCTCCACATAATTAAGTGAATGGTGGCTCGGGACGGAATCGAACCGCCGACACAAGGATTTTCAGTCCTTTGCTCTACCGACTGAGCTACCGAGCCATTATTAATTACAGCTATGTTAAATTTTTAAAATGGCGGTCCCGACGGGAATCGAACCCGCGATCTCCTGCGTGACAGGCAGGCATGTTAACCGCTACACCACGGGACCAGATTGCGGGGACAGGATTTGAACCTGCGACCTTCGGGTTATGAGCCCGACGAGCTACCAGACTGCTCCACCCCGCGATAATATAAATGTTTCTTAAAAGATATGGTGGAGGATGACGGGATCGAACCGCCGACCCTCTGCTTGTAAGGCAGATGCTCTCCCAGCTGAGCTAATCCTCCAGTATGTAAATGGTGACCCGTACGGGATTCGAACCCGTGTTACCGCCGTGAAAGGGCGGTGTCTTAACCGCTTGACCAACGGGCCAGGTATAATGGCGGAGAGCAAGGGATTTGAACCCTTGAGACAGGGGTACCCGTCTACACGATTTCCAATCGTGCTCCTTCGGCCACTCGGACAGCTCTCCATATGGCTCCGCAGGTAGGACTCGAACCTACGACCGTTCGGTTAACAGCCGAATGCTCTACCACTGAGCTACTGCGGAATAATACCAGCTTGGCGACGTCCTACTCTCACAGGGGGAGAACCCCCAACTACCATCGGCGCTGAAGAGCTTAACTTCCGTGTTCGGAATGGGAACGGGTGTGACCTCTTCGCTATCGTCACCAAACATTTTCCATAAGACATATATTATTATATACCTTATTTAATTATTTTGCAAGAACTTTTTTTGTTCTTTCAAAACTAGATAATAGAGAAGGTTTTACGCGTCATTTTGGTTAAGTCCTCGATCGATTAGTATCTGTCAGCTGCACGTGTCACCACGCTTCCACCTCAGACCTATCAACCTGATCATCTTTCAG
>NZ_FOMA01000013.1 GCF_900112495.1 Bacillus sp. OV322
ACACCCGTTCCCATTCCGAACACGGCAGTTAAGCTCTTCAGCGCCGATGGTAGTTGGGGGTTCTCCCCCTGTGAGAGTAGGACGCCGCCAAGCAAACGGAAGGCCAGCAGAGATGCTGGTCTTTTTTGTGTGCAGAAACGAGAATATAAAGAGGAAAAGAGTCAAGTAAGCCCAAACCTGAATGGGGAGAACCAAGGAGGTCGAGGAGCGGAAGGACTGAAGCTGACGAAGAGATCCACCAGTTATCGCCGTTCAGGAGTTCGAACAAGGCAGTTAAGCTCGCACGCTGATGACGGCAAGACAAGAGGCTTCTGCTAAACCTGCCGCGTCCTGTGCATGCTCAAAGCTTCCAGACAGACGAAAGACTAGCAGCTCTTTAAGGCAATAGTGAATTGAGATTTCCCCAGATCTACATCAAATACTCTTGCAGCCTGTCTATTTTACAGTTTAAAAGACTCTTCACGTCGGTAAATGCTTTGTAATAACGTTTATCCTGACTCTTTCGAGTATGGAATTTTCCTATATTTGATTTTTTCAGGCATAGACATACACTCATAGCCCAGTGGCCTCATATATTGATATAGAAATTAAACAGCAGCTGACATGAACTATTCTAAAAATTGTATACAACATTTAGATTTTGGAGAGAATGCAGGTATGGAGGTGGGGATATTGAGTTCAGCAGCAGCCAATAAAGCACCAGCGGAAACATGCGTGGTTTGTGAAAAGACAAAATCGGTTGGCATACATCTTTATACATCATTTTTATGCGAAGAATGTGAACATGATATCATAAATACAGGAACGGACAATCCGATGTACCATTATTATTTAAAACAGCTAAAGAAAGTAAATGTTCCAGAAATTTGTTCGTAAGAAGAAGAGGAATAGGCATTTATAAGAATCAGAGACTATGAAGAACCGCTTTAAGGTTTTTTATGGTTTCTGATTTTTTTATTTCCAATATTAAAATTGGACAAGCTGGAGTCTGCACTTGCATTTGTCTGATAAAATAAACAAAGAATAATTAAAAGGATGTATATCATGAAATCAAAAGAGAAAACGCCATTATTTGATGCTCTTATAAAGCATAGAGAAAAGGAAAGTTTTTCTTTCCATGTTCCCGGCCATAAAAACGGCCGTATATTTAATCATTGGGGCAAACATATCTTTGATCCTGTGCTGTCCATCGATCTGACAGAGCTCACCGGTCTTGATGACTTACATGACCCAGGCGGGCCTATTTTGGAGGCGGAACAGCTTTTGGCTGATTTGTATGGCTCACAAAAAAGTTATTTTCTTGTGAACGGTTCTACCTCGGGAAATATTGCGATGATTCTCGCTGCCTGTGAGGAGGGAGATACAGTGCTTGTACAAAGGAATTGCCATAAATCTGTTTTGCACGGCCTGATGCTTGCGAATGTTAAGCCAGTTTTCATATCTCCTGACATCGATGAACAGCTGGAGATTGCGGGCAGTGTAACGGTATCGGCTGTAAAGGAGGCAATCGGCCTTTATCCAGAAACCAAGGCCATTGTTTTAACCTATCCAACCTATTATGGAACAGGCAGTGCAGTTTCAGAGATTATATCATTGGCTCATCAGCACAGCATTCCTGTGCTTGTGGATGAAGCTCATGGGGCCCATTTTTGCCTTGGTGCCCCTTTTCCGGAATCTGCCCTGGCAGCAGGTGCAGATGTGGTGGTTCATTCTGCGCATAAGACACTTCCTGCCATGACGATGGGATCATTTTTGCATTACAGCAGTGAATTAATCGATTCCAGCAAGCTGGAGTTCTGCTTGCAAATGCTGCAGTCAAGCAGTCCATCTTACCCGATTATGGCATCATTGGATCTTTCGAGGGCATATCTGGCTACTTATAGCCAGGACGATATAGAAGCATTGAAACAAGCAGTGGACGGCTTCAAGGGGGAACTAAACAGCATTTCAGGAATACATGTGGCAGAGAGCAAATCAGGCAACAGTGATCTCCTTAAGCTTATAATCCGGTCTGAGAAGGGGCATTCTGGCTTTCAATTGCAGCAGATACTTGAAAGTGAAGGGATTTTTACGGAGCTTGCCGATGTAAGAAATGTCCTTATGGTGCTTCCGCTAATAAAGAAGGACAGTGATTTTCCATTTCGTGAAACGCTAATGAGAGTTGAACGTGCCGTAAAGAATAGCGAAGAGGCGGAGGGTCATGTTTCGTCTGGTTCCCATTTTCAGGAACAGACCATTCAGCCGCTTGCCCTGACTTATCAGCAAATGAAAAAAGGACAGAAAAAGCTTACGGCATTAAATGACTGTTTAGGAGAAATCTCGGCTGAAATGATCACTCCTTACCCGCCAGGCATTCCATTAATAATGCCTGGTGAAAAAATAACGGCAGGGAAAATAAAAAGTATGGAGGAGCTGCTGAGAAAAGGGGGAAGGTTCCATGGGGGCCCTGAGCTTGAAAGCGGGCAGCTGTGGATCTACGAATAAGTTTTCCTTTTTGAATTAGAAAATAGTATACTTAAACCGCAAAGTGATAGTTGGAGGTCATGTATGAATCAAGGAATATTTATAACCATGGAAGGACCTGAGGGTGCAGGGAAAACAACCATTCTGCATATGCTTGGAGAACTTCTTACAGATATGGGGCACAGTGTGCTCATTACTAGAGAACCCGGAGGCATCCCTATTTCAGAACAAATCAGGGAAGTCATTTTAAATAAAGAAAATACAGCTATGGACAGCAGAACAGAAGCCCTGCTGTATGCTGCAGCAAGGAGGCAGCACCTTGCTGAAAAGGTGCTGCCCGCTTTAAGTGAGGGGAAAATTGTACTGTGCGACCGCTTTATTGACAGCTCTCTGGCTTATCAGGGATATGCAAGGGGCCTGGGAATGGATGAAGTCTATTCGATCAATCAATTTGCCATCAATGGAGTTATGCCGGATCTTACGATTTACTTCGATATTGACCCGGCTGTTGGCCTGGAACGAATTGCGTCCAACGGGGAGAGGGAAGTAAACCGCCTGGATATGGAAGCTCTGCAGTTTCATGAAAAAGTAAAAGAAGGATATATGCTTATTATAGAGAAGTGGAAAGAAAGATTTTTTATTGTAGATGCATCCCAATCACCTGAACAGGTATTGGAGCAAACTGCATCCAAGGTGTACCAGGTTATTGGCAGGGAGGCGGCCTCACGATAATATTTATCGTAAAATGCCTGTAAACCTCCTTTTTGGGGTATAGATAATTGTTATAATATAAATTAAACAAAGCAGAACACATTTGGTGTTCAAGCGGAGGATGATAGATATGAAAATGATTATTGCAGTTGTACAGGATAAAGATAGCCATAGATTGCTGAATGAACTTGTTGAACATAATTTCCGGGCGACCAAGCTTGCCAGCACCGGAGGGTTTTTAAAATCCGGCAATACCACCTTTATGATAGGTACCGATGACATTCGCGTTGAAAAAGCCCTTGATATTATTAAAAATAATTGCGAGTCCCGGCAGCAGCTGGTAGCGCCTGTATCCCCAATGGGAGGAAATGCTGATTCATATGTTCCATATCCAGTTGAAATCCAGGTTGGCGGAGCGGCAGTATTTGTATTGCCAATCGAAACTTTTATGCAATTTTAACGTACGAAAGCAGTGTGGTATGAATGAAAATTAACCAGGACCTTCCTTTAAGCCTGGATAAAGCCAGGCAAGACAGTAAGCAGGTTCAAACTGGTAATGGAAAATTTCAGCAGCTGGTGCAAAAGCAGGATCAAAAACTGCAGTATGCCTCACTGAACCGGCTGCTGAGCGATATTGAGGGAGCCGGCGGCAGACTGGGTAAATCCCGCACCTTCAAGGATATCGCAAAATTCAAAACGCTGGTCAAGCGGTTTGTAAAAGAAGCTGTTGACTTTGGGATGGATCTGAAGCATTCGAACAGCTGGAATCAATTTGGGCAGAGCCGCCCGCTGAAAATTGTCGAAACAATCGATGATAAATTGGTAGAGCTAACTGAAGCTGTATTGTCCAAAGAAAAGACCTCTGTGGATGTTTTGGAAAAAATAGGTGAAATTAAAGGCCTATTGATTAATTTATACACGTAAAATATCACCGTCCTTTTTTCTGAAACTGCAGATAATAGGCGAATGTTACCCTATTTAAGCCAGTAAATAAAAAAAGAGTCATATTTTTAATATAGTGTTTATATGATGAAATGGACTTACTTAAGAGAGTTGATTGGTTATGACGGAAACATGGAACGAAATAGCTGATATTCAGCCGACAATCATGGGAATGCTGAAAAATGGCATGCTAAAAAACCGGGTTGCTCACGCCTATCTTTTCGAAGGTGAAAAAGGTGTCGGAAAAAGAGAGGCAAGCATAATTTTCGCCAAGAGCCTGTTGTGTGAGCAGCAGATTGACGGGTATATGCCATGTGAAAATTGCAAAAACTGCAGACGCATAAACAGCGGGAACCATCCTGATGTGCATCTGATTGAACCAGACGGCTTGTCTATCAAAAAGGAACAGATTAAAAGTCTTCAAGAGGAATTTTCAAAGAAAAGCGTTGAGGCCAATCGTAAAATTTATATGATTTTCAATGCAGACAAAATGTCCGTGCAGGCAGCAAACAGCTTGCTTAAATTCCTCGAGGAACCTTCTTCAGACACAGTTGCCATTTTGGTTACAGAGCAAATACAGCGGATCCTGCCTACCATCCTGTCACGCTGCCAGGTATTGTCTTTTAAGCCTCTTTCTCCTGCAATTCTTAAGGAAAAGCTGATAAATAAAGGGGTGAACATCCAAGACTCATCTATAATCCCCCACTTAACCCACAATTTTGAAGAAGGAATAAGAATAAGTAATGAGGAATGGTTTGCACAAGCCCAAAAAATAGTGGTAAAATTATATGAAGTGCTAAACCAAAATCCCATGAAGGCATTATTATATCTTCAGGAAGAGTGGTTTGTGCACTTTAAAGAAAGGGAGCAAATGGACAGAAGTCTTGATTTGTTATTTCTTATCTATAAAGATTTATTATATATTCAGTTGGACAAGCGTGAACTTGCCGTTTTTCAAAATAAAACCGGGGAATTTGAAACACACGCTCTTCATCTTTCCCAGAGGCGCCTTGCAGACTGCATGGGCTATATTTTAGAAGCGAAAAGGAAACTGCTGTCCAATACAAATCCACAGCTGTTGATGGAACAGCTTGTGCTGAATTTGCAGGAGGGATCATCATTTGTATGATGTAGTAGGCGTCCGCTTTAAAAAAGCGGGTAAAATATACTACTTTGACCCGGGAGAGCTTGCCATTCCGAAGGATGAGTTTGTTATAGTGGAAACTGTCCGCGGAGTTGAATTCGGCAAGGTTGTAACCGCCCGGAAACAAGTAGATGATAATGATGTTGTGCTGCCGCTGAAAAAGGTTCTCAGGATTGCAGATGCAAAGGACAGGCTGATTGTTGAGGAAAATAAATCGGCGGCATCTGAAGCTTATGGAACCTGCTGCCAAAAAGTAGAGGAACACAAGCTTGATATGAAGCTCGTTGATGTTGAATACACTTTTGACAGAAATAAAGTAGTGTTTTACTTTACTGCAGATGGACGAATTGATTTCCGTGATTTAGTCAAGGATTTGGCGGCGATTTTTAGAACCAGGATTGAATTGCGCCAGATAGGCGTCAGGGATGAAGCCAAGATGCTTGGAGGCATAGGGCCATGCGGAAGAATGCTTTGCTGCTCGACATTCCTGGGTGATTTTGAACCAGTTTCCATTAAAATGGCCAAGGATCAAAATCTATCGCTGAATCCGACCAAAATTTCTGGTCTGTGCGGCCGGCTGATGTGCTGTCTTAAATATGAAAACGATGAGTATGAGAGTGCGAAGGAAATGCTTCCGGATTTGGGTGAAATCATTAAAACCCCTCATGGAAAAGGCAAGGTAGTTGGGCTTAATATTCTAGAACGAGTACTTCAGATTGAATTTGTCGAACAAGAAAGAGTTTTGGAATATACGTTAGATGAGATTCTAAAAGAGGGAGCCGTTTCTATTCAAGCCACAGATTATTAAGGTGGTGGAGAGCGTGGATAAAAAAGAAATTTTTGAATCGGTCACTAATATGGAAACCCAAATCGGCCATCTATACAAGCAGCTTGGTGAGATGAAACAGCATTTGGCGGAGGTTCTTGAAGAGAATAATTCGCTGAAGCTTGAAAACAGCCATCTTAGGCGGCGGTTAGATCAGCTGGAAACAGCAGGAGCCAGCGTGAAGGAAAAAAATAAAGCAAAAAATAAGCAAACAGCCCAGGAAGAGAAGATGCTTGATATAGGGGAAGGCTACGATAATCTTGCCCGTTTATATCAAGAAGGCTTTCATATTTGCAACCTTCATTTTGGAAGTTTAAGAAAAGATGGAGACTGCCTGTTTTGCTTATCATTTTTGAATAAAAAATAATCTCAAGCCTTTCCTGTCAAGGGAAGGCTTTTTTAATAACCGAGGGAAATGCATCCAGAGGAGGTAAGAGAGTTGCTGGAATTAAAAGGTGATGAACGGCTGGATTATCTTTTGGCTGAACGTTTAAGAATAATCCAAAGTCCTTCTGTTTTTTCGTTTTCACTAGATGCTGTTCTGCTATCGAAGTTCGTCAGTGTGCCGATTCAAAAAGGCAAGCTGATTGATATGTGTTCAGGAAATGGAGTTGTGCCGCTGTTATTAAGCACGAGGACTAAAGGAAGCATGATTGGTGTGGAAATTCAGGAAAGGTTATATGATATGGCGAAAAGAAGCATTGATTATAATGGGCTTTCCGGGCAAATACATATGATGCATGGAGACATTAAGGAAATCCCCGGACAGCTTGGCCACTCAAAGTTTGATGTGGTAACCTGCAATCCTCCATACTTTCCAACTCCATCAAAAGAAGAAATCAATCAAAACGAACATTTTGCAATTGCCAGGCATGAAATATACTGTACCCTTGATGATGTGGTGCGCACGAGCAGCCAGCTGCTGCGCCAGGGAGGCAAGGCTGCCTTTGTACATAGGCCTGGAAGACTGATGGACATACTGAGCCTGATGAGAAAATACCGGATTGAACCAAAACGATTACAGTTTGTTTATCCGAAGGCGGGCAAGGAGGCCAACACCATTCTTATTGAAGGAATCAAGGATGGAAAGCCTGATTTAAAACTACTTCCTCCGCTAGTAGTTTATAATGAGAATCATGAGTATAATCCGGAAGTCAGAAGGATTTTATATGGAGAAGAATGAGCATTTCTTTTATGTGCTGAGATGCAGGGATGGCAGTTTTTATGCAGGCTATACAAATGATTTAAAAAAGCGGATAAGCATGCATAATGAAGGAAAAGGGGCCAAGTACACAAGAGGCAGGGGACCGGTCGAGCTGATCCATTATGAGGTCTTTGCAACGAAAACGGAAGCAATGCGTGCCGAGTACAACTTTAAACAGCTGAATAGGGCACAAAAAGAACAAATTATTAATAAAAAGGAGAAATCCGTTCATGCAGCAGCAGAAAAGCTATGAAAAAGAAGGACTAGAACCGGCGCTGTACTTGGTGCCTACTCCTATTGGAAATTTGGAAGATATGAGCTTCAGGGCTCTGAGAATATTAAAAGAGGCAGATGTGATAGCTGCTGAGGATACACGTAATACTAAAAAACTTTGCAATTACTTTGAAATCGAAACTCCGATTGTCAGCTATCATGAACATAACAAGCAAAAAAGCGGCAAGCAGATGATTGATCGCCTCCTTTCCGGACAATTGATCGCCCTTGTCAGTGACGCAGGAATGCCCACGATTTCCGATCCCGGGTATGAACTTGTGATAGAGGCACTAGCAGAAAATATCACTGTAGTCCCGCTTCCTGGCGCAAATGCTGCGTTAACTGCATTGATTGGCTCAGGCCTTATCCCGCAGCCCTTTTATTTCCATGGTTTTCTGCAAAGAAGCAATAAAGAAAAGAAGGCAGAACTGGAAAGATTGAAAAAAATGACGTCGACCTGGATTGTTTATGAATCCCCCCATCGCTTGAAGGAAACGCTAAAAAGCATGCTTGGGGTACTTGGTAACAGAAAAATCGTGCTTTGCCGTGAGCTTACAAAGAAATTCGAGGAATTTATCAGAGGCACCATTGAAGAAGCTCTAGCATGGGCGGAAGAATCAGAAATCCGTGGCGAATTTTGTCTTGTCATTGAAGGGTCTCAGGAAAGTGAAGATACTGAGGAGAAGAAGTGGTGGGACAACATGGAGGTTTCTGCTCATGTAGAGGCCTACATCCAGGAACAAGGCCTGTCTTCCAAGGAAGCCATCAAGCAGACCGCTAAGGATAGAGGCATACAGAAACGCGAAGTATATCAATCGTATCATGTAGATGAAGAATAAATAAGCATAAAAAAGGCTTCCGGATAGGAAGCCTTTTTTATGCTTATTTTGATGTTTCGAAGCTTTGCTGAATTTCTTTAATCAGCATTTCAGCACCTTCGCGGCTTAGGATAAGCTTGCCGCCAGCAAGAGTCAAGTTTTCATCAGAAACTTCACCAGTTACTTGGCAAGTCATATTTGGCTTGTATTTTTTTAGGATGATGCGTTCGTCATCCACATAAATTTCAAGTGCATCTTTTTCTGCAATTCCAAGCGTACGGCGAAGTTCGATTGGAATAACCACCCGTCCTAATTCATCAACCTTACGAACAATTCCTGTAGATTTCATTCTGTAAATCTCCTCTCAGACTATACTAGTACCTTTTTCTCTTTATCTATTTTCGTCATTATTCGACAATTTTTTTTATAAATTTAATAATACCAGCCATTCCCAAATACGTCAATCATTTTATTTTTAACTTAAGATAAATTCAGAAGAAAAACGTAAAACCCTTTATCCTCAAGGCTTTCAGCTGTTTCAATAAGTAGGATAAATCCTTTTTTGTATGATATTGGACCTGTTTTGTTTTATTACGATAATAAAAATAAGAATAAATCCCTAATAAATTCGACTAAATTCGACAAAAACAAACAAAAGCCAACATAATCCTATCTTTATGTTGAAGGGAAAATAAGTAAAGAGACATATTTTGGGATTAAGGAAAAAGGAATGTTTCTAGTTAAAAGAAGGAATTGGGGAATTAGAGTAAGGCCTTACTTTTTTTATTGCACAATTTAATTTTTTTAGGTATATTTTGTTCATATATGAGGTAATGCTGACATCATAGAAGTGTTAAAAATTCAGGATTGCTGCTTTTCTCTTTATAGAGCATGTTAACTGAGCAGCTTCTAAGGACCCGTCTCAACGTTGTACAGCCATCGAGCAGTTTAAGCAGGAGCTGGCTGCCAGTGAAAGACTGATATTTTCAGCTAACCATCCCGGGGAAGGCCTTTTGTGGAGGGAAGCTTCACTTTATTTAGCTCGCGTCCTGTTGGGCGTGAGTTTTTTATCGCTCTTCTGTTTATATAAGAGTAAAATGGAAGCAGGTATGCAAGGCAAATGATAATTGCTGTCTGTTATTTTTAAGGAGGGAAAAAAATGAAAGAAAAACTGAAAACTTTTTATATCACAACGCCGATTTATTATCCGAGCGGAAATTTACATATTGGCCATGCCTACACGACTGTAGCCGGTGATGCTATGGCCCGTTATAAGAGGATGCGGGGATTCGATGTTATGTATCTGACGGGTACAGATGAGCATGGACAAAAAATCCAGAGAAAGGCTGAAGAAGCTGGCATCACTCCGCAGGAATATGTGGACGGCATAGTATCTGGAATCAAGGACTTGTGGAAGAAGATGGACATCTCATATGATGACTTTATCCGCACAACAGACGTAAGGCATAAAACAGCATTAACAAAGATGTTTAAGCAGCTGCTGGACCAGGGAGATATTTATCTGGATGAATATGAAGGCTGGTATTCTGTTTCTGATGAAACCTATTATACCGAGCTTCAATTGGCAGACCCAGTTTATGAGAATGGAAAAATAGTTGGAGGCAAGAGTCCTGACAGCGGCCATCCGGTTGAGCTTGTCAAGGAAGAATCCTACTTTTTCAGGATGGGCAAATATGCAGACAGGCTGCTGAAGTTTTATGAAGAAAATCCGGAATTCATTCAGCCTGAGTCCAGGAAAAATGAAATGATTAATAATTTCATTAAACCGGGACTTGAAGATCTGGCTGTGTCAAGAACAACTTTTGACTGGGGCATCAAGGTGCCTGGAGATCCGAAGCATGTAATTTATGTCTGGATTGATGCTTTATCAAATTATATTACGGCTCTTGGATATGGAAATGAAGATGACGCCAAGTATTTAAACTACTGGCCAGCTGATGTCCACTTGATGAGTAAGGAAATTGTCCGTTTTCATACCATTTATTGGCCAATCATGCTGATGGCGCTTGACCTTCCTCTTCCTAAAAAGGTCTTCGCCCATGGCTGGCTGTTAATGAAGGACGGAAAAATGTCCAAATCAAAGGGGAATGTTGTTGACCCTGTTACTTTAATCGACCGTTATGGTCTTGATACATTGCGCTACTACCTGCTGCGGGAGGTACCATTTGGTTCTGATGGCGTCTTTACTCCTGAAGGGTTTGTGGAGAGAATTAACTTCGACTTGGCTAACGATCTTGGTAACCTTTTGAACCGGACTGTTGCTATGATTGATAAATATTTCGATGGGGTTATTCCTGAATATAAAGGCGCACTAGGGGAGTTTGATGAATCCCTGGAGGCGAAGAACAGAGAAACGGTTTCCAAGTATGAAGAAGCAATGGAGAAGATGGAGTTTTCAGTTGCTTTATCTACCATTTGGCAGCTTGTCAGCAGAACAAATAAATATATCGATGAAACAAAGCCGTGGATTCTGGCTAAAGACGAGGAGAAAAAAGAAGAACTTGGCAGTGTGATGAGCCACTTGGCTGAATCTTTAAGAAGAACAGCAATTCTCCTTACGCCATTTTTAACTCAAACTCCGGGTAAAATCTTTTCTCAGTTGAATATTGAAGATGAATCTCTTAAGTCATGGGAAAGCCTTGAAGAGTTTGGGAAAATCCCTGCGATGACCAAAGTGAGTAAAGGGGAGCCAATTTTCCCGCGCTTGGAGATGAAGGATGAAATAGAATATATCAAATTGCAAATGCAGGGAAGCTTGCCTCAGGAAGAAGAAAAGAAGCCTGAAGAGCAAGAGATACCTGAAGTGGAAGAAATCACGATTGATGATTTTATGAAAGTGGAATTGCGGGTTGCTCAGGTACTTGAGGCGGAACCTGTGAAAAAAGCAGACAAGCTTCTTAAACTGCAGCTGGATCTTGGCTATGAAAAAAGACAGGTTGTTTCTGGAATTGCTCAATACTATAAGCCTGAGGAATTGATAGGGAAAAAAGTTATTTGTGTAACTAATTTAAAGCCTGTCAAACTGCGCGGAGAATTATCACAAGGAATGATATTGGCAGGAAGCAGCGATGGAGTTTTGTCTGTGGCTACTGTTAATGATTCGCTGCCGAACGGTTCTAAAGTTAAATAATTACCAATTAATAACATAAAAATGTTTCACATGGAACATTTTTATGTTATTTTTTGTGCATTTTTGGGTATGGTGTAAAAATCCATAAATGAGTGCAGGCAAATCATTTTCCAATGTACATACTTATTTCGTAAAATATATAGAAAATCAGCGGGGGACTTGCAGGAGGATAATGCAAGAAGTAAAAGCAGATAATACAAATGCGGGGCACTTGAGGGCATTTGTCATCATTTTGTTACATAATTGTGAGGCATGAAAACTTTTATTCAACAATAGACTATTGCTAGAAAGGGAGAAAATAATGTTATTTGATACACATGTTCATTTGAATGATCTACAATTTTCGGAGGATTTGGAAGAAGTAATAGATAGAATGAAAGAAGCAGGAGTATCCAATGTGGTTGTTGTGGGATTTGACCGGCCTACCATCACAAGGGCCATGAAGCTTGTGGAGACATACGAATTCATGTATGCGGCTGTGGGCTGGCATCCTGTAGACGCCATTGATATGACGGATGGCGATCTGGAGTGGATTGAAGAACTCTCAAGTCATCCTAAAGTAGTGGCAATCGGGGAAATGGGCCTGGACTACCATTGGGATAAGTCTCCGAAGGATGTCCAAAAAGAAGTGTTCAGGAAACAAATCAGGCTGGCGAGGAAGGTTAAGCTCCCGATCATTATCCATAACCGGGAAGCAACGGCAGACATTGTGGACATTTTAAAAGAAGAGCATGCATCAGAGGTTGGCGGCATTATGCATTGCTTCAGCGGAAGTGCCGAGACGGCAAAGGAATGCATTGATATGAATTTTTACATTTCACTAGGGGGGCCTGTTACATTTAAGAATGCCAAGAAACCTAAGGAAGTAGCGGCTGAGGTTCCTTTGGACCGCCTGCTGATTGAAACGGACTGCCCATATCTAGCTCCGCATCCATACAGGGGGAAACGGAATGAACCGGCATATGTAAAGTTAGTAGCTGAACAAATTGCTGAGATAAAAGGGGTTGCACCTGAGGAAATAGCAGCTATGACTACACAGAATGCAAAGAAATTATTCGGCATAAAATGATAGCACTTTTTGTCGGTTTGTTTCTAAGCGTGTCTGCAGAAAAACTGAATTCAAGAAAGTAATGCAAATCTTCGTCACTTTATGGTATGTCCATGTCGATAAGTCTCCCTTTTCAATTAGATAGAGAGTATGCATAATAGAAATTAACTTTCAAGGCTTTCTATAAATCGGATGGGAGTCCGGCAGGGATTACTATACAATCACCGAGAGGAAGGAGGAGTTTTTCATTTCTTTTAAAAATATGAAAAACTTGATTCCCAAGTCTTTTGGGAAAAAGAGAGTGGCCTTTGGGGCAGGAGCGGCCATAGCCGGTATTGCCGTATTGGGATTGCTATATTATCAGGGGACAAAACAAACGGTTTCACTCTCGCTGGATGGCGAGAAAAAAGTAGTAAGGACACATGCTGAAACGATTCGTGATATATTAAAAGACTTTGAGATTGACGTGAAGGCCCAGGATTATTTATCACCATCAGGCAAGAGCAAAGTGGGGGATCACACGAATGTCGTGTGGGAGCCGGCCATGCACATTGGAATCACTGTGGATGGCAAAAAGAAAATGGTATGGACAACGGCTGAAACGGTCAGCGGGCTGCTGAAGGAACAAAATCTCGAATTAAAGGAAAAGGATCGGATTTCTCCGGCACCCGACACCAGGCTTCAGGAAAAAATGGACATTGCAATCGAAAAGGCCTTTCCGCTTACATTGGCTGTTGGCAAAAACGAAAAGCAAGTCTGGTCAACTTCGACTACGGTCGCTGACTTTTTAAGACAACAAGGTGTAACGCTCAATCATTTAGACCGCGTTGAGCCAAAATTAGGAGAAAAAGTTCAAGCCAAGAACAGAGTAAACGTCATACGAGTTGAAAAAGTCACCGATGTAGTGGAAGAACCGGTTAATTATGCAGTTATTACAAAAAAAGATAATAGCCTCCTGAAGGGAAAAGAAAAAGTCATTACTCCCGGGAGCAAGGGGCTTCTTGCTAAGCATTATGAAATTACAAAAGAAAATGGAAAAGTCGTGGCAAAAAAACTTCTTTCCAAACAAGTTATTACGGAAAAGCGCGACAGGGTTACCGCCATTGGAACCCGGCAATACATAGTGCAGGCTTCACGCAAGGCTCAGGAGTCCGGCGGAAGGGAAGTCTATGTTTCCTCGACCGCTTATACGGCAAGCTGCAATGGATGTTCAGGAAGAACAGCAACTGGCATTAATTTGAAGGAAAACCCGGGAGCAAGAGTCATCGCTGTTGACCCGAGCGTCATCCCGCTCGGCTCCAAAGTGTTTGTTGAGGGATATGGATATGCAATTGCAGCGGATAAGGGCTCTGCCATCAAAGGAAACCGTATCGATGTATTCTTTTCTTCACAATCAGACGCCTACCGCTGGGGAGTGAAAAGGGTAAAAGTGCGGATTATCCAGTAGTTAACATGAAACTTACGCGTGCGGGAAGGCGGCACAGCCTCTTCATGGCTGTCTTCATCAGTGATTATCCGTGGAGGCGGCGGATATGGCTTTCTTTAATACGGGATAAACTTTTGCAGGAGATTTTATATCTCCTGCTTTTTTACGTTATAATAATAAAGCAGAATTCAGCTATTGCTTGCTGTATTCGATTCATTATGTTTAGGCGAATATAAAGTGAAGAAGGTTTCATCAATTTGGAGGAACACATGAAAAAAATTAAAGAAATTATCGTGGTGGAAGGAAAAGACGACACCGTAGCCATAAAAAGGTCTGTGAATGCCGATACCATCGAGACGAATGGTTCTGCAGTAAATGAGTCTGTAATTGAACAGGTGAGGCTTGCCCAGCAAACGAGGGGTGTCATTATTTTTACGGATCCTGATTTTCCGGGACAGAAAATAAGGAATACGATTACAGAACAGGTTAAAGGATGCAAGCATGCATTTTTAACAAAAAACGAAGCACTTCCTAAGTCAGGAAGAGGTCTCGGTGTGGAGCATGCCTCCCCTGAATCCATCAGAAATGCGCTGAGAGATGCCCAGACTATGGATGAAGAAGCGAAAGAGGAAATCTCAAAGGAGGATCTTGCAGATGCCGGTTTGATCGGCGGCGAAGGTTCCAGGCAAAGAAGGGAACGGCTAGGCCAGCTGTTAAAGATCGGTTTTACAAATGGCAAACAGCTGTATAAGCGCTTAAAAATGTTCCAAATATCGAAAGAAGATTTTATTGAAGCATTAAAGCAAATCAAGCAGGAGGAAAATCATGCATAAGGATATTGCAACTCCCCTCAGAACCAAAGAGATACTGAAAAAATATGGCTTTTCCTTTAAAAAAAGCCTTGGACAGAATTTCTTGATTGATACCAATATTTTAAAGAATATCGTCGAGCATGCTAATCTGACCGAACAAAGCGGTGCCATTGAAATTGGCCCGGGAATCGGGGCTTTGACAGAACAGTTGGCAAAAAGCAGCAAAAAGGTAACGGCATTTGAGATAGATCAGAGGTTATTGCCGATATTGAAGGATACCTTGTCACCTTATAATAATGTAAAAGTAATACATGAGGATGTCTTGAAGGCAGATGTGAAAAAGGTGATAGAAGAAGAGTTTGCAGATATCCCGGATGTAATGGTTGTAGCCAATCTCCCTTACTATGTCACAACTCCGATCATTCTTAAATTGCTGACTGAAAAACTGCCGATCCGTGGCATTGTCGTGATGCTTCAAAAGGAGGTTGCTGATCGGATTGCCGCAAAGCCTGGTACAAAGGAATATGGTTCATTATCCATTGCTATACAGTATTATACGGAGGCGGAAACAGTCATGGTTGTTCCAAAAACTGTTTTTATGCCTCAGCCTAATGTAGATTCAGCTGTCATTAGACTTACGGTAAGGGAGCGGCCGGTTGTGGAGGTAAAGGATGAGGACTTTTTCTTTACGCTGACACGTTCAAGCTTCGCACAGCGGCGTAAAACCATCTTGAATAACCTTACAAGCCAGCTTCCAGATGGAAAGGCCAAGAAAGATATTATTTTAGCTGCACTCGAGAAATCCAATATTGACCCTGCACGAAGGGGAGAAACTCTTTCTATTGAGGAATTTGGGAAATTGAGCGATGAGCTGTTTCCTGATTTTACAGGTAGTGTATTGAGCTGATAATAGCCAGGACCGGAAATTACCGGGTTCCTGGCTATTTTTATAATGATCATTAACGGCGAAAAAGACTTTGGCTGATGGCCTTGGTGCCGTTGCATTTCACCATTTTCGGCTGGTTGCATAACTTAAGAAAGAACATAATTTTGACAGGGCCATAGGTGATCTTGTTACGGGGTGAGGCCATGAGTATTAAAATTCATGATATTGTAGCCAGGAAGTCATATGAAGGGGATGTCCTTTTCCGTGTTATAGATATCAAAGAGAAAAAAGGAATCAAGGAAGCTGTTTTGTACGGAGAGGATGTCCGGCTTATTGCTGATGCACCATTTTCCGATTTGTTGAAAATCGATGAAAATGAGAGGAATCAGCGCCACAGAAGTGATTTGGAAAAGCAGGATCAATCATTCCGCCTTTTTACGCAGGAGCAGGAGCTGCAAAAACAAAAAAGCGATTATGAAGCAAGCAGCGGCTACAGGTATAGCGGCAACTATTTTCAGATGCCTGGAAGGGTTCTGCATGTAGACGGTGATGCTTCCTATTTGAGAAAATGCCTGGATTTATATGAAAAAATCGGGATTCCTGTGAACGGAGTTTATTGCAATGAAAAGGAAATGCCAGAGAAAATCGGCCAGCTTCTTGATCATTATCGCCCAGATATCCTGGTGATCACAGGCCATGATTCATACTCGAAAACCAAAGGAAATCCTGAAGATTTGAGTGCATACCGGCATTCCAGGCATTTTGTCCAAACTGTTATGGAGGCAAGAAAAAGGGTATCTCACTTGGATCAGCTTGTTATTTTTGCCGGTGCCTGCCAATCCCATTTTGAATCACTCATTCGGGCTGGAGCCAATTTCGCAAGCTCTCCATCAAGGGTGAATATTCATGCGCTGGATCCGGTTTATATTGTTGCGAAAATCAGCTACACACCTTTCATGGAGCATATCCGTGTATGGGATGTACTGAGAAATACATTAACAGGCGAAAAAGGGCTCGGCGGCATTGAAACCCGCGGAGTTTTAAGAACAGGTATGCCCTATAACCTTACAACTGAAGAATAACCGCTGCATGTATAATACATGCAGCTTGTTTTTGTTTATCTCACACCAATCAGAAATTTGAATACATTTCGGGGGTATCGGACAATTTTTGCAGAGCAAGCTGGTTTATTTGGAAATAAAATAGCTATAATGGCTGGTTTCATAAAAAGATTACATAATTTTTCAATTGCGGAGGATACTAGTGGGGTACAGAAGGATGCGAATTTTGAAGGAACATGCGATAAAAAACCATTGACAAACAAATTTAACTACTGCTATAATTTATTATTTTGTTTGACCTTGGTTGGTGTTTGTGATATACTACACTTAGTGAGGTGGACCGAAAATGCCAAAAACTTTAGCTGATATTAAACATGCGCTGGACTCCAATCTTGGAAAAAGGCTGCTATTGAAAGCAAATGGCGGAAGAAGAAAAACTGTAGAACGTTTTGGTACGTTAGCAGAAACTTATCCAGCTGTTTTTGTAATCGAACTCGATCAAGATGAAAATGCATTCGAAAGAGTATCTTACAGCTATGCAGACGTATTAACGGAAACCGTACAACTAACATTTTTGAATAAGCAGCAGGAAATGTAGCTTTGAGTAGGCAGTAAACACAGTTTGCTGCTTTTTAATTTGTCCAAAATCCCTGTCTGTGTTGATTTATAACAAAAAAGGATAAAAGAGCCGGTTATGAAAAATCACCCTATGCAGATGCTAACTATGTGTCAGCTGTGAAAGGGGATGTTCATTTTGGGCAGAAATAAAGGGATTATGTCAGAGCATTTTAAAGAAGAACTGGCAAAAGAACTTGGATTTTATGATGTGGTCCAAAAAGAAGGCTGGGGAGGAATACGTGCCCGTGATGCGGGAAATATGGTTAAGCTGGCCATTGAAAAGGCTCAAAGTCAGCTTGCGAATAGAAACTGATGTTTATCTGCCGCGTATTCTGACTTAAAGCAGCACACATTACACCGCAGAAGGGGAAGCTCACATAAGCTTCCCCTTCTGCTATACCGGCAAAGCACCGCACTAAACCCCGATAAAAACCATGTATATTCTTTATAATATGCGAAATTCCTCTGCTGCATTGAAATTACCCTTAAAAAACCTTTAGAATGGAAACAAATATGATAAAATAGGACAAGAACTTTCTAGAACGTTAAAAGTAGGTGGGAAATTTGAAGCTTATGGAGAAGGCGCCAGCTAAGATAAACTTAGCGCTGGATGTGCTTAATAAGCGGCCGGATGGATACCATGAAGTCGAAATGATTATGACTACGGTTGATCTTGCGGATAGAATTGAATTAAAGGAAATCAGACATAATGAAATTGAAATCCTTTCGCATAACAGGTTTGTTCCGGATGACCAGAGAAATTTGGCATATCAGGCAGCTTTTTTATTAAAAGAACGTTACGGCATTAATAAGGGAGTTTCAATTGCCATAGAAAAAAACATACCGGTGGCAGCCGGTCTCGCTGGAGGAAGCAGTGATGCAGCGGCCACTTTAAGAGGATTGAATAAGCTATGGCAGCTTGGTCTATCCCTGGATGAATTGGCAGAACTGGGTGCGGAAATCGGTTCGGATGTTTCCTTTTGCGTATACGGCGGAACAGCACTCGCAAAAGGAAGAGGAGAGAAAATCACTCACCTGCCCGTTCCTCCAAAATGCTGGGTGATCCTGGCTAAGCCAACGCTAGGAGTCTCGACGGCAGATGTTTATAAACGATTGCAGCTATCTAAAATGTCACACCCGGATGTACCCGGAATGATTTCTGCCATCGAGGAAAATAGTTACGAAAAGGTTTGCAGCGGACTTGGCAATGTGCTGGAAAGCGTCACTCTGCCTCTTTACCCTGAAGTGGCTAATATTAAGGATCAGATGAAAACCTTTGGAGCAGATGCCGTGCTTATGAGCGGAAGCGGCCCGACTGTTTTTGGCCTTGCTGAGCATGATTCCCGAATGCAAAGAGTATATAATGGACTGCGCGGCTTTTGTGATCAGGTATATGCGGTCCGCATGCTTGGAGATATAAACATTCTTGAGTAAACACGTACATTAATGCTATAATATTATAAAAATATTCGGAAAATGGATTGGGGGTGGAAAAAAGTGAAATTTAGGCGCAGTGAGAGACTGGTGGACATGACAAATTACCTTTTGGAACATCCTGGCCAGCTCGTCTCGCTTACATTCTTTGCGGAACGTTATAGTTCTGCTAAATCTTCTATTAGCGAAGATTTAACGATCATCAAGGAAACCTTCGAACAGCGCGGGATCGGATCATTGAATACCGTTCCGGGGGCAGCAGGCGGTGTGAAATATATCGTAAATGTAAACCGCGGTGAAGCGAAAGGCTTCATTGATGAATTATGCAGGGTCATCGCGAGCCCTGAAAGGCTTTTGCCTGGCGGTTATCTGTATATGACAGATATACTGGGCGATCCCCAGACTGTCAATACAGTAGGGAGAATAATAGCAGCCGCTTATGCAAAAAAGCGTGTGGATGTCATTATGACTATGGCAACAAAAGGGATACCCCTTGCATATTCCGTTGCCCATTATTTAAATGTCCCGGTTGTAATCGCGAGAAGAGACAATAAAGTGACCGAGGGGTCGACGGTCAGCATTAATTATGTTTCTGGATCTCTAAAAAGAATCCAGACTATGGTGCTTTCAAAAAGGAGTCTTGCAGAAGGCTCAAATGTACTGATTGTAGATGATTTCATGAAGGCTGGCGGAACGGTAAACGGCATGGTTTCGCTGCTTGAAGAGTTTAAAGCTACATTAGCTGGCATAGCCGTTCTGGTAGAATCAGAAAAAGCGGATGAACGCCTGGTGGATGATTATACCTCCCTCATCAAGCTTTCCGGAGTGGACGAAAAAGATAAGAGTATCAATGTAGCACAAGGAAACTATTTTGCAGCAGAATAAACATGCATTAAGCCATAAGGAGGAGCAGTACTATGAAAATCGTTCATACTAATGAGGCCCCGGCCGCAATTGGACCCTATTCACAAGGAATTACGGTAAATAACCTATTCTTTAGCTCAGGCCAGATTCCCCTTACAGCAGAAGGAACAATGGTGACTGGCGATGTCATGAAGCAGACTCATCAGGTTTTTAAAAATCTGAAAGCCGTTTTAGCTGAAGCAGGCGCTTCTCTGGAAACCGTTGTTAAAGCGACAGTGTTTATTAAAAGCATGGACGACTTTGCCGAGATCAATGAAGTATACGGAACTTACTTCTCAGATCATAAACCTGCCCGTTCTTGTGTAGAAGTGGCACGCCTTCCAAAAGATGCATTAGTGGAAATAGAAGTAATCGCGCTCGTTAAGTAATTTAAGACGGGCGTTTTTTTTATTTGGCCATTTAGTAAAAACCAGTTTGGATAAAAAAATTATAGAGCTTTGAAGTTTATTATTGGCAGGAGGATAAGTATTTTCTATGCAGGCTATTTGCATAGAAGGTTTTTAAAACGCTTTCACACCAAGGGTTTAGCCACAATCATAACATGAAATTTAAAAATTCAAGAAATATGCATAGTTTTTTAAAAAAATTTACAATAATTAGAAGGAGTTTAGAAAGCGCTTGTAGAATATGTATTTTAAGTTTCTATCATGAAAAAAGGTGGTGAACAGAATGGAAGTAACTGACGTAAGATTACGCCGCGTAAATACAGATGGGCGCATGAGAGCAATTGCATCAATTACATTGGATAATGAGTTTGTGGTACATGATATCCGTGTAATCGACGGAAATAATGGTTTATTCGTTGCTATGCCGAGTAAACGCACTCCTGATGGAGAATTCCGTGATATTGCACACCCGATTAATTCTTCAACACGCGGTAAAATTCAGGATGCTGTGCTTGCTGAATATCATCGTTTAGGAGAAATGGAAGTCGAGTTAGAAGAAGCAGGAGCTGGAGCTTCATAAAATTTGAAATAAATATGCATCAGGAGCCTACTTCAAAAGTAAGGCTCTTTTTATTGAAAAGGCTCTTTTCTTAAAGATTGTTGTTTTTTTATATGTTCTTTAAAGCCATCCCATTGTTAAGTCAGGTTGATTGGAGTGTAAGGTGCAAGACGCCGCGGGATTAGCGGAACAGGTGGGACCCCGCAGGCAAGCCGAGGAGGCTCACCGCCCGCCCCGCGGAAAGGGAGCATCCTGGAGCGGAAATCAACCAACTTTGTTCCGTAGCAACAAAGTTTACGAAAACAGCCATTGAAAAAAACAGGCTTTATTGTTATATTCCAATTCCCCCGATTATTTACAAGTAAACCTTTTTTAGCCCCAATTTAAAAAAACTCCTCAAAAAAATTCAGAAACTCTTAATTTGACTCCTTGAAAGGTATATAATTGACAAGATGTGATTTTCTTCACAAATAAAGAATGATAATACACTTGCCATAGGCAGCCAGCAAGGAAAGCGGCCTGCTTTTTAATTAAACAGAGAGCAGATGCAGGTTTTCTTATTGACAATAATTTGTACTTTTCTCAGAAATGTTGAAAAGAAGGTTTATTTGAGATAATATTTTTAATGGATAAAAAGGTAAAATTGGAGGCCTGTTATGACGAATCGTTATGCAATAATATTGGCCGCAGGACAAGGTACCAGAATGAAATCTAAGCTTTACAAGGTTTTACACCCTGTTTGCGGAAAACCAATGGTACAGCATGTTATAGACCACGTTAATGAACTTAAAATAGAAGATATAGTCACGATTATTGGCCATGGAGCTGAAAAAGTGCAGGATCAAGTGGGCAATTTAAGCCAGTATGCCCTTCAAACGGAGCAATTGGGAACTGCCCATGCAGTGATGCAGGCAGAAACAGCGCTTGCCGGCAAAGAAGGAACCACTCTTGTGATTTGCGGGGATACTCCCTTAATTAAATCAGAGACCATGCAGGCATTAATCGACCTGCACGAAGAAAAACAGGCTAAGGCAACCATATTGACAGCTTCAGCCCAAAATCCTGCTGGTTATGGACGGGTCATCCGCAATAGCGATGGAGAAGTTGAAAAAATTGTAGAACACAAAGATGCGAATGAATCCGAGCTTAAGGTAAAGGAAATCAATACTGGAACCTATTGCTTTGATAACATGGCCCTATTTTCTGCCCTTAAAAAAGTTTCGAATGACAATGTGCAGGGCGAGTATTACCTGCCTGATGTTATTGAAATCCTGAAGGCTGAGGGAGAAATTATTACAGCCTATGAAACGAATGATTTTGGCGAAACAATGGGAGTGAACGATAGAGTCGCTTTATCCCAGGCAGAAGCCATCATGCGAACCAGGATTAACGAAAAGCATATGAGGAATGGAGTAACCATTACAGATCCGGCATCCACCTATATTGAAGCTGACGTAACCATCGAACAGGATACAGTCATTTATCCTGGCACCATGATTATGGGCAGCACCCATATTGGCCGGGAATGCCTGATCGGTCCTCATACAGAAATTAAAGACTGCAAAATTGGCGATCATACCGTACTTCGCCAATCTGTTGCACATGACAGCTCGATTGGGGCAGAAGTGAAGATTGGGCCGTTTGCCCATATCCGTCCTCAATCTGAAATTATGGATGAAGTGAAAATCGGGAATTTTGTTGAAATTAAAAAAGCAGTCTTTGGCACGGGAAGCAAAGCTTCTCATTTAAGTTACATTGGTGATGCTGAAGTTGGAAAAGATGTTAATATCGGCTGCGGATCCATTACTGTAAATTATGACGGAAAAAATAAATTCTTGACTAAAATAGAAGATGGGGTTTTTGTTGGCTGCAATTCCAATCTGGTTGCTCCTGTTACCATTGGAAAAGGAGCATACGTAGCGGCAGGTTCAACAATAACGGAAGATGTTCCAGGCGAAGCTTTATCAATAGCCCGCGCACGCCAGGTTAATAAAGAAGACTACGTAAAAAACCTGAAGTTCAATAAATAACCCAATGGAGGTTCATCATGTCAAACCAGTATTTAGATCCTAACTTAAAAGTCTTTTCTCTAAATTCCAATCATGCATTAGCTCAAGAAATTGCTAAAGCCATCGGTGTAGAGCTTGGAAAATGTTCAGTGACTCATTTCAGTGATGGTGAAGTGCAAATCAATATTGAGGAAAGCATCCGCGGCTGTGACGTGTTTGTTATTCAATCAACAAGCCAGCCTGTTAATGAGCATTTGATGGAACTGCTGATTATGATTGATGCATTAAAGCGTGCTTCCGCTAAAACCATCAATATTGTTATGCCTTATTACGGATATGCGCGGCAGGATCGGAAAGCGCGTGCCAGGGAGCCAATCACTGCCAAGCTTGTTGCTAATCTTTTGGAAACTGCAGGCGCAGACCGTGTCATCACACTGGATCTACATGCACCTCAAATACAAGGATTCTTTGACATTTTAATCGACCATTTAATGGGTGTGCCGATTCTTGCTGATTATTTCAGAGAAAAGAATTTGCAGGATATCGTAATTGTGTCTCCTGATCATGGCGGAGTTACCCGTGCCCGGAAAATGGCAGACCGCTTAAAAGCGCCGATTGCCATCATAGATAAACGCCGTCCGCGCCCGAATGTTGCAGAGGTAATGAACATTGTCGGAAACATTGAAGGAAAAACGGCCATTTTAATTGATGATATTATTGACACCGCCGGGACTATTACATTAGCAGCAAATGCCCTTATGGAGAACGGGGCAACAGAAGTGTACGCTTGCTGTACACATCCTGTTCTTTCCGGCCCGGCTATCGAGCGTATTCAAAACTCAACTATTAAAGAGCTTGTAGTAACGAATACAATTTCTCTTCCGGAGGAAAAGAAAATCGATAAGATTGTGGAGCTTTCTGTAGCTACTTTAATCGGCGAAGCAATTATCCGTGTCCATGAAGAGCAATCAGTAAGCACATTATTTGATTAAATAGGCTCTTTTTTAAAAGATTGCTGTTTTTTAATAAGTTCTGCGAGGCAATCCCGTAGTTAAGCCAGGTTGATTGGAGTGTAAGGTGCGAGACTCCTGCAGGCTCACCTGTCCGCCCCGCGGAAAGCGAGCATCCTGAGCGGAAATCAACCCTCTTGTTCCATAGCAACAAAGTTTAGGAAACAGCCATTAATTAAAAAGCTCAGAAGCCTGTTCAGCCGGGAACATAATTCCGGATGCCTGTCAGGTAATGACAGCCAGGTTTACTACTATTAAAAGAGACGATGATAATTTTTTCATCGTCTTTTTTTTTGCGAAAAAATGCCTTCAAAGCCTTTCACCCTGCCGGTTCCGGCAGACTCACCAGCCCAGGCCTTGCAGAAAAATGTTTAGAATCTTTCTTTTTAGGGCAATTTTTAAGTAAGAGAAGCATTAATTTATTTCATTCGGAAAGGCGGAGGATTCATGAGTAACGTATTAGCGGCAAAAGAACGGGAAAATACTAACTTAAAACAATTAAGGGACAGCGGCAACATTCCTGCTATTGTTTATGGCAATAAAAATGCAAGCACTGCTATTTCTGTAAGCAATGGGGATTTCCAGAGGGTCATCAAGGAAGTCGGCCGCAATGGAATTATTTCTTTGGATGTACAAGGAAGTAAACATAATGTTATGCTGTCTGACTTTCAGAAAGATCCGCTGAAAAACGAAATCTTTCATGCGGATTTCCTGATTGTTAACATGTCAGAGGAGCGTCAGGCACAAGTCCGTATCAACCTGGTCGGCGATTCTAAAGGTGTGAAAGATGGCGGCGTTCTCCAGCAATCCATTCACGAAGTCACTGTAACGGCTAAACCAAATGACATTCCGGAATCGATTGATGTGGATGTTACGAACCTGGAAGTTGGCGATACAGTTTCGATTGCAGATGTGAAAAGCGCGAAAGGAATTACGATTGACCAGGATGAGGAAGAAGTCATTGCCTCTGTACTCGCTCCGAGACAGGAAGCGGAAATCAGTACGGGCGAACAGCAGGATGGCGGGACTCCAGACAACGAAGAAGGCCGTGAAACCTCTCCATCACCGGAGTCATGATAATGCATGATAGAAGATAAAACATGGTATAATAGGCGTAACCTACTCAGGTTACGCCTTTTATCAGGTGAGATTAATCAGCACTTCTTGGCATTTTCGGCTTTGAAATATTCCTGCTGCATATGGCTGGGATGTTTTTAAAATAGAATAGGACTGGAGCCGCTTGCGGGATAAAGTGCAGATGGGTTACGCTTTTTATAAGGTTAAAAAAAGCGTGAACCGCTTCAAGTATGGAAAGCAGTGACGGAGAGTGAAATATGAAGATAATTGCAGGACTGGGCAACCCGGGAAAACAATATGAAAAAACAAGGCATAACATCGGCTTTGAAGCAATAGATGAATTATCGAGAAAATGGTCAATCCCTTTGGATCAGGCTAAGCATAAAGGAATATATGGATCTGGAAGTGTAAATGGAGATAAGGTCATACTTCTTAAACCTCTTACATATATGAACTTATCTGGAGAATCAATTGGGGCAGTTATGGACTTTTTTAAACTGGAAGTCAATGATCTTGTCGTCCTGTATGATGATTTAGATTTGCCTGCAGGGAAAATCAGGTTGCGGCAAAAAGGAAGTGCAGGGGGACACAATGGAATAAAATCCACCATTGCCCATATGGGCACCCAGGAGTTCAACAGAATCCGGATTGGAATTGGCAGGCCAGAAGGAAGAATACCTGTTACGGATTATGTCCTCGGCAGATTTACAAAGGAAGAGTGGCCAGTCATGAGCGAAGCAGTCGATAAAAGTGTGAATGCTTGCGAAGAATGGGTTAAAAAGCCGTTTCTTCAGGTAATGAATGAATTTAACTGATCAAAAACCATCCAATTTGGAAGGTATCCGCTAGCCATATGAATAAATCCCCCTTTTTTTGGTGAATACTAACCATAAAAAGAGACTAGGGGGTTAGCGATATGGCTCTCCATTATAATTGTAGACATTGCGGAATGAAGCTTGGAAGCATACACCAGCAGGTTTTGGATATAGAACAATTAGGTTTTGATAAACTTAATGATGAAGAACGCCAGGAAATGATTGTTTATGATTCTTCAGGAGATATATATGTTAAATCCATATGTGCAGACTGCCAGGAATCACTGCAAAAAAATCCTGGATTGCATCAAAACGATTATATTATTCATTAATGGAAATCAGCTTTGGGACAAATCCAAAGCATTTTTCCGTTTGCTCCAATTTAGTTAAAGGCTCTTTTCTTATAGAATGCTGTTTTTTAATATGTACTGTGAAGTGAACCTGTTGTTAAACCTGGTTGATTGGTGTGTAAGGTGCAAGACTTCTGCGGGATTAACGGGAAGGTGAGACCCCGCAAGCATTGCTTTAGAGGCTCACGTCCGTCCCGCGGAGAGCGAGCATCCCGGAACGGAAATCACCCCCTTGTTCAGGTAGCAGCAAAGTTTACGAACACAGCCTAATTAAAGACGCATCCAGGCTGGATTCGTTTATTTCCTTTATGAGGTTTTGAAAAATACCATGGGTATATAAATGCGTTAAAACTATAGAACGTACCTGGGAGCAATCCTGGGGACATATTATTTTATTTATTGAGAGGGGAGGGGCAGAGTGTGAAAGGATTGCAAAATCTGTTTTCCAAACACGAGGATGTCCGCTCATTAATAACGGGAATAGATGAGGGGTTAAGGGAGCAATTGGTTTCTGGATTATCTGGTTCTTCCAGATCAGTGCTGATTGCTTCAGTTTATGCGGAAACAAAAAAATCTATCCTGGTGGTCACACATAACCTTTTGCAGGCACAGAAGCTTCAAGAGGATTTGTCCGGCTTTATTTCTGAGGAAGAATTATTTATATATCCGGCAAATGAGCTGATTGCTGCAGAACTTAGCGTTTCAAGTCCAGAATTAAGAGCGCAGCGTGTAGAAGCGCTGAACCATTGGACACATGGCAAAAAAGGAGTCATTATCGTACCGATTCCGGGATTAAGGAAACTGCTTCCTCCTAAGGAGCTTTGGAAAAGGTATCAGCTTGACCTTAAGGTTGGCGAAGACATCGAAGTGGAGAACACGCTCCAGACTTTTGTTCATATGGGCTATTCAAGGGCGGAAATGGTTTCGTCTCCAGGTGAATTCAGCATCAGGGGCGGTATCATTGATATTTACCCGATTACTGAAAATAATCCTGTCAGGATAGAATTGTTTGATACCGAAATAGATTCCATACGGACTTTTTCACTCGAAGACCAGCGATCCATTGAGAGGCATCCGGCGGTTTCCATTGGTCCTGTTACTGAAACGCTATTAGAGCCCGCACATATTGACTCTATTATTGAAAAGCTAGAAAGCGGCTTAAGCAAAAGCCTGAAAAAAATAAAAAATGAAAAGACAAAGGAACAGCTGGTACAGACCATCGGGTATGAGTTAGAACAATTTAAAACAGGAAATCTGACGGATCAGATCTCAAAATACTTAAGCCTCGGCTATGAAAAACCAGCTAGTTTGATAGATTATATGCCCAGCGACGGCATTGTGATGCTTGATGAAATCAGCCGTATTCAGGAAATAAGCGATTCCCTGGAAAAAGAAGAGGCAGAATGGTACACCAATCTGCTTGCAGAAGGCCAAATCATCCATGATGTCAAACTGGCCCACCGCTTGCCGGAGCTTATAGCAGGCTCTGACCGGCCGTTTATTTATTTATCCCTTTTCTTGCGCCATGTGCCGCATACGAATCCCCAGAATATTATTAATTTCACCTGTAAGCAGATGCAAAATTTTCATGGCCAAATGAATGTGTTTAAAGCGGAAACCGACCGCTGGAAAAAAGGGAAATTTGCAGTGATTATTTTAGGCCCTGATGAAGAGAGGGTCAAGAAACTGCACAGGGTGCTAGAAGACTACGAGATTGAAGCAGCCGAGCTCAAAAGCGGCAGCGAAATCCTTCCGGGGAAGGTGCAGATCCTCCAGGGAAGCCTGAATTCAGGCTTTGAACTGCCTATGCAAAAATACGCAGTCATAACAGAGCAGGAGCTTTTTAATACAAAAGTGAAGAAAACGGCAAGAAGGCAAAAACTTACCAATGCCGAAAGAATAAAAAGTTATTCAGAATTAAAGACTGGCGATTATGTTGTTCACGTTAACCATGGAATCGGAAAATATCTCGGTATTGAGACTTTGAGTATCAATGGCGTTCATAAGGATTATCTCCATATTCGCTACCAGGCTAACGATAAGCTTTATGTGCCTGTTGACCAAATAGATTTAGTGCAGAAATATGTCGGCTCCGAAGGGAAAGAGCCCAAGCTTTATAAACTTGGCGGTTCGGACTGGAAAAGAGTCAAAAGCAAGGTGCAGTCTTCTGTTGAGGATATTGCGGATGATTTAATCAAGCTTTATGCAGAGCGGGAAGCTGCAAAGGGCTATGCATTTTCACCTGATGGGGATCTACAGAGGGAGTTTGAGACTGCTTTCCCTTATAACGAAACAGATGATCAGCTAAGGTCCATACTTGAAATCAAAAAAGACATGGAGCGTGAACGGCCAATGGACCGCCTGCTATGCGGAGATGTCGGTTACGGAAAAACGGAAGTTGCCATCCGGGCTGCATTTAAAGCCATTATGGACGGAAAACAAGTCGCATTTTTAGTTCCGACAACCATTCTTGCACAGCAGCATTTTGAAACCCTCCAGGAAAGATTCCAGGATTACCCGATTACTATCGGATTGTTGAGCCGTTTCCGCACTAAAAAGCAGCAGACTGAAACTACGAAGGGGCTAAAGGCTGGAACTGTTGACATAGCAGTCGGCACACACCGCCTGCTTTCGAAGGATGTTCAATACCGCGAGCTTGGTCTTCTGATCATTGATGAGGAGCAGCGCTTTGGTGTAACACATAAAGAGAAAATCAAAAAACTGAAAACAAACGTGGATGTACTGACCTTAACAGCCACCCCAATCCCGAGAACCCTGCATATGTCCATGCTTGGCGTCAGGGACTTATCTGTCATTGAGACTCCGCCTGAGAACCGGTTCCCTATCCAGACTTATGTCATGGAGTATAACGGAGGCCTTGTAAGAGAGGCGATAGAAAGGGAATTGGCGCGGGATGGGCAGGTTTACTTCCTTTACAACAGGGTAGAAGATATAGCAAGAAAAGCAGAAGAAATTTCCATGCTGGTGCCGGAAGCACGTGTAGCCTTTGCTCACGGGCAAATGACTGAACAGGAACTTGAATCGGTGATGGTTGGATTTCTCGATGGAGAATATGACGTGCTGGTAAGCACCACGATTATAGAAACTGGTGTGGATATTCCGAATGTTAACACCCTCATTGTTCATGATGCTGATAGAATGGGCCTTTCACAGCTTTATCAGCTGCGCGGCCGTGTAGGACGCTCAAGCCGGGTAGCTTATGCTTTCTTTACCTACCGCAAGGACAAAGTGCTGACAGAGGTCGCAGAAAAAAGGCTTCAATCCATTAAGGAATTCACTGAATTGGGTTCTGGTTTCAAGATTGCCATGCGGGACCTTTCCATTAGAGGAGCGGGCAACCTGCTTGGAGCAGAACAACATGGGTTCATCGATTCTGTAGGTTTTGACTTGTATTCTCAGATGCTAAAAGAAGCGGTAGAAGCAAAACAAAATGATAAGCCGGCTGAGGAACGGGCGTCTATCGAAATCGACCTTGAAATTGATGCTTATATTCCGGATTCATACATTTCTGATGGACACCAGAAGATTGAGATGTATAAAAGGTTCAGAGGAATCGCTTCCATAGAGGAATTCCAGGAGCTTCAAGAGGAAATGCTGGATCGATTTGGTGAATACCCTGATGAGGTAGCCTATTTATTTTTAATTGCAGAAATAAAGGTGTATGCTTTACAGGCGGGTATTGAAAGCATTAAACAATCCAAGCAGGATGTCACTATTTTAATTTCACAAAAAGAAAGCAGCAATATAGATGGCCAGAAGGTATTTCAGTTAAGTTCGAAATTTGGCCGCATGGTAGGTCTTGGCATGGATGGAAGCCGGATGAAATTAGTCCTTCATACCAAAGGCACTGTACAGGATAAGTGGCTGAATGTATTATTTGAGACTGTAAAAGGTTTGCAGCATGTCAGGAAAGCAGATCAAACAGTAAAAAAATAACAGTTCCTGCTGTTATTTAAAGATATGATGGTATTCTATTCGGAGAAAATATTTTAAAATAAAGAAAATTTTTTTCAAAGTGCATAGAACTTTCCATTAGAAAAATACTAAGTTTCACAGAGGTAATGATTCCTGCCAATTAAGGAAAGGTCATTATCAGAAATCAATTAAACGAAAGCGAGGCAACACAACATGAAAGCAACTGGTATAGTTCGCCGAATTGATGATCTAGGAAGAGTTGTAATCCCGAAAGAAATTCGCAGAACCCTTCGCATCAGAGAAGGAGATCCGCTTGAGATCTTTGTGGACAGAGATGGCGAAGTTATTTTAAAGAAATATTCTCCTATCAGTGAGCTTGGAGATTTTGCGAGAGAATATGCAGAAGCGCTTTTTGATAGCCTGGGCAATCCTATCTTGATCTGTGACCGTGATACATATATAGCGGTTGCAGGAGGTTCAAAGAAGGATTATTTAAACAAAAGCGTCAGTGAACTAGTGGAAAAAACAATGGATGAGCGCAATTCAATTCTTGTCACTGAAAAAGGCCAAATTACATTAGCGGATTCCAATGAAGAAGATGTACAGTCTTATACCATTGCTCCTATTGTTGCAAATGGAGATCCAATCGGTGCAGTTGTCATCTACTCTAAAGAGAGCACAGTCGGAGAAGTTGAACATAAAGCTGTTGAAACGGCCGCAAGCTTCCTTGCCCGTCAAATGGAGCAATAATACGGACAATCTTATATATACCCCTGCTAAGGACAGCCTCTGGCTGTTCTTTTTTTGGAGAAAACATAGAGCCATTGGACGCCAGGGGAAAACCCTGCCCCCTTGAAAGAAGAGATCCTCACGATGGGGTTCACGGGTACAACAGCAGCTTTTCTAATTATGTTATAATACAACCACATATGTTGGAAGTGGGGTTCTGGGATGGCTGGTCAGCCTTTGGGTGCATCTAAGAGTTTTTTTCATGGAGCTTTAATTTTAAGCGCAGCTGCCCTTTTTATTAAGGTTTTAAGTGCGGCGTATCGTATTCCTTATCAGAATATTGCCGGTGATATAGGGTTTTACATATTTCAGCAGGTGTATCCCTTTTATGGGATTGCGATAGCGTTGTCAACATTGGGATTTCCTGTCGTGATATCTAAGCTGATTGCGGAATCTCAAAGCTCTGAACATAATTATTCTGCAAAGGAGATTGTACAGACATCTTTTGCTGTAATCGGGCTGATTGGAGCATCGATATTTATCGGGCTTTATTTCGGTTCAGACTGGATAGCGGATTCTATGAATGATCATAGGCTTGCGGGGCTTTTAAGAATGACAGCCTTCTACTTTTTGCTTATGCCTTTTTTGTCGGTTTTTAGAGGATTTTATCAAGGGCGCCATGATATGATTCCCACTGCCGTTTCTCAGGTCCTGGAACAAATTATAAGAGTGGCAGGCATTCTGATCCTGTCTTTTATTCTCATTCACCAGGGGAAGTCTTTATATGCAGCAGGAACAGGGGCAGTGTTCGCTTCGATTCTTGGCGGATTTGTCAGCCTTTTAATACTTTTAGGCTTTGTATTTTTCCGCAGTGATTGGGCTGTTTTTCAGGGAGGAAGAGCTGCAAAGGGCTATTTTTTAAAAATCGCAAAGGCTCTTCTGTTTCAGGGGTTTTCTTTTTGCCTGACAAGTCTCATTCTGGTTCTCGTACAGCTCGTTGATTCGCTGCACCTTTATTCCTTATTGAAGGAATCTGGTATGGGGCAAATGGAGGCGAAAGAGTGGAAAGGGGTCTATGACCGGGGGCAGCCGCTCATTCAGCTGGGCACTGTTATCTCGAATTCGATTTCACTTTCTATGGTTCCCCTCATTTCCCGCTGTGTGAAAATGGGAAACAAAAAAGAATTGTATAATAAAATTAATCTTTCTCTCAGGTCGGCTGTTACAATCGGGGCAGCTGCATCGGCGGGTCTGATTTTCATAATAAAGCCTGCCAATTATATGCTGTTTACCGACACAAGAGGAACAGCCGCTTTAGGAATACTGGCTTGTTCAATCTTGTTTACTTCATTGATAATGGCGGAAGCTTCGGTATTGCAAAATCTTGGGCGCACTGGGGCGACCGTATGGATTGTGTTTGCTGGTATCGCCTTTAAATGGCTGTTCAATCTGCTTTTGGTAAAGAGTTATGGAATTACCGGTGCTGCTCTTGCTTCCGTAGCAGCCTTTGCATTCATGTCACTTTTATTTTATGCTGTTTTAAAAGTAGAGCTTAAAAGCACGCTATTGGAGAAAAGGCATCTTTTTATTGTGTTTACAGGTCTGGCAGTAATGGCAGCTAGCTTAATGGCTGTAAATGGATTATTTCATCTGTTTTTTCAAGGCCTGCAGGTCAGCCGTGTTCTCGCAGCGTGCCAGGCGCTTGCAGGCGCCGGGATAGGAGGGGCTGTATTCATAGCCTATATCCTGCGCGCAAAACTGTTCAATAAAGAAGAACTGGGAATTCTGCCAATGGGTGATAAGCTTGCCAAGGTGATGCAGGACCATCATGAAAAACTGAAATAAGGAGTACGTCTTTATGATAAATGAAATAGTAATAATCGGATTAGGCGCGGGGGATCTTGATCAGCTTCCTTTAGGAGTTTATAAATTACTGAAGAAGTCTTCAATGTGCTATGTCAGGACGATTGAGCATCCTGTTATAAGTGAACTGCAATCCGAAGGGATGGCATTTGAAAGCTTTGATGCTGTATATGAAAAGCACGATGGGTTCAGTGAGGTTTATGAGGAAATTTCCGATATACTGCTTGATAAAGCAAAAAGTGAAGCAGTATTATATGCGGTTCCCGGCCATCCGATGGTCGCCGAAAAGACAGTGCAGCTCCTTCTGGAAAAGGGAGAAGAAAAAGGCATCAAGATTACAGTTTCCGGAGGCCAGAGTTTTCTGGATGCCCTTTTCCAGTCTGTTAAAATTGATCCGATTGAAGGGTTCCAGCTGCTGGATGGAACGGCATTAAAAGTGGAACAAATCCATATCGGGCAGCATATGATCATTGGCCAGGTATACGATGCATATGTCGCTTCTGATGTGAAATTGACTCTGATGGAGAAATTGCCGGATGATCATGAGGTTTTCATCGTTACGGCCGCGGGAAGTAAAGAAGAATCAGTCAGGAAGACTGTTTTGTATGAACTGGATCGGCATCTGGAGTTAAACAACCTGACAAGTGTATATGTACCTCCAGTGAAGGAAGAAGAGAAGAAATTCCGTGAGTTTTCAAAGCTAAAGCAAATCATTGCCAGGCTCAGAGGTCCCGGCGGATGTCCATGGGATCAAAAACAAACCCATGAAAGCCTGAAAACCTACCTGATAGAAGAAGTCTATGAGCTCATTGATGCCATTGACTCGGATGATGTCGAAGCAATGATAGGCGAACTTGGCGATGTGCTGCTTCAGGTCATGCTTCATGCGCAGATTGGCGAAGATGAAGGCCTGTTTTCTATCGAAGACGTGATTGAAGAGGTGACCTCAAAAATGGTCCGCCGCCATCCGCATGTATTTGGGGATGTTGAAGTCAATGGAGTCGAAGAGGTCCTGGCGAACTGGCAGGATATAAAGGAAGCAGAAAAAGAAAGTGCACCGAAAACTAATTCCCTGCTTGATGACATAGGAAAAGCACTGCCGAACTTAATCAGAGCAAATGAATACCAGCGCAGGGCTGCTAATGCCGGATTTGATTGGGATCAGGTTTCTGAAGCATGGGACAAGGTTAAAGAAGAAGTACAGGAAGTAGAAGCTGAACTGCATGTTGCTAATAACAGGGAACGTATAAAAGACGAACTAGGCGACCTCTTCTTTGCGTTGGTAAACGTTACGAGATTTTATGGCATTCAGGCAGAAGAAGCGGTGCATGCAGCAAATCAAAAATTCTACCGCAGATTTTCATATATAGAAGAATGTGTGGCGCGCGATAATAAGCAATTCGCCGATTACTCCCTTGCCGAGCTGGACAAGTACTGGGATGAAGCGAAATCAAAAGGACTATAAAAGGAGCGAGGAAAGATGTCGATGAGATTGGATAAATTTCTAAAGGTTTCAAGATTGATAAAGCGCCGTACACTGGCAAAAGAAGTAGCTGATAAAGGGAGAATATCCATTAATGGGCTGCAGGCAAAAGCCAGCTCCAATGTTAAAATGGGCGATGAACTTGCAGTGCAATTTGGCCAAAAGCGTGTAACGGTCCGGATTGAAAAAATTCAGGAAACTACCCGCAAAGAAGATGCTGCGGATATGTATACTGTAATAAAAGAGGAAAACCTCTCCCAGGATTGAATCATGGCTGATGAGGCTTGTTCTAATTTCCTGCAGGTGCACATATATTTGAACAAACTGTGCTAATGTGGGGGATGAAAATGAGCCAATATTTAGATCCAGCCCAAAACAGCTCCAAAGGAAACATACCAGAACATGATGTAGTTATGAGAGGCCGCCGTTTACTGGAGATTACTGGTGTAAAACATGTGGAAAGTTTCGATAATGAGGAATTTTTGCTGGAGACTTCCATGGGTTTTCTGTCAATAAGGGGCCAAAACCTGCAGATGAAAAACCTGGACGTGGATAAGGGAATTGTATCAATAAAGGGAAAGATCTTTGATTTGATTTATTTAGATGAGCAATCAGGGGAGAAAGCTAAAGGATTCTTTGGCAAACTGTTCAAATGACACTTTCCACCCAATTCTATACACTTATTGCAATGATTGGAATGGGCAGCTGCTTTGGGGCTGCCCTGGATACTTACAATCTCTTTCTGAAAAGGTCCAGGCGACAGGGCTGGATAGTCTTCATCAATGATTTTCTTTTCTGGATTGTTCAGGCTCTTATCATATTTTATGTTCTTTTTACTGTTAATGAGGGTGAGCTTAGGCTATATTTATTTTTAGCGCTTTTGTGCGGGTTTGCTGCATACCAAAGTCTATTTAAGGGTATGTACATGAGGGGTCTCAAAGCTTTCATTTTTGCAGTGGTTTCAGTGGCACGGTTCGCGGGGAAATCCTTTAAGGCACTTATAATCTCGCCGATTAAATGGATTTTATCCAGCATTCTGTTTTTGATCCTTGCAATTGGAAAAGCTGTCTATTTACTTTTAAAAGGGCTTTGCAAAAGTGTGTTATTCATTTTGCTTATAATATTCAAGCCGTTTTTATGGATATTGAAAGGATTATGGAATATTTTGCCGAAATTTGTTACAAATAACGTCGGGAAGTCTTATAATATAGTTACAGGATTATCTGACAGGACAAAGAAGTTTATAATTAGGACTTTACATCGATGGAGAAATAAAAAGGAATAAGGAGTGGTAATAAAAATGGGAAGCCTCAGGAAAAAGAAAGTGGCTAAGTTAGAAACCCCGTATGTCTTCCAACAAGAAAAGAACGTTCAAACTGTGGAGAGAAAGCGAAAAGGATTGATTCGCCGGCTTACTTTTTATGCAGTTTGTGCAGCCATCCTTTCGGTCCTGGCAATCACTACACTCCTGACCCAAGCTGCAGCATTAGATAAGAAGGAACAGGAAAAAGCGGCGGTCCATAAAAAGCTTACGGCTCTCAAAAGCCGGGAATCTGATCTTCGTGAAGAGATTGTAAAACTGAATGATGATGATTATATTGCCAAATTGGCAAGACGTGATTACTTCCTATCTGATAAAGGGGAAATCATTTTTAATCTTCCAAAGAAAAAGAATCAGGACAGTGACTAATATTGACACTGTTTTTTTCTGTTCGCTATAATATAATGTATATTGATTTTTTACTTTTCTAAGGAGGAGCATTTTTTTTATGTCAATCGAAGTAGGCAGCAAGTTACAAGGTAAAGTAACAGGCATTACTAATTTTGGAGCGTTTGTGGAATTACCTGGAGGAACTACTGGGCTTGTTCATATCAGCGAAGTGGCCGATAATTACGTGAAAGATATCAATGATCACCTTAAGGTCGGCGATCAAGTTGAAGTTAAGGTCATTAATGTTGATAAAGACGGAAAAATAGGACTTTCCATTAAAAAAGCCAAAGATAAGCCGGAAGGCCAATCTTCCTATAATCCGCGCCCCCGCCAAGGCAGAGGGAATGACAATCGTTCCAAAGACTTCCGTTCAAAAGGAAATTTTGTGCCTAAAGAAAACTTTGAACAAAAAATGGCTCGTTTCTTAAAAGATAGTGAAGACCGTTTAACTTCCCTCAAACGCAGCACCGAAACCAAGCGGGGAGGAAGAGGAGGAAGACGGAGCTGATCTGCTGCTGAAAATATGATTATGGCATTTTTCCTGCGAATAATTTACCTATAGATAGAGACATGCTCATGGGCTAGTCTTCTTTAATGGATTCAAAAAGAAATCCCCGCTGTAAGACAGCGGGGATTTCTTTTCATATTTTAAGGATGACCCATACGGGATTCGAACCCGTGTTACCGCCGTGAAAGGGCGGTGTCTTAACCGCTTGACCAATGGGCCGCAAAAAGGATAGCGGCAGAGGGGATCGAACCCCCGACCTCACGGGTATGAACCGTACGCTCTAGCCAGCTGAGCTACGCCGCCATAATATTATTAAAAGCACAAGTTATATCTTACCGTCCTGCAGGTTAAATGTCAATAAAAAAATATAATTTGTCGGTATTTTATAGTTTTCAATTTATTCCAGGTTTTTTGTGCAAAAATCAGATAAAAAGATTGGTTTTAAGCAGAAATCTGGGAACGGGTGTTTTGAAATCAGCTCTTTCCTTTCAGAATGATGTATAGATATGAATCATCTGGGAGAATCACGTCGAACATTTCTTTTTCGCGGACTCAGAATTGTGACAAAAAATTAAAAACTATTTACTTATAATGAAACACAATAAAAGAAATGGGGAGTGTTACAAATGGAAAAGATTGAACGGAATATGATAGAGCCGATTGCTGATGTAAATATACACGAAGCAAAGGCGGGGGCCATCAATTGGATCCATAAACTGCAGGCGAAGAGTGAAGACTTTTTTCTGAAAAAAGGCATATCTTTGGCCATATTAGGTTTTTTGCTGGGACGGGCCCTTATTCTTTCAGAGCTTTCTCCATTTGGCCTTCCATTTTTTGCAGCCGTTTTTTTAATGCGGCGTGACCGTGCCCCGCTTGCTTTAATTGGATTACTGGCAGGTGCTGCTACGGTCGGCATATCAAATAGCGTAACATTAGTAGTATCGTCCTTTTTGCTGATGTTCATGATCAAAATGAAAAATCCGGGAACGGAAGGACAATTTAAAACAACGTCCATATACGTTTTCATTTCCCTTTCGCTCGTTAACATAGCTGAGCAGTATATCATACACCGCAGCATTCAACTGTATGATGGACTGATGATAGGAGTAGAAGCAGGACTTGCCATGATTTTGACCCTTATCTTTATACAGTCGATCCCCTTACTGGCAGTAAGAAAAAAAACCCAATCATTTAAAACGGAGGAAATTGTCTGCATCATAATCCTGCTTGCCTCCGTAATGACAGGTACAATCGGATGGAAAATTCATGGTTTATCTGTTGAACACGTTTTGTCCAGGTACCTTGTCCTCCTCTTCGGCATGGCAGGGGGCGCAGCCATCGGCTCAACAGTGGGTGTAGTGACAGGGCTGATATTCAGTCTTGCAAGTGTAGCAAGCCTGTATCAGATGAGCCTGCTTGCATTTTCCGGGCTTCTTGGCGGCCTGCTGAAGGATGGCAAAAGAATAGGTGTATCATTCGGCCTGCTGATTGCCACTCTCCTGATTGGTTTATATGGAGAAGGGACAAATAATGTCACTGTTACATTATATGAATCTGTTATCGCAGTTCTTTTGTTCACGCTGACTCCCTATGCGATTATTGCAGGCATCGCAAGGCATATTCCCGGAACAGCAGAGCATTCCACAGAACAGCAGCAGTATGCAAGGAAGGTGAGGGATGTAACCGCTCAGCGGGTTGCCCAGTTTTCTAATGTTTTTGAGGCGCTATCCAATAGCTTCACGCAAATGGATGAAAGGGGCCGTCATGAAGAAGATGAAAAGGAACTGGATTACTTCCTGAGTAACGTGACGGAAAAAACGTGCCAGCTATGCTTCAAAAAAGATCAATGCTGGACAAAGAATTTTGATGCCACCTATGAAGGAATGCAGGATATCATGCTGCAATTAAGCGAAAACCAAGGCCAGCTCTCGCAGAATACAGCAAGGGAATGGGGGAAATACTGCAGCAAAAGCCCTCAGGTTATTGCCGCTATTTCGCAAGAACTGATGTATTACCAGGCAAACCAGAAATTAAAGAAGCAGGTGCATGAAAGCAGGAAACTGGTTGCTGACCAGCTCCGAGGTGTATCTGCCGTTATGGATGATTTTGCAAAAGAAATTCAAAGGGAGCGCCAGAACCATCATCAGCAGGAAGAACTGATAATGGAGGCGATACAGGATTTTGGGCTCCATGTAGGAAATATTGAAATTTATAGTCTTGAACAGGGAAATGTAGATATAGAAATGAATATCCCTTACTGCCAGGGCCGCGGAGAAGCTGAAAAATTGATTGCTCCCATGCTATCAGACATCCTTGGCGAGACAATTGTTGTCCACACGGAAGAATGCTCAGAATATCCTGATGGACAATGTGAAGTGACCTTCCGTTCAGCCAAGAAATTCACGGTGGAAACAGGTGTTGCACATGCCGCTAAAGGCGGGGGCCTGGTATCAGGTGACAGCTTCACAACAATGGAAATCGGCTGCGGAAAATATGCGATTGCCATCAGTGATGGGATGGGGAACGGTGAACGTGCACACTTTGAAAGCAGGGAAACCCTCAAACTGCTCCAAAAATTCCTGGTATCTGGAATTGAAGAGAAAATCGCCATAAAATCGGTCAATTCTGTATTATCACTGCGCACAACAGATGAAATTTTTTCTACATTAGATTTGGCGATGATTGACCTGCAGGATGCCAAAGCCAGGTTCTTAAAAATTTGTTCCATTCCCAGCTATATTAAAAGAGGTGATAAGTTAATTAAGGTAGAGTCCAGTAATTTGCCGATGGGCATTATACAAGATTTCGATGTGGATGTGGTGACAGAAGAACTGAAAGCAGGAGATATCCTGATCATGATGAGTGACGGTGTTTTTGAAGGCCCTAATCTAGTGGAAAACTTCGAGTTCTGGATGAAGAGGAAAATCAAGGAGCTTCAAACAGATGATCCTCAGGAGATATCTGATTTGATTCTGGAGGAAGTGATTCGGGCAAAGGGAATGATTGATGACGATATGACGATTGTAACAGCAAAAATTAAGCATAACACACCAAAGTGGGCTACGATTCCGGTTCAGCCCCGCAGAAAAAAAGCACAGTAAAAGAAGGGTGCCGCCTTTATGGGTGTTTATATAGAAGTATAAATTCTCTCTTTTTCGTCGAAGATGGTAACACATTTGGATAGGAAGGGAGAATCATATGGAACTAGGAACTTTACGCCAGATATTGCTTATTACCGATGGATGTTCGAACCAGGGACAAGACCCCGCTGCTATGGCTGCCCTTGCACGCGAGCAGGGGATTACTGTAAATGTCATAGGAGTCATGGAGAACGATACGATTAATGAGCAGGGCTTGCAGGAAATAGAAGCTATAGCTTCTTCCGGAGGCGGGGTCAGTCAAATCGTCTATGCACAGCAGCTTTCCCAAACTGTGCAGATGGTGACCAGAAAGGCAATGACTCAAACCATTCAGGGAGTAGTAAATAAAGAACTTCAGCAAATCTTAGGGAAGTCGAGCACGATGGAGGACCTTTCTCCGGACAAGCGCGGCGAAGTGATGGAAGTAGTCGATGAGTTAGGAGAAACGAGCAAGCTGGATGTGCTGATTCTTGTCGATACTAGTGCCAGTATGAAGCACAAGCTTCCGACCGTAAAGGATGCTCTTCTGGATCTATCCCTCAGCATGAATGCCCGTATGGGTGATAATCGGTTTTCGGTTTTCGTATTTCCCGGGAAAAGGAAAGATGTCGAAAAATTGCTGGATTGGACTCCGAAATTAGAAGTTCTGACTAAAATATTCCCTAAGCTTACAACTGGAGGGATAACACCAACAGGACCAGCCATTGCGGAGGCGTTGGATTACTTTAATAAAAAACGTTCATTAAGGGGTTTGTTATCACATGATGATGAACAATACTTTGAGGAATCAATGTAATATACCGCCCGGGAGCATTATCACTGGAAAATGGAATAAAAACCAATACAAAGTGGTAAGGGAGTTGGGGAATGGGGCTAATGGAATTGTTTATCTGGCTGAAAACAATAAAACCTTATTTGCTTTAAAGATAAGTGATAACGGTGCATCCATTATTTCAGAGATGAATATTCTCAAAGAGTTTTCCAAGGCCCAGGGCTCTGCTCTAGGGCCTTCCTTCGTGGAGGCGGATGATTGGGTGAAGAACGGAAAGCCGATTTCTTTTTATGTTATGGAGTATATTAAAGGGGAGGGATTTCTGGAATTCATTCAAAAGAAAGGCCCGTCATGGACCGGCATTCTCATGCTCCAGCTTCTTGCAAGTTTAGAATCCTTACATAAACAAGGCTGGGTGTTTGGCGACTTAAAACCAGAAAACCTGATTGTAGCTTCTCCTTCGAGCAAAGTACGCTGTGTGGATGTGGGAGGAACAACAAAACAAGGGAGATCGATCAAAGAATTTACCGAATTTTTTGACCGCGGGTATTGGGGGCTGGGGTCGAGGAAAGCAGATCCCAAATATGATTTGTTCGCTGTGGCCATGATTTTCATCAATTCCGCATATCCTGCACGTTTTTCAAGAAATGGAGAAGGGTATAAACAGCTAAGCGAGGCAATCATGCAAAAAAAAGAATTGCGCCCATTCAAACCAATTCTAGAAGATGCTTTGCACGGCAGGTTTTCTGCTGCTTCAGAAATGAGGGACCGCCTGATCGGAATTCTTAGCCAAAGGGAAAAAGCTGCAGGCACAGCAATAAAGAAACAAGTGAATGCATCCGGTAAACCGTCTGCATCCTCCAGGACGAAAAGAAAACGGGCAGCTAACAAAAAAGGGAAAGGCGGCTTTGTTGAAACGTGCCTGCTGGTTGCTGTTGTCTCACTGTTATACGTTCTTTATATTTACGAACAATTCTTATGATATAGTTAAAAGATGTTTTCACAGTTAATATTTATTTATTTTGAAACCATTTTGCTTTTTACTCGTATTATAAGGACCAGCTCATATTGAACTATATATGGGGTCTGAAAAGGAAGATCATTATGTTTGAGAAAAAAATCCTCGGGGCTATCAGCAAGCATCGCCTGATTCCCAAAAAATCGAAACTGCTGGTTGGCATCTCCGGAGGGCCGGATTCATTGGTTCTGCTTCACTTTTTAAAATCTGTCAGAGAACTGCTGGAAATCGAATTAACGGCAGCTCATATTGACCATATGATTAGAGGTGAAGAATCCTATCAGGATTTTCTCTTTGTTAAGAAAATATGCCAAGCATGGAACATTCCGTTTGAGGGTAAAAGGATCAATGTTCCCGTGCGTATGCAAAAAACTGGAGAAAGCACTGAATTGGCAGCAAGAACTGTACGGTATGCTTTTTTTGATGAAGTGATTAGAAGGAAAGAACTGGACCTTTTGGTTCTAGGCCATCACGCCGATGACCAGATTGAAACCATGCTGATGAGAATGGCTAGGGGAGCAACAGGCAAGGCCAGGGGAGGCATACCTGTCATAAGAGCTTTTGGAAAAGCAAAGCTTGTCAGGCCATTCCTTGCAGTTTCTAAGGATGAAATTATGCAATATGCAAGAAGTCATGGGCTCGAGCCAAGAGTGGATCCGAGCAACGAACAGGACATTTATACAAGAAATCGTTTCAGACACTCGATGCTGCCCTTTTTGAAAAGAGAAAACCCAAAAGTCCATGAGCACTTCCAGCGGCTCAGTGAAGAAATTTATGATGATGAACAGTTTCTTCTGGATATGGCCAGGGATAAATTAGGCACGATAATGCTGGAACAAAATCAGGACTTTTCATCAGTTGATATAAGGCAGTTCTCCACAGTGCCTAAACCTTTACAAAGAAGGATGATTCAACTAATATTAAACTATCTTTATATAGAGAGACCTTCATCGCTTTCAGCATTACATATTGACCAGCTTTTCGCTTTATTTTCAAATCCTCACCCATCCGCTGAATTGCATCTTCCGGAAGGGCTGATTGCGGAAAAATCCTATGGCACTTGCTTTTTTCGTTTTTTTTCAAATCAGGCTCCTGAATATTCCGTTGTTCTGGAAATTCCCGGTGATACTTTTCTTCCGAATGGATATAAAATTAAAGCGCAATATATAGAAGAAGAAATTCCGAAAACGATTGGAAACCATTCTTTTATCTTCGAATCCGATAAGCTGCGCCTTCCTCTTATTGCCAGGACAAGAAGCAATGGAGACAGGATGGCAGTCAAGGGATCAGGAGGCACAAAAAAGCTGAAGGATATTTTCATTAACGAAAAGATTCCGATGTCACAACGTAATGCGTGGCCGGTCGTAACAGATCAAGCGGGGGAAATTATCTGGCTGCCTGGACTTAAAAAGTCGAACAGGGAGTTTGATGGTGCAACTGATGAAATGTCTTTAATTTATTTAGAATATACAAAGCATAGATCTTCTGGGGGGCAAACAATCACAATGACGATGCAAAATGACATTGAAAAAGTGCTAATTACTGAGGAAGAAATCCAAGGGAAAATCAGAGAGTTAGCGGCACAGCTAGAAAAGGAATATAGCGAAAGCTTTCCGCTTGCCATTGGTGTTTTAAAAGGAGCCATGCCTTTTATGGCAGACTTGTTAAAGCGGATTGATGCACATTTGGAAATGGATTTCATGGATGTTTCGAGCTATGGGAATTCAACGGTTTCTTCAGGGGAAGTCAAAATCATAAAAGATTTGGACACTTCTGTTGAAGGAAGAGATATCCTTATTATCGAGGATATTATCGATAGCGGTTTAACGCTCAGCTATCTGGTGGAATTATTCCGTTACAGAAAAGCAAAAACCATTAAAATCGTTACTCTTCTGGATAAGCCTACAGGACGAAAAGCTGATCTGAAGCCGGATTATACAGGATTTATCGTTCCGGATGAATTTGTTGTCGGCTACGGTCTTGATTACGCAGAAAGATATCGCAACCTACCGTATATCGGGGTGCTGAAGCCTGAAATATACGAAAATAAGTAATGCATGCCTTTGGCTGTGCTGCAATTTGGCTGAATAAAACAGCAGTGTAAATTAATTGTAATACATTTGTTTAATATGATAGTATTTACTATAGTTTGTTTACCTGTGGGAGGAGGCAAGGGATGAATCGGATCTTCCGTAACACCATATTTTATTTACTTATCTTTTTGGTCATTATTGGTATTGTAAGCATTTTTAATAATAACAATGAGCCGAATAAGAATATAACCCAAAATCAATTTTTTGAGTACTTGGACAGTGGAAAGGTTAAATCATTTTCCATGCAGCCCGAACGGTATGTATACCAGGTTAAAGGGCAGCTGGACGGATATGATAAAAACACCTACTTCCAAACGTATGTAACAGACAGCGAGAACAATCAGGCGCGCATTGAAGCGGCTGAAAAGAAAAGCGATGTAAAGGTTGAGGTCCTGCCGGCAAAGGAAACCAGCGGCTGGGTTACCTTCTTTACTTCCATCATCCCGTTTGTCATTATCTTCATCCTGTTCTTCTTCTTGCTTAATCAGGCTCAGGGCGGCGGAGGCCGTGTCATGAACTTTGGGAAAAGCAAAGCGAAGCTGTACAACGATGATAAAAAGAAAGTTCGCTTTAATGACGTTGCAGGAGCTGACGAAGAAAAACAGGAACTTGTCGAAGTTGTCGAATTCCTGAAAGATCCCCGTAAATTTGCAGAGCTTGGGGCCCGCATTCCTAAAGGGGTACTTTTAGTAGGACCTCCAGGAACCGGTAAAACCTTGCTTGCGAGAGCGGTTGCTGGTGAAGCAGGAGTGCCTTTCTTCTCAATAAGCGGTTCTGATTTCGTGGAAATGTTTGTTGGTGTCGGTGCATCCCGTGTACGTGATTTATTTGAAAACGCTAAAAAGAATTCTCCATGTATCATTTTCATTGATGAAATTGATGCAGTCGGACGCCAGCGCGGAGCCGGTTTAGGCGGAGGGCACGATGAGCGCGAGCAGACACTGAATCAGCTCCTTGTCGAAATGGACGGCTTTGGCGGCAATGAAGGCATTATCATCATTGCAGCGACAAACCGTGCAGACATCCTGGATCCTGCATTGCTGCGTCCTGGCCGTTTTGACCGCCAGATCACAGTCGGCCGCCCGGATGTAAAAGGACGGGAAGCGGTACTTAAGGTGCATGCCCGCAATAAGCCATTACAGGAAAACGTTGATTTGAAGGCAATTGCCCAGAGGACTCCAGGTTTCTCCGGTGCAGATCTTGAAAACCTTCTTAATGAAGCTGCTTTGGTTGCAGCGCGCCAGAACAAAAAGAAAATTGACATGTCCGACCTTGATGAAGCCTCTGACCGGGTTATTGCCGGTCCAGCCAAGAAAAGCAGGGTCATTTCCAAGAAAGAAAGAAATATCGTGGCCTTCCATGAAGCTGGACATACAATCATCGGGCTAGTCCTGGATGATGCTGAAATTGTCCATAAGGTTACGATTGTTCCACGCGGCCAGGCTGGCGGATATGCGGTTATGCTTCCTAAGGAAGACCGCTTCTTCATGACTAAGCCTGAATTGCTGGATAAAATCACAGGTCTTCTCGGAGGCCGTGTTGCCGAAGAGGTTGTATTCGGCGAAGTAAGTACAGGGGCCCATAATGACTTTCAGCGTGCGACTGGCATTGCGAGGAGCATGGTGACTGAGTATGGAATGAGCGATAAGCTTGGACCTCTTCAGTTTGGCCAGTCACAGGGACAGGTTTTCCTTGGGCGTGACTTTAATAATGAACAGAATTACTCTGATGCCATTGCTTATGAGATTGATCTTGAGATTCAGCGGATCATCAAAGAATCCTATAGCCGTGCCAAGCAGATTATCACAGATAAGCGCGATAAACTGGATATTATTGCTAAGACATTGCTTGATATCGAAACATTAGATGCAGAGCAAATCAAGCATTTATATGATCATGGCACGCTGCCTAAACGGGATTACAGCTCACTTAATGGAAACATTGATGATGATGTAAAGGTTACAATCAACCCGAAAAAAGAAGAAAAAGAAGCTCTTCTTAAACCTTTGGATAAACGGACAAATGGCGATATAGATGAAGTGACGGATGATAAAATCCCAACTCCGCCAATTGAAGAAGGACATCCTCAGGATAAACCATTCTCATTCCCGAATGAGGATGATGAAAAGAAACTTTAATTTTTCAAGAAAAGGTATTTCCTTCAGAGGAAATACCTTTTCTCTATTTAGGGGAAACTGAGTTACAGGGATCTATCAGTAAGGTGGACTAATAGCGCAGCTAAAGACTCTATGGTATGATGTTGGAGAATAATTTTCCGGAGTGATGATAACGATGATTTTTGTACTGGATGTCGGAAATACCAATACGGTCTTGGGTGTCTATGATGACGAAACATTAAAACATCATTGGCGCATCGAAACCAATCGCCATAAAACTGAAGATGAATATGGAATGATCATTAAGTCCCTTTTGGAACATGAGGAGTTATCTTTTGAGGAATTTGACGGAATTATTATATCTTCTGTCGTGCCTCCGATCATGTTTGCCCTGGAAAGAATGTGTAAAAAGTATTTCCGGATTAAACCTATAGTAGTGGGTCCTGGGATGAAGACAGGTTTAGATATAAAGTATGAAAACCCGCGTGAGGTAGGAGCAGACCGTATCGTTAATGCGGTGGCAGGAATTCAGGAGTATGGCAGCCCGCTGATTATCGTGGATTTTGGAACAGCTACAACTTATTGTTATATTAACGAAGAAAAACAATATATGGGCGGTGCCATAGCACCTGGAATCGGTATTTCAACGGAAGCACTTTATTCAAAGGCTGCTAAGCTTCCGAGAATTGAAATTGCAAGACCAGACGATATTATCGGCAAAAATACAGTTTCTGCCATGCAGGCCGGCATACTGTTTGGATATGTAGGACAAGTTGAAGGCATTGTAGCACGAATCAAAGAGCAAAGCCCAAATTCCCCGACAGTTATTGCGACCGGCGGGCTTGCAGGACTTATTGCCTCTGAATCAGATGTTATAGATATCGTCGATCCATTTTTGACGCTAAAAGGACTTCAGCTTATTTATAAAAGAAACAGAGATCATTTTAAACAGCAATAAACGAAGGAGGCAATTAAATATGGGTGATTACTTAGTTAAGGCGTTGGGATTTAACGGCCAGATCCGCGCTTATGCAGCTTCAACAACAGAAACGATTGGGGAAGCGCAAAGGCGCCATTATACTTGGCCTACAGCTTCAGCTGCACTTGGACGCGCCATGACAGCGACTGTCATGATGGGAGCCATGTTAAAAGGCGAGGAAAAACTGACTGTAAAAATTGAAGGCGGAGGCCCTATAGGAGCCATTCTCGTTGACAGCAATGCCGATGGGGAAGTGAGAGGATATGTGACACATCCTCAGACGCATTTCGACTTAAATGAAAAAGGAAAGCTGGATGTAAGAAGAGCTGTTGGTACAGATGGCTTATTGACTGTAGTAAAAGATATTGGCCTGAGAGACCATTTTACAGGACAGGTTCCGCTGGTATCAGGAGAGCTTGGAGAGGACTTTACCTACTATCTATTGAATTCAGAGCAGGTTCCCTCTTCTGTAGGGGTAGGAGTTCTGGTGAATCCGGACAACAGCATTTTAGCATCAGGCGGTTTTATCATTCAATTGATGCCGGGAGCAGAGGAAGAGACCATTTCCCGAATTGAAGAAAGCCTGAACAACATTCCGCCTATTTCAAAATTGATACAGCAAGGTCTTTCACCTGAACAGATTCTCGAAAAAATTCTTGGTGCAGATAACTTAAAAATCCTTGAAACCATGCCAGTTCAATTTGTGTGCCAATGCTCAAGGGAGCGGATTTCAAATGCGCTGGTCAGCCTGGGTGCAGAAGAGATTCGGGATATCATCAATACAGACGGCCAAGCCGAGGCGCAATGCCATTTTTGCAATGAAAAATATCATTTTTCTAAAGAAGAATTAGAAGAACTAGCAGAACAGGTCAAATAATTCCTGACGGGGGGATAGAGTTGTCTCATAAACAGCTGTGGTCCATAATTGCCGGGCTTATCTTGTTGAATGTTGTGACAATCCTCGTCTTTGTTATAAAGCCGCTTGACTCTGCCAAAACTGCTGGTTTTGGCGGAGATGAGGCGGTTGCCAAAGTAGGGGATACCCAGATCTCGCGGGCTGTATGGATGAAAGCGCTTGAGGATCGCTATGGAAAAGAAGTATTAAGCGATCTTGTGGACGATAAAGTGATCCGGCAGGCTGCTGAGAAATACAAGGTAAAAGTGACGGATAATGATGTCGAAAGAGAATATAAAGTAACGAAAACAATGTATGGAGCGTCTGCACAGAACAATAAAAGTGCCAAGCAGTGGAAGCAGCAGATAAAGTCGAATTTACTGCTGGAGGAGCTGCTCACAAGGGATGTCAAAATTTCTGAAGAAGAAAAAAAGAAGTTTTATGAGGAAAACCAGGAACTATATAAAATACCAACTGCCTATCATCTTTCGCAGATTATCGTGTCTTCTAAACATCAGGCTAACGTAATACGGAAAGAACTGAAGGGCGGTTCAACTTTTGCTGTATTAGCAATGGAGAAGTCTCTGGATGAATTTACAGCCAATCAGGGCGGAGATATGGGATTTTTATCAGCGGATAATGAACAGGCTCCCAAAGAATATTTAAAGGCCGCTGCAGCATTAAAGAATAACAGCTGGAGTAAGCCAATTAAATTGAAGGATGGCTATGCTGTTATCTATCTCCATGAAAAAATTTCAGGTGAGCAATTCAGCTTCTCTGAATCTAAAAAGCAAATCAGGCGCCAAATAGCACTAGAACAGCTGAATATGCCGATATCAAGCAAGGTCTTCTGGAATGAGATGAAGGTAGATTGGTATTATGGTAAAAATAAATAATGTACGCAGTATAAAAAGTAAACAAGAGAATAAATTGTTATGAAACTAGCCGCTTCAAAATCATCTGAATAGTTCAAAAATATTGACATTGATATTGGAAGGATGTAAATTTTATATAAAACCAATAAAAACAGTCGGTATTAGGAGTGGAGAAGATGACAAGAGTTGCAAATTCAATCATTGATTTAATTGGCCAGACACCATTAGTGAAACTAAACAGAATGACGGATGAAAACAGTGCAGATGTTTATTTGAAATTGGAATATATGAATCCTGGAAGCAGTGTGAAGGACCGGATTGCACTTTCCATGATCGAAGCGGCGGAACAAAGCGGCAAGCTTAAAGAAGGCGATACGATTATTGAGCCTACCAGCGGCAATACCGGCATCGGTTTGGCAATGGTTGCAGCTGCCAAAGGATACCGGGCGATTTTAGTCATGCCCGAAACAATGAGCCTTGAGCGCCGTAATCTTCTTCGGGCCTACGGTGCTGAGTTAGTGCTGACACCTGGACCAGATGGCATGAAGGGAGCAATTGGCAAAGCAAGTGAACTTGCCAGGGAAAACGGATACTTTATGCCTCAGCAATTTGAAAATGCTGCAAATCCGGAGATTCATAGAAATACCACAGGAAAAGAGATTGCTGAACAAGCTGGCGGACAGCTGGATGCCTTTATTTCGGCAGTAGGTACAGGCGGAACCATCACTGGTGCCGGTGAGGTGCTTAGGGAAAAATTCCCGGATATCAAGATTTATGCAGTAGAGCCTACAGATTCACCTGTTTTATCAGGTGGAAAACCAGGACCTCATAAAATCCAGGGAATTGGAGCAGGGTTTGTTCCTGATATTTTAAACACCAGCCTATATGATGAAGTTATCACTGTTACTAATGATCAGGCATTTGAATATGCTCGCAGGGCGGCAAAAGAAGAAGGCATCCTGGGAGGCATTTCTTCTGGGGCAGCCATTTATGCTGCATTGGAAACAGCAAAGAAGCTTGGAAAAGGAAAAAAAGTCATTGCCATTATTCCGAGCAATGGCGAGCGTTATTTAAGCACACCTCTTTATAATTTCGAATAAGTAAATTGGGTAATAGCCCGTATGGCTGGGCTAATCATTTCCGCATCAACAGCAAAGCTCCATTAGGGGCTTTTTTTTATTGCTCTGTGAAAGCCTCATTATTTGGCCTCAGGGGGCGGGGAGAGGAAATCAATAGACTATATTAACTGTGGCATTGCATTTGGATTTACTTCGCTATACGGCATTTATAGTTTGTGTTCCAGTTCCCGGCACTTGCCCGCCGCTTTTGTTCTTTAATTTTCAGGTAGAAATGATTACACTTAATGAGAATATAAAAATGTTACTGAGACATGAAATGACTTGGCGGACAGGATGCTTGAAATGGGAGATGAATAAATGGGTAAACGAAAGGTTTATGCAACATACATACCATTTTCTTATAATCAGTTTTTTGAAGCATATACTTCATTATCCTCTGGAAGGGACAGGCATGTCTTGCTTGAGAGCGGAAGAGGCGGATCCTTCAGCATGGCTGGTCTTGATCATGTGGCTGAATTAATAGGAAAAGATCACATGACAGAGATCTTTTATCGAGATGGATCGAGTGAGAGAGCAGCCGGAAAGCCCCTTGATGCCCTAAAGAATTGGATGGCAGGACGCGAGGCAGAGCAAAATAAAGAATTTCCCGACTTTCAAGGCGGGGCCATGGGGTTTATCAGCTATGATTATGCCCGTTATATTGAGGATCTTCCAAATTTAGCAAAAGATGACCTTAACACACCGGATATGTATTATTTGGTGTTTGATGAAGTTGCAGTATTTGACCATAAAAAAAACCGGCTCTGGTTTATGTACACATGTGAGGAAGAAAGTCTGGATGCTGACAAAAGACTTGAAGAAATGAAAAGGCAATGGACCTCTGCCGTAAAGCCGGTTGCCAATGAAAGATTTGCAGGCGCCGCAGAAGCAGATTTGCTGAAGGTTTCTCTACAAGAAGGGCAGTTCAGAGAGGCGGTTGAAAAGGTGCGCCAGTACATTGCCAAGGGTGATATCTTTCAAGTTAATTTGTCTGTCAGGCAGTCTAGGGCACTTCCTGTTCCGGCTATTGAAGTGTACGGACATTTACGAAGGATTAATCCATCACCTTACATGGCGTACATCCACACACCCCAGTTTCAGATTATATGCGGTTCACCGGAACTTTTGGTGAAAAGAAAAGGTAAGGAAATTAGTACAAGACCGATTGCCGGCACGAGATCAAGAGGGGCAGATCAGGCAGAGGACGAGAAGCTGGCCAAAGAACTGATAGAGAATGAAAAAGAACGGGCAGAGCATGTGATGCTTGTTGATTTAGAAAGAAATGATATGGGGCGCGTATGTAAATATGGCTCCATTCATGTTGATGAGTTTATGGTGATAGAGAAATACTCCCATGTCATGCATATAGTATCAAATGTCAGAGGCGAAATCTCTGAGGGGAAAAGCTCTTTCGATGTTATAGAGGCGGTTTTTCCGGGCGGGACAATAACTGGAGCGCCAAAAGTCAGGACTATGGAAATTATCGAAGAATTAGAGCCTGTTAGAAGAGGGGTTTATACAGGTTCGATAGGCTGGATTGGCTATTCGGAAGATATGGAGTTAAATATCGTGATCAGGACAGTATTTGTCCAGGACGGCATGGCTCATATCCAGGCAGGGGCTGGAATTGTCATTGATTCAAACCCTAAGCATGAATATAATGAGTCATTAAAAAAAGCCGCGGCACTCTGGAAAGCGATAGAGTCAGCAGAATTATACCTAACAAAGGCGGATTAATTGATGATTCTCATGATAGATAACTATGATTCATTTACATATAACCTTGTGCAATTCCTTGGGGAGCTTGGTGAAACCCTGATTGTAAAAAGAAATGACAGCATCACCCTGTCTGAAATAGAAGAACTGGACCCGGATTTTTTAATGATTTCCCCTGGGCCCTGCAGCCCTGACGAAGCAGGCATCAGTATGGAGGCTATCCGTTTTTTTGCAGGCAAAATACCTATCCTTGGCGTCTGCCTTGGCCATCAGTCCATCGCACAGGTTTTCGGAGGAACGGTTATGGGGGCAGAACGGCTGATGCATGGAAAAACATCTCCCATTCTCCATGATGGGAAAACGATTTTTTCTGATATTCCAAACTCCTTTTTGGCAACACGCTACCATTCACTCATTGTGGAACGAAGCACGCTTCCTGACTGTTTTGTTATTTCATCAGAAACAGAGGAAGGTGAAATTATGGGGATCCGCCACACTGCCTATCCGTTAGAAGGAGTACAGTTCCACCCGGAATCCATTATGACTGAGCATGGAAAGAAGCTGCTGCGCAATTTCTTGGATCATTATAAAAAGCAGCAGGATGACAATACAATAATGGGTTAGCCTGTAAAATAAGAAATGGAGCTGTGAACTGCTGATGTATATGTATATGAATGGTGAAATAATAGATGAGAAAGAAGCGGCCATCTCTCCGTTTGATCATGGTTTTTTATACGGGCTTGGCCTCTTTGAAACCTTTCGCATATATGATGGCCACCCTTTTCTTTTAGATGACCATATAAGTCGCATAAATGAAGGGCTGCATGAGCTGAATATTGATTTCTCCTGCACAAGGGGTGAAATCATGCTCATAATTGATCGATTGATGCATGCCAATGAGTGCAGAAACGCGAGATTGAGGCTTAATATTTCAGCAGGAGAGGCTCCTGTTGGCCTGCAGTCAGTGCCCTACACCTCGCCCAATGTGATTATGCTGATGACTCCGGCCGTATCAGCGGTTGAACTTCAGGCCAAAAAAGGTGTCATTCTGCAAACAAGGCGAAATACACCCGAAACGGCAATCCGTTTAAAATCACATCATTATCTAAATAACGTAAAAGCAAAACTGGAAATAGGAAACAAGACAGACATAGAAGGCATTTTTCTTACAGAAAATGGGTATATAGCAGAAGGGATTACATCCAACCTATTCTGGGTTAAAGAGGGCTTTTTGTATACACCTGAGATAAATACAGGAATTCTTAATGGCATCACCCGCCAGTGGATAATCAAGCTTGCAGGACAGATGGGCTTTCCTATTGCAGAGGGACGCTTCCTCCCAGAGGACCTATTGGAAGCAGATGAATTCTTTTATACAAATTCGGTACAGGAAATCGTGGCTTTTTCGTATGTTGAAAACGTAAAAACTTTTCCGGGGCAAAACGGGGAAGCGGCACGTGTATTATTTAAAGAGTATCAGCGTTACAAAACAAACCTATTTGGTAAATCTCAGCTAAGAGGCATGCAGGAGGAGAACCATGGAAAAGAATCTTAATACTGTCATTGATTGCGGCGCTTATAAACTGGACTACAGCAAGAAAACATTAATTATGGGCATTCTGAATGTGACGCCTGATTCTTTTTCGGACGGAGGGAGGTATAATCGGGTTGATGCTGCATTATTCCATGCTGAAAAGATGATTGAGGATGGTGCAGATATTATAGATATTGGCGGGGAATCCACTAGGCCCAATTATAAAAAAATCACTGATGAAGAAGAAATAGCAAGAGTCGCTCCGGTCATTGAAGCCATATCAAAGAACCTCGAAATCCCCATTTCCATAGATACCTATAAATCCAGGGTAGCAAGGGAGTCAGTAAATGCAGGGGCACATATCATTAATGATATCTGGGGAGCAAAGGCAGACTCTGAAATGGCTAGGACGGCTGCTGAAACCGGTGTTCCGATAATCCTGATGCATAACCGCCCGAACATGGAGTATAAGAATTTCCTGAGAGATGCCTGGAATGACCTCTATGAAAGCATTGCCTTAGTGAAAAAAGAAGGTGTCAGAGATGATAAAATTATTTTAGATCCCGGCATCGGATTTGCTAAGGACTTCGCTCTTAATCTGGAAATGATGCAGAATCTCGATAAGCTTGTATCGTTTGGATATCCGGTCCTGCTTGCTACATCAAGGAAATCCATGATCGGCAAGGTTTTGGACCTGCCTCCTGAAGAGCGTGTTGAAGGCACAGGCGCTACAGTCTGCTCAGGCATTCAGCAAGGCTGCCACATGGTGAGGGTGCATGATGTCAAAGAAATGGCGAGGATGGCAAGAATGATGGATGTTCTGGTTGGAAAGGGTGAATATAGTGGATAAGATTTATTTAAATAGAATGGAATTCTACGGTTATCATGGTGTTTTTCCTGAAGAAAACAGGCTGGGCCAGCGTTTTGCGGTCGATGTAGTGGCTGAAACGGATTTATCCGCTGCCGGAAACAGCGACAGCCTTGAGGATTCAGTCAACTACGGAGAGATCTATCAGGTGTGCAAGGATATTGTGGAGGGCAAGACGTTTAAGCTAGTGGAGTCGATCGCAGAAAACATTGCAAAAGAAATGCTGTCAAAGTTTCCTAAAATCCAGTCTGTCACGGTCAAAGTCATTAAGCCTGATCCGCCGATACCCGGGCATTACCAATCCGTAGCTGTAGAAATTACAAGGAGCCGATGATTTGGAGAATATTGTATACATTTCTATAGGGTCCAATATGGGAAATCGGAAGGAAATTTTTGCGGACGCCTTGAGGCTTCTTCAAAACCACAGCGGGATACAGGTCATCGACAGTTCTTCTTTATATGAAACTGATCCAGTGGGATTTTTAGATCAGGAAGATTTTTTAAACGCAGTGATAAAAGCGGAAACCTCTCTTAAAGCGGATGAATTATTGGCTTATTGTCTGCAAATAGAAAAACAACTTGGAAGAAAAAGGGTAATCAGGTGGGGGCCGCGGACTTTAGACCTTGACATTTTACTGTATAATCACGAAAATATTGAAACAGAGGATCTTATTATTCCTCATCCTCGGATTTTAGATAGAGCCTTTGTCATCATTCCATTGCTGGAAATAGATCCGCACATCACTCTGCCGAAGATGGAGACCCCTTTAAGAGTTATTCTTGATAATATGCAGGATAAGGATAAAGAAGGAGTTCGATTATGGAAGCAGAAAAATGGGGAAGGCGTATTCGCGCTTTTCGAAAGCTGAAAGGTTTTACACAAGAGGAATTTGCTAAAGAACTAGGTGTGTCAGTTTCCTTGCTGGGTGAAGTGGAGAGGGGCAATCGTACACCGACTGAGAGCTTTTTAGTGAAGGTTGCCGATAACCTCCATGTTTCCTTGGAGGAATTAGAACCGCCTGAAGATAGATAGAAGCAATAATTAAGGCTCAAGGAGGCTTTATGGTGTTTAAAATAGGTGATATCGAAATGAAAAACCGGGTTGTGCTTGCTCCAATGGCTGGTGTTTGCAACTCCGCTTTTCGTCTCACAGTTAAAGAATTCGGCGCAGGCCTGGTCTGTGCTGAGATGGTCAGTGATAAGGGAATCGTACTTCAAAATGCAAAAACAATGAATATGCTATATATAGACGAAAGAGAAAAACCGCTGAGCCTGCAGATCTTCGGAGGAGAAAAAGAAACCCTTGTAGAAGCTGCACAGTTTGTAGATAAAAACACAACAGCAGATATCATTGATATTAATATGGGCTGCCCGGTTCCGAAAATCACAAAATGTGATGCAGGCGCCAAATGGCTTCTGGATCCGGATAAAATATACGAAATGGTATCAGCTGTAACAGATGCTGTTGATAAGCCGGTTACTGTAAAAATGCGTATGGGCTGGGATGAAGACCACATTTATGCGGTGCGGAATGCCCAGGCTGTCGAACGTGCTGGCGGAAAAGCCGTTTCTCTTCATGGTCGCACCCGTGTGCAAATGTATGAAGGAAAGGCAAACTGGGATATAATCCGCGAAGTGAAGAACTCTGTGAATATCCCTGTAATTGGCAACGGAGATGTGGAAACGCCTCAGGATGCGGAAAGAATGATTAAAGAAACAGGAGCAGATGGAGTCATGATAGGCCGCGCGGCACTTGGAAATCCGTGGATGATCTACCGTACAGTGAAGTACCTTGAAACAGGAGTGACGGTTGATGAGCCATCCGTGCGCGAAAAGATGGATGTCTGCATGCTGCACCTGGACCGCCTGATCGCACTTAAAAATGAATATATTGCGGTCCGCGAAATGCGTAAGCATGCCGCCTGGTACCTAAAAGGCGTGCGCGGAAATGGAAAAGCCAGAAAAGGCATTAATGAATGCAACACGCGGGAAGATGTCCATACACTTTTATACACCCTTGTCGGTGAAGTGGAAGCTGCTGAACAAAACGTTCAGGTTGTATAAAAAGTTGACATGCCTTGTTCTTTTTACCTATAATACGCTTACAATCACTGCCAGGTTTCTCTGGCAGTTTTTATTTAGGCGGAAGAGTCAGATTTTTGGGCTAAAGTACTGTTCGATTACTTTACTTTGTGTGAAAATAAGTAAGGATGCAAATTTCACTTATATATAAGTTTTGAATAACAAGATGGAGATGATTATAAATGAGCGAAGAATTAAACGACCAGCTCAAAGTAAGACGGGAAAAAATGCAGGCTTTAATCAATGAAGGAAAAGACCCGTTCGGAAGCAAATTCGAACGCACTCACCTTACTGAGGAAGTCGTGAAAGAATTTGGAGAAGAAAGCAAAGAAGATCTGGACGAAAAAAATATAGAAGTAACTATTGCTGGGCGTGTCATGACGAAGCGCGGAAAAGGCAAGGCGGGATTTGCTCATATTCAGGATATTAGCGGCCAGATTCAAATCTATGTCCGTCTTGATGCAGTCGGGGAAGAGCAATATAAACTTTTTGAACAAACCGACCTTGGCGATTTAGTCGGTATTAAGGGATTGGTATTTAAAACAAAAGTCGGCGAGCTTTCAATTAAAGCTAAGGAATTTGTTTTCCTTACCAAGGCACTCCGCCCGCTTCCTGATAAATTCCATGGCCTTAAAGATGTGGAAGAACGCTACCGCAAGAGATATGTGGATTTAATTACGAACGAAGAAAGCAAAAGCACGCTAATTATGCGCAGTAAGATTGTACAAGCTATGCGCCGCTATCTTGATGACCACGGATATTTAGAAGTAGAAACCCCACTGCTTCATTCTGTTGCAGGCGGAGCGGCTGCCCGTCCATTCCTGACACATCACAATGCACTTGATATGCCTTTGAATTTAAGGATTGCCATTGAATTGCATCTGAAGCGCCTTATTGTCGGCGGCCTGGAAAAGGTATATGAAATCGGCCGTGTTTTCAGAAACGAAGGAGTTTCCACCAGACACAACCCTGAGTTTACTTTGATTGAGTTATATGAAGCATACGCAGACTATAAAGATATCATGAGCCTTACTGAAAACTTAATTGCACATATCGCAGAGAATGTACTTGGTTCTACTACCATTCAATATGGGGAAAATGAAATTGACCTGAAGCCTGAATGGAAAAGACTTCACATGGTCGACGCTGTTAAAGAATACACAGGTGTTGACTTCTGGAAAGAAATGACCAAAGAAGAAGCGCATCAGCTTGCCAAAGATCACGGCATTGAAGTGAAAGCTAATATGGAGTTCGGTCATATTGTTAATGAATTCTTCGAGCAGGTTGTGGAAGAAAAGCTGATTCAGCCAACATTTATTTTCGGCCATCCTGTCGAGATTTCTCCTCTGGCAAAGAAAAATGAAAAAGATCCAAGATTTACAGACCGTTTTGAATTATTCATAGTCGGCCGTGAGCATGCAAATGCATTTACAGAACTGAATGATCCGATTGATCAGCGCCAGCGTTTTGAGGCTCAGTTAAAAGAACGCGAAGAGGGCAATGATGAAGCGCATGAAATGGATGAAGACTTCATCGAAGCGCTTGAATATGGCATGCCGCCAACGGGCGGACTCGGAATAGGAGTAGACCGTTTAGTTATGCTATTGACGAATTCTCCTTCCATCCGTGATGTGCTGCTGTTCCCGCTTATGCGCCACCGTTAAAACGTAAAAAAGACCAATTCTTACAGTCCGCCCGCGGGTTTTGTCAGGCAGACATAAAGGAATTGGTCTTTTTCTTTGTTTATAATAGGCACTAAACATTGCTTAAAAAGCATGAAATGAATATTTTTTATTATTTTAGCAAAGTTTTTACGAAAAGGTATTGCGCACTTTTTATTATGGTGTTATATTTATATCTGTTGTTACGAACAAGTTTCAAACACCTTAAGATTTTGAAAAAAATTAAAAAAGTTGTTGACTTAATGTAATGATTAGTGATAAGATAAATGAGTTGTTTCAAAAACAATTGCTCTTTGAAAACTGAACAAAACTAAGCGCCAACGTTTTAAAATAGTGAGCACACACTCTAAAAGCAAATGAGCAAGTCAAACATTTCTTCG
>NZ_FOMA01000011.1 GCF_900112495.1 Bacillus sp. OV322
CGAAGAAATGTTTGACTTGCTCATTTGCTTTTAGAGTGTGTGCTCACTATTTTAAAACGTTGGCGCTTAGTTTTGTTCAGTTTTCAAAGAGCAATCTGTCGTTTGTCTTGCAAGCGACTTTAATATCTTACCAAATATCTAGCTGTCCGTCAACATTTTTTAAAAAGTTTTTACATATTTTTTAAAACTCATTTTAAAATCTCTTTGCTAACAACAGCTTTTTTAATATATCAGCCTTTTTTTCAGTGGTCAACAACTTTTTTTCGCAAAAACATATCATTTTTTTCTTTTCTCATTGACCGGGAGTGATATCCTCATATATTTCATGCATTCATTTGACGGAGCTACCCGCTTGAATAAATTAAAAAGGATTTTATATCTTTCTTCCATCGCTCTTTTAACAATATGGTCAGTCCTTTCATCCTGCAAATCAAAAAGGATTTCGTCCAGCTCCCTTTTTACGATATACTCCATTTCTTTCTGTTCTTTTTCGTTTATCACGAATCCAAGCATCATTTCACCTCTTCACCCATTTTTCCTTATTTTTTCCATAAATCCTTTTTTTATAATGCCTCCCTTCAATTTTGGCATATCTTTATGAAAAACACATAGGATGAGACAAGAGCATCTGGACGAGGTGATGATGATTGAATTTCTTTTTAGTTCTTAACGCACGAACCATAAAACAGCTTTCCCTGATTCTGCTGACTTCTTTAGCGGCAGCTTGGTTCCTTTTTGTGCAAGATGTTAAATTACCTGTCTTTTCTTCGCCAGATGGCCCAAAGGCTGTTTATAAAGGCGAAAAGAATGTTGCACTCACCTTTAATATTGGCTGGGGAGATGAACGGGCAATACCGATTTTGAACACGCTAAAAAAAGAAAATATAAAATCGGCAACCTTTTTTCTTTCCGGTGCTTGGGCAGAACGGCACCCTGACACCGTGGCCCGAATCAGCAAAGAAGGCTTTGAAATCGGGTTGCTAGGCTATGCCTACAAGGATTATTCCGACTTAAAGGATGAAGAAATCGTACGTGATATCTCCAAGGCACAGGAGGTATTCAAAAAAATGAATATTAGTGATATTGAATTTCTGAGGGCTCCAACGGGGCATTTTGACAAAAGGCTCCTTAAAATCAGCGAGAAGATGGGATACACAGTGGTCCATTGGAGTGTAGATTCCAAGGACTGGACCAACCCAGGGGTCAAGGTGATTGTAAATAATGTCAACCAGGCCGGCAAAGGGGATATCATATTGCTCCATGCCTCAGACTCCGCCAAGCAGACAAACAAAGCTTTGCCTGAAATCCTGGATGAACTGCGATCAAAAGACCTTACCTTTGTAACAATTTCACAAATGATATCAAACTCGAGCACCAAGACCGAAGAAATCAAATAAAAGCACAGGTTCAAGGCATGCCTTGAACCTGTGCTTTTATTTTACCCGGTGTTTCTCTTTTCCAGACTGTTCTGAAGTTTCCGCTCGCGGCAATCCCCTTTTAGCAGCTAACTCCTTTTGTGACGCTTCAATCATGCTGTTTAAAATAAGCAGCTGATAGGTGTTGCACACCAGAAGAGTTATCAGCATGAAATAAAGCCATCCCTGGTCATTCGTTTTAAGTACCGGAACCCATTCAATGATGGTAATGCCCGCCATAAAAAATAAAGCAGGTATGAATGCTGATTTATTGGTCTGCTTCATTTTCAAGTACGCCACGATGAATGCAATAACGACAATAAGAGAAACAAGCATTAAATCATGAAGCAAACTGCCTTTTGTTTCTGCATTAGAATGGCGAAGATAAATAAAATCGAACAGGACAAACACCATCAAAACAACTTGTACTGAATTCCACAGGGACACGCTCTTAAACAGGCCAAGCCCAAACCTGTGAACAGTCAGATATGCAAAAAAGCCTGCCTGGCTGATTACACTGAAGATAAAGCCCACGCCAACAAGCCATATAAAACTTGTAAGGATTCCCTTCACATCTGCAGAAGTAAAGAGATGTGCAAACTCACTCCAGCGTGCTAAATATCCCACAATCCCCCCGGTTAAACCGCCCAAAATTAATGTTGTTACAAATAAGCGAACTATATTCCTGCTGTTCATTATTTTCCCCCAACACTATTCTCTTTTTCCTTGATTGTACCAATCAGCATATCAAAATGCCACATTTTCTATGCGGCGAATAAATTTCCGGCACTGACCCATATTAAAAATATGATGTTAAGAAAGGGGCTCTGAGTATGAAATTTGGGGTTACTTTACTTCTTTTTTCCATGCTTTGCTTAGCTTGTGCCGGCTGCGGCCAAAGCGGTGCAGGTGCTGAAAAAATGGATTATGAAGCAACAAAAAAAATGGTTGTCGATATATTAAAGACCGATGAAGGAAAAAAGGCTATACAAGATGTTATGAATGATGATTCAGTGAAAAGCCAGCTGATTATGGATCAAAAAGTAGTGACAGATTCCATTGAGAAAACCGTTACTTCCGATAAAGGAAAACAATTCTGGGAAAAAGCTTTTAAAGATCCGAAATTTGCTGCTGCCTATGCTAAGGGATTGAAAACTGAACATGAGCGTTTACTGAAGGATATGACCAAAGATCCCCAATACCGCGGGATGATTATTGAAGTGATGAAGGATCCAGAATTACAAAAGGAATTTAATGATTTGTTAAAAACCAAAGAAATGCGGGAGTTTTCAAAGCAAACTCTCATCGAAACGATGGACAGCCCTCTTGTCAGGGCAAAGATACAAGACATTCTTTTAAATGCTGCCGCGCAAACCGAAAAGTCAGCTGCTGCATCAGGCAGTAAAGGCACAAGCGGGGACAAGCAAGCACAGCCTGAAGATAACAGCAAAAAACAATGAAAAAAGTGGGATGGCAAACGCGGCCATCCCACTTTTCGCTTACCTCTTTATAGACAATCTAAGACATGGTTTCAAAGACAGCTATGCCCTTATATTCCCGGTCAGGATTGCCAGGACACAATCTGATACTGCTTTTTATTTCTGCAGTTTATTGACTACTTTTTCGGCAATGTCAGTATAAATCCTGCCTAAACGATGTTCTGGAGCATATATGGACGGAGCAAAGTCATCTTCGTTCCAGTCAGGCTGCTGCAGCGGCAGCTGTCCCAATACTTCTGTGCGAAGTTCTTCTGCCAGCTTTTCTCCTCCGCCTTGACCGAATACGTATTCCTTCTCGCCAGTCGTCTTGCTTTCAAAAAAGGACATATTTTCGATAACACCAATTACTTCATGTTCTGTTTTGATAGCCATGGCACCCGCTCTGGCTGCTACAAAGGCTGCTGTCGGATGCGGAGTGGTGACGATGATTTCCTTGCATGAAGGAAGCATGGTATGTACATCCAGCGCTACATCTCCAGTTCCAGGAGGCAAGTCAAGTACGAGGTAATCAAGGTCTCCCCATTCCACTTCATTGAAGAAGCTGTTAAGCATCTTTCCAAGCATTGGCCCTCTCCAGATAATTGGAGCATTGTCTTCCACAAAGAAGCCCATTGAAATGACTTTTACTCCAAAGCGCTCCACCGGAATGATTTTCTTGCCCCTTACAACAGGGCGGGTAGAGATTCCCATCATATCCGGAACACTGAATCCGTAGATATCAGCATCCACTAATCCAACTTTTTTGCCCAGGCGGGCTAAAGCAGTTGCAAAGTTAACCGAAATGGTAGATTTTCCTACCCCTCCCTTTCCGCTCGCAATGGCAATAAAGGCAGTTTTGCTGTTAGGGCTAAGTAACCCGGGAGCCTCTTCCGGTGTGTTCACGCGATGCTTTGCCAATTCTTCTTCCGGCAAGTCAGTAAAGCGGATTCCAACCGAATCAGCCCCATTGCTTTTAAGCAATTCCACAATTTTCGTCTGCAGCTGAAGCTGTTCTCCTGTGCCAGTCTTAGCAATGGCAATTTTCACGCTTACATGATTTTTTTCTGCCTTGATCTTTACTTCTTGAATCCCATTTGTTTCATTTAATGTTTTATGCAGAAAAGGGTCATTTAAACCCTTAAGTAAGTCGAATACTTTTTCTTCAGTAATCAAAACAGACACCCACCTTTAGTGAATTCATTTTTCAAATAATAGTATACCACACACCATAAATGTTTCTGAAACCTCAAACATTAGCAGGAGGCTGATTTAATTGAAAGCCCCATAAAATCAACATGGTTATTAGAATTGAGAGCAGCCAGACATGGGCTAAGAACCTCCCGAAAGCGAACGGCTGATGCAGAAATCAGAGACAATTTTGTCAGAACTAAAAAAGGCAGTGCTTTTTCCGATTTTCATGCCTGCACATGAAAGACGGTTATGCACTGCCTTTTTCACCTACTGCTGATCTTTGGACGGAACCGTGTCTTCCGTAAAATACCTCAGCACTCCCTTATAGATAGAAGCCGCAATTTTTTCCTGATAAGAATCTTTAATCAGGTTTCCTCGCTCTTCAGGATTCGACAGAAACCCGATTTCAACTAGAGCTCCCGGTTTTTTTGCATTTCTCATCAGATAGATATTGTTGATGATTTTGGCACTTCTTGAGGTGTTCTCCAAATTTCTCTTTATCTCGGCCTGAATAAACTGGGCCGCCCTCTCATTCTCCTCATAACGGGCGGTATAAAAAGTTTGCGCCCCTTTCCACTTTGAGGACGGAAAAGCATTTAAATGGATGCTTAGGAAGAGATCAGCATTAGAATCATTAATCAACTTCACACGATTCCGAAGATCCTGCTGCTTCCTCATCCGAATGCCTTTGGTCTCCTTATCAGCCAGGTCTTTATCATTTTTTCTTGTAAGTACAACAAAAGCCCCTTGTTCCTGCAAAAAATCCCTCAGCTTTAAAGTGACAGCTAACGAGACTTCCTTTTCAACAATAGAACTAACATTTGCTCCGCCGTCAGGCCCTCCATGCCCCGCGTCCAGCACAATTACTTTGCCTGTAAGCGGCAGGTTCCAAGACTTCCAGGAGTCATCATCCATAAATTTTATGCCAATCATTAAAAACAAGGCAATAAAACCAACTGTAATTCCCGTATATATTAGCTTTCTTTTCATACAGTTCTCCTTCCGGCTAGTCCTCCATATTTAAAAATATGGGACAACATCCGAAAATAGAACTGCCTGCATGCTTGCTGATATCCGCATGAATTAATGAAGACGCATTTTATATCTTTTTTCTCCTTTGCCAAAGCCGTCTTTCCACCATACCTCTACATAAGCTGTGCAGCGATAATAAAGATCTTCACTGTACAAATCGATATCACCGACTTTCCCCCAATATAAAATGAAATTAAAAAGCGTATCAATCAGATGCTTTTCTTCCTGAGCACATCGTGACCGGGCCATTTCCTCCGACTCGCCGTAATAGCCAAATTTTGAGAAACGGGCACCAAGCAAAAAAGCCTCTATTGCAATATCAAAGCAGCCCTCTTCTAAAACATCCGAAAAATAAATGCCAATCGACTTATCCGAACCAAAATGCTCAAACACTCTCTTCTTCATATTTTCAATCGACAAATCCCGAAGCAGCCTTCTCTCATACTTAACCTGCTTCTCCCTCTGCCGTTCCTTTAAAGTTGTAATTACATTCATCCTAGCACCTCACTGATGGGGTCAGACCCCATTTCCCGGAGTATTTCCCGGTTTATTGTTAGTGTTTGCATGCTGGGTAGGGTGATTCTTTTTTTGATGATTTTGCGGATGGCAATTATTTATCAGGATGGCTGAGCTATTTTTTTGGGAGGCTTTATGTATGAGGATATAATGACAGCAATCACTAATTATAACTTGATACTGGCGGTGGTTTCAGATAAGGTGCAATTAGCTAATCAATGCCTGCATCTGTTCTCCTTTGTGTAACTTAAGAATCTTAGGACTGTCTATATTTGTCCTGTTAAAACACAGATGGAACAACTGCCTGGCCTCACAAGCCTTGTATGGAATATTTTCTTAATATATGGGAAAGAAAACTTCACGGAATAAAAAAGACCCCAACCAAAATGGTTGAGAGCCTTCCGAGCGCTAAAAGTTAACGCTTTGAGAACTGAGGTTCACTACGCGCGCCTTTAAGACCGTATTTTTTACGTTCTTTTATTTGTATATATAATATGAAGAATAAAAAAACCTCCTGTGTAATGTCCTCTGCAGTGCTCCAGCCCTTTACAATTAACGACATACTTTTCATACATATCAATCATAACTTCCAGAATTTCTCATCCTAATTAGCAAATATCCATACTTCTCCATATCCGCTCCCTGTATTTAAATATTTATTTGAATTTTATAAACTTTACATTTTTCCAGACCGATAAATAAATCACAGGAAAATATAACTATTTAATCGTTCCACTCCAGCCAGGGAAAAAATATCCTCTACGCTGAAAAATCGTTTCACCAGGAAAATTGAAAAACCTCGGAGGATAGACAACATGAAAGCAAAATCAATCATAATGTTTACAGTACTTCATTTTTTAAGTTTTTTTATTTCAATTCTGTTATGGAGAGACAGCCCTTTCATTCAGACACTTTTGGGCAATTTCTTTAGCATTTCGGCTTCCTTGATTTCTTCCTCCTTTTTATACTCCAGTTTCAAGGATATTAAACGCATAGGGAGCGCAGGGTCAAGAGAAAGCACATTTCTATTTCTGCTTTTCCTCGGAAGCTTCAGTTACTTTACGGCAGAAGCAATCTGGTTTTTTTATGAAAGTATATGTCGAGTGAGAGTCCCATTTCCAGGATATACAGACTTATTTTACAACCTGCAGACGCTCTTTTATTTTGCTGCTTTTATTTGGATTCTTCTTAAGGAAAGAAACAAGTTCGGGATCTTAAGATTCCTTTTTGATGTATCCATCATAATGACCATCTGTGTTACATTAACCTATAATTTATTTCTGAGCCCGATTCTCAAGGCTGGGGATTTAGATGAATGGGCTTTATTTGTGTCAATGTCCTATCCCATTGGTGACTTGATTCTATTGTTTGGCGCCATCACTTTATGGTTTTTGCGTGATTCAGGAATGCTATCGAAGTGCTTGGCTTTTCTTATTACAGGGCTGTCCATTCAAGTAATTGCAGATAGTTTGTATTCCTGGCAGCAAATTAATGAAACATACATTTCCGGAAACTTATTAGATACTTTGTATAGCCCCGCTCTCTTATTGATTGGATTCTCTGGTTATTTTCTTAAAACAGAATACCGTAAAGCTAGCCCTAAGCCGAAACAAAAACAAGACCAAAGAAGAAGCACTTATTTTTCCATCATCGTTCCTAATTTACTGGTGCTGGGATTGTTTGTTTTTTTAATTTACTCTCATTTGTATACATCCGCTTACAAGATATTCGCCATTTTTGCCATCTTCCTGGTGGTTACGCGTCAGGTTGCCGTGCTGCTCGAAAACAACAGGCTGCTTCATCGCTATAAGAAGAGAACGCAGGAACTTAATATCAGTGACCAGCGATATCGTTCCTTATTTGAATTTAATTTTAACGCTGTATTTTCTATTAATTTAAATGGATCCTTTACATCAACTAATCAGGCGGCACTGAAGCTTTTGGGCTATACAGAGGAAGAATTGACGCAATCCTCCATTTTTTCCATCTCCACTGCAGAAAATGAAGAAGAGATAGCTTTCCATTTCAATAGAGGGATTAATGGTGAGGTTTATAAATTTGAAATGGTGATTAATCGTAAAGAAAAAGATCAGCGGACTGTATTATTTACCACTACTCCGATTAAAGTAGAAGATCAGTTGGTTGGTTTATATATTTTGGCTGATGATATTACGGAAAATAAAAGAAACGAAGAAAAAATAACACATATGGCCTTTCATGATTTACTTACAGGCCTGCCGAATCGAAGAATGTTTGAACTGGAAATCGAGAAGGCTTTGAATGAATATAAAGAAAATGGCGGCCTATTCGGAATCATGTTCATTGATTTGGACCGCTTTAAAGTTATAAATGACACACTCGGCCATAAGCTGGGGGATGAAATCATAATTGCTGTTTCTAAAAGGCTGCGAGAGGTGCTGAGGCCCGCTGATATGGTCTCAAGACAGGGCGGTGACGAATTCACCTATATAATTAGAGCCATTACCGAAATAGAAGAAATAAAAAAAATAACAGAAGATGTACTTTATGCCCTTAGTAAACCCTATCGCGTGGAGAGTGTTGAAATGAACATTACTCCAAGCATAGGAGTAGCTGTCTATCCATGCGGAGGCCGGACTGTAGAAGATTTAATGAAAAATGCAGATACCGCTATGTATCAGGCAAAAGAAAACGGAAAGAATTCCTATTACATTTTTGAAAAAGAAGAAAATGAGATTCCTTCCAAAAGACTGGTTCTGGAAAATGATTTATACAAGGCTATAGAAAGAAATGAGCTGCTGGTGTATTATCAGCCGCAAATTGATTATCATTCAAGAAAAATTATCGGTGTAGAAGCACTCATACGCTGGAACCATCCAAAGCTAGGCCTAGTTCCTCCTTCCGAATTCATACCGATAGCTGAAGAATCAGGCCTGATTCTTCCCATTGGCGAGTGGATTCTCTGGGAAGCCTGCACGCAGGTGAAAAAATGGAATGATCAGGGGTTTTCTATCAAAGTTGGAGTGAACTTATCACCAAGACAATTTAAAATGAAAGATGCTATTTCGTGCATTGAAAGACTCTTGGGCAAAACCGGCTTGGATCCGGCCAATCTGGATCTTGAAATCACGGAGGGTATCGCTATGAACAGTGTAGATATTATAATTCCTCTGCTTAAAAAGCTGAGGGAAATGGGAATTAAAATATCCGTTGATGACTTTGGCACAGGGTACTCATCACTTGCCTATTTAAGCAACTTCCCCATTGATACACTAAAAATCGCCAGGGAATTTATCGACAAGGTCGGAAAAGATCCTGGAAATGAAGCGGTGATTGCTTCCATTATGTCCCTTGCAGACAATCTAAATCTTTCTGTCATCGCGGAAGGAGTGGAAACGGTGGAGCAGGCTCAATTCTTAAGTTCCCTTGACTGCAGAAACATGCAGGGATATTTATTCGGTAAGCCGGTGCCTGGTGAGGTGATGGAGGAATTATTGCTTGAGGAAGCCAAGGCGGGCTGATCCTGAAGGACCTGCACAAAAGAATAAGGCCTGAACCGTGTATTGATACGGCTCAGGCCTTTTATTTTCGACATGAATATCTACATATAAGGATTGTGCAAGTCTCCTGATGTGTATTTCCGCTGATCACCCGGATATCCTGCTCATGCCTTGCAGCGGTCAGGGCAGCAAGCTTAATTCCTTCAGTAATGATTTCAAGGCTAGAACTTGACCCTTCCTTGTCGATGGTCTGTTCAGGCAGAAACGGGAAATGGATGAATTCTCCCATTATCTCTAAGGAATTCTGGCTGATTTAGTCCATCAGGCCATAAAGTATATGATTACAGACAATGGTTCCGGCAGTATCGGAGACGATGCAGGAGTGTTATGATCCTTCAGCAGCATACTCTTAATTGAAGGTCCCGTCCAATAAGCCACAAGCCCTTCCGATGAGATCGCCAAAAGGCCAAGGCCTTTGAGCAGTATTTTTTGTTTCATCGTTTCCCCTCCTATACATTTAAAGAAACCAGAACATACATCAAAATTATGTTAAAAAGCAGCACAGCCAGTGAAGTAGGCTCCTGTATCTTAGCTCATCCAATCAAAACTATTTATATCTTAGGAAATCTTAGCATTGATCCTTTATTGCAATTCGCTTGATGCTTCAAGAATCCGATTAGAAAGGTAAGCTCAGATTTACTTATCCTTTGTCTCCTTGAACGGAACAAATATCGGGTTCTTAATAATCTGAATCTTTGCGTGACCATGTTATAATACTGTGCTCGTAAAGGAGAATTACTTGCTCTGAGCTGGGATGATAATGATTTTGAAGCCGGTTCGCTAAGATTATGGAAGACACTATTTCAACAATGGTGGATATGTCTTTCAAACCCCTAAACCAAGGATTATAGGCGTTTAATTAGCTTAGATACTCCCCTTACCCTTTCTTTGTTAAAAAATGGCGTATAAGCCAAATGGAAAAGAATTTAGCTTATGGGGAAAAGCAGAGACAAAACAACATAGTATTTACTAGGCCAGACGGTGCTCCAATCAGATTAGCTTATTTAAACGAGCAGCTGAATGGTTTAGGTAAGCAAGACAATTTACGCCCTATCACTATTCATGGTTTACGCCATACACATGCTTCTTTGTTATTTGAAACCGGAGCAAGCATTAAAGAGGTTCAGGAAGATTGGGTCACTCAGATATCAAATGACAATAATCGTCTATACAAACGTAACAGACACTTTATATGAACAGACCGCTGAAAAATTTCCAAAATATTGAGCTTTAGAGGTGGTCATGTGGTCAAAATGTGGTCAAAGCGTTTTTTTAGAAAAAAAAGACTCCCAACCAAAGTGGTTGAGAGCCTTCCGAGCGCCAAAAATTAACGCTTTGAGAACTGAGGTGCACGACGAGCGCCTTTAAGACCGTATTTTTTACGTTCTTTCATACGTGCGTCACGAGTTAATAGTCCTGCAGATTTCAATGAAGGACGGTATTCAGGATCAACTTGCAGCAATGCACGAGCGATGCCGTGACGGATTGCTCCAGCTTGTCCAGTGTATCCACCGCCATTAACATTTACAAGGATATCGTATGTGCCAGTAGTTTCAGTAGCAACTAGGGGCTGCTTCACTACTTCACGCAATGCTTCGAATGGGATATATTCATCAATTCCACGTCCGTTGATAACAACGCGACCTTCGCCTGGTACTAAACGTACACGAGCTACAGAGCTCTTACGGCGACCAGTACCATAATATTGAACTTGTGCCAAGATAGTAACCTCCTTATTAATTATCCGCGTAATTCATATACTTCAGGCTGTTGAGCTTCGTGCTTATGCTCGCTGCCAGCGTATACGTGCAATTTTTTAAAGATTTGACGACCAAGAGAGTTCTTTGGAAGCATGCCTTTGATAGCAAGCTCAAGCATTCTCTCAGGGTAGTTTGTTCTCATCTCAAGAGCTGTTCTTGTCTTAAGACCGCCTGGGTGCATTGTGTGACGGTAGTAGATTTTGTCAGTAAGTTTCTTACCAGTTAGTTCGATCTTTTCTGCATTGATCAAGATAACATGATCACCAGTGTCAACGTTCGGTGTAAATGTAGGTTTGTTTTTGCCGCGTAAGATGGCTGCTACTTCACTAGCAAGACGACCTAAAGTTTGACCTTCAGCATCGATTACATACCATTTACGATCAACTTCGCTAGCTTTCGCCATAAATGTTGTACGCATGATTACCCTCCTAAAAAATGTTCATCCATTTTGTTATATTTATTTTCAATCACAATAAACTTCCGGGGCTTATCGCGGGATTAAAATACATACCATATTATATTATATTCTCGAGATGACATTGTCAAGAGAATGTTACACCAGGTTTAGTTGTCATGAAGATTTTTTTTCATGATTATTCATAATGGACTTTCCACAAGTATAAACCATGGCCTGGAGCCGTTTTCCCCGCCAGAGCCCGATCCTTCCCCTCTAAAATCCGAGGAATATCCCCTGGTGCCAATTTTCCGCTGCCTGCTTCAAGGATAGTGCCAGACAGGATCCGGACCATATTATATAAAAATCCGTTTCCTCTGAAAGAAAAAACTAAAGTGTCTCCTTCATTTGCCAATTCAATTTCTTGAATGGTCCTCACTTTATCGGATACTTCCGTTTTTGCAGAACAAAAGCTTGTAAAGTCATGTGTCCCCTTTAAATATGCCATCGCTTCCTTCATGCGGGATTCATCCAGCGGGAAAGGATAATGATGGGCATAATGCCTTCTAAATGGGTCTCGCTGGGAAGAGCGGGATATCACGTACCTGTATTCTTTTCCCTTAGCATCAAACCTTGCATGAAAGTCAGCTGGTGCAGGCTGAAGCTGCAGGATGGCTATATCATCCGGCAGTAAGGCATTCAGCGCCTTGATCCAATTAACTTCAGGGAATTCATAGTGAGAATCAAAATGCACAACCTGTCCGCGTGCATGGACTCCTGCATCGGTTCTCCCTGAGGCAGTGATTTTCACTTCCTGCCCTTTATGCATCTTTCTAAGTGCCTGCTCAATCTCACTCTGCACGGTCCTTTTAGAAGGCTGAACCTGATAGCCTGCAAAATGGGTTCCGTCATAGGAAACAACAGCTTTATATCTCATATGAACCGTCCTTACGCCCAATATCGTAAATAAAATAAAATGATAGTCAGAACAAAAAGAGCAAGCAGCAGTAAAGAATCTATGGCCTGCCATTTCAGCTGGCGGTATTTCGTCCTGCCTTCACCGCCGCGATATCCCCTGGCTTCCATGGCAATGGCCAATTCCTCTGCCCTTTTAAAAGAGCTGACGAATAACGGAACAAGCAAAGGAACAATTGCCTTGATCCGATTTTTAATAGGACCGGATGAAAAATCGACGCCTCTTGCGGTCTGTGCTTTCATAATTTTATCTGTCTCTTCCATAAGAGTCGGAATAAATCTAAGAGAGATCGACATCATAAGAGCCAGTTCATGTACAGGCAGCTTCCATCTCTTTAAAGGATTTAGAAGCTCCTCCATTCCGTCGGTTATCGATATAGGAGTAGTAGTCAACGTTAATAGAGAAGTAACCAGAATCAAAAAGGTAAACCGGAGAGAGATGAATATCCCTTGTCTAAGACCTTCTTCATGAATTTCAATCCAGCTGAATTTGTAAAGAATGGCTCCTTCCTTATTGAAAAAGATTTGAAGCAGGAAGGTAAATATAATCAGAAAAAAGATAGGCTTAAGTCCGTTATAAAGAAAACCGAAGGGAATTTTTGAAAGAATGATTAAAGAAATAGTGAAAATCCCGACAACTGTGTACGCTTTCCAATTATCCGCAAGGAAGATGATGCATACAAAAAAGAAGACCAGAATTAACTTTGCCCTTGGATCCATTTTGTGAAGCAGGGAATTCATTGGAACATAACGCCCTAATATCATTTTATCAAGCATTATCTCCCCTCCTTTCCAAAACCTTTTTAACTTCACTGGCAAGGTCACCAATAGTTAAACAAGGCCTCTCAAAGGCTATTCCCAGCTTTTCCTGAAGCTTAAGCTGAAAACGTACAGTATCAGGTACATCTAGCCCCAGTTCCATTAATTGTTTCGGCTGTGAAAAAATTTCAAGCGGAGCCCCTTTTTGAAAGACGGTCCCCTGGTGCATGATGATAATTTCATCAGCATAACGAGCTGCATCTTCCATACTATGAGTAACCAGGATGGTAGAAATGCCTCTTTCCTTATGAAGGCTATAAAACATATCCATAATTTCCTTGCGCCCTCTTGGATCTAAACCTGCTGTAGGCTCATCCAGTACGATTACTTCCGGCTCCATGGCAAGGACACCGGCAATGGCCACTCTTCTCATTTGCCCTCCTGATAAATCAAAAGGAGACTTGTACAGAATTTCCTCGCCCATGCCCACCTGCTTAAGAGCTTTTCTGGCCAGGATTTTCGCTTTTTCCTCAGAAACCCCAAAATTCATGGGTCCAAAAATTAAATCTTTTTCTACGGTTTCTTCAAACAGCTGATGCTCAGGAAACTGGAAGACGATACCCACTTTCCTCCGTATCGGCCGCAGTTCCTTCTCTTTCCTGCCAGACTCTATGGTACGCTCACCAATAGTAACCTTCCCTTTTGTGGGCTTAAGCAAGGCATTTAGGTGCTGCAAAAGTGTGGATTTTCCAGACCCTGTATGCCCAATTATAGCAACGTAAGATCCTGATTGAATGTCAATGTTGACATCATGCAGGGCACGATGCTCAAAGGGGGTTGAAGCCTGGTAACGATATTCTACATCTTGAAGTGTGATTCGCATAAATCGTTCACCAGCTCTTCCTCTATCAGATGGCCACTTTCAACATCAATCCCCTGCTTGCGCAATGCTTTGCTCAGCTTAACAGTAAAAGGGATATCCAGCCCTAATTCTAATAGTTCATTTTCTAATTTAAAAATCTCACCAGGGGTCCCTTCACGGTAAACCTTTCCTTGATTCATGACAATAATCCGGTCGGCTCGTGATGCTTCTTCTAGGTCATGTGTAATGGAAATAACAGTTAAGATATTTTCATCTTTCAATTGCCTGACCGTTTCCAGCACTTCTTCACGCCCGCGCGGATCGAGCATGGACGTTGCTTCATCTAAAATAATAATATCCGGACGAAGTGCGAGGACGCCTGCAATAGCCACACGCTGCTTCTGGCCTCCTGAGAGATGGTGCGGCTCTTGATCGAGAAATGTGTCCATTTTGACCTTTTTCAGGGCATTATGCACACGCTCAACCATAACCTTTTGCGGAACACCTGAATTTTCCAAACCAAAAGCCACATCATCTTGAACAGTGGTTCCTACAAATTGATTGTCGGGGTTTTGAAACACCATCCCTATCCTTTTGCGGGCCTCCCAAACTGTTTCCTCTGTCAAGGGATTGCCATTAATGAGTATTTTCCCTGATTCTGCAAAATGAAGGCCGTTTAGCAATTTTGCCAATGTTGATTTTCCTGAACCATTATGGCCTACGATTGCCAGCCACTCACCTTTATATATATCAAAAGAAACGCCATCTACGGCATTCCTCTCCTGATCTTCATATTTAAAAATAACATCCTCTAAAGAAACCAGCTTCTCTTTCATGTGGCCCTCCCTGTACTCAGCTATTTCTCTATCATATCTCAGCTCTGCTCGCTTATAAAATGAATAACTTCTGTTTTTGGATATAAAAAAACGCTGCACCCCTTCCGCCGAACATGATCGGCAAATTAAGAGCAGCTTACATGGTCCTGATCCGTTAACCAGGAATATCTTATTAACGCTTACTAAAAAAGCGGGAAGGGGTGCGAGAGCTAGACGTGAAGGCTCCCTGATTTGGGCTGCCAGCCATCGTATCACTCAAGCGTATTCTTGTATGGTTCAAAGGTAAAATAAAGATAGAGAAAAAGGGCAGAAGACAGGGTAATGTTCAACTGTCCCGCCCTTTTATTCCACCGTTATTAAACTAGTTCGATAACCACGATTGGTGCAGCGTCACCGCGGCGTGGTCCCATTTTCATGATGCGTGTGTAACCGCCTTGACGTTCTTCGTAACGTGAAGCAATGTCACTGAACAATTTTTGAACGGCATCTTGACCTTTTTCAGCATCAGCCACTTCATTGCGCACGTAAGCAGAAGCTTGACGGCGTGCATGCAAGTCACCGCGTTTGCCAAGAGTGATCATTTTTTCTACAACAGAACGTAATTCTTTAGCACGTGCTTCTGTAGTTTCAATGCGCTCATGGATAATTAGATCAGTAGCTAAATCACGAAGTAATGCTTTACGTTGGGCGCTAGTGCGTCCTAACTTTCTGTAACCCATTGAGGATTCCCTCCTTTGTTGAAGTGTTATATTCTTTATTTAAGGTTCAGACCAAAACCCTAGCGTAGCTCTGGGCTATCTAGAAGTCAGTCATCTTTACGCAGACCAAGGCCTAATTCTTCAAGTTTCGCTTTCACTTCTTCAAGTGATTTGCGTCCCAAGTTACGCACTTTCATCATATCTTCTTCCGTTTTATGAGCAAGCTCTTGAACGGTGTTGATTCCGGCACGTTTCAGGCAGTTGTAAGAACGGACTGAAAGATCAAGCTCTTCGATGGTCATCTCCAAGACTTTTTCTTTTTGGTCTTCTTCTTTTTCTACCATGATTTCAGCATTTTGTGCTTCATCCGTTAAACCAACAAAGATATTCAAATGCTCTGTTAAAATCTTGGCTCCTAGTGCTACAGCTTCTTGCGGAGCATTGCTTCCATCTGTCCAAACATCAAGAGTTAACTTGTCGAAATTGGACAACTGGCCTACACGTGTATTTTCTACCTGGTAGGAAACACGAGAGACAGGAGTGTAGATAGAATCGATCGGAATCACGCCAATTGGCTGATCTTCTCTTTTATTCTGATCTGCAGGAGTATAGCCGCGGCCCCGGCGTGCAGTTAAACGCATGCGCATGTGGCCATTTTTGCCGATGGTAGCAATGTACAATTCAGGATTCAGAATTTCAACATCGCTATCATGGGTAATATCGGCTGCTGTAATGACTCCATCTCCCTGCACATCAATTTCAAGCGTCTTTTCTTCATCGGAATAAATCTTAAGAGCTAGCTTTTTCACATTTAGAATGATAGAAGTTACATCTTCTACGACGCCTTCAATTGTTGAGAACTCATGCAGCACTCCATCAATTTGTATAGATGTGACAGCAGCACCTGGAAGTGAGGATAAAAGAATACGACGCAGGGAATTACCCAAGGTAGTACCATACCCACGCTCTAGTGGCTCTACGACGAACTTGCCATACTTGGCGTCATCGTTGATTTCAACCGTTTCGATTTTTGGTTTTTCTATTTCGATCATTCATTAAACCCTCCTTCAAAACGTCAAAACCCCGGCTAGTGAATAACTATTCACATGTAACCGAAATTCCCCATGTATACGTTCCCGCTTGTGCGCAACAACTGAAATAATCTTTCTGTAAGAACGCAAACCTAGTATTATATCCCATTATAGACAGGGATACAAAATTCTATACAGAAAAATTAAACACGGCGACGTTTTGGCGGACGGCATCCGTTATGCGGAACTGGAGTTACATCTTTAATAGCAGTTACTTCAAGACCAGCAGCTTGAAGAGCACGGATAGCTGCTTCACGACCAGCACCAGGGCCTTTAACTGTTACTTCAAGAGTTTTCATACCATGTTCGATAGATGTTTTAGCAGCAGTTTCTGCAGCCATTTGAGCAGCGAATGGAGTAGATTTACGTGAACCTCTGAAACCTAAAGCTCCTGCACTTGACCAAGAAATAGCGTTACCATGAGCATCTGTGATCGTAACAATAGTGTTGTTAAATGTAGAACGAATGTGTGCAATACCAGTTTCTATATTCTTTTTCACACGACGTTTACGTGTATTAGTTTTACGTGCCATGAAAAGTAACCTCCTTTACTGATTATTTTTTCTTGTTAGCTACTGTACGACGAGGTCCTTTACGCGTACGAGCATTGTTTTTAGTATTTTGTCCACGAACAGGTAGTCCACGACGGTGACGAAGACCGCGGAAGCTGCCGATTTCCATTAGACGTTTGATGTTAAGGGAGATTTCACGGCGAAGGTCGCCTTCTACCTTTAACTTGTCAATGATATCACGGATTTTATTTAATTCATCTTCTGTTAAGTCCCGTACACGTGTGTTTTCAGAAACACCAGCTTCAGCAAGAACCTTGATAGCTGTTTGTTTACCAATACCATAAATGTATGTTAAAGAAATGACAATACGTTTGTCACGGGGAATATCTACACCAGCAATACGTGCCATGCTTTAGTGCACCTCCTTCTAATTAGCCTTGTTTTTGTTTATGTTTAGGGTTTTCGCAAATAACCATAACTTTACCTTTTCTGCGGATAACTTTACACTTTTCGCAGATTGGCTTTACAGATGGTCTGACTTTCATTGCTATCTAACCTCCTTATACAGATCGGAGCGTAACCGATTTATTTAAATCGGTATGTGATTCTGCCGCGAGTTAGATCATACGGGGAAAGCTCAACTGTTACTTTATCACCAGGCAAAATGCGAATAAAGTGCATACGAATTTTACCGGATACATGAGCTAAAACAGTATGACCATTTTCTAATTCTACCTTAAACATTGCATTTGGCAAAGTTTCTAAGACCTTACCTTCTACTTCAATTACATCATCTTTCGCCATTAAATGATTCTCCCTTCTCTATGCGTGGACTCAAATCAGCAGCATTCAGTGCAGCCACTTCAAAGTATAGTAAGAATATCAAACCCTTTGTCTGTGATTGCAATTGTATGCTCAAAATGAGAACACATCATTCCGTCAACCGTTACTACAGTCCAGTTATCCTCTAAGGTCTTCACATATCTGCTACCGGCATTCACCATTGGTTCAACAGCGAGCACCATACCAGGCATTAACCGAGGACCTTTTTCAGGTGGACCGAAATGAGGAATTGTTGGATCCTCATGTAAGTCTTGACCGATTCCGTGGCCTGCATACTCTCTCACAATTGAGAAGTTATTAGCCTCGACATAGGTTTGAATAGCATGGGAGATGTTTGAAAGGCGCACACCTGGCTTAGCTTCTTTCAACCCTCTATATAATGACTCTTCGGTAACTTCTAAGAGTCGCTGCATTTCTACATCAATTTTGCCGACCGGATATGTCCAAGCGGAGTCTCCATGATAGCCATTATATTCAGCACCGATATCGATACTGATCAAATCGCCTTCATGCAAAACCCGATCCCCTGGAATACCATGGACAAGTTCATTGTTAACAGATGTGCAAATACTGCCGCGAAATCCATTATACCCTTTAAATGAAGGGAATGCACCATGTTTATCTATAAAGCTTTCAGCAATTCTATCCAGCTCTTTAGTCGTAATGCCTGGAGCAATATGTTTCTTTAGCTCTTGATGAGTTAAGGCAACAATTCTTCCGGCTTCACGCATGATGTTTATTTCGCGAGGAGTTTTACAAATGATCATTAACGCAATCCTTTGAGGAGCACATCAACGTCTTCAAAAACTTTGTTAATATCCTGCTGTCCGTTAATGTTGCGCACATACCCTTTAGATTCATAGAAATCAAGAAGCGGCTGTGTCTGCTTAAGATTTACATCCAATCGATTCTGAACGGTTTCTTCATTATCGTCAGCACGCTGATAAAGTTCACCGCCGCAGCGATCGCATACTCCCTCTTTTGCAGGAGGATTGAAAACAAGATGATACGTAGCACCGCATGATTTACAAATACGGCGGCCAGTTAATCTTTCCATGAGTATAGCTTTATCAACATCGATATTAATAACAAAATCAATTTTACGATTTAAATCTCCAAGAATGTTTTCAAGTGCATCTGCCTGGGCAACCGTACGAGGAAAGCCATCAAGCAAGAAGCCATGTTCACAATCTTGTTTGCCTAGCCGTTCACGAACAATGCCAATTGTAACTTCATCAGGTACAAGTTCGCCTTTATCCATGAATGATTTAGCCTGTAAGCCAAGCTCCGTGCTGTCTTTAATAGCTGCCCGGAACATATCTCCAGTTGAAATATGAGGGATGTTATACTTTTCTACGATTCTTTCCGCCTGGGTACCTTTACCAGCACCTGGCAGTCCCATCAACACAAGATTCACAATTAGTTCCCCCTCAAACTCCATAATGGGTTTAAGGGAACACAAACCTGTTCCCAAAACTCATTACTTTATAAAACCTTTATAGTGGCGCTTCACTAACTGCGCTTCAAGCTGTTTCATCGTATCAAGGGCAACCCCGACAACGATTAGCAGGCTTGTTCCGCCGATTTGGGCTGATTGCGGCAAATTAGCAAGCTGGATGAAGATGACCGGCAGTATGGCTACTATCGCTAAGAATATAGAGCCTACAAACGTCAAACGGTATAACACACGAGTCAAATAGTCTTGAGTGCTTTTACCAGGACGTATTCCCGGGACGTAACCGCCTTGTTTCTTTAAATTGTCCGCCATTTGTTCAGGATTGACCTGAATGAAAGCGTAAAAATAAGAGAAGGCAATGATCAGGGCAACATAGACAATCATGCCGATTGGCTTGGTATAGTCAAATGTAGCTTCTATCCATTGTGTTACGTTATTAGAACCAAAGAACGAGGCAATCGTCCTAGGGGTGATGATAAACGCCATTGAAAAGATGACGGGAATAACTCCCGCAGCATTCACTTTCAAAGGCAAGTGAGTGGACTGGCCTCCCACTTGTGTGCGTCCGACTGCAGCACGTTTTGCATATTGGATCGGGATTTTACGCAGTGCCTGCTGAATGAAGATAACAGCAACCACAACGGCTAATATTGCAATAATGATAAGGGCAACAGTAACGATTTTCAAGAAAAGCTGATCTCCTGCATTTTCAAACTGCTGAGCATAGATCTGGTTAACCGTAGTGGGTATCCCAGCAACAATCCCAGCAAAGATAATAATGGAGATACCATTGCCAACACCTTTAGCAGTAATAAGCTCACCAAGCCATAATAGAAAAGCTGTACCGGCTGTCAGGACAGTTGCAATAAGCAAGTAAGTTCCTACACCAGGATTTTGAATCATTTGACCGCCAGCTAAATTATTAAAGCCATATGACATACCAAAAGCTTGGATAAATCCAAGTATGATAGTGCCATAACGGGTAAACTGAGCTAACTTGCGGCGCCCTGCTTCTCCTTGCTTAGACCATTCAGTGAACTTAGGGACAACGTCCATCTGGAGCAGCTGAATGATGATTGAGGCAGTAATGTAAGGCATGATCCCCATAGCTAATATGGAAAAATTCTTAAGAGCACCTCCGCCGAAGGTATTAAGAATACCAAAGACGCTTAGCTGATCCTGTGAAGCTAATAAGTCGGCATTCACATTCGGTACAGGTATAAATGTACCGATGCGATAGACGACTAACATTAACAGGGTAAAAATAATTTTGTTTCTTATTTCACCCACGCGCATAAAATTGGAGATCGTACGAAACATTAGATCACCTCAGTTTGACCGCCGGCAGCTTCGATAGCTTCTTTAGCGGCAGAGGAGAATTTGTGAGCTTTAACAGTAAGCTTTTTCTCAACGTTTCCTTTTGCAAGAATCTTGATTCCTGCTTTTTCTTTGCTGACGATACCTGTCTCGATCAATAGAGCAGGTGTTACTTCAGTACCGTCTTCGAAGCGGTTAAGCACATCAAGATTCACAATAGCGTAATCTTTACGGTTGATGTTTGTAAAACCGCGTTTCGGTAAACGTCTGAATAATGGAGTTTGACCTCCTTCAAAACCTAGACGGACACCGCCGCCTGAACGAGCGTTTTGACCTTTATGACCTTTACCTGCTGTTTTACCGTTTCCAGACCCGATACCGCGTCCTTTACGTTTACGTTCTTTACGAGAACCTTCTGCAGCTTTTAACTCATGAAGTTTCATGTTGGCACCTCCTTGTTAAGAGAAAATATATTTTATTGTTCTTTTACAGTAACAAGATGAGCAACTTTGGTAATCATACCGCGAATCGCAGGGTTATCATCATGAACAACTGTTTGATGCATTTTGCGTAGACCCAGTGTGTTAACTGTTACGCGTTGGTCTTCAGGACGACCTATTAAGCTGCGAGTGAGGGTAATTTCTAATTTATTAGCCATTTGATTTCCCTCCTTATCCTAATAGTTCTTCTACTGATTTACCACGTAATTTTGCTACGTCTTCAGCACGTTTTAATTGCTTAATTCCTTCTAATGTTGCACGAACCATGTTAATTGGTGTGTTTGAACCCAAAGATTTAGAAAGGATATCACTGACTCCGCCTAATTCTAGTACCGCACGAACCGGACCGCCAGCAATAACTCCAGTACCTTCAGAAGCAGGTTTTAATAAGATATGGCCTGCACCAAAACGACCGTTCACAAGATGTGGAATTGTTGTACCAACCATAGGTACAGTAACAAGGTTTTTCTTAGCATCCTCAATAGCCTTACGGATTGCATCTGGAACCTCTTGAGCTTTTCCAGTACCAAATCCAACGTGGCCATTCTTATCGCCTACAACTACAAGTGCAGTGAAACGGAAACGACGTCCGCCTTTTACAACTTTAGCTACGCGATTAATAGTAACTACACGTTCTTCAAGCTCTAATTTATTAGGATCAATACGAAGCATCTGCTTTGTCCCTCCTTTGACTATTAAAATTGTAATCCATTTTCACGAGCAGCGTCAGCTAGTGCTTTTACACGTCCGTGGAAAAGGTATCCTCCGCGGTCAAATACCACAGCAGAAACTCCTTTTTCTACAGCGCGTTTCGCAATAAGTTCGCCAACTTTTTGAGCTGCTTCAGCATTTCCAGTTGCTTCGATGCCGATCTCTTTATCAAGAGTAGAAGCACTTGCAAGAGTTATGCCTTTTGCATCGTCAATTAATTGTGCGTAAATGTGTTTGTTAGAACGGTACACATTTAAACGAGGACGAGCTTCAGTTCCAGAAATCTTAGCACGGACACGTGCGTGTCTTTTCTGACGAACAGAATTTTTATCAAGCTTCGTAATCATTTACGTCACTCCTTTCGTTTACCTATGCGGCATTACTTACCAGTTTTTCCTTCTTTGCGGCGAACGAATTCACCTTCGTAACGGATACCTTTGCCTTTATAAGGCTCAGGAGGGCGTACATCGCGAATGTTAGCAGCAAGTGCTCCTACACGTTCTTTGTTAGCGCCTCTTACGATGATTTTTGTATTGGAAGGAACTTCAACTTCAAGTCCTGTTTCAGGTTCGATTTCTACCGGGTGAGAGTATCCTACGTTAAGGATAAGCTTAGTACCTTGCTTTTGTGCACGGTAACCAACACCGATAAGTTCAAGTGATTTTTCAAATCCCTTAGAAACACCCTCAACCATGTTTGAGATAACTGCGCGAGTGGTACCGTGTAAAGCACGGTGTTCCTTCGCGTCAGAAGGACGAGCTACAGTTAGAACGTTCTCCTCAACAGTGATTGAAAGATCAGGATTAAAAGATCTTGTTAATTCACCTTTAGGGCCTTTAACAGTTACAGCATTTTCGTTAAGTGTAACTGTTACGCCGTTAGGGATTTCAACAGGTTTTTTACCTATACGTGACATCTAGTGCACCTCCATTCTTGTGAAAATGTATTACCAAACGTATCCTAGAACTTCTCCGCCAACTTGTTTAGCGCGAGCTTCCTTGTCTGTTAAAACTCCTTGAGAAGTAGAAACAATTGCGATACCTAAACCATTAAGAACGCGTGGAACCTCACCAGTTTTTGCGTAAACACGTAGACCAGGCTTGCTGATACGCTTTAATCCAGTGATTACACGCTCGTTGTTAGCACCGTATTTCAAGAAGATACGGATAATACCTTGTTTATTGTCTTCGATAAATTCAACGTCACGTACGAAGCCTTCACGCTTTAAGATCTCAGCAATGTCTCTTTTGATCTTAGAAGCAGGAACCTCTAGTTTTTCGTGACGAACCATATTCGCATTACGGATGCGAGTAAGCATATCTGCAATAGGATCTGTCATGACCATTTTAATTTACCTCCTTCCCAAACTCGGGTTTTACCAGCTGGCTTTCTTAACACCAGGAATTTGTCCTTTATATGCAAGTTCGCGGAAACAAATACGACAAAGCTTAAATTTACGGTATACAGAATGTGGACGTCCGCAACGTTCGCAGCGTGTGTATTCTTGCACTTTAAACTTTGATCCGCGCTTTTGCTTTAAGATCATAGATTTTTTAGCCACGTTTTCGCCTCCCTTTATTTAGAGATTACTTTTGGAACGGCATTCCGAATTGAGTAAGTAATTCGCGAGCTTCTTCGTCTGTGTTAGCAGTCGTTACGATAACGATATCCATACCACGGACTTTGCTCACTTTATCATAGTCAATTTCAGGGAAAATAAGTTGTTCTTTAATACCTAATGTGTAGTTACCGCGACCATCAAATGACTTCTTGGAAACACCGCGGAAGTCACGTACACGTGGTAAAGAAACAGACACTAGTTTATCAAAGAATTCATACATACGCTCGCCGCGCAATGTGATTTTCGCTCCGATAGGCATACCTTCACGTAAACGGAAACCAGCGATTGATTTCTTTGCTTTTGTTACTACAGGTTTTTGACCAGTGATCAATGTTAATTCTTCAACAGCGTTATCTAAAGCTTTTGAATTAGAAACAGCATCACCGACACCCATGTTTACCACAATTTTATCAAGCTGTGGCACTTGCATTACTGACTTATAGTTAAACTTGCTCATAAGAGCTGGAGAAACTTCTTTTTGGAATTTTTCCTTTAGGCGGTTCATTATTTCGTGTACCTCCCTTCTTTAATGACTTATTTATCTAAAGATTCACCTGATTTTGTAGCTACGCGTACTTTTTTGCCGTCTACCATCTTGTAACCAACACGAGTCGGATTACCTGATTTCGGATCAAGCGGCATAACGTTGGATACGTGAATAGCAGCTTCTCTGCTGTTAATTCCGCCTTGCGGATTAACTTGAGATGGCTTTGAATGCTTCTTCACGATGTTAACTCCTTCTACAAGCACTCGATTTTTCTTAGGGAATGCTTCAAGGATAACACCTTGTTTGCCTTTGTCCTTACCAGAGATGACCACGACTTTGTCACCTTTTTTAACATGCATTAGCTTCGCACCTCCTTGAAAGGCTTTTTACAAATATTTATCATTACAGAACTTCTGGAGCTAGAGAAACAATCTTCATGAAGCTGTTGTCGCGCAATTCACGAGCAACTGGTCCAAAGATACGTGTTCCACGCGGGCTCTTATCGTCACGGATAATTACACAAGCATTCTCATCGAAACGAATGTAAGAACCGTCAGGACGACGTACACCGCGTTTTGTACGGACAACAACTGCTTTAACTACGTCACCCTTTTTAACAACGCCACCTGGTGTTGCTTGTTTTACTGTACATACGATTATATCACCGATGTTAGCAGTTTTACGGCCAGAGCCACCAAGTACTTTAATTGTAAGAACCTCACGGGCACCAGAGTTGTCAGCGACTTTTAAACGTGATTCCTGTTGGATCATGTACGAAACCTCCCTTCGGATTTACTTAATCCGAACTGATTAAATAATAACAGCTTTTTCTACTACTTCTACAAGACGGAAGCGTTTTGTAGCTGAAAGTGGACGAGTTTCCATAATACGTACTACATCGCCAATTTTAGCTTCGTTTTGCTCGTCATGAGCTTTAAACTTTTTAGAATATTTCACGCGCTTACCGTATAAAGAATGCTTTTTATAGGTCTCTACAACAACGGTTACCGTCTTATCCATTTTGTCGGATACTACGCGTCCAGTGTAGACTTTGCGTTGGTTGCGTTCGCTCATTCTGCAAACCTCCATTCATTATCGATTGTTGACACCGATCTCTCTTTCGCGAACAACTGTTTTCATACGAGCGATCGATTTGCGCACTTCACGGATGCGTGCTGTATTTTCAAGTTGTCCAGTAGCTAACTGGAAACGAAGATTAAATAGTTCTTCTTTAAGAGATTTTACTTTTTGTTCAATTTCGGCAGTGGTAAGGTCTTTGATTTCATTAGCTTTCATTTGATTCACCACCAATTTCTTCTCTTTTTACAAACTTACATTTAATAGGAAGTTTGTGTGCTGCAAGGCGCAATGCTTCTCGTGCCACCTCTTCAGATACACCGGAGATTTCAAACATAACTTTTCCTGGTTTTACTACTGCTACCCAGCCTTCAGGAGCACCTTTACCAGAACCCATCCGTACTTCAAGAGGTTTTGCAGTGAACGGCTTGCTTGGGAAGATTTTGATCCAAACTTTACCGCCACGTTTCATGTAACGAGTCATTGCAATACGGGCAGCTTCGATTTGGCGGTTAGTGATCCATGATGCTTCAAGAGCCTGCAAACCGAATTCACCAAAATGAACTTCAGTGCCGCCTTTAGCATTACCTCTCATCTTACCGCGATGTTCGCGACGGTATTTAACGCGTTTAGGCAATAACATATTATTTTCCTCCTTCCTCGGATTTCTTCTTAGTAGGAAGAACTTCTCCACGATAGATCCATACTTTCACGCCAAGCTTACCATAAGTAGTATCAGCTTCAGCATGTGCATAGTCGATATCAGCGCGAAGTGTGTGAAGTGGAACAGTTCCTTCGCTATAATGTTCAGCACGAGCGATATCAGCGCCGCCTAAGCGTCCAGATACCATTGTTTTGATTCCTTGTGCGCCAGAACGCATAGTGCGTTGGATAGCCTGTTTTTGTGCACGACGGAAAGATACACGGTTTTCAAGCTGGCGAGCGATGTTTTCTGCAACTAATTTTGCATCAAGATCAGCTCTTTTGATTTCAATAATATTGATGTGTACACGCTTGCCAGTTAACTGGTTAAGTGCTTTACGAAGTGCTTCCACTTCAGTACCGCCTTTACCAATAACCATTCCTGGTTTAGCAGTGTGTACAGAAATGTTAATGCGGTTAGCCGCACGTTCGATTTCTACTTTAGATACAGAAGCATCACTTAAACGCTTCGTGATGTATTCACGAACTTTAAGGTCTTCATGCAAAAGTGCTGCGTAGTCTTTATCAGCGTACCATTTTGATTCCCAATCACGAATGATCCCGATACGCAAACCGACTGGATTTACCTTTTGACCCACAGGTTATCCCTCCTTCTTTTCTGATACAACGATTGTAATATGACTAGTACGTTTGTTGATCGCACTCGCACGTCCCATTGCGCGAGGACGGAAACGTTTTAAAGTTGGTCCTTCGTTAACGTATGCTTCTGAAACAACCAGGTTATTAATATCCATTTCGTAGTTGTGTTCTGCGTTTGCAACAGCAGACTTAAGAACTTTTTCTACGACTGGAGAAGCGCCTTTTGGAGTTAAGCGTAAAATCGCTACCGCCTCACCTACTTGTTTTCCTCGTATTAAATCTGCTACTAAACGGACTTTACGAGGAGCAATACGGACTGTTTTTGCAACAGCTTTTGCTTCCATGAGATGCCCTCCTCTCATTAACGTCTTGTTTTCTTATCGTCACTTGCGTGACCTTTGTAAGTACGTGTAGGCGCGAATTCGCCAAGCTTGTGGCCTACCATATCTTCAGTTACATATACCGGCACGTGTTTGCGGCCATCATAAACAGCGATTGTGTGGCCGATGAATTGCGGGAAGATTGTTGAACGACGAGACCAAGTTTTTACTACCTGTTTCTTGTCAGCTTCATTTAACTTTTCAACCTTAACGATTAAATGCTCATCAACAAAAGGCCCTTTTTTAGTGCTGCGTCCCATATGTGTACCTCCCTTCGTGATTGTTCTACGGTTCTATATATGAACCGTAGTGCAACCCCGTTATTTTTTGCGACGACGAACGATAAATTTATCGGACTTGTTTTTCTTCTTACGAGTTTTATACCCAAGAGTCGGTTTGCCCCATGGAGACATTGGAGACTTACGTCCGATTGGAGAACGACCTTCACCACCACCGTGAGGGTGATCATTAGGGTTCATTACAGATCCGCGGACTGTCGGGCGCTTGCCTAACCAGCGAGAACGTCCTGCTTTACCAATGTTGATTAGTTCATGCTGCTCGTTGCCGACTTGGCCGATTGTTGCACGGCAAGTAGCTAGGATCATACGAACTTCACCAGAGTTTAAACGTACAAGAACATAACGGCCTTCTTTACCAAGAACCTGTGCAGAAGTACCTGCTGAACGAACTAATTGTCCGCCTTTTCCTGGTTTAAGCTCGATGTTATGAATAACTGTACCAACTGGAATGTTTGATAATGGAAGAGTGTTACCTACTTTGATGTCGGCTTCAATACCTGACATTACCTCCATACCTACTTCTAGGTTTTTCGGAGCAAGGATATAACGTTTTTCTCCATCCACATAATTAATTAATGCAATATTTGCTGAACGATTCGGATCGTATTCAATAGTAGCAACGCGTCCTGGTATACCATCTTTTTGACGTTTGAAGTCAATGATACGGTATTGACGCTTATGACCGCCACCTTGATGACGAACTGTCAACTTACCTTGGTTGTTACGGCCGCCTTTATTTTTTAAAGGAGCAAGCAATGATTTTTCCGGTTTGTCAGTTGTGATTTCTGCGAAATCAGACACCGTCATGCCGCGTCGACCGTTAGAGGTAGGTTTATACTTTTTAATCGCCATGTGTATTTCCCTCCTTCTCTAATGAATTAAGCTTCAAATAGCTCGATTTCTTTGCTGTCAGCAGTTAATTTAATAATTGCTTTACGGCGCTTGTTTGTGTAGCCGGCATGTTTACCCATGCGCTTGAATTTACCTTTGTAGTTCATGATGTTAACTTTTTCAACTTCAACGCCGAAGATTTCTTGAACAGCATCTTTAACTTGAGTTTTATTAGCTCTAACATCGACTTCAAAAGTGTATTTTTTCTCAGCCATTAAGTCTGAAGAACGTTCAGTAATTACGGGGCGCTTAATGATATCGCGTGCATCCATTATGCAAGCACCTCCTCTACTTTTTCAACAGCTGATTTAGTCAAGATCAGTTTGCTGTGGGACACAACATCAAGAACGTTAAGACCGTTAGCTTCTACTACTGTAACACCAGGAAGGTTACGTGCAGATAAAGCAACTTTCTCATCTACTCCATCAGTTATAATTAGTGCTTTAGTGTCTACAGAAAGACCTTTCAGTACAGCTGCAAATTCTTTTGTTTTCGGAGTTTCGAAAGACAAGCTTTCAAGAACTAGTACGTTCTCTTCCAAAACTTTAGCAGATAAAGCAGATTTAATAGCTAGACGACGTACCTTTTTAGGCAGTTTGTAGCTATAAGTTCTTGGTGTAGGACCGAATACAGTACCGCCTCCACGCCATTGTGGTGAACGGATAGATCCTTGACGAGCGCGTCCAGTACCTTTTTGTTTCCAAGGTTTACGTCCGCCGCCTGCCACTTCAGAACGGTTTTTTACTTTATGGTTTCCTTGTCGCAAGGAAGCCCTTTGCATGATGATTGCTTCAAATAAAACACTATTGTTAGGCTCAATTCCAAAAATAGACTCATTTAGCTCGATATCGCCAACTTGAGAACCAGCTTGGTTGAACATTGTAACTTTTGGCATTCTAATGCTCCTCCTTTCTCGGAAAATTACTTAGCTTTAACTGCAGTTTTAACTTTAATTAAAGCTTTTCTAGGTCCAGGCACATTACCTTTGATTAAAAGAAGGTTGCGCTCAAGATCAACTTTAACGATAGTTAGGTTTTGTACAGTGATTTGTTCTCCACCCATACGTCCAGGCAATAATTTACCTTTGAATACACGGTTTGGAGCAACAGGACCCATTGAACCTGGGCGGCGGTGGTAACGAGATCCGTGAGCCATTGGTCCGCGTGATTGTCCGTGGCGTTTAATAGCACCCTGGAAACCTTTACCCTTTGAGATTCCTGTAACATCAACTACATCGCCTTCGGCGAAAATATCAACTTTGACTTCTTGACCCATCTCATAATCAGTGAGATTTGTATCGCGGAATTCGCGAATGAAGCGCTTAGGTGCCGTGTTTGCCTTCGCAACGTGTCCTTGTTCAGGTTTGTTGGAAAGTTTTTCACGTTTATTTTCGTAACCGATCTGAACAGCTTCATAGCCATCAACTTCAACTGTTTTCTTTTGAAGTACAACGTTATTAGCTGCTTCAATAACAGTTACCGGAATAAGCTCGCCGTTTTCAGCAAATACTTGCGTCATACCGATTTTTCTTCCTAAGATTCCTTTGGTCATTAGTCACACCTCCTGAATAATAATTGTTTTTATATATTAAAGTTTAATTTCAATGTCAACACCGGATGGTAAATCCAAACGCATAAGTGAATCAACTGTTTGCGGAGTTGGATTAACGATATCGATTAGACGTTTGTGTGTACGCATCTCGAATTGTTCACGAGAATCTTTGTACTTATGAACCGCACGAAGGATCGTGTATACAGATCTTTCTGTCGGTAATGGAATCGGGCCAGATACAGCCGCACCAGAACGTTTTGCAGTTTCTACAATCTTCTCAGCAGATTGATCCAGGATTCTGTGATCATATGCTTTCAAACGAATACGAATTTTTTGTTTTGCCATTATTTTCCCTCCTTTTCGCCTATTTTAGAAATAGACCTTCTCAATGGAAATTTCCCACATACCCGCCATGGCAAAGCGGCCGGGTGTGTCAGCAACCTTCCATATCATCGCAGTCAAAGACCAACATTGTCTATTATACATAAAACACTATGAATTAGCAAGTAAAAACTTTAACTGATTCAATGTGCAACACACTTCTACTATTATACATACGCTAATACATTTTATCAAGTAAATCTTTATGTTTAATTTGATTTGTCCATTAGCTTCTATTATATAGAAAATATTAAGGCTGCATCTAAAAGAAATATGTATGCTAGTGTTTACAGACAAGATCAATTAACTCTGCATGAAGTGAATATAATTAGTGTTTTTATTTATATTCCACGAAGATTCCTTTAAATAGGATAAACTTCGAGGAGTTTCGAATTACGCCTTTCACCGGGATCAACGCACCTTATAAACACATATCTCTGAAAGGAACATACTGGCACATTAGCTCCAGACAATGTTTCCTCTTTAGCCGGGCCCATTTAATATAATTGAACAAAACAAAAAGAGCAGATGGCGTCCCATCTGCTCTTTTTGTGAAAGGCGTCCCCTTCGATATAGGAATGTTTAAAATTACTCTTGGATTGTAGCTACTACTCCAGCACCTACAGTACGTCCACCCTCACGGATAGAGAACTTTGTACCTTCTTCGATAGCAACAGAAGCAATAAGTTCAACAGTCATTTCAATGTTATCGCCAGGCATAACCATTTCTACGCCTTCAGGAAGGTTGCAGATACCAGTTACATCAGTTGTACGGAAGTAGAACTGTGGGCGGTAGTTTGTGAAGAAAGGAGTATGACGTCCGCCTTCTTCTTTTGAAAGAACATAAACTTCAGCTTTGAACTTTGTGTGTGGATTGATTGTACCCGGCTTAGCAAGTACTTGTCCACGTTGGATGTCTTCACGTGCAACACCACGAAGAAGAGCACCAATGTTATCGCCAGCTTCTGCATAATCAAGAAGCTTACGGAACATTTCAACACCAGTTACAGTTGTAGATTTTGCTTCTTCAGCTAAACCAACGATTTCAATTACATCGCCGACTTTAACTTGTCCACGCTCAACACGGCCAGTAGCAACTGTTCCGCGTCCAGTGATTGAGAAAACATCCTCAACAGGCATCATGAATGGCTTTTCAGTATCACGAGTTGGAGTTGGGATATACTCATCAACAGCTGACATTAATTCAACGATTTTTTCTTCCCATGCTGCATCGCCTTCAAGAGCTCTAAGAGCAGAACCTTTGATTACTGGGATATCATCGCCAGGGAATTCATATTCAGAAAGAAGATCACGAATTTCCATTTCAACTAGTTCAAGTAGTTCTTCGTCATCAACCATGTCGCATTTGTTCATGAATACTACTAGGTAAGGAACACCAACTTGACGAGAAAGAAGGATGTGCTCACGAGTTTGTGGCATTGGGCCATCAGCTGCAGAAACAACTAGGATACCGCCGTCCATTTGAGCAGCACCAGTGATCATGTTCTTAACATAGTCAGCATGTCCAGGGCAGTCAACGTGTGCATAGTGACGAGTTTCAGTTTCGTACTCAACGTGTGCAGTAGAGATTGTGATTCCACGCTCTCTTTCTTCTGGAGCTGCGTCGATTTGATCGTATCCACGTGCTTCAGCTCCACCAGCTTTAGCAAGAACAGTAGTGATAGCTGCTGTTAAAGTTGTTTTACCATGGTCAACGTGACCAATTGTACCGATATTAACGTGCGGTTTTGAGCGATCGTATTTAGCTTTTCCCATTAGGATATTCCTCCTTAAAATTATATAAAAGTTTAAGTATATTATGGCTATGAAAACAGGGTATTCCCGTTTTCATAGCTTATATAAGTAGTTATACTTGATTAAAAGGCGAAAATCAATTATTCACCTTTATTTTTTTTGATAATTTCTTCAGAAATGCTCTTTGGTACTTCTTCATAATGGTCGAAGTGCATAGAGAATGTTCCGCGTCCTTGAGTGTTAGAACGTAGAGATGTTGCATAACCGAACATTTCAGATAGTGGAACCATCGCACGAACAGCTTGTGTGTTTCCGCGTGCTTCCATACCTTCTACACGTCCGCGTCTGGAAGTGATATCTCCCATGATGTCGCCCATGTATTCTTCAGGAATGACAACTTCTACTTTCATGATTGGCTCAAGAATAACTGGTTTACATTTAGAAGCCGCATTTTTAAGTGCCATTGAAGCTGCAATTTTGAAGGCCATTTCGTTGGAGTCAACGTCATGGTAAGATCCATCAAATAATTTAGCTTTAATGTCAACAAGCGGGAATCCTGCAAGAACACCATTGTCAAGGGAATCTTCTAGACCCGCTTGAACTGCAGGGATGTATTCACGAGGAACAACACCACCGACGATAGCATTCTCGAATTCGAATCCTTTTCCTTCTTCATTTGGAGAAAACTCAATCCATACATGTCCGAATTGTCCGCGTCCGCCTGATTGACGTACAAACTTACCTTCGACTTGCGCAGAGCCGCGGAAAGTTTCACGATATGCAACCTGTGGTGCACCAACATTAGCTTCAACTTTGAATTCACGGCGCATACGGTCAACAATGATGTCAAGGTGAAGCTCACCCATACCAGCAATGATGGTTTGTCCAGTTTCCTGGTCCGTATGTGCACGGAAAGTAGGATCTTCTTCTTGTAGCTTTTGAAGAGCGTTAGACATTTTGTCTTGGTCCGCTTTGGACTTAGGCTCAACAGAAAGTGAGATAACCGGTTCAGGGAACTCCATAGACTCAAGAATAACTAGATTCTTGTCGTCACATAGTGTATCACCAGTAGTAGTATCTTTCAAGCCTACTGCAGCTGCAATGTCTCCTGCGTGTACTTCAGAGATCTCTTGGCGGCTGTTAGCATGCATCTGAAGGATACGTCCGATACGCTCACGTTTTCCTTTAGTAGAGTTGATAACATAAGAACCAGACTGCAAAGTTCCGGAATAAACGCGGAAGAATGTCAGTTTACCAACATAAGGGTCAGTCATAACTTTGAAAGCTAGAGCTGAGAATGGTTCGTCATCATCTGAATGACGTTCCACTTCTTCATCTGTATCAGGGATAGTACCTTTGATAGCAGGTACATCTAATGGAGATGGAAGGAAGTCGATAACGTTATCCAGCATAAGCTGAACACCTTTGTTTTTAAATGCTGATCCACAGATTACAGGGAAAAACTCAACATTAACAGTACCTTTACGAATGCCTGCTTTAAGCTCTTCGTTAGTGATTTCTTCACCGCCAAGGTATTTTTCCATTAAGTCTTCGTCTAATTCTGCAACTGCTTCAATTAGCTTTTCACGGTATTCTTCAGCAAGTTCTTTATGCTCTTCAGGAATATCGCGCACTTCAATATCAGTGCCTAAATCGTTGCTGTAGAAAGTAGCTTTCATTTCAATTAAGTCAATGATTGCTTCGAAATCATCTTCAGCGCCGATCGGCAATTGGATAGGATGTGCATTTGCTTGAAGACGGTCATGAATGGTTTTAACTGAGTATAAGAAATCAGCACCAATTTTGTCCATCTTGTTAACAAATACGATACGCGGTACACCGTAAGTAGTAGCCTGGCGCCAAACTGTTTCAGTTTGAGGCTCAACACCTGATTGTGCATCAAGTACTGCTACTGCACCATCAAGTACACGCAGGGAACGTTCAACTTCAACTGTGAAGTCTACGTGTCCCGGTGTATCGATAATGTTAACACGGTGGCCTTTCCATTGTGCAGTTGTTGCTGCAGAAGTGATTGTAATTCCGCGTTCTTGTTCCTGCTCCATCCAGTCCATCTGAGATGCACCTTCATGAGTTTCACCGATCTTGTGGATACGGCCTGTATAATAAAGAACACGTTCTGTTGTAGTCGTTTTACCAGCATCGATGTGAGCCATGATACCGATATTACGAGTATTTGCTAAGGAGAACTCTCTTGCCATTTGGTCTTTCTCCTTCCTAGTATTAGAGTATTTTTAAAAGCAGGGCCGATCTTACCAGCGGTAGTGAGCGAATGCTTTGTTAGCTTCAGCCATTTTGTGTGTATCTTCACGTTTCTTTACAGAAGCTCCAGTGTTGTTTGCAGCATCCATAATTTCGTTAGCCAAACGCTCTTCCATCGTTTTTTCTCCACGAAGGCGAGAGTAGTTTACTAACCAGCGAAGTCCTAGAGTAGAGCGGCGGTCAGGGCGTACCTCAACTGGTACTTGGTAGTTTGCACCACCCACACGGCGAGCTCTAACTTCTAATACAGGCATGATGTTTTTTAGTGCTTGATCAAACACTTCAATCGGTTCATTACCAGTACGTTCCTTAATAAGGTCAAGTGCTGAGTAAAGAATCTTTTGTGATTTACCTCTTTGTCCATCAACCATCATTTTGTTGATTAAACGAGTTACAAGCTTTGAATTATAAATCGGATCTGGCAATACATCTCTTTTTGTTACTGGTCCTTTACGAGGCATTACATTTCCTCCTTTCGAGAAAGTTCATATTTTTAGTTGTAATTATTTTTTCGGTGCTTTTGGACGCTTTGTTCCATACTTAGAACGTCCTTGCATACGGTTGTTTACACCAGCAGTATCAAGCGCACCACGAACGATGTGGTAACGTACCCCTGGTAAATCCTTTACACGTCCGCCGCGGATAAGTACCACGCTGTGTTCTTGCAGGTTGTGTCCGATACCTGGGATATAAGCTGTTACCTCGATACCGTTTGTCAAACGTACACGTGCATATTTACGCAACGCGGAGTTTGGTTTCTTTGGAGTCATTGTACCAACACGAGTACAAACACCACGCTTTTGCGGAGATGATACGTTAGTTTGTGCTTTCTTAAAGCTGTTGTAGCCTTTGTTTAGTGCTGGTGAATCTGATTTTTCGATCTTGGACTCGCGTCCTTTGCGCACTAATTGATTAATAGTAGGCATTTTTGTTTCCTCCCTTCACTTTTTCGTTCTAGTACCACACATCCAGGTGGTTCATAATTGAGCAAAAACAAAGTTCTTGCAAAAATATCTGCAAAAACAGTTTTACTTTTTAATGGCAACAGTTGCTGCTCCGACATCTATACCACATGCCTTACCCAGCATTCGCATCGAATCAACGTATGTGATTGGAACATTTAATTCTTTGGCTGTTTCTGCAACCCGGGCTGTCAAGAATATGTCAGCATCCTGAGCGATAAAAACTTCCTGAATCAAACTATTTTTAAGAGCTCTCACTGTTTGTTTTGTTCCTATAACCACTGACTTTGCCTGTAGCACTTTTTCATAAGACATGTTTCATATCCTCCAAAGTAACAGGGTTTTATAGGAGCACCTTTGCTATAGTATCACTACAACTAGTATACTGTCAACTTTCTTTTAGAAAAAAACTCTAGCAAAAGATTTCCTTTTAATAAAAATAGCTAAAAGCAATGAATGGATCATAAAGAGAAAAGCTTCTCTTTATGATCATCATTTGCCATGTACCAGTTTTTACTTAATCTGCAGGCACTATTTTTTCGTCTGCAGTTTCTGTGAATACTGGCTGTGCTTTTCTATAACGCAGCATTCCTGTTCCTGCCGGTACTAATTTACCGATGATAACATTCTCTTTAAGACCAAGCAATTCATCACGCTTGCCTTTGATTGCTGCATCAGTCAAGACTCTTGTAGTTTCCTGGAAGGATGCTGCAGATAAGAATGAATCAGTTTCAAGTGATGCTTTAGTGATACCCAGTAATACAGGACGGCCAGTCGCAGGAATTTTACCTGATAGAAGTGCGGCTGTATTCGCCTGTGTAAATTGGTGTACATCCAAAAGTGTTCCTGGAAGGACATCTGTATCTCCTGCGTCAATGACCCTTACTTTGCGCAGCATCTGTCTTACCATTACCTCGATATGTTTGTCGCCAATTTCAACACCCTGCATACGGTATACCTTCTGTACTTCACGAAGCAGGTATTCTTGAACAGATAATACATCTGTTACTTTTAAGAGTTCCTTAGGATCGATGGAACCCTCTGTTAATTCATGGCCGCGTCCGATGTGCGAATCCACAGTAACTCTCAGGCGCGCTGTATATGGCGCTGTGTAAGTGCGGGATTCAACTGCACCTTGAACAACGATTTCCTGCTGTTTATCACGAATTTCATTAATTGATACGATTGTACCCTCAATTTCAGAAATGATCGCTTGACCTTTAGGATTCCTTGCTTCAAATATCTCTTGGATACGAGGAAGACCTTGAGTGATATCATCGCCGGCAACACCGCCAGTATGGAACGTACGCATTGTAAGCTGTGTTCCTGGTTCACCGATTGATTGAGCAGCAATGATTCCGACTGCTTCACCAACTTCAACCTCTTGGCCAGTTGCCAGGTTGCGTCCGTAACATTTTTTACATACACCATGGCTGGTGTTACATGTAAATGCAGAACGGATCCAAACTTGTTCAACGCCAACTTCTTCGATATAGATAGCAAGATCTTCAGTGATCAGACCGTTTTCAGGTACGATTACTTCATTCGTTTCCGGATGCTTGATCGCTTTCCTTGCATGTCGGCCTATTAGACGTTCTTCAAGTTTTTCGATAATTTCTGTTCCATCTTTCAGGGCAGAAATCAGCAATCCGCGATCTGTACCACAGTCATCTTCACGGACGATGACATCTTGCGCCACGTCAACGAGACGGCGTGTAAGGTAACCTGAATCCGCCGTTTTAAGGGCTGTATCCGCAAGACCTTTACGCGCACCATGGGTGGAGATGAAGTATTCTAGAACTGTTAAACCTTCACGGAAACTTGATTTAATCGGCAATTCAATAATTCGTCCAGCCGGGTTGGCCATCAATCCGCGCATACCAGCAAGCTGAGTGAAGTTTGATGCGTTACCACGCGCTCCGGAATCACTCATCATGAAGATCGGGTTGCGGCGATGAAGGGAATTCATCAGTTTGGACTGAATGGTATCCTTGGCAGCGCTCCAAATTGAAATAACACGATCATAACGCTCATCTTCGGTGATTAGACCGCGTCTGAACTGTTTTAGAACATTATCTACTTTTTGCTGTGCTTCTTCGATGATCTGCTGCTTTTCGCCTAATACAACGATATCAGCCACACCAACCGTAATTCCAGCTTTAGTAGAATATTTAAATCCAAGGTCTTTCATACGGTCAAGCATTTTAGATGTTTCAGTAATTTTGAAACGTTTAAATACTTCCGCGATGATATTACCAAGTATCTTTTTCTTGAAAGGATCAATAATTTCCTGAGCCTTGATTAATTCCTTAATGTCTGCGCCTTTTTCCACAAAATATTTCTCAGGAGTTTTCACTTCCAAGTTTAATTTTGTCGGTTCATTAATGTATGGGAACGATTTAGGAAGAATTTCATTAAAGACAAGCTTTCCAACTGTAGTGATGAGAAGCTGCTTATTTTGTTCTTCTGTAAACGTCTCATTATTTAATGATGAAGCGTGTACGGCACAGCGGGAATGCAAATGAATATAGCCATTTTGATAGGCAAGCAGCGCTTCGCTTGTATCCTTGAAGACCATGCCTTCACCAATTGCATCTTCTCTTTCAAGGGTAAGGTAATAGTTGCCCAATACCATATCCTGTGAAGGAGTAACAACCGGTTTGCCGTCCTTAGGATTCAAGATGTTTTGAGCTGCCAGCATCAGCATGCGCGCTTCTGCCTGTGCCTCTGCAGATAAAGGAACGTGAACAGCCATTTGGTCACCGTCAAAGTCAGCATTGTATGCGGTACATACAAGCGGGTGAAGACGGATTGCCCGGCCTTCTACAAGTGTAGGTTCAAATGCCTGGATACCCAGTCTGTGAAGCGTTGGTGCACGGTTCAGCAATACCGGATGCTCCTTAATTACAGCTTCTAGTACATCCCAGATCTCAGGAGACAAACGTTCAATTTTGCGTTTGGCAGATTTAATGTTATGTGCCAAGCCTTTTTGTACCAATTCCTTCATAACGAAAGGTTTGAATAATTCAATTGCCATTTCCTTAGGAAGTCCGCACTGATACATTTTCAGGTTAGGGCCTACTACGATAACGGAACGGCCGGAATAGTCAACACGTTTACCAAGAAGGTTTTGACGGAAACGTCCTTGTTTACCCTTCAGCATATGTGACAGGGATTTCAATGGTCTGTTTCCTGGTCCGGTAACCGGACGTCCGCGGCGGCCATTATCAATTAAGGCATCTACAGCTTCTTGAAGCATACGCTTTTCATTTTGTACGATAATGCTAGGCGCGCCCAAATCCAAAAGTCTTTTTAGACGGTTGTTCCGGTTAATTACACGGCGGTACAGGTCATTCAGATCAGATGTAGCGAAACGCCCTCCATCCAATTGAACCATTGGACGAAGCTCTGGAGGAATGACAGGAAGCACATCAAGGATCATCCATGATGGCTCGTTACCGGAGTTACGGAAAGCTTCTAAGACTTCAAGGCGTTTAATAGCACGCGTTCTGCGCTGTCCTTGCGCGGTTTTAAGCTCTTCTTTAAGAGATTCGACCTCTTTTTCAGTATCGATGTCTTGAAGAAGCTTTTTAATAGCTTCAGCACCCATTGCAGCCTGGAATTTTTTTCCGTATTTTTCGCGGTATGCGCGGTATTCTTTCTCAGAAAGAAGCTGTTTCTTTTCAAGTGATGTGTCGCCTGTTTCAGTGACAACATACGATGCAAAGTAAATGACTTCCTCTAAAGCACGAGGTGACATATCAAGGACTAATCCCATTCGGCTAGGAATGCCTTTAAAGTACCAGATATGTGATACAGGAGCAGCAAGCTCGATGTGCCCCATACGCTCACGGCGCACTTTTGCTCTGGTAACCTCAACTCCGCATCGGTCACAAACTACACCTTTATAACGTACACGCTTATATTTACCGCAATGACATTCCCAGTCTTTTTGCGGTCCAAAAATCCGTTCGCAGAACAAGCCGTCTTTCTCTGGCTTTAATGTACGGTAGTTGATTGTTTCAGGTTTTTTTACTTCACCATGTGACCAAGAACGAATCTTGTCCGGTGAAGCCAAACCAATCTTCATATATTCAAAATTATTAACGTCTAGCAAGGGGCCTACCTCCCTTTTGTTATCCAGGTTTTACCCTTATTGCTTGTATAGCCAAGCTCTGCCGAGATATTAGATGAGTGTCTATCAGACAAGATTGCTATTATCCTGTCAGACAGTATTTAAATTAAATGCTCCAACAGGCAGCCGGTGCCCCGGCAAAATGCAGGGATACCAGTAACTGCCCGTCAGTTCATATCATTAATTAGTTGTTGCCTGCGTTTTTAGCTCCTGCTTCAGAAGCAACCATATCTTTATCTTCGCCTTCAATGGACAAAGTATCCGATTGGTTAGGATCATCTTCATCTTCTAAATCACGCATTTCAATTTCACGGTCTTCTGCATTCATGATCTTGACATCCAATCCTAAACTTTGGAGTTCTTTTATCAATACTTTGAATGATTCAGGCACTCCAGGTTCAGGAACGTTTTCACCCTTGACGATGGCTTCATAAGTCTTAACACGTCCAACCACGTCATCAGATTTAACGGTAAGGATTTCTTGAAGAGTATAAGCAGCACCGTATGCTTCAAGAGCCCAAACTTCCATTTCTCCAAAACGCTGTCCGCCAAATTGCGCTTTACCGCCAAGAGGCTGCTGCGTTACAAGTGAGTAAGGTCCAGTTGAACGGGCATGAAGCTTATCGTCTACCATGTGGGCAAGCTTAATCATATACATGACGCCTACAGAAACACGGTTATCAAACGGTTCACCAGAACGTCCATCATAAAGAACCGTCTTGGCATCTCTCGCCATTCCAGCTTCTTCAATTGTAGACCATACATCTTCCTCACGAGCTCCGTCAAATACTGGTGAAGCTACGTGAATATTAAGTGCACGGGCTGCCATTCCAAGGTGAAGCTCAAGTACCTGGCCGATATTCATACGGGACGGAACACCCAGAGGATTCAACATGATATCAACCGGTGTGCCATCAGGCATGTAAGGCATATCTTCTTCAGGCAGTATGCGGGAGATAACACCTTTGTTTCCGTGTCGTCCGGCCATTTTATCGCCTTCGTGAATTTTACGTTTCTGAACGATGTACACACGTGCCAGCTGGTTTACGCCTGGAGGAAGCTCATCTCCGTCTTCACGGTTGAATACTTTTACATCCAGTACGATACCGCCGCCGCCATGCGGAACCCGAAGTGATGTATCACGGACTTCACGTGCTTTTTCACCAAAGATTGCATGCAATAGACGTTCTTCAGCAGTAAGTTCCGTCACCCCTTTAGGAGTTACTTTACCTACTAGGAGGTCGCCGTCTTTTACTTCCGCACCCACACGGATGATTCCGCGCTCGTCAAGATTGCGCAATGCGTCTTCACCGACGTTTGGAATATCACGGGTGATTTCTTCAGGTCCAAGCTTGGTATCACGTGACTCTGACTCATATTCTTCAATATGGATAGATGTATAAACATCATCTTTTACAAGGCGTTCACTCATAATGATGGCATCTTCATAGTTGTAGCCATCCCATGTCATGAAGGCAACAAGGACATTACGGCCAAGTGCCAGCTCTCCTTTTTCCATTGAAGGGCCATCAGCAAGGATTTCTCCTTTTACCACTTTATCGCCGACACTTACGATCGGACGCTGGTTATAGCACGTTCCCTGATTGGAACGGATAAATTTAAGCATGCGGTACTTGTCAAGGTTTCCTTTAACTTCCTGTCCGTCAACCTCACTCACACGGCGCACCCATACTTCACGGGACTCCACATGCTCTACAATGCCTGGATGCTTGCATATTACAGCAGCTCCAGAATCCTTTGCAGAAACATATTCCATACCGGTTCCGACACGCGGAGCTTCCGGCTGCATTAAAGGAACTGCTTGACGCTGCATGTTCGCTCCCATAAGCGCACGGTTGGAGTCATCATTTTCAAGGAAAGGAATACATGCTGTCGCAGCAGATACAACCTGTTTAGGAGATACATCCATGTAGTCAACGCGATCACGCGGAACTACAGTGTTTTCTCCCCGGAAACGGGCTACTACATCTTCATCAACAAATGAACCATCATCAGAAAGACGGACATTCGCCTGTGCTACAACATAGTTATCTTCTTCATCAGCTGTCAAATAGTCGATGCGATTAGTGATTTTTCCTGTTTCCGGATCTACACGGCGATATGGAGTTTCAATAAATCCATAAGGGTTCACCTTTGCATAACTGGAAAGAGAGTTAATCAGACCGATGTTCGGGCCCTCTGGTGTCTCAATCGGACACATGCGGCCATAGTGGGAGTAGTGAACGTCACGGACTTCAAAGCCGGCACGCTCACGGGTTAACCCGCCTGGTCCCAATGCAGAAAGACGGCGTTTATGAGTCAATTCTGCCAAAGGATTCGTCTGGTCCATGAATTGCGATAATTGAGAGCTTCCGAAGAACTCTTTAATAGAAGCAATGACAGGACGAATATTGATAAGCTGCTGTGGTGTAATTGTGTTCGTATCCTGAATCGACATTCTCTCGCGGACAACACGCTCCATACGGGATAAGCCGATGCGGAATTGGTTCTGAAGCAATTCACCGACAGAACGGAGACGGCGATTTCCCAAATGGTCAATATCATCCGTAATTCCGACCTGATGCAGCAGGTTGAAGAAATAACTGATAGAAGAAATAATATCAGCAGGTGTAATGTTCTTCACCTGATCGGATACATAAGCATTGCCGATGACATTAATTACTTTTTCGCCTTCAGCATCATTTGGAGCATATATTTTAATAGGCTGAAGAAGAGTTTCCTCTTCTACTACCCCGCCTGTTGGATGGTAGGTTTTAAAACCGATTCCCGCTTCGATATTTGGCAGGATTTTATCCAGATTACGGCGATCAAGCAATGTGCCTTTTTCAACGACAATTTCACCTGTTTCAGGATCAATTAACGTTTCAGCGATGCGCTGGCCAAACAAGCGGTTTTTAATATGAAGCTTTTTATTTATCTTATAACGCCCTACATTAGCCAGATCATATCGTTTAGGATCAAAGAATCTGGATACCAAAAGACTCTTGGCGTTTTCTACAGTAGGCGGTTCACCCGGACGCAGACGCTCATAAATTTCGAGCAGCGCTTTTTCAACACTTTCAGTATTGTCCTTTTCAAGCGTGTTGCGGATATATTCATTATCACCGATTAAATCAATGATTTCCTGATCTGTACCAAAACCAAGCGCACGAAGCAATACCGTGATAGGCAGCTTTCTGGTGCGGTCAATCCTTACATAAACTACATCTTTGGCATCTGTTTCGTACTCCAGCCAAGCACCGCGGTTAGGAATGACAGTTGCGCTGTAACCGCGCTTGCCGTTTTTGTCCATTTTACCGTTGTAATATACACTTGGAGAACGCACCAGCTGTGATACGATAACACGCTCAGCACCATTTATAATAAATGTGCCGGTTTCAGACATAAGAGGGAAATCGCCCATGAAAACATCCTGGTCTTTTACTTCCCCTGTTTCTTTATTTACAAGACGTACCTTTACACGAAGAGGAGCAGAGTATGTAACATCCCGCTCTTTTGTTTCTTCTACAGAGTATTTCGGGTCACCCAGGCTATAATCAATAAACTCAAGTGATAAATTACCTGTAAAATCTTCAATCGGAGAAATATCCTGAAACATTTCCCTAAGTCCTTCGTCTAAAAACCATTGATAAGAAGCTGTTTGAATTTCAATAAGATTTGGTAATTCCAAAACCTCGCTAATTCTAGCATAGCTTCTGCGCTGGCGGTGTCGTCCATACTGAACAAGTTGACCTGTCAACAGATTCACCCCTTAAATCAAGCATTATAAGGATCTAATCATCTCTTGGACTTGTTAAATTCCAAAAGACAAAAAGAAAATGGTTTTTGTATTAAAAAAACCACTATTACTCATAAAACGAACTATTATTTATATATTTTTTCCACATTATGCATTTTTTATACTAAAAATGGTACAAAAATTGCATAGTTAAGGAATTATATATATGCATTATATAATACTAACATAGCCAAAAAACAGAGTCAAACCTTTTTAGATACAAGAATCCAATAGCCCTTTTTCTTTTCTGCTATCTCTGCATTTCCAAAAAGCTGCTCCATTTTATCCATTGCTGATGGCGCACCCTGCTTTTTTTGAATGACAACCCGCAATTCGCCGCCAGTGACTAATTTCTTAAAACTTTCCTCGAAAATCTCATGAACAACCTTTTTTCCTGCCCTTATAGGAGGATTTGTTAATATAGCAGCAAACTGGGAGGATTGGACATTTTCCAGCCTGTCACTTTCATAGATTTTCACATTGCTTATTCCGTTGGCTTTTGCGTTATCTTTAGCAAGTTCTACAGCACGGTTATTGATATCTACCATTTCTACGGTTCTTTCCGGAAAAGAAGCTGCAACAGATAGTCCAATAGGACCGTATCCGCAACCAACATCCAGGATATCCCCTCTCAGTTCGCTATCAAATTGAAAAGTTTCAATAAGAAGGCGCGAACCAAAATCAATATCATTTTTAGAGAATACGCCATTATCACTTTTAAAACGGAGTTTACGTCCTCTTAATGTATCATCCCAAAATTTCGGATTGCTTTCCACATCCGGATTTTGTGAATAGTAGTGGTCTGACAGAGTCATCTCCTCCTATCGGAAAGGAATAATTGAAGAAAATATGAGAGAAGATTTTTCAAGAAACGGAGTCGCGGATTCTTTATTTAACAAGAGAATTCCCTGTTGGCACCGCCTCAAGAATCCAGTTATTCAAACGGCCGCAATATCTAATCAGCCGTACAGACATGGAGAAAACAAGAAATGAAGTGAAAAAAAGCCCGCTAATATAAGCGAGCTTTTTTATCAAGCAACATTACTTAACTTCAACGTTTGCTCCAACTTCTTCAAGTTTACCTTTAACTTCTTCTGCTTCTTCTTTAGACACGCCTTCTTTGATAGCTTTAGGTGTGTTGTCAACAAGTTCTTTCGCTTCTTTAAGTCCAAGACCTGTGATTTCGCGAACAGCTTTGATAACTTTGATTTTTTGGTCTCCAGCGCTAGCAAGGATAACATCAAATTCAGTTTGTTCTTCAGCAGCACCGCCAGCAGCAGCTCCGCCGCCCATTGCTACAGGAGCAGCAGCAGTTACGCCAAATTCTTCTTCGATTGCTTTTACAAGGTCATTTAATTCTAAAACAGTCATGTTTTTAACTGCTTCAATGATTTGATCTTTAGTCATTGTATAGTTCCTCCTAGTATGGTTGTTTTTTTAAAATCGGCCGGTAGCGGCTATTAGCTTACGCGCCTTGCTCTTCTTTTTGTTCTGCAACAGCTTTTGCTGCAAGAGCAAGATTGCGGATAGGTGCTTGAAGCACGCTTAGTAGCATAGACAGCAAGCCTTCACGTGATGGAAGATCTGCAAGTGCTTTAATTTCTTCAGCAGATGCAACATTTCCTTCGATAACTCCAGCTTTGATTTCTAATGCTTCATGTTTTTTCGCGAAATCGTTAAGGATTTTCGCTGGCGCAATAACATCTTCACTAGAGAACGCAATTGCATTTGGTCCTGTAAGAGATTCGTTCAAACCAGTAAGTTCAGCTGCTTCAACTGCACGGCGAGTCATTGAGTTTTTGTAAACCTTGAACTCAACGCCTGCATCACGAAGCTGTTTACGAAGTTCAGTAACTTCACTAACAGTCAGTCCGCGGTAGTCAACTACAACAGTTGATTGGCTTGCTTTAAATTTATCAGCAATCTCTTCAACGATTTGTTTCTTTTGTTCGATAACGCTGCTCATCCTTACACCTCCTATTGATTTGCTTGAAAACATTTATACCGTTTAAAGAAAAAGCCTTCATATCAAGCAGACATGAAGGCAGTAATTTCAAAAGTCATAGTCCTAAAACTATATTTATCGAATTACCTAGGCAGGATATTAAGCCAAAAGCCCCTGCTGTCTTCGGTACAAATGATATTCATTTATTAACACAAAACGTATTATATCAATAATCGTTTTGGATTGTCAAATTAATTTTTTACTGCTACGAAAGAAGAAGGATCAACCTTCACGCCAGGGCCCATTGTAGTTGTTACAGAAACATTCTTCATGTAAGTTCCTTTTGCAGCTGCAGGCTTAACTTTCATCAATGTATCATAGATTGTTGTAAAGTTTTCAACCAATTTGCTGTCTTCGAAAGAAACTTTACCGATTGGAGCATGAATATTACCAGCTTTATCAACGCGGTATTCTACTTTACCAGCTTTGATTTCGTTAACTGCTTTAGTAACATCAAATGTAACTGTTCCTGTTTTAGGGTTTGGCATTAAGCCTTTAGGTCCTAATACACGTCCAAGTTTACCAACTTCACCCATCATGTCAGGAGTAGCTACGATTACATCGAAGTCAAACCATCCTTGCTGGATTTTAGCGATGTAGTCTGTATCGCCTACGAAGTCAGCTCCGGCAGCTTCTGCTTCTTTAGCTTTTTCGCCTTTTGCAAAAACCAATACACGCTGAGTTTTACCAGTTCCATTAGGAAGCACTACTGCTCCACGGATTTGCTGATCTGCTTTCTTAGGGTCTACGCCTAAACGGAAAGCCACTTCAACTGTTGCATCGAATTTTGAAAAATTAACTTTTTTAGCTAATTCAACAGCTTCAGCCGCTGAGTAAGCTTTTGAACTGTCAACTAGTTTAGCTGCTTCAAGATACTGTTTACCTTTTTTTGCCATGATATAAATCCTCCTAAATTGTGGTTTTAACGGAATGACCTCCCACGAATAAAGGTTGCGAGTATCAATCGCAACCTCGTAGAAACCAATAGCTTTTATATGGATTAGTCTTCGATGACAATACCCATACTGCGTGCTGTACCTTCAACCATACGCATAGCAGATTCAACGTTTGCTGCGTTTAGATCAGGCATTTTAGTTTCAGCAATCTCACGTACTTTATCACGCTTGACTGTAGCAACTTTGTTACGGTTAGGTTCACCAGAACCAGACTCAATTCCAGCCGCTTTTTTAAGCAATACTGCAGCCGGCGGAGTTTTTGTAATAAATGTAAATGAACGGTCTTCAAATACTGTGATTTCTACAGGTATGATAAGACCAGCTTGGTCTGCTGTACGAGCATTAAACTCCTTACAGAATCCCATGATATTAACACCAGCTTGACCCAATGCAGGACCAACCGGTGGAGCCGGATTAGCTTTACCAGCAGGAATTTGCAATTTAACCATTTTAATTACTTTTTTAGCCACGAGACACACCTCCTTATAAGTCCGTGATGTGGTAATAGGGTATTTACCCTCCCACTCATCGTAATTCTTTATATTGTGAATAAAGAATGTTTAGATCGTTAAGGTCTCATATGAAACATACTGACCTTTGAAATTTTACCACTTTCCAAAAGTGATTTCAAGTTATTTCAATTTATAATTTTTCCACCTGGTTAAAATCAAGTTCAACTGGTGTATCCCGGCCAAACATGTTGACGAGCACCTTGACTTTGCTTTTATCTGTATCAAGTTCTTCGATCAATCCGGTAAAGTTCGCAAACGGACCTTCTTTCACCTGTACGGTTTCACCGATTTCGAAGTCAACTTCAATGCGTTTTTCATCTACTCCCATGCGCTTCAAAACTACTTCAATTTCTTCAGGCAATAATGGGGTCGGCTTGGATCCCGCTCCAGATGAGCCAACGAATCCTGTAACTCCCGGTGTGTTTCGCACAACATACCATGAATCATCAGTCATGATAATCTCTACAAGCACATAGCCCGGAAACACTTTCTTTTTCATTACCTTCTTTTTGCCGTCTTTGATTTCTGTTTCTTCCTCTTCCGGTACAACTACCCGGAATATCTTATCTTCCATACCCATTGTTTCTACACGTTTTTCAAGATTTGCTTTTACTTTATTTTCATATCCTGAATAAGTGTGCACAACATACCAGTTCTTTTCCATTCATTTGGACTTTTCGTCCATCCCTCCCCGTGTTCATTTCTATTTTCGCAAGGCAATACATGCCATTATTTATTAGTCTGACACAAGTGCTGCAGCCTGTTCGCGGGACAAAAGGATTCAGAAGGTTATATCCGCGCCTCCCCAATTTGCTCCAGTCCCGGGCGGCAGATCCGTTTTTCCGGAACACTTCCTTATGTCCTGGCGGCAGCCGCGTGAACAAACTGACATACGAACAATAAATAGCGTTTTTATTGTAAATAAAAAAAGACAAATTAAAAAACCCGTTTCCGGGCTTTTCTTCTGACACTTATTATTCTATCACTATTATACCTTATTTTTAAATCTCTTATTCAAGAACAAAGCGAATTAATTTAGAAATCCCTAAATCCACAACTGTAAAAAACACAGCCATTACAGCTACAGTTGTTACAACAACGACTGTATATCTTGCAAGCTCTTTTCGTTTAGGCCAGCTTACTTTTCTCATCTCGCGGCCTACTCCGCGGAAAAACTCAGTTAAGCGATTCATGAATGTACCTCCAACAAATAGGGATAGCTTTTTTCAAATCTATTTAAATTGTTTATTTTGTTTCCTTGTGGACTGTATGGGCATTGCATGTACTGCAATATTTTTTGACCTCAAGCCGTTCAGTGCCAGACTCTTTATTGCTTTCAGAGCTGTAATTCCTGGATCCGCAATCGGTACAAGCCAGGATGATTTTTTTTCTCATAACATACACCTGTCCTATCTTTATGTCCATAAAACCTTATCACGGCTGTCTTTTATTGTCAATAATCAAAAAAATGAGAAAAGGCAGGCTTTATACCTGCCCAATCATGTTCTATCTGTCTTGCACAATAGTAAAAGGGGGCGGCTAAAGTGTAACTTCCCTTACCTCCAAATAGCGTTCCAGCTTCCGCTTCACACGCTGGAGCGCATTATCAATAGACTTAACGTGCCGATTCAGTTCTTCAGAAATCTCCTGATAGGATTGTCCATCCAAATAAAGAGACAATACTTTTCTTTCGAGATCACTGAGCAATTCGGCCATCTTTAATTCAATGTCATCGAATTCTTCCTGGCTGATGATCAGCTCTTCAGGATCCAGGGCTTTTGTCCCTGAAATCACATCCATGAGTGTCCGGTCGGATTCTTCATCATAAATCGGCTTATCCAGAGAAATATAGGAGTTCAGCGGGATATGCTTTTGTCGTGTGGCTGTCTTGATTGCTGTGATTATCTGCCTTGTAATGCAAAGTTCAGCAAAGGCTTTAAAAGAAGAAAGCTTGTCCCCTTTAAAGTCACGGATTGCTTTATACAGGCCGATCATGCCTTCCTGAACGATATCTTCCTTGTCAGCGCCGATTAGAAAATAAGTTCTTGCTTTGGCTCTGACAAAGTTTCTGTACTTATGGATTAAAAAATCCAAGGCTTCGCTGTCGCCTTTATGTACCAGGTCTATAAGTACATCATCATCAAATTGCAGATACTTTTCATCATGCCTCATTGAAAAATTGACACCCACATTTGCCCCCCCTGACCGTACACCGTAGTTAGCAATATTATACAGTAGGGAAATTTTATACGTCAACAGCCTACAGCTGTCCCCGCCTCCATTTTTCGAATATTTCTGCAACTTCTTCTGAAAGCTGGATTTTTGTGGCTGGTTTTATTTTCACTGTCTTTTTCACGCTTTTTTCAATATCGGCATGTATCTGTGATACTTCAATTAATAACTCGCGGGCTGACTTCCTTAGAGCACCTTGTCCGAAAATGACCCATTGTTCCGTGTAATCAGAAGTAGCTACATGAACCTGGGTCTTCACATTATTTAAGTCGATGGCCATTTTTTCAATCCGCTCGTCTGCCGTTTCATTTTCCCGGGTAAAGATTACTTCCACCTTATAATTGTTATATTTTCTGGCAATTCCCTGGACGAATTGCGCATCAAAGATGATGATTACCCGATCGCCTGTAAATGCTTGGTATTCAGCCATTTGCTCAATCAGCCGGTCCCTGGCTGCCGCAAGATCTTTGTCTTTTAATTCTCTTAGTTCCGGCCAGGCTCCAATGATGTTATAACCGTCTACCAACAGAATATTCATGTTCTATTCCCCTAGAGGATTTCTTTTTCGATACACTTCATACATCAGCAGGCTTGCTGCTACAGAAGCATTTAAAGAGGTGACTCTGCCGGCCATCGGCAAGTTAATCAGGAAATCACATTTATCCCTGACAAGCCTGCCCATACCCTTTCCTTCACTCCCAATGACAAGTCCAATCGCCATTTTGCCGTCCATGCTCCGGTAGTCATCGCTTCCCTTAGCGTCTGTTCCGACAATCCAGACAGCCCGCTCTTTCAATTCGTCGATGGTTCTTGCCATATTTGTCACACGGGCCACAGGGATGTACTCTATTGCGCCTGTTGACGCTTTGGCAACCGTCGCAGTCAGACCTACTGCCCTGCGCTTCGGAATAATGATCCCATGTGCTCCCACAGCATCAGCCGTACGCATGATGGAGCCAAGATTATGGGGATCTTCAATTTCATCCAGGAGAATGAAAAAAGGTGCTTCATTCCGCTCTTGGGCAACGGCGAACAAATCATCCACCTCTGAGTATTCATAAGCTGCCACCAGGGCGGCGACCCCCTGGTGATTTCCTTCTGCCAATTGGTCAATCTTTTTCTTTGGCACTATTTGCACAAGAACGCCATTTTCCTTCGCCAGAGAAAAAATTTGCTGCATTTGCCCTTTTTGAGATCCTTCTGCAACCCAAATTTTATTAATATCCCGTTCGGAACGGAGAGCTTCCAAAACGGGGTTTTTTCCAATGATGTATTCTTCGCTCATAGGTTCATCTCCCTTTTTCGTCTTCAATATAAGTAATGGCGGCTAAAACAAGCTCTTCCAGTCTTTCGTTTTGTCCGGATAAATACAAGAAGCCCATCAATGCTTCAAACGCTGTTCCATATCGGTATGTCTGGACATCCGTATTTTTTGGAACTGTACCGGACTTTGCATTTCTCCCTCTTCGCACCACTGCCGTTTCTTCATCTGTCAGCCTATTTGTTTCGATGAAGAAATGAATAATTTTACTTTGGGCTTTGGCGGATACAAAGGAAGTAGCTTCTCTATGCAGCAAATTGGGCTTTACCGCTCCCTTTTGAATAAGGTGATGCCGGATATACGTTTCATATACGGCATCACCCATGTAAGCAAGGGCAAGGCTATTCAGTGTCTTTTCATCAACTTTATTGTCATAGTGAAGCATACTTACCCTCTTTTCCATCTTGTCCCCTGTGGTGTATCTTCAAGAATGATATCCATATCCTTTAAACGGTCCCTGATTTCATCAGAAAGTTTAAAATTGCGGTCTTTTCGGGCCTGTATTCTTTGCTGAATCAGCGCTTCAATATCTTCATCCAATAGGGCTTCTTCCTCTAGGGTCAGTCCTAAAATATCGAATAAGGTTTCAAATTCGCTGATGAATGCCTCAATCACCTTTTTATCCGTGTTTTTTTCCATCAAGTAGTAATTAGCCTGTTTAGAAAGCTCAAAAAGAACAGAAATGGCATTGGCTGTATTGAAATCATCATCCATTTCTTTCAGGAATTGTTCATGAAACTCTGAAATATTCTGCAGCCATTCTTCGTTATTTGCCGTTAAACCGTCACTTGAATTCAAGCGATGCTTCAGATTCTGGTAAGAGGTCTTTAAGCGATCCATTGCTGCATTCATATTTTCCAATAACTCTTCGCTATAATTAATCGGATGGCGATAATGAACGGAAAGCATGAAAAATCTTAGTACATTCGGGTCATGTTTTTTGATAATATCATGCACAAGCACAAAATTGCCAAGCGATTTAGACATTTTTTCATTATCAATATTTATATAACCGTTATGCATCCAATAATTCGCAAATGTCTTCCCTGTCATGGCTTCCGACTGGGCAATTTCGTTCTCATGATGCGGGAATGCCAAATCCTGTCCGCCAGCATGGATATCAATAGTGTCCCCAAGGTATTTCCGCACCATTGCCGAGCATTCGATATGCCATCCCGGGCGTCCCATGCCCCATGGACTGTTCCAGGAGATTTCACCTTCTTTGGCTGCTTTCCAAAGTGCAAAGTCAAGTGCATCTTGCTTCTTTTCGCCTACTTCAATCCTTGCCCCAACGCGCAGTTCATCAATGGATTGATGTGACAGCTTGCCATATCCCTCAAATTTCCGTGTCCTGTAATAGACATCTCCTTCAGATTCATATGCATAGCCTTTCTCAATTAATGCAGCAATGAAGTCGATGATGCTGTCCATATTTTCCATGACGGTAGGATGGGCATCCGCTCTTTTGCATCCGAGTGCTGATACGTCCTCAAAGTAGGCATTAATAAATCTTTCCGAAATAGCCGGAACATCCTCTCCAAGCTCTTTGGCTGCCCGGATCAGTTTATCGTCTACATCCGTGAAATTAGAAACAAACTGAACATCATAGCCGCGGTAGGAAAGATGCCGTCTTACTGTATCAAATACGATAGCTGGCCTTGCATTTCCTATATGGATATAATTATATACGGTAGGACCGCATACATACATTTTTACTTTTCCTTCTTCTAACGGTTTAAAATCCTCTTTTTTTCTAGTGACGGTATTATAAATTTTAATCGCCATTTTTGATTGCTCCTTTTTCCTGCCAAAGCTTTAATTCAGCTTTTAATTCTTGTATTTGTCTTTCCAGATCTTTAAATCTGTCTCCAGTCGGATCAGGCAGGTCTGAATGATTAAGGTCTTTATTGATTTTCATCCCGTCTCTTTTAACCACTTTCCCCGGAATGCCTACAACTGTCGAGTTTGGCGGTACTTCTTTCAGCACGACGGAACCTGCCCCGATTTTTGAGTTTTCTCCTATGATAATGGAGCCAAGAACCTTTGCTCCTGTTGCGATTAACACATTATCCCTGATAGTGGGGTGGCGTTTGCCTTTTTCTTTTCCTGTACCGCCCAGCGTTACCCCTTGAAACACAGAAACATTATTGCCAATTTCACAGGTTTCCCCTATGACTACTCCCATTCCATGGTCAATGAAAAAACGTTTTCCAATCTTTGCGCCTGGATGAATTTCAATTCCTGTGAAGAATCGGCTGATTTGTGAAATTATCCGCGCCAGAAAGTAAAGCTTTCTTTTAAACAAAGCATGTGCAAGCCGGTGGCTCCAAATGGCATGAAGGCCTGCATAAGTCAATATGACTTCTAAATAGCTGCGTGCTGCAGGGTCCTGGTCAAAGACCACATCTAAGTCTTCTTTAAAAACTTTAAACACCGTGTTTCCTCCTGACTCCCCGTCTTTTTTGCCCTGTTTATTTCTCTTCTATTTTTCAGAAAACAAAAAAGCGCCTCTGCCATAATGACAGAGACGCTTTTCAAGCGCGGTTCCACTCTGTTTGGAATGTCATAGTATTTTTGCCATCATGTGCAAAAACAGATCATCCCCAACTTATATCCTTTAACGGAGGAAATTCCGTCTTTGCCTACTGCAATATGTTCAGCAAAGAACTCAAGGGTGCATTTCAGAAACAAGAGGCTTAAACCACTTTCAGCAGGTGTGGTTCTCTCTAATAAGCTTTGTTTACTTACTTCTCCCTATCGGCGCTTTTATCGTATAAGATTTTATTTATTACTATATTATATTTTCGCCAAATTGTTAACTTAAAATGCTTTCTAGACGCTGTTTAATTTTTTCTTTGCCTAAAAGAGCGATCGCCTTAGGCAGGTCGGGGCCATGGGTCTGACCGGTAACAGCGGAACGGATCGGCATGAATAGCTTCTTCCCTTTGTGGCCAGTGCCCTTTTGCACATTTTTAATCGCCTTTTTAACGGCCTCAGCAGTAAAGTCCTCAATTGAGTTAACTTCCTCAAGAAATGCTTTCATCACTTCAGGAACTTGTTCCTCAGCAAGAACTTCCTTTGCTTCTTCTTCAAAGTCAATGGTGTCTTTAAAGAATAGACCGGAAAGCGGCACAATTTCTGCTCCGTAGCTCATTTGCTCCTGATACAGTGAAACTAAGTCCTTCACCCATTCAGTTTCCTGTTCACTCAAATCGGCAGATACTCTGCCTGCTTTAATTAAGTGAGGAAGGGATATTTCCATGGCTCTTTCTGCAGAAATCTCTTTCACATACTGGTTATTCATCCATGCCAGCTTTTGCTGATCAAAAAGAGCAGGTGACTTGGACAGGCGTTCTGCCTCGAATTTCTCGATGAATTCCTCTTTTGTGAAGATTTCTTCTTCCCCGCTCGGAGACCATCCAAGCAAGGCAATAAAGTTGAAGAGGGCTTCGGGCAGATAACCTAAATCTTCATATTGCTCGATAAACTGAATGATTGATTCATCCCGCTTGCTTAGTTTTTTTCTGCTTTCATTTACGATTAACGTCATATGGCCAAAAACAGGAGGCTCCCAGCCAAATGCTTCATAAATCATCAGCTGTTTCGGTGTATTCGAGATATGATCATCCCCGCGCAGCACGTGGGAAATTTCCATCAGATGATCATCCGCAGCTACCGCGAAATTATAAGTTGGGATTCCGTCTTTTTTAACAATAACAAAGTCACCAATGCCATCAGATTCAAAAGAAACCTCATCCTTCACCATATCATTGAACGTGTAAACCTTGCCCGCAGGAACAGCAAAACGAATGCTCGGTTTTCTTCCTTCAGCTTCTAATTTTGCCCGGTCTTCATCAGTGAGGTGGCGGCATTTTCCGGAATACTTCGGTGTTTCGTTGCGTGCAACCTGTTCTTCCCGCTCCGCTTCAATTTCTTCCTCCGTGCAGTAGCATTTATAGGCAAGCCCTTGATCGAGCAGCTTTGTATAAAGACCTCTATAAATTTCGTTTCTTTCAGACTGGCGGTAAGGACCGTATTCTCCACCGGCATCAACGCCTTCATCCCAGTCCATGCCCAGCCAATCCAAATACTTCAGCTGGCTTTCTTCTCCGCCTTCAATGTTGCGTTTTTGATCTGTATCTTCAATGCGGATGATGAATTTTCCGCCTTGGTGTCTTGCAAACAGGTAATTAAATAAAGCAGTACGCGCATTACCAATGTGCAGGTGCCCAGTCGGGCTTGGTGCATAACGTACTCGAACTTCGCTAGTCATTTTGTGACGCCTCCTAAGGTATTACTGATAATCTATCATTCCATCTTATCATTTCAGGATTACATTTTAAAGCATCCCAATTACTGCTTCAATCAGCTTTGACTAAAAGAACAACCGCCTGTGCAGCAATCCCTTCACTTCTGCCGGTAAATCCAAGCTTTTCCGTGGTTGTTGCCTTCACGTTAATTTGGTCTGGAGCTGCTTCAAGCAGTTCAGCAATTCGTTCCTTCATTTGCTCAATATAAGGAGCCATTTTGGGGCTTTGGGCTATAATCGTACAATCGGCATTTCCCAGCACATATCCTTCTTTTTTTACTATTGTCCAAATATGCTGAAGAAGCTTGGCTGAATCAGCATCCTTAAACTCCGGATCTGTATCCGGAAAATGCTTTCCGATATCTCCCGCACCAATTGCTCCCAAGCACGCGTCACCAACAGTATGCAGCAAAACATCTGCATCCGAGTGACCAAGCAATCCCTTTTCATAAGGAATATCGATTCCTCCGATAATTAGCGGCCTTCCTTCTACAAGCTGGTGCACATCATATCCCTGTCCAATTCTAAACATACAGCCCTCTCCTTTTTTATCTGTTTTTTTAGTTAAGAAAGGCTGCGACTCGCCTTTCTTATGCTAGCCGAGGCTGTTCAAGGCGCTTCCGCTTTTTTTAGTCCAGCTGCAGCGCCTAGCCTCTCGAGGTCATAAACCGCTTAAGAAATGAAGCCAAAGTGCGCCTTCTTTTCTTAGGCGTCTTATGCTAGTCGAGGCTGTTCAAGGCGCTTCCGCTTTTTTTAGTCCAGCTGCAGCGCCTAGCCTCTCGAGGTCATAAACCGCTTAAGAAATGAAGCCAAAGTGCGCCTTCTTTTCTTAGGCGTCTTATGCTAGTCGAGGCTGTTCAAGGCGCTTCCGCTTTTTTTATGTAAAATGGCTTCGGCAAAGTATAAGTCTTCTTGTGTGGTTATTTTAATGTTATCATAGTTTCCCTCTATAATGACAACAGGCTGGCCAGATCTTTCAAGCAGGCTTGCGTCATCTGTTCCCAGGTAACCTTCCTCTTCCGCTCTTTTATGTGCTTCAAGCAGGGCTGAAACACGAAAAGCCTGTGGTGTCTGAACCGCCCACAAGCCAGATCGTTCAACGGTTTCCAGTACAGCTCCGTCTTTTGCTTTTTTTATGGTATCTTTCACGGGAACAGCCGCTACCGCTCCTCCATGTACGGAGGCAGCATCTGCCAGCTCGCCAATCAGTCCTGAATCGATAAAGGGCCGTGCTCCGTCGTGAACCAGCACAATATCACTAGTCGATAACTCCCTGATTCCATTGAATACACTTTGCTGGCGTTCACTGCCGCCTGCTGTTAATTTACTTATCTTTTTAAAACCATAAAGGGAAATAAGGCCTGAGAATATCGCTTCCTCAGCAGGATTAATGGAAAGGATGATTCCCCTGCAATTGGGATCATCTTCAAAAACCCTGAGAGTATGAACGATAATAGGTATTTGTGCCAGCTCAATGAATAACTTATTTTTACCCGCATTCATTCTCTTTCCCTGGCCGGCTGCAGGTATTACTACTTCATAAAACATATCTCTTCCCCTAACCTGTTTTATAATGCCTTTTCCAGCAATTTAGGCTTGGCAAAAATCATGCGGCCGGCAGATGTCTGCAGAACACTAGTCACAAGAACATCTAAGCGTTTGCCGATATGATCCCTTCCGCCTTCCACTACGATCATTGTCCCGTCATCTAAATATGCAATTCCCTGATTCTGTTCTTTTCCGTCCTTAATGACTTGTACATTCATCTCTTCACCCGGAAGAACTATAGGTTTTACGGCATTAGCCAAATCATTGATATTCAGCACCTGAACATTCTGAAACTCGCAAACTTTATTCAGGTTAAAGTCGTTTGTAACAACGATTCCGTTTGAAATCTTCGCAAGCTTAACAAGCTTGCTGTCGACTTCCTGAATATCTTCAAAATCGCCTTCATACATTTCTACTTTTATCGGCACTTCTTTTTGGATACGATTCAGTATATCCAGTCCGCGCCTGCCTCTGTTTCTCTTCAGTGCATCAGAGGAATCTGCGATATGCTGCAGTTCATGCAGTACAAATTGGGGAATGACTATTGTCCCTTCCAGGAACCCGGTCTGGCAGATATCAGCGATTCTTCCATCAATAATAACACTTGTATCAAGAATCTTCAGCTTGCTTCTATCATCCTCGCCATCTTCTGAATGGCCGTCCAAACCCTTTCTTTTCGTGCTTCTTGAAAATAAGTGCAGCAATTCATCACGTTTTTTAAATCCAACCTGAAAGCCTAAATAGCCGAATAACAGGGTCAAGAGAATTGGCGCTACCGTATTAATGACCGGAACCTGGATTAAATTAAGAGCAGATCCTATTAAAAAGGCAGCAAACAGTCCTACAATAAGTCCAAGGCTCCCGAATATAATATCTGTTATTGGGGCTTTAACGAGCGTTTCTTCAAACCACTTCATAAAGTTGACTACATACTCCACTGCCCAAAAAGTAAAAAGATAGAATATAATTGCGCCTAAAATTACACTAACATAAGGATTGTTTATAAAAGCAATATCATCTGCATGTAACAACGTTAATAGCTCAGGAATCAGGAAACTGCCCAGAGTTCCGCCTAAAATCAAAAAGCATGCTTGAATAATGCGTTTTAACATCCTCTCACCTCCTTTTAATCATTATTGACACTTTAAAAAAATTGAAACCCTGTTTTCAAAATTGTTGCTTTTATTCAGCAAAATGATTATTTTGTCACTAGCTTTCATGAAGCGGGATTGATTGTACCATTAGCCTAGCATCAGGGGAAAGGGGTGTCAAAAATAAGAAACTGATAAAGAGCATCTGCAAAAGGAGGCTGTCATAAATTTTTCACACTTTGAAATCCTACATTTTTCTTTCAGTAATCAGCTGGTTTTTTAGTATTTTCAAACCCTCTTTTATTTTATTTGCCCTTACTTCCCCAATTCCTTCTACATCATCCAGCTGTTCGACAGTTGCTTTGCTTATATGAGTGAAATCATTAAATTGCTTTATCAAATTTTCAATAATCAAGGAGGGAAGCCGCGGAATTTTGTGCAGAAGCCGGTAACCCCTGGTTTTCACGCTTTCGTCCAGGTGTATATAACCATTGTATCCAAGCGCCTTGATCAATAGGCTGTCTTCCATTTTTTCCAGCTGCGCCATCTCCTCAAGACGCCCGATAATTCCTTCTGGCTTTTCCTCCTTATCATAGCTGTAATCCTTAATAAGCAGCCTTCCCTCCTGTTCAAGGTCAAACAGGAGCTCATTCATCTGGAGACGGATCAGCCGTCCTTCAGTTCCCAGCTCATTTAGGTAAGCAAGAAGCTCCCCTTTAATCCTTAGCACCATTACATATCTGTGAAATACCCGAAGAAGATCAGCATACGTAACCATTTCCTCAAATTCCAGCAAACCTAAGTCCGATATGCTTTGCTGCAGAACGGCTTTATATTTCTCAAGGGTTTGAATGGCCAGGTTGGCTTTTGCTAAAATGACTGCGATATCTTTGAGTGCATAGCGGAAATTACCTTGATAAAGGGTAATGACATTCCGCCTTTGGGAGATTGCAATAACAAGAGTCTTTGTTTCCCTCGCAACCCGCTCAGCTGTCCGGTGCCTCATTCCTGTTTCTGTAGAAGGGACAGAGGTATCCGGTGCAAGCTGTGCATTGGCAAGAATGATTTGATTGGCTTTTTCATTCAGGATGATCGCTCCATCCATCTTAGCCAGCTCATACATGGTACTTGAGGTACAGGGGCAGTTGATTAAAAATCCTCCATCAACAATAGAGCGTACACGGTCATTGCACCCTACTACAATCAATCCGCCTGTATTGGCCCGTAATACATTATCAATTCCTTCTCTCAGGGGAGTACCGGGAGCAACCACTTGAAGGATATCCAATTTCATTTTCTCAAAAGCCTTTTTATCTGTCATCGTCACCCTCCTAAAGCATATTTAAGAGCCTCCGCCACAGTTGATACTCCTACGATTTCTATTCCTTTTGGAACACTCCATCCGCCTATGTTATTCGACGGGATAATAATGCGTTCAAAGCCAAGCTTAGCAGCTTCCTGCACCCGCTGTTCAATGCGTGAAACCCTTCTGACTTCCCCTGTAAGCCCCACTTCGCCAATCAGGCAGTCAGATGGCTTTGTCGGTTTATCACGGAAACTGGAGGCAATACTGACCGATACAGCCAAGTCAATGGCCGGTTCATCCAGCTTTACTCCGCCAGCGACCTTTAAGTAAGCATCCTGGTTCTGCAGAAGCAGTCCAACCCTTTTCTCCAAAACAGCCATTAACAGAGAAACCCGGTTATGGTCAACGCCTGTTGCCATTCTCCTTGGATTCCCGAAGCTGGTAGGTGAAATTAGCGCCTGAATTTCAACGAGTACCGGACGGGTTCCTTCCATGGAAGCAACAACTGTTGAGCCAGATGTGCCTTGTGAGCGCTCCTCCAAAAATATTTCCGACGGATTTCCGACTTCTTCAAGCCCATTTTCCTTCATTTCAAAAATACCCATTTCATTTGTGGAACCGAATCTGTTTTTAACCGCCCTGATGATTCGGTAGGTATGATGCCGCTCTCCTTCAAAATACAGGACAGTATCCACCATATGCTCTAATAGCCGGGGACCGGCAATTGCTCCCTCTTTCGTCACATGGCCGACAATAAAAATGGCAACACCTGTAGTCTTGGCAATCCGCATCAGCGTGGAAGTGCACTCGCGGACCTGAGAAACACTGCCAGGGGCAGATGTTACTTCAGATTGAAAGACTGTCTGAATCGAATCTATTATGACAAGGTCAGGCTGAACATCGCTAATGGCCTGCTGAATGTAATCCATATCTGTTTCCGAATAAACAAATAAATTTTCTGAAGCGGCCCCGAGACGATCCGCTCTAAGCTTGGTCTGTTTAACGGATTCTTCTCCCGATATATAAAGAACCTTTTTTTGTTTTCTCGCCAATTGTGAAGACACCTGCAGCAATAGAGTGGACTTACCGATTCCAGGGTCCCCTCCTATCAGCACCAGTGAACCTTGGACAATTCCTCCGCCAAGCGCCCTGTTCAACTCTCCCAAGTCAGTCGCAATCCGGGGCTCCTGTGATGTTTCAATGGTAGTTATAGGCGCAGCCTTTTGGCGGCCAGCACCCAATCCGGCAGGATCGGAATGCGAAAAAGCGCCTCTTCTGGCGGGTTTGACAATTTCAACTTCTTCCACCATCTGATTCCATTCACCGCACCCCGGGCATTTGCCCATCCATTTTGCAGATTCATAACCGCAGGATTGGCACATAAATTTTGTCTTTTTTTTTGCAGCCATAATTAACTCCTTTTCACTTGCAATCTAATAAGAATTACAGCCACCACTACTAACATATTAAATGTCCTGGCGGTTTAATCCTTCTATTTTTTATTAAGCATTGTTAATGACTGATAATTTCCGCTCCAGGCTCTGATTTTCCGCTTCAATCATCATTTCCCATTATGAAGCACGAGCCATAAAACAGCCAAAAAATAGAGGTACACTGCAAATATGCGTGTACCTCCTTGCTGTTTAAAGTCAGTCAGCGTTAACAGTTGCTCCCTGCTTAATTGTAAATTCTCCGTTTTGAACATCCAGGACCACTTTATGCCCTTTTTGGACGTTGCCTTTGAGCAATTCTTCAGAAAGGTAATCTTCTACATGTTTCTGTATCGCCCTGCGGATTGGCCTTGCCCCATATTCAGGGTCAAAACCTTCATCTGCCACTTTTTCTTTTGCTGCATCAGTAAGTTCCAGTAAGATATCCTGCTCTTTCAGGCGTGTAATTAATTGATCTGCCATAAGAGTGACAATTTCCTTCAAATGCTTTTTCTCCAAGGAGTGGAAAACAATCGTTTCATCGATACGGTTCAGGAACTCTGGACGGAAGGCACGTTTTAGCTCTTCCATTACTTTCCCTTTCATATCTTTATAATCCTGTCCTTCATCCTGGATATTAAAGCCTACATATTTATTGCTTTTTAGTGCAGATGCACCGACATTTGAAGTCATAATCAGGATGGTATTCCTGAAATCTACAGTGCGTCCTTTGGAATCCGTCAATCTTCCGTCTTCAAGTACTTGCAGAAGAATATTAAACACGTCAGGATGCGCTTTTTCAATCTCATCCAGCAGCACTACTGAATATGGTTTTCTGCGGACCTTTTCTGTTAATTGCCCGCCTTCTTCATACCCTACATATCCTGGAGGCGACCCGACAAGACGTGATGTCGAATGTTTTTCCATATACTCGGACATATCAATTCGGATCATGGATTCTTCATCGCCGAAGATGGATTCTGCAAGAGCTCTTGCAAGCTCCGTTTTACCTACACCGGTCGGCCCAAGGAAAATGAATGAACCAATCGGGCGTTTCGGATCCTTCAGCCCTGCTCTTGCACGGCGGACGGCTTTCGAAACTGCTTTAACCGCTTCTTCCTGTCCTATAACCCTGGAGTGAAGGATCTCCTCCATATTAAGAAGTTTATCAGACTCAGTCTGGGCAAGGCGCGTTACCGGAACTCCAGTCCAGCTTGATACTACATGGGCAATATCGTCCACGGTTACTTCGCTGTTTTCCTGTCCCTGCTTTTCCTTCCAGGTCTTTTTAGTTTCTTCAAGCTGTTCTCTTAACCGCTGCTCTGTATCCCTTAAAGAAGCAGCCTTTTCAAATTCCTGGCTCTGGACCGATGCATCTTTTTCTTTGCGCACTTCATCTAACTTATGTTCAAGTTCCTTTAAGTTAGGCGGTGTTGTGTAAGAACGAAGCCTAACCTTTGAACCCGCTTCATCTATTAAGTCAATCGCCTTATCCGGAAGGAATCTGTCTGAAATGTAGCGGTCTGACAATTTAACTGCTGCATCAATGGCTTCATCTGTAATAGAAACACGGTGATGTGCTTCATAGCGGTCACGAAGGCCCTGCAAAATCTGAATGGATTCACTGATAGTCGGCTCATCGACCTGAATCGGCTGGAACCGCCGCTCTAGTGCAGCATCCTTTTCGATATATTTGCGGTATTCATCTAAAGTGGTTGCACCGATACACTGCAATTCACCGCGGGCCAATGAAGGCTTTAAAATATTTGAAGCATCGATTGCGCCTTCTGCTCCGCCTGCTCCAATCAGTGTATGAAGCTCATCAATAAACAGAATAATGTTTCCTGCCTGGCGTATTTCATCCATGACCTTTTTCAATCGGTCCTCAAATTCACCGCGGTATTTGGTTCCCGCTACAACAGTGCCCATATCAAGGGTCATAACACGCTTATCACGAAGGATTTCCGGCACTTCATTATTAATGATCTGCTGGGCAAGACCTTCAGCAATCGCTGTCTTGCCGACACCCGGCTCCCCGATAAGAACTGGGTTATTTTTTGTCCGGCGGCTCAACACTTCAATTACACGCTGAATTTCCTTGCTACGGCCAATAACTGGATCAAGGCTGCCTTCACGGGCAATAGCTGTTAAATCACGGGCAAGACTATCCAGAGTCGGAGTGCTCGCATTTGCAGAAGCATTCCCCTGGTGGCCGCCTGATTCATTGCTTCCCAATAGCTGAAGCACCTGCTGGCGAGCCTTGTTAAGGCTTACTCCCAAGTTATTGAGCACACGTGCCGCTACACCTTCACCCTCACGGATAAGCCCTAAAAGCACATGCTCGGTTCCAACATAGGAATGGCCTAACTTTCTCGCTTCGTCCATGGATAGTTCAATCACCTTTTTTGCACGAGGAGTGTAATGGATAGTTTGTGCAGTTTCCTGTCCTCGGCCAATAAGATTTTCCACTTCTTTCTGGATTTTTTCAGCACCAAGTCCAAGAGCATGCAAAGCCTTAGCTGCTATGCCTTCCCCTTCTCTGACTAAACCCAGCAATATATGTTCTGTTCCAATATTGTTATGTCCTAGACGAATTGCTTCTTCCTGTGCCAAAGCTAAGACCTTTTGGGCTCTCTCAGTAAAACGACCAAACATCATAGGGTAATTCCTCCTTCAGAATTTTCGTTTTTCTCTTCATTTAATCGTTCTCTTATCAATGAAGCACGCCGTATATCTCTTTCCCGGGCTCTCAGTGGACCCCCGGCATATTTTTGCAGGAAACCCGGCTGAGTCAAAATGATCAGCTCGCTTAAAATATTTTTGGAAACGTTGGTGATATAGCCCAAATCTATCCCCATTCTAACATCAGAAATGCATTTGGCCGCTTCCTTGGTCTCAATAATTCTTGCATTTGATAAAATACCATAAGATCGGTATATTCTATCTTCTAATTGTATGTTAGAGGTCTTAACTAATGCTTCTCTTGCTGACCTTTCCTGGGCGATTATCTGTTTTACCACCATAGAAAGATCCTCAATGATGTCTTTTTCAGATTTACCCAGGGTAATTTGGTTGGATATCTGAAAAATATTCCCCAGGGCTTCACTGCCTTCGCCGTATATCCCCCTTACCACCAGCCCCAGCTGATTCATAGCAGGGATAATTTGGTTAAGCTGCTGTGTCATCACCAGGCCCGGCAAATGCATCATAACTGAAGCCCTTAAGCCCGTTCCCACATTTGTAGGGCAGCTGGTCAAATAACCTCTTTCCTCATCATATGCATAATCCAAATTTTCTTCGACCCAGTCGTCAATTGTATTTGCAAGCTTCAATGCCTCAGTAAGCTGAAGCCCTGAAAATAAACACTGTATGCGCAGGTGGTCTTCTTCATTCAGCATAATGCTGACTTCTTCATTTTCAGATAGAAGGCATGCTCCATAAGGCGATTCCTCAGCCAAATGGGGGCTAATCAGGTGTTTCTCCACCAGTACGTTTTTTTCCAGCGGCTGCAGTTCTCCCATTTCAATAAACTCAAGCTTGCCGACACCAGGATGTGCGGAGTCTGACTCTTCAAGCCTGTTTTTAATTAAACCCAGAATTTGCTGAGCTTCTTCTTGCTTAAAGAAAGTAGGGAAAGTGAAGTCCTTAAAATTCCTTGCCAAGCGGACACGCGAGCTTAAAACAATATCATTTTCAGGACCTTCTTCTGTTAACCAGGAGCTCATTGCATTTTGAACAAACCGTTCAAGGCTCATGAATGGTCGACCCCCTCTTGCTCTTCATGCCTTTTTTCCAGTGAGCGTATTTTATCCCTGACTTCAGCTGCTTCTTCAAATTCCTCTTGATCGATATGCTGCTTCAGCACACCCTTTAAATCCGTAATTTGTTTTCTCAGATGAATCGTTCCGCCAATCCTCTTTGGTATTTTTCCGATATGTGCAGTATTGCCGCTATGCACCCGCTTAAAGATAGGATCGAGCTGTTCATTGAAGGACTGATAGCATTCCGCACAGCCGAACTTGCCTACATGAACAAATTGCTGATAGGAAAGATTGCATCGGCTGCACCGCAATTCTTCACGCTTTGGAAATGAATTAGCTTTCGTCTGCTGAAATCCAGGTTCAATATTATTAAGCAAACCTGCAAGCAAATGATTGAATGAGAAGCCTTGTGCTCCATTAGGCATAAACATATCGCCTTTTTCCTGTGCACATACTTCACAAAGATGGACTTCAGTCTTTTCGCCATTTATAATTTTCGTAAAATGAAGAGTTGCAGGTCTTTGATTGCATTCCTGGCAATTCATTCTCATCACCTCTGCCGGACTATTTATATTTTAATGTGGTAAGCATGGCTTTCAATATACGGGATCTTAATTCATCACGCTCTGGCAGATCCATGTAAATGACAGAACGATCAATAACGCTCATCATAATCTTCGCTTCTCTTTTATTAATAATCTCTTCATTTATCAGCCGGAAAATAACCCCTTCTGCCGTTGACTGTGAAACCCTTAAGCCCAAAAGAGACATCAATTGATCGATTAGCTCCGCGTGATCGTATGATTTTACTTTCATGATCCTTATATAGCCACCGCCGCCACGCTTGCTTTCAACCACATAACCTCTTTCAATCGTAAATCGGGTGTTGATTACGTAATTTATTTGAGAAGGAACGCATTGAAACTTATCTGCCACTTCACTTCTCTTTATTTCTAAAATATCCTTCTGACTTATCTCTAAAATCTGCTTCAAATAATTTTCGATAACATCAGATATATTCTTCACTACGCCTCCCCCATTCTGACTTTGACTATATTTGACTTTTATTATACAGTGAAAATCACAATTTGCAACTCATACGCTTTATGTAAATGCATTAACCATTTTCGCCAAAATGCAGGGGTCGGCATACTCTAAAAATTAATTTTTTTATATATATTTAATACCTCATAATGAATCATGTAAAACGCTGCCTGCGGATAAAATCTAAATTTTATTGCATGCTTTCCAAAAACTTCATTTTAGCGCCTATAAGATACTATGAGACTGAAGCCCTTTATGTGAGTCATAATCAGATATTCCTCTATATAAGAACCCTGTAATTCGGGCAAATTGCTTTAAACCGTATTTAATTATGGCAAATGGTGCTTGTATTACCTTCTGCTATGCCATAGGTCTTGCAGCCCTGGTACGCGTGTTTAATGCTTGCGTTCGAAGACCTGAACAGCGGTAACCGGACTGGGGAACTTTTTCATCAGCTTCTGCCGCTCGCCATAAATCGTACGCTGCTCACTCATCGTTCAATTTTTTTTGGCTATGCATTCAGGTTTTGGCTTAATGGACTCTTTTTCTCTTTTGAACTCTTATGAAATATCCATTTCTGCACACAAAAAAGACCAGCATCTCTGCTGGCCTTCCGTTTGCTTGGCGGCGTCCTACTCTCACAGGGGGAGAACCCCCAACTACCATCGGCGCTGAAGAGCTTAACTGCCGTGTTCGGAATGGGAACGGGTGT
>NZ_FOMA01000001.1 GCF_900112495.1 Bacillus sp. OV322
GTTACGTTCTACCTTGGCTACTGATATAATAAGACCAAAATAAATAAGGTCAACCAGAAATATTTAGCATTCTGGTTAACCTTATAATACGAACGTGGGAGTTTAGTTGAAGAAGATGTTTTTTTATAATAGTGTTGAATAAGTTAATATAAGTAAATATAAGTAAATTGTTTTTAGTAAGGAGTGTTTTCTTCAAAGCTTGAGGTGGCACTTTTTTTCTTAAACTAACGTAAAACAGTGTAGTGGTATAAATAGATAAAGTATAGGGGTTGAAGATCATGGAAAAAGAGCTACACAAAGCAATAGAATTAAGGAAAGGTGGAAACCATAAAGAATCCAACAAATTACTTATGAAACTGGTACAGGAGTTTCCTGATGATGCGTCAATAAACTATCAATGTGCATGGAGTTTTGATTTATTAGGGGAAGAATCGAAAGCAGTTCCGTTTTACGAAAATGCAATTAAATTAGGGTTGTCTTTAAAGGAACTGGAGGGAGCCTTATTGGGATTGGGGAGTACATATAGGACATTAGGAGATTATGAAAAGTCCAAACGTACATTTTTAAAGGGAATTGAATTATTTCCAAACAATAAAGCAATTCAAATCTTCTATTCGATGACCCTATATAATTTGAATGAACATAGTAAAGCGATGGAGTTATTATTAAAATGCTTAACAGATACAACAACAGACGATGAAATTTTAGGTTATAAACAAGCAATTAATTTCTATTCGAATAAATTAGATGAAATTTGGGAGTAGTTTGTGAAAAGATGTACTTAAAGTAACGGTGCAAGAGTTATCGAAAGTAATCGCTGAGGCAGTCTCTTTTCTTGTTGTTCTAACGGGCTACAACTAGAAATTATTAATGAATCACTAATCTAATTTAATTCATAGTTTAAAGTTAAAGTATATTGAAAGGATACCAGAATGAAGGAAAAATTGTTGAAATATATGACTGAATTTACTACTTTAAATGAAGAAGCACAACGTATAATTATTGATACTTTAAAAATCCAAGAATATAAAAAAGGAACATTCCTTCTACAACAAGGTGATGTTCCGGGTATTAAATTTTATTTTGTGGGTGTGTTAGACAGTTCTTTGAGGATGTACAAGGAAAAGAGAACAGCAGGCTCGTTTGAACTAATAAATAATTTATAGCTCACCTCGACTAGGCTAATACATATTGAAAATAGTAAATCCATTTTATATATTGTCCTAATAAAAACAATAGGGAAAATACGGAAAAATTTTTAGTGATTTAAGAGGATTTTTGGTTATTTTGTCTAATTATGTATTATATAAAGTAGTTATTTATGGAACTTGACTTATAAGTGAGGCTTACATCAGTTTGGTGATTGGTACAGAATAAATTACTTTGATAGGAGTAATTATTCTTCTGTTTATTTAAGGCTCTTTTCTTAAGGATTGTTGTTTTTTTAATTTGTTATGTGAGGCGTTCCCATTGTCAAGTCAGGTTGATTGGAGCCAAGGTGCGAGACTCCTGCGGGGTTATCAGTACAGGTGAGACCCCGCAGGCGCAGCCGAGGAGGCTTACTGGCTGCCCCGCGGAAAGCGAGCATCCTGGAGCGGAAATCAACCCCCTTGTTTCATAACAACAAAGTTTACGAAAACAGCCTTATTTAAAGTATAGATGGTTTTGAAGCTCCAGGTACTAAATCCATGGGATTGGAGCTGGATCGGCCACGTTGCTTTTAATGATAGCCGGGGAGGCGTTTATCTCTAACTAGTTCATGCAGTAAAAGCAGAGTTAATTATCTTACGGTAAACGGACCAAAAACATTAAAATATCCATATTAATATTGAGGATGGGATGGCATGAATTTCAGGTCTGTACTTTTGCTTTTATTCGTATTTTTACTAATTGGAGTTGTTGCAGGCTGTGAGAAAGATAAACCTGCTGAAAGTAAACAACTTAAATCTTTTGAACATAAACAACTTACAGAACGTAAAAAAGTAAAGCAAATAATAATACATGATGCACCTGAAAATTCAACTTCCCCTTCAAATGCGCTGCTTCATCAATACGAAGTTGATTTTGAAGATGGAGTGAAGAAATTCCCTGATACTAACTCAATAATCTCTGAAGTCGTATTCAACAAAAAGAGTATCGTAACTATTCATTCACCTAAAGGGAAAAATGAGTATGCTGTTTTTTTGTATAGTTTGGCAGATGCCTGGAGCATTGATGGCATCTTAGAATTTGGAGTATACAAGGAAAATACCGTTACCGATAAAGAAGGGTTAGCATTACCAATGGAAAAATTCAGCGCCAACGATTTAAGTGCTGAAGAGTTAGGTCTTAAAAATAATAAAGCAGATATGTGGGCATTTGCTGATAAAGAAAATATTATTACAATTACTCGATTCGATAGCTTTCCATTTGATGAAAGATTCAAAACCAAAACGTTTAACTTGAAAAATGGAAGTAAAGCCTATATTTCTAAGGACAGTTTTAAAAATAAACTATTATATTATTTTGATTCTGAAAAACTAATTGTACTTTCAGGAAACGCAGATGAAGAGAAGCTTATCAATCTTGCAAATTCTTTACCTCCATCTGACTCATATGGTTTTCCTGCTGCAAAAAACTAAGCTATGTATAAAAAATAAGGGAACCCTATATAGGTGTTCCCTCATACGTTAGACTAAAATAAAGAAATAATTTCGCCATATACAAATTCCAAAGTGAATGTGATATTACTGATGGTATCAAAGATCTAGTCTTATAAGTTGTTATAGATAAAAGTACGCCAGAAACAAGAGTGATTATCCAATACATTGGATGAAATAGTGCAAACAGAACGGAAGATAAAGAAATTGCCCAAACAGGCTTTGTGAATTTTAATAAAAAGAATAGCAAAACACCCCGGAAGAACACTTCCTCCCATATCGGAGCTAAAAAGGCTGCATCCACTATTCCGCCAATACTTACCCCTTTTAAAAGTCCGTGTTTATAATAGAAAATGAAGGTTTCATCCAGCAATATCTCATAATGAACACATAACAATAACAGTAAGTAAGGTATGGTCAAAGTAATCAAAATATAAAAATAAGATGATGGTCTTTTAATAAATTTAATGTTTATTAACGGAGTGATAATTTGTCTGATTCCGCTAAAGCTGAATGTGAATAATAAAAATGTTATTAACCATAACAAAGTTTCATAGTCTCCAAGTTGGGCACTTATATGAGAAAGGTTGTTAATCAGGTAACCGAAAACAATTAGTATTGATATGTACGTTATGGATTTAATTTTTGTTTCCTCCATCATTCTAATATTTTTAGTATATTGCATATTTTAGTGGTAAATTATTACAACTTGATTTTATCATAGGGAGCATTCGTTGAGAACATACAACTGACAATAATCAACTTGCTTCCAGTTGTATCATATTAAGATCCAAGATTTACTGCATACTGAATTATTAGACTAACAAGAAACATTCAATAGACTTTGTAAAGAGGTGGCTTATATGCTTTTTCATTATCATTTTTGGACTCCCTATGTGGAAGAAACAGAAGCTTTTTATGCAAATAATGGTTTTCGTATTTCTCAGCGTATAGGAAAATACGAGGGGGATTTTCAAACATTTAATCCTCCATTAGCATGGGATGATTTTCGAGAGAAAAAAATATTATTTCGTATTATAGAAGCAAGAAAAGGGAGTATCAATGTTACTTTTGGTTATGGAAAGAAAATCTTGTTTGACCATATTGGCTTTTTAGTGTCCGAAAATGAACAAAACCTTATATGCAAAAATGCAGAAAAAATGGCATGGGATGTCAAAAAAGGTGAAAGAAGAAGCTTTATTACAACACCCTATAATTTTAGGGTAGAACTTCAAATGAACACAGATACGATAGACGATCTGGCGAATAACATAAAAATAAAAGAGTTAAAGCTTGAAACTCGAATGAAAGGATTAGAAAACGATCTTTCAAATTTATTTGGCAAACCTGTTGATAATATTATTTCAGAATTTGGTCATACAGTTACTATTAAAGAAGCAGTATTGGAAGGTATCCTTTCCTCGAATATAGTTGATCCAAATGGAGTTAGAATTTTAAATAATATTTAGTGAAATGGCTTTATTTGTTTTGGATATAGGCACACTTTCATTGTTAAAAACAAGCATGCTCCCATTTCTATTATATATTTAAACGGCTATTCGTTATTCTATAAACTCATCTGTTAGTTAATCAAGAAGGTTGTTTAATACATATTCTTCAAGTCTGTATTCTTCAATAAACTCAATATTTTTTCTGGTTTTTGCATAGTTAATTATTAGTTTTCTTATATTTGGGTGAAGAACTATATCATTTAATTGGGTTAGTTTTATCCATTTAACACCAATTTGATTTTTGTCAGGATTGATTGGCAGCTTTGGAATAAATCCGTCTTTTATTTTACAATCAAACATTATTGTAAAGAGTGTGTTTCTCCATTCGAGTTCAAGTGTGGTGCATACTCATAAACAAAGGCTAAAGGGCAACTTCTACATCGATTGATGCTTCCTCTTTTGCTTCTCTTCGAACTGCTTCAACAACTGACTCATTAGGTTCAACTCCACCTGCTGGCAGGTTATTATGCAACCCATTTTCATCATTAAATTCAATCAAAAGAATTGAATCGCTTTCTAATATGAGTGCACACGCTCTTAACCTAATATAATAAACCAAATAATAATTCCTCCGCCTTATAAAATATAGTTAACTTTTATTATTTAATTAAGCCGTTTCTTTAGCCGTCTCGCCCGCCAGTAAACCCGGCAGGTGAGCAGCTGCATTGTGATAAATGATTACAAAGAAGATCTCCGGGAAGGTTACCCACTTAAAATAATAATACTACTCAGAGGCTCAGCTTTTTTTAAAAAGTGTTTTTAATGGGTCCATTTTGTTATGCTCATTTTCAGTTTTTAGCTTTTTTAATTTTCATGGGAGTGAAAGAAGATAAAAGGCTAAAGGCTTTTACTTACTACATATTCAATCCTAACCCTATTCATTTTTTTATCCATTTATTTTCAGAGGATTTATCATAAATAACCTTTAGGTTCTTTTCATCAATCCATTCAATAGAAAAGTAATTATTTGACTTCAATGTATTTCCCTATTCATTTGGAAAATTGTCATCTTTATCTAAAACGGATAATTGAGGTGAAAATCCTGTTGTTGCACCACAACTTCTTTGGAGAACATGAGCCGCATTTTCACCATTGGTAGAAGGGCTTTTTTGTTTAATATCAATTCCTCACATATCCTCAAATAAAAAATCCAATAAATACTTATCAGCCATAAATACAATTCTATTTCGTGACCACAAGGTTTTAAAAAAAGAGTTAGGAATTTTTGCTTTGCAGCTTTATTTTGTAAATCAGCAAGGATGAAACAAAAAAGGGCAGCACTATTATTCAAAAATGAGCAATGTTTTAAGATACTTGTCCAAACACCTTTAATGTTTGTCTCATAAAATACCTTAGTTTTAAAAAAGGAGGTAAAGAAATTTGAGTAGACAAAAAAGGTGTTCAAAATGCGGACATAGAGATTGCAGATGCAAGGACAAAAAATGTCGAGATTGTGGATATAGAGATTGCGAATGCAAAGACAAGAAATGTCGAGATTGTGGACATAGAGATTGCAAATGCAAAGACAAGAAATGTCGAGATTGTGGACATAGAGATTGTAGATGCAAGGACAAGAAATGTCGAGATTGTGGACATAGAGATTGTAGGTGCAAGGACAAAAAATGTCGAGATTGTAGATATAGAGATTGTAGATGCAAGGACAAAAAATGTCGAAATTGCGGTTGCAATGTAGAGCAAAACGTAAATGTTGAAATAAAAGTACCTGCTGGTGCGACAGGACCAAAAGGAGCAACCGGACCAGCTGGACCAACCGGTAAAACTGGAGCAACAGGAGCAACAGGGGCCAGAGGTAAAACTGGTGCCACTGGAGCAACCGGACCAGCTGGAGTAACTGGCGCAACAGGAGCCACAGGTAAAACTGGTGCCACTGGAGCAACAGGACCAGCTGGAGTAACCGGCGCTACGGGAACAACTGGTGCTACTGGTTCAACAGGAGCTGCTGGACCGACTGGAGCAACCGGAACAACAGGTGTTACAGGAGCAACTGGGCCTGCTGGACCGACTGGAGCAACCGGTGCAACAGGACCAGCTGGAGTAACCGGTGCTACGGGAACAACTGGTGCTACTGGTTCAACAGGAGCTGCTGGGCCGACTGGTGCAGCTGGCACAACAGGAGCAACAGGACCAGCTGGGCCGACTGGTGAAACTGGTGCAACCGGAACAACAGGTGCTACAGGAGCAACAGGAGCAACAGGAGCTGCTGGACCTACTGGTGAAACTGGAGCAACCGGAACAACAGGTGCTACAGGAGCAACAGGAGCTGCTGGACCTACTGGTGAAACTGGAGCAACCGGAACAACAGGTGTCACAGGAGCAACTGGGCCTGCTGGACCGACTGGCGCAACAGGAGCAACAGGACCAGCTGGAGTAACCGGCGCTACGGGAACAACTGGTTCAACAGGAGCTGCTGGGCCGACTGGTGCAGCTGGCACAACAGGAGCAACAGGACCAGCTGGGCCGACTGGTGAAACTGGTGCAACCGGAACAACAGGTGTTACAGGAGCAACTGGGCCTGCTGGACCGACTGGCGCAACAGGAGCAACAGGACCAGCTGGAGTAACCGGCGCTACGGGAACAACAGGTGCTACAGGAGCAACAGGAGCAGCTGGACCGACTGGTGAAACTGGAGCAACCGGAACAACAGGTGCTACAGGAGCAACAGGAGCAGCTGGACCGACTGGTGAAACTGGTGCAACCGGAACAACAGGTGTTACAGGAGCAACTGGGCCTGCTGGACCAACTGGTGAAACTGGAGCAACAGGAGCAACCGGACCAGCTGGAGTAACCGGCGCTACGGGAACAACAGGTGCAACAGGAGCAACAGGAGCAGCTGGGCCGACTGGTGAAACTGGTGCAACCGGAACAACAGGTGTTACAGGAGCAACTGGGCCTGCTGGACCAACTGGTGCAACAGGAGCAACAGGAGCAACAGGACCAGCTGGAGTAACCGGCGCTACGGGAACAACAGGTGCAACAGGAGCAACAGGAGCAACAGGAGCAGCTGGGCCGACTGGTGAAACTGGTGCAACAGGAGCAACAGGAGCAGCTGGACCGACTGGTGAAACTGGTGCAACCGGAACAACAGGTGTTACAGGAGCAACAGGGCCTGCTGGACCAACTGGAGCAACCGGAGCAACAGGACCAGCTGGAGTAACCGGCGCTACGGGAACAACAGGTGCAACAGGAGCAACAGGTGCAACAGGAGCAACAGGAGCAGCAGGAGGATTATCCCAATACGGTTATATTTACAATCTCGGTGCTCAGGTTGTGCCTATAGAGGCGGATGTCATTTTTGATACAAATGGAATTATTACGCCTGGAATTACGCATGCCCCTGGAACCACACAAATTGCAGTTACCGTTCCTGGAGACTACGAGGTTACTTTCTCCGTGTCGGGTGTAGAACCCAACCAATTCGCACTATTTTTAAATGGCGCGCTGGTTGCGGGAACTGTCTACGGTTCAGGTGCCGGCACTCAGCAAAACAATGGTCAGGCTATAATCGCTATAGCAGCGGGAGATGTTCTTACCCTTCGAAATCATAGTTCTTCTGCAGCAGTTACCCTTCAGACTTTAGCCGGAGGCACACAAACAAACGTAAACGCTTCTATTGTCATTAAAAAATTAAATTAGTTGCTTAAATCAATCGCCCCTCAATTTTATGTATACCATTAAATTGAGGTGGTCGATTGATTTGTATATTTATAATTCATTTATTAGGATTGTCCACACCCTATATTGTCTTTTTTCATAGTTTAAAAATAGGAAAATCTTTGGTTAAAGGAGCACATTAAACTTGATTACAGTTAGCCTTTGCATGATTGTGAAAAATGAAGAAGACACTATCGCAAGATGTCTAGATTCGGTAAAAAACCTCGTCGATGAAATCATCATTGTAGACACAGGTTCAACAGATAAAACGAAAGAAATTGTTTCTCAATATACAGATCATGTCCTCGACTTTCGCTGGATTGATAACTTTGCCGCAGCCCGTAATTTCACATTTAGTCACGCTAAAATGGACTACATTTTTTGGTTAGATGCGGATGATGTATTAATGGACGATGATCGCAAAAAATTTTTATTGTTAAAAGAAACCCTCGACCCTTCCACTGATTCTGTCACCATGCATTATAATCTTAGCATTGATGAAAAAGGAAATGTCATTGCCAGCCTGCGACGTAATCGCCTTGTTAAAAGGATAAATAATTTCCAATGGTATGGGGCGGTACACGAATACCTAGAAGTTTGGGGAAATATTCTACACAGCGAGGTTGCTGTTACCCATTGTAGCATTCAACACGACTCAGACCGTAATCTCCATATCTATGAAAACCGTCTTAAACGGGGTGAACAATTCTCTCCCAGAGACTTGTTTTATTTTGCAAACGAACTGTTTGACCATAAAAAGTTTGAGGACGCAATCAAATACTATAAACAATTTTTAGAAACAAAAAAGGGCTGGGTAGAAGATAACATTTCCGCATGCGGAAAGCTTGCAGATTGTTTCAATGCATTAGAAGATCATGAAAACGAACTTCATTTCATATTAAAATCTTTTGAATATAGCTCACCTCGAGCTGATTTTTGCTGCCGGCTAGGGTACAGATTCCTCCATAATAATCAGCCCCACCAGGCTCTTTTTTGGTATAAACTTGCCACTCAACTAGAAATGCCATCTGACAATTTTGGGATGATTAGCCATGCTTGCTGGACTTGGCTTCCGCATTTGCAATTATGTGTTTGTTACTCACAAATAGGGAACTATGCACTAGCCTATGCACACAACGAGAAAGCCTGTCAATACATTCCTGATCACCCAAGTATTCTTCATAACAAGCGTTATTTAGAACATTTTTTACAATGAAGGTGGTTACTCCAAGCAGGCAGAAGTGCGGACAAACCTGGGCAGTAAATTATGCCCAAACGAATAACTTGCTGAACAACAGTGCTATCTTATTTTTATGTATATCTTTCCTTTATTAAGTTTTTGGGGAATCGGTGCAATTTTATTGTTCCAAGATCACACCGATTTTTAACAAATAAGGTTTATAAAGAATGTATCAATAACACTCATGATTTTCTTACGAGTGACCTTGGTAACACTATAAAGTCATTTTTATTATGTCATAAGTGAAAGTGGATAACTAATTAATCTAAAAACAGAGTAGCTTTGAAAGGTACTCTGTTTTTAGATAAGAGGATTTTTATTGGGGCTTTTCGTATTAATCCCTGAAAGGGAGTGTCATAATGGAAAAAATATTGATAGTGTTAATCCATTTCAAAAAGCCTTTGAAATATTATCTATATACAGGGGGGACGGGGGCACTTTATTGCTTAAGTGGCAGTATTTTTTATTTTATTAAGGATAATTCTTTCTGTAAACAGGAAACAGAGAAATTATTTCACTTTCAATCTGCGAGCGGTGGGGGGCATGTGAAAAGGTATTTTTTTTATAATAATTTTATGTAATTGTCTTCATAGTAAAAAGGAGCATCCGGCAGTTTTAACTTTCTTGAAATCATAATACAGGATTACGGAAAGTGTCTGGGTTTAAGGTTCGGATGCTCCTTCACGATTAAAGACCATATAATAAGAATTTTAGTTTCTGCAGCAAAATTAATTTATCAAGCAAGGCATTAATTTTCCCTTTCACATCAGCCCTGCTGCTTGAGGTGTGAGTTAATATGAAAGGAGAAGCATTTCTCGGTTTGGCAGCGATTTCATTACTGTCTTAGCTTAGCTTATGACTATTGATTCATTCCTTCTCTGGTTCTTTGTTAACTTGGGCTGTGAATGATAAAGTGGTTGTGCGAAATAACAAAATCACTCATTCCATTATTCAATCTCTATACATTTAAACAATTCCGCGGATGAAACCGGTTGCTTAAAAATTTATTGATTGCCTTTGTTTCAGCTTCCAGAGTAAACTCGCTCTTTTTCGTTCAGGTCAAGTGTCTTTGCTGTTAAAGCGTGAATTTCGTCCAGAAGGTCGGGATTTTCCATTAGTGACATACCATAGGAAGGGATCATTTCTTTGATTTTTGTTTCCCATGTGTTCATATGCTGAGGGAAGCATTTGTTAATGATATCAAGCATGACGTGAACAGCAGTAGAAGCACCTGGAGAAGCACCCAGTAATGCTGCAATCGAGCCATCTGCTGCAGTGATAACCTCTGTCCCGAATTGAAGTGTTCCTTTGCCTTGAGCAGTATCTTTGATAACCTGTACGCGCTGTCCGGCTACTACTAAATCCCAATCCTCGCTTTTAGCATTAGGGATAAATTCCCGTAATTCTTCCATACGCTGTTCTTTTGTTAACATTACTTGCTGGATCAGGTATTTTGTCAATGACATCTCTTTTGCGCCAGCTGCAAGCATAGTCAGGACATTATTCGGTTTTACGGAAGTTACTAAATCAAACATAGATCCAGTTTTTAAGAACTTTGGCGAGAAGCCTGCAAACGGTCCAAATAGCAGCGATTTTTTATTGTCGATGAATCTTGTGTCAAGATGCGGAACAGACATTGGCGGAGCACCCAGCTTAGCTTTTCCGTATACTTTTGCATGATGCTGCGCGATAACTTCCGGATTTTTGCATACCATGAATATCCCGCTTACAGGGAATCCGCCAATATGTTTTCCTTCAGGAATACCGGATTTTTGCAGTAAATGCAGGCTTCCGCCTCCGCCGCCGATAAAGACGAATTTAGCAGTATGGTATTCTGCACTGCCGTTATCAACATTCCGCACCTTTAATTTCCATGAGCCATCACTAGTACGATTAATGTTTTCAACACTATTTTTATATTTGATATCAACATTTTTACTCTTTAGATGGTCAAACAGCATTTTTGTCAGGGCACCAAAATTTACGTCTGTGCCGGAATCAATTTTAGTCGCGGCGATAGGCTCATCCGATGTACGGTTTTGCATGATAAGCGGAATCCATTCTGCCAGCTTTGCCGGGTTATCGGAAAATTCCATTCCCTTAAATAAAGGATTGCTTAAAAGCGCTTTAAAACGCTTCTTTAAAAACTCTACATCTTTTTCCCCTTGTACCATGCTCATATGAGGTAATGGCATAATAAAGTCCTGGGGATTTTTAATAAGCTTGTTTTGTACAAGATAAGACCAAAATTGCATGGAAACTTGGAACTGTTCATTAATATTAATAGCTTTGCTAATATCTATTGAACCATCTGGTTTTTCAACAGTATAGTTAAGCTCACACAGTGCCGCATGCCCTGTTCCCGCATTGTTCCATTCGTTAGAGCTTTCCTTTCCTGCGTTTTCGAGCTTCTCAAATACTTTGATTTCCCATTCCGGTACTAATTCTTTCAGGAGTGTACCTAAAGTCGCACTCATGATACCGGCGCCAATTAAGATGACGTCTGTTTTAGTTTCTTTGCTGCTCATTGTAGCCCCTCCTTCTCCCTAATATTTGCCGAAAGGATGCCGCGCTTTTGCTTAGCCGTCAAACCAAGACAATGCGCTGCCTGGTCCACTTATCCAGTCTCAATTATTAGTATATTACAATTATTTATAGATTAAAATATATTGTTAAAATATAGTTTAAAGGGGAGAGAGATGACGTACTCCAATTTTCCCCTTTAAATAGAAGATTAACAGATTCTTTTTACAAAACCCAGATAAAAAGACTAGAATGGCAAAAAACTTCCAAAATTCTTTATTCAGTCTAATACCTGCTTAAGCATTGTGCTTATATTGCACTTAATAATTGCCGAATTGCTAGGAATGAGGATCCTGCAGAGGCCGCCGGCAGCAGATAAAGCTGCTTTTTTAAATTCTATCCTAATACCCGGTTGCTAAAACCATTTTAGCTGCCAAAAGTATATCGCTTTATATGCGGTGTGCTTTTTTACTGATTGTGATATAAAAAGAGATTGTTTTAGTTTAAATAGGGAATTCAGCCATTATTTTAAACTTATTTGAAAATATTTATTATGGTAGTTTAGTTAGGGGGAATCTTTGAAAAATATAAGCCTGAAGTGAGTGATACCTTTGAAAAAAAGGGTTTATATTCCGGTCCTTTGGAAATTCTATATCAGCCATCTTTTTGCTGTTATCTGGACATGCATTGCCATTGTATTATCAAAAAGCTGGTTAAGTGATTTAAGCGGAGTTGCAGGAATCACGCCGGCTGTGATAATCATTACGGGAATTGCTTATATACCTGGGTATTTAAATGCTTTTTTGGTAGCGAGTCTGCTTATAGACAAACAGCCAAAATTAAAGACCAATAATCCGCAAGATGATATAACCGTGCTAATTGCTGCAAAGAATGAAGAAAACGGAATTGCAAATTCTTTAATTTATATAAAAAACCAAGACTATGATGGGAATATTTCAATAGTTTTAATAGATAATGGTTCTGAAGATGGGACCATTGAGGCTGCAAAAAAAATAGCCCAAGAAATCAATCTAGATCTATCAATTAAAATTGAAGCAGAGCCGGGTAAGCATGCTGCTTTAAATCAAGGCATTAAATATGTAAATACAGAATATGTCATTACGCTGGATGCTGATACTTTATTGCATAAATCAGCTATCCGATACATTGTGGCAAGAATGAAATCTGCGCCCCCGGATGTATGTGCTGTTGCTGGGGCTATATTGGTCAGAAACAGCCGGGATAACTTATGGTCGCGTGTGCAGGAATGGGATTACTTTTTAAGTATCGCGTCTATTAAAAGGCTGCAGGGCCTATATCAGGGAACATTGGTAGCGCAGGGGGCATATAGTTTATTTAAGACAGATACCATCCGGGAAGCCGGCGGGTGGCCGGATGCAATCGGGGAAGATATTGTACTGACCTGGAAATTTTTAAAACAGGGAAGAAAGGTTTTCTTTGAACCGCTGTCTGTTGCTTTTACAGAGGTTCCTACAAAATTGATTCATTTAGGCAGACAAAGGAGCAGATGGGCAAGAGGGATGATTGAAGGGTTAAAAGAGGTTAAACCCTGGCAGCAGCCTTCTATTTATACAAAATATCTAACGTCGGTTAACTATATCATGCCGTATATAGATATCTCCTTTACATTTTTTTGGCTGCCTGGTCTTGTGCTGGCCTTTTTTGGAGTATATTGGATTGTGGGACTTACAACGCTATTGGTGCTTCCATTAACATTTGTCAGTTATTTTGTTTTGTATTTTTATCAAAAGAAAGTATTTACTAAACTAAATCTTAAAATCAGGAGAAATATATCTGGCTTCATCGTTTTTGTACTATTTTACCAGATGATTATGAGTCCTGTATCTGTATGGGGGTATGTTCAGGAATTGTTTAAATTAAAGAGGATATGGAAATAAAGCATTTAGGAAAGCGCGTGTCTGCGGGACATGCGCTTTTTTGCTGCGGGAAACAGCAATCGCTGCGTTTAAATAGCTAGCAGATAAACAATGCTGGCTCACTCTTTCGTCATGAATACGCTATTTGGGTCTTCTATATAATCAGCAAAGGGAGAGCAGTACTGGAAACCGGCACTTTCGTATAGCCTTCTGGCAGGTATGAAGGCATCTTGAGAACCGGTTTCAAGGCTTAATCGGCTGTATCCCCTATGCCTGGCTTCTTCCAAGATGTGAGTGAGGATTTTTCTTGCTGTGCCTTTTCGGAGGTATGCAGAAGAGGTGCGCATGGACTTTATTTCACCATGAAGAGGATTAAGTTCTTTTAGCGCGCCGCATCCGGCTAATTCATTTCCTTCCCATGCAGTCCAGAACGTGATTTCGGGTTTTCGCAATTCATCCAATTTTAAAGCATGTATGCTCTTTGGAGGCGAATGCAGAGTCATGCCCTGAAGATGTTCATTCACCAAGTCGATCACTTCCCGTCTAGATAAATCGTCCTTTACAATAATCATGATTATTCCCTCCTAATCTCTTGAGCTTCATTTCATGTTAACAAAAAGCCGGAATGGGGAATGTTTAGCTTCATCCCGGCTTTACAGGATTTGTTAAATTTCTTCTTTAGTTGGAGGCGCCATAAATTCAGGGCCGACCGGGTCACTAATTGAGGTTTGCAGAATATTATCAATGGCTGCCTTGTCATCATCTGTCAGAGTCCAGCCTGTAATTTCATTGATTGCGTTCAGCTGGTCTGGACGGCGTGCACCCCAGAGGGCTATACCTGTCCCTGGCTGGTCGAGTATCCAGCGCACAGCAAGATGGATCACTTCTTTACCGTAGCGGTCCTTTGCCAATTGATCTAACTGATTGACTGCATGCAGATATTGCTGAAAGCGAGGGTGCTGGAATTTAGGATCATTATTACGCAGGTCATCTCCGCCGAAAGTCTGGCTAGCAGCCATTTTTCCGGATAGCAGGCCTCTGCATAAGCTTCCATAAAGAAGTGTAGTGATGCTGTTTTCTTCACAGTACGGAAGGATATCTTTTTCAATATCGCGTTCAAATAGGTTATATGGCGGCTGTGCGGTATGCAGGGGAGCTATTTTTCTGAACTCTTCCATTTGCTTTACAGTGAAATTGCTGACACCGATTGCGCGGATTTTTCCTGATTTATACAGACTTTGGATGGCATCCGCTGTCTCTTCCATAGGGATAAGAGGATCTGGCCAATGAATTTGATATAAGTCAATATAATCGGTTTGCAGACGCTTGAGGGAATCATCTATCTCCTTTAGAATCCGCTGCTTTGTGCCGTCACGGAACGGTTCGTTATTCTTCCAGTTTAACGCGGTTTTAGTAGCCAAAAGGATGCTGTCACGGCTGCCGTATTGCTTGACTGCTTTGCCGACTATTTCCTCGGATGTCCCAAATCCGTAGACTGGTGCCGTGTCGATAAGGTTTATTCCTTTGTCAAGAGCGGCATGAATGGTCTGAATGGATGTATCCTCATTTGTTCCGCCCCACATCCATCCTCCGATTGCCCATGTGCCAATCCCGATGCGTGAAGCTTTCATTCCTGTATCTGCTATTTGAGTGAATTCCATGTAAACATCTCCTTTTTTTCTGTTTTTGGTTTCGTTAACTTCGCTGCTATTGAACAAGGGTTGATATCCGCTCTAGGATGCTCGCTTTATCCTTATTGATTTTAAATTTTCATTTTATTCATTCCTTCTCAAAAACAAAATATCATGTTTTTCATATTTATTCCAAAGTTCAGCTTCAGCACTTTTAGGGATACTTATGCATACAATGGCATCTAGTGCAAAAAGGAGGTGAACGCTAATGGCAGATCAACGGGTGTATCCTGCGGGACAGCGGGAGAACTTGAAGAATCATCTTATACAGCTTTACAGAGGAATTGAGGGAGATATAGCGAAGAATTGCAGTGATTATGAAATCACTTTATCCCAAAAAAGTAAAATCAATGTCTGCGCATTCCGCTCCTTCCAAAAAAAGATGGATGCTGAACTGGAAAATAAAATGATAGAGGAAGGCCTTTCGACCACCCATAATCTGATTCCGCATGTTTTGTATTCTTTAAATAAAATGATTGTAAATCTATCTGGAGAAGCTTATGGTGTTGAAACAAATCCTGCTCCATACGTTCATCCTGCTGATGCAAATCGTTCCAAGGCTCAAAGAAGGCTAGGGTTATTTGGAGGAACAGAGAGTGAAAACAGTCCTTCTATCATGGTTACTCTTGATCGTTCCATGTTAGCGAAGCCCGATATCTTTTCAAAGCTGCTCACAGGTGGAATGAATATTGCAAGAATCAATTGTGCACATGATGATGTACATGTTTGGACAGCACTCATTGAACAGCTAAAGATGGCAGAGGAAAACATCGGATGTAAGGATACATGCAAAATTTATATGGACTTGGCAGGTCCTAAAATAAGAATTGGAGAATTAGCAAAAGAAAAGACAGACCTTACAATCACTGTTGACAGAGCAAATGAGAATTCACAATACGGGTATTTGGTGTGCAAGAGCCATACCTTAAGCCATAATGATCTTTCTTTCCTGCTCACGGCTGCTAATTGTGAAGACTTCACCTATATTGATGAAAATACGAGCATTCGATTTAAAGATACCAGGGGGAAAAATAGAATTCTTACAGTCGTACATATTGTGAATTCTTCATGTTTAATGGTTAAGTTAAATAAAACAGCATCCTTTAATGAACATACAAAACTGATTTGCAATAAGGAGCAGTGGACGCTAACGAACTTTGAAGAAGTACCTGCGGCTATCGTACTGAAAAGAGACGATGTTCTCCGAATCTACAAATCTGACCGTTACCTGGGAATGCCGGCCCGCGGTAACCTGCCTGCCTCAATTGGGATTTCACTGCCCAAGGCCCTATATAATGTAAGACTTGGAGATAACATATATATGGATGACGGCAAGATTTCAGGGAAGGTCATTAGGATAGAAAAAGATTTCATTGAAACAAAAATACTTACGCCTTTGAGTGAAGGGGCCAAGGTGAAAGCCGGAAAAGGAATGAACCTTCCTGATTCTTTTGTCTATCTGAATGTGCCTGCTTTAACAGAGTCTGATATAACAACTCTTGCCTTCATTCATGAAAAAGCAGATATTATTGGATTATCATTTGTACACCGTCCCCAGGATTTAAAAAAGCTCGCGGATTACCTGGAGAGTCTTACAGGGCGGAGCATTGGAATCGTAGCAAAAATTGAAACGAAGGAATCCATCCGCCATTTAACCAATATCATATTCGAAGGGCTGGATTTCAAGCATTTTGGAATCATGATTGCGAGGGGAGATTTAGCTGTTGAACTTGGATACAGCAAGTTGGCCAGGGCTCAGCAGGACATACTGGATCTGTGCCGTGCTGCTCATCTGCCTGTCATCTGGGCAACTGGCGTACTCGAAAAAATGACCAAAAAGGGCATTCCTGCAAGAACCGAGCTGACGGATGTTTTTGCAGGGGCAAAAGCAGATTGTATTATGCTTAACAAAGGCCAGTATATTGCAGATTCTGTGATATTCATAAAAAAGATCATGGCTATAAAGAACGAGGATATAGTCCGCCGTAATTCGCGGGACTTATTTTTACCGCTTTAATGTACAGTAACACCTTAAATAATTTTTTATGCCCCGTATCTTATTTTAAGTCTCAAACGTTTAAGAGACAGAGAGGTGCCAAAGGAGTGAGCAGAATGACTAGCGAGCGCAGAGATTATGTGCAGAGGCTTGATCAGGGAAAGGACACTTGGGATGATGTTTATCATGAACTGCAAAGATTTTGCCGGTTTCTTTCACAAAGCGAGTGGGAGGGGAATGACCTTGCACAGGAAGCTGTATTAAAGGGGATCCAGCATTATCACGGAGAAGCAAGCTTGCCGCTTTTAAAAACCATAGCAAAACATCTCTGGATTGATATGATCAGGAAAAGAAAAAGAGAAGTACTGTCAAACAGCGGAGAAGATTTGCAGGAGAAAGTAACTGAGAATACCTGTATGGAAAGCATTGAATTTCTCACCCTCCTGCTGACACCGAAGCAGGCAGTCATTTTCACACTGAAAGAAGGATTTCTGTACAAATCCAGCGAAATAGCCGATCTTCTTCATACAGCAGAAACAGCGGTTAAGTCTGCTTTGCACAGGGCGAATAGGCAGTTAAAGAAGCACAGGGAAAATAAAGATCTTTCCGGGTTTAAACATGCACTGTGGAAAGATGAAGAAGAAATGAAGCTTCAAGAGCTCATCCTGCAGGCTGTGAAGTATCAGGACCCGGAAATCTTAATTAAGGCAATCCCAAGCATTCCTTCTCTTGCAGGCGAACTCAAAATTTCCAGACCTGGCTATGCAGCGAATCGTTCAATTTCCTCACCATCAGGCTTCCTCTCTATGGCTGCTTAAAGCCAAACAAATTCGGGGGGATAAAACAATGAGCACCATACCATATGTAATCGAGCAATCAAGCCGCGGAGAGCGTTCTTATGATATATATTCACGTCTTCTAAAAGACCGGATCATTATGATCGGCGAAGAAATTACCGACCATTTGGCAAACAGTGTTGTGGCGCAGCTGTTATTTTTAGCAGCAGATGCACCGGATAAGGATATTACGATCTTTATTAACAGTCCAGGAGGCTCTACCAGTGCAGGCTTTGCGATTTATGATACCATGCAATATATCAAGCCTGATATCCGCACCATTTGTACAGGGATGGCTGCCTCGTTTGGAGCTATGCTTTTATTGGCAGGAACAAAGGGGAAAAGATGCGCCCTTCCTAATAGCGAGATCATGATTCATCAGCCGCTTGGAGGAGTGAAGGGGCAGGCCACTGAAATTGAAATTTCTGCAAATCGGATCTTGAAGCTAAAGAAGCACATTAATAAGATTATCTCAGAAAGAACAGGACAGCCGGAGGAAAAGGTTGCCCATGATACCGATAGAGATTACTTTATGACCGCAGAGGAAGCCGTGAAATACGGGATTATCGATGAAATCATAAAAAAGATCAATTGAATTCCATTTGCTGTAAGAGTTGAATTTGCTCTTGCAGCTTTTTTGCAGTTTCCCGGGATAAAAAGGGTATTTGCCCTTCTGTAAAGAAAATATTATAGGGCTAAGGAAAATGAAATTGAACATAAAAAAGAGAAAATACATAAAAGAGAAGGTGGCATCATTATGGTAAAGGCGATTTTTTTTGATTTGGATGATACACTTCTTTGGGATCAAAAAAGTGTTCAGGAGGCTTTTTCGGCAACCTGCAGAAGGGCACTTGAGACCTATGATATATCTCCGGAAAAGCTGGAAGAGGCAGTGAGAAAAGAAGCGAGGGAATTGTATGCTTCATATGAGACTTACCCTTTTACACAAATGATCGGCATCAATCCTTTTGAAGGATTATGGGGTGAATTTTTGGACGAGGGGGACAGCTTCCGTAAAATGAGGGAAATTGTACCGCAGTACCGGAAGGAAGCCTGGACAAGAGGGCTGAAGGCAATGGGCATTCAAGATGAAGATCTCGGCTTCGAGCTTGCCGAAAGTTTTCCAAAGGAGCGCAGGAAAAACCCTTTTTTATATGAAGAATCACTAAGGGTCCTTGATGAACTGAAAGGCAAGTATAAGCTGCTGCTGTTAACTAACGGATCTCCCCATCTTCAGCAAACAAAATTGAGCATTACACCCGAGCTTGTTCCGTATTTTGATGAAATTATCATTTCGGGGGCTTTTGGCAAAGGAAAGCCGGATCCTGCTATCTTCAAGCATGCCCTGGAAAGCCTTAAGGTGGAGAGTGATGAAGCCATCATGGTTGGAGACAATCTGATGACAGACATTCTTGGCGCAAATCGCGCAGGGGTGAAAGCCGTCTGGGTAAACAGAAGCGGAAAAGAACGGGGAGAAGCAAGCCCTGACTATGAAATCAGCCATTTAGAAGAGCTTCACTCAATTCTTGAATCCCTAAAGGCATCTCTTTAGCATTTAATTCGGCAAAAAAAAACTGGCCGAAATGTCAGAAGTCCAAAAATTTGGCGGGATTTCTCTGAAAACTCTGTAAGGATTTATCATTTAGATATAAAATAGAATGACAGCAGAAAGGTGGATTATATGTCTAACATAGCGAAATTCCGAGATTTTTTACAAACACAAGGTATACCAATGAATGAATTCGAAGAAAGTGGAAATACCTTCTTCCGCTCAGAGCAAAAATTAAAGGATGGCTGGGCAGTTACAATGGTATTTGCATTTACGCCAGGGGAAGATATTGCAGACCTGTTCTGCTTTAATGTAACAGAAGTGAAAAATCCTAATAAAAAGCCGGCTGTTCATGAACTGATTAACGAGCTGAATTCAAATTATAGATATTCAAAACTGTATGAAGAAGACGGAGTTATTTCCATCCGCTACTCGTACTTTCTTGAAAATGATTTTGATCCGGATGCTGCATTTAGAAGGCTTGTCATGCTTTTGGAAACAGCTGAAGAAGTATATCCGCAATTAATGAAGGTTATTTGGGAGTAAAGTACAGCCCCCAGGCAGAAGCTCTTCGGTTTGAAGGGCTTTTTTTTCGGGTATAAAGAGGAGAAGCTGGACATATAATGAGAGAAAACAAGCAAGAGATCTTGTACTCGCATAATTCCTTAGGGATTAACATGACAGCGGAGGATGCTTAACAATCATCCTGTTCCTAAGAAAAATAGTTTACGGAAAAAGACGATAAAAGATATTTTTAAATAATTTTTGAGTTTTGGGGTTGCAATCAATCAGATAGTCAGGTATAATAAATTTTGTTGATAGGCAATACACATTTCGACAAAATACAGCAATATTATTTGCGGGTGTAGTTTAATGGTAAAACTTCAGCCTTCCAAGCTGATATCGTGGGTTCGATTCCCATCACCCGCTCCATACATAGGTCACAACGCAGTGTTTCGTTACATCAGAGAACGAGGCATTGCGTTTTTATATTTTATGGGCATGCCAGGTTACCTGGTATGCTTTTTTCTTGTCTGAGCAAAAAGACGGTATTGCGGATTGTGCCCAAAAGTTTGAATTGGCCGGAGAGATGACATTATAATGAAGTAATCATGGGCAGTATTGTGAAGGCGGTTTAATTATGGAGAATAACAGAGAAGAGAAAAGGAATGTAAAATGGCGGTCATTTTTCTTATTGCTCAAATCGGAAAAGCCGCCTGTACTCATTATCGTGCTTGTGCTTTCGCTTAGCTTGATAGAGACAGCTGCGGCACTTGTAGTGCCATTATTCACTAAAAAGCTTGTGGATTTAATGTCAGGCAGCGGAATTGAAACTGGTACCGTTGTTATGCTGCTTGCTGCCTTCATTCTGCAGACACTTTCAGGAGGATTTTCCTTTTATTTTTTAACCTATATAGGAGAGAAAATTGTGGCGGGCCTGCGCCGGAAGCTATGGAACCATATTCTGCAGCTACCTGTTTCCTTTTTTGACCAAAATCAGTCAGGTGAAACCCTAAGCAGGATTACACAGGATACAAATACAATCAAGACAGTCATTACGAATCATTTGGTTACCTTTATTTCTGGAATTGTGTCTATCATCGGTTCTGTTATCATTCTATTTACGCTCGACTGGAGAATGACGTCCATCATGCTTGCCGTCGTTCCGCTTTCATTGCTGATCTTAATGCCGCTTGGAAGGAAGATGTACAAAGTTTCCAAGCACACCCAAGATGAAATGGCTGCTTTCAGCGGGAATCTTGGCAGGGTTTTAAGTGAAATCCGGCTTGTCAAGTCTTATAACGGAGAGAAATTAGAAGTTGAAAAGGGAAATAAGGGTATCCTTAAGTTATTTTCCTTCGGGTTAAAAGAAGCGAAGATCCAGGCGGTAATATCCCCGTTTATGACCACCATTATGATGGTGATTTTAGTTGTTTTGATTGGCTATGGAGGTGTGAGGGTTGCCTCTGGTGCCCTCACAGCAGGGACATTAGTGGCCATCATTATTTATATGTTTCAAATTGTGGTTCCCTTCAGCCAGATTGCTTCCTTTTTTACAGCCTTTCAGAAAGCAATGGGGGCAACGGAGCGCATCCATCACTTACTGGAATTGAAGCAGGAGCCATATGCAGGCAAGGAAGCCATGCTGGTACAGGGAGATCTTGAATTTACAGATGTTTCTTTTTCATATAGTGAATCAAAGCCGATTCTTAGCAATATATCCTTTAATGTCCCTGCGAATGGAACGGTTGCATTAGTAGGTCCCAGCGGCGGGGGGAAAACGACAATATTCTCGCTGATTGAACGTTTTTATGAAGCGTCCCAGGGGAGCATCACGATACACGGAGTGCCAATTCAGGAATTAGGATTAACCTATTGGCGTTCGCACATCGGGTATGTATCACAGGATAGCCCTATCATGACAGGATCGATTAAAGAAAATATTTTATATGGGATAGGCCGTGATGTACAGGAAGATGAGGTGACAGCTGCTGCGGTGTCTGCAAATGCCCATGAATTTATCACAAAACTTCAAGATGGATATGACACAGAAGTTGGAGAAAGGGGAGTAAAGCTTTCAGGAGGACAGAGACAGAGGATTGCGATTGCGCGCGCTATGCTGAGAAATCCGAAAATCCTTCTTCTCGACGAGGCAACTTCAAATCTGGACAGTGAGTCTGAACAGCTTGTGCAAAATGCCATAAGAAAGCTGATGAAGGGAAGGACTACCCTGATTATTGCCCATCGCCTGTCCACGGTCATTGAAGCTGACCAGCTTCTGGTTGTGGAGGATGGAAGAATTACCGGCAAAGGAACACATGAAGAACTGCTTCTTAAGCATACCTTATACCGGAAACTGGCCACCCAGCAATTGAAGATTGAGCAATAAAATGAGAGAGGGCATTTCACAATGGCCTCAATTGATGATCAGCAATGAATGATATGGCAGGCAGCGGTGCCTCCATGTATCCCGATAAACATATTCATCAGGGATTCTGTCAGCAGCTGTCCCTTTTCTATTGAAATGGACGGCGCTAAGTAGATGATCTGGATGGCCTGTTTTGTTGACTCGGTCACTTTGGTTCGTTCTGAATCAACGAAAGGACTTCCGAAACAGCCTTTTTCATCAGAAGCTGTAATCATCTTTTGCATAGAATTAATGCGTCCATTTAAACCGGCATATTCATCATGTTCGTCTCCAATTTTTATGGAAACATTACCCTCGATTTGGCTGCTGTCATAGATGCCTATGGGCACTTCGTATTTGAGCGAGAAAAAGTTATTCAGGTCAATGGCTGAATGGACGGGTGATAGGTAATTTTGTTTTTTTACCCTTCTGTAAAGCGCTTCGTGTGCAGGGCGATAGCGGGATGGGTTGGTCCCGGCTGCTTTAAATACATGGCGCCACTCTGAAATCCCCGGAAAATCAGTAAGTTCCTTTTCTTCCAAATCGAAATATAATGATTCCTGGAAAAGCTGGAGTCGTCCTTTTAGCATTTGGGGTGATGGCCCTATTTCAATATCCTGGTAGAATATGACGCCGGCTTTAAAATCAGGTATTTTGCTGCAAAGTGAAGGGTGAATGATGGTTTCCAATCGTTTCAGCTCCCAATCATGAGTAAAATCGTTTATTATATATTAGTTGGTTTGTAAAAATGACGGGCAGCGGGATGACTGTATAAGGCCCGTTTTGTCAGCTAATTAAGAGAACTGGGCATGGCTCAGGTTTCTTCTATATTAACTATAATCGAAACTTCTTTCATTTCAAAGCGCGAAGGGAGGCACATAATGGATTTTCAAAAACTGAAAGAAGAAATTATTTCATACAGCAGGGAAATTGGCATTGATAAAATTGGGTTTGCCGCTGCAGATACCTTCAGTGAGCTTAAAAACAGGCTTTTGAGGCAGCAGGAATTGAACTTTCAATCTGGCTTTGAAGAACCTGACATTGAAAAAAGAGTCAATCCGGATCTGATTTTTCATGAACCAAGGTCCATCATTGCGATTGCCCTGGCATATCCGTCAAAAATGAAGAATCCTCCCCAGAGCAAAAGAGGCGAACGGAGAGGAATATTCTGCAGAGCATCCTGGGGAACGGATTACCATGTATTGCTGCGAAATAAGCTCAAGCTGCTTGAGGAATTTATAAAAGAAAAAGTCCCGCAGGCGCAAGTCAAGTCGATGGTAGATACCGGAGAACTTGCTGACCGTGCGGTGGCTGAGAGGGCTGGGATTGGCTGGAGCGGAAAAAATTGTGCGATCATCACTCCTGAATTTGGTTCATATGTTTATTTGGGTGAAATGATCACAAGCCTGCCGCTTGAACCTGATAAGCCTATTGAAGAAGGGTGCGGAACATGCAACAAATGTGTGGACGTCTGTCCGACAGGCGCTCTTATTGAAGGCGGACAGCTGAATGCACAGCGATGCATTGCTTTTTTGACCCAGACCAAGGGATTTCTTCCCGATGAGTTCCGCAGCAAAATTGGTAATCGCCTGTACGGCTGTGACACCTGCCAGACCGTCTGTCCAGAAAACAAAGGGAAGGATTTTCACTTTCATGAAGAAATGGAGCCAGATCCGGAGATTGCCAAACCTCTGCTGACCCCATTGCTTAACATTGGCAATCGTGAATTTAAAGAGAAGTTTGGCCATGTTTCAGGATCTTGGAGAGGGAAAAAGCCAATCCAGCGGAATGCAATTCTAGCCATTGCACACTTTAAAGATGAAACGGCGCTCCCTGAGCTTTTTAGGCTGCTGAAGCAAGATACCCGTCCAGTGATAAGAGGAACAGCAGCATGGGCCATAGGGAAAATTGGCGGAGGAGAAGCTCTGTCAGAGTTAACCAGTGCTCTTGCTGCAGAATCAGACGAAGATGTAGTCCATGAAATTGAAAAAGGGCTTCATATGATTTCTTCTGTAAAATAAATACAGGATGCCCGGCATATGCCGGGTTTTTTGTCTTTTTATAAGCCGTCTGTCATATAGTTGCAGGGAGGATTAAAAAAGGGAGGGTTCAGAATGAGGAAAAAACTCGAAATGTTTTTAAAAGATAGACTGAACCAGGCACTCTCAGGAAATGGCGATATGAGAACTTATGACAGAAAATGGGATGCCAAGCAGCAATCTCTGCAAAAACGGTCTGCCGAAGTTGTGAAAATCCTTGCAGCTGGGGCTGTGAGGTCACTTGAGGAAAATGGCAATGAAATTCTTTTGAGATATGGTCTTCACTATAAATATGTGGTGAAGCAGAAGAATTCTTTTTTTATAGAAGAAGGAACTGAAGAGCGGCAGGCTCGCTTTTTGGGCGGGGAACTTGTCCATGATGAGGAAATACTTCCTCCTGCACAAACTTTTGATCCGCTCTCCCTGTTTACTGAAGATGATCCGATTCGCCTGTCATACCGATATGACAGGCTGAAGGCCGTGCAATATGCGGAGAGATGGTGGAATGAGTTTAATCCTGCTTACCCGCGGTTTAATGATGATTGCACAAATTTTATTTCCCAGTGCCTGCATGCGGGCGGAATCCCGATGTGGGGGATGCCTAACAGAAACCGCGGTTTGTGGATAAAGTCAAAGTCATGGAGCTATAGCTGGACGGGAGCACATGCATTCAAACAGCTGATGGCGGGTTCTGGAGGGCTTAAAACAAAAGAAGTCCACTCGCCGCAGGAACTCCTGCTTGGAGATATTATATGCATCGACTTTCAAGGGAACGGGCGATATGATCATTCTCTTATCGTAACAGCCAAGGACGCGGAGGGGATGCCGCTTGTGAATGCCCATACAACCAACAGCAGGAACAGGTATTGGGCCTATGAAGATTCCACAGCATATACCCCGAATATTCAGTATAAATTTTACAGCATTGTTGAAAATCCCTTGCGTAACCAGGAATAACTTAGCGCCAGGTATCTTGCTGAAAGGACTTTTCTTAAAAAGTGTTATTTTTTATTGAGTTCTATGAGGTAATTCCATTGTTAATCGGTTTAATTGGAGCGGGCAGCATGGAGCGGAAATTAATCACCTTGTTCCATCGCAGCAAAGTTTACGAAAACAGTCTATTTTAAAGAAGTGAAACTCACATGCAATAGCCGGGTTTCTTCGTAAAATGATCAGCATAAGAGAGAAAACGGCACTGATGCAAGCTTCACTTTATTAAAGCTTATTGTTTAGTGATATAATATCTCGTGAAGACTTTAGCAGAGGTGAAAAGAAGTGTCCATACACGTAGTACTATATCAGCCCCAAATTCCGTCCAATACCGGAAATATTGCAAGAACTTGTGCAGCGACCGATTCTGAGCTCCATTTAATCCGTCCTCTGGGCTTTTCTACAGACGATAAGATGTTAAAAAGAGCAGGTCTTGATTATTGGGAATTTGTCAAAATTCATTATTATGATTCCCTGGAGGAATTCTTCGAGAAAAATGAAGGAGGAGAATTTTTCTATCTCACTAAGTTTGGGCAAAAGCCGCATACCACATTTGATTACAGCGATAAAGGCAAAGAACATTATTTCATATTTGGCCGTGAAACCACTGGCCTTCCCAAGGACTTAATCAGGGAACAGCAAGAACGCTGCCTGCGTATTCCTATGACCGATAAAGTGCGGTCGCTAAACCTTTCAAATACAGCAGCTATCCTTGTATATGAAGCACTAAGGCAGCAGGATTTCCGCAGTTTAGATCTGAAATACAATGAGTAGATGAAACAGTGCAGAAAGGGATGCCCTTTCTGCACAATTAAAGGCATGGAGTGATATTGATGAATGATATGATAGAAAAAATTCTTGATCACCGGTCTGTCCGTTCTTTTAAGGAAAAGCTATTATCGAAGGAACAAATTCATGAAATCGTAAAGTCAGCCCAGGCAGCATCTACATCAAGCTTTATTCAGGCTTATACCATTATAGGTGTAACCGATCCCGAAAAAAAGGCGGCACTTGCCGAATTAGCCGGCCCGCAAAAATATGTTGCTGAAAAAGGCCATTTCTTTGTTTTCTGTGCCGATTTGCACCGTCTTGATTTGATTGGTGAAATGGAGAATGAGGATTTCACTGAATCCATCGAAAGTACGGAGAAGTTTATGGTGGCTCTTATCGATGCAGCACTGGCTGCCCAAAATGCTGCGCTTGCTGCAGAATCAATGGGCCTTGGCATCTGCTATATCGGGGGGATACGCAATAATTTGGATGGGGTCAAGGAGATCCTGAATATTCCTGAAAGGGTTATACCCCTATTCGGGATGGCAGTCGGCTATCCTGATTCATTGAATGATAAAAAGCCGCGCCTTCCTTTGGAAAATGTGTATCATGAAAACGGATATGCAGAGAAAGAGGTATTAATCAGCCAGCTGGAGGATTATAACCGTACCATTTCCGCGTATTATAAAGAACGCACAAATGGTGTCCGAAATGACACATGGACAAGCCAGATGGCTGGTATGATCAAACAAAAAAGCCGGATGTATATGAAGGATTTCGTTGAACGCCAAAAACTAAATAAACAATAAAAAAAGCTGCCTCTGCAGCTTTTTTTAATTTTCATATATTTACCTGCGCTTTAAAATCCAGTACATCAAAAGCGCTATTTATGCAATCCAGCTCAGAAGCTGGCCAGGGTGAATTGCTGCCTGCGCTTTTTTAGGCCCTGTAAATCTTTTCTGCTGATCGATTAAGGCCAGGCAGCCGGAGGGTTCAAGACTCCCGGCCCTTAAGCCTGCTCTGTCTCCGGTAACCTGTAATTCCTCCGTTTATCGCTTATCAGCATAGATCTTTAACCGGATTTATTTTTTTAGGCCTGGTTTATCGTTGTAGCCTGCAGTAAAAATAGAAACCAGAAATGTAATCATTACAGCGATGATGATAACCGTACCCATCCAAGCAGCCCCCTTTGACTGAATTATCCCAATTTATAGTATAAACACAGTATACCTCATAGTTCCCGCGGTGTGAATGGGAAAAGGAACAATTTTTGGTTTCTCTGCCGGCGGATATCTTATCCTGTTTCTTTTAATCTCTGCACATGTTTGTCACAAAACGAGCATAGAGTAAAGTATCATCTCTGAAAGTACCAGTAACAGGGGGAGGTTCCATAATGGACATTTTAAAGAAAATTGAAAAATTTAGAGAAGATGAGCAGAAACTGAAGTGGGAAGGTACCTTCTCGGAATATCTGGAAATTGTCAAAGAACAGCCGTGGGTAGCTCAATCTGCACATTCACGTGTTTATAACATGATCAGAGATGCTGGAATAGAAGAAGTCAATGGAAACCGCACTTATAATTTTTTCAGCGGCCAGCTGTTTGGGCTTGAGGAATCTTTAGAGCGTCTGATTGAAGAATATTTGCATCCTGCAGCCAAGAGGCTGGATGTAAGAAAAAGGATACTGCTGCTGATGGGGCCTGTGTCTGGGGGTAAATCCACACTGGTTTCACTGCTGAAACGGGGATTGGAAGCATATTCCCTGAAAAACCAGGGAGCCATTTATGCCATAAAGGGATGCCCGATGCATGAAGATCCGCTGCATCTGATTCCGCAAAACCTTCGGGAAGACTTTTTTGAAGAATACGGAATACGGATTGAAGGCAACCTGTCGCCGCTTAACTTAATGAGACTTGAAAGCGAGTATGGAAACCATATTGAAGATGTGATGGTAGAGCGGGTATTCCTTTCAGAGGATAAGCGGATTGGGATCGGAACTTTCAGCCCATCTGACCCTAAATCCCAGGATATAGCTGATTTAACAGGAAGCATCGACTTTTCAACTATCGCCCAATATGGATCAGAATCAGATCCGAGGGCATATCGGTTTGATGGAGAACTGAATAAAGCAAACCGGGGCATGATGGAATTTCAGGAAATGCTGAAGTGCGATGAAAAATTCCTGTGGCATTTGCTTTCACTTACCCAAGAGGGGAACTTTAAAGCGGGAAGATTCGCCTTGATATCCGCTGATGAACTGATTGTTGCCCATACGAATGAAACGGAATATAAATCTTTCATTTCGAACAAGAAGAATGAAGCTTTGCATTCCAGGATAATTGTCATGCCTGTTCCATATAATCTTCAGGTCTCACAGGAAGAGAAAATCTATGAAAAAATGATACATGAAAGCGATGTATCAGAGGTGCATATTGCCCCGCATACACTCAGGGTCGCAGCCATGTTCAGCATTCTGACGCGGCTGAAGGAGCCGAAAAAAGGCGATATCGACCTTGTAAAGAAGATGAGATTATATGATGGGGAAAACGTTGAGGGATATAACTCAGCTGATATTACAGAACTGAAAAAGGAACATCAGGATGAAGGAATGAGCGGGATTGATCCAAGGTATGTGATCAACCGGATTTCATCTACGATTATCCGGAAAGAAGAAAATCCTTCCATTAATGCGCTTGATGTGCTGCGTTCCTTAAAGGAAGGTCTGGATCAGCATCCTTCGATAACAGCAGAGCTTAGGGACAAGTATTTGAATTACATTTCCCTTGCCCGGAAGGAATACGACACAATTGCGAAAAATGAAGTACAAAAAGCCTTTGTTTATTCTTATGAAGAATCTGCCAAAACTCTGATGGATAATTATTTGGATAATGTAGAGGCGTACTGCAATAAATCGAGGCTGCGCGATCCGCTGACAGGAGAAGAAATCTCTCCGGATGAAAAGCTGATGCGTTCCATTGAAGAGCAGATTGGCATTTCAGAAAATGCTAAGAAAGCATTCCGCGAAGAAATTTTAATCCGGATTTCCGCATATGCCCGAAAAGGTAAACGATTTGATTATAATTCACATGACCGCCTCAGGGAAGCGATACAGAAGAAGCTTTTCGCAGACCTGAAAGATGTCGTGAAAATCACTACCTCCAGCAAAACGCCCGATGAAGGCCAGTTGAAGAAAGTGAACGAAGTGGTTGCAAGGCTTATTGAAGAGCATGGCTATAATTCTACTTCCGCGAATGAATTACTGAAATACGTAGGAAGCCTGCTTAATAGATAACAAGGTGAGACTTACATCAGCGGGTTTCACACATCCCTGCTGATGGACAGCACTACTGAAGGCAGTGTTCCCCTGACAAGAAAAAGGGGGACAGCTGCCTGTAAATGCAGAATAAAAAAGCCTGCCGGGATACCGGCAGGCTTTTTATCCTGAAGCAGGACAAGACTTTATGATATACACAGCCCTTGATGTTCAATGAGAGTGAGAATTTGACTTAGCGAAATTACTTCATGGTTATAGTCAATGATCATTTCTCCTTTTTTAACATCCAGCAGCGCCCTCTCTATTCCTTCCTGGCCCGATAAAAAATTCTCCAGATTTTGAATGGAGCTCTCTGTTATTACATGCTTCAGACTTATTGAGGCAGTTTGCATTTCATTCATTCTCCTTTATATCAACTTTTAGTTATATATACCCGCAAATATAAAAGGTATGTGCAGGACATCGGAGAACTTCAGCTGTTTAAAAGAGAAATAAACAGGGTAGGTTATGAATGGAGGTGTCTATTTTGAAGGATGAAGTTAAAAAAGATTATGTTCCTGAAAACAGCTCAATGGCTCAAAACCTGGAGGAAATGAAGGATCTTGGCAAGCAGATGGAGCACTTAAGGACGAACGAGGAATTAAAAGAGTGGGGTAAGCGGCCCGGGACAGTCCAGCACGAATCGGAAGAGGAAAAATAAACCTGAAGTCTCAGTATGGCGAGGCTTTTTTTTATGACCACTTTTTTATATGATCCGGAAAGTAATTGCCGATCTTCGCTACTTCGCTCATGACCACACGAATTTTCTTTTCCTCACTGTGCCAGTTGTCCTTTGTGATATTGCCATAGTCAGGGACTGTGCAAACCATGAACTTAATAGTTTCCGGAAAAACTGTTTGGTATGTCATAAGTGCCCTTCGCGAATGAAATGCTTTTGTGACAAGAATCACTTTCTTAAGCTGCAGTGTATGCTGTTTGACAATTTCCCAGGAATAACGGGCATTTTCAAACGTATTTCTTGCTTTATCTTCTTTTAAAATAACATCCCGCGGCACCCCAAGCGACACTCCTATATTCCTCAGAAACTCCCACTCTGTCCCTTTCAATGATTCCTGGTACCCGCCGGATGGCAGAATAAGAGGTGCGTACCCTTCCGAATACAGTAAGGCCGCTTTTTCCATGAGCCTTTGCTGGCGGCTGCCCGGTATTAAAATTAAATCAGCTTTTTCTATCTCTGTTTCATAAAATATAAAATCGGTAATGCAATCATATGGCTTCATAAAACAATCCTCCTTTGCAGCTCCATATATTTATCTTACAAAAATATGGTAAAGCATGTCTATAGACAGGGGTAAACAAATATTGTCAAAATTTTTTGTAAATTATTCTCTGTCCCTGCATAAGATGAAGTAATACTCTATACTACAACGCCAAGGACGAAGGCAATCCATATAATCCAGTAAGCAGAGCGTTCAGTTCACACTACCATAGCGTATGCTATGAAATGAAAAATGTGCAAAATTTTTAAGGAGGGGAATACAGTGACGGAAGAGAATAACCATCAGTTTGTCATTTCGCAGGAAGATTGGTCCCTCCACCGTAAAGGCTTTGATGATCAGCAAAGGCATCAGGAAAAGGTGCAGGAAGCAATTAAGAATAATTTACCCGACCTGATTTCTGAAGAAAGCATCGTAATGTCAAACGGGCGGGATGTTGTGAAAATACCAATAAGGTCATTGGATGAATATAAAATTCGTTATAATTATGATAAAAATAAGCATGTAGGCCAAGGAAGCGGAGACAGCCAGGTAGGAGATGTGGTAGCCCGGGACGGCTCTGCAGAAAAGGGGCCAGGCAAAGGCCAGGGAGCCGGTGACCAGGCTGGGGAAGATTATTATGAAGCAGAAGTATCCATGCTTGAAATAGAGGAGGCCCTTTTCAGCCAGCTTGAACTTCCTAATCTTCAGCAAAAGGATCCTGATGAACATACACTTGAGCATATTGAATTCAATGATATCAGGAAAACAGGGCTCATGGGAAATATCGACAAAAAGAAGACTATGATTACAGCTTTTAAAAGAAATGCATTAAGCGGAGAACCCGGGTTTCATCCAATCATTAAGGAAGATTTCAAATTTAAGACATGGAATGAAGTCGAAAAGCCGGAATCCAAGGCAGTTGTTCTGGCTATGATGGACACCTCTGGTTCAATGGGATTATGGGAAAAGTACATGGCCCGCAGTTTTTTCTTCTGGATGAACCGCTTTTTGCGCACTAAATACGAAACCGTTGAAATTGAGTTTATTGCCCATCATACTGAGGCGAAGATTGTGCCGGAGGAAGACTTTTTTACAAAAGGCGAAAGCGGGGGAACCATTTGCTCTTCCGTGTACAGAAAAGCTTTAGAACTTATTGATTATAAATATGATCCTGATAAATTCAATATTTATCCTTTCCATTTTTCCGACGGAGATAATCTGACTTCTGATAATGCAAGATGTGTAAAGCTTGTAAATGAACTGATGAAGGTATCCAATATGTTCGGATACGGTGAGGTCAATCAATACAACAGGCATTCTACCTTGATGACTGCCTATAAAAATATTAATAACGAAAAATTCCGCCATTATATTCTAAAACAAAAAGCAGATGTTTTTCATGCGATGAGAAGTTTCTTTAAGAAGGAAGAGTCAGGAATGTATGTATAGAAAAACCCCTGGCGCCAGCACTGATGCTGGCTGCCGGGGGTTTTTTCATATTCATGTCATGCCGCACTGAGACTTAAGTGAGCAGTAAATATAGAAGGCTGCAAACTTTGCTGCGATGGGTCAAGCTGGCTCATTTCCGCTCCAGGATGCTCGCATGCTCGTTTTTTCCAGGGCGGGCGGGAGCCTCCTCAGCAGCGCCTGCAGTGTCTCGACTGTTCCGCTAATCCCGCAGGAGTTTCGCGCCTTCCGCTCCGCCAGCCCGATTTAAATCTGGGATCTCCTCACATAACTCATTAAAAAACTATCTTTATGAAGAGAACCAAAAAAAAGGAGCGTATATCAGGTCCTCTCCCTGTAATCAGCTGGAAACATTTTGAGGATGTTCTGCAGCAGCAAGATCGGCTGCTTTAGCATTCAGGGCAACTTGTTCAGGGTTTTTACATCCAGGGATTACACTGGTCACAGCTGAGTGCTTCAGGCACCAGGCAAGTGCCCAGGAAGCCATGGATACCCCTTCTGGAACTTCTGTTTTCGCGATTTCCTCCACTTCTTTCAAAAGTTTTGCAGTTTGATCAGAGTCGTGCCTTGAACGGACATCATTGCTTTCAAAGGCAGCTCCAGGCTTGTATTTGCCGCTTAAATATCCGCTTGCTAAAGGAACACGGGCAAGAACACCCAAATTTTGTTCAATGCTTAAGGGGAAAATGGACTCTTCAGGAGAGCGTTCCAGGCGATTGTATACAACCTGTATAGCACCTGCACCGACATCCTTTGCCTTAGCTGTCTGGTAGCTGTCGTTATTTTGCTTCAGCGAAATGCCGAGGCAGCGGATTTTGCCTGCCTGCTTTTGCTTATCCAGCATCGTCCATAATGTATCATTATTAAATTCTTCATCTGTGCAGGAATGTGCCTGATAAAGGTCAATATAATCTGTATTCAGCGACTTTAGCGAAGAGTCAAGCTGATTCAGGACATCACGGGCGTCCCAATGTCTTGTCCTGTCAAAGTTCCCGTGAAAATGATGGCCGAATTTCGTGGCGACAATCCAGTCTTCCCTTTTATTGCGTCTCAGATAGTCACCGATAAAACGTTCAGATAAATGGTCGCCATAGCATTCGGCAGTATCGATGAAGTTGATTCCCTCATTATGTGCTGCCTCCAGTATACTATCTACGTCTGACTGGGTGAAATTCACGCCCCATTCTCCGCCAAACTGCCAGGTTCCTAATCCAATAACAGAAATATCCAAATTCGTTTTGCCTAAAGTTCTATACTTCATTTTTTCACCCCTGAATCATAATTTTTCCCTAAAATTATAACATGGGCAGTAAGCGTTTTTATAATGCCGAGTCTTGTGCCTGCACCGTAAATCAGCAAGCAAGTATAACAAAGTCTGATTATAAAAAGGAGGGTGCCAGAGAGGTCGGTATAAAGCACTTTGTAGGGAAGGGCGATATGGGGTATATTTACGGTATCAGAACGACAGGAGGGAATCAGGAATGTGCGGAAGGTATAATCTCTTTTCAGAACTAAAGGTAATTGCGGAGCGTTTCCAGCTGAATAATGCACCAGCATTGGAAATGAAAGAGCGGTATAACATAGCACCGGGACAGGATATTTTCGCCGTGGTCAGGGATGGTGAAGTACAAAATGCAGGAACATATTTCAGGTGGGGTTTGGTGCCGGGGTGGGCAAAGGATCCAAAAATCGGCTATAAAATGATAAATGCACGTGCAGAAACCATAGATGTAAAGCCGTCATTCAAGAATATCCTTAAAAGAAACCGATGCTTAATCATCGCCGATGGTTTTTATGAATGGAAAAAAGAAGAAGACAAGAAGCAGCCGTATCATATTACATTAAAAAATAGAGAACCTTTTGCTTTTGCGGGGTTGTGGGATGAATGGGAGCATGAAGGGGAAATATTAAAAACCTGTACAATCATTACGACAGAAGCCAACCATTTGATGAAGGAAATACATCACCGCATGCCGGTCATATTAACGCGGGAAAATGAAGATGCATGGCTTAATTCTGACGAATCAGGAGCAGAGGAGCTGACATCCATGCTTCTGCCCTATGATTCTTCAAAAATGGAAGCCTACCCGATTTCGGCCATGGTGAATTATGCAAAAAATGAGGGGAAGGAAATTATCAATTCATTATAGACTGCCTTGGGAGATTGGGACAGGCTATCTGCTATCTTGAGAGATACATGCTGCCTGAGATCCAAAATCGCCACGGGTAGTCCTTTGCTTCACCTGAATTATCAATGCCGATTCTCGGGCCTGCAGAAATCTTCTCAGGTTTTATGCCGGGGGATAAGTAAAGGGAAGAGTCTGTAAAACTGTTTCCATAATCCATCATGGTGATTCCAAGTGCTTTTGTTAATTTGCCCGGACCGTTTGTCAGCTTCCTGACGTCCTCCAGGCCTCTGCGCTGCTGCATAAGGGGAATTCCTTCATATGGCTCCACGGCGCGTATGAGGATGGCTTCAGGAGTTTCTGTTCCCCCTGAAACAACGTTGACTAATGTATGGGTATGCATCACATACGTATAGATCAATCCAGATTCCCCGAACATGATTTCAGTTCGTTTTGTCCGCCGGTTATTGTAGCTGTGCGCGGCCCGGTCACCCGGCCCCATGTATGCTTCTGTTTCAACGATAAATCCTGAAGCTGTCCCATCTGGAGTCTCTTTAACAAGCAGGCACCCAAGCAGCTCCTGTGCTAGCTCCAGAGTGGGTTTTTGAAAGAACTGCGGCTGAAGAGGAGAAGGTTCTATTTCTTCTTGAAGCAATGATTGAAGCAAAAATTCTTTTTTCATGTAAAAACCTCCTCGGGTACTTTTGTTTTTAAATTTCCCTTTTTGGCATAAAAAAAACACTGTTGAATTTCTGTACATCACAGAGAAATTCGGATAGAGTAGTAACGGCCAGTGCATTAGGCTATATTAATAAGTGTCAAAAGCTAATAGAAGCAGGATGTGGAATTATGGATAAAAAAATCGGATTTATCGGGTGCGGGAAAATGGGGCAGGCCATTCTTGGCGGACTGATTGATGCAAAAGCAGCAGATCCAGGCCAGATAACAGTGAGCACTGCAAACGAAGCTACCTTGTTAATGCTTAAGGAGAAATTCAAGGTAGGGGTTTCCCTTGATAATAAAGAAATAGCCGCTGGTTCAGATGTATTATTTCTAGCGGTTCAGCCTTCACTTCATGAACAAATCATCGGTGAAATTAAAGAAGTTATCCAGGATCATGCGGTTATCATTACAATTGCTGCCGGCATCACTCTCGATATGGCCGGGCGGTTTTTTGGCAAAAAGGTGAAGATAGTCCGCACTATGCCGAACACGCCTTCCCTCGTTGGAGAAGGAATGACTGCAATGTGCATAAATGGTGAAGTTTCAAAAACAGATCTGGAATATGTACAGGTGCTTTTAAACAGTTTTGGAAAAACAGAGCTTGTAGATGAAAGCCTGATGGATTCCATTCCTGCAATAAGCGGTTCTTCGCCTGCATTTGTGTACATGTTTATCGAAGCGATGGCAGACGGCGGCGTAAGGGACGGCATTCCAAGGAAGCAGGCATACAAACTGGCTGCACAGGCCGTTTTGGGTGCAGCCAAAATGGTGCTGGATACAGACAAGCATCCCGGGGCGCTGAAAGATGATGTATGCACGCCTGGAGGCTCTACCATTCAAGCTGTTGCAGCTCTTGAAGAAAAAGGTTTCCGGTCGGCTGTTTTAGAAGCCATGAAGGTATGCACCGAAAAAAGCAAATCTTATTCTAATAATTGTTAAGCAAAGGTTCTTTACTAAAGATTGGTGTTTATTAATGGGTTTCGCGAGCTGAACACATTGTTAAATCAGCCATATTGTGCATAACAGTAAAGTTTTTCGAAAACAGACTAGCAAAAAAACACATGCCATATTAATCCGGCATGTGTTTTTTTAGGCTCTTTTCTTAAAGATTGTTGTTTTTCTAACTTATTATGAGAGACAATTCCATTGTTTAGTCAGGCTGATTGTAGCGTAAGGTGTGAGACTCCTGCTTAGATTAGCGGGAAGGTGAGACCCGCAGGCGCAGCCGAGGAGGCTCACCGCCTGCCCCGCGGAAATCAACCAACTTGTTTCATAGCAACAAAGTTTACGATAACAGCCTTTTTTTATCGTTCATATTCATGTATCTTTTTTTACTAAAATGCTTTGGGCGAGTGTTAAAAGCAGCGAGCCAATAAAGGCTCCCCAAAAGGAAGTGACTTCAAAGCCGCTGACTAAATATGAGGTGAGATAAAAGGCAATAGCGTTAATGACAAACGAGAAAAGACCGAAAGTAAGAATGGTAATAGGAAGTGAAATCAGGTGCAAAACCGGTTTAACGATAAGGTTTACGATGCCTAAGATAAAGATAGCAATCAAAGCTGTGATATAGGAGTCGACTGAAATGGAATCAAGCAGCCAGGCAATGGCCATTAATAGCAGGCCATTGACTAAAAAACGAAACAGTGCATTCATAATAGTACCTCCTCGCAGTCTTAACTGGCGGAATATACCTGCAGTCAAATTTAATTAACATTGTTGAGCCGATTTGTTATCATAAATATGAAGGAATATTCTAAATAATTATACAAAAATAAACACAGCAATGAAAAGAGGGAACATCAATGGCAAATTATTTAAAAGGCTTGCAGGAAATTTTCGATGAATCCAGGATATCGGTAAATGAAACGATTTTAGAACAGCATAGCAGAGATGAGTCATATCATACCCCAGCTTTGCCGGATGTGGTCGTTTTTCCGGAAAATGCAGATGAAGTCAGCAGGATTTTAAGCTTTGCGAACAAACAACATATTCCAGCCGTGCCGTTCGGGCTCGGTTCAAGCCTTGAAGGCCATGTTATCCCTTATCGCGGAGGCATATCCATAGATATGTCACTGATGAATAAAGTGCTCGAAGTGAGGGAGCAGGATTTTTTGGTTAAGGTTCAGCCTGGTGTAACAAGAACACAGCTTAATAAGGAATTAAAAAAATATGGTTTGTTTTTCTCTGTTGATCCAGGTGCAGATGCAACCATCGGCGGCATGGCTGCAACAAATGCGAGCGGTACCACATCTGTTAAATATGGCATCATGAGAGATCAGGTGAGAGATCTTGAAGTGGTGCTTGCTGACGGGAGGATTATACATACAGGCGGGCTTGCGAGCAAGTCTTCTTCCGGTTTGAATTTGAACGGTTTGTTTGTCGGATCAGAAGGAACGCTAGGTGTATTTACTGAGCTCACCCTGAAGGTATACGGCATTCCTGAAGTAACAGCGGCAGGAAGGGCCTCGTTTCCTTCTGTTGCCCAGGCAGTGGAAGCGGTCAATGGAATCATGATGGCCGGCATACCTATTGCCAGGATCGAGCTTGTGGACGCCCAGTCCATCGTGCAGGTTAATAAATATATGAATGCTTCTTTTGAAGAAAAACCAACCCTATTTCTAGAGTTCCATGGAAACCGTGCCGGATTGGATCAGGATGTTGCTTTTGCAAGGGAAATCGTGAAAGACCTTGGCTGCAGTGACATTCAATTTGAAACAGATTCTAAAGTCCGCAATGAGCTTTGGGAGGCAAGGCATAATCTCGCCTATTCCTTTATTCATAGTTTTCCAGGAAAAAAATTAATGGTGACGGATGTTAGTGTTCCTTTGGATGAACTTTCACCTGCAATCAGCGATACGAGGAAGAAAATTGATTCTTCAAACATTGAAGGAGCCATTGTAGGCCATGTAGGCGATGGTAACTACCATGTGCTTTTCATGATTGATCTCAAAAATCCTGAAGAAGTGATGGAAGCTAAAAAACTGAATGAAGAAATAGTTGAGTATGCCTTATCCAAGGACGGGACCTGTACGGGAGAGCATGGAGTCGGTATGGGCAAGATCAAGTATCAGCGCAGGGAGCATGGAAATGCCTATGATGTCATGCACAGCATCAAAAGGGCATTAGATCCGAATTGCATCATGAATCCGGGAAAGATTTTCGAAGAAGAGGCTTACTGACATTTTTGAAGAAGAAAGCTGCCCAAACCACTATTGTTGGGCAGCTTACATGCAAGGGTTAAAAATATTTAATAAAAAAAGCTGCAGACGGCTTCTTTTACAGGAGCTGTCTGCAGTCTTTTATTAAGCGTTGATATTTTCGCTGAATAAAGCTTTTTCAACGCTGACATATTGCAGGCCAAGATCGGAGGCAACCGCTTCGAATGTGATTTCGCCATTGGCTACATTCACTCCCTGAGCAAGAGCCGCATTATCCTTGATTGCCTGTACTGCGCCTTTGTTAGCAATTTGCAGTGCGTATGGGATGGTTACATTCGTCAGGGCAATCGTAGATGTCTGAGGAACAGCACCTGGCATATTTGCAACTGCATAATGAACAACGCCATGTTTTACGTAAGTAGGATTATCATGTGTTGAGATTTTGTCGGCTGTTTCAAAAATACCGCCTTGGTCAATGGCCACGTCCACGATAACAGAACCGTCCGCCATGGCTTTTACCATTTCTTCAGTGACCAGCTTAGGTGCTTTGGCACCAGGAATTAAAACAGCACCTATAACAAGGTCTGATTCAGCCACGGCATGAGCCAGATTGTATGGATTGGAAATCAGGGTGGTAATCTGGTTTCCGAAAATGTCATCCAGCTGGCGAAGGCGCTCTGGGCTCAAATCGATAATTGTTACATCTGCTCCAAGACCGATTGCCACTTTAGCAGCGTTCGTGCCGACAACACCGCCGCCGACGATTGTTACTTTGCCTCTTTTAACTCCAGGTACACCGCTTAAAAGGATTCCTTTTCCGCCCTGAGGCTTTTCTAGGAACTGGGCGCCGATTTGGGCAGCCATTCTGCCTGCAACCTCGCTCATAGGAGTCAATAGCGGCAGAGTGCGATTTACGGAAACGGTTTCATAAGCAATCGCCAAAATACCGCTGTCTTTCAATGCCTTAGTAAGGCTTGGTTCTGCAGCAAGGTGCAAATATGTGAAAAGAATTAAATCTTTGCGGAAATATCGATATTCACTGGCAATAGGCTCTTTAACTTTAAGGACCATTTGAGCTGTTGTCCAGACGTCTGAAGCTTCCTCCGTAATGATGGCGCCAGCAGCGATATATGCTTCATTTGAAAAGCTGCTTCCTAAACCCGCATTTTTTTCAATATACACTTCATGGCCAGCTTCGACTAAAGCAACAACGCCAGCAGGAGTAATGGCAACACGATTTTCATTATTTTTTATTTCTTTTGGAATCCCAATACGCATGATTAAATACCCCCAAGAAAAAATTTCAACCTTTGTACAAAAATTATAAGCATAAAACTTCAATCTTTGTTTGTAGAAAACAGAAAATTAAAAAAGGGTCATTTGTGGAATTCCACAAACGACCCTTCTGTATAGGTACTGCAAGTCACTGATAGCTCCATGAGATTGCATTCTTGAGGCTGTCACTGTTTATATCGTAAAGCCTTTTAGATGAACGGTGCACAGCTGACATCTAAAAGGAAGCTTATTCACCGGCTGCATCCGTAATATGTGATTGCTTTTCAGCAAGGCGTTCCATAATTCTGCGTTTACGGTACAGCATGCCGGCTGTTTCGCCGATATCAGCTATCATGGACCTGTTTGTAAATGCACCAAAAATCATTCCTGCAACCGGGACCATCTGCAATAATTTTTTCCATCCATACTGGTCGCGGTATGTATATATGACTTCACGCCACCCTTGAAGCTGTGACATCATGGCTTGAGATTCTCTTGCATCAGAATAGGAAGAAAGCTCATTTAATATTGCTTCCTTGCCGACTGTATCTGCTGTAGCAAATTGCATGCATTTTACGATAAAGATTCTTTCTTTTTTCACTTTAGGATTATAACCGTACGCAATGGCTGTATCTTGTATGGTCTTTAAAGAAAGGCCAAGCAGGATCGGGATATCGACTGCCAGTGTGAAAACACCGCCGATTCCTGTTGATGCACCCTGTATGGCGGCCAGCTGTTTGCTTGAATCATTAAGATCATCACTTACTGATTTCATAACAGACAGCGGGACATTTTGTATGTCGCTAATAGAAGTGAAAACCGCATCTGGCATCTGAATTTGCATTTTATGGAGAACATGCTTTTCCTTTGTCAGATATTGGCCGCCTGTCTGTACGAAGCTGCCCAGCTCATCCAGCAGGACGCCGAGTTTTTTCTGGATAAAAGCGGGCGTGAATTTATCCAGAAGCTTGAAGGGGATTCTGCCGATTTTTTCCCAAAACCATAATCCCTTTTGTGCTTTTTCCCATTTTTTAATAATCCTAAGTTCTTCGTTTAACTGTTCTGTCGATTCCCTTATCACTTCGTCCATCATTCCTTTATTTGAAATTTTAATATGGCAAAGGGTTATGGTTTCATAAGAAATTCTTTATATTGTTCAGTTTTAAGATGCAGAAACAATGACATTTTCTGAAGCGGATCACGGAGGTTAATATGTGCCACTTCAGAAATTCGTTTCAGCCTGTAATTCAGGGTATTTGCATGTACATGCAGCGACTTTGCCGCTTCATTGGGATGGCAATCCTTTTCTAAGTATATTAACAAGGTTTCAAGCAGGCCAGTGGCATTTTTTGCATCATATTCCTTTAACAATGAAAGGGAAGAATGCTCCTGCTGGTTGTGCTTTCCGCTCACTAAATAGTCCAGGGTCCTAAAGATGCCCAGCTGCTCATAAAGAATCATGTCTGCTGTATCCTTTGGAAATGCATGTTTCATCTTTAATGTGTAGAGGGCTTCCTGATAGCTATGCATTGATTGGGAAAGAAGCTGATAAACATTTCCTGCTGCACCCATAATATCTTTTACTGCAAAACGGTTTTTCATTTCCATAATGAAGTAAGGCACAAATTCATAAAGGGAAGAGATGAAATTTTCTTTTTTTTCTGTTCCTGCCAGCAGAATTAATTTGTTTTGATCAATGGTATAATAGTAAACCTTCGTTTTCTGTGTTGTTAAAAGCATATAAGAAATATTCCGTTCAATATCTCTGGTAATTTCTTCAGGAAATTCAAACACAATGACAGAAAGTACATAAGGAGAGTGCAGCGGAAAATGGGACAGATGTTCCTGAACTTCTTCTTCATCCTTAAAGTGGCCAGTCAGTAAGCGCCAAAGAAACTCCTGATTGCCAGCTTCGAGCTGTTTCTTCTTTAAGTGATGCTGCTGCAGCTGATTTTTTGCTTCTCTGGCTGCCTGCTGCAAAAATTCTAAATCTTCGTCTGAAAAAGGTCTGTCCACTTGAAGCGCCCATATAAATCCGAGTACTTCATTTTGCTTTCGTATGCTAACGGCAGCTCTGCTGCCAAGTCCGACTTCTGTAATTGCCTGCACCTTTATCGGCATATCTTCTTTAAGAAGGGCTGGGATGATTCCATCCTTCCAAAGACTGTTAATTACTTTTTCAGGAACACGTTTTCCAATAATTGTGGAAATTCTCGCTTTATCAGTCGTATCTTCATGCATGCTGTAGGCAAGCAGGCGGTGATTATTGTCTTCGATTGTGACAGGACACCCTAGTACCGAGCTGATACGGTCAGCGAATTCCATTAAATCACCAAACAGCCCTTTAAAGATATCTCTGTTTTTATTGGAATTCTTCATTTTTAAAATCCCCCTTACTAAAATTTTAATCTATTTTGGGGAATTAATCATAAAAAAATCTCTAAAGATCCACGGAAGTATATATGGGTCATTTAGAAAAATCCATCCTGAACAATTCAGAATGGATTTTTTTTTAAAAGATTAAATTTAAAATTGTGTAGATGGCAGCTGCTAGCGTTGCGGAAATTGGAAGCGTGATGAACCATGTAATCACCATGCGCTTTGCAGTGCCCCATTTAACTCCTTTTATTCTATGTGAAGAACCTACACCAAGAATGGAAGAGGAGATAACATGGGTTGTGCTGACAGGCAGGTGGATGAAGGTTGCTCCAAAAATGATGGCAGCTCCTGTAATATCGGCAGCTACACCATTTACAGGGCGGATTTTCATGATTTTGCCGCCGACTGTTTTGATGATTTTCCAGCCTCCGATAGAAGTCCCAAGACCCATTGCAGCCGCACATGAAATTTGGACCCATAAAGGAATATCAGTGCTTTTAACCAATCCTGCAGAGATTAAAGCAAGGGTGATAATACCCATCGATTTTTGTGCATCATTCGTTCCATGTGAATAGGACTGAATGGCAGCCGTCAATATTTGAATAAGACGGAATCTTTTATTTGTTTTTGTAAGATTATTGTTCTTGAATACCACTTTGAAAATGCTGTAAATAAGATAACCGACCCCAAAAGCCAGAAGAGGGGAGATAATTAGAGCTTCAAGGATTTTAATAAAACCGCTCCATCTAATTATTCCAAATCCTGAAGCTGCAATCGCTGCTCCTGCGATGGAACCGATCAAAGCATGTGAAGAGCTGCTTGGTATCCCGTAGTACCAAGTAATAAGATTCCAGGCAATCGCTGCTATTAAAGCAGCAAGTATAACAACCGAACCATGGCCAAGCTTATTGGGATCAACGATGTCACTTGTGATTGTCTTGGCAACTCCTGTGAATGTCATGGCTCCTATAAAATTCATGATGGAAGCCATGATTATTGCATGTCTTGGCTTTAAGGCTTTGGTTGAAACGGAGGTTGCTATTGCGTTTGCTGTATCATGAAAACCGTTTATGAAGTCAAAGCCAAGCGCGAAAACAACAATCAGTATAGTTAAAACTAATAAAGTATCCATGTATGGAGAACTCCTTAAGCGTTTTTCATGATAATAGATTCAAGTGTATTGGCCACTGTCTGGCAATAATCAGCAATTTCTTCAAGGTTTTCATAAATCTCTTTAAACTGGATAATACGGATTGGGTCCTTTTCTACAGTAAAGAGGTTTTTGATGGACTGGCGCTGAATGCCGTCACAAACAGATTCAAGATCCTTGATTTTAATTGCGTGCTCACGGATGTTCTGCAGCTTTTTAGTTGAAAGTGTCACAACGGCTGCATGAATTTCATACGCACAATTTTTGATTGCATCGACAAACTTCAGCATATACTCATCAGCATTGATGATGGAGTACATTTCGAATAGTGCTGCAGTATGCTCTAATCCATCCAGGACATCATCCATGTTCATGGCTAAAAGGAGAATATCCTCGCGTTCAATTGGTGTGATGAATGCGTTATTTAGCTCCTTGATGATATCGTGAACGTATGTATCGCCCTGATGTTCATAATCCTTCATTTTATCAGCAAACACTTTTAAGTCACTGACATTGTTCAGTTTAAAATCAGCAAAGAAATCGGCGCTTTCCTTAATATTTGAAGAAATACTATTAAGAAGAATTGCAAATTTGTCCTTTGATTTGAATACCATTTCAAGACCCCCATTATTATCAAGCATATATGCAGGCAAAGTATTGCGTGCATGACTTGCGAGTTTATTGTAACGAATTTTTTCAGTCATGTGGTAGTGATTTCGACGAAAATTTACAAAATCTTAACAAACTAAATTAAGAAAATTGAAAATAATGACGATCATCCTTCAAGTTTATATGTATATCCCATTTGCTTATTGTTTTTAGCTTGCTCTAGATCTGCAAAGATTATGACAGCTTTTGCCCTGCAGTCCGCAGGCAGCAGCTGGAAAAGAAAGTTTACAGGGCATATGGTTAGTAAAATTATTCCTGTCCATGTACAATAAAACATATCAAAAAAGGGGGTATTGATGATGATTAATAATATTAAAGGAACAGTTACGCTGAATAATGGAGTTGAAATGCCTCAGCTTGGCTTTGGTGTCTTTAAGGTGGAAAATGGAGATCAGACTGTTGAATCTGTAAAAAAAGCCCTCGAGGCTGGTTACCGTGCGATTGATACTGCTTCCATCTATGGAAACGAAGAAGGTGTAGGACAAGCAATCAGGGAAAGCGGAATTCCGCGTGAAGAGTTATTTATTACATCCAAGGTCTGGAATGATGACCAGGGTTATGACTCTGCTCTTGCAGCCTATGATGCCAGCCTTAAGCGGCTCGGCCTTGAATATCTGGATTTATATTTAATCCATTGGCCTGGCCAAGACAAGTATATTGACACATGGAAGGCATTGGAGAAGATTTACAATGACGGACGTGTCAAGGCAATCGGAGTGAGTAATTTCCACATACACCATCTAGAAAACCTGTTGGCCAGCAGCGAAGTAACACCTGTTATTAATCAAATTGAACTTCATCCCCGCCTCTCCCAGGAAGAAATAAGGGAGTTTTGTAAAAAGCATGACATTAAAGCAGAGGCATGGGGACCGCTCGGCCAGGGAAATCTGCTGGAAGAGCCGACGATCAGCCACATTGCCGAGAAACACGGCAAGACTCCGGCACAGATCCTTATCAGATGGCATTTACAGCATGGCATTGTTGTCATCCCTAAATCAGTAACACCATCAAGGATTGAACAAAATGCCCAAGTATTTGATTTTGAGTTAAGTATGGAAGAAATGAATAAAATAGACGCACTGAACATGAATGAACGCTTCGGTAAAAACCCTGATGAATTTATCTTTTAAATAGTCTGTTTGCGTAATAAGTGGCTGATTTCTGCCCCGGGGATGCTCGCTTCCCCGGGCCGGCGCTTTGCATCTGCACCAGCTGGGGCTCGCCTGTTCCAATAATTTAAGCAGGAGTCTCGCACCTTACGCTTCAATCAGCCCAATTTAACAACACTCTTTATAATCAGAACCTGACATATAAAAGGAAAGCTCCCCAGCTTTTCTTTTTTTATGCAACAAAATGTATAAAAATACAGTGTATATTCACAACTTACTACTGATACCCTGTTTTAAAAAGAATATTCAAAATTAATATACATTTTTTTATTCGAAAAAAAATGTTTTATCCATTTAGAAAGGGGGAAAGTAACCAATACAGCGGCGGAGAAAGCAACTAAGAAATATGGAAAGAAGGAAGGTGAACGATACCGGAAGAAACGGATGAATGAAAAAAACAAAAAGGTAAAAAATAAGATTGCAGCATTAAAAAAACTTAGAGTTCATTATTCCAAACAATGGCATTATAACTTATTAAAACTTTAAAGACTTCAATTTCTTAGTAAGCCGTAAGAGCAGGGGCAAAAGAGATCATATCTCTCCAGCTTCTTGAACACTATACATTGAATTAAAAAACTAAAATAATTTTAAGGAGGAAACAAAATGGGATTTTTATGGTCATTAATCATCGGAGGAATTATAGGCTGGCTTGCAGGCATGATCGTTGGACGTGACGTACCGTTTGGCATTATCGGAAACATCATTGCAGGTTTCATTGGTGCATGGTTAGGTTCACTAATCTTGGGAGACTGGGGTCCGGTTGTAGGAAACTTCGCCATTATTCCAGCATTGATTGGCGCGATTGTATTAGTATTCGTTCTAAGTTTGATCTTAAAAGGAACTAGAAGAGCTTCATAACTAACAAAAATTTAAGGAGGAATTTAAAATGGGATTTTTATGGTCATTAATCATCGGAGGAATTATAGGCTGGCTAGCAGGCATGATCGTTGGTCGTGACGTACCGTTTGGAATTATCGGCAACATCATTGCAGGCTTCATTGGTGCATGGTTAGGTTCACTTATCTTGGGAGACTGGGGTCCGGTTGTCGGAAACTTTGCCATCATTCCAGCATTAATTGGTGCCATTGTATTAGTTTTCATCTTAAGCATGATCTTAAGAGGAACCAGAAGAGCGTCTTAACAAAAAAAGCCTTCCCTATAACGGGAAGGTTTTTTTTTTGATTTTTGGCTATTGCTGTTAAAAAGCTAAGAAACATAGTTAGAAAATAGGAGGCACATCCAGGAAAGGAGCAACACAATCTACAGCTTGTTCCGTCAAAGGGTGTATGAAAGTTATTTTTCGGGCATGAAGTGCCTGGCGGGGGAAAATTCTCTTTCCTCCATATAATACGTCCCCTGCTAAAGGGTGGTTTATTGAGCTTAAATGAACACGGATCTGGTGTGTCCGTCCGCTTTCAAGTGTGCAGCTGATTAATGTCATTTTTTTATCTGGCCATCTTTTTTCCACTTTATAATGTGTAACGGCAGTTTGTCCTGATGGAGAAACTCTTCTTCTTGTCGGATGATGCCGATCCCGGCCAATATTCGTTCGGATTGTTCCTTTTTCTCCTTCTATTAAGCCCTCTGCTATTGCCAGATAGGTTCTCGATATTTCCCTTTCTTCAAGCATCCTGTCAAGAATGCTTCCCGCTAAGCGATTTTTTGCGAATATGACAGCACCGGTAGTATCTTTATCCAATCTGTGAATATGCTTTATCATGCAATTCTGTCCGGTGGCCTTTAAATGATAAGCCACACCATTAAGCAAAGTGTTTGAGATTTCTTGGCTTGAAGGATGTGTATCCATTCCAGCGGGTTTATTGGCTATTAAGAGGTGGTCATCTTCATAAAGTATTGAAATGCCAAGATCATTTGGCACGACTGGATTTTCTATCTCTTCATCAAAAACGGGAATGCTTATTTCATCGCCTTCCTTAAGTATTGAGGACCATTTAACAGGGACATCATTTAAGGTTATGTTTTTGCTCATTCTCCATTCATGTATTAACTTTTTGGGAGCCTGAAGGGCCGTGCGGAAAAAATCATCTATCGTTAAATTATTCCATTTACCCGGAATTGTGATTACAAGATGACTCCTTTTTCTGGTAATATTCATTGATAATCCTCCTAAATTCGACATTATCATCAAAAATTCGACAATATATGACAGAATTTTTGTCTTAATTCGGTAAAAAACTACTCCGTTAGACCTATTTAAATTTCTGTTGTGGGTATAATTACCACCGTCTTTTTAATCATAATATGATATTCTATTGTAAAGATATAGAAGTTTAAACCGATGAATAACATAGGTCTATACGACGTAAAAGGTGGTTTTTTTGTGAAGATTGTTTATTCTTCAACCTCTGAGCAAGAACAGGAAATTGGAAAATTGGTCTCTTACTTTTACAGCTCCATTTTTCCCAAATATTTTCATTTTGATGAAATCCTCCATTTTCAAGAAATTGGGGTTCTTCAGGTTGAAAAAAATTGCTTTACGTATTGCGGAACGTTAAAAGAAGCTTATCAAGTGATGACCTGCCTTCAGGTAATTCAGTTTATTCTGGAAAAAAAAGAAAAGCTGAGCCCGTTTCCGTTAGATAAACAGTCTGCGGCTTTATTTATGCGCAATATATCTTTATTAAATGATTCCGGCATTTTCTTTCCGTTTTTCTTAGATAACTTTGCATCATTGAAATGTAATGAAAATGAAACCGCATTAACGATGAATTGTGTGCCTGCCAACCAGTACTTAATTTAAGGCTTCATAAAAGCTTAAGTACCCCAATAATGATTTAAGCAGGGGGGAGGCGTTCGCTTCATCAATCAGCACTTTACTTTAACAAAGCCCTATTTTAAAGACTATTTACTGAATTTACAAGCGCTGTAAAGAGGCTGACTCCTTGAGTCAGCCTCTTTATGCTGGATGCGCTCTATTCTATTTTATTTTTTTGGAACCATTTCATATACGCTTTTTCCCCGTTATACCCGGTAATTCGGTCTTGCTCAACCCCGTTTTTATAATAAATAACGGCTGGTGCTGATTCAATATGATATTTTTCTTTGCCGCTTTGAAACTCCAGCAGGTTGTATTGAACAAGGTCGATTCCCATTTTTTCTGCCAAGGGCGCAACAACCGGTGTAGTTTTGATACATTCCTTACAGTCTGGGCTATAGAAATAAACCACTGTATTTTCGTGATCTTTTAATTTTTTGCTTAATTCATCAGGCAAAATCAGATTCTGGTAATTTGGATCTTTTAATTGGCCTATTGTTGCGGGTTTTAAACTTTTTTTGCCATAGGGATTGCCTTCAGACCTCTCATTTCTTTGCATGGAACTGATAAGGCTGATTGTGATAAACAAAGCCAGGACAACCAGTAGAAATATGGCAAATTTCTTCATGAAGCAGCCTCCCTGTTGAGCTTCCATACCGCAGCACTGCTAGTGAAGATGATTACAAACGCTATCAAGGCGAGCAGCGGGATGGTTACGAAGCCGAACCAATTGATGTAATCACTTGTGCAGGAAACTCTGCCACAGGATGCAGCGTGTTGCGTGAAAAAAGGAATTTTTTGAATGGAAAAATGATAAGCTGACAAGAACATGCCTATTCCTGATAGCATCATCGTATAAAAAACGATATGGTAATCTTTTTTGACGACAGCCGCACCTAAAAGCACTGTTAAAGGATACATGAGGATTCTTTGATACCAGCATAGCTTGCAAGGCTCAAAGTGTTTTATTTCAGAAAAATATAAACTGCCAAACATGGCAATAATTGCTGAGATCCAAGCAAGGAAAAGGAGATAATCTTTATTGCCTTTTTTGAAATTCATCTTTTCTCCACCTAATATTATTTTCTATTAAAAATTATAGTATGCAAAGGTGGTATATGTAAAATAATTGTGCCTTTTATAACGGTAATGGCTGGTTTATTCGTGCTGATCAGGAAAGCGGGAAGGAGGTAAGCTTGCTGTCTCTCTTTTAAAAGGGCTGTTTGCGCATACATTGCTGGGATCCAGGATGCTTGCTTCCCGCTAATCCCGCAGGAGTCTCGCACCTTACACTCCAATCAGCCCGGTTTAACAACGGGATTGCTTCTTAAAAAACAACATTCTTTAAGAAAAGAGCATTAATAAAACAACAGCGTGTAATAAATGCTGTTAAAGTAGGGATTCCTATAGATATGACGGGATATGGGAAGTTTCAATATATTCGTTTGGACTTACGCTAAAAAGGGTAAAACATATTGATTTTGGTTTACATAAAGGAGCTGCACATAATGACAAAGCTTGATTTGCATAAATTTGAAAAAATTATGGAAATAAGGAAAATGAAGCACAGTGATATAGATGAGATTATTGCTATGCAGGAGGTTTGCTTTCCCGGAATGATTCCATGGAAACGAGAGCAATTGGAAAGCCACCTGGATATTTTTCCTGACGGCCAGTTTTGTGCCGAATATGATGGCCGCGTAATTGGCTCTTGTTCGAGTTTAATCATAAATTTTGACGAATATGATGACCGCCATTCTTGGGATGATGTAACAGACAATGGCTATATTACGAATCACAACCCTGATGGATATAACCTGTATGGAATTGAAATTATGGTTCATCCTGATTTCCGCCGCATGAAAATCGGCCAGCGGCTTTATGAGGCCAGAAAAGAATTAGTGGCAGAATTGAACTTGAAAAGCATCATTATTGGCGGAAGGATCCCTAATTACCATAAACATGCTGATGAGATGTCACCAAGGGAATATGTTAAGGAAGTATCCCTGCATAAAATCTATGATCCGGTTTTATCTTTTCAGCTTTTAAACGGCTTTACTTTAATGAGGATTAATCCTAACTACCTTCCGGATGATAAACAATCCAATAAGTATGCAACGCTCATGGAATGGAACAATGTGGATTACCATCCTAAAACTAAGACATTCTTTAAAACTTCAGAACCAGTCAGGATCTGTGTGGTCCAATATATGATGAGGCAGATTAATTCGTTTGAGGATTTTGCCAGCCAGGTCGAATATTTTACCGATGTTGCTTCAGATGCAAACGCTGATTTTGCTGTTTTTCCCGAGCTTTTTACAACACAGCTGATGTCTTTCCTGAATGAGCGTACACCAAGTCTGGCAGTCAGGAAACTGACGGACTTTACGGAACAATATATTGAATTGTTCACTACCCTTGCAGTCCGATATAACGTAAATATTATCGGGGGATCGCACTTTGTCAAAGAAGATGATGAAAACATCTACAACATTGCCTACTTATTCCGCAGGGACGGAACGATTGAGAAACAGTATAAAATTCACATTACCCCGAATGAAAGAAAATGGTGGGGAATCAATGCAGGAGACAGGGTCAAGGTATTCGATACTGACTGCGGGAAAATAGCCATCCAGATATGCTATGACATCGAATTTCCTGAAATGGCGCGTATTGCCACAGAAATGGGAGCGAAAATCATATTTACTCCTTTTTGCACCGAAGATCGCCAGGGGTATCTCAGGGTTCGTTATTGTGCGCAGGCACGGGCGGTGGAAAACCAGATTTACACAGTTATTTCAGGTACTGTCGGAAATCTGCCCCAAACTGAAAATATGGATATCCAGTATGCGCAATCCGGTATATTCGCTCCTTCAGATTTTGAATTTGCACGCGATGGAATTGTAGGGGAAACAAATCCGAATCTGGAAATGGTCCTGATCGGGGATGTGGATCTTGAAATACTGCGCCGCCAAAGGCAATCCGGCACAGTGAGACAGCTTAAGGACAGAAGGCATGATATCTATAAAATTCAATATCAGTCAGGCCTTAAATAAAGAAAGTGCTGAGGGCCAGTTGTTTTCTTTAAAAAGAAACATTTTAAAGAATGGCTGGCCCGCAAGTACCTTCTCAATTTAGATAGATTATGATACCTTTTAAAATATACATAAAATAATAAATTTTACAAATAAGGGGCTGAGGACAATGGAATGGAAAGAACTCTATTCTTCATGGGCAAGTTATCAAAACTTAAATTCAGATCTTCGTGAAAAGCTTCAGGAAATGAAGCACGATGATGCAAAGCTTGAGGATGCATTTTATAAAAACCTGGAATTCGGCACAGGCGGAATGCGCGGGGAAATAGGCGCAGGGACAAACAGGATGAATATATACACTGTCCGGAAAGCAACTACTGGACTTGCCAGGTATATTCATTCATTCGGTGAGGATGCCAAAAAAAGAGGCGTTGTAATTGCATTTGATTCCAGGCACCAGTCTCCTGAATTCGCTATGGAGGCAGCAAAGACGCTTGCCACAAACGGCATTAAAGCATATGTATTCGATGAACTGCGGCCGACTCCGGAATTGTCGTTTGCTGTGCGGGAACTGAATGCTGTTTCCGGTATTGTCATCACCGCCAGCCACAATCCTCCTGAATATAATGGATACAAGGTTTACGGAGAGGACGGTGCACAGCTTGGCCTCGAAGCTGCAGATAAAGTCATCGGATTTATCAATGAAATAGAAAATGAATTAATCCTCCAGGTCGAAGAGAAAGACGCTTTGATGGAAAAGGGGCTTATTGAGATCATTGGAGAAGAGCTGGATGCCTCCTATAATGCCAAGCTGCTTACCCTTCCTGAAAACCAGGGCCTTTCGTCTGAAACGGATATTAATATTGTATTTACTCCTTTGCATGGCACCTCGAATAAGTCAGTAAGGCGTGCACTGAAAGATTTAGGATACAAAAATGTCCATATCGTTAAAGAACAGGAAAAGCCAGATCCAAACTTCTCTACGGTTGCCTCGCCAAATCCTGAGGAACATGCCGCTTTCGAAATGGCAATTGAACTTGGAAAAGAAGTTTCAGCAGACATCCTGATTGCAACAGATCCTGATGCTGACCGTTTGGGAATTGCCGTTAAAAACCTAGAAGGCGACTATACGGTTCTGACAGGAAACCAGACAGGTGCTCTAATGCTGGATTACCTGCTTGCTTCGAAGAAAGAAAAAGGAACCCTGCCTGAAAACGGAGCCGTCCTTAAAACAATTGTTACATCAGAAATAGGAAGGACTATAGCAAGCTCTTATGGCCTGGAAACTATAGACGTCCTTACAGGGTTCAAATTTATTGCAGAAAAAATCAGCGAGTTCCATCGTACGGGCCAAAAGACCTTTTTGTTTGGCTATGAAGAAAGCTATGGATATCTGATTAAGGACTTTGCAAGAGACAAAGATGCCATTCAGGCAAGCATCCTGGCAGCAGAGGTTTGCGCATATTATAAAAAGCAGGGGAAAACCTTGTATGAGGGCCTGCTGGATGTATTCAGGAAATATGGCTTCTACATGGAAGGCTTGCGGTCACTGACTCTAAAAGGGAAAAATGGGGCTACCCAGATTCAAGGCATACTTAATGAATTCCGTGAAAATCCTCCAAAAGAAATTGCAGGGAAAAATGTAGTGACGAGCGAGGATTATTTAAGCGGCCAAAGATTTTCGTGGGAGAATAATGAAGAAACAAATATTACGCTTCCTAAATCCAATGTACTTAAATACTTCCTTGAGGATGGAACGTGGGTATGCCTCCGACCATCAGGAACAGAGCCGAAGATTAAATTTTACTTTGGCGTTCAGGGATCAAGTATGGAAGAAGCAGAGGGGAAATTATCAGGGGTTATAGAAGACTTTATGTCAAAGATTAATAAACTTATTTAATCATAGAATTGGCAAGATTGATTGTTTATAACTGAAAAGTGACAAACTGCACCGATGGGAGAAAGTTATCATGAAATTGTTGGTTATTGGAGGTTCACCCCGCAAAAATGGCCGTACTGGGATTGCCGCACGGTTTATGGCTGAAAATCTGCAGGCGGAAATTATTGATTTAAGCAAGGCAGTACTGCCTTTATACAGCGGAGAAGACGAACAGCTGCAGAATGAAGATGTAAAACGCCTTCGCCAAGCAGCAGGAGAAGCGGACGGAATTATCCTGGCTTCCCCGGAGTATCATTCAGGAATGAGCGGTGCATTGAAAAATGCGCTCGATTTTCTGGGAAGCGAGCAATTCTCTCATAAGCCTGTGGCCCTGCTGGTTGTCGCAGGCGGGGGAAAAGGCGGAATCAATGCACTGAATAACATGAGAACCGTTGCAAGGGGGCTTTATGCAAATGTAATCCCTAAGCAGCTTGTGCTGGATCCTCACTGCTTTGATTATGAAAATGACACGCTGAATCCTGATCCGGCTTTACTGGCTGCGGCTCTTATGGATGAACTGAAGCTATATGTAAAGGCGTATTCATCATCCATAAAGGAATCCTTGCAATAGGATGTTTTGCCATTCACTGAATTAAAAAGAAGAGCTGACAATAATTTTGTCAGCTCAGATTATCGAAAAAGGGGGTATGGAATGGTTACATTCCCTACCCCCTTTTTGTTTTCCTTATTTTTTACACTAACGGGTCAGCTTAGTTAAATAAAACTACTAACTAAGGTATATTAATACTACTAATTTCCAATAAAGGAGGAATGAGTAAATGCTTAAAGTTGATTTATACACTATGTGTATAGTTCAAGATGGAGATAAGGTTTTATTAATAAATCGACCGAGCAAATTGGGATTCCCAGGGTTTATTGGGGCTGGCGGAAAAGTGGATTTTCCTGAAAGCCTAACTGAAGGAGCGATTCGTGAAGTCTGGGAAGAAACAGGATTGAGAGTAAGTGATATAGTTTATAAAGGATTAGATGAATACGTGGACCCTAAAAAGAATTATAGGTATATGGTTTTTAATTATTTGGCTAAATCATTTGAAGGTGAACTATTAACCAATCCACCTGAAGGTGAATTATTATGGGTGCCGATTAAAGAAGCATTAAATCTTCCTATGCAACCTTGGTTTAAAAGAAGATTTCCATTATTTTTTGAGGAAGGTACCTTTGAAATTTATGAATTATGGGATGAAGAAAATCAAATAACTTTAAAAGAATCCGTTAAAATAATGTAGTTTGTGAACAAATGTACTTAAACAATAGGGTGCTTTAGTTTAATAAGAATTTAGAAAAAATTGGTAAGTAGTAGATCATAAGTGGCTATGAAAGCAATCCTTTTTCTATGTTATTCATATGTTTGAAATTGAATAAAAAACAAAGTGACCTTTTTACATAGGCCACTTTAATAAGAAACTCTCTTTTGATGTTTTAATAAACAGCATTGATATCGCAGTACCGGCAATATTTAAAATAATGCTTGTCCCGAGTAATACTGCCCATAATATTGTTGGCATTGATACTGTTAATGATAATATTAAGAAGATAATGCCTACTAAGGATAAGATAAGACCTGGATACATTTTGTTCAATTAATTCACTCCAATTTAACCATAATTTAATTCAACACCACTTCCATTATTACCCATAAAATTAATCCATCTGTATATATCTTTATGAAAACGAGTAGGATTTCTAACTAACGATTATCAAGAGGGTTTCTAAAAGAGCAGCCTTCGATAGAAACATCCATCCGAACCAATTTCGCCACAGTTATTCGACTCATTAATTAAATAATGGGACCCCTCTTGAAGTTATTCAGACTTTAATCAGACACGAAAAAAGTGAAACAACCAGTGTCTATGCCCATCTTAGCGGGAAAGTAAGGCAAGATTTCTACAATAAATACTTCTAGAGAAGGCTGCTTCAGCAGCCTTCATTACTTTAACTAACGCACCAAATATTCAAGCTATCAAAATAACGTAGCTCGTATTAGTGTTCTTATAATGCTTTTTCTATTGGCTGTGTTGGGAGCCTTTTTGGCGGTGCCAATATTAGACAACCGTAAATTACCATTTGCTTTTATGCTTGCATTCATTTATTATATTAGAATAATAATTTAATACTTCCTCATAACCGATTGAGTAGAGGTTGCAACTTTTAATATTAAAGCGTACGAGATAAAGAGATATCGTGGACTACGTTTGAAAGGAAAAGTTGCCGAAGTTTGCTTTAAATCTCTTTTAAAGCAGATTGGGGCTGTTATCGAATAGGTACAGCACTGTCACGTTTCTGACTAAGAAACGTGAGGAGCTATCTTCGGAAGGTTTGATTCGGACAATGAAAAAGCCGTCGATATCCTTCGACGGCTTTTTCTATTTCCTCCTTCTTCATAAGATTCTTTAAAGTGGTTGAAATTTAGTAATTTTTATATCGTTGGTCAATACGAAAGGATGTTTACTTTGAAAAAGTTCGGTTTAGCTTGGCAAATATTAATTGGGCTGATTTTAGGGATTATTTGGGGGGCCTTATTCTACGGAAATCCATCTGTAGAGAGATTCTTGGAACCAATTGGTACTATATTTATTCGATTGCTAAAAATGATTGTAGTCCCGATTGTCATTACAAGTATAGTTGTAGGAGTTGCTGGTGCAGGTGATATTAAAAAAGTAGGAAAACTAGGCGGAAAGACATTCATTTACTTCGAAATTATTACTACCTTTGCAATCTTGATTGGTTTAGCAGCAGCGAATATCTTCCAACCAGGAATAGGCGTTCATTTAGATTCGTTGGCGAAAGGTGATATTTCAAGTTATCTTTCTACAACAAAAGATGTTGAGTCCCATAGTTTGGCAGATACCTTTATTAATATCGTTCCACAAAATATATTCACTTCTTTATCGGAAGGCAATATGCTAGCTATAATCTTTTTTTCTGTTATGTTTGGATTAGGTACTGCTGCGATGGGAGAGAGGGGTCAACCTGTTTTTCAATTTTTCCAAGCTGCATCAGAGGCTATGTTTAATATGACAAGTTATATAATGAAATTAGCTCCAATTGGGGTATTTGCTTTAATCGGTGTGACTGTTTCAAAATTCGGTGTATCGTCATTAATTCCACTTAGTAAACTAATTATAGTGGTATATTTAACAATGATAGTCTTTGTTTTAGTAATACTAGGTTTAACTGCTAAGTTGGTTAAGTTTAATATTTTTAGTCTTTTAAAGATATTAAAAGATGAACTTGCGTTAGCTTTTTCAACCGCAAGTTCTGAAGCTGTAATGCCAAGGATTATTGAAAAAATGGAGAAATTCGGTTGTCCTAAAGGAATCACTTCTTTTGTTGTTCCAACGGGTTACTCATTTAATTTGGATGGTTCTTCGATTTATCAGTCAATTACTGCAATATTTATTGCTCAAATGTATGGGATTCATATGTCTGTTACACAACAAATTTCATTAGTTTTAGTTTTAATGGTTACTTCAAAAGGAATTGCAGGAGTACCGGGCGTTTCTTTAGTGGTGCTCTTAGCCACATTAGGATCAGTAGGAATTCCCATAGAAGGGGTAGCTTTCGTTGCAGGAATAGATCGAATTTTAGATATGGCTCGAACAACAGTGAATGTAGTGGGTAATTCATTAGCAGCTATTGTCATTTCAAAATGGGAAGGCCAATATGATCTACAAAAGGGAATAAAATATTTAGCTTCAATTGAAGAAAAAAAATAAGAAAACAAAACCAGAGACATTGATTAGAGTGTTCTTTAAATTGAGACAAGGTGAAAACACCCCATAAAATTGTATTTAACAATATGGTTTTAAAAGGGTGTTTTTCTTATGGGAAAAAGAGTTCATTTTTCAGATGAAATTGAGTGTAAAGCCATAGACGGATGAATGAAACAACAAACAAGGAGATTATTGGTGATAATATCAGAGTAACGAAAGGTTAAGTTTTAGTGTAAATATGCCACTGTATATAACTTGTTTGTAGAACTACCGGGTGCATTCGTATTATAGAGTTAACCAGTTTTTACTGGTTGGCTCTTTTTTTATAGGACCTATTATTTCAGTAGCCAGGGTAGAACGTATGGGTGCGTGGGAGTTAGATCTCGTCAGCTAAACTGTTCGCCCCCTACTTGTAGAATGATGTTTGAGGCTGGTTGGGACATATGATCTCGTATAACAAGCGAAGCTATGGAACTACAGGGAGGTATAGGGGTTACTGGTGAGTACAACAAGGGAGAGATGAAATTGAATCCAGTAGTTGGCCTGGATGTGGCCAAAGGAAAAAGTGAGGTCCAAGCCTTCTTAGATAAAGAAAGGCCATATGGAAAAAGCTTTAGCCTTAAGCATACCAAGGAGGGGTTAAATTCATTTGTTTTGACTAACGGGTGCTTATGCTAACGGGGCAGAAGAGTTGAATAAAAAAACGGAGATTTTTATGATATCTTAATATTAAATAAACATCTTGGAGGATAACAAAAATGAACAATTTTAAGCCAACGTTTTTCAATAATGTTGATAATATCGCAGGAGAACACGATTCTTTTAGGATTAACATAGATTATGACGGGAATCTGGTTTTATTAACGGAAAAAGAAGAAAAGGGGAATTATCTACATAAAGTTTTTCATTTTGTAAACGGAGAAACCAGAATAATTGAAATCCCTTCGGTTTCATACTCTTTTGACTTTGCACAACCAATTGAGGAGAATTGGTTACTGGTTAGTTCTCGAACTGACGATGATGAAGGTCTAATAAACAATGCAACTATATATGATATTCAAGGAAACGCTTTAGACACATTCTCATTTGGAGATGCAATAGCGGACGTACAAACTACAAAGAAGTCTGATATCTGGGTGAGTTATTTTGATGAAAGTACGGATTATTCACTAAGTTGTTTTAATAAACAAGGGGTACTAACATTTGATTTCAATGATTTTGTTAGACTATCAAACAATGAAGTTCCTTATATTGATGATTGCTATGCTTTAAATGTAGCCTCAGAGGAAACAGTATATATTTACTACTACTCAGACTTTCCTCTAGTGAAAATTGAAAAGAATAATTATGAAATATTTAATAATATTCCAGTTGAAGGTAGCAATGCGTTTGCAATCCTGAATAACTTTGTCTTGTTCAATAATGGTTATGACGAAGAAGGTAAAATACATTTGTACTCAATGGAAAATAATTCCTTAAAAAGTTTCGATTTATTAAATTTGAAAGGCGAAATCCTTAATTATGGTAATTCTGTTGGTAGAGGGAGTAAATTCTTCTTTAAAAAGGATAAAGATTTATATCTGTTGAATTTGGAGGACTTTTTAAAATCCATTTAATTTATTGAACCCGGTTTCGTTAGAGAAAAGTTCGGGGAAGAGTATTACGTTTGGGAACAGGGTGCTTTATTTGAAGAAGATGCCTGAAGAACTTACAAATGGTTTCTTTTCTTTTGATGAAATTTCACCATTAACGCCTTGTTTTAAAATAAAAGTAATCCTTCTTGAGGTGATGAAGTTGCTTTCTAAACATAATTCCATTCAACGAGATCGACCAAAACTTTTCTTAAAGATTGTTGTTTTTTAATAAGTTCTGTGAAGCGATCCCGTTGTTAAACCGGGTTGATTGGAGTGTAAGGTGCGAGACTCCTGTGGGATTAGCGGGACCCCGCAGGCAAAGCCGAGGAGGCTCACCGCCCGCCCCACGGAAAGCGAGCATCCTAGAGCGGAAATCAGCCCCTTGTTCCATAGCAGCAAAGTGTACGAAAACAGCCTAAAACAAAAAAGACTGTAGACAAACCCGTTTTTTGGTTTTGTCTACAGTCTGAGCTGACAATAGCCTTGTCAGCTCTTTCCTTGTCTCAAAGGTTAAGGTTTACCAGCCAATTGTAAAAACCTCAAATGTTTCCGCATAAATATTTCCACTTAACAAAAACTACGTGTAGCCAATTTTTTATTGCTTATCCATACAGGTATATATCCTGAGAAGACATTTCTGCTGCATGATCTAAATATCGGAGAAGGCTATATAAATAATTCTCAACAACCTTATAGTCATGTTCAAAGTGATAAGCGTGCAGGAAACGCTCTATTTTCTTTGAAAGAAATTGGTCTTCTGTCCGAACCATAAGTATAAGCAGGTTATCCCATTCAGAACGGTGTGTATAAAACAGCGCTCTGTCATAATCTGTTTTGTTCATTTGTATCTCCTCCTTAAAGGAGCTATTTGTAGTTTGTTCCGGAACCTCACTCTGCATTCCCATACAAAATGTGGAGATTGTGCTGTACCGCTGTTGTTTCTATTTACCAGAATAAAGATGATTAAGTGATACTTAGAGCGGAGATTTTTCTTATATAAAAAATGGACTTTAACGGACAGCTATCTCGTTTCAGCAACATGGAGCCCTAATTTAAAACCGGTGATAGATGCCCGTTAAAGCGGAATTAACGGTGAAGTCATGAAATTTCTTGCAGCCAGTTATTTAGTACTCTGTTTGATGATCTGTCCAGGCAGTTATGCTCAAGCCCAAATTATTCAGGAGGAACATATATATACATATGAAAAAATGGAAAAAGACTTGATTGATTTGCAGAAAAAGTACAAATTTGGGCTTAAATCTCTGGGAATCACAGAGAAAGGAAAAAAGATCTACGCTGCACATCTCGGAGAAGGCAAGGAAAGCATCATCCTAACAGGATCCCATCATGGAAGGGAATGGCTGACATCGCTCCTCTTAATGAAGATGCTCGATTATGCAAAAGCGCATCACCAGAACGAGGCGATCAGCAGGTACCCGTCAGATATTTTAAACAAGGTAAGTATTTGGTTTGTGCCTATGGTAAATCCTGAGGGTGTCAGCATACAGCAGGGGGATTTATCACTATATAATTGGAAAGAAAAATTGGCTCTGATGAAAATGAACCGCTGCAGCCTCAACTTTATGCGGTGGAAAGCAAACGGACAGGGAATAGATCTTAACCGCCAATATCCAGCAGGCTGGAGAAATGCAGAAACGGGGATCAACCATCCTTCGTATCATTTTTATAAAGGAAAGTACCCGCTTCAGGCAAAAGAGGCTGCAGCACTAGCAGCCTTTACACAAAAAATTAGGCCATTACTGGCGGTTGCTTATCATACATCAGGTAGGGAAATTTACTGGAAGTATCAAAATAAACAGGAAAACGTCATCAGGGATTACCTTCTTGCCTCTAAAACAGCAAAGATGACTTCTTACCTGCTTTCAGTCCCGGAGAAGCATGCAACCGGCAGCGGTTATACAGATTGGTTTATTACAGAATTTAAGCGTTCTGCAATGACGCTTGAAGCTGGTCCCCCTGCTGGAGAAACCAGTGTGCCTCTGAAGGTGTTCAAGGAGGAATGGCAAAGAAACAAATATGTAGGAATTATGCTGGCAGAAGAAGCCTATTTGCAGGTTAAGAATAAGAAAGAAAATCCTCTCCATACTAAAAATAATGAAAAATGAGGAGGATGAATATGAAAAAAACACTGCTCGCATTACTTGTTTTAATGTTGTTGCTTCCTGCCGCAGGCAAGGCTTCTGAAGGACCACCCCCGCACTATGAAAAGTATGGCAATATTGCCATTGCTGTAGTAAGGACCGACTATCCAGGAACATCGGTTACGGATTATGAATTTTTGGGGAGGAAGAAGTCTGGAAACGGAATTGCTGTGGATTCCTTCCTTTTTTTGATAAAAGATAAGGGGATAGAAAAAAATGTATTAATAAAAGCAGAGCATAGTCTGATTTCCCAGAACCTGATCAGCCTTTATGTCACTGAAGCACCATTTAATCAAAAATAACTCATCTAAACAAATTTAAAGACAGTCAGTCAGGATATTGTCATACTCCAATTCCTCTATCATACATTGTGGTAAGGATGAAAAGGGGGAAGAACAATGAATGCTGAACAAAAAGCCCTTGAATATACAATCAGTGAAATTACAGAAATCGCAAAAGGATTTGGCCTTGATTTTTATCCCATGCGTTATGAAATTTGTCCATCAGAAATTATATATACATTCGGGGCTTACGGAATGCCAACGAGGTTTTCGCACTGGAGTTTTGGCAAACAGTTCCACAAAATGAAGCTGCATTATGATTTTGGGTTAAGCAAAATTTACGAACTTGTGATCAATTCGGATCCATGCTACGCTTTTTTACTGGATTCCAATTCACTTATACAAAATAAATTGATCGTGGCTCATGTGCTGGCCCATTGTGATTTTTTTAAGAATAATGTCCGTTTTCAGAACACCAAGCGGGATATGGTGGAAAGTATGGCGGCAACAGCTGAACGCATTCGTGATTATGAAATACTTCACGGAAAGAAAGAGGTTGAAACCTTCCTCGATGCTGTACTAGCAATAGAGGAGCATATTGATCCATCTCTTATGCGCCCCAAGCTTTCCTGGACATTGGATGATTTGGAGATTGACGAGGAAGATCAGGCATCTCCCGCTTCTCCTTATGATGATTTATGGTCATTGGATTCCAAACCCAAAACACATGAACCAGCCAAGAAAAAGAAAAAGAGATTTCCGCCTCAGCCAGAAAAAGATCTTTTGCTTTTCATTGAACAGTATAGCCGCGACCTGGCTGATTGGCAGCGTGACATCTTAACGATGATGCGGGAGGAAATGCTGTACTTTTGGCCGCAGCTGGAAACAAAAATCATGAACGAAGGCTGGGCTTCATTCTGGCATCAGCGGATTCTCAGGGAGCTTGATCTTACCTCAAGTGAATCGATTGAGTTTGCAAAATTGAATGCTGGGGTGGTGCAGCCTTCAAAAACAGGAATTAACCCATATTATTTAGGGGTCAAGATATTTGAAGATATAGAAGAACGATATAATAATCCTACTGATGAGATGAAAAAGCTTGGCATTCAGCCAAACTCAGGCAGGGAAAAGATGTTCGAAGTGAGGGAAATAGAATCGGATATATCCTTTCTCCGCAATTACCTGACCAAAGATTTGGTTACCAGGGAAGATATGTACCTATTTCAAAAGCAGGGCAAGGACTATAAAATCGTCGACAAGGCCTGGAAAGAAGTAAGAGACCAGCTTGTCAGCATGCGTGTAAATGGCGGGTTTCCTTACCTGACAGTCAATGACGGCGATTATCTTCGAAATGGTGAATTGTATTTAAAGCATTGGTACGAGGGAATTGAACTCGATCTGAAATATCTGGAAAAGGTCATGCCATACATTCATCAGCTTTGGGGCAGAGCTGTTCACCTGGAATCGGTGATGGAAAATAAAGAAATGCTATTTACTTATGACGGAAAAGGAATACACCGCAAATATCTGTAAACCATGGAACGTGGACATCTTAAAATTGATCGGGCGGCTTGACTTCCTGAATAAATCTGTAAGGCGCAGGCATGTCCTGTGCCATTTTTTAATGCTGAAATGAAGGCCGGAACGGATACTGTATAATTATGGTCCTTTCCTGGAGTTCCAATCAGCCGGCCAATTTAACATAGGCTATCCTTTGAAAATTTTTTCAGTGTTCCCGCAATTAGCAGGAAAGTAATAAATGTACTTAATACTTTTTACAGTTATTTCAAATAATGAGTTGTTCCTAAATTGTTCAAGTTTGCTGTTACAGTTTATTGCGGGCAGTATGTTACAATTCAATTACAGTGAAGGCTCAAGTATTAGGGCCATTGATCGAGGTGCTGAAATTGAAAACAGTTGCAGTGATTGGCGGAGGCATCACAGGTTTATCTGCCATGTATTATTTGCATAAAGAAATATTAGAGAAACAACTAGACGTAAAGCTTGTGCTTATCGAGCAAAGTGAAACATTGGGCGGAAAAATCCATACGGTCCGTGAAGGCAAATTTACAATGGAAACAGGCGCTGACTCCATTGTAGCGCGCAAAAAAAATGTTGTTCCGCTTTTGGAGGAACTGGGCTTAACTGATGAAATGGTTTACAACGCAACAGGGACATCATATATTCACACAGAAAATCGCCTCCTGCAAATTCCTGAGGATTCTGTGTTTGGAATACCAATGAGCATTGAATCACTCTTTAGCAGCCAGCTGATCTCTACAAAGGGAAAGCTGAATGCATTAAAGGACTTGATTTCCACGAATAAAGACTTTTCTAAGGATGATTCAATCGGATTATTTCTTGAGCACTTTCTTGGCAAAGAATTAGTTGAAAATCAAATCTCTCCCGTTCTGTCCGGCATTTATTCAGGAAAATTAAATACTCTCACAATCGCTTCCACACTTCCATATTTACTTGACTATAAAAATCAGTATGGAAGCATTATCAGGGGGCTTTCACATAATAGAGATAAATTTAAAGGTTCAGGAAACCGGAAATTTATTTCTTTCAAGAATGGTTTATCTCAAATTATTGATTCTCTTGCAGATAAAATTAAGGGAGCTGAAATTTTAACAGGCACTGCAGCTTCCTCTATTGAAAAAAGCAATGGGAAATATACCATCTCTTTTACTAATCATGATGATATTGAAGCTGACTATGTTGTGTTAAGTGTTCCAGAGACCGCAGCTAAGCGGCTGCTGGGCAATCATGATTTGGAAGAAGAGTTCAATAAGCTAAAAAGCAGTTCTATGATCAGTGTTTACCTCGGTTTTGATATCCCTGACAGTAAATTGCCGAAAGATGGTACGGGATTTATTGTTTCTGAAAAAAGTGGTCTTGCCTGCAATGCTTGCACATGGACAAGCAGAAAGTGGGAGCATACTTCAAAAAGCAAGCAGCTTTTAGTGCGGTTATTTTATAAAAGCTCCAATCCGGTATATTCCGGCTTAAAAGACTTAAGCAATGCCGAATTATCTGAAGCTGCCTTAAGGGATGTTGAGAAAAGTTTGGGTATCTCAGCAAAACCGATTTCCAGCGAGGTTACTAAGTGGGAAAATTCAATGCCAAATTATCATATCTCCCATAACAAAACTGTGGAGGCTCTGGAAGAAAAAATGCTACAGCACTATCCTGGCGTTTTTCTTGCAGGCTGTTCATACTATGGAGTTGGAATACCCGACTGCATCGCCAATGGAGAGAAAATGGCCAATGCTATACTTTCTTGCTTTAATGGCTAATTTGACCATAAGCTGATTTAGCAATGGTTTAAGAATAGGGGCTGACTATGCGATGAGTAAGTTTTGGATTTATCGTTCTCTTATTGTTTTAATGGTAATAGCGTGTATTGTATTCTCCGCTATAGCCAGAAATATTGCAGGAATCGCTGTTTTAGTCATTGGTGCGGTTATTGGGATCGTTCTTATGGCTGCTAATTACAAATCAAACCGCAGGTAAATGAAGTGGAGACATTCTAAATGGATGTCTCTTTTTTGTATTCTTAGGATTTACATTAGAAAGGCACCTAACTTTGAAACTATGAGCATGACGATATCCGAAAAGAGCATGTCGGGGATTTTTAAATCAAGGTAACTGACTGCGACTGGATCAAAGGTGAAAAACTGCCGCTGGACAGGAATCTTCTTTATTAATTAAGGCTGTTTTCGTAAACTTTGTTGCTATGAAACAAGGGGTTGATTTCCGCTCCAGGATGCTTCGCTTTCCGCAGGGCGTGCGCTGAGCCTCCTCGACTTGAGTCTGCGGGGTCTCACCTGTCACGCTGATCCCGCAGGAGTCTCCGCACCTTCCGCTCCAATCAACCTGCTATAACAATGGAATTGCCTCGAGAACTATTTAAGTAACAACAATCTTTAAGAAAAGAGCTTTAATTAATGAGGCCATAAAGGATCTTATTATTAAGTGGGGTGATTGGAGCGTAAGTGTGGGTCTCTTCCTTAGATAAGGGGCAAGGTGAGCATCAAAGGCATTGCTGAAGATGCTCACCGGCTGCCCTTTGGAAATCAATCCTTACGAAAACAGCCTATATTAAACATTATTTTTTTAATGTTGACAGCAGGAGTGTATTACAGGTATAGTACATTATATAAGGTGTATGAACTACTTAGTACATACACTCAGGCTGGCTGCTACCCGCTATAACATAATTGTCAGCATATCTTTAACATCTGAGAAAGATTGAAGCTAAAACAGCGGAACACTGTCCATTGAAGGAAGTTTTACTTAATAGGAGTTGTTTTTCATGAATGTAACGTTTAACAATCGTGACCCGGTGTATTTGCAGGTAGTCCGTTACTTTAAGGAGCAAATTGCGATTGGGGCGCTTGAAGCCGGACAGGAGATCCCATCGAGAAGAGAGCTAGCTTCATTGCTCAAGATTAATCCAAACACGGCACAAAAAGCTTATAAAGAAATGGAGGAACAGGATTTGATCACGACAGAAAAAAATCATCCCAGCAAGATTACAGATGACATGAAAGTCTTAAGCGGCATCAGGGAAGAGCTCATTATAGAAGCGGTAGATATGTTCGTCCAGTCCATTAAGCCGATTAATGTGCCGGTTGGTGAGCTATTAAATCTTATTGAAAAAAAATACAACTCTGTCGAAAAGGGATGACAAGGAGGAATCTTAATGATTGAAGTGAAGAATGTCAGCAAAAGATATGGCCGGAAAAAGGTGCTTGAGGATATAAGTTTTACAGCAGAAAAAGGTGAAATCACCTGTCTTATCGGAATTAACGGAGTAGGAAAAACCACTACTTTAAAAGCAATCATGGGTTTGACTCCATACAAGGGAGAAATCACGATCGACCAAAAAAAACTAGATAAAAACAGTTATGAAAAAATCACATATGTACCTGATGCCATAACGATGCTGCCATCGATGTCCATTTTTCAGGCTTTTGACTTCATGAAGGATTATTACTGCAGCTGGAATGGGAAAAAGGCTGATGAACTTCTCGAATTTTTTAAGCTTAAGAAGGAAATGAGGATTTCAGAGCTATCCAAAGGAAATACCTCTAAATTAAATTTGCTTTTAGGGCTCGCACTTGATGTGGATTATATTTTGATGGATGAACCATTCTCTGGCATTGACATGTTCAGCAGAGAACATATTGCCGATGTTTTCGCAAGCTCGCTGATTGAGGATAAGGGTGTCATTATTACTACTCATGAAATTGGGGATATCGAGCACTTAATTGATAAAGCAGTGCTGATTGAATACGGTAAAGTTATTAAGGAATTCAAGCCTGAAGATTTGAGGTTTTCAGAGGGTAAATCAGTTGTAGATGTTATGAGAGAGGTGTATCAGCAATGAAGAAATATGCAAAGTTAGTGAACTTTGAAGTCAACCGGTTCGGTAAAATGTACTTAGCTCTGCTTCTTATTACGGTTCTTTCACAATTTATAGGGGTAATTGTCCATTCTAACAGTTATATGAGCAGTGCTCATCAAGACATGCAGCAGCAGTCACTGACTGAGGCACAATATCTTAGTGATTTTGGCCCTACATCCTTTCTGGATATCATGAATAGTTTTTGGTTCCTTGGACCAATAGCACTTAGCGCAATAGGCCTTATCCTTTATATCTTTTTAATTTGGTATAGAGACTGGTTTGGCAAAAATACTTTTATTTACAGATTATTGATGCTTCCAACTTCGAGGCTAAATGTCTATCTCGCCAAGGCGACAGCCATCTTTTTAATGGTGTTAGGGCTTACGGCGCTTCAGCTATTGATACTTCCTCTTGAAAATGCACTTTTTCTGCAGCTTGTTCCTGAACATTTCAGAAGTGTTTTTCAAATCAGTACATTAATTAAGGGAAACCAGGTATTAAACGTTATTATTCCAAGGAATTTTCCGCAGTTTGTTCTTTCATATGGTATTGGATTTATGTGTGTGTTTGCATTATTTACAGCTATTATGTTTGAAAGAAGCTACAGAATAAAGGGTATTTTTATCGGGATTCTTTACTTTGCAGCTTCACTTGCTGTATTTCTTTCACCGCTTTTACTGATTGGTTTCACAGATTCCGTGTATCTGTACCCAATGGAGCTGGCTGGACTGGAATTAATCTTTGGCCTTTTTGTAATCGGTGTATCCATTGCGATTGGCAAATTCCTCATTAATAGAAAAGTTACTGTGTAAGGAGAATAGACGATGAGAAGATATTGGAAAACAAGCTTAATTATTGCAGCTTCGATTATTTGTATCGGTACATTTTATATCCAGTCAGCACAATCAGCGGACAAGCTACCGCAATATAGAATAAATCCTGAAGAAGGCGGTGCTGACTACATCAAGCCGGTTGTTCTGGAAGGAAGTTATTTGAATGGCAGCATAGGTGAACCTGTTGAGATTACTGCAAAGGGAACTGTGTATACCGGTAAACTGCCGTTTTTCAAAAGTCTGGAAAATTCAGCAGCATATAGCAAAAGAATAAAAGAACTTCAGTCAAAGTACCATAATTTTATGAGAGGAAAATCTCAAGAAACCCATTTTTATGAAGATAGCAATAAACTCGCCTATGTAGATGTAACAGGGGGTTACGACGGAGACAGCAATAATCTTACTTTTAAAATTTCCCAGCTGGATAAAAAAGACAAAGATGTCACGTCCATAAAAATGCCTGTTCCAGGCAGGGATAAGTACAACTATATATTTGTTTCAGAGGTACAGAGCGCAGGTTCAAAAATATATGTTGTCACAACGAATTCAGCACAACTGCCTGATGAGGATCACGCCGAAGAAATCCACGTGTACACATTTGATATGCATAAAGGGAAGCTTTTGGATAACCAGACCATCCAGCGTACACAAGGAGGGCCAAAGAATGTGCATGTTTCTTTTGAGAAGGCTCTTGATGCAGATGAGATGGGTCCAGATGACTATCTTGTATTCAAAAAAGTCTCTACAGAGCAAATCTCTAATAAGGACGGAGAAACAGTGGATGGAAAAACTAAGATTGACTGGGTTGTTTTTAATTTAAAGGAAAACATTCAAGTGAAGACAGAAATCCCGCAGGAGTTTACAAGCGGCGAAGAAAATCTCCCTGTATATCATCATGGATCTGTCCTATATTTCTTTTTAGAAAAAGATCATGTTCTTCATCTATATAAATATGATGCTGCAAGCAGCATCCCCTCTAAGGAAATTGCTATCCCTCTGGGACAGAAGGACTTAAGGGTAAATTCATTATTAATAAACAAAGAAAAGGTATTTGTTATGGCAGTAAGCGGAGAAGAAGACTTTGGCGGAAAGGACAAAATTCTCATCGCTGCTGATTTAAATTCTGGAAAGCAGGTCTTTAAAGGAAACATTTTAGAAGGAAAAGGCAATAAGAAAGCGGGGAAAGATCTTCAAATCGATGGAATAAGCATTAATTAGACGGGTTAACGTTTTAATAGAATTTTAATTTGTTAATTGATTTTATAATAGATATAATTATTCCGCAGGCATGTTCCAAATTAATTTTGGGCAAAAGGCAAGATGTTTTGGAAATTCCCCCTGCAGTTAGGAATGATTAAATGAATTACGAGTTATTTAAAGATATTCACAATTTGTCTGGACATAGCAATGCCCTTGATCAATTTATGGTGTTTATCACGAATAATGCAATCTACATTTTTGCATTGGCACTTTTAGTTCTTTGGCTTTTTGGCGGCAAGTCCATGAAACGTGCAGTTCTTTTTGCCGGCGGCACTGGGGCAGCTGCATTGATTGCAAATGTGGTCATCTCTCATATCTATTATGAGCCGCGTCCATTTGTCACCCATCATGTTCACACGCTGATATCCCACGCAAAGGATGCATCATTTCCCAGCGACCATTCTACAGGTGCTTTTGCGATAGCCATTGCCATGTGGTTTCATTACAAAAAAGCGGGTATTCCAATGTTTATCTTAGCATTATTAACGGGATTCTCCCGGATTTGGGCCGGCCTTCATTATCCATTTGATGTACTGGGAAGCCTGATTGTGGCTATGATTGTTGCTTTTGTAATCTTCAAGCTTTCGGGGCTTCTCGATCCATTAGTCAATGGTATCATATCAATTTACTATTCAATCTTCGGCAGAAAAAGCAAAACATCTTCCAGGACCAAACATCTATGAGCAATACAGAAATATAACAGCAAAAAGAAGGATAACCATTCTGGTTTCCTTCTTTTTTGCTGTGATAAAGCACATCATAAGGAGACTAGTTGACTTTTAAGGCCTGATACACTGCAGATACAACATTGCCATACTGGCTGATGCCATATGTGTCGCCAAGAAATTTATTGGGATCTTTTTGCGGATCCGCCACTGGAGAATGCTTTTTATTGGTTAAAAGGACAATCCCCAGATTTTTCTCACGATCGATGACGGTAAGAGTACCGGTCCAGCCTGTATGACCTACTGCATTTTCGCTTGCATAGGGACTGAACATCCAATGCATGCTTGAGTTTCCATTTCTTCTCCAGCCCAGCCCGTAAGTAGGATTCATATCGGATGGTGCTAAAAATTGATCAATTGTTTGTTTATCGAATAACCGTACATTCCCGTAACCGCCATCATTCAGTATCACCTGAAGCAAAACTGCAAGATCTCCTGTCGTTGAAAATAAACCTGCATGCCCGGAGACCCCTCCCATTGAATAAAAGGCTTTTTCATCGTGTACTTCACCTTGAAGGGTATATGTGCGGATGCCTGGAAAGTATATAGCCCCGTCCCTGGTATTTCCATTAAGTTCAGTAGCAGCAAAATCCTCTGGTTTAAACCCCTTTTGCAGCGGGTTAAAGAGTGTATGCTTCAATCCCAGCGGCTTATACAGCTTTTCCTCTGCATATTGGTCCAGCCTTTTGCCTGTGACTTTTTCAATGATAAAACCCAGCAGCATATAATCCAGATCACTGTATATATTTTTTGTTCCTGGCTGATAATCTAAGGGAGTTCTTGATATCATTTGAAGGACTTTGCTGCGGTCCGTCGTGTATAAATCCCCGGCAAGCTTGGGATTATAGTATTCGACACTCGGCGGGAAGCCAGCCGTATGGTGAAGGATATCAATTAACCGAAGTGTATCTTTTCCTTTGATTTTATCTTCAGCACTATCCCTGAACTGGGGGATATAGTGTGAGACAGTCTGATTCAGGTCTATTTTGCCCTGGCTTACCAGGTGCTGAAGGGCAAAGTTCACTGAATACATTTTGGTATTTGATGCAAGATCGAACATAGTGGTCGTTTTCATTTTCTTGGGGTGCTTCAGCAGTGTACCCCGATCATATTTTTTTGCATAGCCATAAGCCGTGTTTTTTACAATTTTGCCATCCTTGATAACAAGCAGGACAGCCCCAGGGAAACCATTATCGATTTCATTTTTAATCAAAGAATCGACTTCCTTTAACTTAGAGGATGAAAATCCGGCATCTTCCGGTTTATGTACCTTTTTAAGTACCGGATACATCAGGTTATGCGGATTGTGCCTGCTGGCGTTCTCACTTTTCTTGATAACCAGTTTTGTTTCCTTTGCGGAATCGTTCTTGGCAGATGCCTGAATTGAGCCTGTCAGCATTACGGATAGGGAGAGTGCGGCAATAATAAGCTGTTTACAGGGTGTTTTCATGTTTTCCTCCTTTATTTTAAAAATTCTGAATTTAACTCTATCATAGAATGTCCGGTTCCTTTGTGTAAAGATGGAACATCGTTATTTCAGTAAATTGATACTTTTGTCCTCCATAGTCAAATGTTCTACATAATGAAGAGAATGAATGGCATTCAGGCACTTTACACCTGGATAACCCAAAAAACCATCTGTTTTTTAATCCAGGTTATGTTTGAGTGAATAATTCTTTCCTTTAGGAAACATATTTAATTTCTTTCAAAATAATTTATCTTTTCCTAAAATAAGCACTGCAGGCAATTCTGTTTCTCTAGACTCACCTAAACTTCTTATATTACTATGGAAAAGCAGTTAATTTTTATTGGAGTTGATCGATTTTGGATGTAAGAGAATCCTTGGCCCATAAGGTGGCATGGATAAGTCTTGTAAGCAATATTATCCTGATGCTTGGAAAGATTTTAATCGGCTGGTATGGAAACAGTGATTCCGTTTTTGCAGACGGTATTCACTCTGCAGCTGACGTCTTTGCATCAGTTATTGTCCTCATTGTCATAAAAATTGCGAGTAAACCAGCTGACGCAGAACACCCATACGGCCATGGAAAGGCAGAGGTAATCGTTTCTTCTATTGTGGGTATGATTCTTTTAGTGGTTGCATTATACATTGCATATGAAGCCCTGACTGGATTTCTCCATCCGGTATCAGCGCCAAGCATTCTTGCATTATGGGTAGCGTTAATCTCATATGTTTCTAAATTATTCTTATACCGATACTCCTTTAAAGCAGCTGATGAGCATAACAGCAAAGCAATAGAAGCAATTGCACTGGATCATAAAGCTGACATTGTTGCGTCGCTGGCCGCTGCTATAGGTGTAATTTTATCAATAGTTGGCGGAGCTTACGGCTGGGACTTCCTGCTTTACGGAGATAAGCTGGCAAGTATATTTGTTGCCTATCTTATTTTCCGCATTTCAAAAGAAATGATTACAGAATCGTATGATATTCTTCTTGAAAGAAGTATTGACGGGGAAACATTGAAGGGCATAGAGTCCATTATCCTGACGTTTAAGGATGTCAAGCGCATTGACAAAATCCGTGCGCGCGAACAGGGACATTATATTTTAGTGGACGCAAGGATTTCTTTATTCCACGATAAAACTATTAAAGAAGGCCATGATATAACAAAGGCAATAAGAGATGAAATCATGAAGCAGTATAGTGTGATTAAAGAAGTATTAATCCATGTTAATCCCTACTATCCTGAGGATGCCCTGCAGGATGATGAAAAGAATCAAAATAACAATCAATTATAAGTAAAGTTATACATAAGAAAAGACCTTCACTTTTGCCTGAAGGTCTTTCTCTTTTTTTGACGTTTAATTCATTAAAGTGCAGCAGGCCTATTTTTTATTGAATAGATACAGGGACACCAAAAGAAGCAGGATAGCTGTAATCCTTTTAGCATCAAGAGAAATCTGATTTCCTCCGAGCAGCCCCAGATGATCGATGACGGCCCCAGTGATGATTTGCCCTGCAATAACCGCGACCAGTGTTTGTGCAACACCTATGCTTGGAACGGTGAAGACCATCACACTTACATAGAATGCCCCAAGAAGCCCGCCGATTAATTGCCATTTTGGAACGGCAGAAACTGCGGAGACGTGCCCTTTGCCAAAGAATATCAAAACGAAAAACAAGGCGAGTGCCCCAATGGCGAATGAAATGAAGGAGGCCTCGATTGCTCCAGTTTTCTTGCCCAGTCCTCCGTTAATTTGCGACTGGAAGGCAATGGCGATTCCGCCTGCTAAAGCAAGCAGCGGAAATATAATTTTCATCTCTTAAAACTCCTTTGCGAAAAATTTGGATACTCAGTGTACTGCCTCCTGAGAAATCGGAGAGTATGTATGGAGAAATTATACTCCAACACGATAAAAAAAGGGAATTTCCAACTCATGAAAAAATACACCATTGCAGGATCTTCACTTTTTGAATGGCTCTTTTCTTAAAGATTGTTATTTTTTAATTGTTCTGTGAAGCGAACCCCTTGTTCAGGTAGCAACAAAGTTTACGAAAACAGCCTTTCTTAAAGATTGATGCTAATTAATGAATTCTGCAAGGTGAACCCATTGTTGTACTAGGCTGCTTGGAACTTATGATACGAGACTGTGCAAGAACAGCAGAAATCAGCCGCTTTGTACCACACAGCGTTTGGGAAAACATATTGAATGATGTCTAAAGTTTCGCTTTACGGAAAAGATAAGCCAAAACGTATAGGAGGTGCTGAGATGAAAGAGCCTAATAATGGTAATAGGGAAGAAGCAGAGGATTTGATTCAGCTTGCTGAAATGATTAATGCGGGTGGAGACAGCGGAGAAATAGATGAAATTGCAAGCCGCAAGAAACATTTAACCTGCAATGTGGAACTATTCAATAAAGAGCTTCGTGCGATTGCTGATGATTCAGAAGAATGAGAAGGCGGAGCATGAAGAAAAGCTGGCAGCAGAAGGAGCCGGCTTTTCTTTTTGATATAAAAGACCTGAAAAAAATGATGGAGCTCTAGCCTCTATGGTTTTTTTGAGCTCTTTATTCTGCTTCCCCATTCGTTTAACATAATCCTGACATATTGTTCTGATATCCTATATAAAAAGGGGATTTTTAATTATGTGTAAGCCAGGCTGTATTGGCACTGGCTATGTATTTTAATATTATTGTATGTGGGGTGAAAATCAAAATGAAGAAAGTATTGATTATAGAAGATGAACAAGCCATTTCTATGGTGCTGAAGGCTTATCTGCAAAGAGACGGCTTCGAAGTTTTTCAGCATTACGAAGGAAATGGAGCCATAGATGTTTTTGAAGAAGAAAAACCTGATCTTGTTCTTCTGGATGTGATGCTTCCAGGGAAGGATGGCTGGCATATATTGAAGGAAATACGGCAAAAGAATGCATGCCCAGTAATCATGCTTACGGCGCTCGGAGATGTGGACTATCGATTAAGCGGCTTTAAGTCAGGTGCTGATGATTATATTTCCAAGCCATTCATAGCTGAAGAAGTCGTAGCAAGAGTTCAAGCGGTTTTAAGAAGATCAGCAAGCAGCAGCACAAACACCGCTAATATTAGGCAATATGGCAATTTGCGTGCTGACTTCAGTTCATATACGATTCAGTTGAATGGCGAAGAAATCAGTTTAACTCCAAGAGATCTTTCGTTATTCTTATTTTTGGCGAAAAATCCTAATCAGATATTTACCAGGGATCAGCTGATTGATCAGGTATGGGGCATGGATTATGACGGAAGTGACCGCGCTGTTGACCTGGCGATTAAAAGAATAAGAAAGGCATTGGAAAAATGGCCGGCAGCTGAAGGAGAAATAAAAACTTTACGGGGGATGGGGTATCAATTAAGTGTCAGCGAAAACTAAAAAAAGAACAACTCTTGTAAGATATTGGACAACTAGATACCTGATTACATTGGTTACAGGCTTAATGGTGCTGTCAATTTTTTCTGCATGGTGGATGGAGCACACAGCTTTGCAGTACAGACTAAGTTTACTGAAATATCTCGCCGATGAAACATCTGACAGGGTTATCAAGGAAAATGGGAAAATGGTGGTGGGGCCGGTCCTTTCTGGTGTTGTAGAAGAAAGGGAGAAAATCCTTCATCTTAATAAACCGCCTATTATCTATATCACAGATACTCAAGGCGAGATTATTTATACAATGCCGCAGCTTTATATAGCTAAAGGGGACGACCATCTTCCAAAAATAATCATAAACAGTAAGGAACCCATACAAAAGGTGAAAATCAGGAATGAAAATCAGGTTTATGTTGTCAAATCGGCCATAGACCGTAACGGCAAAAAATATGGCTGGGTTGTGATTGCACAGGAAGAGAGTACATTAAAGGAACTGAACCAGGATCATGGGCTGCTTGCAGTTATGATGGGAGGACTTCTTATTTTGGGCTGGGGGGTGATTTACGTTCTCTCCAGAAGGATTTCCAAACCAATTCAAAAGGTGGCAAACGCTGCTGTACAGATCCGCCAGGGCAATTATGATATTCAATTAAAGGAAGAAGAACCAAAAGAAGAAGAAATACATGAATTGATAGAATCGTTTAAGGAAATGACCAACAGGCTGAAGCAAAATGATAAGCTGCGTGCCGAGCTGTTTGCAGGAGTGACTCATGACTTAAAAACCCCGGTTACGTCAATTAGCGGACTGATTCAGGCAGTAAAGGATGAAGTAGTAACAGGGGAGGAAAGCAAGGAGTTTCTCACAATATCGCTTAAGGAAACACAAAGGCTGCAAACGATGATTGAAGATTTACTTGATTATAACGCCATGGCTGCTGGTTCATTCAAGATTCGCTTTGAAAAGGAAAATTTGAACAAATTTCTTCAGGAAATAGCTTATCAATGGAAAATGACCCAAGATGATCAGGATTTTGAACTGTCTGTAAATCTGCCAGAAGAGATAGTCACCGCAATGGTGGATCGGTTGAGACTTCAGGAAATTATCATAAATTTACTGAATAATGCGAGGCAGGCGCTGATGCAGGATGGAAAAATCGAAATCAGCTTATACAGTGTAAGCAAAGACCGTGTATGCATTGATATCCGTGATAACGGGCGTGGCATACCGGATGAAGAACAGGATTTTGTATTCGAACCTTTTTATAGAGGGGAGAAGAAAAAGCTTAGGGTACGCGGACTTGGTCTTGGCCTGCCATTCAGCAAGATGCTCGCTAAAGCCCAAAAAGGAGATCTGAGCCTTAAGGGCAGCAGCAGTGAGGGTACCATATTCACTATCTCGTTATTAAAATCAAAATAAAGAAATCGGGCTGCCCATTTGATGGACAGCCCGTCTGGCTGTTTAAAGAGGGTTTTCCTGTTGTCTCTTATCAAGCGGTAATCAAATATTTTTTTAAACGACAGATCGTGAAAAGCTGAACATGATAGTTATGAATTAAGCATTAATAAGGCTGATAGCCCTCCATAATTGAACATGTCTTACCTGGCGCGGCAGGAATCGCCCCATTTCCTCTTCATTATAGCCAGTGTGAAGATTTTTTTCGTCAAAAATAATCGGACGGCGCAGCAAGTCAGGATTTTTTTGAATGATGCTGCAAAGCTCATTTAATGGTGTATTATTAATGTCGATTTTCATGTTCTTGAATTTTTTTGAGCGGGTAGAGATAATTTCATCAGTACCGCCTTCTGTTTTTCTTAGAATTTCTTTAATTTCGTTAACTGATAGAGGCTGTGCATATAAGTTTCTTTCTTTATAAGGAATATTGTTCTTTTGCAGCCATGATTTGGCCTTTCTGCATGCAAGACTGCTTGGTGTAGTATAAATGTTTACCATTAAGATCGACTCCCTTATCATTTTTTAGCTATATCGCAGTAAATAATTATTTGTATATTCATCTGATACTAGTTACTTTACAGAATGATTGTGTCAGCAATATGTCAAGAAAAAGACATTTTAAAAAAAGGCAGAAAATAAAAAGAGCGGGGATTTGGAGTATAATGTTGAATGTGAAGTCTTATTCAGCAGATTTTTGTTAAAATACATGGCTGATTTCTGCACGTTGTTTGCCGGAGTGGATCCGCTAAAAATAGTAAATTAGATGCAAGGAGAATAAAAAATGGATAATCATTTAATGATAGAAAGTAATGGCTGCAGCAGTTATGACAGCTGATTTCTGGCTTCCTGTAAAGATTTCTATCCAAGTTGCAGCCATTTCTGGGCTTGCTGTATTTTGTATTGGAACGCTGGCAGCAAGGTTTATGGCAAATAAGAAGTTCAGAGGGAGCGTTCTCCTGGAAACTCTTTTCTTGCTTCCTTTAGTATTACCGCCCTCGGTAGTCGGGTTCTTGCTTATCATTTTTTTCGGAAGAAACAGTCCAGCTGGCCAGGGAATTGAATGGCTATTTCACCAGCCGATTATCTTTACATGGGCTGCAGCTGTGATTGCCTCCATTGTTGTAGCTTTTCCGCTGATGTATCAATCAGCTAAAACTGGATTTGCAGGTATCGATTCTGATATCGAAAATGCGGCAAGAGTGGATGGCGCAAATGAGTATAAGGTTTTTATATTCATATCTATGCCGATGGCCATAAAATCCGTCATTTCAGGAGGGATTTTAAGTTTTGCGAGGGCCCTTGGGGAATTCGGTGCAACTTTGATGTTTGCAGGTAACATTCCTGGCAGGACACAGACAATGCCGACTGCTATTTATATGGCGATTGATTCAGGAAATATGGAAATGGCATGGATGTGGGTAGGGATAATGATCATGATATCTTTTATCATGCTGCTGGCGGTGCATATTATCAAAGATTAAATTACCTTATGCCCTGAAAAATATAGGTGAGAGCTGCTGGCAAATAATGCGGCAGTGAATGGGCGGATTTGGAGTACTGTATGGTATAATCAACAGACAAATGAACTGAATAATGAAATGAGGAAAACTGTGTGCTGACATTTGAAGAAAAACTGAATATTATTGAATCCTTTCCTGAACTGGAAAGAAAGGATGTCTCTCTTGGAAGAGTGAACTTTCATTATGAAGAAAGCGTGCATGAAAAGAAAATAGTCGTGCAGCATTTACACCCAAATGGAAATGGATTTGTCTACGGCGGGCATTTGCCAAAAGCAGCAATAGATCGCAAGGGTTATGTGAATATCCGTGATTATTCAGAATCGGAATTAAGGGACATCATAAAAAAGAGCATAGGCTATCTTTCCGAGCTTCATGAAGAGAAAGAAGAAGAGGATACGTACACCGATTTAGAAGGAGTCTGGACGAAACGGGGACAAGAAGAACTATCTCTGGTAAAAGAAGATTTACTGTGGAATGTTTATTCCGGAAGCAATCTTGAAGATTGCTTTGAATCTCCTATTGAGGCTGAAAGGTACTTGAAAGAGGAAGGCTTCAGCAAGAAAGATTAAAGGCGAAAGAAGCAGGAAATAAGCGAAATTTGTCGTTAATAAATTTTCTGATTTTCTTGTTTTTTTAAGAAAAATCATGTTATACTATAGTCAATTATTTTTGTTCGGATTAAAGATTGATAGAAGGAAAGTACATGTTACATGGTTTCCTCTTGAGACGTTATCCTAGATCAAGAATAGTAATATAAGGATTTTTTTCCAAACAGGAGGAAATACACATGGTACAAGGTAAAGTAAAATGGTTTAATGCAGAAAAAGGTTTCGGTTTCATCGAAGTAGAAGGACAAGACGACGTATTCGTACACTTCTCTGCTATTCAAGGCGAAGGCTTCAAAACTCTTGAAGAAGGCCAAGAAGTTTCTTTCGAAATCGAGCAAGGCGCTCGCGGACCACAAGCTGCTAACGTTCAAAAATAATTGAACTTTAAAAGACTCCCATTTATCTGGGAGTCTTTTTTTGCAAAATTATCTAGGATTTTAGTGTTTTTATAGTTCATCAAAGCCATTATCAACAGAATTAATCTTCGTATACTGTCTTGATTTTTGCTCAAAAAAGTCTGACCTGCCTTTATCCGCATCCTCATAAGCTGCAATCCATTTCATCGGGTTGTGCCGATAGCCCTCAAAGGGCTTGCCGAACCCCAGCTGGCTGCATCGGACGTTAGCGTAAAATTTAATATATGCCTCCAGGTCCTTCATCGAGATGCCATCTATTTTATCTCCAATGATATGCTTTCCCCATTCGATCTCAAGGCTGGCGGCTTTAATAAAGGTCCTGCTTACAAACTCTTCAAATTCAGCTGTTCTGCATTCCGGATATTCCCTTAGGATTTCCTGGAATATCTTTACGAATAAGTCCACATGAAGCTGCTCATCTCGGTTAATATAATTAATCATCGTCGATGTTGCGACCATTTTTTGGTTTCTTGCGAGATTATAAAAAAATGCAAAGCCGGAGTAAAAGAACAAACCTTCCAAAATGACATCAAAGACAATGGATTTAAGCAAGCTTTCAACACTGGGCTGCTCTGCAAATTCCTTATAGCCATTCATGACAAACTCGTTCCTTGAGACAAGGACGGGTTCACTTCTCCAAAATTCGAAAACTTCTTCCTGCTTCTTTGCTGTAACCAGACTGGATAAGACATACGAATAAGAATGATTGTGAATGACCTCCTGCTGAGCAAGCATAATCATCAAGGCGTTCAGGCTTGAGTCTGTAAGATAATCTGCTACACGGCCAGCATAATCAGTCTGAATGCTGTCCAGCAGTGCAAGAAGTCCAATTATCTTAAGAAAAGCATCTTGCTCAATCTCTGTTAACTGGCTGAACTGCTTGATATCCTGTGACATGTTAATTTCAAAAGGCGTCCAAAAATTCCCGAGCATTCTTTTATATTTTGGATACGCCCAGTTAAAGGCGGTATCATCCCAGTTTAGGATATTGGAACTGCGGCCGTTTATAATGGAGGTTGACTTGTTCGGGGCACCATCATCCATAAGAGCACGTTTATTTACTTTGATTTTCATGAATTCCACCTCTTCTTTTTTCATGTATATCCTGAAACTTAACTGGAGCAAGAATCGCAATCTTCCAAATCACTTGATGTAGAGCGGATATAATAGGTTGTTTTAAGACCTGATTTCCAGGCTTCCATATGATAGTTCAGCAGTTCTTTTGCTTTAATGGTGTTTTTAACATAAATATTGAAAGATATAGATTGATCAATATGGCGCTGCCTTGCTGCATTTTGCTTAATGCTCCAAAGCTGGTCAATATGGAAGGAAGATTTATAGTACCACGATGTTTCGCTGTTCAAGTCTGGAACCGTAACCGGGATTTTATAATCCTTTTTCTCTTCGGAAAATACCTTCAGGAAAATAGGATCAATGCTTGCTGTGCTGCCGGCTATAATAGAAGTGGTTGCATTTGGAGCGACAGCCATTAAGTAGGCGTTTCGGATGCCGTTTTTCATGACGTCCTGCTGCAAACCAGGCCAGTCCAGATCAGAATCACGGTTTAAATAATCCCTTTTAGCAAAATATTCGCCAGTTTCCCAGTCGGAATGGCTGTAAACCGGGTATACTCCTTTTTCTGCAGCAAGCTCCATGCTCGCTTTGATGGTTAAGAATGCGATTTTCTCATAAAGGGCATCAGCATATTGTACAGCCTCCATGCTTTCCCATCTTATTTTCTTCAGGGCAAGCAAATGGTGCCAGCCAAATGTTCCAAGGCCGATGGCCCGGTATTTTTTATTAGTTAATTGTGCCTGGGGAACAGAAATGGTATTTAAATCTATTACATTATCAAGCATACGAACCTGAATGGAAATCAGCCTTTCCAGCACATTGCCTGTTACTGCCTTTGCCAGATTAATTGATGATAGATTGCAGACCACAAAGTCTCCGCCCGTTTTGATTGTTATGATTTTCCCATCTTCTGTGTACTGCTCATGAATGCTTGTGGAACTCTGATTTTGGGCAATCTCCGAGCAAAGATTGCTGCAGTAAATCATGCCGGCGTGTGAGTTCGCATTTTTCCTGTTAACTTCGTCCCGGTAAAATAAGAAAGGAGTTCCAGTTTCAAGCTGGCTTTTCATGATGCTTTTCATGATTTCTATTGCTGGTATTTCCACTTTTGAGAGTTCCGGGTTCTCGATGCAGAGTCTGTATTTTTCCCGGAAGGTTCCAGAGCCCCGCTGTTCATCATAAAAGTCTTCGAGGGAAAATCCCATTACCGTACGGACCTCATGCGGATCAAAAAGGAACCATGAGGAACGGGACTCGACTTGTTCCATGAATAAATCTGGCAGACAGATCCCTGTGAATAAATCGTGCGTTCTGTACCGTTCATCTCCATTGTTAAGCTTGGAATCCAGAAAGGGGAAAATATCCTTATGCCAGACATCAAGGTAGACAGCAATGGCTCCTTTCCTCTGACCGAGCTGATCTACGCTTACTGCAGTGTTATTAAGCTGCTTCATCCAGGGAATAACACCTGATGATACTCCTTTAAACCCTTTAATATCGCTGCCTCTGCTCCTGATTTTACCGAGATAAACACCAATGCCGCCGCCGGATTTAGATACATTAGCAATATCGGTGTTGCTGTCATAAATGCTTTGTAGGCTGTCCTCAATAGTATCTATGAAGCAGCTTGAAAGCTGTCCATAATTTTTTCCGGCATTTGCAAGGGTAGGAGTGGCAGCGGTCATATATAGATTGCTGAGTGCCCAGTAAGCTTCCTTCACGTATTCAATTCTTTTTTCTTTTGATTCATTTGCCATAATTGTCATAGCGATAATTAAGAAGCGCTCCTGTGGCAGCTCCTGAATTTTACCGTCAAAGTCTTTTGCTAAGTATCTGTCCGACAATGTTCTCAATCCTATGTAGGTGAACAGCTTATCCTTGTCTGCATCCAGCAGCTTTCCAATCTCTGTAATTTCTTCTTTTGAATATGAATCGATAAGCAGAGGGTGGAAAATCCCCAGACTGCAGAGATGGCTGATGAGGCTATACAGGGAACCATAAGGTGCATCCGGACTATAGCTTCTGTTTGCAGCAGCCTCACTGCGCAGGAAGTTCAGGTATACTCTTGCACATACAAAAGTCCAGTCAGGTTCGATTTCTGAAATTAAAGAAAGTCCTTCTAAAATGATGACATTAGCGATTTGTTCTTTGGAAATCCCGGTTCGGCCAAAGAGGATTTCCGTTACTCTTTCTTTGAAGTCCTCAGTTTTCAGGAATGGAAAATCGCGAAGAATTTCTTCGAGGGAAGCGACTGCCTCTTTTTTCAATTCATATTCCTCGTGCATGGATAAACCTTCAGCAGATAGTGCCACTTTCATCTTGTTTTCCTCCTTTTGGATATAAAAAAACCCGCTCATGAATTGAGCGGATCAAACGATGTGATAAAAGAGAAAATGAAGACGGTGCTTTTAACCCATCGTTTCATCACCTCAATCCCCGAAGAATAAGAAACTTGGCAGGCAATAGGCAGGTCTCCTGGCTTATGTTCATCCTACTCTGAGTCCTTCCCGTATAAAGACATACAGTGGAAATCTCATTTCGTCACATTTACAGTTGCGGGGACAGCTCCGGGTTTACACCGGATTCCCTTTTCAGCCATTTCTGGCACCTATGCTTGCGGTTCTATATATAGTTTTATGTATATATTCATGTTCCATATCTAGTATGTTGACTGATATAATCGTACGCTAACTTTATGAAAATATCAACTATGAAAAAAAGTCAGGTTGATTGGAGCGTAAGGTGCGAGACTCCTGCTTAGATGAGCAGAACAGGTGAGACCTAAGCAGGCGCGGCCGAGGAAGCTCACCGCCTGCCCCGCGGAAAGCGAGCATCCTGGAGCTGAAATCAGCCACCTTGTTTTATAGCAGCAGAGTTTACGAAAACAGCTTTAATTGTTTAGAAGGAAAATGGATGCAGACAAATTTCTGTCAAAAAGAGAAGGGGAAACTTGAAAAAATTTAATAATTAAAAGACAATGAAGTTGTGATAAAATAGATGAAAAAGCTGTGCACCAAATTTGGGAAAGAGCTAAAATTCAATCAAGAACAAAAGGAGTAATAACGTGGAAAAAATATTAGTGTTCGGACATAAAAATCCAGATACAGATACAATTTGTTCAGCCATTGCTTATGCTGATCTGAAAAAGCAGCTGGGCATGAATGCAGAACCCGTCCGTCTTGGTGAAATTAACGGTGAAACTCAGTTTGCATTAAGCCACTTCAATATGGATGCACCGCGTCTTGTTGAGGAAGTTTCAGCAGAAGCGGATACTGTCATTCTGGTTGATCATAATGAACGCCAGCAAAGTGCGGATGATATTGAGAAAGTGCGGATTCTGGAAGTAATCGACCATCACAGAATTGCAAACTTTGAAACAAGCGATCCGCTATATTATCGGGCTGAGCCTGTTGGCTGTACAGCAACGATCTTAAATAAGATTTACAAAGAAAACGGCGTCAGCATTTCAAAGGAAATTGCCGGTCTGATGCTTTCTGCGATCATTTCAGATACTTTATTATTTAAATCACCGACCTGCACGGACCAGGATGTTGCCTGTGCACTTGAATTAGCAGCCATTGCAGGAGTTGAGGCGGAGAAATACGGTCTTGACATGCTGAAGGCAGGAGCCGATTTAAGTGATAAGTCCATTGAACAGCTTATCTCGCTGGATGCAAAGGAATTCCAGATGGGAAATGTCAAAGCAGTTATTGCCCAGGTTAATGCTGTGGATACAAATGACGTTCTATCACAGCAGGATGAGCTTGAAAAAGCCATTTCTCAAGTCATAGAAGAACGCAGCCTGGATTTATTCCTGTTTGTGGTTACAGATATCCTGAACAATGATTCCGTTGGCCTTGCACTGGGCCGTTCAGCAGAATCTGTTGAAAAAGCCTACAATGTAACTCTTGCAAATAATACGGCAGTATTAAAGGGAGTAGTTTCCCGCAAGAAGCAAATTGTTCCGGTATTGACTGAAGTTCTTGCTGCTGAAGCTTAAGAGTAATAAAAGGGTACATCTCGTGAAATGAGATGCACCCTTTTTTTAATTGGGCTCCGCTATAGCTTAAATAGGATTATGCCGCATAGAGCCTGAAGCGAAATAAGCCGGCTTTAATGTTCATAGATAAACATTATCATTTATCAAGATTGAGGTGCGGGGACTCATTACTCTTCACTGGATGAATTGTCTTTTGTATCTTCCTTATCCCGCTCTTCCTGATTTTCCATTTTTATATCCTCCAATGGAAGGTCATCAATTGGCATAACAGTTTGATCTCTTTCCAGCTGTGTTTCACGATCTTCTTTAAATGCCTTGGATTTTTCGTTTCTTTCCTCCAGGTACTTTTCTTTATCCCTATTATGGCTCATAACAGATCTCTCCTTTTTCATGCGTTTTTTATCTTTTCCCCTATAAAAAATTGTCAAACACATAGTGCCTGTTCAGTGATTGTATAGCAGGGGTTCCTGGGCTTATAAAAATATCATGGGAAGATATACTAGAAACAGGGAAGGCAAAGGGGTTTTTTGCATCCCGAATAGAGGTATACCTAAGGAGGAAGGAAGTGTTGGTGCTGGAATTTGTATTTATTCTTTTATACTTTGCGATCATTGCACTTGTTATAGAAATTTCCGTGATTCTTTTTAATATGACAGGAATGAAGACAAAGGTGTCACGGTTTCAGGTGATTTCCATGCTGACTGGCACCGGATTTACAACAGATGAATCAAGTGCCATCATTGATCATCCAATACGCAGAAAAATAGCTGCATTTCTAATATTATTCGGGGCCTTTTCACTTGCAGTCATCATTTCATCCGTGAGTACCATTCTGTCTGACGATCTCAGGATACATGAACTCTCCATTATTTGCGGAGCATTGCTTGTCCTCCTTTTTATCGGCAAAACAAAATGGATTCAAAAGCACTTTGAAGGTAAAGTTACGGAGGAAATGGAGCAAAATTACCAAATGTATGAGCGTCCAATCAAGGATATTCTTTTTTTGAATGAAAATGATCTGGTGACCGACCTGGCGATTAAGGAAGGAAGCCCTTTAATCGGAAAAAAGGTGGGTGATATCCTTTCGGAAGATGATGATATTACTATCCTTTTTATTCAAAGAGGAGAAGTTCAGGTACGTAAAGGCCTGAATGGCTCTACCATCAACGAGGGAGATCGGATTTATCTGTATGGAAATAAAAACGAAATTGAGGAGAAATTCGAGTCGGAAATAGATAAGAAAAATTGAGGCAATTGTTGAATATTTTTTCTCACTCTTCAATAACAGTAAAATTTTGCTGTTTTTGTCCGATAAAAATTAGGACATTTGAAGAGTGAGGAGACAGATATGAAGCTAACAATTTCTAGAAAACTGATTGGGGCCTTCGCTGTGGTTTTGCTTTTGCTGGGGAGTGCCACTGCATTAACAAACTGGCAGCTAGGAAAAATTGATCAAACCTATGAGTTGGTGTTCGATCAGAATATAAGGGACCTGCTTGCTGTTAAAGATTTAAGGGAATCCGTCATGGATCAGTCCAATCATATCAGGGGGTATTTAATAACTGGAGATCCTGTTTTCATTAATGATTATAAGCAGTCAGTCAACGAATTTGAAAGCACTTACAAACATTTGCTGAGCGGTACAGATGATAAAAAAGGAAAGGAACTGCTTAAAGATTTGAAGGATACCGATAAACTGTATCAAGCTATGGTTCAAAGGGAAATTCTGTTCAAGCAGCAAAACAGAGAAGAGACTTATATAGGTATCGTTAAAACCTCTGCAGCCGGCATGGGGAAAAACTTTTCCAATAAAACAGCCGGGCTTGTTGAATACCAGAAGCATAAAATGGACCTGGCCAGAAAGAATGCACATGATAATTCGAATCACACTCAGGCAATCGTCTGGATCGTGAATATTTTATCTGTCATCATTGGTATTATCCTGGCTATCAGCCTTGGAAGGTCCATCACAAGACCAATCCGAATTGTTTCCGGAGATTTAAAGGAGCTGGCAGCAGGAAACTTGTCGGGCCAAATGATTTCGGTGAAGAACAAGGATGAAATTGGCATTCTTGTCGGGGCGCTGAACCAAATGAAACAGGATTTAAGAAACATTATTACCAGAGTCCAGGATTCCTCCCTGCAGGTTGCTTCAAGCAGTGAAGAATTATTGGCGAGTGCTGAACAAAGCTCCCAAGCAGCCCAGCAGATTGCGAGCATCACCCAGGACCAGGCTGGCGGGCTGGAGGGGCAATTACAGCAATTTAACAAGGTATCGGATTCAGTTGATGAAATGTCCCAAGGAATGGGCAAGATTGCATCAGACAGTGAGGAAATGCTTCATGCAGCTGAACTGGCAGGCCTACTAAGCCAAAAAGGAAAGAAATCAGTGGAAAGCATCGTAGCACAGATGAAAAAGATTGATGAGACAGTAAAGGATGCAACGCATTCTATCCATCAGCTCGGCAGCAGATCGAATGAAATCAGCCATATTGTTGAAATGATTACTTCTATTGCCGATCAGACCAATTTGCTGGCACTGAACGCAGCGATAGAGGCGGCAAGGGCCGGCGAGCATGGAAAAGGGTTTGCTGTAGTGGCAGATGAAGTGAGAAAACTTGCTGAGGAGTCAAAAAAGTCCGCTTCCCAGATCCATGAAATGATTGGGCATATCCAAAGTGAGACATCAAGAGCAGTGGAAGCAATGAATGCCGGAAATAAACAGGTGTTTAATGGATTAGAGCAAACCAGCGAAGTGAATAACGCCTTTACCCAGATTTCAGGGTCAATCTCAGATGTATCAGAAAAGGTTGAGGATGTATCGTCATCGGTCAAGAATCTTTCATCAATAAGTGAGGGAATTGTAGGCGCGATACACTCTGTGAAAGCTATTGCTGAAAACAGTGTGATGGGGAGCAGGGAAAGCTCGGCTGCCACTCAGGAACAGCTTGCAACGATGGAAGAAATCACAGCTTCTTCAGCTACATTGTCTCAATTATCAGAAGAGCTGCAAACACTTGCAGCAAAATTCACAGTGGAATAACATGTAAGGGTTCTATCATCCGCCTTCAGATTCATTAAATGAACCTGGTTATTAACTGCGGCAGTCATATACTAGGGAGGCCTCCATCTTGTAGATGGAGGCCTTATCTATTTTTTTTGGAGCGATTACCATAAGTTTTTGCAATATACGGCAGACTTTCTTTAAAGAAGGCTATTTTCGTAAACTTTGCTGCTATGAAACAAGGTGGCTGATTTCCTCTGCAGGAGGCTCGCTTTCCACGCAAGCGGTGAGCCTCCTCGGCTGCGCCTGCTTAGGTCTCATCTGCTAATCTAAGCAGGATTCTGGCACATTACGCTCAAATCAGCCTGACTTGACAATGGGAACGCCTCACATAACAAATAAAAAAACAACAGTCTTTAAGAAAAGAGCCTTTAGAAATGAATGTAATGAGTGGTACAGCCATACATATAGTAATCATGGCGTTCAATATGTGCTGTTATATGATAACCGTGTGCAGGATTCGTATATATAAGACATGGCCGGCAGAAGGCAGGGAGGAAGAGGCATCATGATATCAAGCTGGTTTTGGAGATTTGTGTTTGCTGGGGGTATTTTATTTTTAATTCCTTATTCATGGCCATTACTATTTGCTCTTGGCACAGCTGCCTTTCTTGAAAAGCTGATTGTCTTTATGATCCGTTCTTGGAGGCTGAATAGATTTTGGGCTGTTTTACTTACTTTTGTCTGCTATATTGGAGGATTGCTGTCTGCCGTTTACTTTGCTGTTTCGGTGCTGGCGGGCCAAGTCGTCACGTTCGCAGAAAAGCTGCCGCGTTTAATTAAGGAACTTTACTACTCTGCGATTTTGCCTTCAGTTGGACAGTGGGATAAATATTCCGAGAAACTGCCTGCAAATGTCATTTCTTCAGCAGAACGGGCAGTTGAAGGTGGAATCCGCTCATTGGAAGCCTTTCTGCAGGAGCTCATGCAGGGTACCGTACAGCTGGCTGCGCTGGTTCCGGGCTTTTTTATCGATTTTCTGATTTACGTAATTGCCCTGTTTTTATTTTGTCTGGAATTCCCGATAATAAGGAAAAAGGCGAAGAATCTGTTGAAGGAGACAACCTATCAGAAAATTTCTCTTGTCTGCAGCGATTTGAGTAAAGCAGCCATAGGTTTCCTTAAAGCACAGGTGTTTTTAAGCTTCATTACTTTTCTCCTTGCTTACACTGGATTATGGATTCTCGGGGTACCATTTACACTTCTGCTTTCTATCCTGATTATTTTGGTAGATATTCTTCCAATACTGGGAACTGGCTCAATGCTGGTGCCATGGGCAGTAATAGCTATCATTCAGGGAAACGGGCATTTAGGAATCGGGCTTATCATTTTATTTTTCAGCATTACGGTGATCAGAAGAATTATCGAGCCAAAGGTATATTCAGCAAATCTTGGTTTAACTCCCATAGCATCGCTGATCAGTTTATATTTAGGCTTAAAGCTGATGGGTTTTATCGGTCTCTTTATTGGGCCAGCTGCGGTCATTGTCTTTGAAACGCTTAAAAAAGCAGGCTTTATAAAACTGAAAATTAAAATGTGAGATTTAGCCCTTCCTGTACGTGGACCGCGACGCTCTTAATCGAACGCGGAAAATATGCTAGTATAAAATATACTGTATGCATATTATCCATTCTTGTCTGCAGGAAGGGAGGGAATCAATGGCGAAATCCATAATATTTTTTGTTCTGGCGGGTATTGCTGAAATTGGCGGTGGCTATCTGATGTGGATCTGGATTAAAGAGGGCGCATCATTCTGGCTTGGCATAATTGGCGCAATTATACTTGCCGTTTATGGAATCATTCCTGCGTTTCAAAGCTTTCCGTCTTTTGGAAGGGTGTATGCAGCATATGGCGGGGTGTTTATCATTCTGTCGCTGCTGTGGTCATGGGCACTTGAAAAGAAGACTCCGGATCTGTATGATACGGCGGGTGCAATTTTATGCCTGGCTGGGGCGGCAATTATCTTATGGGGACCGAGAAATATCTAGAGAGCATTGTTTTGCCGGGCTGTAAAAGAAAGTGCCCTGCTTAGGCGAAAAAGCAAAGAACCCGTACCAGCTGGTACGGGTTCTTTTTGCTTTAAGATACAATTTCAGTTTGCTGTACAACAGGAAACTCCATGACTTCAGGAACTTCAGCTGTGATTTTTGCTTTTTTGTAAATTTCAATGTACCGGATATGATGTTCTTCCATATCCGTGATTTTGAAATGGTAATCACCCTGCTGCAGGATATCTCCCTGCCTGGCTTCGTAGTTTTCCGTGAGCATCCAGCCTCCGATTGTATCGATATCTTCATCAGAGATTTCAAGTCCTAGGAGGTCATTTACCTCACTGATCAGAACCTTGGCATCCAATATATAATGCTCTTCTTTCAATTTGCGGATCATCGGTATTTCATCCAAATCAAACTCATCGCGTATGTCGCCAACGATTTCTTCCAGGATGTCTTCCACAGTAACCAAACCTGAAGTACCGCCGTATTCGTCCATTAATATCGCCATGTGAATACGTTCCTTTTGCATTTTAAGCAGCAGATTATGGATAGGAATGCTGTCGATCACCCTGATAATCGGACGTACGAATTTTTCTATGGTTGTATCTGCTGGTTTGATTCGATCCGAAATCATTTCGGTGAAAAATTCCTTCACATTCACCATGCCGATTACGTGGTCCTTATCACCTTCAATGACAGGGTAACGTGTGAATTTTTCTTCCTTCATTGTTGCAAAGAAGTCCTCGAGAGTATCCTCGATGGATAATGCGGCAATTTCTGTCCGGGGCACCATGATTTCCTTAGCGATGCGATCGTCAAATTCAAAGATTTTATTCACATACTTAAACTCAGATTGGTTAATTTCACCATTTTTGTAGCTTTCGGATAAAATGATGCGTAATTCTTCCTCAGTGTGAGCGAGTTCATGCTCTGAAGCCGGCTGTAAGCCAAACATTCTTGTAATCAATCCTGCAGACTTATTCAGCAGCCAAATAAATGGATACAGTATCTTGTAAAACAGGATTAATGGTTTTGCAGCGAGCAAGGTGATTTCTTCCGCCTTTTGGATTGCAAGTGTTTTTGGAGCCAGTTCCCCGATTACCACATGAATAAAGGTAATGAAGGCAAAGGCCAAGACAATCGAAAGAAATTCTGCTGCTGTCTCGGGAACGTTTAACTTATGAAATAAAGGAGCTAAAATATGTTCGACCGTCGGTTCTCCCAGCCACCCGATTCCAAGCGCCGTCATTGTGATTCCCAGCTGGCAGGCTGACAAATATTCATCAAGGCTTGAAATGACTTTTTTTGCCTGGAGTGCGTTATTTTTTCCTTCTTCAATCAGCTGTTCAATTCTTGAACTTCTCACTTTGACTATCGCAAACTCCGAAGCTACAAAAAATGCTGTCAAAGCAATTAAAATGGCAATAATAACCAAGTTTATTATGTCCAATAGTCTCCCTTTATCCGCCGGAATGGCGAATAAGGAGTCCACCTCCTATAAATTAAAAATATAGTTTGAATCAATTAGTTTTTAGCTCCATTAAAGCTCTCTGCTGATTTTTTGGCCGTTTCATGGCCCAAGCTGCCTGGCACTCCTGCCAAAGCGGCGGGAGTTCCTGCAGCAGAATTCAGCAAATTAGAAGAACAGAGCCTGGTTTAAAGGCAGGCAAATACGTTCTGATAGGCGAAAGAAGGGCAGTATGTTCATTTGCATAACAAGCGCCTTTACTTTTCAGTCCGTACAAAGCAGGCTTTGCCAGCTTAAAGAAACATGCAATTTTTAATATCCCATCTTATCACCTCATCCGCAAATTAAGTAAATATCTTTATTATAGAAAAAGTATAAAATACCGTCAAATCGCTAAAATATCCAAAAAGAAGCTTATAACATAATATATGGCCGCTTTCTCCTCTATATTAGCTTTTTTTAGCGTATATGACAGACTGATCAATTAATTTTTATGCTCCGCCTTAAGCTTCCTGCAGTTTTGGCCAAATTGCACCACTGCAGGTATGTGAATAATGCTTAATGAGGCAGGAAGTTTTAAACCGGCAGCGGGTGCGGGACCTGCTTCTAAAATATAAAATCAGCAATAACAGGGGCGTTTGTTATAGAGTATTCAAAAAATAGCGAAGATGAATAGGGAGTTAGACTAAATAAAAATAACCGCCATAACATGTAAAGAGGGACAAGGGAGGCTTACCATTTATATGCTTGAGAAGATAGGCGCAATGATCGCGGGCAGCACTTTACTTGCAGTCGGGATTAATTTATTTTTGGCACCTTATCATTTACTTGACGGGGGATTGATCGGGATAGGTCTTTTGATTAATTATTATTCAGGATTTCCAGCAGGGCTCAGCATGCTTCTGGCAAGCATTCCCCTTTATCTATATGCTTGGCGTAACGAGAAAAAACTTTTTTTTAACAGTCTGCACGGGCTGCTGTTTTCATCCATATTCATCGACCTTTTTGCCGGTAAGAAAGTACCTTGGGATTTGCCCTTGTTTGCCAATGCTGTGATAGGGGGAGCCATTATTGGGCTTGGGATAGGATTGATGCTCCGGTATGAAGTCAGTACAGGAGGAACTGATCTGCTGGCACAAATGATTTCCAGTAAAATGGCAGTGAATGTAGGCGTTGTTATATTCATCATTGATGGAGCAGTGATTATTTGCGGTCTTGGACTGGTAGGTATAACTATTTTCTTGTATTCCTGCCTTACCATATTAACCGTAGGCCTTTTAACATCGGTCACGATGATGGATGTCTCAGGAAAATTGCAGGACTAATTCCTTAAAAACTGTCTTGCAGCAGGATGAGAGGGAACCAGCAGGGAATAATATAGTAGCGTATATATCTCTATTATCAGGGAAACGGATCAGGCGAAATTAATATTACATGTTTTAACATGTGAGATCCTGGGAATGTAGTTTGTAAACACATAAATAAAATACTGAGGTGAGATGATTGGAGAATGAACTTATTTTGAAATTTAGAAATAAAGGAGTAAAGATTGAAAAAACCAAGTCCAGGAATGAAATTTTTTCAAGTGTCTTTCAGTCCGATCCTTCTTTACTGGCTTTTCAGGCTTCTATTTTTGCAGACCGTCTCTCATGCATTCACACTGATAAACAAAAAGTTAATGAGTTTTAACATTCAGCAGCATGCCTGATAAAATGGTATGCTTTTTTATTGTCTGCTAAAACGTATGCTAATAGTGAATATTAACAGGCAAATGCTAGTAGTATTATTAAAGGACAAAATGAAATAAATATTTGCAAAAAAAATGAAGCAGCCTTATTGTGAAAGAGAAACAATAAAGAATAGGGAGTTAATTATGTCTGAGTTTATTATGAAGATATTAGAATTCTTTTCCGGACTGGGCTATTTTGGAATCATGCTGGGCCTAATGATTGAAATTATTCCTAGTGAGTTTGTTCTTGGCTATGGGGGATTTTTGATAGGCAAGGGAGATCTTAATTTCTTTTTGGCCACTGTCTTTGGCGTTGCAGGCGGTACTATTGCCCAGCTGTTTTTATATTGGGCTGGTTACTTCGGGGGCAGGCCATTTCTTTTAAAATACGGGAAATACATATTGATTAAAGAAAAACAAATCGATATGGCTGAGAAGTGGTTTGAAAAATATGGAGTAGGCGTCATTTTCTCTGCACGCTTCATTCCAGTTGTCAGACATGCCATCTCCATACCTGCAGGCATTGCGAAAATGTCCTGGACTAAATTCACTTTGTATACCGTGGCAGCCCTCATTCCATGGACTGTACTGTTTTTGTATCTTGGAATGGTATTGGGGAGCAACTGGAAGGATATTAAAGAAAAAGCTGCTCCAATTGTGCTGCCGGTCATGATTTTGGCATTTGTAATCGCGGCTGTTTATTTTATCTGGAAGAAAAAGAGAACACCGCCAATTGTGACTGTTCCAAAGAAAAAGAAAGATTAAAGCATATCCCAAGCGGGGTTATTATGCATGAAAACTTGCCTCTATAATCAGGAGAAAAAAGGAGCAGCCAGGGATGGCTGCTCCTTTCGTTGATAAATATTATAACTCAGTTGAATATTCCTCCTGCAGCGGGAGCTTTTCCACCTTTTTCGTTACTTCGATAAACTTAATGGAGTGGTCTTCCATTTCCAGCACCTTAAAGCAGAATGAATCACTTTCAATAATATCACCGATTTTAACATCATAATTTTCTGTCAGAATCCAGCCCCCGATTGTATCTACATCTTCCTCGTTCAGGTGGATGCCGAGGAGGTCATTGACTTCTTTCACAAGTAATTTTGAATCAATGATATAGTGTCCGTCTTTAATTTTCCGGATAGAAGGCACTTCATCGATGTCAAACTCATCCCGTATATCTCCGACAATTTCCTCAAGTATATCCTCGACAGTTACAAGACCGGATGTACCGCCATATTCATCCATAAGGACAGCCATATGAATTCTTTCTTTTTGCATTTTCAAAAGCAGATCGTGAATCGGTGTGTTTTCCATGACTCTAATAATTGGCCTTGTATATGAATCCAGTGTTTCAGAGGCAATGTTTTTCTTTTTTACAATGTCAGAAAATACTTCTTTAATGTTAATAAGCCCGACAACGTGATCTTTGTCACCCTCAACGATAGGGTATCTGGTGAATTTTTCTTCTTTGGCAGTGTTAATGAAATCCTGTATGGTGTCATCCTTAGCGAGGCTGACAATTTCAGTCCGGGGAACCATGATTTCTTTAGCTATTCTGTCATCAAATTCAAAGATATTATTCACATATTTAAATTCCGATGAGTTTATTTCGCCGCTTTTATAGCTGTCTGATAAAATAATACGCAATTCTTCTTCAGAGTGAGCGATATCGCTTTCTGCAGCAGGCTTGAGCCCGAATGCACCTGTCACCAGCCGCGAAGAATGGTTCAATATCCAAATGAAAGGAAACATGATTTTGTGAAAGAAAATCAGCGGTTTTGCAATCAGAAGACTAACCTGTTCAGATTTTTGAATGGCGACTGTTTTCGGAGCCAATTCACCGATCACTACATTAAGGAAAGTGACGACAGAAAAGGCAATCAGGAAGGTGAGGACTTGTACAATGCTGTTCGGAATATCCATTTTCTTTAGCAAAGGTCCAAGGATGTGCTGAACGGTGGGTTCTCCCAGCCAGCCAAGCCCAAGGGCAGCAATTGTAATTCCGAGCTGTGTGGCAGATAAGTATTCGTCCAGATTGGTGGTCACCTTTCTGGCTGCCATGGCTTTCGGGTTTCCTTCTTCCACCAATTGATCAATCCTTGATCCTCTAACCCTTATGATGGCAAATTCAGAAGCTACAAAAAAAGCTGTGAGAGCAATTAAAAAAACGACTAAAAGTAAGTTTATTATGTCCAAAAACGCTGGGACCGCCCATTGGAAAGTGAATCTGATAATAGTTCAACTTCCCCTGCAAGCTGTCCCGGTCACCTCCCGGGGCAATGAATGATATTTTTACTTGGTGTTGACTGTTTTTTAAGGGCTGTTCATATTAAATGGCCTTACGGCTAATCCTGCTTGCTGATATAAATGGCCGCTTTCACCGAAAGGCCTCTTGAACCCTCCGTTTAACCGAAAAAATTTCGTGAGTTTGCCTGCTAGCTTTATTATTCTATTGTACTGCGTATTTTATTTCATGCTGGACAAGGCTTGTCTAGTTTGTAACTAGTATAAGGAAAAAGATATGCACCAGTCAAAGGTTACGGTTTCCCTGCATAGAGGGCCGCTTATTTTGGAATACCCCTAATCAGGCAGGAATAAACGATTTGGAAACAGGATTGCGGGAAGGATATAACTGAAACTGTCTATAAAAAAAACAGCTCCAAAGGAACTGCTGATTTTTACGGATGTATTTCATAATCCAATCCTGGTTTAACACAAGGAGTATGTATGGTAAAAGTCGTCAGTGAAGCAGAAGAGGTACAGCTTAATGTGCCGTTGTGTTTTTCGATAATTTCCCTGCAGACAAACAATCCGAGTCCTGTGCCTGTTTTTTTCGTGGTGGTAAATGGTTCGAATATAGTAGAAATAATGTCATCCGGAATTTTCGGGCCATTGTTTGCAATGTGCAGCGTAAGATAGCCTTCAGGGTTTTCCTTGGCGGTTATGCTTATGGATGGTAAACTGATACTTGAAATGACATCCAGTGCATTTAAAATAATATTGATGAATACCTGTCTGAATTCTTCTTTAGCTCCATTGATAAAAAGGCCGGCTGGAATACTGACCGAGATGGCAGCATTCACCTCAAGGATGGATGGATAGAGGAATTCAATAACTTCATTGGCTAATTCACTCACAGAAAAGAGTTTAGCTTCATATACCAAGCTTTCTTTTTTTGATAAATTCAGAAATTGGGTAATCCTGTAATTGAGCTGTTCCAATTCTTTTGAAATGATATCCAAATATTTAATTTCAGCATTCTCTGACTGCAGAAGCTGAACAAATCCCATGATTGAAGTAAGCGGATTCCTGAATTCATGAACAAAGCTAGACGTCATTTGCCCGAGCAGGGTAAGCCTGTCCTTATGTGTCTGGCTCAGAAAATTATACTGTGATTCTATAATTTGTGTTTTTAGCTCTGAATAGTGTGAAACTGCGTAAAAAATACACTTGTCAAAACATTCATTAATCCGAAGCAGCACACTACAGAGCTCTTCAGGTTTTTTTTGCAATTCTGCCAGCCGGTAATAAATAATGGATCTGCCGAGTGAACAGTTGTGGATGAATTCATCAATATGTATATTTGCCTTGTAACGTTGTCCGGCTACGAGCTGGGAGTAGTTTTTAATATATTCGTCCACCAAATTATCCGGCTCACTTAGGGACATGATAACTAAATCAAAAAAATGCTCCCCATTTTCTGCGATATTCTCCATATATGGGTCATGTGAGGAAATCATGATCCTCTCATTCCATTCTGAAACAATACTTTCCTTATAAAAAATTAAAAAGTCAATAAATGTTTCATTAATAAACACCATTATGGCCTCCGACTAAGGTAGATTATAAAATTATTTCGTCCTAGTTCTAATTCTATAGTATAGAAAGAAAACCCTTTTTAACAGATAAAAATGTTCTATAGTATAATATTAAGGATTAAAGTTAATTTCTGCAGAAATATAGTGCTTGTAAATTCCTGAAACACGTAGTATATTTCATTCGAGGATAAAAAAATAGTAATCCACAAGGGGAGCCCTTACGGCTGAGAGTGAGCGATTTAGTTCAGACCCTATGAACCTGTTAGTTAATGCTAGCGTAGGGATGTGGTATTGGATAAAAGCAATAAAGGGAATCCATTACCGCCCTGTATTGCTTTTTTTGCGTTGGCAAAAAAACATACAGGCACGCTCTTGTAAGCTTCTCACTGGGGAGAAGGAGGAAAATATGCAAAATAAGACATTGTTTATGGTTGAAGTGGCTGTTTTCGCTGCATTAGCACTGCTGCTCGATTTAGTATCTGGTTTTATCTTTTCAAGAATATGGCCACAAGGAGGTTCGGTATCCATAGCGATGGTCCCGATCTTTCTAATGGCATACCGCTGGGGTGTAAAAGGGGGGGTTGTGACAGGGCTGCTTTTGGGACTTCTTCAAATCGTTATTGGAAACCCGGTTATTGCTCATCCTGTGCAGGGTTTTCTTGATTACTTCCTTGCATTTTCCCTCGTGGGAATATCAGGGATATTCATGAACAAAGTTGTCACAAGCTATAAAGAAGGCCATACAGGCAAAGGGAAAATGTATGGAATAGCCGGCATCCTTCTTGGAAGTTTTCTGAGATTTTTATGCCATTTCACTTCAGGCATTGTATTCTTTGCGTCATATACGCCAAAAGGACAGAACGTGGCTGTTTACTCATTGGTTTACAATGGCACGTATATGCTGGCAAGCTTTATCCTGTCAGCGATTATCGTGGTGCTGTTATACTCGGGAGCTTCAAAGGTGCTGATTAAAAAGTCTTTTCAGGCATAATATGGTGACGGTTTATTTTATCGGTATGTACTGATGTTCCTCGGGAAATATTACTGTGCTTTAATAATGCTGAAATCCTGTTTTTTTTTTTCGGTTGCTGTGAAGCGTAAATCAGCAGACGAAACAGACGAAACCTATATAAAGTAATGATGCTTTTATATTTATGATTCTGGCCCAAGGAAGAAAGGGGCTCGCCTATATTTAGGCGAGCCCCTTTTTGTCAATCTACCGGGCGGTCTTCAAAGGGATATTTTACAATGGCGGGCGATTTTGGATCAGCTATTTCATAAGCTGATGACCCGACAATCTTTGCAACTTGAAGCAATTTCTTTTTATCAATTTTATCCAGTGTATCTGTCGGCTGATGATACCATGGTTCGACAGGCGAATGAATGAACAAGGCAGAAGGGATGCCAAGCTCATGGAACGGCTGGTGGTCACTGCGGCCTAATTCACCGTAAGGAATGGTTTCTTTGAATATTTGGTAACTGTATTTAGCGCCAAGATCTGTAACCAGGTTTTTCTTGCCGTCAATTGTATACATGATCAAGCCTCCGGCTGGCTTGCCTTTACCTGCATCACGTCCGCCAATCATGTCCATCTGGAAGTGTGCTACCATCCGGTCTGTATCTGTCTTTGGAAGGTGTGCAGCATAGTAGGATGATCCGACAAGGCCTCGTTCTTCAGAGCCGAATGTCAGGAAGCGGATTTCGGTGTCTGTTTTTTCTTTGGAAAGTACTCTTGCCAGTTCGAGGACAGCTGATACTCCGGAAGCATCATCGTTAGCGCCGGGTCCGCCGTGGACAGAGTCATGATGGGAGCCGATGGTGATAACCTGGCCGGTTGTCTTTTTGGAAGTGGGTTTCATGCTGGCAATAACATTGTAGGAGGTTTTTTCTATTTTTTGAATATCAACGTCAAGAGTCGCAATAAGCTGTTCTGTTTTTAGCTGCTCTGCAAGCTTCAGCCCGGAAGCCCGTGTGATGGCAACAGCTGGAATATTCTGTCCCTCGCCGGCCTGTCCAAATTGATTGCCTTCTGCAGAGTTGTTAAACATAATAACTCCAGCAGCTCCTTTGGCGAGAACATTTGCTATTTTCTCAATGAAAGGAATGTCTCCCCGCTCAATCAGTGCGATTTTCCCTTTTACATCGCCAATTTCTTCTGGCTTAGCTTTGCCTGCAAATACGAGTGGGGCGGTAATTTTTCCGCTTCCGCTTCCGCTGAATGCATACGGTTTTTCTTCAATATCCTGGCCGGCAATTTTTGCATATGCGTGATTTGTTTTAAAGTCATAAATAGGGAAGGGCTGAATTTTTGTCTTCAAGCCAAGCTTCTTAAACTCATTTTCTATGTAATGTACGGCCTTCAGCTCCCCTGGAGTACCAGCTTCACGGGGCTGTTTCGAAAGCAATGCAATGGTGTTGTACATTCTGTCTGCACTGAGTTTCTTAAGGAAGCTGCTTTGTACGGTTTGTTCATGATGGACAACCGGCTTCTTTGCAGCTGTAGCCTGTACGGTCCCGCCTGTCAGGACTAGGCCGGCTGCGAGTGCTAATCCTATAGATTTACGCTTCATAAAATTCCTCCTCAATTAAAATAAAATTCTATTTTATTATTATAGATGACAGAATTTTTGTAAATTTAATTAATTCAGCAAATTTTGCGGATTTTCCGGAAGAATTGTTTGATAATCTCAGAAAAGGTCGGAAAGATAGGGGAAAAGGCCAGCAGGAACATGCGGCCTTTTCCCGAATGGAGAAAAACCATTTTAGGGTTCAATTGAAGAAAAATAAGTCTAAATGGCTAGTAAAAGAGATAGCAAATTATCCAGTTTGCTAAACCACCCAACTTAGGATGAATACATTTAGGGCAACATGGTGTTCCGTGATAATGACTTCTATCATGTCTGTCACAGCTTTAATTAGCTGTACATAAAACCTGTGATTTTTTCTGGAGCAGGTGCAGATGCCATCCGGAAATCACGTGAAAAAGAAGAAACGTAATTTTAGTTTTTAGAAGAATATTTCTTTCTATTTTTTTTTGTTATGTAATATAATGATACATATCAAATGTAAATGATAATCATTTTCACATCATTAATTGACAGGATAATCTGTCATTGAGCTATATTAGAACCAGGCTTCCAGCGGGCTGCCTGTAATCCATATTCAAAAAACATATATTGAGATACATTTTTCACTGTTTGGGGGGATCAGCATGTTAACAGGCTTAAAGGCAGGGGAAAAAGCAGTGGTTTTTAGCATGGTAAAGACAAACCAGCTAGTGAGAAGAAGGTTGCTTGATTTAGGGATTTGTGAAGGTTCTGAGGTTTGCCTTAGATGCATCATGCCATTTGGCGGCCCTTATATGATAGAATGCAATGGGCAATCTGTTGCCATCAGGCGCAGAGATGCTGACGAGATAGAAGTAGAGCGGGAATTGGCATGAGCATTGCACTGCTTGGAAACCCGAATACAGGAAAAACCTCACTATTCAACCACTTAACAGGTTCATACGAATATGTAGGAAACTGGAGCGGTGTAACGGTAGAAAAAAAGGTGGGCACATTAAAGCATTCAAGCGGAAAGATTATTGATTTGCCAGGCGTTTATACTCTCAATCCTCTTTCACGGGATGAGGGGGTTGTCACTCAGTTCTTTTTGAATGAAACGTGCAGGACTGTGCTGAATATACTGGATGCCTCCCAGCTTGAAAGAAACCTTCATTTGACCATGCAAATCATGGAGTATGGAAAGCCGATTGTTATAGGTTTGAATATGGGCGATGTTGCTGATAAACGAGGCATTAAAATTAATGCAGGTAAGCTGAGCTCCATTTTAGGATCTCCTGTTGTTCCGATAACCGCAAGAAATGGATCAGGGTGTGATGAACTTGCAGAGGTAGTCGTTCAAGAAAACGTGCAGGGTTCATTAAACTCTTTCATTGATTATGGACAAGCGGTCGAGGAAGGCATTGCTCTTTTAGGAAAACAGCTGCCTGAAACACGATTATCTGTCCGCTGGCTGTGCCTTCAGCTTTTGGAAGGGAATCCTGATGTAAAGCATTATCTTGGTCAATATGCAGATCATCAATGGCTTGAGGAGTTCATTTCTGTAATCAATCAAAAAGTCATAGCTTCCGGGAATTCGAAAAGCGTTGAATCTTATATATATGAAACAAGGCAGAAGAAGATAAAAGAAATCATTCATGAAGTGATGGAGCGCAAAGAGACGAAAACACTCACCTTGACAGATCGTGTGGATGCGATTGTGACAAACAAATACCTTGGCATCCCTATTTTTTGCGGCGTCATGTATCTCATGTTTATGCTGACATTTGACTGGTTTGGCTTTCCGTTATCCAATGCCCTCGATGCCTTTATGTCAGGGCCGCTGACGAAAACGATTACCCTGATCCTGAATGCAGCAGGTGCATCCGGATTTATTAAATCGCTTATTTTGGATGGAATTGTGGCCGGTGTGGGCGGAGTGCTTGTATTTGTGCCTCAGATCTTTATTTTATTCTTATTCATATCCATCCTTGAGGATTCAGGCTATATGGCACGGGTGGCTCTGGTGATGGACCGGCTGATGGAATCTGTCGGGCTGAACGGAAAAGCATTCATTCCCATGATTATCGGATTTGGATGCAACGTACCCGGGATCATGTCTGCAAGAACAATTGAACAGCCTAAGGAAAGGCTGCTGACTATACTGCTTACACCTTTAATGTCCTGCTCGGCCAGGCTGCCCGTTTATACACTTTTTGCCGGCGCCTTCTTTGTGCACAATAAGGCTTTAATCGTATTATCGCTTTATTTGCTTGGAATAGCAGTCGCACTTGTTCTGGCAAAGATATTTTCTTCCACCATACTAAAAGGTGAAAGCTCCTTTTTTGTAATAGAGCTGCCGCCGTATCGCATGCCTCAGGGTAAAGCCCTTTGGAGAAGCACGTGGGATAAGGGAAAAGGCTTTGTTAAAAAGGCTGGAACATTCATTTTTGCAGGCTCCGTTTTTATTTGGCTGCTTTCTAGCTCCGGCCTGTCCGGATGGGGAGTGAATATGGATGATAGTTTCCTTGCCATGATTGGCGGTACGGTCGCTCCACTGCTGGCACCTTTAGGATTTGGGACCTGGCAGGCTGGAGCATCGCTGATTACTGGATTTTTAGCAAAAGAAGCGATTATTTCATCGATGAATATTATTTACCATACTTCAGGAGACGTTCGCCTGCAGGGATTGCTGGGTGATTTCTTTACACCGCTATCAGCATATAGCTTCATGGCATTTATCTTATTGTATATCCCTTGCCTGGCTACTACTGCGACTATCTTCAAAGAAACCAGCTCTAAGAAATGGACGTTCTTTGCTGTTATGTATGCTTTAATACTTGCCTACATCATTTCGATTGCCATTTATCAAGGAGGAAAATTATTTTTCTGACAGGAGGCAGCATCATGATTAATTTCATTTTAGGCGCATTGATCATTGGATATGCATCATGGGCCATGTATAAATTCATCAGCAAATCTAAACAGGGAAAATGCGGTGCTTGTGCGTTAAAGAAGTCTTGTTCATCAGATTGCAGTACAGGCCCGTTAAAATAAATGTATTTTAAGCTGCCGGTACATGGCGGCTTTTATTTCTTGGCAGAGGTCTTAAGAGGCGGTGAGAGTGTGAATAAGCAGGATATTATTGAGATAGTCTCCGACAAGATCAAGCTTGTCAGGGTGGAAATGGGTTATACACAGGATAAAATGGCGGAAATAATCGGTCTGTCAAAAAAAACTCTGGTTCAAATTGAAAAAGGCAGAACCCGGGCTGGCTGGACGGCAGTGATTGCCATATGTGCGCTTTTTCGCGAAAGCGATGTTATACAATCTTCCTTTGGAGGAGATCCGCTTGAAGCGGTTGAAACGGTCGCCAGGGCCGGTGCAGATTTTAAAAAGGAAAAAACAATGGGCGGCAAGGTCTGGTGGAAGGAAGTCTCTTCCGAATATGGATTTGTGCTTCAGCAAAATATGATCAGCCAGCATTACCGTATATTGGATGAGGATAATTACCGGCTTTACAGTACAGCCGGCAAACAAGATGCAGTACAAAGATACCAGGAGCTGGTAAACGGGAGGCACAATAAACCAAGCTGAATTTGATGTAAATAATCGGAGGCTGCATGGTGCTTATGCAGCCGCCAGTCAAAAGCAGAGCCTTATGGAAACTGAAGTTTAGGCAGGGAGATGTTAAGCACTATTTAGCTATCAGGACAGGACAAGATGCATCCTTAATTATGGAGCTCCCGGTGCTTCCTGTGAACAATTTTTGAATCCCCGATTTTCCGCTGTTTCCGACTATAATCACATCTGCACCAATTCGCTCAGCATAGCTGCTGATGCTTTCTGCAGGATTCCCTTCGAGTATTTCAAAGTTCCCGTCCACACCGTTTTCGCTGAGGATACTTAAGCAGTGGCTTTCTGCTGCTGTCACACTATTTGAAACTACAAGATGTGTTTCAGCATCTCTGTTATAGTTATTCTCTACCGGCAGCACGGGATGCATTTGGGTCGGATCAATATAATAGCCGTCATTTGCTAATCCGGCAGACCCAGGATTCCCCACGGCTCTTTGCTCTACTCTTTCATTATAAACATGGGCAATAGTAAGTTTGGATTCAGGGATTCTTTCTTTGAAGTAAATTCCGTATTCGATGGCTCTCTTTCCTTCATCACTGCCGTCATAGGCAACTACAATTTGTTTAAAAGAAATGGACATATGTTTCATCTCCTGACATGAAAATTTATTAGGCTCTGCATGCCTTGCCTGATGACTGCGGCTCCCGGTGCCAGACTTTCAGGAGTCTAATGAATCTGCCGCAATCAGCAAAGTGCTTAAACAAAGCCAATATTCGTATTCTTTGAATTAACTTTTTAATACCCCATTTTACGGAAATTATCCATGTTCCCTGGAAATGATGAAAAATAAGGGATTTTAGGTAATGGCCAAATAATATAAAGACAGATTTTTTTGTCACAGTATAAGAAAAAAGTACCATTACATACCGGAAAAAAAAGCACTATAATTGTGGCAAATGAAGTGAAAAGGGGTGGTTGAAATAATACATGCCAATGTTCACCCGACCATAAGACGATGTCTGCAGCACTTGGATGTCATCGGGACGGACCATAAAACAAGACAGTTAGTGTATATGTATATGGAGACATTATGCAGGGAACTCGCCACCGGAGAATCAAATCAACTAAAAGAGGCAAAAGTACAGAGGCCATTCATTCTGTAATGACATAAGCATGTAGCCTGCAAGGCAGCCGTTAAACCGCGGCTGCCTTTTTCTGTCCAATATGATCGGCTGCATGAGAAAAAGAGATAGTTTACATGATATTAGGAAAAATATATACAGAGTATGAACTAAAAAGTGGGTAAAGGAATTAAAAGCTGTTAAAATTGGTTTTGCCATCGCAAAAATAGGGAGGCATTATGAAAAGAATCGAAAGAAACAGAAAAAAATACAGAAAAAAAGCATGGCCGCGTATTCTGGCGGTCTTCTGCATTATTGCAATAGTGGCGGTAGGATTTTCAGCCTTTTACAGGCCGAAAATCAATTTAAATGATAAACTTGCACGCCCTACGGAAATTTATGATGGAAAGGGCGTGCTTGCAAGCAGGATCACATCAAATAAAACTGAAGGGGTTCCAATTGATAAAATTCCAGAATCAATGAAAAATGCTGTGATATCAATTGAAGACCGCCGTTTTTATGAACATCATGGGATTGATTATCAAGGCATCATGCGGGCTCTCTTAACAGATATTAAAGCAAGGGGTGTAGTTGAAGGAGGAAGTACCATTACACAGCAGCTTGTAAAAATATCCTTATTGAAGCCTGAGAGGACCTTTAAGAGAAAATGGGAAGAATTTTTCCTTGCCCGTGAAGTGGAAAGAAAATATAAAAAAAGCGAAATTATGGAAATGTATTTAAATCAGGTATATTTTGGCCATGGAGCTTGGGGAATCCAAAAAGCTTCAGAAATTTATTTTGGGAAAGACCCGTCAAAATTGACCTTATCAGAGAGCGCTGCACTTGCCGGAATGATCAATGCACCGTCAGCGCTTGACCCCTATAAATATATGGATAAGACCATTGAGCGGAGAAACCTTGTTTTATCCAGAATGAAATCCAATGGAAAACTGAAAAAAGGTGAATATTCACAGGCGAGAAATGAAAGGTTAAAACTTGATGGAAGAAACCTTAAGGATCCACTAAAGGGGAAATTTCCTTATTATGTAAATCAGGTCCTTCGTGAAGCAGCTGGAAAGTATCATTTGAATACGGATGAGCTGCTAAGAGGCGGTTACAAGATTTTCACTGCCCTTGACCAGGGGATGCAGGCGGATGCAGAAAATGTTTATAATAATGAGCTCGATTTTCTGGATCGTTCAAACAAAGGAGCCGTACAAAGCAGTGCTGTATTAATGGACCCAAAATCTGGCGGCATTCAAGCATTAATAGGGGGACGGGGAGAACATGTTTTTCTGGGATACAACCGCGCCTCCCAGCTAAGAGCCCAGCCAGGATCTGCTATGAAGCCGCTCGCTGTTTATACCCCTGCACTAGAGGAAGGTTATGAAATCACAAGTGAGTTAAAAGATGAAAAAATGAAATTTGGGAACTATGAGCCATCCAATCTTAATGGTCAATATGAAGGACAAGTTCCCATGTATGAAGCAGCCATGAAATCCCTCAATGTCCCTACTGTCTGGCTGCTTAATGAAATAGGAGCTGATAAGGGCGTCGATGCTCTCAAAAGGTTCGGGATACCGCTTGATAAAAAGGATAAAAGTTTAGCTCTTGCATTGGGCGGGATGGATAAAGGGGTTTCTCCGCTGGATATGGCAGAAGCTTACTCGGCATTTGCCAATAATGGTACACGGTCAGATGCCCATACCATTGTCAAAATTGAAAACTCTGAGGGGAAAGAGATCGCTCACTGGACAAAGAAGAAGACAAAAGTGACAACAAAAAAGGTTGCTGAGAAAATAACCAGCATGCTTCTTGGTGTTGTTAAATACGGGACAGGGAAGAATGCAGCTGTTCCCGGTTATGAAATTGCCGGTAAGACTGGCTCTGCCCAGGCAGTAATAAATGGAAGGGACCAAGGCGTTAAGGATCAATGGTTTGTAGGATATACGCCAAAATTGGTTGGTGCAGTATGGGCAGGAACTGATAAAACTGATTCAAGCAACTATCTGACAACACACAGCAGTGAAGGGGCTGCCATTGTTTTTAAAAAAATCATGTCAAAGGCTTTGGCCAAAGAGCATCCGGAATCTTTTAATGTACAGGATATAGGCCCTCTCATTGAAGAGAGGCAAAAGGAAAAAGAACAGCAGGATAAGTGGAAATACTGGCTGGAACAAGGCGGAAATCTCAAAAAGAACTTTGACAAATGGAAGAACAGAATATTTAAATGGAAATAGCACTTCTGAAAGCAGAAAAATAAGCCGTGTGCTTCTGAACACGGCTTATTTTTCAGCATTTTCTGGGTTATTGCAGATGGAAGCTATTTCAGGAAAGTAAAAAAGCCGCCATTTTTAAAAGGCAGCCTTCAGATGTTGTTCGCGGAATATCATTATATCTGTATAGTCTGTTCGGGATTGGCAAAGAATTTAAACTTATCATTTTGCCAAATCGTTGATGAGTGGCAGCAATCCTTTATGCTTTGGAGAGTTTCCTGAACGTTGGCTCCTTCAATGATTACTTTGATATCCGAACATTCATTAAGTGTGAGCATGAAGGATACGAGACTTGAAAGCTTGGCAGAATCAACGATTTTTTGCTTGCACATGAAATACGCAGTGCTCCCGGAATTTTTGGTAATTTGGTATAATTCCATTAATTGTCTCATGGTCAGCTTCTTATTTAATGAAACTTCAGTGGAAATCAATTCACTCATCATGTTTTTCTCCTTTTGTTAGTGATATTTTATATAAAAATTCTTAATCGGTAGGGTTATGGTTGATATTTACCCCGGGCACATCTTTTAAAACCTTTGATGTGCAGAAAAAATGCTATTGTAAGAAAGTTAATTATTATTAATGAAAATTTATTGAAGTAAATGGCTGGCTTAAGCACTTTACTGATTGAACCGGGAATCACCAGGCAAGTTAAACAGAGAATACATTGGAGGGTGAATGCAATATGCTTACGCTAATAAAAAATGGAGAAGTATATGCCCCTGAATATATTGGGAAAAAGGATGTACTGCTTGTTGCCGATAAAATAGGTTTTATAGAAGATGAAATTGAAATTCCAGAATCCTTTGATCAAGTAAAAGTAATACAGGCATCAGGAAAGCTTGTAGTGCCGGGTTTTATAGATGCCCATGTTCATATTATAGGCGGCGGAGGCGAGGGAGGTTACAAAACAAGAACACCGGAAATTCAGCTGACAGATGCAACACTTGCAGGCATTACTACACTGGTTGGGGTAATTGGAACAGATGGAACGACAAGAACCATGCCTGCGCTGCTTGCCAAGGCAAGAGCTCTTGAAGAAGAAGGAATTACCTGCTTTGTGCATACAGGCTCTTATCAGGTGCCAGTTAAAACGTTAACCGGAAAAATAGAGGATGATTTAATTTTAATTGATAAAATTATCGGAGTAGGGGAAATAGCCATAGCAGACCATAGATCATCACAGCCTTCAGCGGAGGAAATTGCAAGACTCTCCTCAGAGGCCCGTGTTGGGGGCTTACTATCCGGAAAATCAGGAGTTGTCAATATCCATGTTGGAGACAGTATGGATCATCTAGAGGTGATTGAGCAAGTCGTAGAAAAAACCGAGGTGCCAATCAGCCAATTCTATCCGACGCATATTAACAGAAACCATCATTTATTTCATGCAGGAATTAAATATGCGAAAAATGGCGGATATATTGACTTTACGACAAGTACCATCAAAAAATTCATTGAAGATGGAGAAGTGAAGGCAAGTACTGCTCTAAAGCTGGCACTTGAAGCAGGTGTGGACATCAGCAGAATGACCTTTACCTCTGATGGGCAGGCAAGCCTGCCCGATTTTGACAGCACCGGAAATTTGGCAGGGCTTAGTATAGGAAAATGCATGTCTTTATATGAAGCTGTTAAGGACGCGATCACTATTGATGGAGTATCGGCAGAGAATAGCTTTCGGGCAGTAACAGAAAACCCTGCAAATATTTTAAAACTCTCCCAAAAAGGGAGAATAGAAGCTGGAAAAGATGCAGATATTTTGCTTATGCATAAAGAGACATATCAAATTGAAACGGTATTTGCCAAAGGGCGGATGATGGTCGAAAATGGCCAAGCCTTGATAAGGGGAACATTTGAAGGGGAATAATTATTAATAAAATACTGTATTAAGCCATTGCTAATACGGCATGCGGACATTCTTCTCAGACTATAGTCGGAGAGAAAAAACAGCGGCAGGCTATATATTAAAATAACCCTTTTCTGTATAATTATGTTAATAAAAATAAGAAGAGGCAGGTTTAATATGAACAAAATGGCAAGTGTTTTCCGCGAAAAAAATTTCACAAAGTTATTCTTAGCCGCCTTTACATCACAAATGGGCGGTACGATTGGCTTACTGCGTTTATGTTTTATTTGCTTAACCGCTACTCAAATCAGCCGGTATATGCGACGATAACGGAGCTGATGTTTTCTCTGCCTGCATTGGCGGTTTTCTTCATGGTAGGTGTTGCAGCTGACCGCCTGGACCGCCAAAAGGTAGCGCTTTATTGTGACTGGATATGTGCAGGGTTATCTCTCCTGTTTATTCTTTCATTAATTATTCAATGGATCCCGCTTACTTTCGCACTTCTGTTTTTAAGAAGTGCAGTCCGGAATTTTTTCTCCCCGGCAGAATCGGCCATTATCCAGGGCATATTAACCCCTGAAGATTATACGACAGCAGCCGGGCTGAACCAGATGGTTTCAAGTTTGTTCATGCTGTTTGGCTCTGGACTTGGGATTTTCTGCTATTGGCACTTTGGCATCCGCGGTGCCATCCTGATTGATGTGCTTGGTTTCATTATAAGCGGGTTTTTAATTAAGTCCTGCCGGTTAAGCAAGGAAGTGCGCCTTCCAAATGGACATCATTCATTGAAGGATTTGAATTTCTCCTTTGTACTGAGTGACTTTAAAGTCGGAATCTTTTACATTCTTAAAAATAAGCTGCTGGCCAGCCTGATTTGCGGGTTCATCGTTTTTGGAATTATCAATGGAGCCTTTTCTGTCATGCAGGTATTCATATTAAAGTACAAGTTGGAGCCTAGTCATTATGAAGAGTATAGCATCGTTCTCGGAATTGTCTTTGGCGCTGGGGTGCTTGCCGGCAGTGTAATGGCTTCCATGCTTGCACAGAAGATGAAGCTTTATAAAATGCTTGTGCTCGGTTTACTGCTTTCTGGGATAGCAACAGCATGGGGGGCAGTGGTTCCTTCCACAATGCTCTATTTAATCAGTTCTGGAGCGGTCGCCTTATCTCTTCCAATGATCAACGTAGCGATTGGAGGATGGATGCCACGCATTGTTGATCCCAAAATGATGGGGCGGGTGCAGGGCTGGGTCAATCCCCTGATGATGATGTCCCAATCGGTTACCCTGCTTTTGATTGCAGGCTTTTATCCTAAACATATTACAGTTGAATCTTTATTTTGGCTTGTCGGATCCTGCCTGTTCTTTGTTGGTATATTCTACAGCATCATTTTGCCAAGATTCATGAAGAAAAATGCTCCATTACAAGCCGGAGTACATGCCTGAAGAGCTTCCGTTTCCTGATTAAGGAAACGGATTTTTTAACGCAATAAAATGTTTGCAGCAGCAAAATTAGATTGTAAACCGCCGAAAACAGGCAGAATTATTATGTTTCGGTAACCCCCGCCCTGGGAATGACTGCCCGCAAAAGTGAGATTGTTCAGAATCAAAAAATGCAGTAGGGACCTTAGATAATGGCCTTTATTTCATTGATTAGCTGCAGCTGGCGGAGATTATTCATCGCGGTTTCTGTTATGTCCAGTTTTTTCATTGCAGGCAGTTCTATAAGGTCATCCATGCAGTCCTCATTTTTAAACCAGTCAAGCATCGGAATAATCGGGAGTTGTTCATCCGGCCATGCTTCCGTTAGGTTTGGGCTGTGAATTTTGCCTTGCTGCTTATTTTCCCCGAATATATAGGGCCAATAATCCGCTCTTGACCCTGTATGAGGGATTGACTTTGAAAATTGATAAATTCCTTTGTGAATTTCAGGATGCTGAAAGAGAATTGCGTACAGCTTCTTGCCTGTCATAATTCGGCTGGACAAATCGGCAAAGCGTTTTACGGTGAGGCCAGTCAGGGAGCTTGGTGATGCTTTTTTATAGGAAAATGGAAAAATGACTGTAGTGAAACCTAAAAATTCCTGGAGCTGAAAATCAATTCTCTGAAGTATTTCTCCATGGCTGGTGCGCTTTAATATGCGATCTTCTAGCATCCTTTGTTCATTTATTATCATGGCAGCAGTGAGCAGGGGAGGATTTTTCTCTGCCGTAAACATTTCCCAGATTGGATGCATAAATCGGGAAATATGAAAGATGTTTAGAAGCTTCCTGAGCTTAAACGGTTTTTTTTTATAGAGTTCATATAATAGGAGCTGCGGATAGGCATCTGAAAAGATGGCTGCATTTGCATGCTCTAAAAAGCGAAAGAATATTTTCTGATCATCCTTGCTGAAAAGATGGTTCATGCTCTCCCCTTTTAAATCTGTCATATGATATCCGCCGTTTCTGGATACTAAATGGGCAAGCAGGGACCAATGGAGTTCCGGATTTCTTTCATAGCAATCAAGATAAGCGTTCGTTCGGGTAAGGTTATTCCGATTCGCTTGTTTGGTTTCTTCCCGTACCTTGCTTACAATTGCTGTTTCGTGAGGCAGGAGTCCTTTATCGATTTCTGCAGGAAAAGCCAATTCTTTTTTTATAAGAGTGTTTAACATAGTGAATGTCTGGGGGTTCAGCAGGTTTTTTGAGGCTTCATTTTTTTTCTGGGCGGAAGCCTTAATATAATTCAAAAGTGTCTTTATCGGAAAAATATAAATTCCCCCTTAAAATTAACGCATGATGCAATATATGTGAAATGCAAAATGGAAGGTCCAAAATGGCATCTTTCCGCATAGTAATATTTTCAAGAGATGATCATTAATATCCAAGTAAATAAATAAGATAACTTATTGACATATTTTATTGTTGTGTTATTATTCTTAATAATCAAACTTATCTAGAGAGACTGAGGGAATTGGCCCGATGATGTCCGGCAACCTGCATAGTATGCAAGGTGCCAATTCCAACAAAATGTGATGCATTTTGGGAGATAAGGTATATGTTTATATGACATTGCCAAAATCTTTCCAAAGCGGAAGGGTTTTTTTTATGAAAAATCTCTGCTCACAAATGAATAAAAATAGCTGACTAGACAACTAGAGGCGGTATTAGCGGGTTTTTGTTAATGCTGCCTTTTTTTATTAGGGATTATAGCTGAACACTGAAAGGAGGCAGTTTATGGGCAATGACATATTGCTGTATCAGAATTTTAATGAATATCCGCTTGTTAAGTTCCCGGAGGATAGTGAAACAAAAGGGGCTCTTGAAGTTTTAGATTGGTCCTATAAAACCTATGCTGATGAATTGGTGTATGCCTGCAGCTTCGGAATAGAAGGTATTGTTCTGATTGATCTGATTTCGAAGATTACCGATAAGGCAAAGATTGTTTTCTTAGACACCGGCCTGCATTTCGCGGAGACATATCAATTAATACAAAAGGTAAGTGAAAGATACCCGAATTTACAGATTGAAATGAAGAAGCCTGAACTGACGCTTGCAGAACAGGCAGAACAATATGGACCTGAATTATGGAAAAGAGAGCCTGATAAATGCTGTGAACTCAGAAAAATCATTCCCCTGAATGAAGTTCTTTCTATGCCGCTTGCCTGGATTTCTGGTCTGAGGCGGGAGCAATCCCCATCCAGAGGAAATACCGAGTACTTTAATAAAGACAATAAGTTCAAATCTGTTAAGATTTGTCCGCTCATTCATTGGACATGGAAGGATGTTTGGCGGTATGCCCATAAAAATGATCTGCAATATAACATTCTGCATGATAAAGGCTATCCAAGCATTGGCTGTGAAACGTGTACGGCCGCAGCTGTGAATGAAGATGACCTGAGGTCAGGAAGATGGTCAGCCACCGGGAAAACGGAGTGCGGGCTTCATACTTCATAAAAAATAACTGTTTTTGTAAACTTTGTTGTTATGAAATAAGGTGGCTGATTTCCGCTCCAGGCTGCCCGCTTTGTGAGGGCGTGCGGTGAGCCTCGAATGTAATGCTTGCGGGGTCTCACCTTCCCGCTAATCCCGCAGTAGTCACGAATCTTACGCTACAATCAAGCCAGTTAAAAAAAAGCTTCACAGAACATATTAAAAAAACTAAAATCTTCAAGAAAAGAGCCCAAAAAATAGAACACAAGAAAACATGGGAGGAAAAAAACGTGACACTAAGCAAACCGCATGGAGGAACACTTATCAATAAGTGGAATCCCCATTATGAGACAGCACATATAAAAAAAGAAATAGAGCTTGATGCCATTTCATTAAGTGATCTTGAATTGATTGGAACAGGGGGCTTCAGCCCAATTGAGGGATTTTTGGCACAAAAGGATTATGATTCCGTCGTTGATAATATGCGGCTTTTGAGTGGAGCGGTTTGGAGCATTCCAATTACTCTTCCCGCCTCCAGGGAAGCCGCACAAATCCTTTCAAAAGGAGAGGAAGCAAGGCTGGTCCATGATGGCATCACGTACGGCACCATAATGATCGCTGATATTTATGAGCCTGATAAAAGCAAAGAAGCAAGCAGTGTCTATGGAACTGAGAGCAGCGAACACCCGGGGGTACAAAAGCTTTACAGCAGGGGGGATATTTATATCGGCGGAGAAATAAAGCTGACTAAAAGAGTCGAAAGGAAGGGCTTCAGGGATTTTTACAGAGATCCGAAAGAAACCAGAAAAATCTTTTCTGACAAGGGCTGGAATACGATTGTGGGCTTCCAGACCAGAAATCCTGTTCATCGTGCCCATGAATATATCCAAAAAACTGCACTGGAAATAGTAGATGGATTGCTGCTTAATCCTCTGGTAGGAGAGACAAAATCAGATGATATCCCTGCAGACATCAGGATGGAAAGCTATCAGGTGCTCATTGAAAACTATTATCCTAAAGAAAGGGTGTTTCTTTCCGTTTTTCCAGCAGCCATGCGCTATGCGGGACCAAGAGAAGCGGTATTTCATGCAATGGTCCGCAAAAATTATGGCTGTACGCATTTCATAGTTGGCCGTGATCATGCAGGAGTAGGCGATTATTACGGCACATATGATGCCCAGAAAATCTTTTCAGATTTTACAGAGCAAGAGCTTGGAATTACCCTCTTATTCTTTGAACATAGCTTTTATTGCAGCAAGTGCAAAAACATGGCCTCTGCCAAGACCTGTCCGCATAACTCAGAGGATCATGTTATTTTATCAGGAACAAAAGTGCGGGAAATGCTTCGAAACGGAGAAATTCCTCCGGCTGAATTCAGCCGCAGGGAAGTCATCGAAGTACTGATTAAAGGAATGAAAAAGGATGAAGTGCAGGTTTGATTAGAAAAAGGGGGGGCATGGGTTTGGAGGCAGCTTCAAATATTACATGGCATGAATTATCATTATCAAAGGAATTCAGAAGAGTGCAAAATGGGCATCATAGCTTTGTCATTTGGTTCACAGGGCTTTCTGGCTCAGGCAAATCAACGATAGCAAATGAACTTGCAAATGCTTTATACAAAAATGGAATCGGCAATTATGTTCTCGACGGTGATAATATCCGTCATGGGCTGAATAAGGATTTAGGGTTTACTGACAGTGACAGAAAGGAAAATATCCGCCGTATTGGAGAAGTTTCAAGACTTTTCGTCGACAGTGGCCAGGTCGTTTTGACTGCTTTCATTTCTCCTTTTCAGGAGGACCGCGATACAGTCAGAAACCTGCTTGAAGACAACGAATTTATTGAGGTATACGTCAGGTGCCCAGTTGAGGAATGTGAAAGCCGTGATCCGAAAGGACTGTATCAGAAAGCCCGGGGCGGTCTGATCAAGAACTTTACCGGCATAGATTCTCCCTACGAGGAACCGCGGAATCCAGAAATCATTCTTGAAACAGAACGTTATTCCATTGAAGAATGTGTCAGCCAGCTACTGCACTATTTAACTGGCAGAAATTTTATTTAAGCAGGGGGAACGGGACATGGGCTACGAAAAAAATTGGCAGGATCATCCTAAACTAAATAAAACAGAAATCAAGAAACTTGAAAAAGATGGCCTCAGGATTTTTGAAGATATTCCTTTTTATGCTGAAAACGGATTTGAATCAATTCCAAAGGAAGAATGGGATATGTTTAAGTGGGCAGGCCTTTATTTGCAGAGGCCTAAAGAGGATGGCTACTTTATGATGCGGGTTGTTATCCCATCAGGCATCCTGACTAATGAGCAGGCAGAAACGCTTGCCCTTATTGCCAGGGATTACGGCCGCGGCGTATATGATATTACAACACGGCAGGCCGTGCAGTTTCACTGGCTGACCATCGATCAAATACCCGATATTTTCAGCCGCCTTGAAAAAGCAGGCTTGACGACAGCGGGGGCATGCGGAGATATCACCCGGAATATTGTCGGAAGTCCGCTTGCCGGTATAGATGCTGAAGAATTATTTGATACAAGAGAATTGGTCAATGAACTTTTTCATTATTTCAGCAAGAATGAAGATTTTTCTAATTTGCCAAGAAAATTCAAAATTTCTGTCTCAACGAATCTTTATAATGCATCCAATTCCGAAATCAACGATGTTTCCTTTGTGCCGGCGTATAAGGAAGTGAATGGTGCAAGAATCGAGGGCTTCCATGTGAAAGTTGGCGGGGGACTATCAGCCGTTCCGAAGCTTGCGGAAACACTGGATATATTTATCACTCCAGATCAGATACTGAAGGTGGCCATTGCCGTCACAACCATTTTCAGGGACTATGGATACAGAGAAAAACGGCACCATTCACGCCTGAAATTTCTAGTTGCCGACTGGGGTCCGGAGAAATTCAAGGAAAAGCTGCTTGAGTATACTGGACCTCTTCAGGAAAAAGGGGAAGATGCTTCAAAAGGCTGGAATGCAGGTTACTTTTATGGTGTCCACAAGCAAAAACAGGAAGGGCTGAACTATGCAGGGATCCATATACCTGTAGGCCGGCTGACACCTGATGAGGTTTTGGAACTTGCCCGTATTTCAAGAAAATACGGCAACGGGGAAATCAGAAACTGCAACTCTCAGAATCTGATCATACCAAACATACCTGATGAAAGTGTAGAATCATTTTTAAAGGAAGCGATTTTTGAAAAATTTCCGGTGTCTCCAAAAAAAATACTGGGTTATGCGGTTTCTTGCACGGGAATCGAATATTGCAATCTGGCATTGGTAGAAACGAAGGAAAGAATGAGACGTGTGGCAGAAGCTCTGGATGATGAGCTCCAACTCGATGTTCCTGTAAGGATTCATATGGTAGGCTGTCCAAATTCATGCGGCCAAAGGCAAATAGCTGAAATTGGCCTTCAAGGAATCAAAATGAAAAATAAAGAAAAGGTTATGGTGGAAGCTTTTGAAATTTACGTAGGAGGCACATTGCATAAAGGCGGCAAGTTCAATGAAAAGCTGAAAGGCAAGGTTGCAGCGGAGCAGCTGGAGCATGTTTTAAAAGACCTTTTGGTGTTTTTCCATGAAACAAAAATCCCTGGAGAAACTTTCTTTGAATATGTCGAAAGAACGGGAACAGGCAAGCTTCAGGAAAGGCTCGATACATACCTGGAGAGTGTGGCAGTCTAGAAATTGGCAGGTGGGAATATGAACTTATATCGATTTGAGGTTACAGTAGATAAAGAAGTGATTCATGTCATTATTGCCGCAGAAAATGATGAAGCAGCATTTGAAATGGTTGACATTGAATTGGAAAAACATTATTTAAGGCTTCCAGTTATTGATGATATTTCTCTTCATGAAAAAAAGAAAATCAGTAAAGGAGCGGGTTTTGTTTTATCGGGACAGTGATGCTCACCCGAAACTGGCGGCAGATAAACTGCTTCGTTAACTGGCCATCAATGGGGAATGTGTAAAGCACCTGCCCATGGAAGTTTTTTTAGTTTTGCAGAGAAAGGGTGAGTATTATGGGAAAGGTTTACCTGACTGGAGCGGGTCCAGGAGATCCAGATTTAATTACCGTGAAGGGCTTAAGGTCCATCCAGGAAGCGGATGTGATTTTGTATGATCGCCTGGTCAATGAGGAGCTGCTGAAAAACGCAAAGCCTGGAGCAGAATTGATATACTGCGGCAAGCTTCCTGATTTTCATTTGATGCAGCAGGAAACAATTAACCGGTTTCTTGTGAAATATGCCAAAAAAGGGAATGTGGTTACAAGACTTAAAGGAGGAGATCCTTTTGTATTCGGCAGAGGCGGGGAAGAAGCGGAAGCACTTGCCGTGAACGGGATTCCATTTGAAGTTATACCCGGCATCACTGCCGGCATTGCGGCTCCTGCCTATGCCGGGATTCCGGTAACGCATCGTGATTATGGGTCATCCTTCGCTTTTATTACCGGCCATAAAAAAAATGGAGAAAAAGATACACACAAATGGGAGGCGCTCGCAAAGGGCATTGATACACTTGCGGTGTATATGGGAGTGAAAAATCTTCAATATATCCAGAAAAAGCTGATTGAGCATGGGAAAAATCCCGATACGCCTGTAGCCTTTATCCACTGGGGAACCTTTCAGGAACAAAGAACTGTAGTAACCACTCTTTGCAAAGCTTCAGAAACGGCGGCAAAAGAAAATGTAGTTAACCCATCTTTGATTATTATTGGTGAAGTCGTAAAAATGAGGAAGAAAATAAGCTGGTTTGAGCAGCTTACATTCAGCGAAAGCCTGCTTGTGAGCGAGGGATTTTAAATGGAAGCCATTCTTTACATCTGCCATGGAAGCAGGGTAGAAAAGGCCCGCATGGAGGCAGTTTCGTTTATTAAGGAGTGCATTAATCAGCATCCGGCGGCGATACAGGAATATGGCTTTCTTGAACTTGCAGAACCTTCTATTGAACAGGCATTCTCGAACTGTGTCAAACGGGGGGCAAAAAAAATCATCGTACTTCCTGTTTTGCTGTTGGCAGCCATGCATGCGAAGGAAGATATTCCGAACGAACTTAAAAGAATCCAGAAGCGTTTTCCTTTTATAGAGATTAAATATGGTGCTCCTATTGGGGTTCATGATTATATGATTGATATTTTGAAAGAGCGGATAGCAGAAACTGGGGAAACAGACATTGAGAATTCCATTGTTCTCCTTGTCGGGAGGGGAAGCAGCGATCCAGACGTTAAGAGAGATTTGACCTCAATAGCAGAACGGCTGAAAATAAAAACCGGTTTTCCCGCAGTGGAAGTCTGCTTTTTAACAGCGGCTTCCCCTGGACTGGAGGAAGGGCTTGTGATGGCAGGAAAAAGCAGGTATAAGAATGTCCTGATCATACCTTATCTCCTGTTCACTGGAATATTAATGAAAACCATCCGCAGGTCAATCAGCACTCTATCACGAGATGCTGGCAAGCAGTTTATCCTTTGCAATTATCTCGGATATCATCCGAGGATTGGGGATATCCTGCAGCAGCGGGCAGCAGAGCGTTCGGAAGGAGCCTCACATGTTTCCAGTCATGCTTAATATATCCGGCAAGGAATGTGTGATTATAGGAGGAGGCCAAATAGCGTATCGAAAAGCGCTGCCTCTTGTTTTAGAAGGCGCCATAGTAACAGTAATCAGCCCGGGGCTGTGCGATGACATGAAAGAGCTGTTGAGCAGGGGGAAAATAAAGGTGCTGCACAAGGAAGCAGTAAAGGAAGATTATTATCATGCCTTCTTGTTAGTGGCTGCAACAAATTCAAAAATCTTAAATGAAGAAATCCTTTCGAACGCTCAGGAAAATCAGCTTGTGTCGTCTGTAAGCGATCATGAACTTGGCAATTTCCATATCCCTGCTTCTATCCATCGGGGGAAGCTTACGATTGGTATATCAACAAGCGGAGCAAGTCCTCATCTTGCTAAAAAAATAAAAAAAGATTTGCTGGACAGATTTGATGAATCCTATATTGAATATACGGATTTTCTGTGGAAAGCGCGCAAGAAAATTAATCAAAGCGAATTGGGTCATAAGGAAAAATCGGAGCTGCTTCAAAGCATAGCATGTGAAGAATATAAACATTCAGTACTGAAGAGGAAGGCTTTTATGGAGCTTTTTAAGAGCAAATGAGGGGAAGATATTGTGATAAAACCAATTATTAGGGTAGGTAAAGGAGGTATAACATGAAGAAACTTTTGATTTTAGCGTTTATCGGATTGCTTGCACAATTAATAGACGGGTCGTTAGGTATGGCATATGGAGTAACTTCATCTTCGCTGCTATTGGCATTTGGCATCACTCCTGCAGTTGCCTCAGCATCAGTCCATTTGTCAGAGGTTGTGACAACTGCAGCCTCAGGAATCTCGCATATCCGATTTGGAAATGTAGATAAAAAAATGGTTTTTCGCCTTATCATTCCTGGATCAATCGGGGCATTCACTGGTGCCTGTTTTTTAAGCAGCCTGCCGGGAGATGCTGTGAAACCATATGTTTCAGCCTTTTTATTGATCCTGGGAGCCTATATTATCATTCGTTTTCTGTTTCTGTTTAAGCCATCAGAAGAAAGGGAATTGCCTCCTTTGCCCTATAAGCAATCCATTCCCCTCGGTTTGATTGCCGGTTTTGCCGACGCTACAGGAGGCGGCGGCTGGGGGCCAATCTCCACACCAATCCTTCTCTCAAAGAAAGGGATGACGGCCCGCAAGGTAATCGGCACTGTTGATACCAGTGAATTTGCTGTTTCTATTTCAGCAACATTAGGATTTATTATTTCATTGGGCTGGGATCAGGTCAATTGGCTGTGGGTTGGTGCTTTAATGCTTGGAGGCATCCTTGCTGCACCGATTGCTGCCTGGCTGGTCAGAATTATTCCAGCACAGCTGATGGGAGTCTTTGTTGGAGGCTTTATCATAATCTTGAATGCAAGAACCCTCTTGAATACCTGGCTGCCGAACTATTCGAGCCATTATCCTTCCATTTATACTGGTTTTATCATTCTATGGGCGGCAGCTTTAATTATATCCATCAGAAAATTGATGACCTTTAATAAAAATAATGTCAGCAGCACGAATTAGAGAAACGAGTCCGAAACCGGGCTCTTTTTTTTATCCTCAAAAGAAAAAATGGAACTTTTCTACGAAAGTTGGCAGGATACAGGGTAGCAAGGCGCGAAAATAACAGATGAATTGCATCTTCAGAAGATTAAGGAGGCTAACAATGAATCAATTAAATAATGTAATTGCACTTAGATTTTATAATGAAAGATATAGGAGTGAAATAGAAAGTTTTTATTTGGATGGGGAGCAGCACCAATTTACAGCATTGCCCGCAGAGGCCTTGCAAATATGCGAAACTGACCATGAAAGATACCCGGTTATGATCATGGATGGCTCCACCCCAGCCGGTTTTTTCGTGCTTCATGAAAAGGAAGGGGTCAAACAGTACAGTAAAAATCAGGATAGCATTTTGCTTCGGGCCTATTCAATTAACACTCCGCATCAGGGCAAAGGAATAGCCAAAACGTCCATTAAGCTATTACCATCCTTTGTGAAGGAAAACTTCCCTGATAAAAATGAAATAGTACTGGCTGTAAATCACAGCAATCATGCTGCCCAGCATGTTTATAAAGCATGCGGTTTCGAAGATAGAGGAAATCGGGTGATGGGAAAAAAAGGGGAACAATTCATCATGCATATGGATCTGTAATCTTAAACAGGCTTAAAAAGGGAGGCTACGCCCCCCTTGGCCAGCTGTTTAATCCTTTAGAGAATTAAGAGCTCGTACACTTCATTCAGCTGCCCTGCTCTTTCGCTGTCTCCCTCTTGCTCGGAATAATCAATTGCTTCTTTAAGTACCTTATTCAAATAATCTCCTTCTGAACTTGATAAATCCCTGACGAATGCTTCTTCATCCTTATAGTTGTTTTTCACAAGTTTATGGTAAAGAATCTTTCCTGCATGGTCACTGTCTGTATGGCCGGACAAAATTTCTCTTAGATATCCTAGGGTTTGATCCATTGATACTCCTCCTTCTGCTTCATGTTATTGTGTTTAATTAATGCAAATACATACATGACTTTTTTAGCAGACTTTCCTGTTTTATAATTCACTGAAATTTCGATATGTTAAAATAAATACAAAAACACCTGGAGGGAAAAATGGAGTTTACCATCAGACAGGAAGTAATGCTAAAAGCCATCGCCGATGTGGGCAAGGCGGTTTCCGCTTCTTCTGTTCATCCTATAATAACCGGCATTAAGATATCTGCCGGACAGAAAGGCCTTACTCTCATAAGCAGCGATTTTGATATTTTCATCTCAAGATTTATCAATCAGACAATAGAGGCGCTGGAGATAGTGGAAATAGGAGAAATCATTGTGCCATTCAAACATTTTTCTGAGCTGTTCAAGAGATTGCCCGATGGTAATGTTTGGATCAAGAGTGATGGATTATCAATTGTTTTAAAAGCAGGTGAAATAGAAGTGAAATGGAAGGGAATGAATGCTGGCGACTTTCCGGAGTTGCCGGAGATGGACCCGGATTATTCTGTATCCATGGAAGAAAAAGTGCTTGCACGGCTTTTTAAACAAACAAAGTTTGCTGTAGCCAGTCAAATTAGAAACCCTGTTCTGGCAGGAGTGAACCTGATATTTAAAGATGGTTTTCTATATTGTGCAGCTACCAATTCCCACAGATTGGCACTGAAGAAAATTAAAATAAATGAACAGCAAATTGAAGGCTCATATATTATCCCAGGAACCAGTGTACATGAACTGTTAAAGCTGCTGGGGCGTGAAGACAGGATGATCATCATCCATATTTCACAGCAGTATATCAGGTTTGAAGCAGGCGGGCTCATGGTGTATACAAGACTTATTTCAGGGAGATTCCCGGATGTGCATCAGCTGGTTCCAGATCATCCTGAAACAGAAATTGCACTGAATGCGAAGCTGCTCCTGATGGGTATCGAGAGGTCTTATTTCCTGTCTTCAGATTCGCATAACCATAATGTTAAGCTGGAAGTTCAGGGACCATCGAGTTTGATGCTATCCGCAGCCGGTCCGCAGCTGGGAGAAATCATCGAAAAACAGCCATTGCTTGGCAGCAGCGGGATATGCAGGCTGAAAATAACAATGGATGGAAAGTACCTGCTTGATGCATTAAAAGAAATTGAAGAAGAAAATGTGAAGTTCTGTTTTTACGGAAATCTGAAACCGATAGTCATCCGCCCTCTGGAAAATGATACATACTTACATGTTATCTCTCAAGTCCGCGATTATTGAGCATACACATTTTTAATGCCTGGAGGTGTGCAGGCTGCAGCTTTGGACTGTTCAAAAAAGGTGAACGATATTTTAAGCAGAAAAGGTACAATGCAAATTAGGCAAAGGTGGATGGGGCACATTGTCCATATGAGAGGAAGGAATATAAAATGTTTAAAGAGCTAAAAACCGAACGGCTTGTGCTTAGAGAAATAAAGGAAAGTGATGCAAATGATTTGTTTGCCAGCTTTTCAAGAGACGATGTTACAAAATTTTATGGGCAGGACAGCATGAGGGAAATAGAACAAGCTAGAAAACTCATTGAATTTTTTGCAGAAAGCAGGAGAAATAAACGGGGAATACGCTGGGGCATCCAGCGGAAGGGTCAGAATGGACTTATAGGCTCCATAGGATTTAACAATATAGCCCTGTCGCATAAAAGAGCAGAAATCGGATATGAAATCCACCCTGATTTCTGGAGGATGGGTTTTGCTTCAGAAGCAATAGAAGCTGTCCTTTCGTATGGTTTCTTCCATATGGAGTTAAATAGAATTGGGGCGATTGTTTACATAGAAAATGATGCCTCAAACAGGCTATTACAGAAGCTTGGTTTTGAAAAGGAAGGTGTATTGAAGGAATATATGCATCAAAACAACCGTTTTTATGATGTTACTATGTATGGTTTATTGAAAGATCAATTTGAGGAAATCGGGAAGGTTCAGCATGAGAGAAACGCTAAGTTAGATTATGAGCATTTTAAATTGCTTCAGGATCGGTGATTACGTTAATTGATTTTCCATTCCTTCTTAATTTGTTTTATCCTATTTCGGGTCTTCAGGCCAAAAAGTGCCAGCGGGAAATTCACTTGGCGGAAGTGCTGTATTTCCTGTACCTGAGTCTTTGCCTCAAAGTTAACCTTTAGGATATGGGGAGGAACACGGATATAGCAAGGATGGTTGGACAAAAGAAGGATAATAACACAAAAAGCTGTTTTCTTAAAATGGAAATATCTTTTTGTTTGGCAGCAGTGATTTATGTTTATTTTAACCTCAAAGTAATAGGGAGGAAGCCGGAAACAAACAAGCTTAACAGAGCGTTTGTTCGAATAGCTTAGAGTATCGGACAGCGGGTGAAGGAGATTATTAAACATGATTATGGGGGATAAAGAAAGTAATCCATAGATAGGCAGCAAGTAAATTTTGCATGCTGCCTGAATCAAGATTAAAAGAAGGAAGGGACTTTCATGGATTATAAAAATAAGACCGTTATTGTTACTGGAGCTGCAAACGGCATTGGCCGCGGAATTGCTATAGCTTATGGGGAGAAGGGTGCAAATGTTGTCATTGCTGATGTAGAAGAAGCAATGGGTGAAGAGACAGCTGAAGAAATCCGCCAAAATGGCGGGGAAGCCAGATTCATTAAAACAGATGTGCGAAAAGAAAGTGAACTGGCCAGCATGATGGAGGAAGTGAAAAAATCTTATCAAACTATCGATATTTTAATCAATAATGCCGGAAAAGCTGCGTTTAAATCTCTTTATGAATTATCCATTGAAGAATGGGATGATGTAATAAATACGAATCTGCGGAGTGTATTTTTGGCATCACGCGAGGCATCCAAATATTTTAGGGAAAATGAGGATGGCGGATCTATTGTGAATTTGGCCTCCACCCGTGCTATGATGTCGGAGCCGGATTCAGAAGCATATGCAGCAACAAAAGGCGGAATAGTAGCTTTGACACATGCTCTTGCTGCGTCACTAAGCGAATTCAAGATTACTGTGAATGCCATTTCCCCGGGATGGATAGAGACAGGAGACTATTCAAGGCTCCGAGAAAAAGACCATGAACAGCATTTTTCCGGGCGTGTCGGAAAGCCGGACGATATAGCACGGGCCTGCCTGTATCTGACAGCTCATGAAAATAACTTTGTTACAGGAATTAACATGGTGATAGACGGAGGAATGACAAGGAAGATGATTTACGAGGAGTGAAAAAGGAAAGGATGCTGGCGGGGAATGGATTTGCCTACAACCTTTATTGATAATGTAATTTCCTCTCATGGTGAAAAGGGGCGAAAGTGGCTGGATGATCTTGATGGCTTATTGCAGGAATGTGAACGGCGCTGGTCCCTTAGGATTACCGGGATTTTTGATTTATCATATAACTATGTGGCATCTGCCGAATTTAAGAACGGAAAGGAAGCAGTTGTAAAGCTGGCCGTGCCGGGAGGTGAGGTTGTCAGTGAGCTGCATGCTCTTCAATACCTGAGGGGTCCTTATATAGCTGAGCTGAAGGGTTATGACGAAGACGGGGGCATACTCATTCTGGAAAAAATTACACCCGGCATTTCCTTAGCAGCCGCTTGTATGGATGATGATCAAAAGACTGAAATTGCAGCGGGTCTCCTTAAACAGCTTTGGAGAGCCGCTGAGCCAGTGTGGAAGGTAAATGCTGTGAGGGACAGAGAAAAAGAATTGATCATGGAGAGCAAGAAGCATAGTGGTGGTTTTGGAGAGATTTCCGCAGAAACTATTAAGGAAGCTTTACAGGTTTTTGCTTATATGAATACAACGGCGGGAGGATTATATTTTCTTCATGGAGATTTGCATCATGGAAATATATTGAAGAGAGAAAACGGAAGCTGGGCAGCAATAGATCCAAAAGGACTTTCTGGAGAAAGGGAATATGATACCATTCAGTTTCTGATCAATGAACTGCCATCAGTCAATGCTGAATTCACCATCAGGAAAAGGATAGATATATTTACGGAAAAACTGAACTTGAACAGGGAAAGAATCTTACTATGGGGATTCTGCCATGCTGTGCTGGCTTCCTGCTGGTCCATAGGCAGTTCCGGAATACCGGAAGATGGATTTATACGCAGTGCAAGGGTTTTTCAGAATCTGATTAGAGAAGACAACATTTGCTTTGAAAATACGATTTAAAAGTCGCCGGACTAATCCATCTTTTTGGATTTCCGGTTTTTATAACCCTCCTCAAAACCCAATTCCTGATTAAGCAAAAGTTCCATTTCCCTTAATTCTGCTTCATTTACAGCCGGATCGGGATAGGACCATTGGACATTATAAACAAAGTAGTAATTTCTGATTCGCCGGAATATCACAGGGGAATGAGGATAGATGTCAAAGCTTGTCTTTATCGTATTCCTCCTGAGGTATGACCATTTAAGCAGCTTCAATCTTACTCCTCCCGTTAGGCAATATATACACATATACCCTTTAAAACATGGACAAAAACAAGAGGACAGCATCCTGAAAATGAGCTGTCCTCTTGTTTTTACTGACGGGCATTTATGTTCATTATTGGAAAAGGCACCCGGATTCTTTACCATAATTCACAGCAGAATTGCAGGCAAGCTGTGCCAATATCTTCAATCTCCATCCAAAAGGTTGAATAATCCTTTAGCGATGCTCCCTTCATCTTTTGTGCCGCCATTATGCGGCATAGCTGCAAATACACGGCTTGCGAGCCTGCTGAATGGAAGAGATTGAATCCAGACAGCTCCTGGACCTTGCATTGTAGCCAAAAACAATCCTTCTCCGCCAAATAATGCTGTTTTAACACCTTTCACCATTTCAATGCTATAGCTGACATCTGATGTCATGGCAACAAGGCAGCCGGTATCGACCCGAAGTGTTTCGCCTTCCTGCAATTCTTTTTTCTGAATGGTTCCGCCGGCATGGACGAACGCCATTCCATCTCCCTCAAGCTTTTGCATAATGAAGCCTTCTCCGCCAAAGAAACCTGTTCCCAGTTTCTTCTGAAATTCGATGCCTACAGAAACCCCTTTGGCAGCAGCTAAAAAGGCATCCTTCTGGCAAATTATCTTTCCGCCTAGTTCACTCAAATCCATTGGGATAATTTTTCCTGGATAAGGTGAAGCAAATGAAACGTGTTTTTTCTCTGTGCCCTCATTGGTAAAGGCAGTCATGAAAAGGCTTTCTCCAGTCAGCATTCTTTTGCCTGCACTGAAAAGCTTGCCCATTAATCCGGTTGTTCCAGCTCCGTCGCCAAAGATGGTTTCCATGGCTATACGGTCATCCATCATCATAAAGCTCCCAGCCTCAGCTACCACTGTTTCCTCGGGATCTAACTCCACTTCAACAAATTGCATATCGTCTCCATAGATTCTGTAATCAATTTTGTGATTATTCAAATAAATACCTCCATTCCATTAGTTGAGTTATTTCTCTATTGTAAGATAAAAACAATCATTCTTCTATTACAATTCCATTATACTGGCAAATGTAAACCTGACGCCCGTTTTGAATGCCTTGCGTTTTGATAAAACTCTTAAATTAATGGAATACTATCTGTCAATCTTAAAGAATATGTTAAAATGAATATCAGCAAGTTTTTCAAATATCTGTAAAGGAAGATGAGTTTTTTGAAAAAAAATCCTGTTTTTGACGAAGTGCTTTCCTGGATTAAATCGGCGCTGATCGCTCTTATTATTGTAGTTATTTGCCGCACATATATTTTTACCCCAACTTTGGTAAAGGGAGAATCCATGATGCCCAATCTGCAGGATGGAAACTGTCTGATCATCAGTAAAATCGGTGAGCCTAAGCGGTTTGATGAAGTAGTGTTTCATGCAACAGACTCAAAGGACGATTATATAAAAAGGGTAATCGGCCTGCCTGGAGACACTGTGGAGATGAAAAACGATACGTTATATGTTAATGGTGTTGTCTATAAAGAACCATATCTCAAACTGGGAAAGAAAAAACTTCCTTTTAAAGAGAAATACACCGGTGATTTTACTCTAAAAGAAATAACAGGACGGACAAAGGTTCCCAAGGATTCGCTTTTTGTGCTTGGGGATAATCGGCCAATCAGCAATGATAGCCGGATCTTCGGCTTTATTCCCCAGAAGGCTGTAATTGGAAAGGTGAAATTGCAGGTGTGGCCATTAAGCGAAATAGGAATCCCGAAATAATACTCTTGTACTTGATCTCCTGCAGGGAAAAAGGCAGAGCTAAGGAGTATAATGGATATAGAAGGGGTGATTAGTATGCTAGTAAATGAAATTATGATTAAAAATGTGTTTACGGCACATCCTGAACAAACCATTAAAGAGTTGTTAACTATCATGATTGAAAATAAAATCGGGGGAGTTCCTGTAATAGATGAAAACGGGAAACTTCTTGGAATGATCAGTGATGGCGATATCCTAAGGCATATCTCTCCCAGGAAACAGACCATACATGATTACTTCCTGCACATCACCGTCATTCCTGATGTAACCTTGAGCACGGCTGTAAAAACCAGCTTGCAGCAGCCTGTCTCCCGGCTTTTAAAAAACAGAAAAATTGTCACGCTCTCACAGGAGGACGACCTGAGCGAAGCTGTATCCCTGATATCAAAGCACCATTTCAAGAAGATACCTGTCGTTGACACCGAAAACAGGGTGGTCGGGGTCGTAAGCCGGGGAGATGCCATACGTATGATTTATAAAGATATTATTGAAAAAATATAGATGATGGCCAAGACAGCTTTTTCAGTGTCTTGGCTGTTTCTCGTTCTGTTTTTGAAAGGCTGTTTTCGTAAACTTTGCTGCTACGGAACAAGGGGGTGATTTCCGCTCCAGGATGCTCGCTTTCCGTGGGGCGGGCGGTGAACCTCTAAAGCAAAGCTGGCGGGGTCTCATCTTCCCGCTAATCCCACAGGATCTCGCACCTTACACTCCAATCCCCGGCTTAACAACGGGATCGCTTCACAGAACATGTAAAAAACAACAATCTTTAAGAAAAGAGCCTTTTGTAGAAAACAAAAATAGCACTTAATACCGCAGCAGAGCAGGAATTATCATAGTTATGGGGCAGCGGAATGGGAAACGGGCAAAGACTCCGAAAGAAAGACAATCTTTCCAAAGCAGTGTTTAAGCTGTTCCCATTTTTCCGGATAAAGATCAGCAAATCGTTCAATGACAGAGTAAGAGTAGATAACGAGAATATCCAGGCTGTTTAGGCCAGACTTTTGGAGATCATAAAGCAGCGCATGAGGAATCGTGTAATAGCTATAAACCTGGTAAGGATTCAATTTAATTTCTTTGATGCGATATTCCTTGAGATAAGCAGCAGTAAGTATTTTTTGTATTTCGAAGAATTCTTCTTTTGTTGCTGTACTGTGAGAGCAGTTTGGGTTAATTAGTGAAAGGCCCCGCATAGTTCACCTGGTTTCCATTTTTAACTTCATCTTCGGCAAAAATTATTCGATATATACCAGCTTAATTTCAAGTGGAATGAATAGCTGGATGCAACATAAATTAGATTGTGTACGTTCAGCTTTTTCATGCACAGTTAGGGGTTCCTGTGTTTCGAATAATTTGAATAGTGTAAAAATGTAATTGACAATAACTTCTAATTGGGGTAATCTTACAAATATCTTGAAATTTAAAAGGGAGGCGAACGTTATGATTTTAGCAGATGTGAAAGATAACATTCTACAGTCCAAACATCAAATTCATACCGCAGCCTTGCAGCATTCAGCCTGAGTAAAGCCAGGGGAAGCTTAATTACCGCTTGAGTTTCAAGCGCAGGCTGCGTTTTGATGCAGCATGCGCTTTATATATGGGTTCATCTCAGTTAATGGGGTGGAAAACATAAAAAGCCTCCGCATGTTAGCGGAGGCTTTTTATGTTTTGGTGAAGCTTCATGCTAAATGGAGAGGAAAGTGAGCTCCTGACATGGCAACCCTCAGAACCTTATGTGAATAAAAACTTTTCAAGATGCAGCAGCTTCAGGGAATTAGGATGCATCATCATCCTTTCCAAATAATCAAAAGCAATGGAGGAATGAACGATGAAAAAGTTAAACACTGACAGGATGTTTCTAAATTTTACAGAACCAGAGAGCGGCTAGTGATAATGAAATGTTGACTTAAGGAGGAGAAACCATGTTTTCGATATTTAAAAAGCTATCATGGTTCTTTAAAGAACAATGGAAGCGCTATTTGTTTGCAATCATTTGTTTATGCATCGTAAATATCCTGGAAGTCATTCCGCCCAAGCTGGTGGGAATGGCAATCGATGATATCAATACAGGAACACTTACGAAAGAAAGTGTTGTTAAATATGCAGTCTATTTGGCTGCAGTAGGGATTTCCACCTACACATTCGGCTATTTATGGAGTTACCAGCTCTTTGGAGGGGCATTTTTAGTAGAGAGAAAAATGAGGTCCAGCTATATGGGGCACTTGCTGAAGATGACACCCTCTTTCTTTGAAAAAAATAAAACCGGCGATTTGATGGCCCGGGCAACTAATGATTTAAAGGCTATTTCAAACACCGCAGGATTCGGAATCCTGACACTTGCCGATTCCATCCTGTATACATGCACAATTCTGCTGATGATGGGAACGACCATAAGCTGGACGCTTACGATAACAGCTATTCTTCCTTTGCCAGTCATGGCAGTCATGATGCAGGTATACGGAAAGAAAATCCATAAGCGGTTTACTGAGGCACAAGATGCTTTCGGCGAACTGAATGATAAAGTTCTTGAATCAGTTTCCGGCGTCAGGGTCATAAGGGCTTACGTGCAGGAACGGCAGGATGAAACAAACTTCGATAGGATGACAGAAGATGTATATAAGAAAAACATTGAAGTTGCAAAAATAGATGCGCTATTCGATCCCACTATCAGCATCCTGATCGGAATCAGCTATTTAATTGGTTTAGGATATGGAGCTTATCTTGTTTTCCATCAGGTTATTTCGCTCGGAAGCCTGGTATCATTCAATGTTTATCTTGGAATGCTGATATGGCCTATGATTGCCATGGGAGAGCTTATCAATGTCCTGCAGAGGGGAAATGCTTCTCTTGACCGTGTACAGGAAACTCTTTCATATGAACAGGATGTCAAAAATGCTCCTGTAACAGAACATATTATTCAGCCAGAAGATATAGTTTTTGATTCTGTGAACTTCACCTATCCATCCTCTAAAGTGCCAAATCTAAAGGATATAACAGTAACGATTAAGCGTGGAGAGACTCTTGGTGTGGTCGGGAAAACAGGAAGCGGAAAGACCACTTTTGTTAAACAGCTCCTGCGTGAGTATCCTCTTGGCTCAGGCATTATTTCTGTAGCCGGCGTAGAAGCGGGCAGGCTGCCGGTTGAGGAGATGAGGGATTGGGTTGGATATGTCCCTCAGGATCATTTCCTATTTTCAAGGACAGTCAGAGAAAATATTTATTTCGGGAAGATTGAAGCAACAGATCAAGAATTGATGAAGGCAATCAGGCTAGCTGATTTTGAAAAAGATCTGGCCATGCTGCCAGATAAGCTTGAAACACTTGTCGGTGAAAAAGGAGTGGCATTGTCAGGAGGGCAAAAACAGCGGATTTCCATCGCAAGGGCGCTCATCAAAGATCCTGAAATTCTGATATTGGATGACTCTCTTTCTGCGGTGGATGCAAAAACAGAAACAAATATCATCAGCAATATCCAAAGAGAAAGAGCGGGAAAAACGACCATAATCACTACTCACCGTTTATCAGGTGTTATGCATGCCAATCATATCATCGTACTGGATCAGGGGAAAATCATTGAAGAAGGAAACCATGATGAACTTTTGAACCGCCATGGATGGTATTATGAACAATTTGAAAGGCAGCAAGTGGAAAATGGGCCGGAGGTGAGCGCATGAAAATCGTTAAAAAACTAAGCCAATATGCGTGGATGTATAAAAAGTTAATTATCGCGGCCCTAATCATGCTTTCTATTTCAGTAGCTGCAGATCTGACTGGCCCATTTGTGGCCAAAAATATAATTGACTCCCATATACTAGGAATACAATCTAAATGGCATCAAACGTCAAAGGGGAAGGATGCAGTATACTACCAGGGATCATGGTATAAAAGAGAAAGCTATTTTGCCAGACACGAGGAGAAGGGAAAAGAAGTGCGGATCATCCAGGCTGGAAATCATTTTGTTTTCACCGGTCAGCGCGTCCCGTTTGAAGGAAGCAAGAAATTAAAAAACAATACACTGCTAGTTGAAAATAAAGGGAAAAAGGAACAGTACACGGTAAAAGTTCTGACGACTAAAGAGCTGCTGAAGTTTTACCAGCCTGAAACGCCAAAAATCCTTAAATTGGTCTTTTTGTATTTTGGGCTTGTTATCTTATCAGCCATTTTTCAGTACGGACAGAGCTTTACCCTTCAGAAATCTGCCCACCGCATCATTCAGAGAATGCGCAATGATGCTTTTACACATATATCAAAGCTGCCTATCAAATACTTCGATAATCTTCCTGCCGGTAAGGTTGTATCACGCATAACCAATGATACAGAAGCGATACGCGACTTATATGTACAGGTGCTGGCTAATTTCTTTTCCAGCTCCATCAACATCATTGGGGTCGTAATTGCCCTGTATATTCTGTATCCTAAAATCGCGCTGCTTTCGCTCGCGCTGATTCCAATCTTAGTGCTATGGACCATTGTCTATCGCAAGTTCGCATCAGGGTACAATCAGATTATCCGGGCGAGAATCAGTGACATTAACGGAATCATTAACGAGTCGATTCAGGGGATGAATGTGATACAGGCTTTCAGGCGTGAAAAAGATACAAAGGAAAGATTTGAAAAGCTGAATCAGGAGCATTTTTCCTATCAGAATAAAATATTAAACCTAAACAGCCTTACAAGCCATAACTTAATCGGTGTTCTTAAAAATACGGCTTTTGTATCGTTCATCTGGTATTTCGGAAATATGTCACTTACAGCATCCTCTGTAATCTCTCTCGGAATGCTGTACGCCATTGTTGACTTCATCAGCAGGCTGCTGCAGCCTGTCCAGGGTATTGTCAATCAATTTGCAAACCTGGAGCAGGCGCTGGTCGCCGGGGAGCGTGTTTTCAGTTTGCTCGATGAGCCTGGCGCAGATGTCAGTGATAAGGAAATTCCACGATATAATGGAAACGTAGAGTTCAAATCAGTTTCCTTTGGCTACAAGGAAGATGAGTATGTTCTGAAGGATCTTACCTTCACAGCCAGACAGGGAGAGACGGTGGCCCTTGTCGGCCATACAGGATCCGGGAAAAGTTCAATCATGAATCTCCTTTTCCGATTTTATGATTCAAATAAAGGAGAAATTTTGATTGATGGCATGAATATTACAGAAATTCCCCATCAGACACTGAGAAAGCATATGGGGATTGTACTTCAGGATCCTTACTTATTTTCCGGGACCATTGCCTCTAACATCAGCCTGAACAGCAGTAGCATCACCAGGGAAATGATTGAGAAAGCATTGAAAGATGTCGGCGGGGACCGGGTCTTGAGCCATCTGGAAGAAGGAATTGATGCACCGGTAATTGAAAAGGGGAGCACCCTCTCATCCGGCCAAAGACAGCTCATTTCTTTTGCAAGGGCGCTTGCCTTTAACCCGGCGATTTTAATCCTGGATGAAGCGACCTCAAGCATTGATACTGAAACAGAGGCAATCATTCAACAAGCAATGGATGTTCTTAAGAAAGGAAGAACCACCTTCATTATCGCCCACCGCCTTTCTACAATCAAAAATGCCGACCAGATTCTTGTACTGGATAAAGGAACGATTGCTGAAAAAGGAAGGCATGAGGAGTTAATGCGCTTAAAAGGAAAATACTATCAAATGTATGAACTCCAGCAAGGACAGCAAAAGGGCATGGCAGTTTAATAAAACTGCCGAAGCTCATTTCAAAGAAAAAGTCCTCTATTTTGAAAATGGAGGACTTTTTTTGCTGGAATTTATTAATTTCTTCAATTTAGAAGGGATGGCGGGTGTTAAGGCAGAACAAGAATGTAAAACAGTTTGTAGGAGGGAATAGATGATACTGAGCAGAAATGAAACCTTTAAGGAATATATTTCTTTATATCCTGTCACATGCCTGATTGTTGCAGCAAATACGCTGGTTATGATCTTTTCTCTAAGTGCTGATGGCGGATTAACTCAAAGGGGGGGAATCAGCCAATCTGCCTTTGTAGAGGGTGAGTATTATCGTTTAGTGACGTATTCTTTCATACATAATGGCTTTTCACACTATTTTATGAATATGACGGCGACCATACTTTTGGCGCCGCCGATAGAAAGGATACTGGGCAAAGCAAGGTATTTTCTGCTGTTTGCCTTATCCGTTATACTATCAGGTCTGGCAATTGTCCTGCTGGCTTTTAACGTGAATTTAATGAACGCAGGTGAGTCAGGGTTCGGTTATGCCCTTTTGGGATATTATTTATATCTCATTTTGTTTGATAAAAGAAAAATAGATCCCGGTTCAGCTAAGGCAATCATGGTGCTGATTGCAGCTGGATGGATTACAACTTTTATATTTAGCAATATCAGTATTTTGGGGCATGCAGGCGGCTTTGTTTCTGGTTTTCTATTAGCGCCTGTTCTGCAATATACACAGAAAAATGGAAAACACCCTTTTAAAAGGCTGTTTACGTAAACCTTCCTGCTGTGGAACAAGGTGGCGACTTCTGTTCAGGGATGGGGGGCTGCATTAAGCTTTTTCTGCTGCACCTGCAGGTCTAGGGCCACCCTCCAATTCAGTATAATAACTGGATTTTTACCCAGAACACAGTTCTCGGTTGGAACCTATGTACCAATTCTTTCACCGGACAGTTTATCATTGGTTGAATTATGTTAAAATGTAAAAAAATACATAATTCTGGAAGGCTGAATATCATTGAAGATATGGAGATTAAGCGAAATAGCATCTGATATTAGTGACACAATACCGTATTACTTTTTATGTTTATCGTTCTCTAGTATCTCTTTTTCTGTTGCTATGATTATTTTAATTAGAGAACCATCTTGGCTGCGGCCAATGCCTATTGCTATTTATTCTTTTTATGTTTTTTTATCGTATTTGCTTTTTGCAGTGCCGCTGCAGGCTTTTTTCAATAAACACCCCAAAAAGTTCAGCTTTTTGTACTTATTATTTTATATTCTTTTTTCTTTTATTGCCTTGTTCATAGTTTATATATTAATAAATTTAGACTTTACTATGAATGTAGTAAAAATGGCAAAGTACTATGAATTCAGCCTTGCCGCAGCGGTTATTTATTGGATCTGGGACTCCGTTTTTTTACAAAAGAAAATTAATGATTATTGAATTATAGACAGCTCAATAACGCAGGGCTGTTTAGGCACTTTTTACTCCATTATATGTACATATTAAATGAAAGTAGTTCCCTTCAAATACAGTACAACATCCTAGCTTCCATGGTACATTGGACAGCATTGCAGGAAGAGGACTGCACCTGCTAAATGAAATCATTAAAAGCCTATCAAAGGTTGTTCTAAAGACTGCTAAGGTAACCAGGGATTTTGAAAACTACTAAAACGAGAAAGAACAAAAAGAAAAAGGATTGAGTGTTTTCTCTATCCTTTTAAGTTATAAAAAAATAAAACTAATAGAGAAGACAATAAAAAAATGAAAAAAAGTAAATGAGTAATTTCCTATTCCCCTCTATATATTGAGTATGTAAACTAACGAATCGTTAATCCAGGTGGAATTAACGCTTTTTTTTGGATTATCAAAAAAAATACTGCCGTAAACAAGATTTAATTTCAAAATAAAACACTATTCGAAATCAAATGAGCAGTAATTTAGAAAGCGAACAAGCTTCACAAAAGAACAGTACAACATACTAATACTTTAGAGATAATTAAAGGATAAGGTGATGATCTTTTTAAATGTATAATCCGACAGTTTACTCCTTTATAGACTATGATCAGCAATTGGTGCGTCAATTTCCAAGTTTACAAATGCCATCCTTTCCTGCACAATCAGGTTTCCCGGGTTTCCCAGGACCTGATTTTACGGGACCATCAGGTTTCCCGGGTCTACCCGGATCCCAAACTCAACAAGCTCCAACTGCTCCTCCTCCAGCATTTATTCCACAACAAGCAGCAGCTGCGCCATTTGCTGTTGACCCAGGGGCAATTAGATTGTGTATGTTTCGTAATACTTTTATATGGCTCAATAATGGAGATGGGTTTTGGTTTTATCCCATTTTCGTAGGTCCAAGATCTGTTGCTGGTTTTAGATGGAATGGCAGGTTTTGGACGATTTTTGGTATTGATACAAGGAGAATAGTTTCGTTTACTTGTTCATAGGAATATTGTTTTCGTGGGTGATACTTATAAAGGGTATCGCCTTTTGTTGTTGGATTACTAAGCAGATTTGTGAAGAATTATACGTATAGTCGTTCTTCTTATTTATAGAGGGATGCAGCCAAGTGAAAGCGGGGATCAAGCCTTTTTAGACAGAGATAAGCCTTTTGAATTTCAGACATAACAAGCTGGATTTAGATTTCTTTGTTTTCTCTCTAGAGAGGAATAGAAAAAAAGACTTGCATTCGACCAGCTGTAATACTTGAATTCCAGGACATTACCATACACCAAATATTTAATGTCTCGAAGGGAATCATTTTAACTTTATGGACCAAAGGTAAATAGCACCTTCGAGGGGACATACCGCGGGCTTCATAAGGTTACTTTATTGTAAAAACCTACACTCTCCCTAATTTAATTATAGCATATAAAAAATGGCAAAAATAGACTTTTTGTTCTCGTTTACAACTGCTAAAATGCAATAGAACTTTACTGAAATTTCTTGGGGAGGGAAATAGTATGAATTCTTTAGTTCTCGGTTTTCAGGAAATGGAAAAATTGCAGCTTATGCTCATTGGAGGAAAAGGGCTAAATCTAGGAGAATTGTCAAAAATTCAAGGAATACAAGTACCCGAAGGATTTTGCGTTACAACGGCTGGATATCAAATAGCCATTGAACAAAACAAAACATATCAAACATTGTTGGATCAACTAACAATGCTTAAGGTAGAGGATCGGGATCAAATTGATGAAATCAGCAGGAAGCTTCGGCAAATCCTGATAGAAGCAGAAATTCCTTCCGATGTTGATAGTGCAGTTACTAACTATCTTTTGAAATTTGGTGAAAAACATGCTTATGCAGTGCGTTCTAGTGCGACTGCTGAGGATTTGCCATATGCCTCATTTGCTGGTCAACATGATACCTATTTAAATATCATTGGAAAAGAAGCAATCATGCGGCATATTAAAAAATGCTGGGCTTCTCTATTTACGGAACGGGCGGTAATATACCGTATACAAAATAAAATTGACCACAGACAAGTTTATTTATCCGTAATCGTTCAAAAGATGGTTTTCCCCGAGGCTTCAGGGGTTTTATTTACTGCTGATCCGATTACTTCTAACCGTAAGCTGCTGTCAATTGAAGCCAGTTTTGGACTTGGAGAAGCACTTGTCTCAGGCTTGGCAGCTTCCGATTGCTACAAGGTACGTGATCAGAATATCGTTGAAATGAGGATAGCAACAAAAAAATTGGCTGTCTATGAGCGAAAAGAAGGCGGAACAGAAAGAAAGTTAATCAGCATTGACCAGCAAAAGACACAAGCACTTACTGAACAGCAAATTTTACAATTGGCACGAATCGGAAGACATATCGAAGGCTATTTTGGCTGTCCGCAAGATATTGAATGGTGTTTGGCTGATCATACATTTTATATTGTCCAGAGCCGTCCAATCACCACACTTTTTCCTGCCCCTGAAGTGAATGACCAAGGAAATCATGTCTATATATCTGTTGGTCATCAACAAATGATGACAGACCCCATAAAACCATTAGGATTGTCTTTTTTTCTGTTAACGACTCCCGCCCCCATGCGTAAAGCAGGCGGAAGGCTTTTTGTTGATGTCACACAACAACTGGCTTCACCTGCCAGCAGAAACATTTTTTTAAATGCTATGGGGCAACACGATCCGCTCATGAAGGATGCAATTATGAACATCATTGATCGGGGTGACTTCATCAAATCGCTGCCAAATGATCATATACCACCAAGTCCCCGCAGAGGAAATACAGATATGCCGGCAAACGTCGAACATAATCCATCTATTGTTTCTGAATTGATTGAGCGCAGTCAAATATCGATTAAAGAGTTAAAACAAAAAATTAATTACAAATCAGGATTAGATTTATTTGAATTCATCCTGGAAGATATCCAAGAATTAAAGAGAATTTTATTTGACCCGCAAAGTTCTGCTGTATTTATGGCTGCTATAAATGCTACAACCTGGATTAATGAAAAAATGAATGAGTGGTTAGGTGAAAAAAATGCAGCAGACACGCTTTCTCAATCTGTACCGAACAATATTACTTCAGAAATGGGTCTTGCACTCTTGGACGTTGCAGATATAATTCGTCCTTATCCGGAAGTAATTGAATATTTACATCAAGTAAATGATGATCACTTTTTGGATGAACTGGTAAAGTTTGATGGCGGTAAGGAAGCTAGAGAGGCTTTTAATGCTTTTCTCAGCAAATATGGAATGCGGTGTGCCGGAGAAATCGATATCACAAAAAACCGCTGGAGTGAAAAGCCAGTTACCCTTGTCCCTATGATTCTCAGTAACATCAAAAACTTTGAACCTAATGCCGGAAAGTGCAAATTCGAGCAAGGCCGGCATGCTGCTTTGAAAAAAGAACAAGAGTTATTAGAACGTTTGAACCAATTAACCGATGGTGAACAAAAAGCCAAAGAAGCAAAGCGAATGATCAGGCTTATCCGGAATTTCATCGGGTATCGTGAATATCCCAAATACGGCATGATTAACCGCTACTTCGTTTATAAGCAGGCTTTACTGAAAGAAGCTGAACAACTGGTGCAATCGGGCGTTATTCATGAAAAAGAAGATATATATTATCTCACATTTGAAGAATTCAGCGAAGCCGTACGCACAAAAAAGCTGGACCGCCAGAAAATCATAAAGCGGAAAGATGATTATAAATTATATGAAAAACTGACTCCTCCGCGTGTTATTACATCGGATGGTGAAATTATTACAGGTAAGTATCAAAGAGAAAACCTTCCAGCCGAAGCGATTGCAGGTTTGCCTGTTTCTTCCGGAGTGGTAGAGGGAAGGGCGCGTGTCATCTTAAACATGGAAGATGCTGATCTTGAAGAAGGAGATATATTAGTTACCGCCTTTACTGACCCCAGCTGGACACCATTGTTTGTATCCATAAGAGGCTTAGTCACTGAAGTGGGCGGATTGATGACACATGGAGCAGTGATCGCACGTGAATATGGCCTGCCAGCAGTGGTAGGAGTGGAAAATGCTACTAAACTGATTAAAGATGGACAACGAATCCGCGTTCATGGAACAGAAGGGTTTATTGAACGATTGTAATCGCTGAATACGTGAAATTGCACCTTTGCGCTGCTTTTAAAAGGAGACTTTTTAACAGTTTGTTAGTCCTCATGGAGGAATGTTAGAATGTCCATTTTGAATTCCAAAATATAGGGGAGCGAATTTTATATAATTTTAGAATGCTGGAAGTTCATTTATTGGATACGATTGTTCAGAGATGTATGGCTGCCTTATGCAGCCTTTTTTTGTACAAAAAGCCCTCATAAAAGAATACTGCATATGCTGCAGTATTCTAGGTCCTGTTATATTCAGCCTTCAATAACAGCTGTCTGTAAATACTCCTTTTCGCTTTGCTGCAGGGCTAAAGTGAAATCGCAGATTAAATCATCACAGTTTTCAAGTCCCAGGGATAACCGCAAAAGGCTTTTTGAGATTCCGCGCCTTTCTCTTTCCTCATCAGGCATTGCTGCGTGTGACATTTTTGCAGGATAGGAAAGGATGGTTTCAACAGCTCCAAGGCTTACAGCAAAAACGGGCAGCTGGAGCTGATTGACGAAGGAACGAAGCAGGCTTTCATTTTGCAGTTCGAATGATAACACGGCTCCTGCTCCCCTGGCCTGTTCGCTTTGAATTTTGTACTGAGGATGATCCGGGAGGCCTGGGTAATGGACAGCTTTAACAGAAGGCAGAGAAGTTAGAAATTCAGCCATTTTGTGTGCGGACTTCATGGAATGCGCCATTCTTACATGGAGGGTTTTGATTCCCCTCATGACCAGCCATGCATCCTGGACACCCAGAATTGCTCCAAATGAATTCTGCAAAAATGAAAGCTTTTCACCTATTTCCGGGTCTTTGACGGCCGCAAGTCCTGCAACAACATCGCTATGGCCTGAAAGAAACTTCGTTGCACTATGGAGAACAATATCAGCACCAAGTGAAAGAGGCTTTTGCAGAGCTGGAGTTAAAAATGTATTATCCACATATGTTAAGGCGCCAATTTCCCTGGCAATGGCACTGATTTCCCTTATATCGCTGACCTTAAGCAAAGGATTAGAAGGTGTTTCAATATAAAAAGCCCTTGTATTATGCTGGATTGCAGATCTGATGCTTTCAAGATTCGTCATATCGGCAAAAGTGTGCTGGATTCCAAACCGGTTCAAAACGTTTGTCACCATCCGGTAGGTCCCGCCGTATACATCTTCTGAAATGATGACATGGTCTCCTGAAGATAATAAAAGAAACGCAGTTGAAATGGCCGCCATTCCGGATGAGAAAGCAAAGCCTCTGGTTCCTTCCTCTAATTCAGCAATAATCTCTTCAAGTGCCTCCCGTGTCGGATTCAGGCTTCTGCTGTAATCATATTTGCCGAATTGATCAATATCGAATTGATGATAAGTTGAGGCATGCTGAATCGGAACACAGACTGCACCTGTTGCCGGATCAATTTTATGACGATTATGAATCAAAGAAGTTTCAAAAGCAAAATTTTCAGATGTCATAATAGGGCCTCCTGTTTTACATAGTTTAAAGAGTAATCCAAATCACTTATTAAATCGCTGGGATCTTCTATTCCGACTGAAAAACGCAATAACCTATTACAAACCCCATTCGCTGTTCTAATTTCTTCTGGAATGTCTGCATGGGTTTGTGTTGCAGGATACGTTATAAAGCTCTCAACTCCGCCGAGGCTCTCTGCAAAAGAGATAAGGGAAAGTCCTTTTAAGAAAGGATTGATCCATGACTCATCATTTAACCTGAAAGAAAGCATACCGCCTCTGCCGGGATAAAGGACCTCTGAAACGGACTCGTGATTGGACAGATATTCAGCAAGGATTTTTGCATTGGATTCATGGCGGGCCATCCGAAGAGACAGTGTTTTCATGCCTCTCATTAAAAGCCAGGAATCAAATGGGCTCAGCACAGCTCCTGCCCCATTATGATGAAGGGCGAGAGAATTGCAAAGATCTCTGCCTTTAGCAACGATCAGTCCTGCCAGCACGTCGTTGTGTCCGCCAAGATATTTTGTAGCGCTATGGATGACGATATGAGCTCCAAGCGGGATAGGTTTTTGGATCAGCGGTGTATAAAAGGTATTGTCGACGATTAAAAGCAAACCGTGCTGTTTCGCCAGCTGGCCGATAGCTTCAATATCCGCTGTTTCCATTAGAGGATTAGTGGGCGATTCTATAAAAATGGCTTTAGTCTTTGGTGTAATTGAATGTTCAATGCTCTGCAGACAGCTTGTATCTTTGTATTTACAGACTAACCCCCATTTTTTGAACCCCTGTTCCAATAATCGATATGTTCCTCCATATAAATCCTTAGATAAAATCCACTCATCCCCGGATTGGAATAATGACAATACCGTCAATATTGCTGCCATGCCTGAACTGCATGCAAAGCCTTGATCGCCGTCTTCAAGTTCAGCTATGGTCTTTTCTAGAATCTGCCTAGTGGGATTTCCGGTACGGGAATAATCGAATCCAGTGGACTGCCCAATTCCTTCATGGCGGTAAGCTGTTGAAAGGTAAATGGGAGCATTCACAGTTCCTGTTTCTTTTTCGCTTCGATTTCCGATCTGTGCCAGATATGTGTCAATATTGTACATAAGTTCACCACTCCTTAAGCTGAATAAAAATAAAAAAGCCTTCTTAAAGAAGAAGACTTTTAACAGTACATGGAAAGCCATTCTTCTTATCTTTCAAGTTATTAAAACTTGATGGAGTTAGCACCTTTTCATTGTTCCGGACAATGAAGGTTGCTGAGGCATCAACGGGCCAATTCCCTAAACCTCTCTTGATAAGAAATAAATTCTAATTATTCTATTAGTTTAGAATTTACTACACAAATGAAGTAGTGTCAACTAATATTGATAGTATATATTGCCTGTAATATAGTAAAGCGAATTCAGGCACTAATGCGGATTTTAAGTTTAACAGAAGGATGCAGATAGAAAGATTGAAAGGAGCGGGTTTTATTGAAAATTGTCATTGCCCCTGATTCATTCAAGGAAAGCATGACTGCAATGCAGGCGGCAGACTCTATTGAAAAGGGGTTCCGCCGCGTTTTTAGATCTGCTGAAATTATTAAGGTCCCATTAGCAGATGGCGGGGAAGGGACGGTACAGGCACTTGTCAATGCAACAGGAGGGAACATTATTGAAAAAGAGGTCACCGGGCCGCTAGGTGAAAGGGTGAATGCCAAATTCGGGATTTCCGGAAATGGAGAAAAAGCAGTAATCGAAATGGCTGCAGCTTCAGGCATCCATCTTGTTCCTTATGAAAAAAGAAACCCGCTGTATACGACCACCAGAGGTACTGGTGAATTGATACTGGCTGCCCTGGACGCGGGAGTAAAGCATATCATTCTTGGCATTGGCGGAAGTGCCACGAATGATGGCGGGGCAGGGATGGCAAAAGCGCTTGGAATAAAGCTTATGGATGAGAGGGGCAGGGAAATTGGAGACGGAGGTGGAGCTCTCGGAAAGCTTTGCTCCATTGATTTAAGCAATGCAGATCCAAGATTGCAGCATATCAAGGTGGAAGCGGCATGTGATGTAGACATTCCCTTAACAGGAGAAAAAGGTGCTTCTGCAATTTTTGGACCGCAAAAAGGGGCAGATCGGGAAATGGTTTCCCTTCTTGATAAAAATCTAGAAAGATATGCTGCGGTCATTGAAAAGGAGCTTGGAAAAAAGGTAAAGGATGTGCCTGGTTCCGGTGCAGCCGGAGGCCTTGGAGCAGGATTGCTTGCCTTTTTGCCTGCTGAGCTTAAAAGAGGCAGTAAAATCATAATAGAAGCGGTCAATCTGATGGAACACATAAGAGATGCTTCAATCCTTATAACAGGTGAAGGCAAGATTGACAATCAAACCCTGCTCGGAAAAACACCAATCGGTGCAGCTCGTCTTGCCAGAACTTTTAACGTTCCTGTGATTGCAATTGCCGGCAATGTTTCATTTAGCAGCGAGGAGTTTACTCAGCATGGAATAAATGCCGTTTTCAGTATAGTTCCGGGAATTATCAGCAGAGAAGATGCCTTTATAAAGGCAGAGAGGCATCTTGAAGAAACTGCAGCCAATATTGCAGCAGTGTTAAAAATGTCAGAAGCATGCAGCCGGTTTAACTAATGATGTTTTTTATAGGCTCTTTTTTTAGAGATTGATGTTTTTTAATAAGTTTTGCAAGGCTATCCTATTGTTAAGCCAGGCTGATTAGAGTGTAAGGTGCGAGACTCCTGCTTAGATTAGCGGGATAGGTGAGATCCCGTCAAAGCGAGCATCCTTGAGCGGAAATCAACCATCTTGTTCCATAGCAGCAAAGTTTACGAAAAAAGCCTTTTTATACAATAATGGAAGTGAGAAGACAGGGTGTAGCTTTGAAATGTAAAATACATGTTCGTTTATGCTTATTTTTGGGAAAATAAGTAGAGTAACTTTTTTTGGCAGGATATATATAAATTATTTAACAGTGGAGACGGGAGGAAGTTCTATGAAGTTCAGAACAGAGAAAGACACTATGGGTGAAGTACAGGTTCCTTATGATAAATATTGGGGAGCACAGACTGAAAGAAGCAGAAATAATTTCAAAATCGGGAATGAAAGAATGCCGATAGAGCTCATCCAGGCTTTTGCATATGTAAAACAAGCCTCAGCTAAGGTCAATCATGAGCTGGGAGATTTATCGCAGGCAAAAATGAAAGCGATTGTAAAAGTCAGCGGTGAAATTCTAGAGGGAGCACTTGATGACCACTTTCCCCTTGTTGTCTGGCAGACTGGAAGCGGCACTCAAAGCAATATGAATGTGAATGAAGTAATTGCTAACAAAGGGAATGAGTGGCTGCGGGAAAACGGCGGAAATGAGCAGGAAATCCTGCATCCTAATGACGATGTCAACAAGGCTCAAAGCTCCAATGACTCATTTCCAGCGGCGATGCATATAGCGGCATACCTGGCAGTTGCAGACATCCTGCTGCCGTCTATTTCTGCATTAAGAGATACTTTGCTTGAAAAGGAAAAGGAGTTCATGAATATTGTAAAAATCGGCCGCACCCATTTGCAGGATGCTACACCGCTCACACTAGGGCAGGAAATCAGCGGATGGAGGGCAATGCTTGATAAAGATCTTCAAATGATTGAAGAAAGCAGCAAGCATTTAAAAAGCCTTGCACTTGGAGGAACAGCGGTAGGCACCGGAATTAATACAAAACCGGCATTCGGCCATATGGCCGCAGAACAAATAAGCAAGGATACCGGACATTCATTCCATACATCACCGAACAAGTTTCATGCGCTTACCAGCCATAATGAAATTGTGCACGTGCATGGTGCTATGAAAGCTCTTGCTGCAGATTTGATGAAAATTGCCAATGATGTCAGATGGCTTGCAAGCGGACCCAGAAGCGGTATAGGCGAGCTCTCTATTCCGGCAAATGAACCTGGAAGCTCAATCATGCCTGGTAAAGTAAATCCCACACAATGTGAAGCATTGACGATGATTTCCGTTCAGGTATTCGGAAATGACTCCACTATTGCTTTCGCAGCCAGCCAGGGGAATTTTGAGCTAAATGTATTTAAGCCTGTTATCATTTATAACTTCCTGCAGTCTGTAAAGCTTTTGAGTGAAGGAATACAATCATTTAATGAGCATACTGCAAAAGGAATCATGGCAAACACTGAAAAAATCAAGGAAAATGTTGAGCGCTCTCTAATGCTTGTGACTGCCCTAAATCCGCATATCGGCTATGAAAAAGCAGCAGAAATTGCAAAACTGGCCTTCAGCGAACACACAACCCTAAAAGAAGCCGCCCTAAAACTCGGATACCTGACACCCGATGAATTCGAAAAATGGGTGAACCCGGAAAAAATGGTTAACCTATAAAAAAAGCGGAAGCGACTGTTTAGCTCGTGAAGCAAATAGGGTTTGATCCTCAGAAGGCGTTCTTTGTCTTCAGAGGATCAAACATCTTTTGCACAGCGAGCTAGGAGCTGAAGCTGGATTGGAAAAAAGCGGAAGCGACTGTTTATAGGATCAAAGACTAAGAACGCCGCGTCCTGCGGCAACGTCTTTGTGACCCCCGTCCTGGGGGCCAAAGCAAATAGGGTTTGATCCTCAGAAGGCGTTCTTTGCCTTCAATTCTTGGGTGGCTTATGACCTCGAGGGGCTAGGAGCTGAAGCTGGATTAAAAAAGCGGAAGGCGGTGAAGCAGCATGGATGTATGTCCGCTTTGCAACGGATTAAGGGGTCTTAGTGCATCCTGTCCAAGCTGTACAGCAAAAATGGAGGATAAGGGAAAGGTCATGGATTATTATGACGAATATAGCGCGTATATGGATACAGATACATTAAAACAAATTGATGGTTTTCCCCGTTCATTTCAACAGGGGAAATGCCCTCATTTAATAAACTGTCCAACCTGCGGGCATGATGAAATTATCCTGGTTCAAGAGTAAATAAAAGGCGAGTACAGTATTTGTAACGGGTTCTCTTTTGGAGTACAAAATCAAAAATAACATCACATATAGGGTACAAAATCGCATATGATTTTGTACCCTTATTTTTGTTGTTCATGAACATTAATAGTGTTTTAGCAAATGAATTCGCATATAAAACCGCAAGTTGATTAATATTCTCCAACGAAACTTGATAAAAGATGAACAATTTATCGAGTGGATTAAGTCCAAACAGAGTAATAAACGTATGCTCAAAACCATCGGAATAGAGGAATAGGTTGGAGGTGTATTTATGTCCAAATTAAAAGATATTGGAATATGACCTTAAACCAAAAGAGAACACATTATGGTACAGGGATGACCATGTAGATTCATTTTGTCGTAAGAATGACCGATTACGTTTTTCAAATTATCCAATCGAACCTACTAAAGAAGACGACCAAGATTATGCCAGTTATAGCAATGAATTATTAAAGGTAAGAGAACGTGAAAATTTTGCTGATGGACTGCATGTAAAATCACAGTATACTTCTATCGCCCATTTTTGGTTGATTCAACAAATGATAAATGCAAAGGAATGGCGTTTTGTTACTGATGAAGACCATTCACTTATGAATGGTATGTATCGAGTTTTTTTAAAAGATTTTCGTTTGTATAATGCCCATCATTTTGTTTGCAAAATGGACAAAACTAAATCAAGAAAACAGACATATGAAGAACATAAAGAGGCAAAGAAGATCTTAAAAGATTGGGGAGATGCTAAAGGAATCCACTCTTCATTGTACGGAATAGCCAGAGTCAATTTAACTGAAAGACTAAAGACTCACCGTTTTTGTGAGGAAATTATTCTTCCAGATAAACGAGCAATGGTTTGGCTCAATAACCCCATACAACATCCGCTACCGCCAATTGATAAAGGGGATGTGACGATTGACTGTAGAACTGATGTAAGTGCATTTGAAAATGATGAATTAGCAGATATGATACTTTCAGTAAATGACCATGCGACTAACAGTTTTATTCAACAAATAAGAAGACGTATATCTATTTTGGATCGCTCATTGGTTACAGCAAGAGGTAAAGGGAAAAGTTATATCTACGCCAATTTCAATCCAAAATACGCTCAATATGCTATCACTATCCTACGTACATATTACAATTTTTGTTTGCCATACAAAGGTAGTGATACGAAGATGTTGACTCCAGCTCAACGGATTGGACTAACAGATAAAGTGTTTGATTTAAAAGATATTATTTATATGTCCTAAAAACTATAATTAGCACACAAACCAATTGGTTGAGATGTTCCAAACGGTTTGTGTGTGCTAAATAATATTAACAAACAAATCATAAAATGAATGCAATAATACAACCGACCATAATGAACCTGTCTTTTTATAAACAAATCCAAAGATTAGCCCAAGTAGAAAAATATAAACGTGAGTCCAAAAATGAAAAAATTCTCCGTTATGAATCCAAATCGGATAGTGTATAAGCAAGAATAAAAATGATGTGATTCCATTTGCTTTCCAAAAAGACATTCGTTTATTAAACTCTTTAAGTAGAAACCCTCTAAACACCATTTCTTCCGTAATTCCAACCACAAGAAACCCATCAAGATAGCTGTCTAATGGCAGTACAAAGTGAAATGATTCTTTATTAACGAGATATATTTCAATAAAAAAACGCAAACCAACGAGTGTAGAAAGAATGATACCCCAGAATAATCCTTTTCTTACATTGATGTTCATATTAAAGTAACTCATAGGGCTTGTATTTAGATAGTATTTTACATAAATCCAAATTGGAACTATCCAGAGCAAGACCTTTACTAATGCTTCCAGTAAGGCATAGGTTGTCTCACCAAATGATTGAAAGAAATTAATTAACCACAACTCTTTTAAAGTCCAAATAAAGTAAAAGAAAAGAAGATATAAGATAAGTGTTTGCATGTTACAAATTATAGTGTTGTTTTCAGTCTTTAAATTTAATTCCATCTCTCCTCCTAATATCGCAGATTTACTCATTTTACATTACTAATTTATTTCCTATTAGAGAAACATCAGTGGTTTCACGTTGTTACTAAATCCCATTATACTAGTATAAAAACATTTGACATACCACTTTTTGGCTTTATATGGGTTAAAAGAAATACAAAAAGCATGGTGAATTCCTTTGCGAATTACCATGCTTTTTTGTATGTTATTTACTGTGCTTTTTTACTTTTTGTACCTTAAAAGAGAACCTGTTACAGTATTTGTGCTCGCCTTTTGTTTTGCTTAATTATTCACCTTTTGCGCGAATGCGGAATTCTGTTTCTTTATCGAAGAAATGAGCTTTGTTCATATCAATTGCCATTCCTAAAGTGTCACCTGGCTTCACGATAGTACGGGCATCTACACGGGCAACAAAGTCCTGGCCGCCAATTGTAGAATAAAGCATAAACTCAGCACCCATTAATTCTGCAACATCGATGTGGGCAGCGATTGTTGTATCAGGAGATGTTTCAAGGAATAATGGTTCATCATGGAAATCTTCAGGACGCACTCCAAGGATGATATCCTTGCCTATATAGCCCTGATCGCGAAGAACCTTCATTTTTCCTTCCGGCACTGCAATGGACTGGCTGCCAATTAGGACTGTACCATCCTGAAGCTGTCCGGATAAGAAGTTCATAGCTGGTGATCCAATGAAACCGCCTACGAAAACATTTTCAGGCTTTTCATAAACTTCCTTAGGGGCACCAACCTGCTGAACGATTCCATCTTTCATAACGACAAGACGTGTTGCCATTGTCATGGCTTCTGTCTGGTCATGTGTTACATAAATGGTAGTTGTATTCAGGCGTTTGTGAAGCTTTGCAATTTCAGCACGCATTTGTACGCGAAGTTTTGCATCCAGGTTGGATAATGGTTCATCCATCAAGAATACCTTAGCGTCACGCACGATTGCGCGCCCAAGAGCAACACGCTGGCGCTGACCGCCTGATAATGCTTTAGGTTTACGGTCAAGATACGGCTCAAGACCAAGGATTTTTGCAGCTTCCTTAACGCGTGTATCTATTTCTGATTTCGGCATTTTTCTCAATTTTAACCCAAATGCCATATTATCATATACAGACATATGCGGATAAAGTGCATAGTTTTGGAAAACCATTGCGATATCACGGTCTTTTGGAGGTACATCATTTACACGCTTGCCGTCGATGAAGAAGTCTCCATCTGAAATTTCTTCCAGGCCGGCAATCATTCTTAGAGTTGTTGATTTCCCGCAGCCTGATGGGCCAACGAAAACGATGAATTCTTTATCTGCAATATTTAAATTGAAATCTTCTACAGCAGTAACTTTATTGTCATAGACTTTATAAATATGATCGAGTACTAACTCTGCCATTTGTAAAAACCTCCATTACAATATGTATTTCATGCTTTTATTGTAGCTTTTGATCCGCAAAAAGAACATGTACACCCTGCACAAAAATGAAAGCGTTTTACTGTGCAGGGTGTACATGCTCCATTATTCTTCCTTTTTTAATAAACACAAATAGGCAGGAAAGGCATGCTGAAAGGTCCTTATGTCGAGTCCTGTCTTTTCTATAAATTTATCAATGCGGTACTGGAGGCTGTTCCGGTGGATATAGAGTTTTTTAGCGGCAAGGCTGGCATTTGAATTGCACTCAATATACGTTTTAACAGTGCCGATCAGCTCTTCATCTTTTCCGGCATCACCGAGCAGCTCCTCACAAAACCAAGTAAATTCTTCAGGAGCGAGTCCATCAAGTACTGCAAAAGGAAACACATCCGGCAATGTGAACATCCGAGTATCAAGAGAATGCTTTTTAGCCAGTTCAAAGCTCTTCTGTTCCATCTGAAAGTGTGTTTGGAGATTTTCATCCATAAGATGATAATGTCCGCTGAAAGCCTGTATTTTCACATAAAAATCACTTTCAAGTGTTTGGACAATGGAAAAAAAGTCAGGATCATCTAAGCTGCTGTCTGATTCGCCCTCAATAATCGCCCCTCTATTTTCATCCTCCCAAACAATCACGGAATCCCCCGAAACAAGAGAAGTGAACGCTTCTTCAAAGTCCAGGTAAGAAAAATCAGAAGTTGGGCTGCTGAAGTGAATAAACCGCACCTTCTTCCAGCTTGTTACAGGCAAACTGCGGTCATTTTGATATAAAAATTCACTCCACTGCCTTTTCATTTCTGATGCGTTTCTGCTTAGGAAAACTTCTTCATTGTGAGGGAATAGAAGCTGAAGGAGGGATGCTTCCGCTGAACTGATTTCCTCTTTAGGAATTCCGATTGTCCCGCTGCTGTCACGGAACCAAAAAAATTCCCCGTCGCTTTGCCGCGGCTCGTTTCCAGAAACCGCGTTTGGATATTTTACCTTCAATTTATCTAACATGAATGATTTCCTTCTTTTCAATTATTTGTTTTGATTATACCGAAATGATTCTCTGATAACTATTATGAGCTTTTTTGCAGGAAAAGGCAGTGCACATTCAAAGCACTCAGATAGTTTAGTGCAGATAGGGAAGGGTAAGTTAGTAAAATGTACATCTACTAAACTATTTAAAAGGGAGTGGTGATTTTCATGGAAAACAGCCAAAAAACAGCCATTATCACTGGAGCAAGCAGCGGGATCGGACAGGCGACAGCCAAAGAATTGGCAAGCAAGGGAATTTCAGTCATGCTTGCTGCACGCCGGGAGGAACGCTTGCAGGAGCTAAAAAGGGAAATCGAAGAAAGCGGAGGAAAAGCGGAATATAAGGTTACGGATGTGACATCCGCAGAAGAAATGGAGGAATTGGCAAAAGCAGCAGCAGAAAAATTCGGAGCCATTCATATTTTAGTGAATAATGCAGGACTAATGCCGCTTTCCTACTTGAATAAAAAGAAGACGGATGAATGGAATAAAATGGTGGACGTTAACATTAAAGGAGTATTGAACGGAATAGCAGCTGTGCTTCCATACATGGAAAAACAGAAACAAGGGCATATCGTAAATATTTCTTCAGTAGCCGGCCATGTGATTTCCCCGGGAAGTGCAGTTTATAGCGGAACAAAATTTGCGGTCCGCGCAATTACTGAAGGACTTAGAAAGGAAATCGATCCTGAGCTGAACATCCGTGCAACAATCATATCGCCGGGAGCTGTGGCTACAGAACTAACCAATACCATTACAGATGAAGATATCCTGAATAAATTCAAAGGGTCCAATATGAAGCCTTTAGACAGCGAGGACATCGCAAGAGCCATTGCATACGCCGTTGAACAGCCGGAACATGTGGATGTTAACGAAATTATCATCCGTCCGACCCAGCAAAAGGGATAATCCATACTCCTTTTGACATTAGCTATATTAGAATGGAGGAATGTTTGCATGAATACAGACTTCACTAAAATTTATATAAATGGCGAGTGGCGCAAGGGAAAAAGCGATAAGGAATTGATTGATAGTAATCCTTTTACAGGTGAAGAGCTGCTTCGCATTCAAGCTGCAAGCAAGGAAGAGCTGGATGAAGCCTATAAATCTGCAGCACAGGCACAGGTTAAATGGGAAAAGGAGCTTCCGCAGGCAAAGCGCGCTGTCATTGAAAAAGCAGCTTCTATCATGGAGGAACAAAAAGAAACCATTATCGATTGGCTGATCAAGGAAGCAGGAAGCACTTTTATAAAAGCTTCTGCCGAATTTCAGGCTTCTGTGAATATACTAAAGGAAGCTGCAACCTTTCCGTTCCGTCTCGAAGGAAAGATTCTTCCGTCGCAGACTCCAGGCAAAGAAAATAGAGTGTACCGCAAACCGCTGGGTGTTATTGGGGTAATTTCTCCTTGGAATTTCCCGCTTCATTTGACCATCCGCTCTGTTGGCGCAGCACTTGCCATCGGAAACGCAGTGGTTGTTAAGCCATCTACAGAGACACCTGTGACAGGCGGCCTGATTTTTGCAAGCATCTTTGAAGCGGCCGGCCTTCCTAAAGGCTTATTAAATATAGTGGCGGGCAAGGGTTCGGAAATTGGCGATGACATGGTAACCAACCCGATTCCGCGCCTTATCTCGTTTACAGGGTCAACCGAAGTGGGCCGGCATATAGCAGAGCTTGCAGGCGGATCCCTGAAAAAAGCAGCACTTGAGCTCGGCGGCAACAATGTCTTCATTGTTAGAGAAGATGCAGATATTGAAAAGGCAGCTGAATCGGCAATCTTCGGCAAATTTTATCATCAGGGACAAATTTGCATGGCGATAAACAGAATTTTTGTTCATCGCAATATCAGCCAGGAATTTACCGATGCCTTTAAAAGGATCACTGAATCGTTAAAGTACGGAAATCCTGAGGAAAAGGACACCAATGTTGGTCCGCTTATCAATGAGAATCAGTCAAAACGGATTCAAGAGGATATTGAAAAAAGCATCAGCCAGGGAGCAAAATTAGTATACGGAGGGAATATTGAAGGAAACGTCCTTCAGCCGGCTATCTTGACAGATGTTACAAATGACATGCCGATTGCTAAGAACGAAATATTCGGACCCGTTGCAGCCATTATTACTTATGATTCTGAAGAAGAGGCTGTGGAAATGGCGAACGCCCATCCTTATGGATTAAGCGGTGCGGTGCATACTTCTGATATCGAAAAAGGAACCCTGCTTGCCCACAATATTGACACAGGGATGATTCATGTGAATGATCAGCCAGTCAATGATGAAGCGATTATGCCATTTGGCGGGGAAAAGAATTCAGGCTTGGGCCGTTTTAACGGTGAATGGGTCCTTGAGGAATTCACTACAGTGAAATGGCTATCTGTTCAGCATCAGCCCCGGTCATACGATCCTTTTATCAAGAAATAAACACAAGGCCCGGGTCACTGACTCCGGGCCATTTCTCTGTCTCTTGACCTATCATTGAATGATTGGCGGGAAGGAGGGTTTTAGGCATGTAAAAGAGAATCAAATAAAGAAAGGAGGGAGAATATGATTGAACTTACATCTGTGCACGATGTGACATGTGCTAAAGGAATTGTTTCTTATGGTGATGTCAAAATGAATATTTATGCCTATTTAATTGATGCGCTCCTGATAGATTCAGGGCCAGCTTCGCTTCTTAAGGATTTCATTCCTTTTTTTGAGAAGGAGGATATTCAGCAAGCGGCAATGACTCATTATCATGAAGACCACACAGGAGGTGGACGCTTTCTTAGTGAAAATAAACATATTCCCGTCTTTATTCATCCTATGTCCATGGAAATTTGCTCAGAGAATGCAGAGTATCTTCCATACCGCCATCAGCTATGGGGAGATAGGGAAGGATTTCAGGCGAAGCCATTGGAAGCAGAGCTGCATTCAGAGAATTACTCCTGGGAGGTTCTCCATACCCCTGGCCATTCGAAGGACCATATGGTCTTTTTGAACCGTGAAAAGGGGATGCTTTTTTCCGGCGACCTATATGTTTCCCCTAAAACAAGGCTTATCCTCAAGGAAGAATCAATTCCTGACATCATTCAGTCCATCAAACATGTGCTGAGATATGACTTTCAGGAAGTATTTTGCGGCCATGCAGGCTATGTCAGACATGGAAAGAAAATGTTTCAGAAGAAACTTGATTATCTCGAAACACTAAAAGGAGACATTCTTTATCATAGCAGCAAAGGGCTTAGTGAAGAAGAAGTCCATTCCCTGCTTTTTTCAAAAAAATATCCTCTTATTGAAATTTCGCAGCATGAATGGGATACCATGCATATTGTTTCTTCTGTTATAAGGGACAAATATACGCAGGTTCCCAAGTAAAAAAAAGAGAGCGGACATTAATGCCGCCTCTCTGATCTGACTTGTGTTTAATTATTCTGCTCTTCGCCGTCGATATCATGTGATTCCTCAATGTTCACTTCATGCTCTGCCTGAAAAACATTTCCTCCAGCAAGACCTTCATTTATAATGCGGTCTATTATCCAAATAGGCTGAATTTTTTCCTTCGTTTGGTGTATCTGGAATAAAAGATGCTTTTTTATCTTTCATGGAAGTACCTCCTGCATTTGTTTTTCTTACTTTGGCTCTGTTAAGCTCTGCTGCTTTCATCTCCGGCAAGGGAGCCTGGCGGGCTCAGATATTCCTGCCTCTATGACGCTGTCCGCTTCAATGAGCAAAGAGCTTTAATAGAACTATTATTTTAAGCAAAATAAAGCAGGATGATGTAAGCGATTCATGTTATATCTGTCATGATTCATAAACATGATATAACATAAGCTCATGAATCAAGGCTGAAATATTCTTTTCCTCTTCTTCATCAGGGTGTGATCCGGTCCATTCAATTCTGCCTTCAGGATGATAAATCCCCTGAAAATGCTGTTTTTTATAATAAAACGAAATCCGCCATCCTGGCAGTTTTTCATCCTCGAATAACGGTTTCCATTGAAAGTGTGTAATCACGGCTAGCCCTCCATTTTTTTCTATTATCACAAGTATAATGGAAAAATGGGAAGCTGCGATAGTTCAATTATCGCTGTACTTAGAAATATCTTTAAATAGGGAGCTTAACTGCTTGAGCCGTTTCTTTTCAATAGCTGTTTCATCAAATTGCATAGGCTTGGAATTGACTTCATATAAGTATATATTTCCTGTCTCATCTTCACCAAGATCCATTGAAAATTCTCCGAAAAAACCAAAATGCTCTGATAATATTGTCCCGCACCTCTGTGCTATATCTTGAATCGTTGCATCCAGCTTACCCGTCCGCAGCAATTTATAGGGGTATAGCTTGCCGCCGTTTGGCACATGTGTCGTAATTTCTTGGGATTGGGACATACGGACAGTTTTGCCGCTGATCGAATAAACACCAAAGCTGTAATGTACAAGCACCCGAAAATCGTATCGGTGGCCATCAATTTTTTTCGACATAATGGCTTGCTGGGCAAGATAGTTTTTCTTTTTAAACTGCTTTGAATAATGTTTCCAAAAAGCTTCGAAACTTTCATAAGATGTACTGCAATGAGGTTCATTGGCTGTAATGCAGCCATCATGATGCAGGGCAGCTAGGAAAATCCCGCTTCCTCTATTGCCTTTTTTGGGTTTCAGATAGATGGTTTTATGATTTTCGATAAACTTTTGAAGCCTTGTTTCGCTTCCAGCCATGATTGTATCCGGTAAAAAACATTGCAATGCGGGATCTTTGCTGAATGTTGTATGCATCTCATACTTATCAAGGAAGCAAGGATTAAACATAACAATGGATTGGGAACCAAACCATTCTTTAACCTTTTTAAAGCGGGAAGTTGCCTCGATGGAGCGGGAAGGTATGCGGTTATAAACAATATCAGGAAGCGGAACTTGGACTTCCTCCCATTTTCCTGTATGGGGTACAATGATATATCCTTTATTGTTTTTTAATAAAACATCTTCAATTGTCATAACAAAGGAAAAAATCCCTTCTTCAGCAAGATGCTTATGAAGCTCGCAGAATAAGGGGACATTTCCTCCGATACTGGTCTCATGTTTATTGTTTTTGCATGTTAAGATTCCGATGGATAGTACATTAGTTTTTTTGAAGGGCACAACATGGACCGGATAATTTTCTGCACTGTCAATGTGCTCACTATAAAGGATCTCAGCAGAATCCTTGCTGAAATATAGCTTTTGATTTCCTTCCTGGTGAAGCCAGGCCCTTTTTTCAGGAACATAATAGATGTTCATTCCCTGTTGCCTGCAGAAGTAGTGAAATATTGTTCAGCAAGATAAACGGCGTAATCCAGGCTCAGCTTGCGTGTGAGCAGTTCAAATTCCTTTAATTTTGGATGAGAGAAGATGGACCGGCCTGGTTTCGAATTTGCTTCAAACATCCAGATTCGGCCTTTTTTATCGATTCCGAGATCAAAACCAATCTCCGCAATGATGCCATCCAAATGCTGCTCGATACAATCGCTGAGGACCAGTGCGGCATATGAGAGCTTTTCCTGTACTTCCTGAGATACTTGCGGATTTTCAAAGAGCTCATCGACTGTCCTGATTTCTCCGCCATTTTTCACATGTGTGGTTACACTTCCTTCACCGCCCACTTTAGCTGCAATCGCGGTAACCTGCCAGGCTCCATGCTGGTCTTTATTCGTATGCACACGAAAATCAATTGCCCGGTTATTGGACCGCAGAAGGGAAATGCCTTGCTGGACAATCAGGTTTTGTACTTTTTTGTTTTTAAAAACATAATCAAACATAGATTCAAGAGAAGGAAAACGCTGGAGCTTATTTTCTTTTTCATCGTTTTTATAGCGGCAATAGTAAGCATTGCTGTGTTTATCATAAAGGATTTGATGAATGCCAAGACCAAGGCTGCCATGGACGGGCTTTATGAAGACCTGCCTGTATTTAGAAAGCAAGGCCTCAATGGCAGATAAAGATTGAAAAGGATACGTTTCCGGGAGATACGGAATGGCCCGCTGGTCATCTGTCAGCCTCTGATAGATATCCCATTTGTTGAAAAAACCAGGATTATACCAGGGAATCATGTACTCCTCCTGGAATTTTCTTTTGACTTCCTTCGGCCCTGATTTATTTTCAGTTTTTCTATTCGGCAGCCGGTCATAGACTACATCGGGGAAGGGAAACTCCTCGACACTCCATTGATTATCCTGGAAGATATACCCTTTAATCCTTTCCTTTTCCCAGTCTATTTGATTTTCTCCAAACACAAACGGTATGCATCCTGTTGTTTCATTCAAAGAAAGCAGCCTGGAAAAAAACTGCGATCGTTCCCCGAGAGGTTTATTGAAGAATGTAGTGAAGCCAGATGTGAAGATGCCCACAAGCGGCCCGATATGGATGCTATTTCCATATACAAAAAGATGAAGGGGAGCAGTGCTTTCGGGAAATTGAAGAGATTCAGCCAAAGACTCTGATAGGATAATCGATTGCCTTTTGAATGGGCTTGGCTTTACTTCAGCATTTTGGCGGCATTTCCCAAAACAGATTTGTTCGATTTTATCCAGATTTCCCATCTGGGAAGGATATAACAAGGTGTGACTCTTCATGACGACTATTTCTGCAGGATAGGTTTTTTTCATTTATTCACCTGCTTTCATTTTTTCTGCAGTCCGGGCCAGATACCCGGAGTACACGACAGGTGCTTCGTACAGGGCTTTCATTTTTTCCGGGTAAAGCTTTTCAATAATTTTTCTGCCGGGTTTTGAGTTAATATCCAAAATCCATACCTGCCCTTTTTTGTCTATGCCAAGATCCAGCCCTATTTCAAACAGCCTTTGGAAGTTTGCTTCAAGTTCTCCTGGCAGCTGAGTGATAATCGTCTGGATTTTTTGTTCATATTGATCCTGCAGCGAAGGGGGGATGGTCATATTAAAGGTTTGAAAGGCTTCAGCTTTTCCGCCGGATGCAAGATTTGCCGTTATGGATTCCTTCATCCCCGTTCGTATTCCTCTCCCTATTTCTTCCCAGTCATTCTCTTTGTTTTTTTGAAGAAGAATCCGGACATCAAAAGGTTCATTATTGTCATTTGACAGTTCAAGATAAGGCTGGACAAGAAGGGTGTATTTTCTCATTATAGAATCAAGCCAGAAAAGGCTGTCTCTCTTAGTTTCAATCAGTCTGTCATATCTCTTTCCTTCTTTGTTCATTGAGATGTTAATTCCTTCTGCTGTCTGCTCCAAAAGATAAATTCCTGCGCCTCTTGATCCGAATTCTGGTTTGATTATTACTTTTTTATAGGTTTCAAGGCTCCTCCATATGTCTCCTGGTCCATACGCTTTTTCAGTAGGAGGCAAAAAGGCGGACAGGCGCGGGTGGTTTTTTAAAGTGTCATAGACATCCTTCTTTCCCGGAAGGCCATAGCCAAGGAATTCAGATCCTTCCTTTAGCCAGTTGATGTTCTGCCTTGCTCGTGTATTGGACCGTGAAAGACCATGAAAGCTGCGGTCATATACATAGGCAGGAGGCGGGAAAAGGGCAGGAAGCCATCTGCCTTCGCTGTGAACATACGATTCACCTTGAATCATTCCAGAATTCGCATCAATACCTTCTGGGCAAAATTTCACAATCTTTGCCTGGAGATTTTTTGCGCTTTTGGCAATTTCGGAAAAGTATTTCTGTTCCTTGGATATATGTGATGTTAAAATTCCAATTGATAGCATACGGCATCTCCTTTCAGGTTTCATGTAATTCTCCCTTGGTGCACAGGTAATTCATATATTCAATGACAGACTTTACTGAGGGACGGAACTTTTCATAATTTCCCTGGAATTTTTTTGACGGCTTAGAATTCACTTCAATGATCCATGGATGGCTTTCGGTATCAAGGGCAAGGTCTATGCCGAGTTCCCCGAAAAGATCTTCCCGGCTGTCAGAAAGTGTATGAGCTGTCTTGAGGGCAATCTCCTTCAGTATCCTGCACAGCCTTCTTGCTTCTGTTTGTTCGAATATGGAAGATAAAAATTCCATGCCATTTTTCATTTCTCCGCCTCTTGAGAGATTGGAAACGATATGCCCGGCATAACCAATTCGTGCGACCATGGAAGTCACTTTCCACATGCCATGTTTATTTTTATTCATAAGAACCCTGAAATCGACTTTCTTATCATCAATTTCAAGCAGTGAAATCCCTTTTTGGGCAATATAAGAAGTTTTCCTGCTGATTTTACTAAGCATGCGAAATAATTCTTCAGCTTCTGCCAAATAAGTATCCTTAATGCCGTCTGAATGCTCAACAACCCATCCTTCTTCAGTTTTTGAAAGCTTAATAATGTTTTTGCCCTGGCTTCCGAAGGCAGGTTTGACATATACACTAGAAAATTTCTGCAGAAAGGATGCAAAGCTTTCTTCCTCCTTTAAAGGAATGCAGTCAGGAAGATTTGGAAGCAGGTCTGCGTTACATCTCAAAAGCTCATGAACCTCCCATTTTGAAAGGAAACAGCCGTTAAACATTGGAATTCTCCTCTTTTTAAGCTGATCGGAAAAATCCTGGAACAGGGCAGAGCGTTCAAGCTTCCTCGATCCTATCCGGTTATATACAGCGTCAGGCAAGGGGAATTGGGAGGTCTCCCATTTGCCGTTGAACCAATAACCTTCCAATGTTTCTCCAGGGGTTATTCTTTGAAGCTTTGCTGCATAAAAGGGATATCCATGTTCCTTGCAATATTCGGCCATTTCTCTCAGAAAATCTCCATATTCTCCAAAGGGTTCTGGTCCGCTGCTTGAGGAACTGGTAAGAATGGCTAAATAAGGCCCTATTGAAAGAGTTTTTCCTTTCGGGCAGTAAGCCATTTGAACAGGAAAGCCGAAAGGGGCCAAACAAAGAATCTGAGCAGAGTTTTCGGATATCAAGGCAGTGCTGCTGCTGCCAGATAATGTGCGGACTGTTAATGTTACTTTTTTGCAGCCGGCTATTAGGTTCAATGAATCCCCCTCTTGAATTTCCCAGTGTTTAAGCAAATTATTATCAATGAAAATAACTGAAGAATTCTGGTTTTTGACGAAATGCATGGTCACTTTGCGGTAAATTGCCTTCATTGTCATTCCCCGTTCGTGCAAGGCTTCATGTATATAAAAGAGGATATTAGCTGATACTAGCATGATATGCCCATATTCGGCGGAAAGTGTTTGACTTATGCAATTCATTATTTTTAAGGAATGAATCTGCATTAATTTTAAACATATTAAGACACGGTAAAGAATATTTTAAAAGGGTGAATGCAGAGAGCAGAAAATCCTTTAATCAGCATCTGAAATATATAAGGGATTTAAGTGTAATTGCAGCTGTGTTTTGTTATAGTTGAAAAGATATGGCATGCCAAAGCATTTCCAGCGCATTTACCGGCCCGCAAGCATCCGCTTGGGAGTCAGGAACGATGAAGCTTGCAAGGCAGTGCCCAGTTCATCCAGCGGACCAGCAGTACGGGATGAAAACCCCTGCTGCACGAAGCTTTACATTTAGGAGGGAAAAAATATGAGTGGAAATTTATATGATGTAGCATACGAAATGGAAAGAGCTATCCGAAACAGCAAGGAGTATGCGGATTTGCGCAGCCTGTATGACCAGGTCAATGCAGATCCTTCCGCACGCGGAATGTTTGATAATTTCCGCCAGCTTCAAATGGGGCTGCAGCAAAAGCAGATGATGGGACAGGAAATTACCCAGGAGGAAGTGGATCAGGCACAGAAAACTGTAGCACTTGTACAGCAGCATCCAGCCATTTCGCGATTAATGGAAAGTGAACAAAGAATGAGCATGGTAATTGCGGAATTAAATAAAATTATCATGAAGCCACTAGAAGACTTATATGGAATGCCTGAACAGGGATAATAATGAATGTTTGCTCTGCCGATACTGGCAGGGCATTTTTTTATACTGGCAGAACTTATTAGGCATAGCTGATTCCTGAATTGATGCAAGGCTGTCACTTGAGTTCTATTATCCGCTTATTCTTCATAAGTTGGAATAGGACACTACAGATAGGAGAGATCAGCATGGTATATCGTTTACTGGCAGTCAATATCGACGGAACCTTGCTTCAATCTAATGGCCGTCTAAATAAATTAACCAAAGAAGCGATTGAATATGTCCATCATAAAGGTGTCAATGTAACGCTCGTAACATCCAGAAGCTTTCATTCGGCTAAAAAGGTTGCCAAGGCTTTAAAAATAGATCCCATGATAATTGCACACCATGGAGGATATATAGGCACAGCTTCAGGAAAGCCTGTTTTTGTTAAAAGGATACCAGAAAAGCTGACATTGGAAATTGTGCAGCTGCTTGAAAAAACATCTTGCCAAATTTCACTCGTCCATGAAAAATATATGCTTGGAAACAGGGTGGATTTGCCGGAAAATCTGCTTGGGAAAGCTGTGCTGCATCATAATGAGCAAAATTTTTACTCGCAAAGCTTCGTGGATTCGATCAGCGGGGAATTAAACAATCACCCTATTGCTCCAACAAAAATCACAGCGTTGTTTCAAAATGAACGTGATAAGAGGGACATCATGAAGCTAATCAAGGAACTTTTCCCTGAAGTGATGCTTTCAGGACACAATGCTCAGGGATTAACCATTCTTCCTAAGGGTGTATCCAAATGGAACGGAATTTTGTATCTGGCCGAACAGCTTGGCGTCAAGAGAAACGAAATCGTAGCAATAGGCGACGAATACGATGATGTGGAAATGATTGAAAGAAGCGGACTTGGAGTTGCTATGGGCAATGCGCCGGCTGAAGTTAAAATCGCTGCCAAATGGGTTACCAGGACTAATGATGAAAACGGAGTAGCATATATGCTCAAGGAATTTTTCAGAAAACAGCATCCACTAGAGTTTTTAGAAAAAATGAACATGCTTAAATAATGTTAAAAGGCTTCCTGCGACTGCGCATGAAGTCTTTTCTTCGTGGCTGCCTCATAATAATTCATTTAAAAGGCAGACTAATAAAAAGCCTGAGAGGATGAAGAAAATGGACACGATAGATCCCAAAGATGTAAAAGCTGGAGATGAGGTATATGTGATTTACAATAATCCGCATACTCCGAGCGTTTCAAATGTGCGTGCCGCAGAGATTGTGCAGCATCCTAAAGATCCGGATGCAGTAGCGTTATTTCTTAATGAAACTTTCCATGTAATTGAAGATGACGATGCGCTATTCAGCTCAGAAGAAGCAGCTGAACGGGCATACAGCGAACATTTTTTGACTGAATAGCACGAGCTGCGGGCCGTTTCCTGAGATGGAGACGGCTTTTGCTGTCCGTTTTATGCAAAGGCTCTATTCTTAAGGCTCTTTTCTTAAAGGTTGTTGTTATTTAATAAGTTTTCAAGGCAAATCTATTGTTTAAGCAGGTTGATTGGAGCGAAAGGTGCGAAGACTTCAGTGGGGTTAGCGTGACAGATGAGACCCCGCAGACGCAAGTCGAGGAGGCTCAGCGCACGCCCCGCGGAAAGCGGAGCATTTGTAGCGGAAATCAACCCCTTGTTCCATAGCAACAAAGTTATGAAAACACCCTTTCTTAAAGATTGTTGGTTATTATTGTGTTATGTGAGGCGATCTTTGTTAGTCCAGGCTGATTGGAACGTAAGGTGCGAGACTCCTGCTTAGATTAGCGGGAAGGTGAGACCTAAGCAGGCGCAGCAGAGGATGCTAACCGCCTGCGTGGAAAGCGAGCATCATTGAGAGAGAAAATGCCGCCTTGTTTCATAGCAGCAAATTTTACGAACATAGCTATTATGCAAAAAAAGCAATAAATCAATGTTTGTTCTTCATTCATCTGTAAGATTGACCGCAGGATGCCAATTGGTTACACTTATAGTGATATTTTTGAAAGTATAAAAATCAGCATACAGATGGGTGATTATCTTGCACATAGAAATAACAGGGATAGAAGATGAGCGGTTCCACAGACCGCTTCAAAATATAGCAAATTTGTTTTTTGAAGAATCCAATGTGAAATTGGGTGGCGATGCTTCAGGAGACCTTCACATACACATGACCTGGAGTGCTTCAGAACATATTGCAGCATCGGCCACCCTGACGGAAAAAGCATCTCAAAAAACCTTTAAAGCGAGCCATCAAGAAGCATCGATGCTGCATGGCAGTGAAAAGGAGCTTTTTAAACAGGTAAAAAGAGCTGTGTCACACGTTTATCTTGAAGTACTTCAGAAGCTTACCGGTATAAATCAGAAATGGGGCATATTGACGGGTATAAGGCCAACAAAGCTGCTGCACAAAAAGCTGCAGCAGGGGATGGAAGAACATATTGCCCATCAGGAGCTGAGGCAGGATTATCTGATTTCGGATGAAAAAATAAATTTGATGCAATCCATTGTTTCCCGTCAATTAGCGGTTGTCCCGGATCTATATGAATTAAAGAATGAAGTGAGCATTTATATAGGCATTCCGTTTTGCCCGACTAAATGCGCGTATTGCACGTTTCCAGCTTATGCGATAAACGGGAGGCAGGGCTCTGTGACTTCTTTCCTTGGCGGGCTTCATTATGAAATAAGGGAAATTGGCAAGTGGCTGAAGGAAAAGGATATTAAAATTACGTCCATTTACTATGGAGGGGGAACCCCGACAAGCATTACGGCTGAAGAAATGGATATGCTGTATGAAGAAATGTATGCCTCATTTCCCGATACAGAGAATGTGAGAGAAGTAACGGTTGAAGCAGGGCGGCCAGATACAATTACCCCTGAAAAATTAGAAGTCATGAAAAAATGGAACATTGATAGGATCAGCGTGAACCCGCAGTCTTATATTCAGGAGACTCTAAAGGCAATTGGCAGGCATCATACCGTTGAAGAAACCATTGAGAAATTCCATCTTTCCAGAAATATGGGGATGAATAATATCAATATGGACTTGATTATTGGTCTTCCCGGGGAAGAGCTGCCGGAGTTTCAAACAACGCTGTCGGAAACAGAAAAGCTTATGCCGGAATCCCTGACTGTCCATACACTATCTTTCAAACGGGCTTCCGAGATGACAAGGCATAAAAACAAATATAAAGTGGCTTCAAGAGAAGAAGTGGAGAAAATGATGTCAGCAGCTGAAGAGTGGACAGCTGGACATGGGTATCATCCGTATTATCTGTACCGCCAAAAAAATATCCTTGGCAACCTGGAGAATGTAGGGTATTCCATTCCAGGGCAGGAAAGCATCTACAATATCATGATTATGGAAGAGCAGCAGTCAATTATTGGCCTTGGCTGCGGGGCAGCCTCCAAATTCCTGCATCCTGTTACAGGGAAAATTGAGCATTTTGCAAACCCTAAAGATCCTAAATCTTATAATGACAATTTTGTTTCGTACACAAATAGGAAAATCGAGATATTAGAGGAACTATTTGCGAAAAGCAGTTCTGGACAATGAGATAAAAAAAGGCAGCCTGAAAGGGGGATATGTCCCGTTCAGGCTGCCTTTTTTCTTTATGCTTGGTCTGGTTCACGGAATAACGGCATGGTGCAGCAGCGGAAGGAGCCGCCTGATTTAATGATTTCCGTAATATCTACCTCGATGACATCATATCCGCGCCTGCGAAGCTCTTTATTTACGTTTTTATTGACAGGCAAGCTCAGCACCTTTTTATTTCCGATGGAGAGGACATTCGTTCCTAGCGTAAACTGCTCTTCTTCTGAAATTTCAATTAAATCATACCTCTTTGACAGAAGTTCTCTTTCGGTCTTTGAGATTACATTAGGAAAAATAATCGCTTCATCCTGAGACAAAACATTAAAAACACAATCCAGATGCAAGTATTTGGCTGCAAATGGAACAGGCATGACTTCTTTTCCCGGAAGAAGTGATTGCAGATGGCGGATAGACGCTTCATGCGTTCTATTTGATACTCCGACATAAATTGTATTGCGGTCAACCACTACATCTCCGCCTTCAATGCGCTCTTTGGTCAAGTTATGATATTGCACGGAGCGGTCTTGAAGCCATGATTGAAGGATGGTTTCTTCACCCTGACGGATGGGGCTTGCCATTTCTGCAACAAAAACGGTATCTCCGATTGTAAACCCGATATCCCTTGTGAATACCTGCTCAGGATAGGCAGAAAGCGACGGCAGCTTAATCACATTAATTCCCTGTGACTCCATTACTTCAACAAATTCATTATGCTGTTTCATGGCACGTTCGATATGGATATTTTCATTTTTAAAATGCTTTTGTGTTTCATTAATTACTTCCCGGATGCTCATGTACTGCGGTTCGCAGACGATTACTTCCTTCAATGTATCATACTCGCTGGCACAAAATGCCTTGGCATCATTTTTAGGTGCATTTATCATAATTATCCCCCTGAATATTCATTTATTTATCTTTTTCCCTTTTTTCTATAACTCTATGTAATAAAGCCGCTGTTTTTTTAAGTCCGCAAAGCTTGCCAGTTGTTTTCAGAGCCGCTGGTGCTGCACTCCAATCAACTGAAAAATCCAGCCATGAACTTAACCAAAACTTATTTAGGTATAATACCCTCTCAAAATTATGCGAAAACCAGAAAATCATCGATTTAATTATTAAATAACGGGATGGGTGAAGGTATTTGCAATTGATAATCGAACATATTAATGAGAAATATTACCTAAAAACTCCGGGAGGTTTTGTATATGATGAATACACCTTTAACCATGCCGCAGATGATGGAAAGGGCAGAGAGGTATTTTCCTTCTAAAGAGGTGGTTTCAAGGACAGAAAGCGGGACACAAACATTTACATATGCACAGATTGCCCAAAGGACCCGCAGGCTTTCAAGCGTCTTTGAGCGGCTGGGGCTAAAACAAGGGGAGAGGGTCGGCACTCTTGCGTGGAATCATCATAGACATCTCGAAGCCTATTTTGCCATCCCATGTTACGGAGCAGTCCTGCATACCATCAATCTTAGGCTTTCCCCCCAGCATATCTCATTCATCATCAATAACGCCGAGGATCAGCTTCTGCTTATTGATCCAGATGTAATCCCCCTGATTGAAAAAATCCAGCATGAGCTGAAAACTGTCCAGGGATATATAATCATGACGGATGCTGAGAATCTTCCGGAGACTAGCCTTTTCCCCGTTTATCATTATGAGAAACTGCTTGCTGAAGGAGACCCGGAATTTTCTTTCAGGCATGATTTGGATGAAAATTCGCCTGCAGGCATGTGCTATACATCCGCTACAACAGGAAATCCAAAGGGTGTGCAATATTCGCACCGCGGAATCGTCCTGCACAGCATGGCCCTTGGACTTGCTGACAGTACGGCCATAAGTGAAAGGGATACAGCCATGCCTGTTGTGCCTATGTTTCATGTGAATGCCTGGGGCCTTCCGTTTGCAGGTGTATGGTTCGGGGCGAAGCTTGTCCTTCCCGGTCCCTACTTCACACCGCAAATTCTTTGTGAGCTGATTCAATCTGAAAAAGTTACCATCTCTGCAGGTGTGCCTACCATCTGGATGGGCTTATTGAATGAACTGTCTGAAAAGCAATATGATACGAGCAGCCTGCGGGCAGTTTTATGCGGAGGATCTGCAGCCCCAAAAAGCATGATAGAAACCTTTGAAAAAAAACATGGAATTCCATTTTTGCATGCCTATGGTATGACAGAAACGAGTCCACTGGTATTTGTTTCTTCGCTTAAAAGCTTCCACGATAACCTGCCGGAAGAAGAACGCTATGAAATCAAGGCAAAGCAGGGAATGGCTGTGCCAGGTGTGGAAATAAAAATACTCGGTCAGAATGGTGAAGTGAAGGCGGATGGCCGGGAGATGGGCGAGCTTCTGATCAGGGGCCCCTGGATTGCAGATGAGTATTTCCGGGATGAGCGTTCCGGACAGGCGTTTGAGGATGGATGGTTATATACCGGGGATGTTGCCACTATTGACCAGGAAGGTTATGTGAAGATTGTGGACAGGACAAAGGATCTGATTAAGAGCGGAGGAGAATGGATTTCGTCTGTAGATCTGGAAAACGCACTAATGGCCCATGATGCTGTATTGGAAGCGGCGGTAATAGCAGTCCCGCATGAAAGATGGCAGGAAAGGCCGGTTGCATGTGTTGTTTTGAAAGATAAATATAAAAATGAGATACCAAAAGAAGAGATTATTGAATTTCTGAAGCCTCTATTTGCCAAGTGGTGGCTGCCGGATGATGTAATATTTATGGATGAAATACCAAAAACTTCAGTAGGAAAATTTCTTAAAATGGCGTTAAGGAACTCATTGCAGGACAAATATCTGAATTCGGGAAAATAACGATAAACCTGCAATTCTGATATTTCTGTTTTTTGCTTTTAATTTGTTTAAGGAAACATGTATAATAGACTAATAGTTAACCAAGGAGGCAGGACACATTGGTATATGAAACAACTTCAGCAGAGCAAAAAACGGTATTGGCAGCATATTCCGGCCGTACAGCAACAATAGAATTAAACCGTCCGGATGCTATGAATGCAATGAATCTGGAAATGCTTCAGGAACTAGTCAGCATCCTGAAAGAGATTACAGTCAATGAAGAGGTCGATATCGTCATTTTGCGCGGTAAAGGGAAAGCGTTTTCAGCTGGTGGAGATATCAAAATGATGCTTTCTGCATCAAATGAGAATGAGTTCCATTGTGTCATGGATTGCATCAGTGAACTGGTTTCTGTCCTGTATTTCATGCCAAAGCTTGTAATATGTGCGATTCATGGTGCAGCAGCAGGACTCGGCCTAAGCGTTGCCCTTGCAGCCGATTATATAATTGCTGATCCCGAGAGCAAGATTGCGATGAATTTTATTGGCATCGGACTCATTCCTGACGGAGGGGGACATTTCTTTCTTGAACGAAGATTGGGAGAAGTAAAAGCAAAAGAACTGATTTGGGAAGGAAAGGTACTGGATGCCCGCCAGGCCCTCGAAAAAGGCCTGATCCATGAAGTCGCAGGTGAAACCCTGGACAAAGCAGCAGATAGAAAAAGGCAGGAGTGGCTTGCCAGCCCTATTCAGGCTATGATTAAAACAAAAAAAATTCTCAGTGAAAATAACAGGCCAACGCTATTGAAAATCTTAGAACTCGAAAAAAATGCTCAGCTGAAAATGAGAAAAACGAATGACCACAAAGAAGGCGTCAAGGCATTTCTGGAAAAAAGAAAACCTGTGTTTACAGGGAAATAAAGATATAAATATTTAAGAGGCGTTTTTTGTTTGCGCTTTCTTTTGCAAGCGGAATGCCTTTTCAGGATTTCAAAGCGGTATTGGAGTAAGTTTTTTGCTCTTATAAGATGTTTCGGCCACAGAAGGCAAAGAGCCGGCTGTGGCCGAAATCCTATTTGCTTAGGCCCCCAGGACAGGTTCACAAAGACGCCGCAGGACGCGGCATTATTAGTCTTTGATCCTCTGAACAGGCGATTTCGCTTTTTATTGAATCCAGCTATAGCGCCTAGCTCGCTGTGCAAAAGATGTTTCGGCCACAGAAGGCAAAGAGCGCCTTCCATGGCCGAAACCCTATTTGCTTAGGCCCCCAGGAAGGGGGTCACGAAGACGTTGCCGCAGGACGCGGCATTATTAGTCTTTGATCCTCTGAACAGGTGATTTCGCTTTTTATTGAATCCAGCTGCAGCGCCTAGCCCCTCGAGGTCATAAGTCACCTAAGAATTAAAGGCAAAGAGCGCCTTTTATTCTTAGGCGCCTTATGCTGGTCGAGGCTGAACAGGCGATTTCGCTTCTTATTACCGGTGGAATAGTATTAGTTTTCCTGTTGGCGAGGTGCAGCGGTGTGTTTGTTCTAAGAGATTTTTTTCTTTTAATAAAGATTCACCTGTTATTTTTGCCTGCTGATCATTTTCCGCGCTAATGGATTCATCGAGAAGTTTTTCTCCAGAAGCAGCAAATGCCGTTACTTTATAGACTTTGCCCATCATCATTCTCCTTCTATTTATACTCAAACAAACATAGCTTTTGAACTGTCTTTCAAGTTGTCCCTTATCCCGCTTTAGCAGGCAGCAAAGCCTTCCTGAGGGAAGTTTCACCTTATCATTATTTTTACATAATATTCAATCTTTTGTAAAGATTTAATCTTTCATAGAATATATATAATTTGTCCTTGAAGCAGCTTGATGAATGACCTATGATTAATGAGATTGCTAATTAATTCCAAATAATATTTTGGGGATTAAAGAGGAGGAATGAAATTTGGCATTGCAAATTAATCATGTTACGAAGCGTTTTGGGGAATTTACAGCAGTTGACTCCCTGGACTTTACAATTCCTGAGAAGGAAATGTTCGGTTTTTTAGGTGCGAATGGAGCAGGGAAGACCACTACGTTCCGGATGATCCTTGGACTATTGAACCCGACAGAAGGCCAAATACTATGGAATGGAAATAAAATTGGCTATTCCTCCAGTTCAGCTATAGGCTATTTGCCGGAAGAGCGGGGACTTTATCCTAAGCTTAAGGTGCGCGATCAGATTGTATACCTCGCAAGGCTGAGAGGGATGAATAAGCATGATGCGCTTACTGAGCTTGAATATTGGCTAAATCGATTTAAGGTGCCTGAATACCTGGATAAAAAAGTGGAGGATCTTTCCAAGGGTAATCAGCAGAAAATCCAGCTTATTGCTTCTGTTATACATAAACCGTCATTGCTTATATTAGATGAGCCATTTAGCGGTCTGGATCCAGTGAATGTAGAAATGCTAAAGGAAGCAGTCATTGAGCTTCGCGACAGAGGAACGACTATTGTATTCTCCAGCCATAGAATGGAGCATGTAGAGGAGATGTGCGAGCACTTGTGTATTATGCATAGGGGAAAACCAGTCGTCTCAGGAAAACTAAGAGAGATTAAACGGTCCTTTGGCAAAAAGAATGTTGCCATCCATGCAGATTTTGATTTGAGCTTTTTGGACGGCTACGAGGGTGTAACAAAAGTGAAGACAGTGACTGAAGGAAGGATTGTGCAGGTTACAGGTGAGGATATTGCCCAAAATATCCTTCAGGATCTTGTTCCCAGGGGATTTGTCAGGAAATTCGAACTTGAAGAACCTTCCTTAAATGATATTTTCATAGAAAGGGTAGGTGCTGAATATGAATAAATTCTGGATTGTTTTATTCCATACATACCTCACGAAGCTAAGAACAAAATCCTTCATAATTTCTACCATTGTAATGCTTCTATTAACCATAGGGCTTACAAATCTTCCAAAATTGCTGGACCTATTCGATAAGAAAGACAGCGATGTGATAGGAGTCATCGACCTTAAGGGAAGTTTATATGAACCATTCAAGGCACAGGTTAATACCGTCAATCATGATTTGAAGCTGAAGGTGATTGAAGATGAGACAAAAGCCAAAAAACTTGTGGCTGATAAAAAACTGACAGGCTTTATCATTCTTGATCAAGATGCTTCAAATATGCCTCAAGGGTTTTATAAAGCAAATTCACTATCGGATTTATCTATAAGCAATGATCTGGCTTCAGCCCTTACTGGAGTGAAAAGTAACTTGGCAGCAAGGGAATTGAAGCTTACTCCTCAGCAAATAGCAAATATAAGCTCACCTGCAGGTTTCAAAAAAGCAGCACTGGAGAAAGATGCAAAAACAGAGGAAGAATTGAATCAGGCCAGGGGGCTTGTGTATATCCTGCTGTTTGTTATTTACTTTAGCGTGCTTATGTACTCGAATATGATTGCAATGGAAGTGGCAACAGAAAAAACATCCAGAGTCATGGAAATCTTAATATCCAGCGTTTCGCCAGTACAGCAGATGTTTGCGAAAATCATTGGAATTGCCCTGCTGAGCATTACACAGATGATTTTGTTTTTTGGAGTGGGGTATTTCTTCATCAAACAAAATCTTGGAGATCTTAATGGGGGTTTCTTTTCGTTCTTTGGATTTGGCAGCACAAGTATTTCAACGGTCATATACGCTATTATTTTCGTATTGCTTGGGTACTTTCTATATGCCACACTTGCTGCGTTTTTAGGATCAATGGTAAGCAGGATAGAAGATGTCCAGCAAATGACATTCCCGATGACCATTCTAGTGGTGATTGCGTTTATGATTGCTATGTCGGGGCTTAGTAATCCATCGGCAAGTTATGTGACCGTTACATCTTTTATACCATTTTTCAGCCCGATGATCATGTTTTTGAGGGTGGGAATGATTTCCGTGCCTTTTTGGCAGGTTGCTGTAAGCATTCTTATCCTGATCGTTTCGATTGCCGTTCTTGCGATTTTTGGAGGACGTGTTTATCGCGGGGGAGTTCTTATGTATGGAAGCTCTAAATCTCTAAAAGATATCAAAAAGGCCATTCAGATAACAAAAAATACGTAAGCCAACAAAGGATCACTCCACAGGTGATCCTTTTTTAGCGAAGAAGAAAGGTTCCTCCCTCACTAATTATTTACGGGAAAGTATGTTCTGTTTATGCTAAAATGGTTAAAAAGAAATCAGTGAAAGAGGGATGCTCATGGGCAGGATCGTATTTTTGCATGCAGCTGATCTTCACCTGGATAGCCCTTATTCAGGCTTGAAAATGCTGCCGGCAGCTATACTTGAAAAAGTAAGAGAAAGTGCTTTTCAGTCGTTTCAAGGAATGATCGATGCCGCGATAAGACATGAGGCGGAATTTATTTTGCTGGCCGGTGACTTATATGATGGAGAAAATAGAAGTTTACAGACTCAGGTACGGTTCAGGTCTGAGATGGAAAGGCTTAAAAAGGCTGGGATATCGGCCTATATCATCCATGGGAATCACGATCATTTGGGAGGATCCTGGATACAGGTCGAATATCCGGAAAATGTACATGTTTTTGCAGGCAGCACGGAAATGAAAATTCATATAACAAAAGACGGCACTGCCGTTTCCATATATGGATGCAGTTACTCCAAACGGCATGTACTGGAAAAACTTGTTAATACATACCAGAAAATCCAGGGCGCTGATTATCATATAGGAATGCTGCATGGAAATCTTGAAGGATCAAGCGGGCATAGTCCCTATGCACCATTCAGTTTAACAGACCTTGAGGAGAAAGATTTTGATTACTGGGCGCTTGGACACATTCATAAACGGATGGTGATATCAAAAAATCCCTTGGCTATATATCCAGGCAGCATGCAAGGCAGAAACAGAAAAGAAACGGGTAAGAAGGGCTGTTACCTGATCAGGATGGAGGGCGAAGCAAGATCATATTCCTTTATTGAAACATCTCAATTGAACTGGGAGTCTGCTAAGTTTCATATAGGAGAAGATGATAACTTTGATAGTTTATTGAAGTCATGCCGCGCCCACATTGAAGAAAAAAGGTCGGCTGGCAGGAACGTGCTGCTGAATTTGGTGCTGGAGCCAGCCTGTACTGCGGCAGAAATCATGTTAAAAGATGAAATTTTGACTGGTCTGACTGACATCTTGCAGGAAGGCGAAGAAGATATGCAGCCATTCATCTGGACAGCTGGCATACAGGTAAAGGAAACACAGCGTGCGGATTCTTTTTCATTGAATTCTCCTTTTCTTGCAGAGCTCCTGAAATCAGAACCTGATGAAGACGATTTTGAAAAAGCCCTTGAACAGCTTTTTAAGCATAAGCATGCAAGGCGATATCTGGAATATCCCGATAAAGAAGAACGGCAAAGCCTGCTGGAGGATTCAAGAAGGCTTCTTCATCAAATATTGTATTCTAAATGACTTTAAGGGCGTGTGAAAATATTGGAGATAAAAGAATTACATGTTTATGGGTATGGAAGGCTTGAAAATGTCCGTTTTGAAAACTTGGAACAGCTTCAGATTTTCTATGGTGAAAACGAAACAGGGAAATCCACCATAATGTCATTTATCCATAGCATATTATTCGGTTTTCCTACAAGGGTCCAAAATGAGCTTCGCTATGAACCTAAGCTTCATGCGAAATATGGCGGAATGCTTACGCTTCAAACTAAAGAATATGGAGCAGTCAGAATTGAACGTGTGAAAGGAAAAGCAGCAGGAGATGTTTCCCTTATCTTTGAAGACGGCCAGCAAGGCGGTGAATCAGAGCTAAGGGACGTTTTGCAGGGAATCGATAAGAACTTCTTTTTATCCGTTTTTTCTTTTAATTTGGACGGCCTTCAAGGCCTTCATACACTAACAGAAGGAACAATCGGAAAGTATCTTTTGTCGGCAGGATTAATCGGGAACGACAAGCTGATGGAGGCAGAGGCCAGACTCCAAGGCGAACTGGATGCAAGATTTAAACCATCAGGCCAAAAGCCCTTTATGAATGTCAGACTTGAAAATCTCAGGCTGCTTCAAACACAGCTTAAGAAGGCAGATGCAGACCAATCTGAATATGAACAGCTCTTACTCAGGCAAAAAGATGGTACACAGGAACTCGCAGCAGTGCAAAGCGAAATAAAAGCTGAAGAAAACCAGCTGATGCAAATCGGGGAGTTCCTGAGATTGAAACCGCTCGCAAAAGAAAAGAGATTGTATGAAACCAGATTATCGGAGCTTGGGAATTCCCCGTTTCCGGCCGATGGGCTGAAGCTGCTGGATCAGTTTAATGGAAGGCTTATGCCTTTGAAAGCTCACATTTCCTCACTTCTTGAAAAAGCCGGGGAAAATCAAAAAAAAGCGGCCGCAATGGAAGTCCACCCCTTTTTGAGCAGCAAGCGGACGCATATTGAATTTGATATTCAGTCAGCCTCCCTCCTTGAAAAATTGATTATTGATCAAAATAAAATGCAGCAGCTGCTTGAACGGAAAGAGGGGGAAGTACAGCGTATGAAAAGAGCTGTATCGCTGCCGCTTCAAGAAGCCGAAATTCTTCAGCTGGATACAAGCATTTTTGCCAAAGAACGGATTAAATCCTTAGAAAAAGAAAGACAGCGCCTGAGAAACCAAAAGGAACATCTGGATAGCAGTTATAAGGAAGAAAAGGAGAGGCTTGAAGCTGCAGAAGACAGGATCAGAGTACTTAAAGAAAGAGCTATGCCTTCAGAAAAAAGAAGAGAGCTGGAAAATGAACACAGAAACATGAATCAAGATTACCTGGAAGGGCAAAAGACAGTTTTAGATGAACAAATAGCTGATTTGCAGAATAAATACCATGAAGAAGAAGAAGCTGTTAACAGCAAGAAAAGCAGGACACGCCTTGTCTCCCTCTTTTCATTTATCCTTTTGATTTCCCTTGCACTATACTGCTTTTTCAGGGATTCACTGTTTCCTGCTATATCTTTTGTATTAATTGGGGTGCTGATCAGCACTTTTCCGTTGATATTCAAAAGTGCCAATAAGCTTTCTGCACTGACAGCCCAGCTGAAAGAAGCTAAAAGGAAAAGGGTGGAATTCGAAAGAAAATGCACAGGAACAGAAAGTGAAGCAAGGCATCTCACCCGGCTTCTTGATCAGGAGCGGGAGCTGCAAACGCTCCTGGAAGGAGAAAAGTATTCTTATAGGGAAAGGGAAAAATCATTTGATGAAATTATTAATGAATATGAAAATTGGGAAAGAGATTGGAAGCTCATTTCTGAGAAATTGGGGAGGTTTGTCAGTCAATGGAATATTCCACAGCAAATTGATTCGATTTCTTTAGATGAAGCATTAAATTCCATTGAACAATTAAAGGATACCATTGAAGAAAAAGATGCAATACACCGTCAGCTAACGGATATGACGAATGAAATTGAAGCAAGGAAGAAGAGGCTTTTGGAATATGCAGATGCATGCGGGCTTACTCCTGCAAATTGGCAGGATGCAATAATTGGGTTAAAACATGCACTGAATGACCATAACGAAAGGACGGGATTGATCAGGCAGCTTCAGACAGAGCACAGTAAGATCAATGATGAGCTGGATCTTCTTTACGCCAAGCAGCATTACCTCGAACAGGAAATAAGGAAACTGCTGCAGTCTGCACTGGCAGAGAGTGAAGAAGAATTCAGGCAAAAAGCAAGCATTGCTCAAGAAATCTCGGAATTGCGAAAAAAGCATGAATGGATATGTATTCAGCTTCAGCAGTCAAATGTGTCTTCAGAGATGCTTGAAGAATATATGGAACAAGGCATCAGTGTATACAGCCAGGAGGCATTGGAGGCAAAAAGAAAAACAGATCTCAAGAAGCAGTCTCTTCTCCTGGAAACTCTTTCAGATATTAAGCATAGCATCAGAGTGCTTGAGGAAGGAGGAACATATGAACAGTTGCTTCATAGCTTTCACGAAGAAAAGGAAGCATTCAGAGAAGAGGCAAGAGTCTGGGCTAAATACGCACTGGCAAAGAGGATGCTTGATGGAACCATTGAAAGCTTTAAAAGAGAGCGGCTTCCTAAAGTGCTGCTGACGGCAGGAGGATTCCTGGAAATTCTGACAGAAGGTTCTTATGTCAAGCTCATTATGAATGAAAAAGGAGACAATCTGCTGTTAAGAAGATATGATGGCGTGTTGTTTAAGGCAGAAGAGGTAAGCCGGGGCACGGCCGAAGGAGTGTATATTTCCCTTAGGCTCGCCCTGGCGGAGTATATATTTAGAGAAGATCCTTTTCCCCTTATTATAGATGACAGCTTTGTTAATCTTGATGCGAGGAGAACGCGGTCCATGGTGAAGCTGCTCAGGAAAATTTCAGCTGAGCGGCAAATTATCTTCTTCACATGCCATGACCATCTGCTTAAGGAATTTGAAAACATTGATATAATTACTTTAACAAAAGAAAAAGCAGTAAATTAACAAAAAGAAGCCGGAGCAAGCTGTATCCTTGTTCCGGCTTCTTTTTGGCTTTCAGTGAGTATTTTGAACTATATACAAAACAGAACTTAAAGAATAAACTGTTTTACTAGAATAATTTAAAGATTAATCTTAGAATCAAGTTTTAAAAAATTGCCAATAATCATATTATATAGAGATTGACTATTTTGTTGTAAAGAGAGTGAACGTATTGAATCTATATTATTTTATTACCCAGCACGATCCAACATTAAACCTGATTATAGAAAAAGAATTTCCCGATAAGCGCTGTGTGGGAGGAAAATACTCAATGGAAACTCATAGTATTACTCTATTTCAGCGAGATATCCAAATTCAGTGTAAAAGAGCACTGGGTTCACTGGATAGGCTGCAGGAATATTCCTTAATTGTTTGTTCACACGAACTTGGCCATGCCTTGGATAAGACTCTCCCGCATTTAAGTGAAGAATTAGCCTTAACGGGGAATCTGGATATCTTATACAAAATTGAAGTGAACGCATGGAATATTGCTGAGAAGCTGATTCCTTTCACTTCTCGAGAATTATTTTTGAAGATCAGGGAAGAGTCTCTTTTCCATTGCAGAAAAAGACCGCTTGTCAGCTGATTCAGCCGGCGCCTGCAGAAATCCTTTTGCGGGTTTTTTCTTTTGTAAGCACACATCTTTGATTCAGGTTCTTTTCTTATTTTAAGGAGTGTCTGTAAGATCCCGTTGTTAAATCAGGTTAATTGGGGCTAAGGTTTAGGCTCCTCGGGGATTAGAGGCTCACCGTCCGCCCGCAGAAAGCGAACACCTGGCAGCCATATTTCATAGCAGCAAAGGTTTGCGAATACAGTCTTGATTTAATAATAGAAGATGGAGCTATGTCTTCTTCTGAGGCTTTATTATAGTACATATAATGAACTTTTCAGCGGCTGAATTACGGGTTGAACCCATTTTTTGCATCAGGGAGAAATCAATCATCTGAGAAAGGTTTTATAAAGCTCTGTATGATATAATATTTATACTTAATCCTACGGAGGTACCTTTACATGCAAAACGGAATTATACACTACGGCATTGGTGAATCGATAGATACATATATGTATATAAAAACAAGCACAAAGGCTGTTGCTAGCAACGGCAAACCTTTCCTGACGCTTATCCTTACCGATAAAACAGGGGAAATAGAAGCAAAGCTGTGGGATGTTTCTGAGGATGATGAAAGAAACTACTCTGCGGAAAGAGCTGTTAAGATACAAGGCGATATTCAAAATTATCGCGGAAGAAGCCAATTGAAAATCCGCAATATCCGGTTAACTACAGATCTGGATGGGATTAAAACTTCTGATTTGATCCAAACTGCACCGCTTAGCCAGGAAGAAATGATGGATAAAATAACTAAATATATATTTGAAATGACCAATCCTAATATTCAGCGCATCACAAGGCACTTGCTGAAGAAATTTCAAAATGAATTCCTCACGTATCCTGCTGCCACTAAAAATCACCATGAATTTATGTCCGGTTTAGCATTCCATGTCGTCTCAATGCTGGACTTAGCTAAAGCAATCGCTGGACTTTATCCTAAACTTGATAAAGACTTACTGTATGCAGGTGTTATTCTTCATGACCTTGGCAAAGTCATTGAACTTTCCGGCCCGGTATCGACAGCATATACGGTGGAAGGCAATTTGCTGGGCCATATTACTATCATGGTCAATGAACTGGGGAAGGCAGCCGATGAACTTGGCATTGATACAGAGGAAATTATGATACTTAAACATATGGTGCTTTCACATCATGGTAAGGCGGAATGGGGCAGCCCGAAACCTCCCCTTGTCCGCGAAGCAGAGGTATTGCATTATATAGATAATATCGATGCTAAAATCAATATGATGGACAGGGCGCTCGAGAAGGTGAAACCCGGTGAATTTACGGAAAGGGTATTTGCCCTGGAAAACCGTTCCTTTTATAAACCTTCTTACTGAAGCAGTCCCTGAAAATATATAAATCTGCTTATTGCTTGTTAATTTAGGCTGTTTTCGTAAACTTTGTTGCTATGGAACAAGGGGTTGATTTCCGCTGCAGGATGCTTCGCTTTCCGCGGGGCGTGCGCTGAGCCTCCTTGACTTGCGTCTGCGGGGTCTCATCTGTCACGCTGATCCCGCAGGAGTCTCCGCACCTTTCGCTCCAATCAACCTGCTTTAACAAAAGATTTGCCTCGAAAACTTATTAAATAACAACAACCTTTAAGAAAAGAGTCTTTATTTAAGATTTCAGCATGCATAAACTTGTCCGGGGAGGCATATTCTCTATTAAGATTAATGGGACAGCTTCCCGAAAGGAGAAAGAATATGCCATTTTGGATATGGATTATATTTGCGGGAATTATTGTAAGTGCAATTATGGCTGTTTATACGGCAAAGCAGGACAGGAAACTGGAAAATGATTGGATTGAAAAAGAAGGCCAGAAATATATAGACAGGATGAAGCTCGAGAAAGAAAAGAAAAAAGACGATGATATACAGCAAGGAGCATAAAAAACATCCCGGCGTAATTGCCGGGATGTTTTTTATGTTATCGCAGTCCTGGAAAGTACCAGGATTATTGTCCTGCAGCTGGTGCAGCTTCAGGCTGTTTAAGGGCATCCTTGAGATCTTTATCCTTAATCTCAACATCAGAAGCCTTAATTTCTTTATTGATTTTCTTTTGTACTTGAGCTTGGTCAAGTTTTGAAACTTTTAAATCATACTCAAGCTTTTTCTTCATATCTTTATATGGTTTCTTTGCCTTTTTATCTAGGAGCTGGATAATGTGATATCCATTTTGTGATTTAACAGGTCCGGAAATTTCACCTTTTTTCAATGCATACGTAGCATTTTCGAATTCAGGAACCATTTGTCCTGCACCAAACCATCCTAAATCTCCACCTTTGGAAGCAGAGCCTGGGTCTTGTGAGTATTTCTTGGCAAGGTCTTCGAACTTTTCGCCTTTATCGAGCTTTTGTTTAATTTCTTTTGCTGTTTTTTCATCTTTAAGTAAAATGTGTCTTGCGTGAACCTGCGGCTTAAGCTTGTCATAGGATGCTTTTACTTCTTTATCAGTAACCTTTACATCTTCAGCTGCAGCTTTTTCTTGAAGCATGCCAATTTTCATTGAACGCTTCAAATCAGCTTCGCTTTTATAGCCGGATTGTGCAAGTGCGGCTGCGAAATTATCACCCATTTGATCTTTAAGTTCTTTAAGCTTGGCATTAACCTCAGAATCAGAAACTTTATATTTTTTTGAAAGGACTTTTTCATAAACTAATTCCTGAAGAACTTGGTTTCCATATCTGTCTTTCAAAGTATTGTAAAGATCTTCTTTTGAGATATCTCCAGCCTTGGTTTTAACAACGGCTTCAGAGTCGCCTCCGCTGCTGCAAGCAGTTAGTCCAAGAAGGCCGGCTGTTACCGCAAGGGATAATACCAATTTCCTCATAAAAAACAACTCCTGTTAATAAATTCGTGGCTGCTTTGTAAATCCACAAATCCTACTATAACATAAATTGGTTTCATTACAAAAAATAATATGGTTTTTCCCCATTGAATTTATTGAAAATAGGCAAATATCTAGTCAATTAATTACTGCCTACATATGATAAGCCGTGGGAATAAAAGGGGTACCACAATGGGGGTTTTTAGGCAGCTGTTTTACATTTGGTTTTGATTTGACGGGCGAAAAAATCAAGTGCAAGCATTTTTTACAGTGCAAGTCAATAGCCCACTCTTTTCAGCCAAATGCTGAATAGGATATGGTAATCGCATAGTAAATGCTTTCCAGGAATGCCGGCTTGCCTGCACAGATTGCCTGGTAAGAAAACGGTATTATGCGGTGTATAGCCTGTTCACTTCTTTTATTGGAAAGGAGGAAACACAATGTCCGGAGGATACGGCGGAGGTTTTGCTTTAATTGTAGTCCTTTTCATCCTTTTAATCATCATCGGATGTTCTTGCCTATAATAAGAGCTTAAACAAATAATAAAGGTGAAGCCTTATTGGGCTTCACCTTTTATAGTTGTATACGAACAGCCAAATTTTCATTAAATTCGGGAGAACTTAGAAAGGATTATGTATGAAAAAGTTACCGGATGTATACATTTGTAAATTTGTGCGGCAGATTAAGTAAAGGATATTTCAATATAAGACGATAAAAGCAATATGGTAATTAATATATTGATAGTCCTGAATACTTTAGGCTGGCGGTCTTCAGGAATTTCTTTTTGAAGACATAGAGAATTGGTCATTTTGTTGATATTGTATAATATTACGGCGGAGAAGAGAATAAACCATAAAACAATCACTCCTGAATCCCTCCTTGCAAACATTCATGTATAATAACGATACCAAATTCCCCGCAAAAAAGATAGCCTAAAAACTTCAGCAGCACGCACCTGGCTGGAGCTTTTGATATGAGGAGAAAATAACTCCATACAGATTTTTGCGTAATAAAACTGGGACAATGTACTGTTTTGCATGAAACCCGGCAAAGGGTTTATCCCTTAAAGGGTAAAAAGCAGTTTAAATGAAAAGGGCAGCCTATTGGAAAATGAGCTGCAGGTGGAGCATTTTTTTAGGATTTAAGAAAGGTAAATAGTGTAATAGTATTCAAACAAGATATAATAAGGTGAGAGGGTCTGAAGCCGGGGGTAAAAATGCCCGGATAAGCTGCTTTAGCAGCTCATATAAAATGAAACTGTAAGTATACATAGGAAAAATCAGTTAAGCGTATTTGTATCCGGAGGAAAACATATGGGAAATCTTGAAAAAGAAATAGAGACATTAAAATATCATAACCAGCTGCTGCTGAATATCATAAAAAATCCTAAAGCCAGTCTGGATTTCCTTTATGTAGAGAAAAATATTACTCTAGCTGAAGCAAAAAGAGTAAAACAAATTTGTGAAGAACTGAACAAGCGATATCAAATAGAAAAAGCGGAAGGATATATGAATTTTCAACCGCTTCTTGGCCAATTAAAAAGGGAGCTGAATCCGAAGCTATCACTTAAGGAATTTATGGAAGCATGTATGACTCAAGGAGAGTTCATATCATTGATGTCTGCATTATCCAAGAGTCAATGATCCTTAAACAGGTTCTTTTTCTGCTTCACTCTTCTTTTTTTGAATTTTACCTTCTTCTTCTGTAAACTGATTGTCAATATTGGCAAATGAGCGTTCAAAAATACCAATGAAATCCTCACCATAAATATTTTTGATTACGGCCATCATTTCAATCATATCAGGAAATTTCCCATACAAGTCACGGAGGGGGAGTGCCCCTGTAAAAGCTGCATTGTTGCCGGGATCATAGGTTTCCATCAATTCCAAAAGAATGGTTTCACCCTTTTCGGTGATCTTGATGTAGGTGTTTCGCTTATCATGTTCCTTTTTTGAAAACTCCAGCAAACCGCGTTCTTCTAATTTTTTTGAAAAATTAAAAGCTGTAGATACATGCATAACACCGAATTTTGCAACATCAGAAATGGATGCGCCGTTCAAATGATAAGCAATCCATAATATATGATGTTCATTGATATTTAAGTCAAAGGGTTTGATCCATTGCTGCCAATCTTTTTCGATTGATTTCCATAGTGCTTTGCTGAGCTGTGCAATCCTTTGACTGAAAATTAGCGCTTCTTTCATAGAATAATTTTTATCCTGCATGTCCTTACTCACCTACTTATAAGAATTCTCTATATTTATTATGACAATAAAGTAAAAATTAATAAAGATAAAATTTGCTAAATTTTTAGAAATTTTCAGTTTTTTTAGCTCTGTTTTACTGAAAATACCGGTTTTTACTTTGAAAAATGGAAATGCAGCTTCACGAAGTAAAAGAACCGGAGCAGGAAAAACAGGCATAGGCCTGCTGCTCCGGTTTTTTCTTATTTTGCAGGAGTGCCAGCGGTTTCCTCTAATTCCTGAATAGAAGATTCTATTTCCTGGATGCCTTTTGTCAGCTCTTCTTTATGAGGTTCAATTTCCTCTTTCCATCCTTGGATCAGCAGCTTAACATCTTCAATGAATGCTTTGATGGACTCTTTGCTTACTTTAGAAGCGTTTACGGTTTCATTTTTTATATCCATGATCCGTGCTTTAAGCTCTTGGATTGACAATGAAATCTCTTCCTTGCCTGCACTGATTTTTCCGCGGACTTCTTTTCCTGAAGCAGGAGTTGTCAGGATTACAGCAGTACCTGCGACAATAGTTCCTGTCACAAATCCGAACAATAATGATTTAGCCTTCATTGTATATCACCTCGTTTTTTCTTATCTAATTGATTTCGATGAAAAAAGACAAATCCCTTCTATAAATGAAAACATTAATTGGTAATTAAAAAAGTTTTTAATAAACTTGAGTGTTTTTCTTAATTTACCATAATTTTCTTATACAGGGAAGTGTAATTCTATATTAACTTTATATCACAAAAATAATTTCTTAAACGTTAATTACAATAATTAAAGTATATAAAAATAACTTGGATAGACAAACTACCTCCTATCTAAGACTTTGCTGCTGCCTGAACAAGGGGGGATTTCCGCTGCAGGATGCTTCGCTTTCCGCGGGGCGTGCGCTGAGTCTCCTCGGCTTCGCCTGCGGGGTCTCATCTGACACGCTGATCCCGCAGGAGTCTCCGCATCTTTCACTCCAATCAACCGGCTTAAATAAAAACCAAAACCATCTTTAAGAAAAAAGAGCCTTTCATAATAAAGGAGTGTGCTGAATATAGTAATACAAGCTAAAATGCGGAGACAGGGGGAGTGAGCATGGGGAGAGCTATGAGCATTTTTTTTATATTATGTACGCTAAGTCTTGCTGGTATGCTTTATTTTCTGGCAGCTGCCAGGAAACCAGGCATGTATCCGCCCAAAAATATGCTGAAAAAAAGAGCTGAAATGCTTGGCGTGCTTGGCTGCATATTCCTGCTGCTTGGCCTGATAGGATATATGTTCCACTAAAAAAAGGGAAACGGCTTGAGATCTCATAAGTGAGAATTGAATGCCGGATAATCAGCATGCATAAAAAAAACCGCCGGATTCCTCTTCGGCGGGGTTTTTTTATGCATTTATTTAAACATTGGCAGGGAGGCTGCTTTTCTTTATAAGTCCGCTGACAATCGGATAAATAATGACCATAGCGACTGTATTAAGAAGTACTGCAGGAAGTACAACAGCAGCGAATAAGCTTACAAAAGCACCTGGCAGTCCAACGATTAAATATGCTGATCCTAAAAATACAGTTCCGGAAACTAATGTACCAATGGCTGTCAAAATTCCTGCGTTTACTGCTGTAAAAGAAAACTTCCTTGCTGCAATAAACATGAAATAAAAGACAAAACAAGTGACAAATTTATCAATAACGTTCGGGATAAAGCCCCCGGGGAATGTAGAAGTCAATCCAGATATAATTCCGCCCGCCAAAGCCACTAAAAAGACATTTTTCTTTTCAGGAAAAAGGATGATGGCCAAAAAGGACATTGTAAGCATCATGTCAGGCTTCATTCCCAGGAAAAAACCGGGGATGATGACATGAAGTGCAGCACCAATTCCGACAAAAAGGGCAAGGGAAACCAAAGTTCTAATATTCATTTCTCATCTCTCCTATTCTCATCTCAGCTAATTTTCTGATTCTTCAGCAGTGCACTGATTGCCTGCTGCAAGAACTTTAAAACAGTATATCATGTGATTGCTTTTTTTTGAAGTTATATCTTTTGAAAATGTAGTAGAGCTCTTATCGGGTGCAGCATTTTTTATAGGTGTTCTTAAAAGCCTTCATAAAATCGAATAATTGCTCGCAGTGCGAATAAGGAACCGCATTGTAGATGGAAGCCCGGCAGCCTCCAATGGAGCGATGGCCGTTTAATCCTGTAAATCCTGCTTCGGCTGCTTGCTTTAGAAATTGTTTTTCTGCATCTTCTTCGGGGAGAGTGAAGGTTATATTCATATTTGACCTGCTGCCGCTCCTGGCATGACCTTTATAAAATCCATCACTTTCATCAATGGCCTTGTAGATGAGATTGGCCTTTTTAGTATTTATTGCTTCTATTTTCTTTAATCCGCCTTTGTCTTTAACCCATTCAAGCACAAGTGAAAGAAGGTAAATGGCGAATGTAGGAGGAGTATTATACAGTGAATTATTTTTTGCATGAATATAATAGGAAAGCATTGAAGGAATATGGCTTGATTCATGAATTAAATCTTTTCTGATAATGACAGCGGTCACTCCCGAAGGTCCAAGGTTTTTTTGTGCACCTGCATATATCAGTCCAAATTTATCTACCTCAATTTCTTTACTCAGTATATCGCTGGACATATCCGCAGCCAGCGGCACATGCTTTGTATCAGGATACTCACGCCATTGTGTTCCGTAAATCGTATTATTGCTTGTAATATGGAGGTAAGATGCATCATTGCTGACCAATATTTCATCAGGCTTGGGGATATGTGTATAATTATCTTTCTTCCCTGAACCGGCAATCCGGGTTTTTCCTACTTTTTGGGCCTCCTTCAGCGCCTTTTCGGACCATGACCCGGTAATTACATAATCAGCAAATTTATCAGGGGCATTGAGGTTCATCGGAACCATTGAAAATTGAAGGCTTGCTCCGCCCTGCAAAAATAAAACTTCATAATTGGAAGGAATCTGAAGGATTTCTTTTAATGAATGTATGGCAGAGTTGTGGATGTCTTCAAAAATGGAACTGCGATGGCTAAGCTCCATGACAGACATGCCTGAATTGCGGATGTTTAACCATTCTGACTGTGCTTTAGTAAGCACTTCTTCGGGCAAAGCAGCAGGACCGGCATTAAAATTCAGCGCTCGTTTCATCATATTTCCTCCTATACTGTAATGTGCTAAAGAACTATTGTATAATCCTAACAGAAAAATAGGCGGAATAGTATAAAAATTTAGATAAAAAACGCAAAGCCTTAAAAAAGACTTTGCGGAAGAAAATTTATTATAGTGATATATGCTGTGCTATGGACGAAGCGATGTCATTAAGATCTTCACTTGTGTATTCGCTGGTATGTGTTTTCCAGACAGCTCCAAAACCATCCCCTTCACCGTAGCGGGGAATTAAATGCATATGATAGTGAAAAACAGATTGGCCGGCAGCTTCACCGTTATTATTAAGCACATTTAAACCAATTGGCTTCAGTTCCTGATTAATGGCTTTTGCGATTTGAGGAACTGATTCGAATAGGCGGCTTGCAATCTCTGGTGTCAATTCATAAATGTTTTCTTTATGTATTTTTGGAATAACAAGGGTATGGCCCTTGGTTACCTGGCTAATATCTAGAAAAGCCAGCACATGTTCATTTTCAAATACCTTTGTGCTTGGAATATCCCCTTGTACAATCCTGCAAAAAATGCAATCGCTCACTGCCGATCGCCTCCTTAATTAATATGTACCCTAATCGTACCACATGTTGTAAAAAGGCGAAATGACAAACAGGATGCAGCCTAAGCTGCACCCTGCCGTTTGAAAAGGGGCTTTTGCTTCTTTTCGTTTCAGGTAGAATTCTCTTTGATAAACACCTCATTTACTGAAATCAGGTATTATATGTTAAAGAGTATGCATTCAAAGCAACCATCTCCTATATCTCCAAAGTTTCATCAACTTTTAAAGCATAATGGACGGAGTGTAATGAACGTTTTTTCAGCCTTTACGTGCAAGACAACCATCTCCTTGCTCGAAAACGTTTTTTTGAAGCTAAATTGGAATAAACAGTTAGAACAGTAAAATGTCTTTAACTGACACCCCATTTACAATTTGATGTAAATCACCTTGTAATGACTGCCCCTCTTCACTATATATCATGGCCCTCTTAGAAGAAAATTATAATTGGTAAATAACGGAATAAAAAAAGTCTAAACATTGTAATGGAACAGATTTTTGATAAAATGAAGACATCATACAGAGAGAGGATGGTTCAATGTCCTTATTAGAGATACATGAACTTGTTGGCGGCTATACCCGGACTCCAGTCCTGAAGGGAGTCAGCTTTGATGTCCAGCCAAACCAGCTGGTAGGTCTGATTGGATTAAATGGAGCAGGTAAAAGTACCTCGATCAAACATATTATAGGCTTAATGGAGCCTAAGAGCGGCAGTATCTCCATTAATGGGAAAACATTTCAAGAAGATCCTGATGGCTATCGCAAGCAGTTCACTTATGTGCCGGAAACGCCTATTTTATATGATGAACTTACTCTTGAAGAGCATTTGAAACTGACGGCGATGGCCTATGGATTGGAAGAGAAGGAATATCAAGAAAGGCTGGGCCGCCTGCTTAAGGAATTCAGAATGGAAAAAAGACTTTCCTGGTTTCCTGCCCACTTTTCCAAGGGAATGAAACAAAAAGTCATGATCATGTGTGCCTTTCTGGTTCAGCCGTCCCTTTATATTGTTGACGAACCTTTTGTAGGACTGGATCCGCTCGGTATACAATCATTGCTGGACCTCATGGATAAAATGAAAAAAGAAGGAGCAGGCATTCTTATGTCGACGCATATCCTTGCAACTGCAGAAAGGTATTGTGATTCTTTTATTATTTTACATAATGGCGAAATCCGCGCCAAAGGAGACCTTGAGGACCTTCGTTCGCAATTTTCGATGCCTGGAGCTACGCTTGATGATATTTATATTGCTTTGACGAAAGAAGAAACCAATCATGAATAACCCGGATTTGTGGCAGGGCAGGTTCACTGCTTTCATAATTGAAATGCAAAAGTATTTAAAATATATTTTCAACGGCCATCTTCTGTTTGTTTTGCTGATTGCGGCAGGAGGTCTTGGCTATTATTACAGCGAGTGGGTTAAAGATCTGGGGAGCGATTTTCCCGCTGCACTGATCATGTGCCTGATTATCGGTTTTGCTGCTGCAACGAGCCCCATTTTTACATTTTTGAAAGAAGCAGATATGATTTTTCTGCTTCCGCTTGAAACCAAACTAAAAAGTTATTTTTCCCGTTCCATTACCCTGAGTCTTTTTATGCAGTCCTTTATTCTGTTGGTTCTCTTTGCGGTTTTGATGCCAATGTATTCAAAAGTCAGCGGTGCATCACTCAAAGATTTTGCCATTATCTTTGTTTTTTTGATTGTCTTGAAATATGTCAATTTAATGATTACATGGCATGTCTTAAAATTTCAGGAAAAAAGTACAATACTTACAGATGCAGCCATCAGATATATATTAAATGCAGCTGTACTTTATCTGGTTTTCAGCGGTGCTGGCATCCTGTTTCCATTGATTGCTTTCATTTTGCTGATTGCATTGATGCTCTATTATCGAAGTGCAACTATTAGAAAACCGTTAAAATGGGAAAAGCTTATTGAACTTGAAGATAAGAGAATGATGTCTTTCTACAGGATTGCCAATTTGTTTACAGATGTCCCTAAGCTCCGGGGCAAAACCGCCCGAAGAAAATGGCTGGACTGGCTTCTGAAATTTATTCCTTATAATCAGAATTCAGCTTATTCCTACCTGTACGCCCGCACTTTTTTGCGTGCGAATGATTACATTGGGCTTCTGCTCAGGTTAACGGTGATTGGCTCTGTAGTGCTGCTTGCATTTATAAGCGTTTGGGCAAATATACTGGTAATAGTCATTTTCCTCTATATGACTGGGATCCAGCTGCTTCCAGCCTGGAAACAGCATGAAATGAAAATTTGGGTGTCTCTGTACCCGCTGCCTGCAAAGATGCGTGAAACGGCCGTGATTAAAATGGCTATGTATTTTCTCATCTTCGAAAATTTAATTTTCTTTCTTGTGAAGATCTTGTCAGGTGCCGTGGTTTCTTCTTTAGTTTCCTTTGCGGCAGGGTTCGTATTTATTAGCATATTCAGGGCGTATGCGGTGAAGAAAATCAGGAAATTTTAAATTTGTTTATAGGGATCTGGCATATAAAAGAATGTCAGATCCTTTTATATTCTAAAGAATCACTCCAGGTACCTGAGCTCGGAGGGTTGCAGGTTTCCTGCACGGTCTGCAGAATCAGGGAAGCAAGTGACTTTTGTTAAGGCTCCTTTCTTAAAGAATGTTGTTTATTTAATTTGTTATGTGAGGCTTCCCATTGTCAAGTCAGGTTGATTGGAGCGAGCATCCTGGAGCGGAAATCAACCACCTTGTTTCATAGCAACAAAGTTTACGAAAACATTCATTTTAAAAAAGGGGAGAGCACGGATGGGCAGTTACGAAAACAAAGCTTTAGAAGAGGCTGAAGCATGGAGGAATAAAATTATCCGAAAATCTGGGATGATGAACCGGATGTCCAAGCAAGCTCAAATTAAATTAAATGGTTTCATACCGGAAAAAGCACACGGAGCCATTACGGAAACATTTAAGAATTTGATCGAAGGCGTGCTCAAAGGAACCCATTATCTTGCGAAAAATAAGAAAGAAGAAGCTGAAATGGCTTTTTCTGAAAGAGAAGAGAAAGTAAAAAAAGCTATCCAGCTGGCTCAGAAAACCGGAATGCTGGAAGGAGCGGGCACTGGTGCAGGAGGGATTTTCCTTGGCCTGGCTGACTTTCCGCTGCTGATTGTCATTAAAATGAAACTTTTATTTGAAATTGCTGCCCTATACGGATTTAATGCCAATCGATATGAGGAAAGAGCATTCATTTTATATGTTTTTCATCTAGCCTTCTCCAGCGGCGAAGTGAAAAAGGAGATCCTTGATATCATTTTGGACTGGAAAGAAAAAAATCCGCCGAAAGAGCCTGACTGGCGGGTCCTCCAGCAGGAATACAGGGACTATATTGATATCATTAAAACGTTTCAGCTGGTGCCTGGAATAGGTGCAGCAGTCGGTGCCTATGCAAACCGGGTCCTGATTGCCGAACTGGGGGAGACAGCCATGAACTGTTTTAGGTTAAGGATGCTCTCAAAAGAATAGGGAAGGGGCATAAGCCCTTCCCTTAATTTCTATTCCCCGGAATGAATGCTGACAGCGGCAGTGCCTAACGTTTTTGCTGCTATCAGCATGGCTTTTTCATCAATGTCAAACTTGGGATGATGATGTCCGTATGTTATATCAGCATCAGGCTTTGCCCCGGTAAAAAAGAATGTCCCTTTTACTTTTTGAAGGTAATATGCAAAATCTTCTCCGCCCATATCCGGATCGATTTCTTCCGTATGCTCCACCTCTGAAACCTGCTTGGCGCATTGAAGCAAAAACCTTGTTTCCTCATCATGGGGAACTACTGCAGGGTAGCCCCTTTCATACTTGTACTCATATTCTGCATCTGCTGCCATACATGTTCCTTTAATGATTCTCTCCATTTCCGTCTCAATAAAACTTCGTACGTCTTCTTTGAACGTTCTGACCGTCCCGATCAATTTTGCTTTATCTGCAATCACATTGAAGGCATTTTCTGCAACAAACGATCCTACTGTAAGTACTGCTGAATCAATCGGGCTGACCCGTCGGCTGACAATCTGCTGAAGAGCGATGACCAGCTGGGAGGCAATGATAATGCTGTCCTTTGTCTTATGGGGCTGTGCACCGTGTCCGCCTTCTCCCTGTATCACAATTTCAAACCGGTCAGCGGCTGCCATAATGGGTCCGTTGCAATACTGAATGGTGCCAGTTGGTGCCGTAGCCCATAGGTGTGTCCCGAAAATAACATCCACACCATCGAGGCACCCATCTTCAATCATAGGTTTAGCCCCGCCTGGAGAGTACTCTTCGGCATGCTGATGAATGAAAACGTAATTTCCTTCGAGATCATCCTTCAATTCATGTATGATTCTCGCGAGAACCAGCAATGATGCTGTATGTCCATCATGTCCGCAGGCATGCATGACACCAGGAACTGTTGACTTATATGCCACTTCTTTTTCATCCTGAATCGGAAGGGCATCAAAATCTGCCCGTAATGCAACGGTTTTTCCAGGTTTGGCTCCTTGAAATTTTGCAACAACCCCATTTCCTCCGACTTTAGTGCGGACGTCCACACCCAGTTTATGATAATATTCGGCAATAAAGGCTGCTGTTTTGGTTTCCTTAAAACTCAGTTCGGGGTGCTGATGGAGATATCTTCTGATTTCAACCATTTCCTGAAAGGACTGCTCAAGCCGCTTATGTAAGATATTTATCGTCATTTGATCCTCCGAATTTAAATATTTAGAATATTTAATATTATACCATATACTAAGATAATAGCTTACATTCTGCCTGTACTTCCTAATAGAATCAAATACCATTAAAAATGCCAAAACAGGATGTGTTTTGGCACTGTACAGACTATTACATTAAAAACATAGCTGCAATGGTTGTAACTGCCAATCCGATAACCACTGGCACCAGATTCCGTCTGGCCAGTTCAAAGGGATCAACATTGCAGATTGCAGCTGCCGGGATGAGTGCCCATGGAATGAGTGTTCCGCCTCCTACCCAAATGGCGGAAATTTGACCAAGCGCAGTAAGTGTTGCTGCACCGCCTCCAATTGCTGCGGAAAAAAGATGGGCAACCGAGCCTGCCAGTGAAATGCCAGAAAAACCGGAACCATCCAAACCAGTGATGGCGCCTATTGAGGTTAGGGTAACAGCGGCAGCTTCCTTTGACAATGGTACGGCAGATGCAAGAGCAGCTCCAAGATCGTTCACGATTCCCTGAGAAGAATGGGGCAGTGTGCTGCCAAGGATTTTTGTAAATCCTGCATCTCCCAGATAAAAGAAAGCAGCAATCGGAATGACCGGCCCAAATACTTTAAAGCCAAACTGAAAACCTTCTATCAGGTAGCTCGTTGTCTTTTCTAAACCATGATTTCTGTGTGCTGCGAGTGAGAGGATTAATAGTATAAAGACTGAGGTGCCGCCGATAAGTGCTGTGGCATCCCCCCCTTGAAGGTGAAGCACTGACATGGCAGCCACATCGAGTATGAAGGCCAAGGGGATGAAAACTGCAAATGCCTTTTTTACTCCGGGAGAAAGCAGGTCTTCATAAGTTGTGTTTGGCTGTTTAATCTGTACAAATGATTCTGCTTGTGCAAATTTACCCCGTTTCATATCTCTCTTCAAAAAGAAAAAAGCTGTGAACGTAGTGACGGCACCCATTATAATAACGAGCGGAATACTGGCATGTATGACCTCGCCAATCGGGAGTCCTGCTGCATCTGCTGTGAGCTTTGGGGCTGCCTGAATAATAAAGTCTCCTGAAAGTGCTATCCCATGGCCAAAAAGATTCATCGCCATGGCAGCCCCAAGAGCAGGCAGGCCAGATTTAATTGCGACGGGCAGCAAAACGGCACCGAGAAGTGCTACGGCAGGAGACGGCCAGAAGAACCATGAAATGACCATCATTAATATTCCGATTGTCCAGTAAGCAAGAGCAGGTGATTTTATGAACCGGACAAAGGGCGAGATCATAACATCATTTATTCCGGTTATTGTGAGAACTCTGCTCATGGCCACAATAATTGAAATAATCAATATGGTTGACATTAATTCTGTAATTGCATAGACAAAGCTGTTGAAAACCCCGCTTACTGATCCAAAAAGGCTGCCTGTTGCAATTAGTGCAATAGTGAAAATCCCAAGAATGCACACGATTGTTGTATCTCTTCTTTTTATCATAAAACCGATAATCAGCACGATAAATATTACATAAGACCAATGGAGAGCCGTCAGTTCCACTCCCATAATCTTTCCTCCTTCCGAATGGCAGAAATGTATTTGCTTTTCTACACATTATGATGGGCATTGTCTTTGGTGAAAGGTAGGGAGAGATATATTTCATCATAAAAGTAACCCTTCATTTCTTTATCTGTTAATTTTGCCTATTGGTTCAGCTTCAAGAGCTCATTATGTGCCTGAGAACCGTCACTGGTCACAACCTCAATCAGCAAAGAACATTAACAAAGTACTTTTTTTAGAGTGAAACATTCAGCCTTAAGGCGGAGAAGCAATAAAGCAAAGCTTAAGCAAGTATTAACTAATGAAAAGCCGTGATACATTCAAACGGCGGGAGTGTTATCGGCAAAAAAGGAAAATTTGGGGATTATGACGAATTAAGGGGAAGAGAAAGGGTCTGAAACCATTTATGAAAAAAAACTCGCTTACACATATTTTGACTGCACTGGTACTGTTCGCAGCGGGAACGGTTCTGCTGCTAAAAAATATCGGGGTCATTTCTTGGGAAATAAAGCAGATTATTGTCGCAAATTATCCCTATCTTTTGCTGATCATTGGAATACTTATTTTTCTGAAAAGCTTGAAGGTGCCATTTGGGTCGGCCATCTTCGCTGGATTTTTTTTGCTGCTTTTATCATGCTTGCTTGTCGGGGACCGGCTGGGCTTCTGCTCTTTTCATTTATATGATGCAGGGGAACTATGGCCAGCAATCATTATTTTTGCTGCTTTACGTATGCTTTTCTGAATAAAAAAATTTCCGTGGAGATTAAAAATGACCGCTCTAAAAAGAGTGGTAACGGACTCGAAAAGGTAAAGCGAATTCCTAAAACAAGAGGGTTTTCGATAGGAAGCTTTGAATATAGCCATTCTAACTGGGCTCTTGAGCCTGTGAAAATGTACAAAATGATAGGTGATTACCATATATTAGTGATAACGGAAAGGGATTTGATCCGCAAGATGTGAAAATGATCTCTTATGGAATTAAGTCGATGGAAGAACGGTGTAAGGAAATTGGCGGGGTCTTTCAAATTCGGTCAAAGGACCGGGAAGGAACTTACATAGATATTAAAGTGCCGCAGTCGAGGAGGGAATGATATGACAAAAATAAGAATTGCAGTAATCGATGATCATGAATTAGTGAGAAAGGGAATAATATCTTTCCTGGAAACCGAACCGGATATTGAAATAGTTGGAGAAGGAAGCAGCGGAAGAGATGCTATTAACCTCGCTGCGAAGCATAAACCGGATGTCATTTTGATGGATCTGTTAATGGAAAATGGAACCGTGATTGAAGCAACAAAGGAAATAATGGAAACGGGGTCAGCTTGCAGAATCGTGATTCTTACAAGTTATTTTGATGAAAAAGAGGTTTTCCCTGCTTTAGAAGCAGGAGCATTCAGTTATTTGCTGAAGACTTCGCCGGCTTTTGATGTGGCAAGTGCGATAAGAAAAGCGGCGAAAGGAGAAGCCGTAATAGAGCCCAGGGTGACTGATGTAATGGTAAAGCGCCTTCGTAATAGAAGCGAAACTCCATGATGCGCTGACTGAAAGAGAAAGGGATGTTTTGCTTTGTATTGGAGAAGGAATGACCAATCAGGAAATTTCAGAGGAGTTATTCATCGGGATCAAAACGCATGTCAGCAGCATACTTGGAAAACTGCAAGTCGGGGACTGGACACAAGCAGCTGTTTATGCAAACAAAAATGGCCTCGTCAAGCAGCAGGAACGGTAATAAACATAATAGGCCAAACGGCCATATATGTTCGGGGTGAATTTTTTTAAGATTAAGTAAGTATAGAACTTAGAACAATTTTTAATAAAAATTCCCCGAATTGATTTTTTCATTTGCTTTCACGTTCAGTAACTGATACAATAAAGTAGAATTATTTTTGTTCGGTGTAAAGGATAGTATAAGTATTTGACTTTTCGTCTTGATGATCACTTTGGGCAAGGATAGTAAAACATTGTGTGTTTATCGCACTAGGAGGCAACAATTATGGAACAAGGTACAGTTAAGTGGTTTAATGCAGAAAAAGGTTTTGGCTTTATCGAACGTGAAGGTGGAGACGACGTATTCGTACATTTCTCTGCTATCCAAAGTGAAGGTTTCAAATCATTAGACGAAGGTCAAAAAGTTACTTTTGACGTTGAGCAAGGTGCTCGTGGAGCTCAAGCTGCAAACGTTCAAAAAGCATAATAATTTGTAGCCAAAAAACAGGTCCTTTTAAGGGGCCTGTTTTTTTTGATTATGTAAGGAATTGCTGCATGTAAAAAAACCCGCTCTGTGTAAGAGCGGGTAACTGGTACAAGTAAAGTAACGATGATTTAGTTAAAAGGTTTAACTAAGTATAGCACAGTGACTATACATATCCTAACTTATGCATAAAATACTTCACTAGAACCTCTAAGCATAAGAACAGTACAGGGTTAAACCCTGAAAACAATTATTCCGTATCTGATGTAATCGTATATTGCGTGACATAAGAAGGGCCGGTGAAAATAGTTTGTGATGCATCTGTCTTTTGACCAGGCTGTTCTTTTTGATGAGCCTCAGAGAATGAGTTCGAGTTCTTCCAATTATTGAAAGACATGGCGTCGTCCCATACCGTCAGGATGACATATGTATCTGATTGGATAGGGCGCAAAATCCGGATGGCCTGAAATCCGCGTTCATTTTCAATCTTCCCTGCCCGATTTTTAAACTTATACTCAAATACAGGCCGCCCTTCGCCAGACACAGGAATATTATTCATGACCGCATATCCTTTGCCTCCTATAGTGCCCTTTGATTCAATGACCTCAAACTTCCTTGGTGAGCTGAAGACGCTCTTTCCATTTGTTTCATGATACAAAAGAGTGTTTTCCGCATTTTGCATGAGGATGATTTCTTCCTCTTGATATTTGTCTTTTTTGCTTTTTAGAAAGTCGTATGTACCCGTTGTCATATAAACATTCAAATCTTCCACCCCATTTTACAGTATAGGTATAAATGTATTGTTACCACAAATCCCAGAAAAGTAAACTATTGGCCGAAAATCGTCATTTTTTTGACAATTGAGAGTAAAATCTATACTTCAAAAATCAAAAAGGATATATTTATGTGGGTACATAAGCATTTACAATAATAGATGGCAATTCAGAGTAAATTGCGGAATAGCTCCTAAGAAACGTTATTTTGGAATGGATAACATTTGAAAATAGCCCTTTGTCTGCTATTCTAGGGAAAGAAGTATATATAAGGTTGTTTTTAGGCTGAAAGGTGGATATGAATGCTAAAAGAATTTAACGATACACTTTTAAGAGCAGCAAGAGGAGAAAAAACGGACCATGTGCCAGTCTGGTATATGCGCCAGGCTGGAAGGTCTCAGCCGGAATACCGGAAAATCAAGGAAAAATATTCGCTGTTTGAAATTACGCACCAGCCTGAGCTTAGTGCCTATGTAACAAGGCTCCCTGTCGAACAATATGGGGTGGATGCGGCCATTTTATATAAGGATATCATGACTCCGCTTCCTGCAATAGGCGTGGATGTGGATATTAAATCAGGAATAGGGCCGGTTATCTCTAACCCGATCCGCTCGCTCAGCGATGTAGAAAGACTCGGGGAGCTGTCTCCTGAAGATGATATCCCTTATATTCTGGATACAATCAAATTGCTTACCACAGAGCAATTATCGGTTCCTTTAATAGGATTTTCCGGTGCTCCTTTTACAATTGCTTCTTATATGGTCGAAGGCGGCCCCTCCAGAAATTACAATAAAACCAAGGCATTGATGTATACGGAACCAAAAGCCTGGTTCGCATTAATGGACAAGCTGGCTGATACGATTATCGTTTATGTGAAAGCACAGATTAAAGCGGGCGCCAAAGCGATTCAAATTTTTGATTCATGGGTAGGGGCATTGAATGTGGAAGATTACCGGATGTTTATCAAGCCGGTGATGAACAGGATCTTTTCTTCATTAAAAGAAGAGAATGTGCCGCTCATTATGTTTGGAGTAGGTGCAAGCCATCTGGCCCTGGAGTGGAATGATCTCCCGCTTGATGTTGTAGGGCTTGACTGGAGGATGCCAATTTCAGAGGCCAGAAGCATGGGGATACATAAAGCGGTTCAGGGGAACCTTGATCCATCGATTCTTCTATCTTCATGGGATGTAATTGAGGAAAGAACAAAAAAAATTCTCGATCAGGGGATGGAGCAGCCAGGATATATCTTTAATCTCGGACACGGTGTATTCCCTGAGGTAAATCCGGAAATCTTAAAAAAACTGACCAGCCTCATCCATGAATATTCAGCAAAACATTCCTGAGATTAACATGTGAAGGGGACGGTAAAGCCCTCGCGTTTGGGGCCCCTTTAGGGAAAAGGCAAAAATTATAGATAAGGTGTGAGACATATGACACGAAAGAAAATGGGGCTGCTGGTAATGGCTTATGGCACTCCCTACAAAGAAGAAGATATTGAGAGATATTATACTCATATCCGCCGTGGCAGAAGACCTTCTGAAGAGCTTATCGAAGATCTTAGGAGCAGATATAAAGCCATCGGCGGCCTGTCACCTCTTGCGAAAATAACAGAAGCACAAGCTCTTGCTCTGCAGGAGCATTTAAATAGTATCCAAGATGAAATTGAGTTCATTTCATATTTGGGTTTAAAGCACATTGAGCCATTTATAGAAGATGCGGTGCAAAAAATGCATGAAGACGGGATTAATGAATGCATCAGTATTGTGCTTGCCCCTCATTTCTCTACATTTAGTGTTAAATCCTACAATGGACGGGCAATGGAGGAAAGCAGCAAAATTGGCGGTCCAAGCATTATATCTGTAGAAAGCTGGTATGATGAGCCCAAGTTCATTCAGTATTGGTCAAATCAGCTGAAAAATACTCTGGAAAAGATGTCCCCTGAAGAGCGGGATCATTATATGCTCATCGTTTCTGCGCATAGCCTTCCAGAAAAAATTGTCCAGCTTGGCGATCCGTATCCTGATCAGCTTAAAGAGTCGGCTGAACTGATTACAAAAGCTGCTGGAATAAACAACTATAGCATCGGATGGCAAAGTGCCGGACAGACACCTGAGCCTTGGCTTGGACCGGATGTGCAGGATCTGACAAGAGATCTTTTCCATGAAAATGGATACAAGGCATTCATCTACATGCCGGTGGGTTTTGTCGCTGAGCATCTGGAGGTCCTTTATGATAATGACTATGAATGCAAAATTGTAACTGAAGAAGTAGGTGCAGCCTATTACAGACCGGAAATGCCTAATGACAATCCTGCATTTATCGATGCCTTGGGGTCAGTAATTATGAAAAAACTAAAAAGCGCCAAGTAAAATCAATACATGATAAACCCTGCAAATGAACCATCCTCCCAAGGATGGTTTTTTGTTTTTGTGAGAGCATATGTCTGCAATGTTTTTCACATGTTCAGTTTTGTATAGCTCTGACAAATCATTTTCTGTTAACTGCTTTTTGTGTTTACATGGTAAAATAATGCTATCATTTAGAAAAAAAAGGAAAAGGCGGGAAGGCAGTGGGGAGAAAAGCAAGAAAGGCAGCCTTTAAGAAGCGGGGTAAGGGGAATTTCTTAGACTGGATTTTTACATCAGTACTAAATCTCTGCTTTTTTGTTTTAGTGGCAGGTTTAATTTTTTATCTGCTAAAATAATCGAATGCAATTTTAAAAGCTTTGTGCTTGAAGTACAACTGAAAAAAATCTCCCGCTATGTCCCATGAAAGAATGAAGAGGAGATTTCTGGGCAGAATCTCTACTGTTTAATTCTCTAAAAAAGTGAAAAGTTGAAAAGGATGCTATAATGTAGCAGAAATCATGATTCGTGCATATAGGGGAGGTAAGTTCTTGAAAATTACTGTTATTGGCTATTGGGGAGGCTATCCTGCTAAAAATGAAGCTTCTTCAGGGTACTTGCTAGAATATGGGGACTTCCGGATTTTGCTTGACTGCGGAAGCGGTGTGCTCGCACAGCTGCAAAACCACTTGAAACCCGAGGAACTGGATGCAGTCGTACTGACCCATTATCATCCAGATCATGTTGCAGATATAGGTGTCCTGCAGCATGCTGTTTTTATTCAGCAGATTTTGGGAAGCGAAAAAAAGACGCTGCCCATTTATGGCCATGATTTAGATTCATCAGAATTTAAGAAACTCACGTTTAAAGACGTCACGAAAGGGGTTTCCTATTCAGCTGGAGTACCATTGACAATTGGGCCATTGACTTTTACCTTCATGGAAACAAAGCATCCTGTTCCCTGTTTTGCAATGAGAATTGAAGCTGGCGGACAAGCAATTGTTTATACAGGCGACAGTTCATACATGGAGGAGCTTGGCGAATTTGCCAAGGGTGCCAACGTTTTGCTATGCGAAAGCAATTTTTATGGAGATATGGATGGCACACAGGCAGGGCATATGACGGCACGCGAAGCTGGCACTGTGGCAGAAAAGGCAAACGTGCAGCTGCTGCTGCTTACCCACTTGCCCCATTTCGGGGAACTGAGCCAGCTTAAGAAAGAGGCTGCCCAGAAATATGGCGGGGAAATCGCCATCGCAAGGAGCGGGCTGGAATATCAGCTGTAGCCCTGATTTACAAAATTGACCGAGCGGACACTAATGTCCCGCTTTTGATTGTGCAGGAGGATAAGGATGCTTTTTATTGATAATAAGGGAATTACAGATCCGCAAATTAATTTGGCAATTGAAGAATATGCTCTTAAAAACCTCGATATTAATGAAACTTATTTGCTTTTTTATATTAATGAGCCATCCATAATTATCGGGAAAAACCAGAATACCATTGAAGAAATCAATACTGACTATGTAGAGAAGCACGGGATTAAGGTAGTCCGCCGGTTATCAGGGGGCGGAGCAGTTTATCATGATCTCGAAAACCTGAATTTTAGCTTCATTACAAAGGATGATGGAGAAAGCTTTCATAATTTCCTGAAATTCACTGAGCCTGTAATAAAGGCACTGGGAAAACTCGGCATACATGCAGAATTGAGCGGCAGAAACGATATCCTGGCTGAAGGGAAAAAAATTTCCGGAAATGCACAGTTTTCTATCAAGGGAAGAATGTTCAGCCATGGAACTCTTCTGTATAACTCGGATATGAACCATGTTGTTTCGGCTTTAAAGGTGAAAAAGGATAAAATTGAATCCAAGGGAATTAAGTCGATTAGAAGCCGTGTAACCAACATTGCCGATTTAATGGAAAACCCCATTACAATAGAAGAGTTCCGGTCTCTGCTTTTACGATACATTTTTGAAGACGCCGAGGAAATCCCTGAATATGTGCTTACTGAAGAAGATTGGAAAAATATCCATGAGCTCTCAAAAAGCAGGTATCAAAACTGGGAATGGAATTACGGTAAATCCCCGAAGTTCAATTTGCAGCATTCACATCGCTTTCCGGCAGGCTCTATTGATGTCCGGCTTGAAGTCAACAAAGGGATCATTGAGGATTGCAAAATTTATGGCGATTTCTTTGGCGTCGGGGATGTACAGGATTTGGAAGAAAGGCTGAAGGGCATCCGCTATGAAAAGGCGGCAATTGAAAGTGCGTTGGATGATATACAAGTCAGCCATTATTTCGGCAATATTTCAAAAGAAGATCTGATTAATTTGATTTATTAAAAATACTTTTGCCCTTGCTGTATTAGCAGGGGCGAAGTATATCTGGAATTCTTGTGGGAAATATTGCTTGAAGTAAGAGATTTATAGTTGATAGGATTATTTTCTTTTAATATAATATATTTGAATTATTTTTTTATTTAAAAAATGAATGGTTATTCATTCATTGCTATGGGGGAGGGAAAAGGGAATGAATTTATCAGAAAGACTTCATCAAACAGCACTCGATAAAGGAAGCAAAACAGCCTATTATTTTATGGATCAGGCAACATCCTATGAAGAACTGGATACATCCGTAACCAAATTTGCAGATGGATTGAACAAACTGGGAATTGGAAAGGGTGACCATGTAGCGCTGCTTCTTGGAAACTCGCCGCATTTTATCATTGGCATGTACGGTTCTTTGAGGGCTGGAGCAGCAGTTATTCCAATTAATCCTATTTATACGCCGGATGAAATCGGATACATTATCAGCAATGGAGATGTGAAGGCGGTTATTTCTTTGGATGCTCTAGTTCCGCTGCTTGAAAAGATGAGTCCTCAATTGCCTTCGGTGGAGCATATGATTATCTGTGATACCCAGCAGTCAACAGAACAGAACGATCTATCAAGCTTAACTATTTACCCTAAATTGAAAACGTTTTCAAAAATGATTTCAGCAGGAAATGATGAATATCGCCGAGAAGCTGCAGATCCGGATGAAACAGCCGTCATTTTATATACATCCGGTACAACAGGAAAGCCAAAAGGCGCCATGCTTACTCACCGCAATCTTTATTCAAATGCCAAAGATACGGGGGATTATCTCAAAATATCAGAAAATGACAGGGTAATCACCACATTGCCAATGTTTCATGTGTTTTGCTTAACGGTGGTATTGAACGCTCCGCTCATGAACGGAGGCACCTTGCTCATTGTCCCTAAATTTAGTCCAAGGGAGATCTTCAGGATTGCAAAAAAATATGAAGCAACCCTTTTTGCCGGTGTGCCAACTATGTACAATTTCCTATTGCAATATCCGGAAGGAAGCGCAAATGACCTGAATTCCTTTAGGCTTTGCATTGCTGGAGGATCCTCCATGCCTGTCGCACTTTTAAAATCCTTCGAGCAGAAGTTTAATGTTACTGTTTCAGAGGGCTACGGATTATCAGAAGCTTCCCCTGTAACATGCTTCAATCCGCTGGACCGGCCGAGGAAACCAGGATCAATCGGAACCAGCATCCTTAATGTAGAAAATAAAATCGTGGATGAGCTGGGAGAGGAAGTTCCGGTCGGCCAGGTTGGCGAATTGATTGTGAGAGGCCCGAATGTCATGAAGGGATATTATAAAGCTCCTGAAGAAACAGCTGCAGCGCTGAAGGATGGGTGGCTGTATACAGGGGATTTAGCAAGGATGGATGAAGAGGGCTACTTCTTTATTGTGGACCGGAAGAAAGAAATGATTATTGTGGGGGGGTATAATGTTTATCCGCGTGAGGTGGAGGAAGTATTATATGAACATCCTGAAGTCGTGGAGGCAGCAGCTATAGGGGTACCTGACCCGGAACAGGGAGAAGCTGTCAAATGCTTTGTAGTCGTTAAAAATAAAGCGCTTACCGAAAAAGAGCTAAGGGACTACTGCAAGGAACATCTCGCAAAGTATAAAGTTCCCGGCGCTATCGAGTTTTTAGAAGAACTGCCTAAAAACACGACAGGAAAAATTCTAAGAAGATCATTGAAAAGTGAAGTATTGCAGAGATAATTAAAAGCCGGGAAAAAGGAGATTCTCCTTGATCCGGCTTTTTTGCTGTGAAAAACAGTAGCATATTTGACCTGATAAGGAGGAAGGCAAAAAAAGTATCCATTGGCTCCGCTAAACATCAGCATGTGGAAGGAGCTCTTCGCTGATGGGATCCGTGTTGCGGTGTCTTAGCCGGCAGAACGCAATTAAGGCAAAATTCCTGCTTAACTTCAAGAATAAGCGGGAATAGGGGAGTAAGGAACTATTGAAACAAAAGGAAGTGAATTTGATGCCCTCTATTTTATATGAAGTACAGGCAGGGATAGCAATTGTCACTCTCAATCGGGAGTCTGCCTTAAATACGATTGATACTGCAACAGCAGAGAGATTGCAAGCAGTTATAGCTGATATATCCAATAATGATCAAGTGAAGCTGGCTATTTTTACCGGTACGGGAAATAGGGCATTTTGTGCAGGAGAAGATCTGAATGACCCATCTATCCATTCGGCTGAAGGGCTGATTCGATTCACTGGAAGGCTCAATGATATTTTTAATGAAATCGAAATGCTTCCTCAGCCCACAATTGCGGCAATTAACGGATTTGCCTTCGGAGCAGGCTTTGAGCTTGCCCTTGCCTGCGACCTTCGGATATCAGCTGATCAGACACTCATGGGGCTTCCGCAGGCTAAGCTTGGCCTGATTCCTGGAGCTGGCGGGACTCAGCGGCTGCCGAGACTGATCGGAGAAGCAAAAGCATTGGAATTAATTTTAACCGCAAAACGTTTCACTTCTTTGGAAGCTTACCATTTCGGTATATTATCCAAGGTAGTATCAAATCATGAACTGCATAAAGAGGTCATGTATACAGCGGAACTGATATTAGAAAATGCACCCATCGCAATAAATCAGGCGAAATATGCAGTGAAAAAAGGAATGGGGACAGATCTGCAAGCTGGTTTGGAACTGGAGAAAGAAGGATTCTTGAAGACTGCCTCATCTCAAGATTTAGAAGAAGGGATCCAATCATTCTTTGAAAAGAAAAAACCCGTTTTTAGAGGGAAGTGAAAAGAGGCTGTTCCTGATACGGTATGACTGATTCCTGCTTTAAGGCCGTTTGGGGAGCAGCCTTATCATGTCAATAGAGCTTAACACTTGCGGGCTGGTCTAGAATAAAGCTCTTCCTGCCTCTCTATCTTGACGAGGTACTTGCTCTTTTTGGAATGATACCTGTAAAATAAGAAAAACTCCAAAAGGAGAGAATCAAAAATGAGAGATGTAACACTGCTAGAGATTTTTCAGCATCATATAGCTCAAAAATATTTAAACCGGTCCGGCCTGGCGCATGCCATAGCTGTTTCTTATCACGCCTTTCATTTAGCCAAGGAGCAGAATGTCGATGTTGATCTGGCTGCAAAAGCAGGGCTGCTGCATGATATAGGCCATTTTACTTGGTACAGAAACGGAAAATGGGATTATGATTTATACAAAAAAAATGATATACATCCAATTAAAGGAGCAGAACGGGCACATAAATTGCTGATCAGGCTTGGAGAAAACCCGATTGCTGCCAAAACGATTTCACTTGCCATTTTGTTTCACACCGACTCCTTTCTGCCGTCAAATGATATTGTCCGGACTCCTTTGCAGCAAATCGTTAAATGGGCTGATGAAAAGGATGAAGAAGAAGGAGGCAAGCATCATTACAGGAAAATTGATTTTGAACGGGCAAAAAAAAGCCTATCACGCCTTGATGATATGATTGATGAAGAAAGAAAAAAGCTGTCATCCTGATTTTCATCAGGCTGACAGCTTTTTTTAATGGTATAGTTAAAAGACGAAATGTTCTTGTAATTGGGAGGGTGAAACAATGGAATCAGAACAGCTGAAAATTTTTGATGAAAGAGGCCGGCACATCGGTAAAGCTTCAAGAAGCGATGTTCATAAAAACGGTTATTGGCACGAAACCTTCCATTGCTGGTTTATCAGCAAAAAAGGAGATAAAGAATACATATATTTTCAACAAAGGAGTTCTGGAAAAAAGGATTTTCCCGATCTTCTTGATATCACGGCTGCCGGCCATTTGACATCTGAGGAAAGCGTTCAGGACGGAGTCAGGGAGATCAGGGAAGAGCTCGGGATACCTGTTTCATTCTCAGATCTTGTTTCAATAGGCATAATTAAGGATCAGCTCCAAAAGCAGGGTTTTAATGATAACGAATTAAGCCATGTTTACCTATATGATATTACTGGCCTTGATATCTCCTTTCATTTTCAAAAAGAAGAAGTGTCAGGAATGTTCAGAGTGGCTTCAGCAGATTTTTATAAAATGTTCTTAGAGAATGAACAAGAAATACCTGTTAATGGATATTACATTAATCAGCAGGGTGAAGAAATTAAAGTCGATGGACATGCTATAAAAAGCAGCTTTGTTCCGCATGGCAAGGAGTACTATCATACGGTTTCTGGTGCACTCAAAAAATATTTTTCTTCCCTGAACTGAAATAAATATACTGTCAGGCAGCCGAAATGATATGCCAATGTATAAAATAATTAATCATAAAAGGGGAGAGGAAGATGGGAGAAGCATTATTGCAGGGAGGGCCTTCTTCTTTCCGCCAGGGTATGAAGGCAGGGGCAGGCATTGCAATAGGATACGCCCCAATAGCCCTGACATATGGACTGCTGGCTAAAACCACAGGGCTTTCCATGGAAGAAACAATTTTAATGAGCTTAATCGTGTTTGCCGGTGCTTCTCAGTATATTGCGTTAAACCTGCTGGCAATTGGCACAGGTGCAATAGAAATTATACTGACTACCTTCATAGTGAATATTCGGCATTTTTTGCTGGCAGCATCCATAAATGAGAAAAGCAGCAGCGAAGATGGCATTGTAAAAAGGGCAATTTATGCTTTTGGCTTAACAGATGAAACCTTCTCTGTTGCAGCCATGATGCATGGCAAGGTTACAGCAGGGTTTATGTTCGGACTGAATATGACTGCGTATGTTAGCTGGGTGCTGTTTTCCGGACTTGGGCATGTATTTGGCGCAAACCTGCCTGATATGCTGCAGGAAAGTATGTCAGTGGCTTTATATGCAATGTTTATAGGTCTGCTTACACCTTCAATGAAGGGATCCAAAAAGACTGTATTCCTGGCTGTGACTGCTGCTGCCTTTAACAGTGTATTTACACTCTCCGGCTTAAGCGCAGGCTGGTCGATTGTCCTTGCAACACTTCTTTCATCCGTTATCATCCAGCTGCTAGTTACGTTGAGAAACAAAGGGGAAGAAGCCGATGCATAGTAAAATGATTTACATGATCATTGCAATGGGGGCTGTTACATATATCCCAAGGTTTTTGCCTTTTGTCTTGTTTAAAGGAAAAGAGCTTCCTCCCTTTCTTCAGGGAGTATTGAAAAATATTCCTTTTGCCACTCTTGGCGCCTTGATTTTTCCGGGCATATTATTGATCAGCCATGACCTTAAATATGGCCTCACAGGTGCAGCAGCTGCCTTTATCCTTGCATGGTATGGAACCAATGTCATCGTGGTCATCGTTGGGGCCATTGCTGCTTTAAGTATTTATTCGATGATATTTTAGGCAATGGCAAGCTTGCGCTGCAATCAGCAAAGCTGGAAGCGTGAATAATAGAATTGAAAAGGCTAATACTTAAGGCTATATTTAACATCCCTAAGAAAAGCGCTGTCTGTAAACTTGTGAAGAGCATTCAGAATTTTTGTTCTAATATTCCCTGCCGCACCTAAACTATGTAGAGAGGGTTTGTCTTATAAGGAGGAAAAGCAATGGCAAGAAAATGGGCAGCTGCCGCTGTAGGTGTGTATCTTATTTCTGCAGCTTTTATGTACTGGTACCTTTTTTATGGAACATCTGGCGCTATTCCTTCCGGCTTGAAGGGGACCGCTGCAGATCCTGCGACGTTTTTGAATGGAAGGGAATTGCTTTTAAGTGAGCATTATTCAAAAATCAGGAATTTTATTTTCTTCCTTTCAACGCCTTATGAATGGCTGTTTTATTTCCTGGTTTTAATCTCTGGCTTGTCCCGGGTGTTCGAGAAATGGGCAACTTCTTCTTCAAAATGGAAAGCTTTACAGACAGCGGTCTATCTATTCTGGCTTTCGCTTCTTTCGTTTGCTGTTTCTTTTCCGTTTGATTATGTAAGCTATGCCTATAGTAAAAGTTATCATATCAGTACTCAATCCTTTTCCTCATGGATGAAGGATAACATCATTGATTTTTGGGTCAGTTTCGGCACTATGTTCATCCTTGCAGGTGTTATTTACTGGCTGATGAAGAAAAGCGCAAAAAAATGGTGGCTGTATGCATGGCTGTTATCCATTCCCTTTTCACTATTCATGATGTTTGTTCAGCCTGTGATCATTGATCCGCTTTATAATGATTTTTATCCGCTGAAGGATAAAAACCTGGAAACAAAAATTCTTGCGATGGCCCAAAAGGCTCATATTCCTGCAGATCATGTGTATGAAGTGAATATGGCTAAAAAGACAAACGCCCTTAATGCATATGTCACAGGAATTGGCTCTAATTCCCGGATTGTGCTTTGGGACACCACACTTAAAAAACTTAATGACAAGGAAATAATGTTCATAATGGCACATGAAATGGGCCATTATGTAGAAAAGCATATTTACTACGGAATTGCTGGCTATCTTGTTCTTACATTTGCAGGTCTTTGGCTAATAGCAAAGCTCATGGATTTCATGGTGAGAAAGCGAGGGAAGCTGCTTCAGCTATCGGATGTCAGCAGTCTGCGTTCTCTGCCGCTATTTTTGCTGCTTGCAGGTGTGCTTCTGTTCGCCTCGAGCCCGCTTACAAACTATGCTTCCCGTTATCAGGAAACCCGTGCAGATCAATATGCAATGAAAATGACACATGATAAAAATTCCGCCGTAAAAACCTTTCAGGAGCTTACCCGTGCAGGACTGAGCGAGGTGAATCCGCCCGTATTGGTTAAGTGGTTCCGTTATACGCATCCAGCCATGCTAGACCGCATCACTACTGCATCGCAATATAAAAAATAGGCTCTTTTCTTAAAGATTGTTGTTTTTTAATGTATTCTGTGGGGCGATCCCATTGTTAAGTCAGGTTGATTGGAGCGTAAGGTGCGAGACTCCTGCGGGATAAGCGGGAAGGGGAGACCCCGCAGGCACAGCCGAGGAGACTCTCCGCCCGCCCCGCGGAAAGCGAGCATCCTGGAGTGGAAATCAACCACCTTGTTCCATAGCAACAAAGTTTACGAAAACAGCCAAAAAATAAGCAGCAAACAGCCATCCCGATCTGTAATCAGGATGGCTATTTTGTATGCATAATCCTCATAATACGTATGAAGGCGTCTCGTTCAAATCAGGAGCAGGCAGCAGATTAACACATTATATTCAGAAAATACTTTTATATTTTATATTTATGGTTTCTTTACTATAATAAAGTAAATTCTTAATTCGTATGCAAGGGGATCAGTTATGTATAAGATATTCAACATCATTTTGGGTTCGGTCATCGTTGGAGTTGCCTATAATTTATTTCTTATCCCGCATCAGATTTTAAGCAGCGGATTAAGCGGAATCGCCATTATGCTGGGGATTATTACTCCCTTTAATACTGGGATCCTAAATTTCCTGCTGAATCTGCCGCTCCTGATTTTAGGATGGTTTAAATTAGGGAAACAGTTTATTCTCTTTACCATTCTTTCTGTAGTCGTTTTGTCTGTCAGCTTGTATTTGATTCCGGTGCATGCCATTTCACATGAACCTATTTTGTCTTCTTTATTTGGGGGGGTTATTACAGGTATTGGAATTGGCTTGATTTTCCGGGCTTCAGGGTCCTCAGGCGGATTTGATATTGTGGCGATGCTTTTGACGAAAAAAAGAGATTTTCCATTGGGCGCTCTCATTTCTGCCATGAACGGCATTGTTGTCATCGCCTCCGGGTTTGTATTTAATTGGGACGCTGCTTTGAATACAATGGTTGCAATCTTTGCAACAGGAAAGGTCATTGATACGATACACACAAATCATATCAAGCTTACTTTAATGATTGTTACCAAAAAGGGCGAAGAAATGAAAGGCAAGCTGCTTTCCAATCTTTATCGGGGCATTACGGTGATTGATGGAGAGGGAGCATATACCGGAGAAGGACAGAAGATTCTCATGGTTGTTATTACAAGATATCAATTAACCGATGTGAAGACGATGATTAATGATGTTGATGGGAATGCATTCGTTAATATTACAGAAACCGCAGAAGTGATGGGATCATTTCATCGGTCATAACTACAATAAAGGCCTCTTCCATAGTTGGAGAGGACTTTATTGTATGCATGCTCCGGAATAGCTGAAATCACATGATGCTGATATAGAGGCTTAAGTGCCGAACGACAAAAGAAGTTTTTTCAGTTCGCTGCTTAACTTCATGAACAGGATCTTGTCCTTTTTATCCAGTGCATCATCTAGTTTGCGTTCTAAATCGTCTTTTTTACTGTTAAGGAGCGCTTCGTGAATAATCATGTCAATGAACATTTCCTGAAGGGAAGATTCTCGTTTTTGTTTTTTCATGTAACAGTCTTTAACGAGGTCGGAATAGGATTTATTATTTTTCAAGATAACCACTCCTGACATTCTTTTCTTTATTATATAAAATAATTTGTTGGATAATTCAGAAAATTTAATATATATTCATTCAAAACATGACAAAATATCCAAAAAAATTACAATATTTTGTTAATTTTAGGAGAAAAGTAGGAGATTTATGGTATGATGAGAGAAAAGATAATAGGAAGGAAGCGTTTTATGACAGATTTCAAGCCGAGCCATATAGAAGAATATGAGATATCTCCATTCACCTTACTGATCATGCCCATTAATTATGGAAGCAAAATCTACTCGCATATAATAGAAGTAGAAGATGAGTTTATTTCTCCATTTAAACCTATCGATATTATTAAAAAAAGCTGCGAGTATTTTGGCAGCAGCTATGAAGGCAGAAAAGACGGAACCAAAGAGCTGATTGGCATTACCCATAAAGCACCGATTGCCATCGATCCGACAAGCTCTGTTTTTTTCTTCCCGACCACTTCTCCGATGCGGCCGAAGTGCATTTGGCTGTCGCATTCACATGTTTCAAGATATAACCGCAAAGATTCCACCCATACGAAAGTTGTTTTTAGGAGTAAACAGAATATAGAAGTGCCTGTATCAAGCAGCTCTTTTGGGAATCAGGTTCTTAGAACCGCCCAGCTAAAGGCCAAATTGACCCAGCGGATAGAAGAAAGCGAAAGAAAGTCCTACTATCTTTTTACAGGTTCAGGAAATTCAGAGGCCTCGGAATTTTCTTCTGCATATACTCCAGGAAACCGGAAAAGGTAACAAAAAAGGAAGCTTAGAATATTCATAGACGGAATAACAGCAGGCTTCCTTTATAAGAAAGAGAGCATTTCTTTCCTTTTTTGCTTCTGTATTTATTGGAGCTGCCGGATATTGAAACAACAATTTTTTCCTCATTAACTCACTTCCGCAAGGTTTGGATTGTTCCATTCCCTCTAAATGATTCATAAGAAACTCTTCCCTGGTTTTACCATACGTATTCCGGCACGCCAGCTGTTACTGCACCTCAAGCGAGGAGTTATGGCATCACATGTAAAAGGATAATCAAATCAAACATAGAGCAAACTGAACTCTTCATCCTTTCTTTGCCGGGCATTATTTTTTTGCATCTTCCATTAGCCGTTTAACAAGATAAAATGCCAGTAATTCTTCTACCCGGTTGCGGAGTCTTGGGTTGAAATAATTATGATGCTCTTCATAGCCGCGGTAAAGAAAGCAATACATCGTAAAATCAAGATCTCTCTTCAGCTCACTGACTTTGATATTTTCCCTGCGCAGGTGCTTTCGCACTTCCATTAAATCCTTTTGTGCTATACTCAGTGCTTCCTCTACGAGTTCCATGTATGGCTTTTTTAACTTAAAGGGACTTTCATCAATGATTTTTAAATCGCTATTTAATATCGTGATGACCATTGGAAGATAAATAGCCTGCTCGATAATATTTCTTTCTTTTTCGGGTATACGGGTCACGGAGCTTCAACTCCCTTCTTGATTGTCTATGCACCGGCTATGAAATGGGCTTTGTTTATTAGCCTGTGTCTGCGGTGTTTTTTTTGCAGTGCTGTTTCTTTGTTAAATCCTCCATTTCAGTAAGCGGATTTCAGAATCAGCAGCTTAATTGGCTGAAATATGAAAAAAGCTGCAAATTATAAATAACCCGTTCGTTATGTTTTCAGCTTTCAGGATTTGAAGTGCTTTATACAAATATCTGGTGAGGTCAATAGGCTTTAAATATTCACCATAATCCGATTAACAAACCCATGAAATAAGAAGCAGCTCCCGTACAATTATATGTATGATGAAAATCATTTTAGAACACATGTTCCTGTATTTATATTAATCAATAAACAGCATGGATGCAAGCCTCCACGGCAGGAAATTCATCCCGCTGCTAGTATGATGGCCATTCAAGAAGGACTGTCTGTGATATTGTATTACCCTTTTCTAAACAGGCGCATTTTTAGCCGATCTATGTTATTTCATGAAATAAGCCATCTTATCATGGTTAGGGAACAGAAAGTTAGGGAAAGAAAAAAATAGACCATTTACATATAATTCTTGCTTTTTGAAGGAGAAGTGATATATCTAAGTTATACAATTGACTCTGGACTATACCTTCTCAGAAAATGAATGGAATAGCCTGTGTTCTTAAGGAGATAACTATGGACTTTGACATGATTCAGGAATGGTTTACCTTAGATTATATTTTGGAATTGATGCAGAAATATAAATCATTCGGTCCGATACCCGGGATATTGCTGCCGATGCTTGAGGCTTTCTTGCCGTTTTTGCCTCTTTTCGTATTTGTCTTTGCCAATGCCAGCGCATTTGGATTATGGTTCGGTTTTTTGTTTTCCTGGATTGGTGCCATTACGGGGGCGCTGCTGGTATTTTGGATATTCAGGAAATATGGTCAAAGAAAAGCTTTAAAGTTTCTTCACAAACATAAACAAGTCCAAAAATTAATGAACTGGGTGGACAGGCATGGATTTGGGCCATTGTTTTTGCTGCTTTGCTTCCCGTTCACTCCATCTGCGGTTGTGAACATTGTGGCAGGGTTATCCAGAGTAAAGCCGGTGCAGTATATTCTCGCGGTTCTCGGCGGGAAAATGGTGATGATCTTTACGATAAGCTTTGTTGGTTATGATTTGAGAGATCCCTGATACATAAGCCTGTCAGGACAGTCATTGTATTTTTAGTCATTTTTATTCTATGGTACGCAGGAAAATTAATTGAAGGCAGGTTAAATAAGAGCATGAAGAGGGAGAATGGTTAATATATCTTAGAAACAGGCTATCGGCTAATGGAGGCATAAGGATGGAAAAAAAAAGAAAAGGCCCTTTGTTTGATTGGTTTAAAGCAGGCATCATTGGCTTTGTGCTCTTTCTCCTTATTCGTGCATTTTTCTTTTCAAGCTATGAAGTGGATGGCAAGTCTATGCAGCCTACCCTTCAGGATGGAAATAAGCTTGTTGTGAATAAAATTGGATACCAAATGAAGGATATTCAGCGGTTTGACGTGATTGTTTTTCATGCAAACAGCAAAGAAGATTATGTTAAAAGGGTAATAGGCCTTCCTGGAGATACTATTGCTTATAAAAATGATCAGCTGTATATAAAGGGTGTACGGTATGCTGAGCCATATCTTCAAAGGTTCAAACATCCTTTTCCAGGCCAGCTGCTGACAGGCGATTTCACGCTGAAGGATGTGACGGATACCAATACCGTCCCGAAAGGAAAGCTTTTTGTAATGGGGGATAATCGGCTAGAAAGCATGGACAGCCGCCACTTTGGCTACATTTCCTATAAGCAGGTGGTCGGAAAGGTTGATATGAGATACTGGCCAATAAGGGAATTTAACGTGAATTTTAAAGGGAATTGAACGGTGAAAAAAAGCAAAAGACCTGCAGTTTATGGTTTTTTGCTTTTTTAGTTTTTTAAAGGCTATTTTTTCGAAGATTATTTAAGCTGCTTCAGGTGAGAGTCTATGCCATATTACGTCTCCGCCAATTTTCGGGGATAGGGGATAGCTGGGACGGAAACGGCGTACAAGACTTATTGTGCTGCTCAGGATCAGCAGGACACGTTTTGTTTTTTTTAGATTGTGTTGCCACCATGGACTTTACACAAAGGTCGATTAACCAAAATATACGAACATATGATTGGATTATGGGCGGGGAACAAAGTAAAATAAAGGGAGGAACATATTAATCCGTCGTACCTGGATTCTGGCAGGTACAGCAAATGATAAGTCTTTCAGTGAAGATTCCACCGCATGATGCGCAGGCACCAAAGCCATGCGGAAATGCTGGTGCCATTCAGGGACTTGGCGCAGCGCTGTGATTCTTGTTTCACAGGAAAAAATGCCAGCAATTACAGGATCCTTTTAAAGAAAAAAGGGCTGTTTTTCTGATATGATAATAGCAGGGAAATATGAAAATAAAGTGGGAGAGCTAGGAGGCTGCATAGTGTCGCTTCGTTTTATTACTGGAAGGTCAGGAACGGGAAAAACTTCAGTGATGCTGGATGAAATCCGCAATAAGCTGCAAGATGATCCTGGCGGGAATCCGCTGATCTACCTTGTTCCGGACCAGATGACTTTTTTGTCTGAATATAAATTAATCTCAACACCCGGCCTCGGGGGAATGATCCGGGCCCAGGTCTTCAGTTTCAGCCGCCTTGCCTGGCGCGTGCTGCAGGATACAGGCGGCATGAGCAGGATGCATTTAGACAGCACTGGCGTCAATATGCTGATTAGAAAGATCATAGAAGACAAAAAAGAGAATTTGTCGCTATTTCGGCGTTCTGCTGATAAACAGGGATTTATCGCACAAATTGAAGATATTTTGACAGAGTTTAAAAGATATTGCCTGAACCCGAATGAAATCAAGGAGTATGCCGCCCATAAGCAAGGCGGAGATTCTAAGGCACTGCAGGATAAATTGCACGATCTTGAGCTGATTTACCAGGCTTTCGAGGATGAGCTTATTGGCAAGTATCTGGATTCGGAAGATTATTTTACACTGCTCGCAGAAAAACTTGGGGAGTCTGATTATATCGCGGATGCCGAAATCTACATTGACGGTTTTTACAGCTTTACTCCTCAAGAGCTGCTGATTGTAGCACAATTGATGAAGCTGAGCCGCAATGTCACTATTGCACTCAGTGCTGACAAGCCATATAAGCTTGTGCCTCCTGATAATTTGAGCCTTTTCCGCCAGACAGGAAGTACTTATTACAGCGTATATCAGGCTGCTGCAGGGATGGGCATCGATATTGAAGAAGATTTACATTTGAATGAAGGTGTGAGATTTAAGCAAAGTCCAGGCCTTTTACATTTAGAATCGAATTTCAATATCCGACCGGCAGCACCTTACTATGAACATGGGAATATAACCATCGCACAGGCAGTGAACCGAAGAGCGGAGGCGGAAGGCACGGCACGCGCCATACTTGAATTGGTCCGTGATAAGAAATACAGGTGGAGGGATATTGCCATACTCATCCGCAATGGCCAGGCATATCATGATATCATTCAAACTGTTTTCCGTGATTATCATATTCCTATATTCATTGATTCAAAAAAATCGATGCTCAATCATCCTCTCATTGAACTAATACGCTCTACTCTGGAGATTCTGATTACCAATTGGAGGTATGAGCCAGTATTCCGAGCTATAAAGACGGAGCTTCTTTTTCCTCTGACAAACAGCAATCATGAAATGCGTGAACAGGTGGACCGTCTGGAAAACTATGTTCTTTCAAGAGGCATTAAGGGAAATAAATGGACCTCAAAGGACAGATGGCATTACCGGAGAATCAGGGGACTTGAGCTTGAGGAGCGCATGCAGACTGACAAAGAAATGAAGCAGGAAGAGGAGCTGAACGGCTTAAAGCAGATTTTCACCGAGCCTGTACTAAGGCTTGCGAGAAGATTAAAACGAGCAGAAGATGGCCGGGAATTCTGTGAAGCTCTTTACCTGTATCTGGAGGAATTGCATATTCCGGAGAAACTGGAAAAGCTGAAAGGTGAATCCGAGGAAGAGGGTGACCTGGTTTCAGCGAGAGAGCATGAACAGTCATGGGATGCTGTTGTGGATCTGCTCGATCAGTTCGTTGAAATACTAGGTGATGAAAAAATAACCATCAAGCAATTCTCAGCAATTTTGGAATCAGGAATGGACACGATGAAGTTTTCCATCGTTCCTCCTGCGATTGACCAGGTTTTAGTGGCAAACCTGGATTTGTCCAGGCTTGATTCTGTTAAGGCAGCCTTTGTAATAGGTTTGAATGAAGGCGTGCTGCCGGGTAAAGCTGCTTCAGATGGCATCTTCTCTGACAGTGAGAGGGAAAATCTCACTGCGAATGGACTGGAGGTAGCACCAGGTTCCAAAATACGGCTTCTGGATGAAGAATTTACTGCTTATAAGGCCTTCACGACTCCATCACACGATCTTTACCTGTCATATCCAATGGCAGATGAAGAAGGTAAGGCTTTGCTGCCTTCTTCATATATTAAAAGAGTAAAAGATGCTGTGCCAAATGTATCTGAACTGGTGTATATGAATGATCCTTCTGATCTCGATGCAGATGCGCAGGCGGGATTCGCAGCGAATTATGATGTCGCCCTGTCCTACCTGACAGCGCAGCTTCAATTACAAAAGCGGGGCTATCCAATCGAACCGTTATGGTGGGATGTGTACAATTCCTATATGGATGACAGCCAAGTGAAACGCCGGGCAGTCCGTGTGCTATCAAGCCTTTTCTATCAGAATAAAGTCAAGACGCTAAATGAAGAGACTAGCAAAAAACTTTACGGGGACAGCATTCTTGCAAGTGTATCCAGGATGGAAATGTACAATAGCTGTGCGTTTTCCCATTTTGCGGCACATGGGCTGAAATTGCAGGACAGGAAGATTTACCGCCTTGATGCCCCGGACATCGGGGAGATGTTCCATGCTGCCCTAAAGCTCATTTCAGAGCATTTATATCAAAATCACATTGCATGGTCTTCCCTGACCAAGGAGCAGTGCCTGCAGCTGGCTAAAGCAGCTGTTGAAAACCTTGCCCCGAAACTGCAGAATCAAATTTTGCTCAGTTCAAACCGCCATCATTATTTAAGAAGGAAGCTTGAAAACGTCATAGGCAGGGCTTCTATCGTGCTGAGCGAACATGCAAAGGCGAGCGGTTTTTCACCGATAGGCCTTGAGCTTGGATTTGGCAGGAATGCAGAACTTCCGCCCCTTTCTTTTACATTGAAAAATGGCACTAAAATGGAGCTTATAGGCAGGATTGACCGCGTTGATAAAGCAGAGGAGGAAAATGGCACATACCTTAGGGTGCTGGATTATAAATCAAGCGAAAAAGAATTGAATATGAGCGAAGTTTATTACGGTCTGTCCCTGCAGATGCTTACCTATCTTGATATCATTATTACTCACTCGAGGTCATTAATCGGAAAGGAAGCATCTCCTGCCGGTGTGCTGTACTTCCATGTCCATAATCCAGTGGTGAAGAGCAGCGGGATGCTTGGACTGGATGAAATAGAGGAAGCCATTTTAAAGAACTTTAAAATGAAGGGCCTAGTGCTCGGAGATCCGAATGTTGTTCAATTAATGGATAAAAATCTTGAAATTGGCGTGAATGGAAGTTCGGATATCATCCCGGCCGGTTTTAAGAAAGACGGAACCCTGCAGTCTGTTTCAAAGGTTGCGAGCAGTGAAGAGTTCAGGATGTTAAACCGGCATGTGCGGAATGTATACCAAAGTGCCGGAGATGGTATAACAGGGGGGACAGTTGATATAGCTCCATATAAATTAAAGGAAAAAACCCCATGTACATTTTGTTCGTTTAAAACGGTGTGCCAATTCGATCAATCGTTAGAGGATAATGATTTCAGAATTCTTCTGCCAAGAAAACAGGAAGATGTTCTCAGCTTGTTAAGGGAGGAGATAAAGGGTTATGAGTAAAACAATTATTCCGGCTATGCCGGAGAATGAAAACTGGACAGCAGAACAATGGAAGGCCATTTGGGCAAAAGATCAGGATGTTCTGGTTGCCGCAGCTGCCGGTTCAGGAAAAACGGCAGTCCTCGTCAATCGCATCATCCAGAAGGTTCTTTCGGAAGAAGATCCGATGGATGTAGATGAATTGCTGGTAGTAACATTTACGAATGCTTCTGCGGCGGAAATGAGACACCGGATAGGAGATGCACTCGAGAAGGCCATCCGGTCAAATCCGCAGTCACAACATCTCAGAAAACAGCTCAGCCTGATTAACAGGGCATCGATTTCGACACTGCATTCCTTTTGTCTTGAAGTGATCCGCAAATACTATTATCTTACCGAAATAGACCCCGGCTTCAGAATTGCTGATTCGGCGGAGGCGGAGCTGCTTCGTGATGAAGTTCTTGAGGAGCTTTTTGAAGAACAATACGGGAGAAGTGATAATGAACGCTTTTTCAGGCTGGTGGATGCCTACACAAGTGACAGGAATGATGATGCCCTGCAGGGAATGATCAGGACACTGCATGACTTTTCAAGAGCTCATCCTGATCCAGACGAATGGCTGAATCGTACTGTTTCCATGTATGAACTGCCTGAAGGATCATCGATTGAAGATTTGCCTTTCTATAAGACACTGCTCTTTGATATCGGCCTTAAGCTTCAAAGCGTAAAGGATCTGCTTCAGCAGGGAATGGAGCTGACTAAAGTGCCAGGGGGACCGGCTCCGAGGGCGGAAAATTTCATTGCTGATCTGGAAATTGCAGAAGGGCTGATCGAGGCAAGCGGCCAATCATGGAATTCATTATACGAAAAAATGAATAACTGGAAGTTCTCAACAGCCAAAAGGTGCTCCGGTGCAGATTTTAATAAAGATCTTGTCGATCAGGCAGCAAAGCTGCGCAATAAGGCAAAAAAAATCCTGGAAGATTTAAAAAAAGAGCTATTCATTAGAAAGCCAGAGCACTATTTACAGGATATAAAGGATATGAAGGAATATGCCGAAACCCTTGTGGAGCTGGTAAAAGAATTTGACGGTAAGTTTTCTGCAGAAAAAACGGAAAAAAACCTTGTGGATTTTTCTGACCTTGAACACTACTGTTTAGATATCTTAACGAATGAGAAGAGCGGAGAAATCCTTAAACCTTCAGAAGCTGCTGAGGAGTACAGAAAACAGTTCAAAGAAGTGCTTGTCGACGAATATCAGGACACAAATCTTGTACAGGAGTCTATTTTAAATCTGGTTACGTCAGATGGAGAATATGACGGGAATTTATTCATGGTCGGAGATGTAAAACAGGTGCGCCCATAAGGGCAGATAAGAATCCGGACATTAGCAAGTCCGCAGAGAAAACTCGCAGGCAATACTCTGTCACCGATCACTAACTTAAACTGGGAAACTGATTTGAGGACAATAGCATGTGATTAAAGGTATAATCCGCCAAAGCTGCTTAGGCGAAGATGAATATCGAGGTGAAAGGCGCAGACAAGGATGAAAGCTATACTGCCTGAATGATAGTCCAAGGTGCTTTAATGTCAGCCATGTTGCAGAGCAGCTGAAACGGCATGCGGTCAATGGAATAAAGTATGGTTGTTTTGCTTTATTTGTAAAAGATACATCTTTTCGTGTACATGATGTAATGAGCGAGTCTTGACCGGCCAAACTCAATAAGAGTTAAAGGACGAAAGTCACATCCGACACTGCGCAAGCTAGGTTCTTAACTGTACTAAATGGGGATTGCCTAAACGGGAATGCTGACTAGCTATTGAGGATGATTTCAAGCGAAAGCAAGAAATGTGGCTCATGAAAATCCCGCATGGCAACAGAGCTCCCGCAGTAGTCCGAGCTAGGGAAAGCCTGGTACATGGCGAAGGGGAGCAGTTCATCGGGCATAATACAAAATTGGGAAGGAGCGTGAGGCTCTATGAGAAATCCGAGAGTAGTATTAGCCAGTCTGGCTGGGAAATCCAGCAGTGAAAATTATAAGTATGATAGGCTATATCGGAATTTATATAACCCGGAATTTTTTTGCTTGGCATATCAGCATTTATATGGGAAGCCTGTGGAAATGATGGAAGGGGTAAATAACGATACAGCCGATGGCATGAGTCTTGAAAAAATCAATAACTTAATTGAACGTCTAAAGGACCAATCATACCAGCCTGCCCCAATCGGGAAAGCAGATTTACCGAAAAGGGACGGCAGTAATAGACCAGGTATACCTTCAGTTGAAGATCAATTAGTCCAGGAAGCTGTAAGAATGATACAGGAAAGTATTTATGAGGGGAAATTTGAAGATACATCGCATGGTTTCAGACCAAACAAAAGCTGCCATACCGCAATAATGCAAATCCAGCAGCGATTCAGCGGTGTCCGCTGGTTCGTCAAAGGAAATATCGGAAATTTGTTTGATAATATTGACCGCCATACCTTAATAAGCCTGTTAAGAAAGAGCATTGAAGATGAGAAATTCATTAATCTGATATGGAAGTTCCTCAAAGCGGGTTATATGAAAGACTGGAAATGGCGTAAATGCCATGGCGGGGCTCCTGAAGGAAGTATTATAGGGCCGATATTATCAAATATATACTTTCATGAACTTGATAAATACATGAAAGAGTATAAGGTAAACTTCGATAAGGGCAAAATGCGGGGACATAGCAGTGAATATGTAAATGCAGCAGCCCGGATCAGGCATTATCAGGATAAAATCAGCGCTGCTGGCAAAGAAACCGAAAAAGGAATGGAGTATCTTCAAAAACTTAAAAAGCTGGAAACAAAACTTAAAAATACCCCCTCTAAAAATCAAATGGACAAGAACTTCAGACGATTGTTTTATACAAGACATGCAGGTGACTTTATTGTGGGCATTATCGGGGCAAAGGAAGATGCAGAAAAAATAAATGAAGATGTAACATTGTTTCTAAAAACAAAGTTAAACCTTCAATTACCACAAGAGAATATAAACATAATACATTCTGCAGAAAAAACAAGATTCCTTAGCTACGATATAACAACTGAGCGCGGTAAGAATTACAGATTACAGCGAAGTAATGGAATTAAATCCGCACACCATATGCCTATCAGATTATATGTACCGCATGAACATTGGGAAGGTAAACTAAGGGAATTAGACGTATTGGATACTACCAAAGAAGGTCAATGGAAAGGCAAGGCAAGGCCCCGGATGCAGCAGTATGATGATCTGGAAATCCTATTAAAATATAACTCCGAAATCAGAAGGCTATATGATTATTTCCGATTAGCCCATAATGCAAATGTACTGAACAAATTCTGTTACATTATGGAACAGAGTATGTTAAAAACCTTTGCAAGTAAATATCGGACATCAGTCTCGGAGATTTGGGGCAGATATTCAAAGGATGGAAGATTTAGAGTGAGGTATAAAACAAAAAAAGGGGAAGAGTTTGCCTATTTCATTGATAAGGTAAAAAGACAAAACGATTAAGGAAAAGCATTCTGTTAATACTTATGCTGATGGTTGGACATTGATGGTTTCTGCTGCAGAACCTGGTCCCTGGAGCAGAAATCGAGCAACAGAGCCATAAAAAAAGACTCGAACACTGATAGCCGAATACTATATAATTTGCTGCTCGCGAAGCCTTTTAGACAGGTTATTCTGGAAGACCTTTAAAGCATCATGGCTGAAAGTGACCTGACTAAAGGCAAAAGCTGCGGGTAGAAATATGATTGAAAGGCAGAGAAAGGCGTTTGCCTTCATTTAGAAACTTTCATTCATATAAGACCTGAAGCGGCGAGCTGGACTGATGAATGTGGAGCCGTATACATCGAGAGGTGTACGTACGGTTCTGGGAGGAGTGTTTGGAAACCTGCTATAGCAATATAGCAAGGCGCCGGGCGCTTACTTGATTCTATTTATCGTTTTCGATTGGCAGAGCCAAATTTATTTCTCGGAAAATATGCAAGATTTACCCATGAAGGAGAACAGACAGGCTTAAAAATTGATCTGAACCGGAATTTCCGCAGCCGCAGCGAAGTTCTTGACGGGACAAACTTCTTATTCAAACAGCTGATGGGAATGACTGTCGGCGAAATTGAATATGATGAGGATGCTTCTTTAAAAAAAGGAGCCAGTTATCCTGATGACGGGCCGCATCCTATTGAAATGTTTCTGATTGACGGCGGGAAAAACGATGAAGAGGCTGTTGCATCCCTTAAGGAAGAATCTGATGAGGGAGAAGCCGGATTTGAAAATGAGGAACTTGAGAATGCACAGCTTGAAGCAAGAATGATGGCTAAGCTGATTAAGAAGGCAATAGGAGAAAAAAAGCAAATCATTGACCCAAGAACAGGTAAATCCCGCTCAGCCGCATACAGGGATATTGTCATTTTACTGCGTTCAATGCCATGGGCTCCTCAAATCATCGAGGAGTTTAAAAAGGCGGGAATACCTGTCTATGCCAATTTGTCCACAGGATATTTTGAGGCGACAGAGGTTGCTATTATGCTTTCCTTGCTTAAAATCATTGATAATCCCCAGCAGGATATCCCGCTTGCTTCCGTATTAAGATCCCCCATTGCCGGCCTGGATGAGGAAGAGCTTGCACAAGTGCGCCTGTTTCATTCAGGGAGCTATTATCAGGCTGTCGCAGAGTACTGCTTAAAAGGAGACCCTTCAGAAAATGAGGCTCTTTATGAAAAAGTGTCATCTTTTTACACAAAACTTTCAGCATGGAGAAAAGCTGCCAGGCAGGAGGCACTTTCTGACTTAATTTGGCTGTTATTCCGGGATACCGGCTTCTATGATTTTGCAGGAGGAATGCCGGGAGGAAAGCAGAGGCAGGCAAATCTTAGAGCACTATATGACAGGGCAAGGCAATATGAGACAAGCTCTTTTAGGGGATTATTCCGTTTCTTAAGATTTATTGAAAGAATGCAGGAGCGGGGAGATGACCTCGGTGCTGCAAGAGCTTTGGGTGAACAGGAAGATGTTGTGCGGATTATGACCATCCACTCATCGAAGGGTCTGGAATTTCCAATCGTCATGTTTGCAGGGCTTTCCAGGCAGTTTAATATGATGGATATCCGAAAATCCTATCTGCTTGATAAAGACTTAGGGTTTGCATCGAAATTCGTGAATCCCGAACTTCGGATTACCTATCCTTCTCTGCCGCAGATTGCATTTAAGAAAAAAAAGCAGCTTGAAATGATAGCGGAGGAAATGCGGGTTTTATATGTTGCGCTGACAAGGGCAAAGGAAAAGCTTTATTTAATTTGTTCCTTAAAGGATTCTCAAAAATCCATTGCTTCATGGTCAGCTAATGCATCCCATGGGGAGTGGCTGCTGAAGGACTATGTCAGGGCAAACGCCAAAAGCTACATGGACTGGATTGGACCTGCTATTATCAGGCACCGGGACCTGGCTGAAATAGCCGGTATGGACGGCGGAACGGCTGCAGACAATAGCAGCATCACTGGCCATCCTTCAAAGTGGAAAGCCCAGATTGTTGCATTAGAGGAACTTCAATCAGAAGAAGACGGAGAAGCCGCGGAGCAGCAGAATTTGCTTGATCATGTGAAGCATGGTGAAAACGTGGAAGTTCAATCAGGATATAATGACCAAATTCATAAACAGCTTACGTGGATTTATCCGCATTTGGAAGCTTCCATACACCGTTCGAAGCAGTCGGTCTCGGAGCTGAAGCGGCAAAATGAACTAAGAGATCAGGAAAGCTCCACAGAGCTGCTGCGGAAATATAAGCGCCCGATTTCGAGAAGGCCGCAATTTTTGCAGGAAAAGTCATTAACTCCGGCAGAGAAGGGAACAATTACACACCTTGTCATGCAGCATATAGATGTAAGGAAGCCGGTTACCGAGGCAGCGATTGATGAGCTCTTACACAGCTTAATAGATAGGGAGCTCCTAAAAGAAGAACAGATGGACGCCGTTGACAAAGACGTGATAGCAAATTTCTTCAATAGTGAGATAGGAGAAAGACTGAGCCGGGCAGAGGTAATCCGGCGTGAAGTTCCCTTTACAATGTCCCTTCAGGCAGCTGAGATATATTCAGATTGGAAGGGAGAGGACGAACAAATTCTTGTTCAGGGTGTAATCGATTGTATTTTTGAAGATTATGAGGGACTCGTATTAATCGATTATAAAACAGATGCTATCCAAAACAGATTTGCACATGGCTTTCAAGGAGCAAAAGAAATACTGGCTGATCGGTACCATCTTCAGCTTGAACTCTATACCAGAGCAATTGAAGAAATTCTAAACAAAAAGGTAACGGAAAAGTATTTATTCTTTTTTGATGGAGCACACCTGCTCGAAATGTAAACAACCAGGGAGACAGCAGAGCTGTCTCCCTAGTTGTTTCCTGTAATCGGCTGATCGATGCCGTTCACATCAAGTACATTGCTTCCGTTAATGCCGTTTATAGTGAAGATTAAGCCGCCAGAGTTGACAGATCCTGAACCTGCTATCGTTTTGGCTGCAGATTTGGGGGAAGTAACAAGAGAATCTCCGAATTGCAAGACCCCTCCTCCTACGTTAATGATTTGAACGGGCCCTGTTATTGCAGGCATCTAAAACATTCCTTTACCATGAATTTTTAGTATTCTTTCATGAAGTATTGGTATCCGGCGAGGGGGAACCCTGAGAGGGCGCAATTTTGCTTAGCCTACGAATATGTTTAATCCTGGATTTCATTCTGATATGATCCGTGTTTCCGATAGAAATAACGGAAGAGACCGTGGCTCCAATAAAATCCAGTCTGCCGACTTGAATAAGCGGTGATTTATTTATTGTTTTTATGAAAACTGGCTCTTCTATAGGCAAGTAAACAGACGGATAGCCGAATACCCTGTAAGTTGAGTAATCTTCTTCATTGCTGTAATTATATTTTACATCCCTCTGCACAGCTAAAACTTCTGAAACTCCATCAATATAGCGTGTATCTCCAATTTGCAGAACGGAGCTGAAGATGAGGCTTTTTCCAGTGATGGAATCAACTTTGGATATTCTTGAAAACATGGAATTAACCTTGTGAGCTAAATGGCACAAATGGGCCAATGATTAAAGATTCAGGTGGTGTATCAAAGGCCGATGACAGCTGGACGGTCTGCACATCACCAATGTGCAGAAGTGAAGAGGCTGCCACACCAGTGACTTTGATTTCTCCGACACATATTTCATGATTTGTTACATTAAACTCCATTATCGCCGTTCCCCCCTGTTTGACTGTTTGATTGACTCATAAAAGCGGCAATGGCAGCATGTATATCAGAAGTGATCCGCTCAATTACTTTTTCTTTTACATTCTGAAGCAAATGAGGGACCCTCTCAGGCTGCGGTGTTTCGTTGATGTACATATCAATCCGGGCAGGCAGCTGCCGTTCTACATCATGCCTAATGAAGTCATGATAAGAAGGATCCATTGCTGTCCCGCTTCTTTCCTCGTTTTCTAAAATAATGGCAGGCAAGCTGCCTTTTATAGCATCAGAGATGTCAGCTGTCATGATATCTCTTTCAGGAAAAATATAGGGCACTTGAGCCGCTGGATTTTTATTAACGGTAAATTCATCAATATTAGCCAGGTCATTTGGATTCAACCCGATATTTAAGGTGCCTTCTAAAGACTCAACTTTGAGCTGATCGAATTTATATTCAATTCTTTCAACATTAATGGGGGGCTTTTTTTTTATTTCATCCAGTTCATTTGCCAGGCGTGTAAGATCACTTTCAAGCTTTGCTATCCGCCTGTCCTGGGCCTCCAGATATCGCTGCATTTGTTCTGCATAGGAATAAAATTCAGATTGCATGGGGTGTCTTCACCTAACCTTCAGCAAAATTTTCAGATGAAAGGATTTAATCAAGTATATGCAGGAACTGGGCGCAGGTGAACAGACTTGCAATTATTCCCTTCCGGCAGTGAATGGAGTAGTAATTTCAAAGCCTGGTGCCGGTGCAGTGAATCCTCCGGTATTCGAAAGAGTTGAATATGGCTTTATGACCCCGGCGCTTCCAATTTGGAAAACGGAAGAATTGGACACACTGCCGATTTTAATCATATTAATATGAATGGATTGCTGAATATTAAAAATCATGATGTGCCTCCTTACCGTACAGCATCCGTACATTAAAGGTTAAAAAGAATTGGCTGATCAGCGGCATCAGTATCATAGGTATTTGTTGAACTGTGTGCATTGTATAAAGAAATGGTGTCCCCTGTGTTAAAAGAGCCAGCCCCGGAAAAAGTTTTTGAGGTGGAGTAAGGAGCTATTTTAAAAACATCTCCAATATGAAATACACCGCTGCTGCCGACACTGATCACTTGAACAACACCAACGATGGCCGGCATACAGGCACCTCCCCTGCTGAATGAAAGTTCTAGGTTATCATATGTGAAAGCACCGGACTCGTGATAAATTTATGGGCGATATAATTAAACCCGCCGCCTTTCCGCCGGTGAACCTGTAGAGCTGCGAGCGGAAAAGCGGATAGGACGCTGATTTAGATTACAGAAATTTCAACATTTTCTCAGTATTTAGTATAATAGGGACATACAGGAGAGGTGATGCCGTGGCAAAAGAAACAGTTTTATTTAAAGCAAGGATTACTAGTGTTGACAGTCTTAGAGGTATCGCATTGTTTGGAATCCTGCTTGTTAACATACTTTCCTACTTTTATCCGGTTGCCTATATGGATCCTGCTGTCTGGAGAAAAGGATTTCCTTTTCATTTTATTTACATATTCATTGATATTACGGCACAGGCTAGCTTTTATCCGGTTTTTTCTTTTTTATTCGGCTTTGGAGCGGCGGTATCTGCAGAGAGGTTTTTGCATGAAGGAAAATCATTTTCTCTGTTTTTTGCAAAAAGGCTGATTATCCTCAGTATTTTTGGCATTGTTCATGCTTTTTTAATATGGAGCGGAGATATTCTCATTCATTATTCTCTATTTGGTTTTGCTTTTTTGCTGTTTTATAAATGGGAGGGGAAATTCCTGCTGTTAACAGGGGCTGCGCTATATATTATTCCTTTTTTTCTGACAGGAGTGCTAATGGCTATGTCTGCAGATAACCCTGTTAATGCAGGGGCTGCAATGGCCGGAAAAGCTTTGAATATGTATCAAACGGGTACCTTTGAACAAATAACCATGATGAGAATAAAAGAATGGCAAGAAATGAATAATGCAGAAAGCTTTATATTTCTATTCTTATCTGTTTTTCCATTTTTGCTCATTGGAGCCGGATTTGCGAAATTAAGATGGTTACATGCTCCGGATCAGTTTAAAAACTTGCTCGGAAAGCTGGCTGTTATTTCTCTTGTTGCCGGTCTGATTTTAAAGTTTCTTCCGTATGCAACGGTCTCAAATTCTCTTACGGAATTTATCCAGGACCAGTTTGGAGGGCCGCTGCTGTCAATGTTTTATATTACTGGAACAGCCCTGGCGCTGCAGCAATATGCGGGGAGCAAACTTTCATGTCTTCTTGCTGCAGCTGGGAAAATGTCGCTCAGCAATTATATACTGCAGTCAATTGTTTGTACCATGCTGTCTTATTCATATGGATTGGGTTTATATGGAAGGATGACGCTTGCAGAATGCCTTGGCGTCGCAGCTATTATTTTTTCTTTGCAGCTGGGTGCAAGCTTTATTTGGATTCAGCGTTATTATTTAGGGCCTATTGAATATGTATGGCGATTTGCTTCCTACGGAAAAAGACCTTTCATGAAGAAGAGGCGGCTATAAAAAATATATGATAGGAGAGGGAGAACATGAAATTTGGAACGATTAGGGCAGAAGGAAAAAGCGTGCTGGTGCTGGTGGAGGAGGAAAAGCTTTTGCTTCTCCAAAAGGCGGCTGCGAAAAGCGGAATCAAAATGGCATCTTCTCTTGAGGAATTAATAAACAATGAAGAGAGCGAACTAAATAATGCAGAAAGCATCCGAAAATGGGTGAAAGAGCAAAAAGACAAAGAGGGTTACTATACAAATTTTGAAAGTGCAGACTGGGAAGCGCCGATTCCGAGGCCATCTAAAAATATTTTCTGTGTGGGGAAAAATTATACTGAGCACGCAAAAGAAATGGGAAGCGAAGCGGATATTCCGGCAGACATTATGATGTTTACAAAAGCTCCGACTTCAGTGATAGGGAATAAAGGAGACATTCCTATCCATTCTGAAGTAACATCACAGCTGGACTACGAGGGTGAATTAGCTGTAGTAATCGGCAAAAAAGGGAAAGGAATCAGCAGGGAAAAAGCACTGGATTACGTATTTGGGTATACGATTTTAAATGATGTAACAGCGAGGGATCTGCAGGAAAAACATAAACAATTCTTCTTGGGAAAAAGCCTGGATGGGACCTGTCCGATCGGACCGGTGATTGTGCATAAATCTCAAATTGGAAATCCGGGAAGCCTGGAAATCCTGACAAAGGTGAACGGAGATGTACGGCAGCAGTCCAATACTTCCCAGCTTATCTTTCCGGTAGAAGAAATCATTTCTGTAATTTCCAAAGGAATGACACTTGAGCCTGGAGATATTATAGCTACTGGAACTCCTGCAGGTGTCGGCAAGGGCATGAAGCCTCCTGTTTACCTAAAGTCTGGTGACAAGATTGAGGTTACTATTGAAAAAATAGGCACGCTCTCAAATTCAGTCCGATAACTTAATTAAAGCTGAGAAGAAAGGGCGATACCTGTTTTTCTATAAATGTGTATGATATGATGATGAAGATTATATATTAGGAGGGCATTGTAATATGACCACACATTTGCACATAACGACCTGGGTAATCGCCATTATCCTCTTTTTTGTTTCATTGTCCATGTATAAGAGCGGAAATTCGAAAGCAAAGGCTCTTCATATGGCAACACGTGTTTTTTACATATTGATCATCCTCTCAGGCTTTCAGCTGATTGGAAGCAGTTTTTCGTATTATGCAGGAAAGCTGATCATGGGAATCGTGGTCATCGCCTTGATGGAAATGACACTTGTCCGAGCAAAAAAAGGAAAAAGCACAGGAATTTTTACAGTAATATTTGTTGTTGCTTTCCTGATTATCCTGTACATGGGATTATCCATGCCTCAAGGATTGCACCCATTCAGTTAATAAGAAGAAAGCACCGTCTTTTAAAATGCACCCCAACTGTTAGAAACCAATCTAACAATTAGGGTGTTTTTTTGTTTAGAGAGCAGAGGAGAATTCAGGGCTTGACGTTTCATTCAAAAGGGTCTAATATAGGTTATGTAAAGTAACTTAAATAATAAAAAGTTACTTCTTGTGATTTATGAAATGGTTCTTATTGAGAAATGGAGAACATGAGGATCATTTACTGAGCAGCAATAAGTTTTACTCTCACAGAAACTAAAAGCAGCCGATAAGGGCTTTTCATAGAACACAAATAGTGCAATCGCCCAAACAGCCCCTCAGACCTCGAGGGGCTAAGCGCCTTGCAGAAAAATATTGGACATGAAAAAAGAAGAAGGAGGAAAACTGAATGTATCAAGTAACACTTACAGTTGATTATCAGGGCAGAAGATATCAAACAAATGTAATTGCCAATAAAGGCGACAGCAGCAAAAAAATTGAGAGCATTGCTATGCAGCAAGTAAAAAAACAGTTATCTGCATAATAAAAAAAAAAGACATGAAAACAGCAGAGGCTGTTTTCATGTCTTTTTTTTGTATTATTGGCCTAGGCCCCCAGGACGCGGCGTAAGTAGTCTTTGATCCGCTATTCAAGGCGCTTACGCTTTTTATGAATCCAGCTTCAGCGCCTAGCCCCTCGAGGTCATAAGTCACATAAGAATTGAAGGCAAAAAGCGCCTTCTATTCTTATGCGCCTAATGCTGGTCGGGGCTGAACAAGGCGCTTGCGCTTTTTAGTTTGGGATTATCCATTTTTCTGCCCATGTTTGTACGGGGGAAAGTGCTTTTCCGAGTTCAAAGCCTTTTTTTGTAAGGCTGTATTCTATTTTGACGGGGCGTTCTGCGATGACATTCCGGATTACAATACCCAGTTCTTCAAACTCTTTCATCCGCTCTGTTAGCATCCGCTTGCTCAGGTTGGGCACCATTTCGTGTACTTCATTAAAACGTCTGGGGCCATCCATCAGCACGTGTATAATCAAGCCTGCCCATTTCTTTCCGATAATTTCATATGAGAATTCAACTTTGGGGCATAATTGAAGCGGTGATTTCATTTTAGATCTCCCTTTAGTTACTTTTACTGTCATAGAGCATTATAAGTAATTTAAGTAAATTATACATGGAATACTGCGAAAACTCAATTGTTTCAGGGGGAATTGCCCCAAGCGTGCAGTGAGTTTCTTTAGATTGAAAAGCAGAAAAAAAAGACTTGCTGGTATAACGTCAGCAAGCCTTTCGATTAAAGGTTGTTCATTTTCTCAATTACAATTCTTTTTCCGGTGTTCATGGTAAATTCAAACCGGTCATGGGATTTCTCGGCATAGCAAAAGTGATGCTGGACGGAGCATATGTCTGTACCGTTGTCGAAAGTAAAAAAATTAACACCTGACCGGCTTTCTGCCTCTTTTAAAAAAGTCAGCTGATTATAGCTGTAAATACAGTCATAAATTGAAAAATCGAGGGAGTTCAAAGTCGTAATAAACTGAAAAAAGGAATCGTCATTCAATTCTTCAAGCAGCCTCTCAAATGAGTAAATCAGCTGTTTACGGATTCGTATCCGTTCTTCATCCATTAAGTAAAGAACTTCTTTGTTGAATCTTACGGCCCCATTATCTTCAATTATTCCTTTTCTCCATCTATGTCCTCTGAAAACTTCAATATCCTGGTGCAAATATTCATCCAAAGAAGAGGCTTCATCAGTTTCTTCATCAAAAAATATCCATTGATGATTGATATTTTCCACTGTTCCTGCTGAAAATGCCCTGGATTGGCGCTGGAAAAGCTTTGCTCGCTGCTGTTGACTCATAATTTACCTCCAAAAGTGGAATGCCTCACCTACTTTTTTGACAAAATTCCAAGAAATTATAACTGAATCTATTTAATAAGAGCTTCATACAATGATTTTACTGGGTGCGTTTATAAAAAACGCAAGCCGTTAAAAGGGCGGGGTTCCACCACACATCTGTTTTTTAATAAGGACAAATAACCATCCTCTGCAATTTGCATAGGCTATTTTAAATCGCTATTAAGCTGCACTCAGTCTGAATATGAAAAATCAGCGTATATGTCGGCGCTGCTGTAAAAGAGGCCGTTTGGCTTTTCTTGCTCTCCGGCTAGAAAGGATGGATGGATATGTGCGGAATAACCGGCTGGGTCCATTTTCAAAAAGACCTGACAAATGAAAGAGAAAAAGTGGCGGCCATGACCGAAACATTAAAGAAAAGAGGACCCGATGAAACAAATATTTGGAATGATACTCACGCAAGTTTCGGGCATAAGCGGCTAACAGTGGTCGATCCCATAGGCGGCAAACAGCCAATGGAAAAGGAACACGGCAGCTTGAAGTATACTCTCGCTTACAATGGTGAATTGTATAATACGGAAGATATACGTAAAGAACTGTTATTAAAAGGATATTCCTTTAAGGGGCATTCTGATACAGAAGTTTTGCTCACTTCCTATATAGAATGGAAAGAAAAATGCGTGGATTTTTTTAATGGGATCTTCGCTTTTGCCATTTGGGATCATCATGAGCAAAAATTGTTCATCGGAAGAGACCGTTTAGGTGTAAAACCTTTATTTTATGCAGAAAAAAATGGCGGGCTTATTTTTGGGTCTGAAATTAAAGCCATTCTGGCACACCCTGACATAAAAACTGAACTGGACCGTGAAGGATTGGCTGAGGTGCTTGGACTGGGCCCTTCCCGATCACCTGGATCGGGTGTGTTCAGGGGAGTTAATGAGCTGAGGCCAGGGCATGCAATGACACTGTCACGGCAGGGCCTGCGGATTTGGCGGTACTGGAATGTAAAAAGTGAACAGCACATGGATACACTTGGCGAAACAGCAGAAAAGGTCCGTTTCCTTGTGAAGGATGCTGTAAAAAGACAGCTGGTGTCAGATGTACCTTTATGTACATTTCTATCTGGAGGAGTGGATTCAAGCGCAATCACGGCCATTGCTGCAGAAGAGTATAAGAATGAAGGCAAAGGAAGGCTCCATACTTATTCGATAGATTATGAAGGAAATGACCTGTTTTTTAAAGCTAATGATTTTCAGCCCAATTCAGATGGACCATGGATTAAGCTGATGTCAGACACTTTCGGCACTGCCCACCATAAATCCGTCATCTCCCAGGAGCTGCTGACAGATTATCTGACCGAAGCGGTTCATGTAAGAGACCTTCCTGGAATGGCTGATGTCGATTCCTCACTACTTTGGTTTTGCAGGGAAATCAAAAAAGATTTCACTGTTGGATTATCAGGGGAGTGCGCCGATGAAATTTTCGGGGGATATCCATGGTTTCATAGAGAAGATGATCTGAACCGGCCCGGGTTTCCCTGGATGAGATCAACAGAGGAAAGGGTGTCACTGCTGAAACAGGGCTGGCAGGAAAAGTTAAGGCTTGAAGAATATGTACGCTCCCAATATTTACGGACTGCAGCAGAAACGCCTAAATTGGACGGGGAAAACAAAGAAGAAGCTAAAAGGAGAGAAATGTTTTACCAAAATATCACTTGGTTCATGACTACTCTTCTTGACCGGAAGGACCGGATGAGCATGGGGGCGAGCCTTGAAGTCCGGGTGCCGTTTGCAGATCATCGTCTCGTGGAATATGTCTGGAACATTCCTTGGGAAATGAAAATGACCGGAAACAGGGAAAAGGGGATACTGCGGAAGGCATTGGAGGGTCTGCTCCCCGATGAAGTGCTGTACCGCAAAAAAAGTCCATATCCTAAAACCCATAATCCTGTTTATACCGAACGTGTGGCAATGTGGCTGAAGGATATACTGGAAGACAGGAATTCTGTGCTGTATGAGTTATTTGATAAGAAAAAGCTTGGAGATATTCTGGAAAGCAGGGGTGCTGCATTTAAGGTCCCTTGGTTCGGGCAATTAATGTCAGGTCCGCAATTGCTGGCCCATCTTGCCCAGATGCATGTATGGTTCAAGGATTATAATATTGGGATAGTCGAATCCTAAAGAAGGCTGCGGGGCATTTTAAAATCCCGCAGCCTTTACATTTATCCTATTATTTTTCAGTGTTTGAATCAGAAGATGAGATAATAATAAATCCATAGCTTCCTAACTCAAGAGATGGAACTGAGCCAGTTTTGATTTCTGCGGAAGCAGAAAATAAACTGGTATATTCCGCATCACCTGGCAGAATTGCTTTAACTGGTTCTCCGGAAGGATTTGCAGCAATAAGTACCGATTTTTTATCAGTGAACTTGCGGAAAGCAACAAGATTTTCATGCAGAGAAGGCAAGAATTCAAATTGTCCCTCATTTGAAAGAAGTGGCTCTTCCTTACGAAGCGCAATAAGTTCTTTTATATGATGATACATTCTAAGGTTTTGTTTTTCTTGATCCCATTCCATACACTTGCGGCAGCCAGGGTCCATTTCACCGGAAAGTCCTATTTCATCTCCGTAATAAATGCAAGGTGTTCCCATAAAGGTAAGAAGCAGTGAAAAGACAAGCCTGGTTTTGTCCTCATCTCCGCCGCATTCTGTCAAGATCCTAGGTGTATCATGGCTTCCGACAAGGTTGAATGCCACACTGAAGACATTTTCCGGGTAGCTATGGTAAACAGATGAAATATTGTTCATAAATTGCTGTGCATTGATTTTATCAAATGCTAATAGATTTAAAATATTGGCTGTAAACGGATAATTCATGACGGCATCAAATTGATCGCCGCGGAGCCATGGCATGGAATCATGCCAGATTTCCCCGAGAATATAAAGATCAGGTTTGATTTCCCTTACAGTCTGCCTGAACTCCCTCCAAAACTGGTGGTCAATTTCATTTGCCACGTCAAGCCGCCAGCCGTCAATATCAAATTCTTTAATCCAATATGCTGCTGTATCCAAGAGATACTTTTTAACGTCCTTATTATACGTATTCAGTTTCGGCATGGATCCAACAAAGCCAAAAGTTTCATAATTAGGGCGCTCTCCCGCATGCAGCGGGAAGCTGTGAGGGTGGAACCAATCTTTATAAGGAGAATTTTCCCCATTTTTCAAAACATCCTGAAAAGGTTCGAAATAATAGCCGCTGTGATTGAAAACAGCATCAAGCATAACACGAATGCCCCGTTTATGGCATTCAGATACAAGTCTCTTAAGTGTTTCCTTATCACCGAATTGAGGGTCGATTTCAAAGTAATCGATTGTGTCATATTTGTGATTTGAATGGGCCTTGAAAATTGGAGTGAAGTAGATTCCATTTATGCCGAGATCTTCAAGGTGGTCAAGATGCTCGATCACACCTTCGAAATCACCGCCGAAGAAATTATCTGGGCTTGGCTCCTTGCTGCCCCATGGAAGAGCACCTTCCGGGTCATTGTCACTGTTCCCATTTCCGAATCTCTCAGGGAAAATCTGGTACCATACAGTTTCCTTTACCCATTCTGGTGCGTTAAATACTTCTGTTTTATGAATGTATGGAAAAGCGAAGTAGTATCCGACATCACCCGGCGCTTCTTCAAAGAATCCCTTCTCAGTTAAATATGTTTCCTCTTCTTCTGACTTCAGAAAAAATCCATATCGAATCCTTCTATATTCAGGCTTGACATGAATATGCCAGTAATCAAAAAGACTATCGCTGCCGGAAATTTTCATTGGCTCTAAAGAGGCTTTATCCCATTCATATGGGTCACCATGCAGCAAATGGACTTCTTGTATATCATTTTTCTTCGTTCTGATTCTGATATGCAGTGTTTCCTGATCTGTCGGATAAATAAAATTATCTCCAGGACGGTGAAATATTGCAGCATGTTCCATCTAGTAATCCTCCTGTGTAATGCAATCGATTGCATCAATTTTTTTAAAAAACTCAAAGTTTAGAATAAAGGCTACTTTAAAAAATATCAGAGTGAAAGCTATACAGCAAGAAGTTTGCACAGCTGTAAATACCATTCCCTGTTTAATATTCAAGTCATATAATTGTAAAAATTTTCATTTTAAAAAAATACTTGTAAAAAATAATAATGATTGTATAATAAAGTCATAAAGTAGTGCAATCGGTTTCACAAATGGCATCTTGAAATAATAAGTGCTTACATATCCTTCTATCAGGAGATTTATAGAATAATATAGGATTTCTTTGTTAGTATATGTTAGCGTTTTCATTTGAGGTAATTTTGCAGAAAAGTGCAAACGTTTGTGCAAACTTAAGAAAAGAGAGTACATATTTCAGGGGGGAAATAGAATGAAAAAGTCACTATCTATTTTAGTGTTATTCGTTTTGCTTGTCGGCATGCTTGCTGCGTGCGGACCGAAGCGTGATACTGCTGAGCGAAAAAATGCGACTGGCGGTAAGAATACAGAAGAAAAATCAACAGAAGCAAAACCGGAAAAACTGGTTGTATGGGAAGATAAAGATAAAGGCATTGCTTTAAAGCCTGCAGCTGAAGCTTTCACAAAGAAATACGGAATCAAAGTAGAATACAAAGAATTGAACATGGCTGATAAAATCCGCGACCAATTGCGTCTTGACGGACCAGCTGGAAATGCCCCGGACGTAGTTACATTGCCGCATGACCAAATCGGCCAGGTTGTTACAGAAGGCCTTATTCAAGAAATCAAAGTAGATGACAGTGTTCTTTCTACTTTCAATGACTCTGCTGTCGATGCAGAAAGATATGAAGGAAAACTTTATGGTTTGCCAAAAGCAACTGAAACTCCAGTTTTCATTTACAACAAGAAATTGATGGATAAAGCTCCTGCTACAATGGATGAGCTTTATGCAAAATCAAAAGAAATGACTAAAGACGGCAAATATGGCTTCCTTGCTCTATTTGACAACTACTACTTCGCACACGCAGTAATCGGCGGAATGGGCGGGTATGTATTCAAAGACGACAACGGCAAGGTTAATCCTTTAGAAGTTGGCTTAAATAACAAAGGTGCTGTCGAAGGCGCAGCATATATTCAAAAATGGTACAAAGAAAAGCTATTCCCTAAAGGCATTATCGGAGAAAGCGGCGGCGCAGCAATGGACGGTTTGTTCAATGAAGGCAAAGCAGCATCTGTTATGAACGGTCCTTGGGCATTCCAGGGGATGAAAGCAGCTGGAGTTGACATCGGTGTTGCTCCAATGCCTACACTTCCAAATGGAGAGCACATGAAAACGTTCATGGGAGTTAAAGGATGGCATGTAACGGCATTTACAAAGAATCCTTACTGGTCCACAAAGCTGGTTGAGTTCATTACAAATGCAGATAATGCGAAAATCCGTTTCGAAAAAACTCAGGAAATTCCTCCTGTGAAATCATTAATTAAAGATCCTGTCATTGCAAATGACGAAGGAGCAAAAGCGGTTGCTGAACAATCCAAATATGCACTTCCAACACCAAATGTTCCAGAAATGGCCGAGGTATGGGGTCCAATGGCGTCAGCGCTGCAAACACTTGCTACTAATAAAGCAGAACCTAAAGCTGCGATGGATGATGCTGTTAAAACAATAAATACCAATATTAAATCTAACCATCCATCAAAATAATTGATTCAAATAACAAGGGCGTACCTCCATATACATATGGGGGTAATGCCTTTGTTTAAACAAATGAGAGCAAACGTTTGCGCACTTAATAAATAATTTCCCTAATAGAAAGGGTAGGCTGATTTACCATGGATGCAAGCACTCCTATAACGAAACATAGAAGGAACGCTGCCCTGCTTTCCATCATTCCTGGATTTGGGCAATTTTATAATAAACAATACGTTAAGGGCTTCATATTTTTGATTTTGACAGCAGCTTTTTTCAGCTGTTTTTCGGATACACTCAGCTGGGGATTTTGGGGGCTGTTCACTCTTGGAGAAATTCCGGGCTTAGATCATTCAGTTTTCCTTTTGATTGATGGTATCATAGCCTTGCTGATTACTGTAATCGGGCTGATCATTTACGCATTGAATATATATGATGCACAACATAATGGCCGAAAACGGGATGAAGGTTTTAAACTTAATAATGTTAAAGAGCAATATCATAACCTTATGGACAGCGGTTTCCCGTATTTAATGTTTTCACCCGGATTTCTGCTGCTGATTTTTGTGGTTATCCTCCCAATCATTTTTGTTATTTTGCTGTCATTCACCAATTATGATTTATATCATTCACCTCCAGCAAAGCTTGTGGATTGGATTGGCATCCAAAATTATATTGATATCTTTAAGCTTGACCTTTGGAGAAAGACCTTTGTAGGTGTTCTTGGCTGGACGATTGTTTGGACATTTGGTGCTACAACCATTCAGGTAGCAATAGGAATTTTCCTGGCAATTCTTGTGAATCAAAAGGACTTAAAAGGAAAAGCGATAATCCGTACTATTTTTATTCTTCCTTGGGCAGTTCCATCATTTGTTTCAATCCTAATCTTCTCAGGTATGTTCAATGAATCCTTTGGAGTAATAAACAACGGTATCCTTCATGCTTTAGGCATAGGCCCAATACCGTGGATGACTGAAGAAATGTGGACAAGGCTTGCATTGATTTTCGTTCAATCCTGGCTTGGATTCCCGTTCATTTTTGCCATGACAACAGGAATCCTTCAATCAATTCCTGACGAGCTGTACGAGGCAGCAACAGTGGATGGCGCGTCAATTTGGCAGAAATTCACCAAGATTACACTGCCTATGGTTCTTTTTGCTACAGCACCGATCATTATTACGCAATATACCTTTAACTTTAATAACTTTAATGTTATCTATCTATTTAACGGCGGCGGACCTGCAATTCCGGGACAAAATGCCGGCGGTTCCGATATCCTCATCTCTTGGATATATAAGCTTACAATGACTTCAGCCCAATACGGGAAAGCTGCAGCCATCACTATGCTGCTGTCACTCGTTGTGGTAGGAGTAGCATTGTGGCAATTCAAACGGACCAAAGCATTCCAAGAGGAGGTATAAGATAGAATGAGCATGAAAAGAAGCAGAATCATCCGTTTGACACTATCTTATCTGGTAATTATTATTATGAGCGGCATCGTCATTTATCCTTTGCTATGGGTAATCGGCTCTTCGCTTAATCCGGGAGCAAGTCTATCAGGGTCATCAATGTTTCCAAAACATCCGACATTCGATCATTATAAATATCTGTTTAATAGCGGCAAATCCCATTATCTTGTATGGTATTTCAACTCTATTAAAATCAGCATTTTTACCATGATCTTTACTGTAATAGCAGTTTCTCTTACTGCTTACGCTTTTTCACGATACCGCTTTGTCGGAAGGAAAAATGGTCTAGTGACCTTTTTGATTCTTCAAATGATACCAAACTTTGCAGCGCTTATTGCGATTTATGTGCTGGCAACACGAACACACTTAATTAATACACATGTAGGATTGATCCTGATTTATGTGGGCGGACAAATCCCAATGAACACCTGGCTGATGAAGGGGTATCTGGATACCATTCCTAAGGAGCTGGACGAATCAGCAAGGATGGACGGAGCTGGCCATCTGAGAATTTTCTTCCAGATAATCATGCCCCTCGCCAAGCCGATTGTAGCTGTAGTCGCCCTGTTTGCCTTCATTGCACCGTTTGGAGACTTCATACTTGCGAGAATCATGCTCCAGGATGATGAAAAATATACAATGGGTGTAGGTCTGTATGAAATGGTTTCTAAGCAATTTGGAAATGAATTCACTACCTTCGCAGCAGGGTCCGTGCTGATTGCACTTCCTATTGCAGCATTATTCTTAATGTTCCAAAGATATTTCGTTTCAGGTTTGACGGCTGGGGGTACAAAAGGCTAATCTTAAAGGCGTAAAGAAGTATAGGTAGGGGGAGCGGAAATGAAAAAAAGAGTGCTGTCACTCCTTTTGATTCCGTTTCTTCTTTTTTACGCCCTTCCCGCAGAAGCTGCTGAAAAAGAAGAACGAACTTTGGGAGACGAAGTAATTTATTCATTGGTGATCGACAGGTTTAATGATGGTAATGTAAAAAATGATGCTGGCGTAAATGTTTATGATGCACATGCCTATAACGGCGGAGACTTTGCCGGCATTACAGAAAAACTGGATTATTTGAAGGATATGGGATTTACATCCATTCTTCTTTCACCTATTTTTGATAATGAAGGTGAAAGCTTTCACAGCGGTCTGGTAAAAGATTTTTACAAGCCTGATGAGCATTATGGAACGATAAAGGAATTCAAGAAACTTGTTCATGCAGCACACAAGAAACATCTGAAAATTATCCTGGATTTTGATGTGGACACCATCGGCCCGCATCATCCCTGGCTAAAGGATCCAGCAAAGAAAAATTGGATACAATCAAATAAGGAAGACAGCAGCACAGGAAGCGTTAAACTGGATCAGGAAAACCCGGAAACTAAGAAATATTTAGTGAGTATGGGGTCATGGTGGATTAAGGAAACGAATATTGACGGCTATCGCCTTAATAAAATGAATGATATTTCTCAGTCATTTTGGCTTGATTTAGCACATGCTGCAAAATCAGTTAAAAAGGATTTTTATTTAATTGGGGAAATGCAGGATTTAAGCCAGAAGAGCATCCTGGCCTATGAAAAGGCTGGAATCAGGGGGTTCATGGATCATACGCAAACAGACCCTATGCGCTCGGCTTTTAAAAAACCAAATGGGGATTTGAGCCCGCTATTTTCTGAGTTGAACCGAAATCAACAGGCATATACTAATCCGGAGGCTTCTGAAAAATTCATAGACAATCAGAATATGCCCAGGTTTACATATGATATAAATGCAAGGCTGCTGAATCCTGGCACAAGATGGAAAATGGCATTATCTTACATGTATACATCACCGGGAGTACCGGTCATCTATTACGGCTCCGAGATAGCGCTGAACGGCGGAAAAGCTCCGGATAATCAAAGATTAATGGGCTTTAAAACAGAAAAAGAACTAATAGATTACATCACTAAGCTTGGGGAACTTAGAAAGAAATATCCCTCTCTAAGAAAAGGCAGCATAAAGCTGCTTTATGAAAAAGATGGCATGGCAGTTTTTAAACGAACATATAAAGAAGAGACTATGGCAGTGGCTATCAATAATACAGATAAGTCTCAAACCGTGCGGATTTCAGGCGGGGAATTTGAGAAGGGGAAAGAACTGAGAGGCTTGCTTGAAGGAGATCTTGTGCGAAGCAAGGGAGACACGTATACAATCATTCTCGATCGTGAAAAAACAGAAGTGTATGAACTTGCTCCTAAATCAGGAATAAATATGGCTTATATTTTTGCAATGGCAGCAGTTATCATTGCGTTTGCAATATTTATCGCCCTTATATTAAAAAGAGGAAAGAGAAATCTCTCATGAATATGTAAGCGGTGAAAAAACTTCTCTCGATTCTTTGTATGTTTAACATCAGGAAAATCGGCATAGCCAGCTTTTGCAAATAATAAATTGCGAAACGATGATTTTCAGAAAAAATCCGATAAACCTGGAATCGGGAGGGATTCTTATGGAAAAGAAATGGTGGAAAGAAGCGGTAAGTTATCAAATTTACCCGCGCAGCTTTATGGATAGCAATGGAGACGGAATTGGTGACTTAAAAGGAATCATTTCCAAACTGGATTATTTGAAGGAATTTGGGATTGATGTTCTTTGGATCTGCCCATTTTATCAGTCGCCTAATGCGGATAATGGATATGATATAAGCGATTATCAGGATATAATGGCCGAATTTGGCACAATGGATGATTTTGATCTGCTACTAAAAGAAATACACGCGCGGGGCATGAAGGTCATTTTGGATCTGGTGATTAACCATACAAGTGATGAACATCCATGGTTCATTGAATCACGGTCATCCAGGGACAATCCGAAAAGGGACTGGTATATTTGGGAGGAAGGCCGTGAAGGAAAAGAACCGAATAACTGGGAAAGTATATTTTCCGGCAGCTCCTGGAAGCTGGATGAACTCACAAATCAATATTACCTTCACATTTTCGCTGAAAAACAGCCAGACCTGAACTGGAAGAATAAAGAGGTCAGAGAGGCTCTGTACGATACTGTAAATTGGTGGCTTGATAAGGGTATTGACGGATTCAGGGTCGATGCCATCAGCCATATTAAGAAGAGGGACGGTTTCCCTGATATGCCAAACCCGTTCGGGATGGATTATGTGCCAGCTTTTGACATGCATACAAATCAAGAAGGAATACTTGATTATCTGACAGAACTCAAGGACGAAACATTTTCTAAGTACGACATTATGACAGTAGGCGAAGCAAATGGCGTCAGGCTGGAGCAGGCTGATGATTGGGTCGGAAGCGAGAATGGAAAGTTCAACATGATTTTTCAGTTTGAACATTTAGGACTATGGGGAAAAGGTTCAGAAAAATCCATTGATGTGGGTCAATTGAAGAAAACCCTCACGAAATGGCAGAAAGGCTTGCATAACCGCGGCTGGAATGCGTTATTCCTTGAAAATCATGATCAGGCCCGGAGTGTATCTACTTGGGGAGATGATGGGCAATACTGGCTTGAAAGTGCAAAAATGCTGGGTGCATTATTCTTTTTCATGCAGGGGACTCCATTTATTTATCAAGGGCAGGAAATCGGCATGACAAATGTCAAATTCTCATCGATAGAACATTATGATGATGTGGGTATGAAAAACTATTACCGCATTGAAACAGCAAAAGGCAGGCCTCATGAAGAAATCATGAAAATCATCTGGCTTAGCGGAAGGGATAATTCCCGGACTCCAATGCAATGGAATACAGAAGACAATGGCGGCTTTACAACAGGTAAACCATGGATGAAGGCCAACCCAAACTATTTGCGCATCAATGTTTCGGATCAGCTTGCAGATCAGAATTCGATTTATCATTTTTATAAAAGCATGATACGCCTAAGAAAGCAGCATCAAGTTTTTGTTTATGGAGATTATGATCTGATATTGGAAGAACATAAATGTGTATACGCGTATACACGAAATTTGAATGGTCAGCAAGCTTTGGTTCTCTGTAACTTCGGCAGCGCGGAATCAGCTATTAGCTTAACTGAACTTGATTGGAAAAAATCAGAGCTGATCCTGGCTAATTATAGTGATGCAGAAATTGAATTGCCTGAAGATTTCACATTACGGCCTTATGAAACCCGAGTGTATTTGTTTAATGATTGACCTATGAAATAATCAGTGCGGATTTTGGGTTGAGCGAGTATGCGGGACTCCTGCGGGTTATTGCCACAAGAGGATCCTTCCCGGAAAATCAGTGCATAAAATGGAAATTAGCGGAGTCCTTGGAATATGACCAATTTAAAAAGGGTATGGATTCATGGACACAGCCAGGCAAAATCATTCTGGCTGCTGCAGGAGCTTATGGAGAGGAGCATGTGAAGCATGGCAGTTACAATAAAAGATGTTGCAAAGTTGGCAAACGTTGCCCCTTCAACTGTTTCCAGGGTAATTGCAAACAATCCCCGAATAAGTGACAAAACAAAAAATAGAGTGCGTGAGGCTATGAATCAATTAGGCTATCACCCTAATTTCATTGCCCGTTCACTTGCCAATCAATCGACAAGGGTAATTGGGCTGGTTTTGCCGAGTTCTACCGATATTTATTTTCAAAACCCATTTTTCTCAACCGTTCTCAGAGGGCTGAGCGAGGGGGCACATGAAAAACAATATGCCCTGCAGATTAATACCGGCAAAACAGAGGAAGAGATATATGAGGGCGTCGTCCATATGGTCCAAGGCGGCAGGGTAGACGGTATCGTATTGCTCTACTCTAAAATAGAAGACGGGATCATTGCCTATCTGCGGGAAAGGAAATTTCCATTTACCGTAATCGGGAAACCATCTGATCATGTAGAAGAAATTACCCATGTTGACAATGATAACTATCGCGCTTCCAAGGAAGCTACGGATTATCTGATCAAGCTTGGACATGAAAAAATAGGGTTTATCGGCGGCAAGCTGAATCTCGTAGTTACGGTAGAACGGCTCCTGGGTTACAAGGAGTCTCTGCAGGAAGCTCAAATTGGATTGAATGAAGCCTACATCATTCATGAGGAGTTTTTGAGAGAGGGAGGACAGGAGGCGATAAAGGAGCTTATATCACTGATTGATCCGCCTACCGCCCTTGTTGTAGCAGACGATCTTATGGCAATTGGAGTAGTCAATACCCTGACGGAAATGGGGATGATTGTTCCTGACCATGTATCCATAATTTCCTTCAATAATGTCTTATTTGCCGAATTGTCGAGACCGCCGCTGACTTCAGTTGATATTAACATTTTTGATTTAGGCTACCAGGCCGCAAAAAGCCTGATTACAAAGCTCGAAAATCCATGCGAGCCGGAAAAACGGATCATCATTCCCCATCAATTGGTCGAACGGGTTTCGTGCAGTCCTCAAACAAGAGCAAAAATGCAAGTATAACAAAAAGGCTTCCAGAATGCCGGAAGCCTTTTTGTTGTTTATATCCTATTCCTCATCCATTTACGACTGATCCGCCATTTACATGGATGATTTGCCCGCTTACGTATGAAGAATCATCGCTGGCAAGATATACATAGGCAGGAGCCAGTTCCTCAGGCTGCCCCGCTCTGCCCATTGGAGAGTCTGTCCCGAATTTCTGCACATCTTCTTCGGAGAAGGAAGCGGGAATCAGCGGAGTCCAGATTGGTCCCGGAGCTACTCCGTTTACCCTGATTCCGTCTTTTACAATAGAATTTGAAAGTGCTCGAGTAAAGGCAACAATCGCTCCCTTTGTAGAGGAGTAATCAATTAATTTCGGATTGCCCTGGTAAGCTGTGATGGAGGCTGTGTTGATGATGCTGCTTCCTTTTTTCATATGGGGAATGGCAGCTTTGGTGAGGTGGAACATAGAAAAGATGTTGGTTTTGAAAGTTCTTTCAAGCTGCTCTGCTGAAATGTCCAGGAAGTTTTCCTGAACGTGCTGCTCTCCGGCATTGTTCACAAGTATATCAATAGAGCCAAATTGATCAGCTGCTACCCGCGCTACTTCCTGGCAGAAAGACTCTTCGCCAATGTCGCCATTAAGCAATACACATTTTACACCTTCTTTTTCCACCAATTGTTTCGTAGTCTGGGCATCTTCATTTTCATCCAAATACGCAATGACTACATTCGCACCTTCTTTTGCGAAATAAATAGAGACAGATTTTCCAATTCCGCTGTCCCCGCCAGTAATGATCGCTGTTTTGCCTTTTAGCTTGCCGCTTCCATTATATTTCGATTTTACGGATTCTGGATTCGGGGTCATTTTTGTTTCTGTTCCTGGCTGATGCTCCTGATGCTGCGGTGTAAATCCTTGTTTGCTTTCTTCATTGGTATTAGCCAAAGTGTATCCCTCCAAATAAATTTTGTCTGCCCCCTTTTTATTCCATTCTTTAAGGATATTAAAACATGGAAAAAATAGTAAAAACAAAAAAACCTCGCCATCGTAAAGGGGAATCACAAACTCAGAATTGGAGCGTAAGGTGCGGGATTAGCGGTCCATGTGAGATTCCGCGGGCGCGGCTGAGGATGCTTCTTATCGCCCGCCCCACGGAAAGCGAGCATCCTGGAGTGAAAATCAACCCCTTGTTCAATAGCAGCAAAGTTTACGAAAATAGCCAAATAAAAAAGCCCATAATTGGGCTTTTCAAAATAATAAGCTTTAGGCTGTTCCGGGCGTTTTAACGGTAGTTGATAAACTGCACATCGATGGACAAGTCAGCACCGCGGATGGCTGAAATAATGCCCTGCAGGTCATCCCTGTTTTTTCCGGTTACGCGGATTTGGTCATCCTGAATCTGGCTTTTTACTTTCAAGCCGCTGTTTTTTATAATGGTGTTTATTTTTTTTGCCTGTTCTTTATCAATTCCCTGAACAAGCTTTGCCCTTTGGCGGACAGTGCCGCCTGAAGCGCCTTCAATTTTTCCGTAGTCCAGGTTCTTGATTGGCACATCACGCTTTACAAGCTTTGAGATTAATACATCCTTTAGCTGATCAAGCTTGTACTCATCGTCAGAAACAAGAATAAGTTCTTCTTTTTCGAGGGATATATCACTTTTGCTTCCTTTAAAGTCATAGCGCGTCTGTATTTCTTTAAGGGCCATGCTGACTGCATTGGTTACCTCAGAAAACTCCACCTTGGATACAATATCAAACGAATTTTCCTTTGCCATAATTACCTCCGGGATTTTTGATGTCTTTATTATAGATAATCAGGGAGATGATGACAACCAAACAATCTTAAAGAATCATAAAAGAAGCAGGGTTTCCCGCTGCTCCTTTTCCTACATCTGTATTTATTGTCCAGTGCAAACTCCTGGTGAGGCCCTGTACGGAATCTCCCTTATTTGTGGTCCGTCTTTTTTGAATAAGAGTGCTTGCCTGCCTCACTATTCTTTGCCCGGGATATATTTTCCCTGGCATTGGCCGCTTGATTATCTTTCGCCTTTTTATTATTATCAGCTGTGTTTGACAATATGGAAACCCCCTTAAATGATGTTAAGGTTAGTATCCTGCAATCTGAAGAGAACTATGTGCACCATTACAATTTGGGCGATTTGTTCAAGAAAAATAAGGCGATTGTACCAGGGCCTGAATGTGCCCCGATTGCAGCACCGATTGTATTTATGATAAAATGTGCGGTGCCAAACTCTTCTTCGATGGATTGCTTCCATTCAAGCGCCGTTTCCAGATCATCTCCATGGCTGATGGCAACCGTTTGATTCTCGAGTCCCTCGCCGCGTTCATGCATCAATTCTATGACCCGTTTTAAAAGTTTCTTTTTGCCGCGAAGCTTTTCAAGAGGGACGAGTTTTCCATCTTCCACATGCAAAAGAGGCTTGATGTTCAGTAGGCCGCCTACGAGTGCAGAAGCTTTGGATATTCTTCCTCCGCGCGCGAGATATTCTAAATTATCGACAGTGAAGAGATGCTCCATATGTTCAATATGAAAAGTAATATCACTCATGATTTCTTTTTTATCAGCACCATTCAGCGCTAAGCGGGCCGCACTTTCCACGACAAGGCCGCCGCCAAGCGAAGCACATTTTGAATCGATAATTTCAAGATCGAGTCCGGGGTACTCTTCTTTAACAAGGTTCCGGACCATGACTGCAGTCTGGTAAGTTCCGGATAGCTCTGAAGAAAAAGCAATATAGATGGCAGTCCGGCCGCTTTCTGCTATCTCCTTGAATACTGATTCAAAAACCTCTGGAGAAGCCTGGGAAGTTTTTGGGGTTTTTCCTGATCTCATTGCTTCGAAAACATCCTCAGGCTGTATCCCCTTAACATCCTCGTAAACTTCTCCATCAAGGTTTACTTGTAAGGGAATGAATGTAACCTGGTTTTCTTTATAAAAAGACAACGGCAAGTCACTGGCACTGTCTGTTAAAATTTGAATGGTCATTATTGCACCTGCTTTCTAAAACAATATTGTTTTTTAGATTGGCTGTTTTCGTAAACTTTGCTGCTTTCGAACAAGGGGTTGATTTCCGCTCCAGGATGCTCGCTTTCCGCGGGGCGGGCGGTGAACCTCCTCTGCTGCGCCTGCGGGGTCTCACCTTCCCGCTAATCCCGCAGGAGTCTCGCACCTTCCGTTCCAATCAACCTCATTTAATAATGAAATTGCCTCACAGAACTCATTAAAAAACAACAATCTTTAAGAAAAGAGCCTTTAGATTAAATCAAGTTCATCTATTCAAGCCTGCAGAAACAGCTGTTTGAATGGGTTCAGCTCCATATTAAGTGAAGCAAAATAACATTTCGCTGTTGTATGGTATGTATAGGCATAGCGGATAGTATGCCTGTTTTGTTAGGTGCTGACAAAAACATGAAATTGAGTTAATATACCCAGTTTACGCATACTGCAGGAAAATTACAATCCATTCATGTCTAGAATAACTGGCTGAGGGGAATAGGATACTAATGTTTAAGAAGAATGGAGGACTTTTATGTACATAGTAGAAGCAAAAAAAATCATTGTAGTGGTGATTGGCGCCTTTTTGAATGCAATCGCCATGAACTTCTTTTTAATCCCGGCAAATGTTTATGCCAGCGGATTTACCGGGGCAGCCCAGCTTTTGTCTAAGCTGCTGGGCTCTTTTGCGCCTTTTAATATATCGACGGGCATATTGCTGTTTGTATTAAATGTGCCAGTTACGATTATTGCTTGGAGAAAAATAGGAAAGTCTTTTACATTTTACAGTTTTATCAGTGTTCTGTTATCGACCATTTTCCTAGAAGTACTGCCGGTGAAGCATGTATCGCCTGATATTCTTCTAAATGCTGTCTTTGGGGGCGTCATTGCGGCAGTCGGAGTGGGGCTGACTTTGAAATTCGGTGCATCTACAGGAGGTATGGATATCATTGCCATGCTTCTTTCAAAGGTCAAGGATAAGCCTGTCGGCGTGTATTTCTTTATGCTTAACAGCATTATTATTATTACCGCAGGAAGCATTTACGGCTGGCAAAATGCCCTGTATACGCTTGTGACCCTATATGCTTCCACACGGGTAATTGACGCGATCCATACGCGCCATGAAAAGCTTACAGTCATGATTGTCACAAATAAGGGGGAAGAATTAAAAAAAGCCATTCATGCCAAACTTGTCAGGGGTATTACATCTGTTCCTGCCAAAGGGGCCTTTACTAATCAAAATAAAGAAATGATGATGATTGTCATCACCCGCTATGAGCTATACGATCTGGAGCAAATAATCAGGGAAGCAGATCCGACTGCCTTTACGAATATAGTCGAAACGGCAGCTGTATTTGGAGCATTTAGAAAGGATTGAACGACTCTGATATTACAAAATGTAAAGAACATGACGGCTAAATTACAATTGAAAAAACTTTGTTTTTCATGTTTATTGTTCAGTCAAAACGGCTATTTTCAGTAGTGTAACTTACAAAAATCTTATTTAGGAGTGATTCATAATGGCTAACCAAAAAGATGGGAAAATGAGCAGAGAAGAAGCAGGCCGTAAAGGCGGAGAAGCAACTTCGAAAAATCACGACAAAGATTTTTATCAGGAAATCGGACAAAAAGGCGGAGAAACCACCGCTGATAATCACGACAAAGATTTTTATCAGGAAATTGGACAAAAAGGCGGAGAAGCCACAGCTGATAATCATGATAAGGAATTTTATCAGGAAATCGGCAAAAAAGGCGGAGAAGCCACATCAGAGAACCATGATAAGGAATTTTATCAGGAAATCGGCAAAAAGGGCGGAGAAGCCACATCAGAGAACCATGATAAAGACTTCTATCGGGAAATTGGCGAAAAAGGCGGAAATTCCCGCAATAACAACAACGACTAATGATCTAACTATAAAGCATCACAGCATCACAGATTTCGTGAGTTTTTCTTTAGTCCATAAACCGTTTTTAAAAAATTCTAAGGAGTGATTGAATAATGGCTGACAATCAGAATGGCAAGATGAGCAGAGAAGAAGCTGGACGCAAGGGCGGAGAAGCCACTGCAAAGAATCATGATAAAGAATTTTATCAGGAAATCGGCGAAAAGGGCGGAGAAGCCACTTCAAAAAATCACGATAAAGACTTTTACCGGGAAATCGGTGAAAAAGGCGGAAAAGCCCGAAACAGTAATAATGATTAACGTTTAAAAGAAGGCCAAGCTCCTCAATGGGGCTTGGCCTTCCTTTTGTATTGCTTATACATAAGGAGCGAAGCAGGTTACATATCCAGCAAGGCTAATACTTTTATTCTACGGCGGGCATTTAGGCTTTAGAGTTTCCCCTCAAGCTCTTTTTGAAGCTCGCTCAATTGTTCCTTTTCAGCAACAGTAGAATTTGCAAAAGCTGAGGAAAGGGCATTCTTGGCAATTTCCTCGGTGTCTTGCTTTTGATGCACTTGATTTTCCTGATGCTCATCATGATCTGCATGCAGGGCTTCCTTTACGAAGTCGCGAGCCTGCTGAAATAATTTATTTGCCATTAGAAACCACCATAACTTTGTTCTGACATGCTTTGGAGCTTTCTTTCTTCTGCTTCAGCGTACGTAGAATGATAAGGGATTTTTTCAGCATGCTTGGATACAGTATCCATGCCCTGCTTGACAAATCGTTTGGATTTACTGCTTTTACCCATCACTATCGCCTCCGTATTTAAAGCATTGCACCGGAATTGCTTCCTGTACATCAATAGTTTGGCTGTAAAGGAGGGATATTAACAGCGTAAAAATATGGAATTAGAATTGCTCATTTAAGATTGAATTTTTCTTCAAGGAATACAGCAATTCCGTCTTCTTCATTGCTGAGCGTGATTTCATCGGCCATTTCTTTTAATTCAGCGAGACCATTTCCCATCGCGACGCCAGTACCTGCATATTTTATCATTTCAAAATCATTATCTTCATCGCCAAAAGCAATGATTCTTTCTCTTGGAATGTTAAAATATTTTGCGACCCTTTCCAATCCTACCGCTTTGTTTAAGCCGGATTTAACGATTTCAATTACATGGAACGGATCAGCCCATCTGCGGTGATCGATTACTTCTGCATGCACGTCTGATAAATGCTCCCTGATTTGGGCGACATGCTGGGCATCAGTATGTATGAGCATGCTTGTTGGGGGCACATTAAGAAAACTTCTAAGGTCGCCTGTTGTGATAACAGGATTTCCCATGCGCATGATATCAATCAGCTTTTCGTCATGATAATGGAAGTAAACATCATCTATGACTTCTGCAACAATATTGTGATAGTGGAAGCTGTCACATGCATCTACAATTTGTTTGGCGACATCTATATCCAGCGGAGAATGATATGTTCCAAAGCTTTTATCTAATGGATGGTGAACAAATGCACCATTGAAGTTGACGATCGGTGTAGTCAGCCCGAGCTCCTGATAATAAACCTCGCACGAGCGGAAAGGCCTTCCTGTAGAAATCATGACTTCGTGACCTCTGTCTTTTAATTGGGAAAGAACCTTTTTTGAACGCGGAGATATGGACTTATTGTCAGTAAGCAATGTTCCATCTAGATCTAATGCGATTAAGTATTTTTCAGCCATAAGGTCACCCTCTGTTTTCAGTATTGTATTACATGCTATAATATTAAGTTTACTTCCATTTTAAGCGAAAGTTAAATCTTTTTCATTCTTTGGACATTCCTGTATAGTAAAAATATATAACATATATTAAATAGTATTCACGATGGAGGGATTTTCATTGGTGGTCATTGAAAAGGAAAGGATAGGGGATATACCTGTCCTGCATATAGCCCAAAAAGAAAGATATGATGAAAAACTTCCTTTTATCATTTTCATACATGGATTTACGAGCGCTAAGGAGCATAATCTTCATTATGCCTATTTAATGGCTGAAAAAGGATTCAGGGTCCTTCTGCCTGATGCTGTTTATCACGGCGAGCGCTCTCAGGGGTACAGTGAAACTCAACTAATGATGCGATTCTGGGGCACGGTTGTACAAACCATTAAGGAAATCGAAATCTTAAAGAATGATCTGCTGAATAGAAATTTGATTTTACCGGATAAAATAGGCATATCGGGGACTTCGATGGGCGGTATTGTAACGAATGGTGCCATGGCAGTATATAAATGGATCAGTGCGGGTGTCAGCCTTATGGGCAATCCTTCTTATGTTAAATATGCCCGGATGCAAATGGAAAACATCCAAAAACATGCAGCGGATATAAACATCCCCCAGCAGGAAATGAATAAACAGCTTGAGCTGATCCGCGACTATGACCTCAGCCTGCACAGCGATAAGCTTGCAGGCAGGCCGATGCTGTATTGGCACGGCGCCAAAGACCCTGTAGTCCCATATAAACACGCATCCGACTTTTATGAGTCCATGCGCCCGGCTTATGCCCATGCAAAGGGAAAGCTGCAGTTTATCCTGGATAAACAGGCAGGACATAAAGTAAGCAGGGAAGGTGTACTGAAAACAGCTGAATGGTTTGAAACCTTTTTGGGACAAGCAGGGCAAAAAGCTTAACTCACGTGACATACAATGTTATGATAAAAAGCATAAGAAAGATTCAGTGAAGGAGTGAAATACATGGACCAGGATTTAAAAGATAACATTATGGGGGCTTTAGAACAGGTCATCGACCCTGAACTTGGCATAGATATAGTAAATTTAGGTTTAGTTTATGATGCTGATTTGAATGAAGAAGGTCTGGCTACTGTGACCATGACACTGACTGCTATGGGCTGCCCTCTTGCCGGCACCATTGTGGATCAAGTGAAATATGTGCTTGAGGATATTCCGGAAATTAAAGAAACAGAAGTAAATATTGTCTGGAATCCGCCTTGGACAAAGGATAGAATGTCACGATATGCCAAGATTGCCCTAGGGATTAAGTAATACCGAGAGTACGGAAAACAAAGAATATATATAAATTTTAACAATGATGGACATTAAGCCGGAATCTGCAAAACGGGAATGACAAAAGGCAGCAGCCTTTTAGAAGATTTTTGTTTTGTTGAATTCCGGTTTTTTGCATGGTCATTTATTGCTCCTGAAGCTGCATATCATAAACAGATTAGACTTGCGGCAAAAACCTTAAGCTGATTATTGTTCAATACTCACAAAAAATGATACAATCAGTTATTATTTCATTATCCCTGTTTTTAAGCAGGACAAAAAAAACGGTGAATGACTGTTTGAAAATACCGATTAATCTTTGCAGATATAAATAGATAAAACAATTAACATTTGCTGAACTCATACCTCTAAGGGAGTGAAGAAGTTTGTATAACACCAAAGTCAAAGACGCTCTGGACAGACCCTTAAGAGACTTGCGGATTTCTGTTATAGATCGTTGCAACTTCAGATGTCAATATTGCATGCCTGCTGAGATTTTCAATGAAAATTTTCATTTTCTTCCTAAAAGCGAATTGCTGTCTTATGAGGAAATTGAGCGGACGGCCAGAATATTTGCAAGCCTTGGAGTTGAAAAACTGAGGTTGACTGGAGGAGAGCCCCTCCTCAGAAAAGATCTTCCTAAGTTAATTAAGAACTTGTCACAAATTGAAGGAATTAACGATATTGGTTTAACAACAAATGGCGTTTTTCTTAAAAGATACGCGAAAGAATTAAAAGAATCAGGTGTGCACCGTGTAAATATCAGCCTAGACAGCATAGATGATGAGCTTTTCAAGCAAATTAACGGCAGAAATATAGGAACCAAAGCTGTTATGGAAGGCATTCAGGCTGCTAAAGAAGCAGGGCTGGGTGTTAAAGTAAACATGGTTGTTAAAAAAGGGCTGAATGAGAATCAAATCCTGCCAATGGCACGTTTTTGCCTTAAAGAAGGAATACAGCTCCGTTACATCGAGTTCATGGATGTCGGGAGCACAAATGGCTGGCAAATGGAAAATGTTGTGACAAAGAAAGAAATTATTGACCTGCTGCAATCTGAATTCGAAATTGAACCGGCAGAAGCAGATTATTATGGTGAGGTGGCAAAAAGATATCGCTACAAGGGTACAGATACCGAAGTCGGATTTATCACCTCTGTTTCAGAATCGTTCTGCGGCAGCTGCACCAGGGCAAGACTTTCGGCAAACGGAAGCCTTTATACCTGCTTGTTTAATGGAAACGGACACGATATAAAGGGACTTCTGCGGTCTGAAATGACTGACAGCGAATTGACTGATCATATTGTTTCCCTCTGGAATCACCGGAAAGATAGATACTCAGATGAACGGGCAGAAGGCAAAAACATCCATCAGGAAAAAATTGAAATGTCCTATATAGGCGGCTGAGAACAAAAAAGATCTGATTTTGCAATCAGGTCTTTTTTTGTCTCTTTTTTAGGTTCTATATTAAATGTTGGGGTTCCCACACAATGTAAAGCCAAAAAAATGCACGTAATCATCCAGTTTTTTATAATTGAGTTGACGAGAAATGCATTCATGCTGAGATCCTGTCAAACCTCATACCTGTCCATTTTGCCAGTCCCCTACCAAGAAAGTCCATGACTTTCGGATACAGAAAATCAAGCCCTTGAAAATATTTGAAAGACAGACGCTGCTCTTCTATAAAAGGCGGCCGCTGTGCATCCCAGTACGGATTCAGAACCGTAGACTGCACAACTAACTTAAGTTCTTACGAAATTGATGAACTGGCAAGGATGGTTTTACATGTAGGTGATAAGGCGACCAGTGCCTTTATACAACAAATTCGACGAAGACTTTCTATCTTGGAAAGACCGTTAGTAATCGTCAGAGGAGACCAAAAAAGTTATATTTATGCTAACATTAATCCCAAATATGCTCAAATGGTTTTAACTATCTTACGAACCTTTTAGAACTTTTGACTGCCATAAAAAGCTTGGGATAAAGAAGGATTAACACCAGCCCAAAGAATAGGGATAACTGATAAGTTTTTTACAATGAAAGATATAATTTATTTACGATAGAGGAGGAACCATTCTGGATAAGACCAAGGTTATGGCTTATTTTAGTGCAGCGGGTGATGAATTTCCTGTGGATGCAGTTACCACCGCTCTTGGTATTGTGTCTACAAATACTTATAAAAAAGGAGATGTTATCGAAAGACCTGATAATCCCAATCTTGTATCCACCAAAATAAGATATAGAAAAGAAACTAATTGGACTTTAAGCACTGGATACCAGGAATCATATGACATAAATAATCAGTTGAGTGTAATTCAAAAATCGCTTGAAGGGAAAACGGAACAATTAAAACATCTCAAGGAGAAATATGCTTTAGAGTTTCTTTTTATGGTAGTGATTCAAGTTGAGAATAACGAATCGCCAGCAATGTATTTACAGAAAGACATTATTAATTTTGCTAGTTCAATTCAAGCGGAAATTCATTTTGATTTATATATATTTAGTTAAATTAAAAACGCTGTTGATGTAGGAAATCAACAGCGTTTTCTTATGTGAGTATATGTGTGAGTTGCTCTGAGATTTCCTGTAAAAACAAGATGTGTTTTACCTTGCTTACACCTCAACACTGAACCCGTTACTATGCAATCAGATCTTTTTTTTTTCTCTTTTTTTAAGGCTTTTTCTTAATGATCGATGTTTTTTAATGAGTTCTAAGAGGTGATCTCATTATTAAATGGGGTTGATTGGAGTGGAAGGTGCGAGACTCCTGTGGGATTAGCGGGAAGGTGAGACCCCGCAGGCGAAGCAGAGGAGGCTCACCGCCCGCCCCACGGAAAGAGAGCATCCTGGAACGGAAATCAACCCCCTTGTTCCATAGCAATAAAGTTTACGAAAAGCCTATTTAAAATTGTTTTTTTATATGTTCTGTGAAGCGACCCCCGTTTTTAAACCGGGTTGATTGAGTGTAAGGTCCGAGCAGCATTTTGCATGTGAGATTACCAGAAGTTCAAGATATCAGCAAAGTTTATTAAACTGTTTTCTTTGTATTCATTATGGGAAGGGATGAATGAGTAATTAAAAATATCTAAAAATTTATAAAAATACAATTGATTTAATTTTTATTCAATCATATAATAGTAGAAATAAAGAGCCGGCGCGTCCGGGGAGTGGAGATGATATCTTGAAGGCATCCATTGTTGGAGCATCAGGCTACAGCGGTTTGGAGTTGATCCGTATTCTGGATAATCATCCGGGAATAGAGGTTGTTTCCGTGCATGGATCTTCTTCTGGAATCAGGGGTATGACGGATGAATATGCACACTTAATGCATAAAAATATGAATATTCTAGAGTTTGATCCTGGCGGAATAGCATCCGCATCAGAATTGGTTTTTGTTGCTGCTCCTTCGGGGGTTTCAGCAGAGCTTGTGTCGGCATTACATAACTATGATGTGAAGATTATTGATTTATCAGGTGATTTAAGGCTCAAAACGCCTGGAGAATATGAAAGATGGTATAAGCATAAAGCTGCACCCCAGGAACTTGTTAATGAAGCGGTGTATGGCCTTTCAGAGTGGAATGCAGCATCTATAGAAAATGCGGGAATCATAGCAAACCCAGGGTGTTATGCTACTGCTGCACTGCTGGGTCTCGCCCCGCTAATTACTGAAAACTTAGCAGCGGGTGACATAGTGATTGATGCAAAGTCCGGGGTATCGGGCGCAGGAAAGGCACACACAGCGATGAGCCATTTCAGCGAGATGAACGAAAACTTAAAAATTTATAAAGTGAATCAGCATCAGCATATTCCTGAAATCGAGCAGCAGCTTTCATCCTGGTCATACGGAAATGAACCAATCACCTTCAATACTCATTTGATTCCGATGACAAGAGGGATCATGGCAACCATGCATATTGCATTAAAACAAGAAGTTTCGGCATCACAATTAGCTGAATTATATAAAAGCACATATGAAAGTAATCCATTTGTCCGAATACAAAACCTTGGAACATTTCCATGCACAAAGCAGGTGTATGGCAGCAACTTCTGCGATATAGGTGTTTCATATGATGAAAGGACAAAGAAAGCAACCATTGTTTCTGTAATAGATAATCTTGTGAAAGGAGCGGCAGGCCAGGCAATCCAAAATGCAAATATAATGATGGGCCTTAAAGAAGAGACAGGATTGCTGAATATTCCTGTATATCCTTAAAACAAAACCGGAGGGCTAAAATGAAAATCTTGCAGCAGGCTGGAAACATAGAACAAATGACAAATGGAAGTATAGTCTCGCCGATAGGATTTAAAGCGGGAGGCGTGCATGCCGGTTTGCGGTATTCAAAAAAAGACATCGGGATGATTTTTACAAAACTGCCTGCAAGCTGTGCAGCGGTTTACACGCAAAGCGAAGTGAGAGCAGCACCGCTTGAAGTTACACAGAATAGTATTAATGCAGAAGGGAAGCTTCATGGAATCATTGTCAACAGCGCCTGTGCAAATGCATGTACCGGAAAACAGGGACTTTTGGATGCATATGAAACAAGAGAAATGATGGGGGATAAATTCAATCTTCCTTCCCGCTATTTTGCAGTCGCCTCCACAGGTGTAATTGGAGAATACCTGGAAATGGATAAAATTAAAAAAGGAATCAGCATGATAGAGACCACTTCCAATGCCGGGGCCGCCAAGGATTTTGAAGAAGCCATATTAACAACAGACACAGTGACAAAAAGCTGCAGCTACCGGGCTGTCATTGATGGAAAAACAATTACAATGGGCGGCGCCGCAAAAGGATCAGGCATGATACATCCAAACATGGCAACAATGCTTGGCTTCATTACTACCGATGCGAACGTGGAATCTGCAGAACTAAAAGCAGCGCTTTGCCAAGCTGCAGATGCTTCCTTTAACCAAATCACCGTAGACGGAGATACATCAACCAATGATATGGTGCTGATATTGGCAAATGGTGCTGCCGGGAACAGGCCGCTTACTTCCTTACACCCGGAATGGGATGTATTTCTCGGACTGCTGAAGGCTGTTGCAGAGAATCTTGCAAAGCAGATTGCCCGGGACGGAGAAGGAGCTACAAAGCTTATTGAAGTAAACGTCACAGGAATGAAAACGAAGCAGGCCGCACAGCAGATGGCGAAGGTCATTGTGGGTTCAAGTCTTGTAAAAACGGCAGCTTATGGAGCAGACGCCAATTGGGGGAGGATTATAGCAGCAATGGGCAGAAGCGGGCATAAGTTCAATCCTGAGGCAGCAGATATTTTATTTGGCGATATTCTGGTCTTCAAGGAAGGAGAGCCGCATCCATTTTCGGAGGACGCCGCAAAAAAGTACTTAGAAGAAGACTCCATCACCATTACCGTCCATTTAAAGGAAGGCCATGAAGCGGGAACGGCATGGGGCTGTGATCTTACCTATGATTATGTAAAAATCAATGCCAGCTACCGGACCTAAAGGAGAATGTATATGGCTGTATTAGTGTTAAAGTGCGGAGGCAGCATTATTGATAATCTTTCTGGCGCTTTTTTTGAAAGTATAAAAGAACTGCAAAAAGATGGATATAAGATCATCTTTGTCCACGGCGGCGGTCCTGATATTAATTTGATGCTTGAAAAAAGCGGCATTGTTCCAGCCTTCAAAAATGGCTTAAGAGTTACTACGAAAGAGGTTTTTAATATTGCGGAATTAATGCTCTCAGGCAAATCAAATCGCTGTTTGGTGCATAAACTTGAAAGCTGCGGAATACAGACAGTAGGTTTAAATGGTTCTGATGCAGGCATTCTGACGGGAAGCCCCATTGATGAGTGCAGCCTGGGAGCTGTCGGCAATGTTGAAAAGGTCAATACTGAACTTCTTCAGTTATTGTTTGAAAGAGGATATTGTCCTGTACTGACTCCGATTTCCTCTGACGGAAGCGGGGGTAAATTGAATGTAAATGCAGACCTTGCTGCGGGTGCAGTAGCGAAAGAGCTGAGGGCGGAAACTTGCATTTTTGTCAGTGATGTACCTGGAGTCATGAAGGATGGCCAAATTATTGAGGAGCTTAACCCGGAAGAAGCTCATGCTTTAATTCAGTCTGGAGAAGTAACAGGAGGAATGATTCCAAAGGTGAACACAGCACTGGCGGTTTTGGATAATGGAATTGAAAATGTAATGATTGCCAGCGGGAAAATCGCTTTTTACAAAAATGGAGCCTTTACCGGCACCAAATTTTTAAACGAAAAGAGGGTGCTGAATTGAATTCTTTATTTCCTACTTACCAGCGCTGGGATATAGAGCCCAAAACGGCTAAGGGTTCCTGGCTGACTGCAGCAGACGGCAAAAAATATCTGGACTTTACTTCCGGCATTGGTGTAACCGGGTTGGGACACTGCAGCGACTATGTCATGAATGCTGTTAAGGAACAGCTCAATCACTTTTGGCATACTTCTAATATGTTCCGCAATTCAAAGCAAGAATCAGCAGCAGCACTCTTGGCAGAAGCGTCTGGTTTGGATCGCGTATTTTTTGCAAATAGCGGAGCAGAGGCCAATGAAGCTGCAATTAAATTGGCACGCAAAGCGACAGGGAAAAGCAAAATCATCACATGCCATGGATCCTTTCACGGCCGGACGTTTGCCGGAATGGCTGCAACAGGGCAGGAAAAGGTGCGGGCTGGATACGGTCCAATGTTAACGGAATTTCAATATATACCTTTTAACAATAGTGAAGAAGTAAAAAAAATGGTGGATAAAAATACGGCTGCCGTAATGCTCGAAATTGTCCAGGGAGAAGGAGGAGTCCATCCTGCCTGCCAGGAATTCCTGACTGCCATTACAGAAGCGTGCAGGGAATCCGGAGCCCTGATTATTATTGATGAAATACAAACAGGCATCGGCAGAACAGGCAAGCCCTTTGCATTCCAGCACTTTGATATTTCCCCGGATATCATTACTTCTGCAAAAGGGCTCGGTAACGGACTTCCCATAGGTGCAATGATAGGGAAAGAATATCTTGCAGATTACTTTGGACCAGGCAGCCATGGATCGACGTTCGGGGGGAATCCTGTCAGCATTTCAGCAGCAGAGGCCGTATTGAAAAAAATTATGGATCCGGATTTTCAAGCGGAAACAGAAAAAAAAGCTGGACTCTTTTTAAAACAGCTTCAGCACACATTAAGTGATGCAAAAGGGGTGTCAGAGATCCGTGGGCTTGGGCTGATGATTGGCATTGAACTAAAAGAAGGCAGTGAAAACATTTTGCTGCAGTTTCAAAAAGAAGGGCTGCTTGTCTTGACTGCAGGCTCAAACGTTTTGAGATTGCTTCCGCCGTTAACAGCACAGCAAGAGGAATTTGATTATGCTGCAAAAGTAATTGGAGAGGCACTGAGAGTAAAGCAGAATATCTGAATTTTAATACCTATAAATGAATAAATATACTTCCGTGTTAATAAAATAGCTCTTTTCTTAAAGATTTTGCTCCTTAATAAGTTCTCAAGGCAAACCCTTTGTTAAAGCAGGTTGATTGGAGTGAAAGGTGCGGAGACTCCTGCGGGATCAGCGTGACAGATGAGACCCCGCAGACGCAAGTCGAGGAGGCCTGGCGCACGCCCCGCGGAAAGCGTAGCATCCTGGAGCGGAAATCAACCACTTGTTCAGGTAGCAATAAAGTTTACAAAAACAGCCTAATAAATATAAATTTCTATAGAGGTGAGCGCTTTGAAAAGTTATCTGCATTTATCCAATGGAGCATCATATGAAGGAACATTGCTGACAGATCACCATGTTAAGGAGGCCGCTGGAGAAATTGTCTTTTTTACGGGCATGACCGGGTATCAGGAAGTTCTGACAGATCCATCCTACAGTAATCAAATTGTTGTTTTCACATATCCCCTGATTGGAAATTACGGAATCAACCGTAATGATTTCGAAAGCAAAAAACCCCATTTAGCCGGGGTAGCTGTTTATGAAGGAAACATGGCCCATTCACACTACCAGTCAGAATACTCGCTGGCTGAATATCTGAACAAGTGGAATATCCCTTTAATAAGCCGGATAGACACAAGGGCTGTCGTTAAGCAAATCCGCCGCAGCGGCTCCATGGACGCTGCCATTTCGGAGTATGGAGCGAAAGACTTTAATGGGATTGACCCAACTTTATCTCCAGTGGCAGATGTATCTGTTAAAAATCCGGAATGTTATGGAAATGGGAAAAAACATATTGTGCTCATAGATTTTGGTTATAAAAAATCAATTCTGCACACTCTCATCAATAGTGGCTGCAGGGTCACGGTCGTTCCATATAATACGGCCGCAGGGACCATTCATCAGCTAAAGCCGGACGGAATTCTATTATCCAATGGACCTGGTGATCCCAAACAGCTGAAATACCTGCTTGGAAATATAAAAAATATTGCCTCAAGCTATCCAACTATGGGCATTTGCCTAGGCCATCAGCTGGCTGCTCTTGCTTTTGGGGGAAATACAAAGAAAATGCTCTTCGGTCACAGAGGGGCAAATCAGCCGGTTATGGACTTGATAACGAAGAAAGTATATATGAGTTCTCAGAACCACAGCTACATGGTTGATGAATCCAGCCTTGATCAAACACCGCTCAGGGTGCGTTACAGGAATGTTAATGATGGGACAGTAGAAGGGCTCATGCACAAAACACTGCCGATAATGACCGCTCAATATCATCCGGAAGCACATCCGGGACCTGCAGAGAATATCCAGCTTTTTCATGATTTTTTGACCTTGATAGACGAATGCGGCGGGAGAGAAAAAGTATATGCCTAAAGATAAGAATATCCATACAATACTAGTTATCGGCTCAGGGCCGATTATCATCGGCCAGGCGGCAGAATTTGATTATGCAGGGACACAGGGCTGCCTGGCACTGAAGGAAGAAGGCTATAAAGTAATTCTTATCAATAATAACCCTGCAACGATTATGACGGATGAGCTTCATGCAGATGCTGTATACTTTGAGCCGATGACCTGTGAAAACGTCGAGAAAATAATTGTGAAGGAAAAACCTGATGGACTTCTTGCCACGCTCGGTGGCCAAACAGGATTGAATCTTGCTTTTCAGCTTCATGAACAGGGGATTTTGGATAAATACGGAGTTAAACTGCTTGGGACTCCCATTGAATCAATAAAAAAAGGGGAAGACAGGGAGTTATTCAGGAGCCTTATGCTCGAAATTGATGAGCCAGTACCGCAAAGCACGATTGTCACAACCATGGAAGAAGCACATGCATTTGCAGAAAGCACAGGTTTTCCTATCATCATTCGTCCTGCATATACACTGGGGGGAACGGGGGGCGGAATTGCAGATGATTTCGGGGACTTAACCTCCATCGTCCGAAGCGGATTGCAGGAAAGTCCAATCACCCAATGCCTGGTTGAGAAAAGCATAGCTGGTTTTAAAGAAATCGAATATGAAGTAATGCGGGACAGTAATGGAACCTGCATTACAATCTGCAACATGGAGAATATCGATCCGGTAGGGATCCATACAGGCGATTCAGTTGTTGTAGCACCCTCACAGACTTTGACAGACGAAGAATATCATATGCTCCGCTCTGCGTCCATCAAAATCATATCCGCGCTGGGAATAGTAGGGGGCTGCAATATTCAATTTGCTTTGGACCCTTTTAGCAAAAATTATTATTTAATTGAAGTCAATCCTAGGGTCAGCCGTTCTTCCGCGCTTGCATCCAAGGCCACCGGTTACCCTATTGCCAGAATTGCCGCTAAATTGGCTGTTGGCTTTCAGTTGTCTGAACTGGCCAATCCGGTAACACAGAGCACCTATTCAAGCTTTGAGCCTGCTCTGGATTATGTGGCCGTAAAGTTTCCGCGCTGGCCATTTGATAAATTCAGTACAGCTTACAGAAAGCTTGGGACCCAAATGAAAGCGACCGGAGAAGTAATGGCGCTGCACAGAAGCTTTGAAGGAGCCATCCAAAAAGCGATAGATTCCTTAGAACTGAAAACAATAGGGCTGAAGCTCCTGGGACTTGAAGACAAGGATATGGCTGAATTAAAAAGCATGCTTAAAGAATCGACAGACGAAAGAATCTTTATTATTTTTGAACTTTTAAGAAGAGGGCTTCCCTCTGAAGATATTTGTAAGGCAACAGCAATTGACCCATTCTTTTTAAAGTCATTTGCTTCTTTGATTGAAGATGAGAAGAAAATCAGTTCTCTTACTCTTCATTCAATAAAAAAAGAGGAAATGTTGATGTATAAAGAAAAAGGGTTTTCAGACCGGTACCTGGCCGCCGCCTGGGGAGAGAAAGAATCTGATGTGAGACAGTGGCGTAAAAAACAGGGCATCAATGCCGTTTACAAAACGGTTGATACCTGTGCGGCTGAATTTGAATCTCCCTCCAATTACTATTATTCAGCCTATTTTGGCGAAAATGAACAGGTGGTCACTGACAAAAAGAAAGTGCTCATTATCGGCAGCGGCCCAATACGCATCGGCCAGGGAATTGAGTTTGATTATTGTTCGGTACATGGCGTGCTTGCGCTCCAGAAAGAAAATGCCGAAGCGATCATGATCAATAATAATCCAGAAACAGTCAGTACGGACTTTGCCATAGCTGACCGGTTATATTTTGAACCTCTTACACTCGAATATGTATTGAATGTGATCGAGGCAGAAAATATTACAGATGTAATCGTTCAATTCGGAGGGCAAACAGCCATTAATCTTGCGCGGGATCTTGAGAAGCATCAGGTGAATCTCCTGGGAACCTCATATGACATTGTGGATCAGCTGGAAGACAGGAAGAGATTTTATCAGCTTCTTAAGAAACTGGAAATCCCTCATGTGCCTGGTCAAGAGGCCGCAAACAAAGGCGAAATAGCAGCCTGTATTAAGCAAATCGGTTATCCCGTCCTTTTAAGGCCGTCATATGTAATCGGAGGCCAGGGAATGGAAATCATTCATGGTGAAAAGGATTGGAAGAAAGTCGCGGAGCAGAAGGAAGAGCTGATGTATCCAATTTTGGTTGATTCGTACATACCCGGCAAGGAAGCGGAAATTGACCTCCTTGCAGACGGTACGGATATTTTCATTCCACTCATTGCTGAGCATATTGAAAAAGCAGGTGTCCATTCAGGAGACAGCATGGTCATTCTTCCAGAAGAATCACTTTCAGAGTCTGTAAAAGAAAAAATGGTGCTTTACTCAAAAAGGATTGTTTCAGAGCTAAAATATACGGGATTAATGAACATACAATTTGTGATAAAAGGAAATGACGTTTATGTTCTGGAAGTGAACCCCAGAGCCAGCAGAACCGTGCCTATTATCAGCAAAATATCCGGCTTTCAAATGGTAGAGGCTGCTGCAAAGATTATTTACCGCAAGCAATCACTAAATGAAGCTGCAGGGTCAGCTGGACTGCAGGAAAAATTACCTTATACAGCAATAAAGTATCCTGTGTTTTCTTCCTTTGCACTTTCAGGGCTTGATACTAAAATAGGTCCTGTTATGAAATCCACCGGTGAAGGCATCACAATTGGCCGAACAAAAAGTGAAGCTCTGAGTAAGGTGTATCCGCACCCTAAACCCGGCAGTAAAGGCATTTTTAAAACACAGTCCGTCAATTTGCCGGGGGATCTTCAGGATGCCGCAGCAGATCTTGGGTTTGAGTTTTCAAGCGGTGATTTCAGGAGCTGGGCAGAAACTGAAACAGGTGCTGCTGTCCTTTCATATGGAAGCAGTGCAGATGACAAGGAAATCAGGTTATGGGCAATTAAGCATCGCCTTCTTGTTTTTACGGAAGAAGAAACCTTCGCAGCATATATACAGTCGTTCGCTTCGAATGAGACAGAAATAGCTTCGCTCCAGGAATGGAAGGAAAGATACAAAAAGGACGTGATTTCCATATGACAGCAATGGCCAGGTTGAATGAAAAAAACATTATAAAAACAAAGGATTTTCTTTCACTTGCTGGTATGACAGGCAGTGATATCCTGAAACTGCTGGAGCTGGCAGGAGAAATTAAACTAAAACAGTCAAGCGGTGAAGAATATCATCCTTTAAAAGGAAAAATATTGGGCATGATTTTTGAGAAATCTTCAACAAGAACAAGAGTTTCATTTGAAGCAGGGATGCTTCAGCTTGGGGGGCATGCTCTATTTTTGAGCAGCAGCGACATTCAGCTGGGCAGAGGAGAGACCATTGAAGATACAGGAAAGGTTTTATCTCAATTTGTAGATGCCATAATGCTTAGGACACATGAACATTCAAAGGCTGAAGCTCTTGCAAATGCTGCGGATGTGCCAGTTATAAACGGGCTGACCGACATGTACCACCCTTGCCAGGCATTGGCTGACCTTTTGACGATCCAGGAAATTAAAGGGAGTTTCAAGGGACTTAAAATAGCTTATATTGGAGACGGAAACAATGTCGCGCATTCTTTAATGCTGGCCAGCGCCAAAACGGGCATGGATTTTTCAATAGCATGTCCTGCGGGATATGAGCCGGATCCGGAAGTTATAAAGCATGCGAAAAATGAAGCAATTCATAACGGGGGAACAATAACAATCACCCATTCACCAGAAGAAGCCATCTTAGAAGCGGATGCAGTGTATGCTGATGTTTGGACATCAATGGGCCAGGAACAAGAAAACAGCATCCGTCTCAAGGCATTTAAGGATTTTAAAATTGATCAAAACTTAGTGAAACTTGCAAAGCCTGATTATATATTTATGCATTGCCTGCCTGCCCACAGGGAGGAAGAAGTAGCTGCCGAGGTGATTGACGGCCCGAATTCGGTGGTTTTCCTTCAGGCGGGGAACAGGCTTCATGCCCAAAAAGCGTTACTTGTTGATTTACTGCTGCAGTAACACTCATATCTTTTTGGCGTTTATTATTACTAAAAAATGGCGAGTGATGAAACTCCTTTTTCGGTAAGAATAGTAATACAGCCATTGAAAAGGAGAGATGGAAATGGGACAGAGTCATCAATTTACGCCAGGTCAAAAGGCCCCGAACAATGGGATGTATGTAGAAATAGGAGAAACAGGAAGCACGGTGAACAACCCTAAAAAGGTAAGGCTGAATGCTGGTGACCGTTTTCCGGAAACAACAAATGGAAACAGGCATTGGACATATAAAAGAAAACCATAATAAAAAAGAGCAAATTCTTTTTCTTCATGAAGGAAAAGGATTTGCTTTTTTTCTCTGAAAGAAGATGATGAATCTTTACTTTATAAGAAATTTTCGTATAATAAAATCAAAGGTCAAAAAAGGTCAAAACACTTCTTCTGAATGTTTGTGAGGAGGATAATTATGGATATAAACAGCTTGACTGAAAAAATGCAGCAGGCTTTATTGGTTGCACAGGAAATTTCGGCCAGGCATAAGCACCCGGAAATAGGCGAGCTTCATATGCTGGCAGCTTTGACTAAGATAGAAGATCATTTGCTTCATTCACTGATGGCAGAAATTCATGAAGGAGATAAGAAACTCCAGGATGAGTTAGAAAAAAGATTAGACAGACTGCCTTCTGTTGAACTGGCAGACAGCAAAGAAGCCAGGAACTATATGTCATCAGCACTGCAAAATACCTTTAGGGCAGCAGGTGAAATGATGATGCAAATGCATGACGACTACCTTTCGGTGGAGCATTTTCTTCTTTCGTCATTCAAAGTGGGGAAATCAGAAATTAAGGACATACTTTCTAGACTTGGCGCTGATTATCAAATGACAGAAAATACAATGAAAAAAATCAGGGGGAATCAAAACGTGACCAGCCAGAATCCTGAAGGTACATATGAAGTGCTGAAAAAATACGGCCGTGACCTGGTAGCTGAAGCTAAAACAGGCAAAACCGATCCTGTAATCGGCAGGGATGCAGAAATTCGCAGCGTGATCAGGATCCTTTCCAGAAAAACAAAAAATAATCCAGTCTTGATCGGAGAACCAGGTGTCGGAAAAACGGCGATAGCAGAAGGGCTTGCCCAGCGGATCGTACGAAAAGATGTTCCTGACGGACTGAAGGATAAAACCATCTTTTCCCTGGATATGAGTGCATTGATAGCTGGTGCAAAATTCCGGGGAGAATTTGAAGAGCGCTTAAAAGCTGTCCTGCAGGAAATTAAAAAAAGCGATGGCAGAATCCTGTTATTCATTGATGAGCTGCACACAATCGTGGGTGCTGGACGGACAGAGGGCTCTCTTGATGCAGGCAATATGCTTAAGCCTATGCTTGCAAGAGGAGAGCTGCATTGCATTGGTGCTACGACTCTCGATGAATACCGCAAATATATTGAAAAAGACCCTGCATTGGAAAGAAGATTTCAGCAGGTTCTGGTAATTGAGCCTGGTGTGGAAGATACCATAACTATGCTTCGGGGATTAAAAGAGCGTTTTGAAATTCATCATGGAGTAAAAATTGGGGACAGGGCCATTGTGGCAGCTGCTGTTTTATCCAATCGGTATATAACAGAAAGGTTTTTACCTGACAAGGCTATAGATTTGATTGATGAGGCATGTGCATTAATCCGGACTGAAATCGATTCGATGCCCTTAGAACTGGATGAGATAACAAGGAAAGTCATGCAGCTCGAGATAGAGGAAGCCGCACTGAAAAATGAGAAAGACCCCCGAAGCAAAGAAAGGCTGGACGAGCTGAGAAAAGAGCTTACAGAACAGCGCAAACATGCAGAATCCTTAAGGTCAGATTGGATGAGTGAGAAAACATCTCTTCAGCAAGTTCAGGAACAAAGGGGGAAACTTGAAAAACTTCGGCGCGATCTTGAAATAGCGGAAAGTGAATATGACTTAAACAGGGCTGCAGAACTGCGGCACGGGCAAATACCAGAGATGGAAAAGGAACTGCAAAGCATGGAGGAAGAGCTTGAAAGAGGGAAGCAGGAATCACGTTTGCTTCGGCAGGAGGTAACAGAAGAAGAAATCGCCTCTATAGTGGCAAACTGGACAGGAATCCCTGTCGACAGGCTAGTGGAAAGTGAAAGGGAAAAGCTTCTCAAACTGCCGGGCATTCTTCAAAAAAGAGTGGTTGGCCAGGATGAAGCGATTGAAGCTGTAGCAGATGCGGTACTAAGGGCGAGAGCGGGGATAAAAGATCCTAATCGTCCGATAGGCTCTTTTATCTTTCTTGGGCCTACTGGAGTTGGTAAAACAGAGCTGGTCAAGGCTCTTGCCGGAACACTGTTTGACTCAGAAGAGCATATGATCAGGATTGATATGTCTGAGTATATGGAGAAACACTCTGTTTCCCGGCTGATTGGAGCCCCTCCAGGGTATGTGGGATACGAGGAGGGCGGACAGCTGACCGAGGCAATCAGAAGAAATCCTTATTCAGTTGTTTTGCTGGATGAAATTGAAAAAGCACATGGAGAAGTATTCAACTTATTGCTGCAAATGCTTGATGACGGCAGGATAACTGACTCACAGGGGAGAATAGTAAATTGCAGGAATACAGTAATCATCATGACCTCTAATATTGGCTCCCATTATATGCTCCAGACTGCAGCAGAAAATGAAAAGATAGATGACAGAACAAGAGAGCGTGTTTTTTCAGATCTAAGGAAACATTTCCGCCCTGAATTTTTGAACCGTATTGATGATATTGTCCTATTTAAGCCTCTTTCGAAAAAGGAAATCATTAAAATTGTTGAAAATATGGCCGTGCAGCTGCAGAAGCGTCTCGAGGAACAAAATATATCGTTAATTCTTACCTCAAAAGCCAAGGAGTTTATTGCTGAACAGGGATTTGACCCGGTTTATGGGGCAAGGCCGCTTAGAAGGTTTATTCAAAAGCATGTGGAAACTATGGCCGCCCGGGAAATCATAGCCGGAAATATAAAATCAAATTCCTCCTTAACGGTGGATTTCAATGAAGAAAATGGATTGTTTATTGTTTGCTAATACTGTTTTCGTAACCTTTACTGCTATGGAACAAGGGGGCTGATTTCCGCTCCAGGATGCTCGCTTTACACGCAAGCGGTGAGCCTCCTCGGCCGCGGCTGCGGGGTCTCGCCTGTTCCGCTAATCCCGCAGGAGTGTCGCACCCTACGCTCCAATCAACCTGACTTAACAATGGGATTGCCTCACAGAACTTATTAAAAAACAACAATCTTTAAGAAAAGAGCCTTACAAAAAAAGGATAAAGCTGCATTGATTTCATTTTCTTAGTGATTTAGGGTGAGGGCCACTGGTCAGTAAGTATAAGCCTTTTGCGGAACCAGCGTGCAAAATTAATATCGACTAAAGAAAGAAGGACATCCGGAATGGATGTCCTTTAGCTTACATAACGGATTAATGATGAGTTTTTTCAACCGGATCATTAGGTATAATAGCAGGAACAATCAAAACAAGTACGGTTACCACTACTCCTAAAATCATAGCTGTTGAAAAATCATATGAAGACCCAATCATTGAAGAAACAACATATGTAAGCATATGCATTAATAACATCGTCCAGAAAAGCGTAGCAATGTATCGCATCGAAATTCACCTCATTCCACTGCAGTCGTTTTTATCTTATCATAATTAATATCACTATAAAACTGCTTTTTCATTATAAATATGAACAAATTGAGTCATTGAAACAGCGGCAAATCATTATCCGCCGCACATTCAGTCATCCTGAAATAAAACCGGGGACAATCACAAAGTTTCACGTCCCATTCATAAAGGAAGAAAGTCCTTGCCTTTTTTGTGTGATATGTTAAAAATAGCTTAATTGATTGTAAAATTTAGATAAGCACGTAGGCGCTTCTCCCTTTCGAATCTAAGCGGCAGACATATGATTAGTAGTAGTGACTTAAAGAAAAGGAGTAAAGCTGATGGAACAGCGAACATTTCTTTTGGATGGACAATGGAACATAGTTTATTATCCCCATAAACCGAGCGGATTTTCAGTCCTTATTTTTGGCGACAGCGGACACTTCGTTCAAGAACGTACAAGCTATTGGAGGGAACATCCAGGAAGGCTCCAAATACTCGAATCCCTTAAGGAGCACGGCTATACACTTTTTTCTTCCAACTTTCACGGAATGAAGTGGGAAAGCCAAAGGTCATTTGAACTGGCCGTGAAATTATATTTTCTGATTATGAAGAGTGAGATTCTGAATAACAAAATCCATATTTTAGCAGAAGGGACAGGCGCACTCCCTGCCATGAAATTCATGGAAAGCATGCCGGAATTAATCCGTTCAGTCGTGTTCATCAATCCATGCTTATCTGTTAAAAACAGGCTGATAAAAGAAAAAGAAAATAAATTTTTTTACAAAAAATGGCTAAAAGAAGCCTCTGCTGCCAATAAGATGGATTCCGGGGAATTTGAAGGTTTCGTGCTGGATTCTGACAAGCTTTCATTCAAGACAAAAGTTCCCTTGAAAATAATAACAGTCTTAGACAATGCCAATGGTGAACAAAATTCGCTTTATCAGGAGCTGAAACAGCAAAACGACCAGGAATTGCTGGAATTTACGTATTTGCTTCCTGAAAAAAGATATAAGATCCCGATCCAGATACGGCAATTTTTTCAAAAACATGAAAAATTGCTATAAAAATAGCTATATTGAGACTGCTCGCTGCATACCATACAGAATCCAGCGAGTTTAGATAATCATACGCATCATTTCGGGTATAATCTGGCGTGATTAAGGGGGGGCTGCAGGATGTGTTCATCAATTGTTATTGGCGCTTTACAGTTTACTGGGTTCCACTTAACGGAGCGCTTGCTTGACAGGGGTGAAAAGGTTTTTGGGATTGACCATTTCCAGGGGGATGGAGATGACTATATTCATGAACATAAACAGGATGCCTTTGGCAGGAACGCCAATTTTATAAGCAGTGCTTTTCATGAGGAACTGCCTTCTTCATTCCCTGGTGCATCCGCGATCTATGTATGTTTATATGATTTTTGGAAAATGCCTGAAAGAGACACAGAAAAAATAGCTGATGCCATCGCAAAAATTCTAATAAATCTCAAAAACGTCCAGCCTCTTCCTACACTCACCATTTTAATCCCGCTAGGCCAGAAAGAGCAAAGTTTTGCAGAACATACAGAACTATGGTCCATCCTCAAATCCTTCGCGCATGCCCGGTTTGTTTATCTGCCAGCCATTTATGGCCCCTGGCAGCCTGCATCATTTGCCTTTGAAACTGGAATCCAAAAAAAAAGCAAGGAAGAAGCAATTGATGCCATTTCTTCAGAATATCGAAATGACGCAATATATATTTCAGACTTCATCGATGCCTTAGAAAAACTTAAAGAACATGATGGCGGAAATATCGTGTTCGAAAGTGAGGCGAAGCAGCAGTGGCAAGCCTGTGCCAACCTTATTTTTGATACTGAAATCCTGGATAGGTTTCCTTCAGAGGGTGAATGCCTCCAAACAGCTAATGTTTTAAAAGTGAAAAATAATGTGAGCCCTTATGAAGGGATCAACAAGCAAAAAGAACATTGGAGGAAAATGCTGATGCTTAAACAGCATCAAGGGAGGAATAGCTAAAATTCTTTTCATTTTTTATTGAAGAAGGTAAAATGGAACTTGAGTAAAAGGTGCTAATTTTTTCCTGAAAGTATTTTTAGCCGATTGCTGATTGGAACGGATGAGCAGGGTTCCTGGGAGGGCTTTAGGGAGAACCGCAGGGCGGAATGCAGTTCTGAAGCGCCCGCGGGTGAAAGCACCTGCAGCGGTGAAGGAGTTGCGGTGGATGTTAAAGAAAATAGGCATTTGTATGTTATTTGCCTTGCTGCTTAGCGGCTGCGATAAAACAGAAAGCTCCGGCCATTTAAAGAAAGCTGCCCTGCTTGTGCCTAATACGATAAATGATCAGGTATGGGGGACAAAAGGCTATAAAGGATTGCTGGCAATCCAATCCCGTTTCGGGGGTAATATATTTTATAAAGAAAAAATGAACAGCAAATTCATTGTTGAGCAGGCAGTAAAAGACCTCCAGGGTAAAGGGGTTAATCTTATTATCGGCCATGGCAGCGAATATGCTGAATACTTTAATGAAATTTCGGACAAATATCCGGACATACGATTCGTCAGTTTTAATGGAAATGCAACAAAGCCCAATACAACAAGCCTTAATTTTAAAGCTAAAGCAATGGGCTTTTTTGGCGGAATGGTTGCCGCTGAAATGTCACAGACCAAACAAATAGGCGTGCTTGCCGCATATGACTGGCAGCCTGAAGTGAAAGGATTCATTGAGGGAGCAGGTTTTCAGGATCAGCAGGTAAAAGTGGATGTTGAATATGTGAACGGATGGGACGATGAAGAAAAAGCTCTGCAGCTTCTAAATAAAATGATTTCTAATGGGGATGATATTTTCTATCCTGCAGGCGACGGATTTAATGTGCCTGTTATTGAGAGGCTAAAAGAAAAGCAGCTTTACGCGATTGGCTATGTGTCGGATCAGTCAAATCTGGGAAGCACCACTATACTGACAAGCACCATACAGAATGTGGATGACTTATATGTGCGGGCAGCGGAGAAGTTTGATAAAAATGAATTGAAGTCAGGAAACTTGTTTTTTGACATCCAAGATGGTGTAATTATTATGGGACAATACAGTCCTCTTGTGAAGAAAAGCTTTCAGGCTGAAATGAAGAAATACTTTCAATTATACAAAGAAACTGGCAAACTGCCGGATGAACTTAAGGAGGGATAATCATGAATCAAGACAAGACTATGGAATTCATGGGAATAGCAATGAAATACTTTCCGGAAGCGAAAGCGAAGTTAGAGGAAGCAGGCGTACCGTTTTCAATTGAGCTTGCCCAGCCGTTTATGGATTTATTTACAAAGGTTATGTATGAAGCCTATGAACTTGGTTTAAAGGACGCCGAAACTAAATAAGCTAAAAGACTCTGGGTTCAACCGGGATTTTACCGGCAGTTTACCCTTGTGCAACTCTTGCTCCTGAGGACAGGGCCGCTGCCAGTTAAGCGGATAAAAGGCTGATTATTGTTCCCTGATAATCAGCCTTTTTGGCCGCTTTCAGTCAGCCCTTCTTTTCGAATTTTTTCAGCGTCTGTAAAATGAGGGGGTTCAGCTTGCTGAGGGCAGGCTTGAATTCTCCATAAATGGTCATAAGTGTATCGACACTTTCCATCAGCTGCATATAATCAATGCTTCCAGGAGCAGCCGGTTCTTCTTCTTTTACTTGTTTTTCTTTTTTGGGGAACATTATAGATGAAAAACGGTCGCTTTGATTTAAATTTTTGTTTCCATTAAAAAAATCCACTTACAGGATCCTCCTTTTTAAAAAAATTGGACTAAAGGCAATACTCCCCTTCTTAAGCACCGCAGCAAAGCGGTTAAGCAATGGCTGCCAAAGAATGTGCAGAAGAAGCATTTGCTGAACAAGGGCCATGCATTGTTCATATTTAAGGTATGCTGCCAGCCGCTTTAATGAGCAGGCTCTTGTCCCAAAAGGCCCGAATTTACTGGGAATACATGAGGGCCAGCGCCTTTTTTAAGCGATATCTGTTGCAAGTGGGGGAAGTTTTTTATAAGATTAGTACCAGGTAATAATATTTGATAATAAAAGATTAATTAACAATAGATAAGGGGTTGTCAAAAATGAATGCAGGAATCTTAGGGATGGGCCGCAGTTTGCCGGAAAAAGTTTTAACGAACTTTGACCTTGAGAAAATGGTGGATACAAGCGATGAATGGATCCGCACCAGAACTGGCATTGAAGAAAGAAGAATTGCAGCAGATGACGTCGATACTTCTGATATGGCTTATGAAGCTGCACTCAATGCCATTAAGAATGCAGGAATTTCTGCTGAAGAACTGGATTTAATTCTAGTAGGGACCGTTACACCTGACCAGCCATTCCCATCAGTTGCTTGTATGATCCAAGATAAACTTGGCGCAAAAAAGGCAGCTGCAATGGATATCAGCGCCGCGTGTTCAGGGTTTATGTATGGTATGATTACAGCGGAACAGTTTATTAAAAACGGCACTTATAAATATGTATTGATTGTTGGAGTTGAAAAACTCTCAAAAATAACCGATTGGAATGACCGTAATACTGCAGTGCTTTTCGGTGATGGAGCAGGAGCTGCAGTAATGGGCCCAGTTTCTGAAGGCAGGGGAATTCTGTCATTTGAGCTTGGCTCTGACGGATCTGGCGGAAAGCATTTGTATCAAAATGGTCCCCATCTGTTCATGAACGGCCGTGAAGTATTCAAATTCGCTGTTCGCCAAATGGGCGAATCTTGTATAAATGTTATTGAAAAAGCAGGATTGACGAAAGAAGATGTGAGCTTTTTAGTTCCCCATCAGGCAAATATCCGTATCATGGAAGCTTCCAGGGAACGCCTTGGGCTGCCGGCTGAAAAGATGTCAAAAACGGTTGCTAAATATGGAAACAGTTCTGCCTCTTCAATTCCGATTGCGATGGTAGAGGAATTGGAAGCAGGCAAGATAAAAGATGATGATGTTGTTGTTCTGGTAGGATTTGGCGGCGGTCTTACATGGGGTGCCATCGCACTTCGCTGGGGCCGATAAAAATAAAGCAAAACTCCATCAGCAGGTACCAGCCAGCCCCTATGCGGGCTGGGTGGGCGCTATGCTGAATTTCCCTTGAAGGGATCTTACCAAAGTAATGTAATGGAACATATGAGATTCTAATTTTTATGCGGCAAACCGGATAAAGAGATTCAGGATAGCTTGGTGCAGCAGCTATATTCGGCTGGCTTACATTATCCGGGGCGGGCGCTTTATTACGAAAGGAGCAAGTTTTTATGAATAATCGTCGAGTGGTTGTCACGGGAATAGGTGCAGTAACACCTTTAGGAAATGATGCAGAAACTACATGGGCTAATATTGTGGATGGTAAAACGGGCATCGGCCCCCTGACACGATTAAATGCAGATGAATATCCTTCAAAAGTTGCAGCTGAGGTAAAGGACTTTGATATCGAGCAATATGTAGATAGAAAAGAAGCAAGAAAAATGGACCGCTTCACACATTATGCAATTGCGGCTTCCGTGATGGCTGTAAAGGATGCCAGTCTTGAAATCACAGATCAAAATGCCCCTCGTGTGGGTGTATGGATCGGTTCTGGAATCGGTGGTATGGAAACCTTTGAAAATCAGTTTGAAAATTTTCAAAAAAGAGGCTATAAACGTGTCAGCCCTTTCTTTGTTCCAATGATCATTCCTGATATGGCTGCTGGCCAGGTTTCTATTTTGCTTGGCGCAAAAGGAATGAACTCCTGTACTGTAACGGCTTGTGCAACTGGAACAAACTCCATTGGCGACGCTTTTAAGGTCATTCAGCGCGGAGATGCCGATGTAATGATCAGCGGAGGAGCAGAAGCACCTATAACAAAAATGTCTGTAGCAGGCTTTTGCTCAAATACTGCTCTTTCAACAAATCCGGATCCTCAAACAGCAAGCCGTCCATTCGACTTAAACAGAGATGGATTTGTTATTGGTGAAGGAGCAGGCATAGTTGTACTGGAAGAATTGGAACATGCCTTGAGCCGCGGAGCCAAAATTTACGGCGAAGTAGTTGGCTACGGGTCCACTGGAGATGCTTATCATATTACAGCACCTGCTCCAGGCGGGGAAGGCGGCGCCCGTGCGATGAAAATGGCGCTAAATGACGCTGGCATGAACCCTTCCGACATTGATTATATCAATGCCCACGGTACAAGTACTGCCTATAACGACAAGTATGAAACGATGGCGGTTAAAGAAGTATTTGGAAGCCATGCATATGACCTTGCTATAAGCTCCACTAAATCCATGACAGGCCACCTGCTTGGCGCGGCCGGAGGAGTAGAAGCCATTTTCTCTCTTCAAGCAATCAGAGACAGCATTCTTCCTCCGACAATCAATTTGGAGACAGCAGATCCAGAATGTGATCTGGATTATGTAGCAAACTCCGCTAGAAAAGCAGAGCTTAAAGCAGTGATGAGCAACTCATTAGGATTTGGAGGCCATAATGCAACACTGGTCTTCAAAAAGTACGAATAAACATAGCACATGCTCCTAAGTCAGGGAAACATAGAAAATGATTCTATCTTTCTGAAGCTTTTTTGAACGTCTTATTTTCTTCTTAAATACAGGACATGAAAAAAAGGACCGAACTATAAAATGCAGTGTAATAATGCCTGAGACCTGTTTTTTCAAGACAGGTCTCAGGCATTTTTTCTTTTTATGAGGAGATTCCATTGTTAAGTAAAGCTGATTGGAATGTAAGGTGTCCGGACCCGCAGATGCAGTTATTGGTGGCTCACCGCTTGCGGGGAAAGCAGGCAACCTGGAGCGGAAATCTGCCCCTTTTTCAATAGCAGCAAAAATTCCAGGGGATTTTTTAAAAATACTTAGTAATCCTTGCTCATTTTTTCAGGAAGTTCATACGATACTGTATATAAAAATGAGGTGAGCTGTATGGGGATAGAAAACACAAACGAATGGCTGAGGGACGATTTTTTTAACCCGTCAGCAATTTGCGATCATTTCAAAGAACTCTTTATGGAGCAAGACTCTAAAAAACTCTATCAATATCTTAAAAGCTATGGCATGTATTCACCTGGGCAAAAGTCCAAAAGAGATGCTGAATCTCTGATGGATCATGATATCTGGGAAAAAGGAAAAAAAATCTTCAATAAATACAAAAAAAAATGGAACGGGCCTGATGTGCCTATTTTTATTTTTCCCTTAAAACAGCCGGGATTTTTAGAAAGAGCGATTGAAAATAAATCCGGTCTGGCATTTCCTGATAAAATGCTGTTATTTATCCATGCAGGAATAAAGGATAAAGAGCTAGAAGCGTTATTTATACACGAATATCATCATGTTTGCCGCCTTAACAAAATGGCCGGCCGTGCAGAAGAGCCAAACCTGCTTGATTCCATGATTATGGAAGGTCTCGCAGAGAATGCAGTGGCACACCATTTAGGAAAAGAATATCTGGCGGGATGGACAGCGGTTCACAGCGAAGAAAAGCTGGAAGAATACTGGATCAGATTTGTTGAAAAACATATTCACGTAAAAAGACATGAAAAACTTCATGACTCCATTTTGCTCGGCCAGGGGAGATATCCTTCAATGCTCGGGTATTGCATGGGATACCATTTAGTGAAAAAGCAAAGCAAAATACCTTTTATGCAATCTTTCAGTATTTCTGCGGAAAAATTTCTGGATAATAATGAGCCGTAAGCCTATACTCCGCCTATTAATAATTTGGGAAGATCAAATGGAATAATTTCTCTTTAGGATGCCTATACTGATGGACAAACAGATTATTGTAAGCGAGGGATGAATTCATGCTATATCTTCATGATGTTTGGGTAAATTGGTTTGAAGGAGAAGAAAATGGCTATAACATCTGCCATTTTCATGAGTGGAGAAAAGATGATGGAATCGAGTTGCTTGACCAAGTTCCATTATTAAAAATTTCGGCAGCTTTGTTTAATTACATAGAAAATGATTTGGCGGAATTGCCGAAAACACTGCTTAACGATGTTTTCCAAAAAGCCTTCACTAGAAAAAACCATGAAAGAATCCAGATGGATTACTGTTTTGTCATTACAGATGGAACAGGCATACTTGCAGTGGATACAATTGGCTATCATATACCAATCAGGAAAAGCAGATTGATACCGCGCCAGGAACAAATTGTTTATGACATGATAGAAAACCACAGCGAATTAGATTACACATTCGGCGATTCACAAACATCAGCCAAGGAATATCATATATTGTCTCCATCGCCTCAGTTCATGAATGGGCTTACGAGGAAGGAAAGGCAGCTGAAACAGCTGCTGTTTATGGCAATGGACCAGCTTTTGACGGCGAAGAACACAGCTGAAATCCGTTATTGGTATACAGAGTGGGCACCAGAGAAATATGCCTTTATACAAGAAATGAACTTTGATCATGCCTGGCTGGGACTTTATGAAGAAATGAAGGATGGCTGGACGGATAAGCATTTACACATATGCGAAAATCTTGTGAAGGGACAGCCCTTTTTCGAGAAGCTATGGGAAATGGAAGTAGGAGACAGTCCGTCGATGCTTTAAATACATGAAAAAAGGGAGCGGCCTTATTAGAGGCTGTTCCCTTCCTTTTTATCTGCGGTTCAGACGGGTGAGATACCTTTTACCTTCTTTTTCTGCCCAATCCCATTCCGTTCAGCATCTTTTTCATCATTCGGTTTGCCTCGATATTTGCTTTTTCAGCACCTCTGTCAAGGATATCATCGAGCTCGGATGACTCAAGAAGCTCATAAAATCTTTCCTGGATAGGCTTTATTTCATTTAAAACGACCTCGGCAAGACCGCTTTTAAAGTCGCCATATCCTTTCCCTTCATACATGCTCTCAATTTCCCCGATTGTTTTATGGCTGAAAATAGAGTAAATGGATAACAGGTTGGAAACACCTGGTTTGTTTTCTTTATCATATTTAACAATGCCTTCAGAATCAGTGACCGCGCTCTTGATTTTCTTTTCAATCTGCTTTGGATCATCTAGCAGTGTGATGGTAGCTTTTTTATTAGGATCGGATTTGCTCATTTTTTTCAGGGGTTCCTGCAGGGACATAATCCGCGCGCCCACTTTTGGCAGGCTGATTTCCGGGACCTTAAGGATATCGCTGTATTTCTTATTGAACCGTTCAGCCAGATCTCTTGTCAGCTCAATATGCTGCTTTTGATCATCGCCAACAGGAACAAGATCTGTATTATATAAAAGAATATCTGCGGCCATCAGAGGCGGATAAGTAAGCAGGCCGGAAGATACGCCTTCCTTGCCATGTGATTTATCCTTAAACTGTGTCATCCGCTCAAGCTCTCCTATATAAGAGATGCATTGCAGGAGCCATCCTGCCTGAGTATGCGCGGGCACTTCGGATTGGATAAAGATTGTGTTCTTTTCGGGATCAAGGCCAATTGCCAGATATAAGGCGGCAAGCTTCCTGGTGTTCTCCCTTAATTCAAGGCGGTCCTGCGGGACGGTGATGGCATGTTCGTCCACAATGCAAAAGTAGCAATCATATTCATTCTGTAATTCCACAAATTGCTTCATGGCTCCTATGTAATTGCCAAGCGTTACGGAACCTGTAGGCTGAATGCCTGAAAATATTCTCTTCAACTGCTAGTCACTCCTCTTAGAAACATAGATGATTCTAATCAATCATCGGGTTTATCTTTCATTTTAGTTGTATTTAGCTGTATTATCCACTGTTTTCATAGAACTCCTATTATATCAGGATAGACAAAAACATGCAGAATCATAAGTAGTATATATAAAGTGAAACCATCATGATTGCAAGCAGCAGCAATCCTGAGAAAAGTGCAGGGCGCAAATCCATCGACACGATGCCGGATAAGCGAGGAATATCCTCCAATTCATCACCGCTTTCATACTTTGCCCGGAAGATCCTGCGAAAGCTATATGAAATGCCGTCAAAAAAGCCTTTCTGTGTGACAAAGCCCAATATACCTATGAATAAAACAGCTCCGCCCACATAAAAAGACATATTAATAAAATGAAGCAATGATAACTCGTGATCTACCGCAAAAATGAGCAGCAGTGTTAAAAGTAGCAAAATAAAAAAGTATGTCGCTGTTTTTTTCAAAATGGCTGACCCTCGCTCCAGTATTTTTTTACTATTATTATATCAGAGATCAAAGAACGATAAAAAGAATAAAAATTATTCAAAAATAGAAATATACGTGTACAAACTAATTATTTTACCTTCCTGGAAGCCAATATGATAAACATTAAGACCTATTTCACTTTAGCGCTCTTACTCATTAAAGGGCAATAACATAAGAAAATATAGAAGATATTAGGAAATCAACCTGTAAAATAGCTATTTTTTAAAATATTATTACATTTTAGTTAACTTTTTTAAAAAAGCTTATGTACAAAAATTTAAAAAATTGTATAATAATCTTTGTAAGAATTTTTAAAAAGAGGGGTGTCACGAATTTGAAAAAGTCAAAATTTTCTTTGCTTTTAGTTCTTACACTTGTATTTAGTTTGATCCTTGCTGCGTGTAGCGGTAAAGATGATAATAATTCAAGTGATAAGGGAAAAGACAAAGGTGATGGCAAGGCAACAAGCTCAAAGTTAGCTTCTAAACAGGAAGCAAAGATTTTAGAGTCTTCTGAAATTCCAACTATGGATACTGCTCTTGCAGAAGGATCTACAAGCTTTACTTACATCAACAACGTAGGCGAAGGTTTATACCGCCTCGACCAAAAAAATAAGCCGGTTCCAGCTCTATCAGACGGCGAGCCGCAAGTAAATTCTGATAAAACAGAATTTACATTCAAAATCAGAGATGCAAAATGGTCTAATGGAGATCCAATCACTGCTCAGGACTTCGTTTTTGCATGGCAGCGTGCAATCGACCCTAAAACAGCTTCACCTTACGGACCATACATGATGGGCGGGAAAATCAAAGGAGCCCAGGAAATCACAGATGCAGCAGCTGCTAAGAAGCCTTACGATGTTAAGAAGCTTGGCGTAGTTGCTAAAGACGACAAAACACTGGTTGTTACTTTCGAACAGCCGATTCCATACTGGGAAGATCTATTCGCATTCCCGACTTTCTATCCTCAACAAGAGAAATTTGTTAAGGAAAAAGGCAAAAACTATGCAAGCAATAAAGATAACCTTCTATACAATGGACCATTCGTTATGACGAAATGGGACGGCCCTTCAGATACTGAGTGGGTACTTGAAAAGAACAAAAATTATTGGGATGCAGACAACGTGAAGATGTCTAAGCTTACATTCAACTCTGTTAAAGATTCTTCTGCAGCAGTCAATGCATTTGAAGCTGGCGAAGTTGATGTTACAGGAAAGCTTTCTTCAGACCTTGTTCCTCAATATGAAGGCGACAGCCGTTTGAACAACAAACTGGAAAAAACAGTTTTCTGGCTTAAGATGAATGAAAATGCAACATCCGGCTTCAAGAATGAAAATATTCGCCGTGCAGTAGCACAAGCGTTCAACAAAGATGATTATGCAGCAAGCATCCTGAATAACGGATCTATCCCTGCAAATGGCCAAATGCCAAAAGAATTCGTAACTGATCCTAATACAGGAAAAGACTGGCGCGAAGTGAATGGCGATTTGCTTAAGTTTGACAAAGATGCAGCAAAAGCTTCATGGGAAAAAGGCTTGAAAGAGCTAGGCAAGAAAAGTCTGACTTTGCGTTTCCTTGGCGACGACACAGAAAGTGCAAAGAAAACGGCTGAGTATTTCAAAAGCCAGCTTGAAACAAACCTTCCTGGTCTAACTATTAAGGTAGAAGCTGTTCCTTTCGCTGTCCGTCTAGAGCGCGACAACAAAATGGATTATGATATCCAAGTTGCTGGATGGGGACCGGATTTCCGCGATCCAATGACATTCTCTGACCTATTCGTTACTGGCGGAGGAAGCAACAGAATGGGATACTCCAACAAAGAGTACGACAAGCTGATCACAAAAGCACGTACAGAACTTGGCGGAAATCCTAAGGAATACTACAAAACATTGTTAGAAGCTGAGAAAATTCTTGTTCAAAAGGATGCAGCAATCGCACCAATCTATCAGCGTTCAAGCGCTATCCTTCAAGCTGCAAAAGTTAAAGACATTGCAAAATATGATTACGGTCCGGATTATTGCTACAAATGGACTTATATTACAGAAGAATAAGATATTAACAGCATTTTTCGTTTCTAAAAATGATAGTTTAGGAGTTGAAAAGAGAGTATATTCCAAGATATACTCTCTTTTTCCCTGTAAGATAATTGTCGAAATATAGGGAAAATTAAAATTAAACAGGAGGTGCGCTTATGATCCGTTATCTATTAACAAGGGTTTTCTACATGATAGCGACACTGTTCATCATTGCGTCCGCAACCTTTTTTCTAATGAAGATCATTCCGGGAACACCATTTGCCAGTGCTGCGAAATTGCCGCCAGCACAGCTGGAAATCATGAAAACACAATATGGTCTCAACGATCCTGTACCGGTGCAATATGCCAAATATATCGGCCACCTTGCACAGGGGAATTTGGGCACAGCTTTCCAATTTGGTAATACTCCGGTAACTGAATTGCTTTCTAAAAGAATTGGGCCATCCTTCCAGCTTGGAATCCAGGCAATGATATTCGGTTCAATTGTCGGAATCATTCTTGGTGTATTGGCTGCCATTAAGCAAAATACATGGGTGGATTATTCAACTACATTCCTGGCTGTTGCCGGTAAGGCGATTCCAAACTTTGTTTTTGCAGGGCTGCTTCAATATTTTGTTGCTTTAAAACTGGGATGGTTTCCAGTTCTTTTCTGGAAGGGGTTTGAATATACAATTCTTCCGACAATAGCGCTCAGCATGTTCGTTATTGCTATTGCTGCCCGTTTCATGAGAACAGAAATGATTGAGGTTTTGGGTTCGGATTATATTACGCTTGCCAAAGCGAAGGGCGCAAGCTTCTTCGATATTGCGTTCAAGCATGCATTAAGAAATGCGCTCATTCCAGTAGTAACAGTCCTTGGCCCATTAACAGCAGCTCTTATGACTGGTTCTCTTGTAGTTGAGCAGATTTTTGCTATACCAGGCATCGGGGAGCAGTTCGTAAAGTCTATCCAGGTTAATGATTATAATGTCATTATGGGAACAACCTTAATGTTTGCTGCATTATTCGTTGTAATTATCTTGATAGTGGATATTTTATATGGAGTTATCGATCCTCGCATCAGGCTGTCAGGAGGTAAAAAATAATGGCTATTAAGAAAGAGAAAATTGCACAAGAAAGATTTGCTCCTGCTGTCATTGATTCTTCAGTAAGTGAAAATATCAATAAACCAAGTTTGAACTTTTGGCAGGATGCATGGCTGAGAGTTAAAAAGAATAAAGGGGCAGTCATCAGCCTGTATTTGATGATACTTCTGATCCTTATGGCATTTATCGGCCCAATGATCAGCGGAAGGGATGCTGATGCACAAAACGTCCGCTACCAAAACCTTCCTCCGAAAATTCAAGGCCTGGAAAATATAAGCTGGCTTCCATTTGATGGTATTAAGAAAAATCCGGCGGGCATTGAAATGGATATGTATAAACAAAAAAATGTAAAAGAATATTATTGGTTTGGTACAGATGCACTTGGCCGTGACTTGTTCACTAGGACCTGGAAGGGTACTCAAACATCATTATATATTGCTTTTCTGGCAGCTTTGATTGATATGGTCATAGGTGTTGCCTATGGGGCAATTTCAGGCTACTTCGGGGGACGGCTGGATAATACAATGCAGCGTATTACAGAAATATTATCTGGAATCCCGACACTGATTGTAGTTATCTTGATGATCCTTGTTCTTGAGCCGGGCATTATTTCAATCACGGTGGCAATGAGCATCACTGGCTGGGTCGGTATGGCGAGGGTAGTGCGAGCGCAGGTCCTTAAGCTGAAAGAGCAGGAGTTTGTTCTTGCTTCCAGAACTTTGGGGAATTCAAATGGAAAAATCATTTCGAAGCATTTATTGCCTAACTTATCTGGTGTAATCATCATCAACACGATGTTTACGATTCCGAATGCAATTTTCTTCGAAGCATTTTTAAGCTTCATCGGATTAGGGCTGCAGGCACCAAAGGCTTCTCTTGGTACATTGATAAATGACGGATACAAGGTAATTCGCCTGCATCCTCATGAAATGATCATTCCAGCAATTGTTATCAGTTTAATAATGATTGCATTCAATATGATTGCAGATGGACTCCGGGATGCATTGGATCCAAAAATGCGTGATTAAGAGAGTGGGGGAAATTCATGGAAAATATTTTGGAAGTTAAAGACTTAAACATATCTTTCCATACTTTTGCTGGTGAGGTACAAGCCATCCGCGGAGTAAACTTCAGTGTTAAAAAAGGTGAAACACTTGCGATTGTCGGCGAGTCCGGATCAGGCAAGTCTGTTACTACAAAAGCAATTATGCGGCTTCTGCCTCAAAGCAATTCTGAAATCAAAAAAGGTGAAATTCTTTTTGATGGCAAGGATTTAGCCAAGCTTTCTGATAAAAAAATGCAGAAAATCCGCGGTAAAGATATATCGATGATTTTCCAGGATCCTATGACATCGTTGAATCCTACAATAAAAATCGGTAAACAGATTATGGAGCCAATCGTCAGGCATCAAAACCTTTCTAAACATGCTGCAAAGCAGAGAGCAATTGAGCTTCTTAGACTGGTTGGGATTCCAAATGCCGAAGAGCGCTTTCAGCAGTATCCGCATCAATTTTCTGGCGGTATGAGGCAGCGTGTGGTCATTGCCATTGCTCTTGCCTGCAATCCGAAGGTTTTAATAGCTGATGAACCAACGACAGCACTTGATGTAACCATTCAGGCGCAGATTCTCGAGCTTATGAAAGACCTGCAAAACAAGATTGATACGTCCATTATTTTCATTACCCATGATTTGGGTGTTGTGGCAAACGTGGCCGACCGTGTAGCTGTTATGTATGGCGGGAAAATTGTAGAAATCGGAACAGTGGATGAGATTTTTTACAACCCGAAACATCCATACACATGGGGATTAATCAGTTCCATGCCGAGCCTTGATTCCAATGATGAAGAGCTGTATGCAATTCCTGGAACACCTCCAAACCTGTTGTTCCCTCCTAAAGGAGATGCTTTTGCTCCGAGGAACCAGTATGCTATGCAAATTGATTTAGAGGAACAGCCGCCAATGTTCAAGGTTTCTGATACACATTATGCAGCGACATGGCTATTGCATCCAGATGCCCCTTATGTTGAACCGCCTGAGGCTGTTAAAAAACGCATGTCACAGTTTTCAGCAGAGCAGGAGGGTAAATAATGGAACAGCGTGAAAAATTGGTTGAAGTTAAACATTTAAAGCAATATTTCAATGTAGGAAAACCAAGCATGGTAAAAGCAATTGATGATGTTTCATTCGATATTTACAAAGGTGAGACATTCGGTCTTGTTGGAGAGTCCGGCTGCGGAAAATCTACTACAGGCAGAACAATCATCCGGCTTTATAATGCAACAGACGGTGAAGTTATTTTTCATGGTAATAACGTTCATGGAAAAAAATCAAAAGCTCAGTTAAAAGACTTTAACCGCAAAATGCAAATGATTTTCCAGGATCCTTATGCATCTTTAAACCCTCGTATGAAAGTAGCTGACATTATCGCAGAGGGTATTGATATTCATGGATTAGCCAAGAATCCGAAAGAAAGAATGGCGCGTGTGTACAGTCTCCTTGAAACAGTCGGTTTAAACCGTGAACATGCAAACCGCTATCCGCATGAATTTTCCGGCGGCCAGCGCCAGCGTATCGGTATTGCCAGAGCACTTGCTGTTCAGCCTGAATTCATTATCGCTGATGAGCCGATTTCTGCGCTCGACGTGTCAATCCAGGCACAGGTTGTCAACCTTCTGAAGAAACTTCAAATCGAACACGGATTAACCTATTTGTTCATAGCACATGATCTTTCAATGGTTAAATATATCAGCGACCGCATCGGTGTCATGTATTTCGGCAAACTGGTTGAAGTAGCTCCAAGTGAAGATTTATACAGCCATGCCATCCATCCTTATACTCAATCGCTTCTTTCAGCGATTCCGCTTCCAGATCCTGAAAGCGAAAGAAAAAGAAAGCGTATTGTCTATAATCCGAAAGTACACAATTACTCTGAGGGTGAAGAGCTGAAGATGAGGGAAGTCCGTCCAGGGCATTTTGTATATTGCTCTGAAACAGAATATAAACAGTATAAAGCTATGCACTCCCAATAATGAAAAACGGTCTCCAGAAGAGGCCGTTTTTCATTTGCCGTTTTTATCTGTTAAAGACCGATATTGATTTTTTGCCATTAGACCTATTAGAATACACCGCGTCAAAAGTGAAGAAAAAATATGAAATTATGCTTATTTTTGCCAGAATTGTGGTATTAGTTAATTAAGCTCTGTTTTCTTCCGGGAGGTGCTGTACCGCCTGGAAAGTATAAAAGAGTAAAAGAGAGGAGGAATGGCATTCGCATGATGAAAAAAACATTACTGGCAAGCTTATTATTAGCAAGTTCATTGCCGCTCTCTGTATATGCAGATGAGCCCGAAAATAACGGCAATTTTGGGAAGAACGAAGTGTCTCTTGCTAAGAAAGAACTGCCGGATGCACTGTCTCGCTTTACATACAATTCCGGCCTGGATTTTAAATATCCGGATGCAGTCCGCGGCATTTATGTTACTGGATTTTCTGCGGGGGGATCACGGTTCAAAAAGCTTGTTGATTTTGTTGATAAAACAGAATTAAATTCAATGGTCATCGATGTGAAAGACGATACTGGAAATGTTACATATAAACCTGAAGATCATCATTCGCCATATGCGAGAATTGGAAAGAACTACATAAGCAATCCCAAGAGCATGCTGAAGGTACTTGAGAAAAAGAAAATCTATCCAATTGCAAGGGTTGTTGTATTTAAGGATTCTGTGCTTTCTAAAGCAAGGCCAGACTTATCCTATGTAGAGGGAAAGGAACTTTGGAAGAACGGAAGGGGAGAATCTTTTGTTAATCCCTTTTTGAAGGAGGTATGGGATTATAATGTCGGAATCGCCATTGAAGCAGCAAAGATGGGGTTTCAGGAAGTTCAATTCGATTACGTCCGTTTTCCTGAAGGATTTGAAAAAAGGGATAAGACACTAAAATACAGTATGGGGCCATATAAAAATCTGAAGATGGATAACGCCCACAAAAGGGTGCAAGCGGTTACAGATTTTGTTAAATATGCAAGAGGGAAATTAAAGCCGTATGGAGTTAAGGTATCTGCAGATATTTTCGGATATACGGCCACACTGCCTGAGGCACCCGGAATAGGGCAAAATTTTTCAAAGATAGCAGAGAATGTGGATGTGATTTCCTCTATGGTTTATCCTAGCCATTGGACTTCGTATTTTGGCATTTCCAAACCTGACCTGCAGCCATATCAACTGCTGAAAAAGTATGGAGAGCTGGAAAACAAAAAACTGGCAGCACTGAAAACTCCTCCTCAATCCAGGCCGTGGATACAAGACTTCACTGCTTCTTATCTTGGAGCCGGGAATTATCAAAAATACGGCAAGAAACAGGTGGAAGACCAAATTCGGGCCCTTAAAGACAGCGGAATAAAAGAATATCTCCTATGGAATGCGGGCAATACGTATTCAGAAAATGTTGATTATACCCCGTAAAATGTCTGCTAAGCGGGCTGATGTTTAGAATGAATAGGCAGCAGGGTACTCATACTATTAACAGGAACTAAAACAGCGATGGAGGATCATAGAATAGGCTGCTTACGCATAAAAAGCCTGCCGCAATATAAGCGGCAAGCACCTTAAATTATGAGAAAAAGCATAAACGTTCTGCAATCAATGCTTTTTCCTGCCTCCAACGCTCCGCCAGCCGCTTTGAATTCCTTCAGAACGGCTGGATATTTCCGTGCGCTGTTTTCCGCCAAAAAGCTTTTCTCCGATGCTGTTTGTCAAGACACCATTAAAAGCAGTAATTCCAATTACCAACAGTGAGAAAATCACCAAATCAACAAGATAGCCAGCCATAACCAACCTCCTAAATTAAACTGCTTAACAATGCGGAATCATAATCCCCTTTAATTAACTCAATGGTACCGAACCTAAGATGCTTTATACCCATTGTATATAATCAGTATTAGGATGAAAAGGAAAAATTTACAACCATGAATAGGCGAAAGGAGTATTTTTTATGAATTGGTATGAAAAATTAAATCAATACTTTCCTATACAGGAAATGAAATCAAAAGAGCATATGGAAACATTATTGAAGGAAAAGGCTTCTATTTACAAAAAGGATGAAGGGCTGAACCATGTTTTAATGTATGTCGAAACAGATGAGTTTATTTTCATCGATTACCTGTTTGTGTCAGGAAACAGCAGGGGACAGGGTCTTGGAAAGAAACTTATTCAAAAGCTGCAGGATAAACAAAAACCAATCCTGCTGGAAGTGGAACCTGCGAGTGACGAGGATCAGGATTCACAAAAAAGGCTTCGTTTTTATAAACGTGCAGGATTTGTACATGCGTCTTCCATTTCTTATCGCAGGCGATCTCTTGCAACAAATAAGATCAATGGCATGGAAATTTTATATTGGTCATCAAGTCCTGTGAGCGAAAGTGAAATTTTTGAAGATATGAAAGTAGTTTACAAGGAAATCCATACGTATAAGGATCTTCAGTTTTACGGCAAAGAATATCAGCCGTCTGAGGAAGTATTGAAGCTTCAAAAAAGCGGGGATGAAGAAGATATACTTGAAGCAGTAAATTAATATGCAGAGAAATATGGCAAAGGGCCGCAGATACTAAGACATAACAGCTAAAAGCTGTGCTTATTCGATATTTTTTGAATAAGCACGGCTTTTTTTATGCTTAGAAAAGATGTTTTATATTATTTCATACAGATTTCAGGATTTGGCAGCAAATGATTACTTCCTTCAAAAAACCAATGCTTTCGTGCATTTAACAAATTCAAGTGCAGTTCAATACAATAACCACTAAATACTGCTGATCTCATCCCTTCCGTCGTCTGCTTCATGGTGCCTGGACTCGGACCTGCTCTCCCTGTACTGGGAAAAAAGATTTATTTTTACAGATAAAAGAGGATTTATGCAAGAGGAAAGCGAAACTTTTTATAAAATGCCCTTTTATGCGTTTTAAAAATTATGACAGCGGGTACATCATACATATATGATAAAAATTAAATTCACGGAAAATTGGTGTTAATTGAGAAAATGCCCTTCATTTTATCAATGGAGGCAAGTTAAATTATTAAGCCATTTCATTGTTTTTAGCTAATGGGCCTGTAATACAGGAAAAAACACAGCAGTTTTCTATTTTAGATAAGTTCTATTCAATTCGAGATTTTTAGTGTATAATATTAATAGAAATTACTTAATTAAAGTTATTTCAAATAAAATTGGAAATATAACTGATACATTAGATTTCCCATCATAGATCGCCGATTCTATACTTAGGGAGTGTGATTTTAACATGGTAACATTATATACATCACCGAGCTGTACTTCATGCAGAAAAGCCAAAGCGTGGCTTGAGGAGCATGAAATTGCTTATTCCGAAAGAAATATTTTCTCTGAACCATTATCTATTGAGGAAATTAAAGAAATTCTTCGTATGACTGAAGATGGAACGGATGAAATTATTTCAACAAGATCAAAAACGTTCCAAAAGCTAAATGTAAATTTAGAAGCCTTGCCACTGCAAGAGTTATATAAAATCATCAAAGATAACCCTGGCTTGCTTAGAAGGCCGATTATATTAGATGAGAAACGCCTGCAAGTCGGATATAACGAAGATGAAATCCGCCGCTTCTTGCCCCGGAAGGTCCGTACCTTCCAATTGCGTGAAGCACAGCGAATGGTTAACTAGAAAAATGGATGAGCCCTGTCACATAGTGATTGGGCTTTTGTCTTTCTCAGGAAGCAGGAGTAAGACAAAAGAAGGGCATAATAGCCTTTAAAAGTGAAATAATGGGATATGCTTCTATAGTAACTTGCGGGGAATATCCGTGCCTTGCAAGTTAATTGATTTTTTTGTAAAATGAATGGACTATAGGCAAACAATTGTTTTTCTTAATGTAAGCTTTTTTATTTCCCTTATTCATGCTTTTATCATAAAATGTAATAAAACTAGAATATTTTTTACCATCGTGCTGGTGGTTACAAAATTGGCTCGATGGGTAAAGATAATATAAAGAGCCTAAACAGCTCGGGGGTAATTATCCCTTCAAAATGTGACCAGAAGGGAGAGGGAGAATAGTGGAAATCGAACGAATTAATGATGATACAGTTAAGTTTTATATTTCATATATAGATATTGAAGAAAGAGGATTTGACCGGGAGGAAATTTGGTACAGCAGGGAACGAAGTGAAGAACTTTTCTGGGAAATGATGGATGAAGTTCATCAGGAAGAAGAGTTCATGATTGAAGGCCCGCTGTGGATTCAGGTGCAGGCGCTTGAAAAAGGGCTGGAAGTTTTAGTAACAAAAGCGCAGCTGACGAAGGATGGGCAGAAAATTGAACTTCCTTTAACAGATGAAAAAATGAAAGACCTTCCTGTTGATGAAAAAATTGAATCCCTGCTCGATCAGCATTTTCAGGGGAAGCAGCAGGAGTACTCGACTGTCCAGTTTGAAGATGGATTTATTGAATTTATCACTGAATTTAAAGACTTTGAAGATTTAATTGCCCTCAGTGAACGAAGCGGATTAGATGGTTTAAATACTAAACTGTATGCCTACGGTGATAAATATTTTCTTTATATAGAATTTTCTGAAGAGGATATCGAAGAAGAGGAAATAGACAATATCCTGAGCATTCTTTTAGAATATAGCGAGGAATCGCCGATTACAGTTCACATGCTTCAGGAGTATGGGAAAGTTGTAATGGAAAATGATGTTTTCGATACGGTCTATAAATACTTTTCTTGATTTAAAGCCGATTTCGTTTAGGAATCGGCTTTTTTTGCTTTAAACTAAACTTTGCATGCACCTTAGATTGAGATAGCAGGCACTTTCAAGATACACTTTTAGAAAATGGGCAGGTGTCTTTTATTGAAAAATACGTTTCGTGTCCTGCTGCTGGCATTAATTCTGGCAGGAATTTGGTTTGTATTCAGAAAAAGCTTGGACGGAGACATATTAAGCTACTTTAGCCTCTTATTGTCGATTTCTTTATTTATTATAGGATTTATCATCTTTCTTGAAAATAGGCATCCTGCCCAAACGTTGACATGGCTGATTGTTTTTGGAGCATTTCCGCTTGTTGGCTTTATTTTTTATTTTTTGTTCGGCAGGAACTACAGGAAAGAAAAAATGTTCAGGAAAAAGTTCTTTTTAGATAAACAAGCTTATCAGAGCATTGCTGGCGAACCGGAGGCAATTGAAGAGAAGATCATGAGGATGGGTGACCATCAGCGGAATTTATTCAACCTGGCACACCGGATTGGCAACAGCCCCATCTCTTTTGCTACCGAAACCAGGATTTTGACCAATGGAGAGCAAACCTTCTCATCCATTATTGAGGAGCTGAAAAAAGCTGTACATCATATCCACATGGAATACTACATTGTCCGCCATGATAAGATTGGGTCTGAAATCAAGGATATCCTGGTGGAGAAAGCAAAGGAAGGTGTTAAAGTTCGGTTTTTATATGATGCTGTAGGTTCCTGGAAGCTTTCAAGAAACTATATTCAGGAGCTTAAAAATGCTGGTGTAGAAACTGTGGCGTTTGGCCCTGTACATTTGCCTTTTTTGAATAACAAATTTAATTTCCGGAATCACCGGAAAATTATTGTTATCGATGGATCTGTCGGATTCATGGGAGGATTGAATATCGGCGATGAGTATTTAGGAAGGAACGAACATTTCGGCTTTTGGCGGGATACCCACTTAATGGCCAAGGGAGAAGCAGTGCGCACGCTGCAGCTGATATTTCTTCAGGATTGGTACTACAGCACTGACCGCAGTTTTTTAACAGACGATTATATGTCCCCGAATCTCCCGATTGAAAATAGCCATGGCGGTGTACAGATGATTGCAGGAGGTCCTGATAATGAATGGACAGTGATCAAAAGTATTTTCTTTTCCATGATTACATCAGCAAAGGACTCTGTCTGGATTGCATCTCCTTATTTCATTCCAGATGAAGATATTTTTCAGGCGCTGAAAATTGCAGCTTTGAGCGGTATTGATGTCAGGCTGCTGGTTCCGAAAAATCCCGATAAGCGAATCGTGTATCATGCTTCCCGCTCCTATTTTCCTGAGCTGCTGGAGGCAGGAGTAAGAATATTTGAATATAAAAATGGCTTTATGCACAGTAAAATTGTAATTGTCGATAACGAACTAGCTTCAATAGGGACTGCTAATATGGATATGAGAAGCTTTCATCTGAATTTTGAAGTAAATGCCTTCCTGTATAGAACTAGAAGCACCCAAAAGCTTGTGAATGATTATCTGCAGGATATGCTTGTTTCAAGAGAACTCCATAGCGAAACATTTTCGAAGAGGAACATCGGATTAAAATTAATCGAGTCAACTTCACGGCTGCTATCACCGCTTTTATGAGCGGGAGGGTGAAGAAGGCTGCAAAAAAAGCCTTGAGGATTTCCTCAGGCTTTTTTTGTTGAGTTCTATGTGTCAGTTCTTGAAGGAAGCTGTTCTGCAGCCATTTTCTGTTCTTGCACTGGTGCAGTTTAGAAGATTATATACAATGGCGAATACAAAATATGTTATAATTTTGGTGATAACTGGGGGTGTGTAGATGAAAGTAATAGGAGGAATTTTACTGCTTTTGGACATTGTTTGCACTATTTGTTGGCACTTTCTGGTCTTAGCTATCGATGGATATGCAAAAGGTACTTCTTTTTTTCAGTTTAAACTGGCTTATGTTTTCAGTTTAATCATCGCTGTAATAGCGATCGTGATGATTGTAAAAACAAAACAGGCAAATAACAAAAGACCTGCAGAGGATATGATGAAAGAATTTATGGAAAATCCCCCGCCTAATATCAATAATATCAATCATTTTTGATTACCGCTTATTGCACTAAAGGTTTTTTAGTGCAATAAGTGAATATTAGAGGGACCAATAAGGTTCTTTTTTTTACTGAGGTTGTTTTTGTTTCATAAACTTTGCTGCTATGGAATAGGGGCTGATTTCCTCTCCAGGATGCTCGCTTTCCGCGGGGCGGGAGGTGAGCCTCCTCTGCTGCGTCTGCGGGGTCTCACCTTCCCGCTAATCTAAGCAGGAGTCTCGCAGCTTACGCTCCAATCAACCTTATTTAATAACGAGACCGCCTCACAGAACTCATTTTAAAAAACAATCTTTAAGACAAGAGCATTACTATAAAACCAACAGCATCGTTTAACAGAGCTTTTTGTGAAAATAAAAGGAAATGAGCATGGCCAGGAAGAATGTATAGCAGAAAAGGAGGAGGAATATGCTGACTGCGAAAAAAAGGGACGGAACAATTGTTACGCTTCCTTATAAAATGACCAAGCAGGCAATTGAGGATTGGAAACTGGGAGAGGGGTATTATTGCCCCTGCTGCGAAGCTCCGGTGATTTTAAAGGCTGGAGATATTAAAATTCCTCATTTTGCCCATAAACAAAAAGTAGAATGTGCCGCCTCATCAGAGCCTGAATCCCCCTATCATCTTGAAGGAAAAAGAAGCATTTTTGAATGGTGCAAAAGGCCGGGGCTGGAAGTATTTCTGGAATGTTATATTCCAGAAATCAAGCAGAGAGCAGATATACTTATCTGCAGCAGGAAGAAAAGATACGCAATTGAATTTCAATGCTCCGTCATATCCCAGGATGAATTTATGAAAAGAACCGCTGCCTATGTCAGTCAGAATATAACGCCCATTTGGATATTGGCCGAAAAGAATATCAGGAAAGCAGGCAGTTCCTTATTTTCTTTTTCAAGGTATCATTGGCTTTTTTTATGCAGTCCCCGCTGTAAACCCCTGATAATTACGTTCTGCCCCGTGACACAGCAATTTGGCCTGTTTTATGGTATTACTCCTTTTTCGCCACGAACGGCTTTTGCAAAACACCAAAGTTATCCTCTAGGTGAAATCTCTCCCCTTAAATTAATGGCTCCGCTCCCTGATTATCACAGCATTGTTGAACAATGGCGCATTAAGAGGCATTCCTGGTGCCTTAACAGCATATACACCGCAAAATCTTCACACCCCTTTCATCAATCTCTCTACCTGAACCGCCTGTCTCTGTCCGCACTTCCTCCGGAAATCGGTTTGCCTGTTCCTTCTATAGAAATCATAGAAACGCCTGCTGTTTATTGGCAGGCCTGGCTTTATACAGATCTTCTTGTAAAGAAAGAAGTCAATGAATACATTCATATCGAGCACTTTGCCGAAGCCTTTTTGAAGCGGGTAAAAAGAGGGCATATTCGCTTAAGGAACCTGCCTCTTATTCCACAATCAGACTGTAATTACATGGTGCCATTAAGTCATTATGCCGGCTTTCTTGCTAAAACAGGCATCCTAAAGGAAAAAGGAAGGGGGATATTTAAGGTCAATAGAAAAATAAATATACCAAGGGACTGCGAGGAAAGCGTAATGATGGAGAAAGTGTTTTATGAGAAGTTCAAATCAATGATTTTAAGTAGGGGAATGGAGTAAACTAGAATGGAAGGCTATATAAGGGAAGAATTTATTTCGGTATTCGGACAAAAGCAGGATTTCAGCTCAAAATGGAGAATTAGTAAATAAAGATCCTGCTATGGGAATGAAAGAAAAACAGGTGCTTTTAACAGAAATGGAGGACTTTTTTATGACACAGCAAACAAAAGTAAGTACGCTGCCAGGACGCAGCGAGGTGGAAGCTGAACAAACCTGGAAGCTTGAAGATATTTTTGCTACAGAAGAAGATTGGGAAGCTGCATATGAAACAGTTAAAGAAGAATTGAAGAAAGCCGATGCTTTCAAAGGTACACTGGGAGAAAGTGCGAATAAACTATTTGCTGCTCTGCAGTTCCAGGATAAAGTATTTGAAAAGCTTGGGCAGGTATATGCTTACTCTCATATGCGCTATGACCAGGATACAACGAATTCTTTTTATCAGGGAATGGATGACCGCGCAAAAACTCTATATGCACAGGCTGGAAGCGCATTTTCCTATATTGTGCCTGAGCTTTTGAGCTTAGATGAGGGCAAGGTAGAGCAATTCCTGAAAGAGAGCGAAGAGCTTAAGCTTTATGAGCATTCCCTTGAGGAAATCAATCTTCAGCGTCCGCATGTGCTATCTGCAGAACAAGAAGCACTTCTCGCTCAGGCTGCAGAAGTCTTCGATGCTTCTTCCAATACGTTTGGCATGCTGAACAATGCGGATTTAACTTTCCCTGTCATTAAGGATGAAGAGGGGAATGAAGTGGAAATTACCCATGGCAGGTATATCCGTTTTCTTGAAAGCGAAGACCGCCGTGTAAGGGAAGATGCATTTAAAGGGGTTTATTCTACATATGATAAATTCAAGAATACCTTTTCAAGTACACTGTCAGGCCAGGTAAAAGCACAGAATTTTACGGCGAAAGCACGAAATTATGATTCGGCACGCCATGCTGCATTAAGCAATAATACTATTCCTGAAAGTGTTTATGACAACCTGGTTCAGACAGTAAATGAACATCTGCCCCTTCTTCACAGATACATTGACTTAAGGAAGAAGGTGCTTGGGCTTGATGAGCTTCATATGTATGATCTTTTCACTCCGCTTGTTAAAGAAGTGAAAATGGAAGTTTCTTACGAAGAAGCAAAAGAGTATGTCTTAAAAGGTCTAGAGCCGCTTGGTGAGGAATATCTTGAAGTTCTGAAGGAAGGCTTTGAAAACCGCTGGGTTGATGTTCAGGAGAATAAAGGTAAAAGAAGCGGTGCCTATTCCTCTGGAGCATACGGCACAAATCCATATATCCTGATGAACTGGCAGAACAATGTAAATAATTTATTTACGCTGGCCCACGAGTTTGGCCATTCGGTCCACAGCTACTATACAAGAAAAATGCAGCCATATCCATATGGGAATTACTCAATTTTTGTTGCAGAAGTAGCATCCACCTGCAATGAAAATCTTTTGAACGATTATCTGCTCAAGACAATCGATGATGAGAAGAAAAGGATTTATTTATTGAATCATTATCTTGAAGGTTTTAGAGGCACTTTATTCCGCCAGACAATGTTTGCTGAATTTGAGCATATCATTCACACAAAAGCGCAAAATGGGGAAGCCCTGACTGCAGATATGCTGACTAAAGAGTATTATGATCTCAATAAGAAGTACTTTGGAGACAACATTGTAATTGATGAGGAAATCGGTTTGGAATGGGCTAGGATCCCGCATTTCTACTACAATTATTACGTGTATCAATATGCAACAGGCATCAGTGCAGCAACTGCTCTTTCCAAGCAGATTCTTGAAGAAGGCAAACCGGCAGTAGATCGCTACATTGCATTCCTTCAATCCGGAAGCTCTGATTATCCGATTGAAGTCCTGAAGAAGGCAGGGGTCGATATGACCAAGGCTGAGCCTGTCAGGGAAGCTCTGAAAGTATTTGAGGAAAAACTGAATGAATTGGAATCACTTTTATCTTAAATATGAATAAAGAAGAGGGTGCTGTGGAAGCACCCTCTTCGGCTATGTTTTTGGGGGTTGTTTTCGGCTACAGGATGCTCGCTTTTTTCGCGGGTCGGGCGGTGAAATCACTTTCTCCGAATTAAAATCGTATTCCCCTATCAAATTAATATGTTCCCAGCCTGAAGATGACATATGGTGCAATAAGTCTTCATTAAAACTGCCTGTCCGCTTTTGATATTCAAAGGCTTTTGTTAGATGTAGAGTATTCCAAATACTGATGGCAATTATAATTATATCTAAAGCACTAGCTCTTTGTAGCTGATGCTGTATGGTATGGTTCGTTCCCTAAGCTCTCCTTGTTTTAATAGTTCTTGCCAGTTCATTCATGGCTTTTCCTTTATTCAATCCTCTTTGCATTTTGCCTCTTAGAGATTCATCCGAAATGTAATTAAGAATAAAAATTGTTTTTTCTATTCTCGTCATTTCGCGTAAGGCTGCAGCTAAGCTGTATTGTCTAGAGTAAGAACCTAATTTCCCCATAATAAGGGACCGGAAAGGAACAGTCGATGAGTTATACCAAAAATCGGAAATATATAACGGAAAATAAATTTCATAAAGAGGTGGAATTTTATGCCTAAAATTGACAATATATTAGCAATTCTATGGATGCTTCGTTCAGGTGAAAAAATTACTGCAAAACAAATTTCAGAAAAGTTAGAGATGAATATAAGGACTGTGTATCGTTATATTGATACAATTTCAACAAGTGGCGTACCTATAATTTCAGAACCAGGACATAACGGTGGATACACTTTATTGAACAATTTTATTGAGGCTCCTCTTTTTTTTGATTTTGAGGAGCAAACTTCACTATTTCACGCTGCTGTTTTTGCAGAAGAAGCGGGATATTATGGAGGTGAAGCACTAAATAGAGCCATTTCAAAACTAAGTAAATATTCAAATCAAGAGCAGGAAACAAAGATAAACCAACATTTAACTAGTCTTGAAGTAATAAGTCGATTAAGTTCACTCTCTATGGAACCTTTTTTGAAGGAGTTGGAGCAGGCCGTAGCTGACGGGTACTCAGTAAAAATTCTTTATCATAAAAGTGGCGAAAAGCAATTAAATTATAGATTGGTCGATCCGTACAGAATTATCTATTGGAATAATAAGTGGTATGTGATTGGATTTTGTCATCTTAGGAATGATATCCGTAGTTTTAGAATAGATCGAATTGAAAGTCTAATGCTAACCGAACATAAGTTTAACCGGCCAGAAAATTTTTCAGCACGTGACTTTTTTATAAAAAGTCTTCTTCCAGCTATAGAAGATAAGGAAGGGATTATTTCTTTGGTTATTAATGGGGATAATAGTGTATTGGCTGATATTTGCCAACATTGGTTTTTAGGACATTATTTACAAGAACGGACTTCAAATCAAGCAGTTTTTCTTCTTGAAAAAGATATGATGCATACATATGTACCTTATTTACTTTTACCCTACAATAAATCTATTAAAGTTATTGAGCCAATAAGTCTTAAGAAAAGACTTATTGAAATTCTGTCGGAATTAATAAATTTTTATCAAGTATGATAACTTCCCTGACGTTAACTGTCAGGGAAGTTATTTTATAATTGCTATATAAATTGGATTGGGAGTGTTATTGGATGCAAACAAAAAAAGTTTATCTATATGTATTTAATACAATGTCGGACTGGGAATATGGATATTTAATTGCTGAACTAAACTCAGGAAGATATTTCAAAAAAGATTTAGCACCTTTAAAAGTAATTACAGTAGGAGCTAATAAAGAAAAGATAACTACTATGGGAGGACTGAGCATAAAGCCAGATATTTCCCTTAATGAATGTACTCTTGAGAGTAATGATCTTTTAATTTTACCAGGAGGGACTACTTGGAGCGAAGAAATTCATCAGCCTATCTTGGAAAGAATTGGCCAAGCTTTAAAGCTTGGCACTATTGTTGCTGCAATTTGTGGTGCAACTGAGGGCCTCGCGAATATGGGATACTTAGATACTAGAAAGCATACAAGTAATAACCTGGATTATACTAAAATGGTATGTCCCAACTATAAAGGGGAAAAGTTTTATGAGTTGGAATCTGCGGTATCTGATGCGAATTTAGTTACTGCGTCAGGAATAGCTCCTCTGGAATTTGCAATGGAGGTACTGAAAAAAATAGATGTATTTACGCCAGATGCATTACATTCATGGTATAACCTAAATAAGACTCATAAACCTGAATACTTCTTCCAGTTAATGAATTCAATAAATAAATGAATTAACTGAAAAGCTCATTTTTTCTATTTTGATTTGTAGAGAAGGTGGGCTTTTTAATTTGGAATTGCCTTATCGCTGTAAATTTGCATTTTCCTGACGCTACCCCAATGAATTATAATTGAGGATATTCTTTACGCAAAGCATCAGAGATTATTGAGGTACACTTGTTACTCTGTTTTATTGGAGCTATAAGTTACTCTCAGCACTTAAACAAATGGATTTGAACAATTTTCAGGCATCGCAGAAATGGACAAGACCTATTTTCTATACTCAGAAAAGGGAAAATGAAATATTGGCTGGTATATAACAGTTAAAATCCCTTAAACCTTTTGCGGGAATTCATGCTTAATATAAGAAGAAACAATGCTACAAATAAAACGCTGGAGCTTAAGTATAGAGGAATGAGATGCATAATGCCTAATAACTGGATGAATAGTGCACATGGAAGAATTAAAAGCAAAATTAGTATCTTCAAAATCAGTCACCCCGGAAATTTCGTTTATTACAAGCTATGTCCAGACAGGGGTATTATTCTTGGTTTCTTTAATTATGACAATATTGTGAAGAAGTACACATACACCTTGTAACGTATGCATGATTTCTGATATATTACAGTAGTGAGGTTGATCACAGCAAACTTATACCCCTTTGTTTGATCGTGAAAAATTTCTCCCATCCCCTTTGTTCGTATAAATAGATAAAGAAGGCCCTGCTATTTTTTAGCAGGGCCTTCTTTCTTATGCGGAGCAGGATGCAGAAAAAAGCCCCGAATCAAAAAGCAGCTTGCTTTTAATTCGGGGGTGTGCAGTTTTCGGCTTCTTCTGAGTATTTCCAGAATATACCGTATTTTGCAGGAACCTTTTTGACTACCTGCTTTAAAACGAGCCTTTTCATTTCTTTTTCAACCTGTGATTTACTCATATTGTATACCACTTCAATTTCTTTTGAGGCAACTAATTTGAAGACACGGATAAAACTCTCCAATGAAGGGGGATCTGCAGGAGCAGGCAGTTCAGTAAGCATTTCTTCAAGAATATGAACATATACGTCATAAGGATAAATGCCTGAAACCTTAATTCCTTCTTCATCGATATTATGATTGAAAAATACAAGTGATGGAATTTCCGTTACTTCCATCTCGGATGTGATCTTTAAGTCACATTGAAAGCCTTTTGCAGCACTCGAAGAATTTATATCTCTCTTAAATTCCTCGACATCTAAACCGACACTGCCGGCTATCTCAATCAGCACATCTATTTTTGAAATATCGCGTTTTTCCAGAAACAGTACTTCCTGCAGCTTTCTCAAAAAGCGTGCTGCCAGTAATCTGCCCTGCAGTTCAGCCGCTTTAATGGCAATAGAAGCACTGTAGGGAGAAACAATCGGATTTTCCAGCCATAAATTGCCGTCGCATGACATGCCTGACCGGCTGGCTGTTTTTTCCCAAACCTGGGCAAGACTTTCATAGGATTTATTTTTTCCCGCGTTAAGAGTTGCCAATTTGCCGCTGATTACATGTTTAATGCTGAATAGTTGGCCGTACTCAATGTGGAGCTTTTTAATTATCGGCTCAAGTGCCCAGCATTCAGGACATAAGGGGTCAACAAATACGTATATTTCTATGGGCTTTTTTCCTATACCATAACAATGCTGTGATTTTATCCACTCGGTAACATTGAAGTTCGGTTTATGAGAGCTCAAAAGTCTTCTCCTTTCTCGTCCGTTTGTGCAGAATTAATCATATGCTGTGCGGTCAAGTAAAGACGATGGTAAAAAAATTCGCGGATGTCACCTTCAAGTCCGGTTTCATCCATTGCTTCCCGCATGCAAGACAGCCAGGCTTCTGCACGGGTTTCTGTTATTTTAAATGGCATATGCCGTGCCCGGAGCATCGGATGGCCGTGTTCTGTTGTATAAAGCGGTGGTCCGCCTAAGTATTGAGTCATGAACTGCTTTTGCTTGCGTACAGTTTCAGACAAATCATCAGGGAAAATGGGTATTAAATCCGGGTGCTTGCTTACTTTGGAGTAAAATACATCAATTAACCTGTGTAATAGCCCTTCTCCAATCAGTTCATAGGGTGTAGGGTTTCCTTGTGCCATGCGGATTACTCCTTTAAAGAAAGAATGGATTTAATATAAATATTTTATCAAGTGACTTAGAATATCTCAAACTTTCAGCTTTGCCCCTCCAGCTCAAGTTAAGAAAATGCTTAACAGACAATGTTGTAAGCGTTTTCTTAATTTAGTAAAAAAAAGCCTATGCATGTATATGATAGGCACATCACTTCAGAATGAAGCACATCCATACTCATAAACAGCAAAGACTTTTGTTTGCATGGTCAGCTTAAATAGCTGTTCATAACTTTCTGCACATAATTTTGTGTTTCCTTAAATGGAGGAATTCCGCCATGTTTATCCACGTTTCCCGGACCGGCGTTATACGCAGCTAAAGCAAGCTCCGTATTTCCGTTGTAGCGGTTCATCATTTGGCTAAGGTATTTGCTCCCGCCCATTATATTATCAGCTGGGTCAAATATATTCTTTACGCCAAGTCCCTGTGCAGTAGAAGGCATGAGCTGCATTAGTCCGGAAGCGCCTGCCGCACTTGATGCATTAGGGTTAAAACCTGACTCTTGGTTAATGACAGAATGAATCAGCTTCTCGGGAAGATTATAAAGAGAGGCTGCCTGGCTGATTATACCGCTGTAATCTCCCTTAGTGTCCGGTGCAGCATTTGCATTGGATGATGCAAGTGAAACAGGGGGCAGGGAAGTGGGCAAGGAAAGGGAAGGCTGGACAGCTGAGAGAGCTGGCAGGTTTTCAATAGTATTCAATACTTCTCCTAAAAACTGCGAGGCATTCCCCTGTGATCCGCTGTCAAGGAAGCCTGCCAGCATATCCCCGAAAGAACCTGAGTCATTTGAATCAGACAGGCTTTTTGAAGGGTTAAGGTTATTTAGCCCCTGCAGCTGAAGCATTAATTTAACATCTTGTATATTCACTGAATTCACCTCAGAAAGTTTTATTCGCTCATTTTTTTCATTTTTTGAAGATAAAATCTCTTAACCTTATTTTCGGTCATTCTTTCAGGAATTTGAAGTGTTTCCAAAAGTCTAGAGAAAATTTTCTGTCCCTCAGACCTGCTTAGCGCTTCATATTCCATTTCAAAATCTTCTGTGCCAAGATAATGGCTGTGATCAAGAACAAGCAGTCCGTTTTTATAAGGAAATTCAAATCTGCTGGTTATTAATGTGCCGAAGAATTCAATCTGTTGGGGATTTACATTTACTGAAATCAAGAGCTGCTGAATCTCACCCTCCGGAAAGCTTTCCCCATTTAGAAAAGCTTCTGCCTGCATGGGGGTGAGCTGCTGATTGGATTCCAGCAATCCATCACGTGCCGGCTGTTTTAATGTAAGCTCATGCTTTCCTTGTTTGACACGAATCCGCAGTGCAGATTTCTGATTCTTCAGGGCAAAATCTGGAGTATCAAAATAGTGGTTTTCCTGAAGAATGAAATCACTTTCTTTAACATTAAAATAGTTTGTTAATTTATTAAAATCCTCTTGAGAAAGTAAATTTTTAAACTCAATTTCTATATGCTGATCCACTGTATCCAATCCCTTCCCATCACTATATAATTCGGCGCCTAGCCTCTTTAGGCCATGAGGCACAAGAGATGAAAGGCAGTAAGCCGTTTTAATTCCAGCAGGTGCTCATGCTTTTTATATAATCCAGCTCGACATAACCCTATTTGCTTCACAAGCTGAACAGGCGCTTACGCTTTTTATATAATCCAGCTTCAGCGCCTAGCCTCTCGAGGTCATAAGCCACGCAAGAAGAGAAGGCAAAGTGCGCCTTCTATTCTTACGCGTCTTATGCTGTTCGAGGGCCCCCATGGAAGGGGGTCACAAAGGCGTTGCCGCAGGACGCGGCGTTCTTAGTCTTTGTTCTTCTACTCAGGCGCTTACGCTTTATATATAATCCAGCTTCAGCGCCCAGCCTCTCGAGGTCATAAGCCACATCAAAATTGAAGGCAAAGGGCGCCTTCTATTCTTACGCGTCTTATGCTTGTCGAGGCTAAACAGGCGCTTACGCTTTTTTTATAATCCAGCTCCAGCGCCTAGCTTGCTGTGCAAAAGATGTTTTTACCTCAGAAGGCAAAGAACGCCTTCGGAGGTAAAAACCCTATTTGCTTCACAAGCTGAACAGGCGCTTACGCTTTTTATATTATCCCTATTTTTTTTTGAAGAAGCAATCTTGATTTTTAGGATTCGTGTATGGGTTGTGATAAAATATATACGTTAACTGGGGAGGATGAATGATGAGACAAACGATTATGATACAAGATGCAAAAATATCTGATGGCACATTGGTGCTGTTTGCGGATGAAACCGCTAACTTAACTTCCTTGCATCCAAAAGAACAAATGCTGGTTGATTCCGATCATTTTGCATTTATTTACTTAACTGAAACTGATGAAGGATATACATACATTTCTTTGCATGAGGGAGTTTGGGCTCCGCTTAAATCCGCATGGGAGAAAAAAATGCCTGCTGTTGTCAAAGCAGGTGATAATACCCTCGAATTAAAGGGTATATATGAAGAACTGGAATACTTAGTAGATAATATTAAAGGAAACAGCAACTATGGAGAAGAATTCTCTGATAAGGTAGAAAAAACGTTTGCGATTTAAGAGGCAATGAATGTCATATAAATGCAGACCTTAAGAACTGACATGACTGCCGTAAATGTCTAATTGGTTTCATAACAATCAGAGGCATAGGGGAAGTTACATTTTATTCAGGTAAATATTACGGCAGCCGGCAAAAGCAGCGAGAAGCAGGTTTGACGATAGTCAGGGTTTTATTCCCGGACTGCTGCTGAGCCTGCCATCCTGCCCGGCTTGCAGGGATAGGCGGTGGCGGCTTATGGAACAATGGGAAGATTTTTTAGCTCCATATAAAAAAGCAGTAGATGAATTAAAGGTTAAATTAAAAGGAATGAGAGCGGAGTTTGAACGAAGCCATGTTCATTCGCCAATTGAATTTGTCACTGGCAGAGTAAAGCCGATTGTCAGCATTCTCGATAAGGCGATCCAAAAAAATATACCGCTTGATAAGCTATCTGAGGAAATGCAGGATATTGCAGGCCTTCGTATGATGTGCCAATTTGTTGAGGATATATCACAGGTGGTCGGGCTGCTCAGGGCCAGGAATGACTTTGAAATCATCGAAGAGAGAGATTACATATCGAATAAAAAGGCAAGCGGATACAGATCGTATCATGTTGTCATCTGTTATCCGGTCCAGACGATACACGGCGAAAAAAAGATCCTTGTTGAAATCCAAATAAGGACACTCGCCATGAATTTTTGGGCGACGATTGAACACTCGCTAAATTATAAATATCGCGGAGATTTTCCTGAGGATATTCAAATTCGGCTCAAAAGGGCATCTGAAGCAGCATTCCTGCTGGATGAAGAGATGTCTGAAATCAGGCTGGAAATACAAGAAGCTCAAAGGCTGTTTTCAAGGAAAAAGGATGGCCAGGAATTCTGAAGATTGCACAGAAGGGAAGGGAGGATTATCATGAAATTTGCCATAACCTCTAAAGGGGATACAAAATCTAATACATTAATGAGTAAAATGCGAACATATTTGCAGGATTTCAATCTTGAATATGATGACGACCAGCCGGATATTGTCATCTCAGTCGGAGGCGATGGGACATTGCTGTATGCTTTTCACCGATATAAAAACCGGCTTGATAAGACCGCCTTTGTCGGTGTCCATACAGGCCATCTTGGGTTTTATGCAGACTGGACGCCGGACGAGATTGAAAAGCTTGTCATTGCAGTGGCTAAAACGCCATTCCAGGTTGTTGAATATCCTCTTTTGGAAGTGATAATCCGGTACCAGCATGGAGGCCGTGAATCAAGGTTCCTTGCCCTGAATGAATCCACTGTGAAATGTGTGGAAGGTACACTTGTCATGGATGTGGAAATCCGGGGGCAGCATTTTGAAACCTTCCGCGGAGATGGCTTGTGTCTTTCAACCCCAACAGGAAGCACAGCTTATAATAAAGCTTTGGGCGGCGCGATTATCCATCCATCCTTTGATGCCATTCAATTTGCTGAAATGGCCTCAATCAATAACCGGGTATTCAGGACAATCGGATCTCCTTTATTGCTCCCTGCGCACCATACCTGTATGCTGCGCCCGGTAAATAATGCGAATTTCCAGATCACTGTTGATCATCTTTCCCTGCTTCATCAGGATGTAAAATCCATTCAATATCGCGTAGCAGATGAAAAAATACGTTTTGCACGGTTTCGTCCCTTTCCTTTTTGGAAGAGAGTACACGATTCATTCATTGCAAACTAAGGAGCTATGGCAAACTTCATGTCAAACAACAGCAGCAAACAGCATTTCACCTTAAGCTGGAGGGTGGAAAAAGGGCAGTCAGGAAAGCTGCTCCGCGAATTCTTATCAGGCCGGGATATTTCAAAAAGGGCTCTTACCGCCATTAAATTTGGCGGCGGGAGGATCCTGGTGAATGGCCTTGAAGCAACTGTACGATATTCACTTCATGAGGGTGACCAGGTGGAAGTGCATTTTCCTCCCGAAGCCGGCAGTGAAGGATTAAAGGCTGAGAGACTGCCGCTTTCCATTAAATATGAAGATGATTATGTCATGGTTCTTGTTAAACCTCCTTACATGAATACAATCCCTTCACGTGAACATCCAGATGGCAGCCTGGCAAACGCACTTGCCGGATATTATCAGGAAAAAGGGCTGCTATCCACCGTCCATGTTGTCACAAGGCTCGATAGGGATACATCAGGCCTTTTGCTTATTGCCAAACACCGGCATGTCCATCATTTATTTAGTGAACAGCAAAAAGCCGGTGGCGTAAAACGCACGTATGATGCCGTTGCAGAAGGGTCCATGTCCTGTGAGTCGGGCCGTATAGAGGCCCCTATAGGAAGAAATCCTGACAGCATCATCGAGAGAGAAGTGAGGGAGGACGGGCAATATGCCTGCACACTCTACCAGGTAATGGGCTATTATGAAGGCTATAGCCATGTGAAGCTCAGGCTCTTAACCGGCCGCACCCATCAAATCAGGGTGCATCTCTCCCATCTTGGCCATCCTCTTGCAGGGGATGATTTATATGGAGGCAGCCGGCAGGCCATTTTGCGCCAGGCCCTTCATTGCAGCCAGCTGACTTTCTATCATCCATTCCTGAACAAGGAACTGACATTTTCAGAACCGCTGCCGGAAGATATGAAAAAGCTGCTTGCCTCAATTAAAAGGCTATGAATATGTCTAAAAAAAAGCGCAGTTAATTTTCAGTATGATGCCGCAAAACTTCTAATCAACAGACATGTTTAATAGAGCACATGCAAAAAACCTCCTGTGATGGTCTTGCCAGGAGGTTTTTGTTTAGTTTTGTTCAGCATACAGCGAGCTTGTCTTAATCAAACGTACTGCGGAATTTTTCAGGAAGAAATGGCATGGAAGATGGCACTGATACGGTTTCGAGTTCAGGATAGCGCAGGGCGGTTAATTTTCCGCCGAAAACGCAGCCTGTATCAATATTAAAGGTGTTGTGGATATGCCGCACCTCTTTAACTGGGGTATGGCCATAGACAATTAATGGCTTTCCTTTATAGCTCTTCGCCCAGTCACGCCTTACCGGTGAGCCGTCAGGATGCTTTTCGCCTGAGATGTCTCCATAAAGGACAAAGGTTCTTACCTTATCTGATGTCTTGCCAATATAATCTTCTTTTATGCCAGCATGTGCAATAATCAGCGAATGGCTGTCAGCAATCTGATATAGTGGTGACTGCTCATAAAGATCCATGAATTTCTTTCTGATTTTCTTTTGGCTCCTTGCAGGCAGGGCTTCATATTCTGCTACAGTGGTTTCGAGGCCATATGTAATCTGCACCTTGTTTCCCAAAAAGAAACGATAAAGCTTATTGCAATGATTACCGGGCGAATACAAAGCAAGCTTATGTATAAGAACCAATTCATAAACAACTTCAATGACCTTCAGTGAATGTGGCCCGCGATCGGTCAAATCTCCAACAAATCCGAGAATCCTGCCATCCGGATGAACAGGGTATCCTTTTGACCAGTCATAACCAAGCTGTTTTGTGAGTGACTCAAATTCATCAAAACAGCCATGGATGTCTCCGATAATATCTATTTTCATAAAAACTCCCCCTAATGCTTCATTCACTCGATACATCTATAGTACCACCACCTGCTTTAATAAAAACAGGCTATGTTTCTCACCATCTAGTATAGGCCATGGAGGCAAATTTCATCCCGCAGCCTGTTTTATCCTTATTGGTTTTCAAAAGGAAAGAGAGCGCATGTACAGCAGAATAAAAAACACCCCAAAGGTGTTTCTTTGCGCTGATTTTTGTTATACTTGAATTAAGTACTAGGTACTAATGACTCATAATAAATTGGAGGACATGAGGCTATGACTCTTTCTTTAGAAGGTAAAACATTTGTAGTGATGGGTGTTGCAAATAAACGCAGTATCGCATGGGGAGTTGCACGTTCTCTTCATGAAGCTGGCGCAAAATTAATATTTACATATGGACGGGAACGCACGGAAAAAAGTGTGCGTGAGCTTGCTGCAACTCTTGATGGAGCATCTTCCCTGATTCTTCAATGCGATGTGTCAGAAGATCAGTCCATTGAACAATGCTTTAAGGAAATCAAGGAAAAAGCAGGAGTGATTCACGGAATTGCCCACTGTGTCGCTTTTGCCAATAAAGAAGAGCTGAACGGCGATTATATGAATACAAACAGAGAAGGCTTTCTGCTTGCGCATAATATCAGTTCATATTCACTGACAGCAGTCGCAAAAGCAGCGCAAGGCCTGATGTCAGAAGGCGGATCTATCGTAACGATGAGCTATCTTGGCGGCGAGCGTGTCCTTCCGAATTATAATATTATGGGAGTGGCTAAGGCGTCACTTGAAGCAAGTGTAAAATACTTGGCAAACGATTTAGGCAAACATGGCATCAGAGTAAATGCTATTTCTGCAGGCCCAATCCGGACTCTATCAGCGAAAGGTGTCAGTGATTTTAACTCCATTCTGCGGAAAATTGAAGAAGAAGCCCCGCTTCGCCGCACAACAACTCCTGAAGAAGTAGGAGACACAGCCCTATTCTTATTCAGCGGCCTTTCAAGAGGCATTACAGGTGAAAATATACATGTGGATTCAGGCTATCATGTAATGGGCTAATGATAAATGTCTGTAAAGAAGCGTCTCATCTGAGGCGTTTTTTTTTGTGGCCATGCACCTTTTTACGTTCACTAACTCCGTTTAAACCCGCCAATATCATTTCTTCAGCCTGGAAGCTTGCAATACCATACATAAATGTAAAAAAGAAAAATATATTGTACATAGACCGGAAAATGGTCCAATTGTGAAGAGACCGGTGTTATTGATTTGTCTGGTTACCCAAAATGAATTTACATTAGTCCGAATTTATAAAAAGGGGGGAGCGGCTATTCATACTGTAAAGAAGCACTTTTTCTTAATTGACGGAGTCCGTTCGGTTAATGAGGTCATAAAAAAGTCAGATAAGCGAAAATGCAGCATCCCAAGAGTAAGTGTTAAAAATGCCCTTTCTCAGGAAATCCTGCTTGAAAAGCTTGTCAAATTGCCGGCCTTTGCCCCAAAGCCGGTATGCCGATTTACCTTCAATGGAAAAGCAGTAATTGGACGCCTGGAAAAAAGGACTGATTCTATATTGTTTATCAGGCACCAATTCGGCAGGAAAATGACAGAATATCCAGAGAGGCTGCTTGAAAACATCAGCATACTGAAATATTAGGAGGCGGATTATGGCAGACAACAAGAAAGAAGGCGCATCGGCTAAACCGCTATTTTATATCATCCAGCCGAATATTACAGAAGGGCCAAAGCCAAATATGCAGCAAGAGTACCGCTCGAAAAATAAACAAAAGGCACATCCAATGAAGGAAGAGAAAAAGGTCCTGGAAGAGGATGCGGAAAGCCGGAAAAAAGAAAATGAAGAAAGAAAACTTGAACAGGTAAAGGTAGAATTTGGCGTGTATGACGCCATGAAGGAAATCCAGGATGAGATAGAAGCAATTAAAACGGTAAAAGATCCCAAGCCCGCAGGCAATGCCGAGGCGATTAAAGAAATTAATGCCATCCTCGAAAAAGAATCCAATATGATTAAGAGGCTGATGAGCGGCGAAGAAGAGGAAAAGGAACAGCCAGCAGAAGCATTGCCGGTATATCAGGAAGAGAGAATGGATCCTAAGGAATTGAAGAAGATGAAAGAAAAGATTAATCGAATATTGAAAACTCCCAAAGAATCGCAGAAGCCTTACTGTGAAGCCGTCATCCATGGAAGTAAAATCCGGTTTCAGATTATCGGCAGGCAGGACGGCGATGTGAAAATTAAAGTCGGCAGCTCGGTTCATGTTGTCAGCCTCCAGGATATTCGAGACTTCACCATTGTTTAAAGCATGATAAAACTTTCCTGAAAGCGGTGAAGCTGATGTACCTCGAAACCATCCATCCAGCTGCCATTATTTTGCTCGGTTTGGCTTCCTTCCGGTTAACAAGACTGATTGTTTATGATAAGATCACTGAATTTTTCCGTAGACCATTTTTTAATGAAATAGAGAAGGAAAACGAAGAAGGCGTCACCGAGATTTACCTGCTGCCAAAAGATAAAGGAATAAAACGGTGGATTGGAGAACTGCTAAGCTGTTTTTGGTGTACAGGAATTTGGGTCAGCATATTTCTGTATGGGCTATACCTTCTTAAAAATCCAGCGGGGGACGCCGTGATACTTATCCTTTCCATAGCAGCCATCGGATCAGTGTTTGAAGTTGTAGTTACTAAGATAATGGGCGATTGAACGGGACAAAGCTTTTTCCACTTTCATATACTAACCATATAATTAAAAGGAGGCTTTGTGATGATCAGAAAACAACAGCCCATAAATATTGTGCAAAGACCTATTAAAAAGAGCCCCGCCGTAGCTGTTAAGAAAGGCTGCGGCTGCAATAAAGGAAAATAATAAAAGGGTTTGGACCTTATCTTAATGGATAAGGTTTATTTTTTTTGCGGAAAATTAGAAGAGCACAAACGGATTCCGTCTATTTCCTTATCCTACCATTCATAAATTCCCATTACTTATAAGAAAATAGAGGTATAACCAAAAAACGGGAAGTGAAAAAATGTTAACCTACAGAGAAAAAGGAATAGGCAAATGGCTTTCTTTGCCTGTATTTATGCTTTTTATTGTTCTTGCAGGCTGTTCAGGAGATGGCCAGAATAAGGATGATTTGTCACTTGTTAAGAAAATCGATCCGGCTCCAATGGATATCATCAAAACTTCTAATGAAAATGATGATACTGCGAAAAAAGTAAAAAAAGAAGTAGCCGGCCATAAGAACATTTATGACGTAGTGACGGTCAAGCATGGAAAAACCATTATCGTCGCCTACAAGGTGAAGCATCTTCACAGGTTCCAGATGAAAAGTATCGAAAAACAGGTAACGGAAAAACTCAAGAAGAGGTTCCCTGATCATCAATTCATCGTGTCGAGTGATTATAAGATCTTCCTTGAATCCGTGCGATTAAATGAAATGCTGCAAAAAGAAGATGTTCCAGAGAAAAAAGCCAAAAAGAAATTCCGGGAAATCGTTGAATTAAAGAAAGAGTTAACCTAAACAATCAGTATCTACAAATATGCGGTTAAAAAAGGAGGAATCTGCTATGCTGCCTATGTTTTTTTGGGCTTTTGTTGTAGGAGGGATCATTTGCGTGATCGGACAGCTTCTGTTCGATGTTGCCAAGCTAACTCCAGCTCACACGCTTAGTACACTAGTTGTTGCAGGTGCAATATTGGATGGATTTGGCCTTTATGAGCCCCTCATTGATTTTGCAGGAGCAGGAGCGACAATTCCCATTACCTCATTCGGTAATTCTTTAGTGCATGGCGCGATGCAGGAATCAGCGCGGCATGGGCTTATCGGCGTGTTAACAGGCATGTTCGAAGTAACGAGCTCAGGTATTTCAGCAGCCATCATATTCGGTTTCATAGGTGCACTGATTTTTAAACCTAAGGGCTGAGTGCCCTGAGTGTATCTTTTTTGAAATAGGCTATATATCTATGGAGTTTGCCTATACACCTTGGGTTTCCTGACATATGTTAGAAGGGAGAACCCAAAGTGAGGTGAAGCGGAATGTATGGATACGGATGGGGAGGATACGGACCAGGCTATGGTCATGGAGCAGGATACGGATACGGAGGCGGATATGGCTCTGGATTTGCTTTGATCGTAGTATTATTTATTCTCTTGATCATTGTTGGCGCTGCGCTATGCTAAGCTTTTTATTTAACGGAATAGGCGGCGCCTATTCCGTTAAAATAATAAATGAATTTTCTTCCACATATGCTTTCTCAGCAAGTTCTCCGGTGTTTGGTCATTTTCCCTGCAGCGGCAGAAAAGGCTCAGACAAAGTTCTCTTCTAAAGGTGCATACTTCCGTACTTTCACGGGATGGTACCCGCTTTGGTTTATCTGGCGGGAAAATCAAGGGATTTATCCATACAGCTTCATGCTTTCTGCTTTTTCTTGGGGATGCCTCTTTCGTAAAGATTTTTAGTACGTTCCGCGCGTTACCGTTCAAATGAATGTTCACTTCATTCTGTTTAGCTTCAATCTTTGTTACAAAAGCAAGCGGGAAGGAAATTCTTTCAGTTTCTGTTTCCATAACTGCTTCTGTTCTTGATATTTCCTTTAACTCTCCAATCCGGCGTTCCATTTGCCTTGGCCTGCGGAAAAAAAACACAGCATTTCCTCCTGCCTATATATTACTTTTACATATCATATGCAGATATGCCCAGTTTGTTAAATACCTGTTTCCTCCTGTAAAAACTCCTATGAACCATTTCCTTCCGGACGCATAGGATATTTTACAGAGAAGGAGGGCTTAGAGAATGGAAAATAACTTTTTTAAAAACATTGAAGGCAAAACCGGTGTAAATATGAAGGATGTTTTTGAACTGGCAAATTCTCTTCAGGGAGCTAACTTTAAAGATGAAGCGACAGTGCGGAGCGTAATCAAAAGGGTTTCTCAAATTGCGAAAAAGCCGGTAAATCAGGAAACAGAGGATAAAATTGTGGCAAGCATCGTAAAAGACGGAAACAAATTAGACTTTGGCACACTTGCCAATATGCTTAATAAAAAATAAAACCACTGAACCAAATGAAACAGGCGGGGGAAAAACCCCCGCCTGTTTCTATTTTTTCAGTGCCTTTAAAAAACGTGAAGGATAGGCCGTTTTTCCGCGTCTTGTTTTTGGTACGGAAATGTACAGCTGTTCCTGTGCCCGGGTTGCTGCCACATAAAGCAGGCGCCGTTCTTCTTCAAGAGAGCTCTCATTGCCGTTTCTGTATTCCTCAAGGGAAAAGTCATGAGGGAGGCTGCCGTCTACTGCCGCCAGAATATAAACCGTTTTATATTCAAGTCCCTTGGACCGGTGGATGGTTGTTAATTGGATGCTGTCTGTAAAATGCTTCGAAAGGTTTTTCACTTCTTTAATCATCGCAGTCATATGGTCTGCATGTTCAATAAATTCGGCTACCGTTTCAAAGCGTTTGGCGGCTACCCGCAAATCCCGGATATCATCGGAGGCCTTTTCAGCACTTACATCATTGCCGCGTTTTTTTACAAAATCCTTAAAGCCCAAATCCTTTTCAATGATTTCTAATGCAACAAGCGGAGAGACGGTTTTCAGTGAACGGATTTTTTTAGGCAGTGCTTTAAGCTTTTTTTCCTGAAAAGCATGTCCAGTTTTTACAAAAGAAAAGCTATCAATAAAATCACAATCCTGTAAAATGGTCTGAGCCTTCATTTCCTGAAGGACGCTTTGCTTCAGGAAAAGGGAAGAAAGAACTTCACCAGCAGGCTTCGGATCATGCGGCGTGAGGCTGAGCCGCATAAAAGCAAGCATACCTCTTACAAGCCTACGTTCGTAAAAGCTCTCTGCATCCCTTTCGATCACAAAAGGAAGCGTCGATGAAGCGAGCCGCTCAAAAATGGCCCTCGACATGGAATGTGTCCGGTAGAGAATCGCAAAATCCCCAGGACTTGCCCCGTTTTGTATTTTCTCCTGTATGTCCGTCACAATCATCGTTGCTTCAATTTCTTCATCATAAGGATAAAACATCACAGCAGGAGTGCCGTCATTGTGCTGAGCGCTCATGGTTTTGCTCATGCGGTGAAGGTTGCGTTTAATAATCCGGTTGGCTGCTGACACAATTTCGTGTGAAGAACGGTAATTCTCCGTGAGCTTCACCACTTTTGAACCAGGATAGTCTTTTTCAAAATTCAAGATGAATGACGGGTTGCTGCCGCGGAAAGAATAAATGGCCTGATCATCATCTCCTACAGCACAAATATTATTTGTCTGTTTTGAAAGGAGCTTGATGAGTTCGTATTGAACTGTATTAATATCCTGAAACTCATCCAGAAGGAAGTACTTGAATCTTTGCTGATATTTTTCAAGAATGTCCGGGTTTTCTTTTAAGAATGAATAACACCCTGCGAGCATATCATCAAAATCATATCGGCCGTTATTTTCCTTATATTCTTCATAATGCCGATATAAAGCGGCGCAGGATTTTTCCCAGTCATCCCGAGGCTTGATGTTATCAGGGAAGATGAGGGAGTTTTTCCATAAGCCAATTTGCGCGATGGCATTTTCAAAGGAAAATTCCTTTTCATCAAGGGACATCTCTCGTGCAGCCATTTTCAGGATCTTCTCTTTTTCCCAGTCCCACTTGATTAAATGCTCACGCTGCCATTTATGTGGTTCATGAAAAATCAGGATTTTATAAAAAATACTGTGGAAAGTGCCGCTTACGAGCTGAGAAAGCACTCCGGAGGTGATATTGGGATACGTTAAAAGCCGGTGCTTCATTTCATTAGCCGCCTTGGCAGTAAAGGTGACTAGCATGATGCTCCTCGGATCGATTTTTTTAACTGTAAGCATATAGGCAGTCCGGACTGTCAGCACCCTGGTTTTGCCGCTTCCGGCACCTGAAAGCACAAGCAAGGGGCCTTCCGTTGCAGTGGCTGCGTCAGTCTGCTGCTTGTCCAGCACAATTTTCTGTTCGTTAAGCTGCTTAAAGAAGTCATCATTTATATCGGAGGAAACGGGCGGCTTTGAGCGATAGGCCGGGCTTCCTTTGACAATCTCGCTTTTCCAGTATGGAAGGTATTCTGTCTTGGTTTCTGCAATCGCCCTTGATTTTGGCAGCCTGAATCCGTCTTCAGCTGACTCTTCCTGCTGGCTGCCAGTTTCATCGGCAGCTGCTGTTTCGCTTTCCGTTTCTGCAGCATCACAGTTGTGGGCCTTGGACGGGTGGTAAAAGTGGGGAGTTTCATTAATTCCTATATAAAGACGCACAGGATTTCCGCATTGTCTGCAAAAAAGCTCGCCATTTTTGCTCTTTTCATAAAGCGGCTGCAGCCGATCAGGGGAGATGCGATTCAAATCAATTAAAGTATTGTGTAACATTGCTAATTTCATAGAAAAACCTCTAATCACATATGGAATACTACTCATAATCATAACAGAACATAATAGAAACAAAAAGAGCACGAAGAACATGTTTATCTTATCAGTATAAGTGGTATGTAAGTAAAAAATTGTGAAAACATATGAAGAAAAGAGGTGGAAGCAGATGGGATACATAATGCCAATTACTCAATATGAATACATACAATATGCCAGCCGCACTGCTGCAGCAGAGGAAGAGCAGCCCATAAGAGCAGTAAGCGGAGTTGCCCCTGTCAGGCCGATTAACTTTTATGGTGAGCTTCAAAAGGAAATAGAAGGAAGTGCTGAAAAATCAGCTTCCCAAATCAGCCGCGAATCAAAAAATCTGCAGCTGCCGCATTTTGCTCATTACAAGAGCAGCGTCCCGAGAGAAATAATCGAACAAGCAGCGACAGAGCTGACCGGCAAAGGCTGGTTTGTAAATCAGACGGTGTGATATCCTGAATAAACATCAAAAGGACACATATGTGTCCTTTTTGATGGGAGTTTTACAGAATATCCAATTCTACGATTAGAGCAAGCAATAGCTGAAGAAGCAGCTGGATGTTAACGGCAACTTGAGCGTCAGTTGTTGTAACTTCAATATTTCTAGAGTTTTCAATAATTGTTTTTTGGCGAGTGATTTGGCTGATTTTAGAAGACTGAAGCAGTTCCTGAGTAATCTGCTCTGCCCTGCTGCTGTCTGCGATGGAGATGCTGATTACCACCACGATTGCTGCCTGCAGTGCTGCCTGCAGAGATAGTGCAGCCTTAACATCTGTAGACGTTACATTTACATCACAAGAATCTTTGATATAAACTAATTCCTCAGAAAGCTGAAGCTGTGTGCTGTTTTGAACAGCTTCTTGCTCTACGTCATTATCGGAACCGCAAAATGCTGCCATTGGGTGCTCGTTGCGGTCATCCAGTGCGGACCACTTTCTTTCATGGCAGCTGCTGCTGCCGCTATTGCCTTTGCTTCTATAAACATCTTGATTCATATTTGATTATCCTCCTTTTATCTTACTTCCCTATTACTGTATGCTGTGCGTTTCACTATGTTTGGACGTATACCCTTGATTATTTCGTCTATTTTTGAATTTAAGCTGAAAATTATTTATGAAGCGCCTATTTATCTCCTTCATAAATGTTCGTGCGCGGGTTCACGTCTTTTTCTGTAATGCTGTTCTCGCCTTGCATCAGCTTGTTTGATTGTTCCTGGAGATACTTAATGGTGTCCTTTAAATTTGCTTTTTCTTTCTCAGAAAGGTCATGCTTGCCCTTTTGGACTCCGTGTTTTCGAAGTGTACGCGAAACCAGCAATTCCATCAGCGCTTTTTGAGAATCTGCTACATTAAAGTCCTTTTCATTCATCTAAATCCCTCCTTACAGTTACTTATAAATAGACTATGACCCGGTTTGGGATTTGGCATTAGATATGAGTGGATTTTCTGAAATTTTTAAGTCGGGGGAGGGGTTTCACAGAAAATAGGAGAGGCAAGAAGGATAAAAAAATCCCGGCACACTGCCTATGCGACAGGCAGTGTGCCGGGATTACCTTATATTTTCATTTTCATGGTATGATGCGGAATGCCGGCATCGAGGAATTCCTCTGATACGACTTGATATCCCAGCTTTTCATAAAAAGGAATGGCATGATTCTGGGCATTAAGCTTCAATTCATGAATGTTTTGCTTCTTTGCTTCATCATGGATGGCCGTCATGAGCATGGTGCCTGCACCTTTGGTTCGGACATCGGATAAAACACAGATCCGTTCAACCTTGCCCATACCGTCCACAAGACGGAAACGACCAGCACCGATAGGGGAACCATGATCATCATATAAAACAAAATGCTTTGCTTCTTCTTCATACTGGTCGATTTCTTCTTCAGCCGGAACATTCTGCTCGTGTATAAACACTTTTGTCCGGACTGAATAGGCATCTTTCATTTCATCTTGTGAATCTGCTTGTTTAACAATCACTTTCTTTATTCATCTCCTAACCGGAATGTTTCATATACAGTCCAGGCTCCATCATCCAGCTGATAGAGCAAATGGAACCGGTCGATTTCCTCTTCATGGGACAAATCGAGCATGCTCAGCTGGCCGAACACATCTGAATGTTCATCGTCTGACAGCTTTTGGCCGATTGTGATATGCGGCACGAAAGCATATTCGGATGTTTCAGGAGAAACGGTATTCAATTCATTATAGAGGCCTTCAAGTTCAGCGGAATTTTCCACTTTAAAGTAAATCGTGTTTGAAACCGGCTGAAACGTGCTGGCTTTTAGCACCTTTAAAGAAAATGGCTGATATTTCTTAGCGATTTCTTTTAACTTTAATGCAATTGGCTTGATCTCTGAATCTGTTGCCTCAAATGCACCCTTAAGCGTGACGTGCGGAGGAATTAAGGCATAGTGGGAATCATAGCGCTTCCGGTAGGAATTCGCTTTATCCTGAAGCTTTTTTGAAGGGAAAATGGCCACACCGTAATTCATAAAAATACCTCCTGGATCGACATGTATTTGTTTTGCGGCATGCAAGAACGCCAAGGCTTGACAGCCCGGTGACCGGCATGGAAGTGCAATGGCCCTTTGCGCAAAAATGGGGATATGGTATGTATCTGAACGCAAAGGAACATCTATTTGTTAGATATTATAACAAAATTTTCGGAAAACAGGGGGACGATTCTTTAAAACAATTTCCCCTTAAAATAATTCTTTGAGTGCCCTCTTAAGGTCTGCCTGCCAGTATTTCCAGGTATGGCCGCCGTCAAATTCCTCATAGCGGTACGAAAAGCCCCGCTCTTTAAACACTTTGCTCAGATTACGGTTAGGATCAATGAAGTTCTGAATTTTTCCATCTGTTGTCGGTACCTCGGTTTCACCTGTTCCTGCAGCATGATACAGCTCAAGCAAATGTGGATCAGCGAAGCTTTTAACAGCTTCCAAAACCGCATCATTTACAAGAGGAGAGTGAAGCATCGCTTTTCCGAATGTATGCGGATATTTCAGTGCAGCCATCAGCGAAACGGTGGCTCCAAGCGAATCCCCGATAAGGGCTCTGCCCATGCCGACTCCGTAGCCTGGAAGCTTTTCATCTAAAAATGGTACAAGCTCATGGGCCAGAAAACGGATATAAGCCGCATTTTGTTCGCCTTCGGGATGGTATTTGCTTCTCCGGTCATGAACATTACGGTATGGTATCCCGATAATAATGATATTTTCGATTTCTCCTTTACTAAGGAGCTCATCGGCCATCCTGCCGATTCTTCCCATTTGGAAATAATCCCGTCCATCCTGAGCGATGACAAAGGAATATTTATATAATGGAGAAAAATTCGCGGGATAATAGATGAGTAATTCTAACTCTTCCCCTAATTCCTTGCTTAAAAACTTTTCTTCTTTTATCGTGCCTTTAGGTATTTCCATCACTTGCACCCTGCTTTCTAAAAAATGGCTGTAAGGGCTTACCACACCATTTTATCATAATGATGAAGGATTTTTCCTGCTTAACGATTGAGTACTGAATTTAATTAGTTGCTGAGGATATGTAATGAGTAGAATGGGGCAGGAAAGAGGGAGTGTTTGGAAAAATGGCATGGATTCTTTGAACACATACATTAACCGGAATACCCATAGCGCTGCGAGAAAATCCGGGAAGATAAGATATTGCTGATTTTAAATGTTCTGTTCGTTTTCCTGAGGAAACAATAGGCCCGAACATAATCCTCCGTAAGATCCAGCACCTGAATTCTGCGCTGTGAAACCTGGCCCTTTTCTGATAAATAAATGATTTCGAGTACGCTGTCTTCTTTCAAGCTTCTCAATAAAGTGCTGTTCATCATTGTTCCCCCTTTTTATTTATTATATGAGAACAAATGTTCTTTATGCAAATGAAACATCTGGGAAATAAGTTTCGCAAACTTTACTGCTTTGGAACAAGTGACTGATTTCTGCTCCAGGATGCTTCGCTTTCCGCGGGGCGTGCGCTGTGCCTCCTCGACTTCGCCTGCGGGGTCTCATCTGTCACGCAGATCCCGCAGGAGTCTCCGCACCTTACACTCCAATCAACCTGTTTAAACAATGGATGTGCCTTGGAAACTTATTAAATAACATGAATCTTTAAGAAAGGCTGTTTTCGTAAACTTTGCTGCTATCTGAACAAGGGGTTGATTTCCGCTCCAGAATGCATCATTTTCCGCGGGGCGTGCGCTGTGCCTCCTCGACTTGCGTCTGCGGGGTCACATCTTTCACGCTGATCCCGCAGAAGTCTTCGCATATTCGCTCCAAGCAGTCTGCTTTAAAATGGATGTGCCTCGAGAACTTATTAAGAAACAGAAATTTTTAACAAAAGAGCAAAAAAATAAATAAAGCTTATAACTTTTTCAGAAAAAGGTATTGACTTTTTCCTAGTAAAAACTATAATAAGAAATGTACTTTAATAAAACGATCTGTTAGCTCAGCTGGGAGAGCACAACCTTGACAGGGTTGGGGTCGGCGGTTCGATCCCGTCACAGGTCATCAAACGAGGCTTATCAAAGTTTTCATAAGGAACTTAGTAAGAAAGTGGTCGCTATTAGACGATTTTCTTACGATTAAGACCACTAACCTTCTTAGAAAAAAGTGAGAGGGAAGTGGTCTTTTTTATGTTGTTGAAATTGGCTATTCAAGACTTAAAGAGGATAGGGAGTTTATGAACTGAAGATCTATTATGATTCACAGCCAAACGAGGTTCGGCTTTCGCAGGTAGATGGATGAAAAGGATAAACACTTGCCCTGCGGAGGCGTTTCTTATGTATTCCCCCTTGTCCAGACGGAGAACTTTGCGACTTTCAAAAAGTATCCAGAGATTTAAATTATTCATCTGGATTATCAAAAATCGCTGCCTGCTCTTAACCAAAGGGTGCGTTCGAATTATAGAGTTAACCAGTTTTTACTGGTTGCTCCTTTTTTTATAGGACCTATTATTTAGGGCTGGGGAAAATCCGCCAGCCCTTTCCTGCTTATTTATCATAATCATAATACAATTCTTCCGCCCGCTTCTTGTCCGTTCCCTTCAGATAAGACCATATATAGTGAGGGTTTGTGACCATAACCCAATCCCCGAATTTATCAAACTTTCTGCTTGATGTGAGCATGCCAAAAGGGATGATGCCGAAAAGCTTTTGATTTACCAGCCCCCACATCATCAGCCGGTGGGCAAAATCAGCGTCTTCGGCCATAAGCAATTCCTCATTGAATCCATTAATGGCCAAGAAATCTTTTCTGTAGCACCAGAAAATCCCAACAGCAATCAAACCATACTTGATTAGCATTGGAATGGATATGGCTGCAACAGATGTTAGAATCCCCAAAGACATACGGTCAAATAACCCGGATGTCCCGCCACCGATAAATAACCCGCTCGATAATAACAAATTCACTCTAGATAGGAATCCTTTAGACATTTTGGTATCTGCATCTATCGTAATCAGAATATCTCCAGTGGCAACTTTCGCCCCTGCATTTCTAATCTTTGAAAGATTTTTGTCCGTATTTTTGATCGTGATCACATTATAGGATTTTGCGATCTCCTCCGTCCGATCTGTACACCGATTCAACACAACAATAATTTCAACCTGATCCTTATACCTTTTTGAAGCAGCTTTAATGGATTCCAGACACCCCGCTATATATTTTTCTTCATTGTGGGCAGGTATGATGATAGAAAACTTCTTATTCCTATTTTCCTGTGTCAATTTTCTCACCCTTTCTTTATATCATTCAAATTCAAAAAGTGGCAGCTTAGAAGATTGATTCTAATAGCACTCAGTTATATAAAATATGAAAAAAGTGACGGATTGCTTGTACATTTTTCCTGTTCTTATAAGAATGTTAGTGGATTCAACGAATTTACAAATGAAGTTAGATTCGAGCATTATTGGGAAGTTTTCAATCCTTATAAAATAGAGGAATCTTTGGCGGCCAGTTTATCTGATGTTATTTTGGATATTAAAGACGTTAAAAAGGAGTACTTTTGTATGAGCAACGAGAATTTACAGATGGAATCTGGGAATGGAAATTTAGCTTAGAAACACATTGGGGCAACCACACAAGAGACCTGAGCGACTCATAAGTGCATTTGCTGCACTTGCTGGTACTTCAAAATAACGGCGGCTCCAAACGCAAAACAAATAAGCAGTCCCGAAAACACAATTTTTATCGTGTATTTGGGGCTACTTGACGTTTACATAGGAATTATTAAATGTCATCAGGTTGGCTTTAAAAAGGGAAGGTTCTAAAAAAGTTTCCATATAACATAGGATTCATCGCTTACTATCTCGAAAAAATCTTGACACATATCCAGATAAACTGTATGAATATAAATATTCAGAATAATGATTTATCTTTTTTTGAGAGAATAGTCTTCACTTTCTGATCTAGTTTCTACGCAGTTATTAAAAATCGGGATACAAACGAGAAATTACTATGAAAGACTATTCTATAAATAGAATACGAGGAGAAGTTCAGATGAAAAAATCCGTGCGTAAAATTGGAATTATTGGGGTAGGAAATGTCGGAAGTGCCGCGGCCTTCTCGGTGGTTCATCAAGGAATTTGTGAAGAGTTAACCCTTGTCGATATTAAAGAAGAGAAAGCGGTTGGTGAAGCAATCGATTTTGCTGATAGTGTTGGCTTTATGTCGTCGCGTACGAAAGTGACCTCTGGAAGACTGCTGGATTTAAAGGACCACGATATCATCCTTATTAGCGTTGCGGGTGAGCCCTTAAAACCTTGGGAAACACGATTAGATTTATTAAAAGGTACCTCAGCAATTATAAAGGAAGTTATTCCTCCGTTGAAAGATGCTGGATTTGAGGGGATTTATGTCGTTGCAACGAATCCATGCGATATCATTACCTATTTAACTTGGAAACTATCTGGTTTGCCGCGTAACCAAATCATTGGGACGGGGACTGCATTAGATAGTAGTCGTTTTAGAAAGATTCTCTCTGAATATCTGCATGTAGATCCTCGTAGTATTACAGGATACACACTTGGGGAGCATGGTGATTCTCAATTTGGCGCTTGGTCACATGTAACAGTTGGCGGCAAACCCATTCACGAATATATTAAAGAAAATCAAAACGAGATCGAACCTTTTGATTTTGATGAAGTCATTGAACATACGAAACGTGAAGGCTGGAATATCTTCAATCGGAAAGGAAAAACAGAATATGGTATAGGGAACGCACTTGCCTTTATTGCCAAGTCAATTCTAAATGACGCCTATACAATATGCCCCGTGTCGGTTGTATTAGATGGCGAATATGAGGAAAAAGGACTTGCGATTGGTGTTCCAGCAGTACTTTGCCGTACAGGTCTAAAACAGGTGATTGAACTTAAATTAGATGAAAAAGAACTTGCGCTGTTCAACTACTCTGCTAATGTGATAAAAGAAAATATTGCTTCTGTGGAACTTTAATATGTAATCGATTTTTATCATGAGTGGCTTTAGGAACACTGGTTCATTTCTTCTCTAACTGATTTAAAAATTCAGTCTGTAAATCATGGATATAACCATCTATTCACACTTTTTAGAAAATTTATTCTAAAAATAATATTGACGCAATTCGACAAACGCATGTATAGTATACATACTGAAATAAATCGAATATTATCTTATCTAGAGTGGTGGAGGGAAAGGCCCGATGAAACCCGGCAACCAAGTCTTTTAAAGGCTCAGGTGCTAATTCCTACAAAACGGAAATTTGTTTTGTAAGATAAGAGAAGTTGTGTGCATGCAAACCGCTTCTCTTTAGAGAAGCGGTTTTTTGGTGCTGTATGATGTTACAACACTAACAACTAGATAAGAGATATGGAGTATTTCAGACCAGATTCCAAGTAAACAACTAAGAAAAGGAGTGTATAAAATGAAAAAATCAGCAAAATTATTATCTATTAGTCTAGCTATCATTTTATTATTGGCTTTAACGGCATGTGGTGGAACAAGTTCAAAAGAATTAAGTACAAAGAAAATTACAGTGGGTGTAACCGGTGGACCACATCAACAAATCATGGAGCAAGTTGCTAAATTAGCAGAAAAAGACGGTCTAACGATTGATATTAAAGTGTTTAACGATTACAATACACCGAATGCTGCACTTAGCGAAGGAAGTCTCGATGCCAATAGCATGCAAACATTACCTTTCTTAAAGGGCCAAATTAAAGACAAAGGCTATAAAATTACAGATGTCTTCAAAACAGTTGCTTTTCCAATGGGGATCTATTCTAAGAGTATAAAAGATATTAAGGATCTTAAAAAAGGGGATTCAATTGCTGTTCCCAATGATCCAGCCAACGAGTTACGTGCATTGCAATTATTTGAAGCTGCTGGAGTCATTAAGTTGAAAGAAGGCGTTGAACAAAGCGCAACGAAAAAAGATGTGGTTGAAAATAAATTGAACTTACAAATAAAAGAACTTAATGCAGAATCACTTCCAGCACAACTTGGTGAAGTGACTGTTGCAGCTATAAATACAAACTTTGCAATGGGTGCAGGTCTAACCATTAATAAAGATGCGATTTACCACGAACCTATTGAAAACAATCCTTATCCGAACTATTTTGTCGTACGTACTGAAAATAAGGATGATGCAGTCGTGAAAACGATTGAAAAATACTATCACTCAGATACTATTAAACAATATATTGCCAAAGAGTTTGGCGGTTCAGTTGTACCTGCTTGGTAAGGAGGAAGCCCATATATGATCAGCCTGCAGCATGTATCGAAAACGTTTGAAGTCGGAAATAAGAAAGTTGAAGCATTAAAAGATGTTTCGATCGAGATTAAAAAAGGGGAAATTTTCGGTGTAATCGGATTTAGTGGTGCCGGAAAGAGTACATTAATCCGCTGTGTGAACGTACTTGAAAGACCCACCAGCGGAAAGGTTTTAATTGATGGCACGGACATCTTAACTTTGAAGAAAAAGGACCTTCAAAAAGTTCGTCAAAAAATTGGGATGATTTTTCAAAGTTATAATCTCTTAAAGACGGCTAACGTTTATCAAAATATTGCGATTCCCCTTCGTTTAGAAGGTGTCCCGGCGCCTGAAATCGAACAGCGTGTAAATAAGTATTTAAAAATTGTCGGTCTAAAAGATAAGGCCCAAGCATTTCCTAATCAATTATCTGGAGGTCAAAGGCAACGTGTGGCAATCGCACGTGCTTTAGCCCATGAGCCAGAAGTTCTTCTTAGTGATGAAGCAACCAGCGCCCTGGATCCAACGACCACAGAACAAATCTTGGAACTATTATTGAAAATCAATAAAGAACTGGGCATTACCATTTTTCTCATTACCCATGAATTAGAGGTTATTCAACGAATTTGTGACCGTGTTGCTGTAATGGAAGCAGGAGAAGTGGTGGAACAAGGTAAGATCGTCGATATCTTTACGAAGCCCCAACATCCAAGAACAAAAAGCTTCGTAAGGAATAAATCGATTTACCATGTCCCCGAACATGTTAAACTAGAAATGGGTAAAACAGGAAAATTAGTTGCCCTTACTTTTCTAGGTGAATCATCAAAAGACCCCTTCTTAGCAACCATTACTAAAAAATTCAATATCCTACCGAGTATTATCGCTGGCGGTATTGATGAATTAAAGGATCAATCAGTTGGCAACCTTCTGGTCCATCTTAAAGGTGAACCAGAAGAAAACGAAAAGGCAATTGCCTACTTAAAAGATCAGCATATCATCGTAGAAGAGGTGAATAATAGATGAGTTCATTTCTTAACGAGTGGGGCGACACGATTTGGCAGGCGGTTCTGGACACTCTTAAAATGACTTCCATTTCTCTCGTCATTGCCATTCTCCTAGGACTACCGCTTGGAATCCTTCTTGTACTCACAAGAAAAGGCGGAGAAGCAGAAAGTAAAGTGGGCTATGCGATTTTAAATACGGTGATTAATATCATTCGTTCCATCCCATTTATTATTCTGCTATTTTTCATTTTACCTTTTACCAAATTCATTATGCATACCACGATAGGTGTGCAAGGGGTGATTGTACCGCTTGTTGTCTATACAGCACCCTATATTGCCAGACTAATGGAGTCCGCACTGCTTGAAGTAGATAAGGGGGTTGTGGAGGCCTATCAATCTATGGGTATTTCAACATCTAAAATCATTTGGTATGTGATTGTTCGTGAAGCAAGAGCCTCCATTGTGCTCGGTTTAACAATTGCAACCATCGGCTTAATCGGAGCAACAGCAATGGCTGGCTTAGTCGGTGCCGGAGGACTCGGTGATATCGCCTATCAGTTCGGACATCTACGATTCCAGCCTGATGTGATGTATACCACCATCATTATCTTAATTATCATGGTTCAAGGCATTCAATCACTCGGTAACTTACTCGCACACAAACTGAGAAAAGATTAATGATAAAAAAGTAGTAGAAATGTACACATAACCCTGTCAAGTAGACATTGAAAAAAAGTATATTAAGCTTAAGCTACGGCCTTTTCTCGTTATTCAACTGAGGAAAGGCCGTTAAATTTCTCTGAAAAGCGATCATTATATAAAATTGAATTATGCCTCAAAAAGAATCATTAATGTTAGAAACAAAATAAAATTATGGCGGATTAAATCTTGCAAAAAGGCAAAGTTAGTTGATGGCTGATTTTTAAAAGATTTTCGTTATTCATTTTGAGAATAGCTTTAAATTTATGGGTATATTTGTAAATAAGACTTTACAGAAGCCTTATTTAGTCCTGCAATAATATACTATATGCCAATTTGTTTTTAGATGTAAAATTGCATGAGAATACCTTGAAAGGAGTTTTCCTCATGGATATTACATCTTTTTTAATGTACTGTATTATTATTACTTTTACACCAGGACCTACTAATATTGTCATTTTATCAACAGTCCATCATTTGGGGGCAAAAAAAGCAATGGAATATACATATGGAGCAACAATTGCATTTGGTTTTTTACTTGCTATCTCCGCTATGTTGAATACCTTGCTTTTAACGATCATACCGAAAATTTTGATCGTTATGCAGATTATCGGAAGCTTTTATATGATGTATCTCGCTTATCAAATTTACAAAGCGGATAAATCAAAACCAACTGTAAACCAATCTGGTACCTTTCAGTCAGGATTCCTTATGCAGTTTTTAAATCCAAAGGTGGTACTTTTCACAATGACTGTTATTCCCAGCTTTATTTTGCCGCACTATACAGCAATGAATGCAGTGACTATAAGTGTTTTAGCTATAACTTTGATTGGGTTTTTGGCATTTCTTACATGGGTTCTTTTCGGGACAATTTTTAAGCAGTTTTTACAGAATCATAGTAAGATTGTTAATGTCATAATGGCAATATTTTTAGCTTATTCTGCAGTGATGATATGGATGTAGGTAAATTATTTATGAGGTGAGTATAATGGAGAAATTTATCTATAAAAAGTCGGCAGATATCACTGCATTGTCAGCAAGTATGAGAGATTTTACGTATATAAAGCACTCTCACAAGGAGTATGCAATCGGGGTCACATTGCGCGGTATTCAACAATATAACCTGGATGGCAGTTTACAATTATCCTATCAAAATGGTGTAATGCTATTTAATCCAGAACAGGCACATGACGGAAGAGCACATGATGATGCAGGACTTGATTATGTTATGCTATATATTGAGCCGCAATCGCTTTTAGAGGTTATGGAGAAAAAGGATATTATTCGTTTCTCAACCCCAATTGTTTATGATAATAAACTTCAACAAAGAATATTAAGCCTTTCCAATGCAATATTAAGCGAAAAAGATGAGGCTTTGTGCAGTGAATTACTCGTATCGATCACAGATATCCTTATCCAAACGAATCTTTCTACAGACAATAAGAAAGAACACGCTCTAATTAGAAAAGCAAAGGATATGATTCATAGTAACCTAGAAAATGTACTTAAACTTGAAGAGATATGTAAAGAGCTTAATTTATCCAAATTTCAGTTTATCAGATTATTTAAGGCTCATACTGGAATTTCACCATATCAATACTTTCTAAACTGCAAGATAGAACGTGCAAAGCAGTTAATAGAAAAAAGCAGAGATATATATGCAGCCGTAGCTGAGTGCGGTTTTGTTGATTTAACCCATTTAAATAAACACTTTAAAAGTGTTTATGGCACAACAGCATTTGAATATATGTCACATTTAAATTAATAAGAAGTTTTTGTTTAGTCATTGAAGAATAAGGAGGATTTGCCTGTGGGAAAATCCAATACTATTCTCTTTGAAAGAAAATTTCCAAGTACAAAAATGACCCTTATCAGGATCAGCTCCCAATTTTGGAAGTGATGAAAATAAACAGAGCAATTAATAAGGGCAAAACAAAACAGGGTGTTAAGGCGGGAGAATCAGGGAGGAGCTTGATATTACCACATATGTTTCTTTTAATGGGCAGTATGTCGTCGTAGAAGGTGAGCTCATTTATTTTAATCAATTGGATAAAAAAGCACTTGAACACTGACTGACGCAGCTTCTGAAATGGAACTTCCGCTTATTTATTGCAATGAGCATGATATGAAAATTAGCGATCCCGGCCACAGGTTCATTGAAGAAAGCATGGGTTCTTTGAAACTAACTGCCGCCTCACATGATCCAGAATTCTTTAAAGGAACAAATATCTACCAAGCCCAAGTTTTTTGAAAAGATAAGGAAGAAGGGCGTTATGTAGAAGCCTCCGAGGAATTAAGGTTTACAGGCTGGCATCCGCTCGGTGGATATAGACCCAGCCTGTGGGACTAAAGCCGGGATACGGACACATTATATCATACCTAACCCACTTCCTATTTCAAAATGTAAATAATTTTCCATTATTATACATTTGATGCTTAATTCCAATTTTAATTGACGCTTTTTAACCATAAAAGACAGTGTCATTACAAATAAAACCGGCCATTACATCTAAAAAGAAAAACAGTGGCATCGATTAGAACGGATATATTCCTCTTGTTTTTTTGTAAATTTAAAAAGCCTGTTAAAAGGGTGTTCCCCAATTAACAGGCTTTTTGCTATTAATAGCCGCCCGCGTAGCAAGAGCAACCGATGATGATTAACAAGATAAACAATACTACGATTAGGGCAAATCCTCTACCATATCCGCCACCATATCCATCTGCCATATTATCCACCCCTTTGACTAAATCGTTGATGTCATTCAATTTATCTTATGTACAAGCAAGCACGACGGACAGGGCTTTTAACAAGGTTTTTGTCCATTTTTGTAACTAAAAAGCGCAGGTGTTATGCTGCGCTTTTTAGAGGAGTGAATGTCTGGATCGGAGTCGTTTTGGCTTACTTTAACTTATGCCGTAATATCGAAACGGACAAGGTCATCCGCCTTATTTGCGCAAAAATAAACGACTAGCCTATCTCCTACTGAGAGTACTAGGAGACATGGTCTTTGCAGTACCTCTTGTAGAGGCTATAGATATAGAAATTAGGAGAGGAGAGATAAACTACACAATAAATGACGTTTGGCTTCACAAAGTGCACATGATTTCACCTAAAATAAATACTATCTGTATATGTAAAAATTTAATGGTTTCATCCATCTTTATGTTAACGTATAATTAGGAAAAAACTTAAAGATGCTAGGGAGAGAACGCATGAGCAGTACATATGAATTTAAAGGTGCAGGAAAATCAATTATCACATTGGACGGAAATTTCCTGCGGATTAAACGTAAAGGTTTCATAAACTTAATGAATCATGGATTAGATGGAGAGAAATCCATTGATATTACCAACATATCAGGTGTTCAGCTAAAAAAGGCAGGATTAACAAGTGGATACTTACAATTCATCTATCCAGGAAGTCAAGAAAACAAAGGTGGAGTATTTTCTGCTACTCAAGATGAGAACACTGTCATGTTTGTTAAGAAAGAGCAAGCAATGGCATTAGAGATCAAAGCATATATTGAAGAAATTATTTCTAATCGAAATTCCAATAACACTACTCAACCAATAGTAGAATCAAAAGTGGATGCAACAGAAGAAATTCGTAAATATAAGTCATTGATGGATGATGGAATTATTAATGAAGAAGAATTCCAGGAGAAGAAAAGACAATTACTTGGTTTGTAAAATATGAGTCCTTAAATGGACTCTATAAATTGAGGTTTAAAATTTTTGCAATGGTTTAAGCCCAAGGCTAAGTTAAAGGTAGAGGTTGATTTAATAATACACATAAAAAATGAGCTGGAAAACGTATATCCAAGCTCATTTTACTTTGATGCTGCTGTTTTTACTAAAGCACCGGTTACTTAAATAAGTAATATTATTCACAATGTTTCCTTCCTAGCTTTTTCGATAATTTTTTTTATAAAAGATATCATACTGATATTTGGAGGCAAGTTCTTTTTTTAAAGATGCATATTTTTCGGCTACTTTGGGATCTAGCCTCAGATAATCACGAAATAATAATTTTTCAATCCACTCACTGCTATTAAATTCACAGATATGAAGATGGCAAGTACCCTGTCCCCATAATCCCTTCCTAAAAAACATTCTATCTTTAAACACCGGTTTAGGAACATATTCATATCCTATTTCACTCAAAGGACTAACAAAGTTAGATATTTCATCTAAAACTTGTACACCTACAATAATGTAATGATTGGTTTGGCTTCTAACCCCTTTATAGAAGTACTTCCAATATGTTCAATTCCAACAGCCTTATCATCTAAAACATCAAGAATTCTTTTTTGTTCATAATCAAATTGTTTTCCCCAATTTGGATCATAATCACTAAGATTAACGATTGGTTTCGTCATATATCTGTTCCACCTTAAAAATAATATATCTTAATTTAATTCTATAGAGTTAAACGAAAACCTTCTTTAATAAAATTACCTATTAGTAAAACAACAAAAAAGGGCTTCTAATGCAGCCAAAACGATCTTGAACTAACCCACCCGTTACTTTAAGTACACTTATTCACAAACTTAGTCTTTTCACACTTTATTTTCCTTACAGGAATTCTGTCTTTTAGTTCAAAAAAAGGGTACTACTGCTTTTTTAAAGGAATATACTGTTAGTTGAATAAGTGTTAATTACTAATAGATTATTCGATATATGTACAACTTTTTTCATTAATGATTGGTTGCGATTGTTAGAGAAGCAAGTAGAGTCATTTTCATATTACATTCTCACCTCAAAGTTATCATTCCAAAATATATTAAAATTAGTCCGGATACTGAGATGGAAAGGCTCATTTATTTATATATATTACCTAAATCGTTATCCAATCAAAAAAAAGCTGCCGCAACAGCCCTTCCTTATTGAACTAACGCACCCAATAGTTTAGTACACCTATTCACAAACTTTTTACCAATAGTTAATTTTGATACCCATCACTAAAGTGAAAACTTAGATAACATCAATTACCTTTAGAAATATGTAAAACTTCAAAGATGTTTGCTCCTTGCAATGTGTTACTTAGCATTGGTTTACTTTCAAATAAATAAAAATGATTATATCCCCATTTGTGTTTTTGTACTTCAAAACAGAACCCGTTAGGTTAGGGGCAATTTTTTTCAGTGTTTTCTATCCAGAGTCTAGTTCAACGAGTGTCGGTTTATTTTCTAAAAGGTTGTACATAGCCTGTTTACTTCTTCTTTATAGAAAAAGGGGTTCAGAGGGGGAAGCTTGATGAAAAGCGGCAAGATAGAACTTATGCCAAATAAAGCTGGAGGCATATCGAATACTGAAGAGATCTTACCGATAAATCTCAAGGGTATTGGATGTGAAGAAAAGTGGAAACATGGATTTACTGGAAAAGGTGTAGTAATTGCTGTCCTAGATACAGGTTGTGATGTAAATCATCCAGATTTAATGAACAGGGTGATTGAAGGATATAATTTTACCGAAGAACACGGGGGCAACGTGTCCATTTATGAGGATACAAATGGACACGGTACACATACTGCAGGAATCATAGCGGGTTCAAAAGATTGCCACGGCATCATAGGGGTAGCTCCTGATGAGAATTCGGTCTGCCGAAGAAAATCAGGTTAATGGTGTAGAAGGGTACTGGTGTCCCTAAACATATAGGTCTGTATCTATTTCTTGCTCAGGACTACAGAAAGTTTCAGACAGTTTCACAATGCTTGGAGGAATAGCTAAAGTACCTTCTGAAAATGCCGGGATTAATGTACTGCGGGTTAACATAGAAAAAAAGCATTTCTTTTTTTCGTAGTAAAAACAATGGCTTAGCTAGTGGGGAAGCATTAATTACTGTACGAGTTTAATTTTACTATAGACACTTATCGGTTGAGAGCTGGTCCGGTGGATGGCCACCTCTCTACATTAGGAACTGGTACCTAAACTTCTGTACAGGCAGGATAAATAACCATATCGAAAGACATCGCTTTTTTAGCGGTGTCTTTCGATATGTGTAAAATATTTATTGTATGACAACATCCCCGACATATTGAGCATGTCCTTTATCTGTATCAATATCAACTACAATCATATAATTGCCTTTATTTTTTGGTAAGTTAAAGGATTGGTCATTCTTCACTTTTAAATCTGTCTTTTCGGCATTTTTCCAAACAGATACACTTATTCCGTTGGGTTCAAAATCTCCATTTTCTAAATGTAATTCGGCTTTCTGTCCAGCCTTAAGTTCCATTTTGCTTTGTTTTTTTGCTAATGATTGTATATCTTCAGTTTTCTTGGTGTAATTTTTATCGCTAGTTTGCCAATAAATATTTGCTTCTGCCAGCTTTACTTCTTGTTCAATATCATCAGGGTTTGTAAGTGTAACAGTAGGAGGAGAATAATCATATGTTTCCCCAAAACAACCAGTTAATAAAATGACAAAGAATGAACCCATAATCAATTTGAAAAATCGCATTAAATAATCCACTCCTATTTTTTTAGATATTGTGTTAGCAATTATTATGTAATTAAGAAAAGAGGAAATTCTAATGGTAATTGAGGCAAAGATAGAGAAATTCTAGAAGTGTGAAGGGTGTGAATATCCCTTTTAGAGTGTATAGAGTTGTATATATTATTATTATATTTGATGGAATAGATAGCAGTACCCGATCTGCCAAAGAAATGGCCTCTGATACATCATGGGTTACGAGAAACGCGGTAAATTTATGTTCTTTCAACAAACTCAAAATGAGTTGATGCATCTCCAGTCTTGTAAATGCGTCCAGAGCGCCCAGCGGTTATAATCTACTATTAAAAAAATTCCCCATATCGATTAAATTACTAATATGTTTTCGCTAACTCCAATTGAACAAAGAGGCCATTGTAAAATTCTTTTTTATCTACAATGTCAAAACCAACTTCCTTAATTGTCTTTTCTGTGTCCCTGTCTAAGCAACAGCCGTCACAAATCCTTTTCCAATAGGGAGTTAACCCCTTTTGCATTTTATACAAAAGGGGGTTATCCATTTTCACGTGTTCGAATACAAGGATTCTTCCTCCATCCTTACAAACCCTTTTCATTTCTTTAAGCGAGATTTCAGGATTAGGGATCGTGCATAATACCAATGTAGCTACAACGGTATCAAAAGTTCCGTCCTCATAAGGTAACATTTCTGCACTTTCTTCGTGGATTTGTATTTTAGCATCAGACCTATCTTTTCTCTTTTTTGAACGCTCAATCATATCCTGGCTGGGTTCTATAGCAATAACCTCCACGTCTCCAGAGTAATAAGGAAAATTTATTCCTGTGCCTGAACCTATTTCTAATACCAAACCTTTTGCTTTAATAAGTAAATTCTGTCTAATGAATTTAAACTTGGTTTTCTCTAGGGGAGTCATAAAGAAATCAAACCATTTAGCAAATGTCTTACTCATCGTTATTCATCTTACCTCTCTTTTTGTTCTTTAATCTATTATACAATAAGAAAAGTTTTTTCAGATTCTCACCTCACTGTAATACAAGGAAGAGAACAACCGAGGGTTCAGCATGGACGATATGCATTTGCAACATCGAGATAATGTTGGATAGGTTACACTGGGTTAGACAGAAAAATTAAGGTCAAGTAGACTATAGATACTAACTTAGATGAGAATTTACGATGACTGCGGAATTCAAGCAACAAATTATTCACCTTTACCAAAATGGAAATCGCCTATCAAAGGAGACTTTCAAAAGATTACATGTTTTCATACGGATCGTAGCAGTAAATTCAAAAACAAGCTGATTGACCACGCTTGGGAGACGTTCAGTATCATACGATCGTTGAGTATTAAGTGTTGTCCTTATGATATGCTGTAGCAGAAGCAACGTTTAAAATCATCAAGACAGAGTGCGGTAAACGTCGCCAATTTACCAGTTTTAGCAGAGTTGAGAAGAGAGTTTCAGGAAGATGTTCATTGGTTTAATCACACTAAAATTCACGGAACGTTAGACTACATAAGCCCGATCGAGTATAAACTAGGACACTTTATAAAACCTGTCTGGTTTAGTGTTGACAATCCAAACTCCAGCTGTGGGCGGGGGGCCAAGACTCATGCAGGAAGTGCAGGATGTGAGGATGCACATGCAAAGCGGCTAATATGTAAATGTAACAGATTCTATTTGAAAAGGGGGGAATAGAGTGCACCGCCTAAGAAGAATTACACCAATGTGCCCAAAATGCAGAAGATACAATACCTATGACATAATCCCAGGAATCCCAAATCAACCCGAGTTTCAGTTACAAGCTGATGAGTTCATTCCAGATACCTATTCAGTTGGAAATGCCAGGTATTATTGTATGGAATGTAATTATAAGTGGAAAAAGTATAGAGGCAAGAAACCTTATGAAAGAATTCGGGTCATATATTCAGATGTAGGCGGGTTTCCTGGGCCTTATAATAAGGTAAAAGTTGATTTGGCTGAAAAAAGTGTGGAACACCATACAGACTTTCCTTTCAACGACGGAACAATTGTTAACGATATTAGAGAGATAACAGAAGATGACATAGAATCATTTCTAACTGAACTTCATAAATGCGATTTTGTTAATTGGGCAGAAGAATATAATGTTCCTGGGCCAGTATTAGACGGAACTCATTGGAGTGTACGGATTGAATATGATACTCACTGTGAGATAAAAGTCGGAAGTATTCACTTCCCGCCAAAATGGACGAAATATTGTAAAGCAATTTCTAGGTTAAGCGGAAATGAGTTTTATTAGTCTATAAACAACTCCCGGTTCCTTAATACATCTTAAATTTCATACCCAAAGTAAAGGAGAGGGAATTCCCTCTCCTTTACTTTGGGTAATCTAAATGGCTGAATCAGATTTTTTGTACTAGTGGTTTAGGAAAATCAAGGTGTGGTATGTGTAATATGACGCTTTTTAATTATTTTCAATACATATATAGTAGAGTTTTAAAGTATAAAAATCAGTAAGTGGAGAAAAACCATATTTACTAAAATAGGTGGGATAAAGTGAAAAAGATTATTAAGGCAGGAGTTTCTTTGGCGGCCATCCCGTATGTACTGTTAACTGGCTGCTCAGAAACGGCAACTTCACAAAAGGAAGTGCCGGAGCTAAGAGAGAGGCCGGTCATAAGTTCGCAGAATTTAACTAAAGAATTAATAGAGTCTCCGAGATTCCCGCATATGGCGTCCTATCAGGCTATCAAACCTTCCCAGAAGGCACAGCCGTTAGAAAAGAAATATACGAAAGAACAGTTAGCAAATATGCCAAAATCAGAGGCGCATGGAGATAAAACGGACAGAAGTGTTCCTTTAGGACAAGTCTTGCAAAAGGGTGCGTCCGATCAGACAGACGGGCCGCTCCAGAAATATAGAATTGTTTCGTATTATGGAAGTCCCCATTCGAAACAAATGGGGATTTTAGGGGAATATAGTCCTCAAGCTTTAATGGAAAAATTGAAAAAGCAAACACGTGCTTACTCAGAACTGGATCCTAAAAGGCCTGCTATCCCTGCAATTGAATTGATTACAACTATCGCACAGCGCAATCCTGGACCAAAGGGTCTTTATGTGCATCCGACACCAACTGCCGACATCGAAAAATATGCGAAGCTGGCAACAGAAAATAATGCTGTATTGATTTTAGATGTCCAGCTAGGCCGCGACACCGTTATGAACGAGGTAAAATCGATAGAAAAGTATTTGAAACTGCCAAATGTATATTTAGCGATAGATACCGAGTTTCATGTGGGTAAAGGGCAGGTCCCGGGCGAGAATCTGGGGCATGTGGATGGTAACGAGATACAAGAAGCCATTGAATATGTATCAAAATTAACAAAAGAAAACAGACTTCCACACAAAGTGGTCGTGGTCCATCAATTTGCAGGCAAAATTATCAGCAATAAAAGCGCCATTCATCCGACAAAAAATGTGGAAGTGGTTTTAAATAATGATGGATTTGGGATCCCTGCACTAAAACGATCAGGCTATCACCAGCTTGTGCGAAACCAGCCTATCCAGTACGGCGGGTTCAAACTGTTCTATAAGAATGATCAGCCTTTAATGACCCCTAAAGAGGTTCTCGAAATGGACCCGGCACCAGCTTTTATTAATTATCAATAGTGGATACATACAAAAAACGCAGCGGATTAATATTTCCGCTGCGTTCATTTGTTAATAACTGTGTGCAAGAATTTAGCGTTAATCCTAACAGCAGCATAGATAAATAAAAATACCTATGTGTTAGCTTCAAGTGAAGAAAAATTTTATGAAATTTTTTGTGGAGAAGCAAAAATATAATTCGGAATTTCCTTAATCCAGAAAAAATCTGATTGGAGTTTGTCATTTGAAAACCTGCAATAATAGAAAAATTAGAGATGGCACACTTTTAAAAAGACAGAAAAGATATTTATAAAGAAAGTGCATTTAATCCAGCGGTTGGAAGAGAAGGAAGTTGATAAAAATATAACGTGATACCATTTGGAAAAACCTAGGTATGTAGCATAGGGCTTTAATTTTAAAAAAATCGTCACGCTTTCAGGGAAAACGATTTTAAAGGTACTTCAATTAGAATGAGACTTACAGTAAGTGAAAAACTGATATAGGACATTGTGGGTTTAGGAGAAAAAAAGAAAAAATAAATAGAGGGATATCAAATATTAGTGCATCAAAGGTATCAAGGATGCTGCTAATCACTGGAGATTGCCCACCATGATTGATTGATATATAGATACCAAAATAATGGAAAGTTTAAGGAATAACCTAAATACTATTATCTGCTAAAGTTTTTTGTCTTTAGATTTTTGGATGTGAATTGCTAGCGCATCAATAGTATCGTTAAAATTGTCTTTTTTTAATTCATGTTCCCAAATCCTCAATATATTCCAACCTTTTTTATTATAATAATCTGTAACCCTTTTATCTCTTTCGATATTACTATTAACTTTTTTAATCCAAAAATCTAAATTACTCTTTGGCATTTTAAAGTGTTCAGGGCAAACATGCCAAAAACAAGAATCGATAAATATAACTATCTTAAAGGTTTTTATACTGATATCGGGAGTACCATACAGTGATTTTTCATTTTTTCTAAAGCGAATTCCCTTTTTCCATAAAGCTTTGCTAACTTTATCTTCTAGTTTCGACCTTCTCTTAATAGAACCCATAATTCTACTACGTGTTTCTTTTGAGAATTTGTCCGCCATATTCATATCTCTCCTATTATATTATAAAAACTATATACCCATGGGTTCTTTTCTGGAAACAAGGATGTTAATAGCAAATTAGTAGAGATTTCTCAAAATTCCTAGATCTCTTCTCCTTATATTTTGATATAATAAAACGGTCATTTATGTAAGAAATTAAATTGAATATTATTCAATGGGTAATCAATTAACCTATTATGAATACTTTTCCGTTTGGATTAAAGGTTCAAGTAAGAGAGACTTAGTTTACCGTTTCATTGAGAGTTCAGTTTTACATACACCATCCACCACATACTGAGAAAAAACTAACACAGACAATCTATAAGTAGAGCAGCTGCTTTCTGTTCTTTCGATAGATGAATACAAAAGTGACACGTGGGAATGCAAATAACAGCTGATTATTGTCGACGGAGTGAGGAAAAAACCGTTGGATATCCTTCCTAACTGCTATTAAAACAACATCAAGTAGTATCTTTAAAAGCAGGGCAGCCAAGTTCAGTTAGTCATTATGGACATGAACCATACCTTTAAATAGCAGGTTCAGTGTACATAGAAAAAAACTGTTATTTATGAAGATTACTTCCATAATTAAAGGAGTCTTATGAGAGGAAAAGTCTTGTAAAAAAGAACTGCAAGCCTCTTATCGATTCAGGAATACCTGAAATGGAGAAAGTCATCAAGATCCTGCAAAATTGAGTAGGCAGAAATACTTTATAGCTTTTGTCTAAGGGTATTCAAATGGCTTTTCAGAAGGGATTAATAACTCCACGAAGGACTTAAATAGGTAGGTAAATGGATTTGGGATTTTTGACCGATTTCGGGTAAAGATTTTACTTTCTCAACAGTATAAGAAAATTGGAATGCACATAGATAGAGGTGACTTTGCAAGTCATCACCCCAACATTTGACGGAGAACCTAAAAAAAAAGACTTGGAAGTTGCCCAAGTCTTTTTTATAGGTTCAAGGAAATTTGTGCAATATTATGTGTTTCATGTGCATCAATTTCTTTAATTGTTTTACCCATTTTTTCTATTAAATGAGTGACAAGTGCATTTCCCATACAGAAGTAGCGCATTCGATCACCCATAGTTGCTGTCCAATTATCAGGGAATCCGTTTAATCGTTCGCATTCGACTGGTGTTAAATAACGTTTACGTCCGTTTACTTCAACAATATGTGAGCTACGATTAGTTGTGCCTTCACTTGTCAGCATGGTTCGCCCAGGAAGTTCAAGTGAATCAACAGGGGACATGCCACCTTCAGAAAAAATGTACATATGGCCGTCTTTAGTTGTGCGTTCAATTTTTTTAGAGCCACGCAAGTAAGCGAATTTTTCAATGGCTGCTTCAGATAAATAAAATTTTTCATCGACTTCAGATTCATCTTGCAAAATAGCCTTCAAGGGAATTGCCTGTGGATTCAATGCTTCTGCATGAATTGTGTGGATTTTTCCCTCAATCATAACGCCCGCTGGATGATATAGAAACGAAAATTCATCAGAAATTTTGACAATATCTTTTGGTAATTCGACTTCACTCTCACGATTCTTATATATTTCTTCTTTCACAGGGAAAGTAGAGGCGAAAAAGCCGTTTTTGAATAAAATTTCAGAAGTTGTTTTCTTTAGTTGGCGTTCTGCAAAAGCCAGTGATTTATCATAAGCAAAGATGAAAATACGACGACGACGCTGAGCAGCACCGTATTCGGCTGCATTAATAATACGCCATTCCACTATATAACCTAAGTCGCGGAAAGTAGCTAGCATGATTGAAAAATCACGACCACGTTGTTTAGAGGGGGATTTTAAAAGACGATCTACATTTTCAAGTAAAATGTACTTTGGATGTGACACTTCAACAATACGTATAATCTCCCAGAAAAGTACGCCCTTTTTCCCTTGAATACCTTGTTCTTTTGATAAAGAACGTGCCACCGAATAATCTTGGCACGGAAACCCACCAACAAGTAAATCGATGTTCATATCTTCAAATGTTTTACTCGATACTTTCCCAATATCATCATTACAATTTACACTCGATGGAAAATGTGAATTATAGCATTTAAAAGCATCTTGTGCTTTTTTTGATGGCTCCCATTGATTGGCCCAAACAGTATCAAAGAAATTTTTATCCGCTTTTTCAAGGCCAACCCGAAAACCTCCAACGCCAGCGAAAAGTTCAACTACGTTCAAGTTTTTATTCATATTTTATTATCCCTCTTTCGTTGTTTTCATTTTATAAAATTGGGATAAAAAGATCAACAATTTTATTTTACCAAGTTATTTTAAAAAAGTTGCACAATAAATAGCACTATTAATTTTATCATATTATGAATTAATAAGCCTAAGGATTACTTAGATAAAATCGATATTTTTAAGTATAGAAATCATAACATCTCCGTGAAGCCATAATTGATGATGATATATTTATTCGCTCATAAGAAATGTCGTTTACTATGGAGTAGTTCAAGCTCGTAGGAGAGTTAATGGTAGAGTTGTAGATGATGTATTTGTAGAAAATGCCAATGAATCGAGTGTAAGTAAACAAACTTTCTTGGAAGTCCAAAAAATATTAAATGAAAATAAGCAAGGTAGCTATTTTAATAAAGAGAAAGCAACATGGCCTGTATTGTAATTGCTGTGGAAGAAAAAGATATATTTAATGTGATGGTATTGGAACAGATAATATTAAGTTTTGTTTATATAAAAATTACAATAACACTTGTAAAAATAGAGGACACAAATATCTGCCTGATGAAGAATATGTTTTAAAAAAGTTAAAGAGAGAAAGGCAGAATTTTTACACGTTAAGAAAATATGAAAGCCCTTGATACTTCTGATGAGGAGAAAAAATTAGTTTTTCAAAGGGATTCTTTCGAGGAACAATTAGAAAAGTTTTACAAGAGACAAAAAAATCTAAAAATAATGAGAATGGATGGGGAAATTACGAAAACTGAGGTTGTGCCGTAGGTACCATCTCACGGTTAATAAAATAATATCGGGCTGATAATGTTTCCATTTGGATAGATTTTGCTTTTCCATAACATAATACCGTCCTTTTCTAGATAATTTACGGTTACTTTTTGCTTTCTCAGGGATTTTTGGATGAATAAGAAAATCATTGGCTAATGCCCTAAGATAAAGGTTGTGAAGACAACGCCCTCAACTTAGACAACAAATTTTGGAGAATGACCTGAACCCCATATCAACCATAATATTAGCCAATTTGTAAATAGTATACAATAATAATATAATAAACTATAAAAAGAACCACTAAAAAAGGGAGAATAGAACCATGATGAAAGAGGTAGCGTGGAAAAAGTTAAAGAGCATAATAGAGTTTGAGAAAGCTGATAGTTTAATAGATTATAGTGAATTACAAACAATGTTAAGCACTAACCCAGCACTTGCTTTTGCTTATATGGATCAAGTGTTTTCCGCTATTTCGCTCCAACGTATGAATCTATTAGCAGATGAAACAAATAGTGAAAAAATGATTAAATCTTACTTTGAATCATCTACGATTGAAACAGCATGGATGTTACTAAAAAATAAGTTTGATATTTCAACTACAGAATACGAGTGTGCGATTGAATATTTGACGTTAAGCAGGAACAAATTTAAAAGTAGTTTAACTGAACAAGAAGCTAATCAAGGATTGAATCATTTGCTTTTTATAGCTGAAAAGCTAGTAAATGATGAAACTAAAACGGAGGTATCTTCAGATACAGGTTTGAGTGAAATAGAAACAGCCATAACAATAGACGGTGATTCACAGAGGTTATCAACCGAAACTACTAGTTCAATTAACAAAAGTAAGTTTGTTTCTATGTTAGAAGTCTTGCAATCTTCCTCTAAGGAATCGATTGCAAACGCAGATTCCTTTAGAGGATTCCGTAGCTATATGCATGTTGAACGGGACATCCAAAAGGATTTCGAAAAGATATTGATAAAGTTAAAGCAGAAGGAAAAGCCCGGATTACTTCTTTTATGTGGGAGTGTTGGGGACGGTAAGAGTCACCTACTAGCATACATGAAGGAAAAGCACAAGGACCTTTTAGAAGGATTTTTCATTCATAACGATTCCACTGAATCGTATGATTATGATAAAAACTCATTGGAAACGCTTGAAAAGGTGTTATCCCCATTTGATGATACTGGAACCGCTAACAGACATGTTATTATCGCTATTAATCTTGGTGTTTTACATAATTTTTATAGCAAGCAACGAAAAGCAGGTAGGTTCCACGCTTTATGTGATTTTATCGACATCTGTGGCGTTTTTGATAAAGGGCAGCAAGTAACCAATCATGATGATGATTTCCATTTGCTTAATTTTGCGGATACACAGCCTTATGTATTAACAGAGGAAGGACCAAAGTCACCGTTTTTATTGCAGCTCATTGATAAGGTGACAGCCCCTGACCATAATAATCCATTTTTCGCTGCGTGGATTCAGGATCAGGAAAATGAAATAATAAGTGCTGCACATTCCAACTATTTTTTACTGAAGCAACAGGAAGTAAAGGAATCAATTGTTCAGTCACTGATTGAAGTAATGATCAAGAAAAAGGTGTTTATTTCTACCCGAGCGTTTTATAATTTTCTATTTGAAATCATTGTACCAATTAAACATGAATTACTTTCAAGTGACGCCGCGATACCTGTAAATGATATGCTACCTAATTTGATGTATGGTCACCCTGATCGTTCAGCATTGCTTGCTGCCTTACATGAAATTGATCCTTTAAAAAGAAGGCTTGAAGCAACAGATCGATTGGTTGCAAATTTAATGCTTAAAACTGATTCCTTCCAATATGTAAAGGAAGAGCTAGGGGAAAAGACGAGCATTGGTGCCTGGAAGCAGGTGAACAACATGCATCATCAGGGTACTCAAACAGAATTTTCGAGACTTTTTGTACGACAACATGCCTTGTTATATAAAAAGGATTATGATGACGCGTATCGAGAGTTCGTTAAGTATCTGTATTCCTTCTATATAGGAGATGAGGAAGGTATTGGTCGATTGTTTGAGTTGATTGAAAAAGTGATTTATGCGTGGAAGGGTTCACCAAAGGATCGCTATGTCTTTGCTGATTCACCGAACAAGAAGTTTCGTGTTGCGTTTGAAATCACGATTAATCCTGAAGTAGATGAAAATGTGTTTGGGTCTGCTTACCAGCTTGATGGTATTGAGCGTTTTACTTCATCAATGAGACTTGGCTTTAGTCAAAAAGGAAAGACCTTTTTATTTGAGCTAGATTGTCAATTGTTTTCACTGCTTAAACAAATAAATGAAGGGTATCGTCCGAATCGTCAGGATATCCAAGATGCACTTCAATTCTCAAAATTTCATGATAAGCTCCTACAATCAGCGGATAAGAAAACCAATGTGCTTCTTGTTCATACGCATGATGGAACCATTCTTGAAGTGAAGAAGCCGCGTTTTTCAAAGGCGAAGTTTGAGATTGGAAAGGTGAATTAAGATGGTGTATCAATTAGATTTTGATAAGATTACTAAATTTATAGAAAAAAGTGGGAAGTATACCTTCAGAAGACGTTCAGTAACTAGTATTTTACCACTTCCAACAAGAGAACCGGAACGTGCTAAATTCAATCTAGGCTTTTCCTCTATTACCAGTGGAGTCATCCGGAAAGTGTATGGGAAAAACATATTTGTTGATACAAGTGATGCGAGTATAGAGGATATTCTTGTAAACGGGAAATTTCCTGATGAAGAGAGCAAAACCTTATTTACTCATTACTTAAAGGAACAAAAAATAGAGTTGCATTTAGGAAAAATCACAAACCTTCATCAGTTAGGGAGTATTCCGTTGACAGAAAATGAGGATGAGAGAAAGGGAGAAATCGATTTAATTAATTTTTTATTTGATACATTTATCCGTAATGAAGAAGGGCGAGTTAGAGAGATTTTACAAAGCAAAGTAGATGCTGACTTATTATCAGAGATTATGGACCTTTCGCCAGAAAATGCAGCCTCAAAAAACAAAAGTATCGCAAGCTATGCTAGTCTCTTTCCTCACCTACAGGAACAGTTCCTAAAAGATTTGGAGAATTTAGCCAAGAATACTAGTTTTCTAGTTGATCATATTTCGTTGTTATTTGTTCATTATACTTTTGCTACTATGTCTCAACTTATTCTTCAAACCAATAAAGTGACCCGTTTTAGTCAGGATGAGCTGTTACCTGTGTATTACATTTTACAATGGGAAAAAGCTGCTAAATGGCGAGACAGTTATAAGCAAGGGAATAAAATGCTAATTGGAGAAATGGACGGCTTTTTTGCACATGAGCATGCGTTAAACATTTTAGGAATGAATACCTTTTCAAATGAGAGCAACCAATTTTATCATGATATTTACTGTCAGCTGAAGGAAGCAGGTCCAGAAGCTGAACGGGACTATATTCAATCGGTCTACAAATGGCTGAGGGAAGTATACAAGGAGAAAACAAATATTGATGTTGCGGAATACTCCGAAGAGAAAACATTGGAGATGGCGTTTGATGATTTCATTCGTGCTGTAAAAAAAGGGATATCCAATGAAATTAACTCCAGGTATTCAAAAGCATTTCAAGCGATTGTCTCAAAGTTTTTCCGTAAGCATGGTGGATCACTAGGTACGATTCTTTCGTTGTCACAAGAGCATTTGTTAATGTTGGTGGCCGCATCTATCACAGATGAGAGGATTGAACTAAAGCAATTATGGCAGGAACTTGAAAAACGTAGTGTATGGCTTGATCATCATTCGAAAGAGGAAGTTGTAAAAGTGCTTGATAAATTGAATTATATGGAAAAGAAAAGTGATAGTGGGGATGCGCAATATGTTAAATCCATTTTATAAGTATATTGGTGACCAGCTGGTTTCATTTTTTGAAAAAGAAGCCTCAAGTAATAAAACAGACCGTTATTTCTTATATTTACCAACAGAAGAGGTTATTTCAAGTTTATATCGAGAGATTGGTAATAATGAGAGTAAGGTACCCTTCCATTACCGTCATAAGGAAGGTTCTAAGTCATATGAAACCTATGCTCTCCAATTTGGGAAGATAAAATATGTCATAGCCACAACAAACAATACCAATATTGATTTTCTTGTTACATTACGGAATGAAATGAGTGAACAAAAGGGAGGTTGGGAAAATACCTCGTTAATTCTCCTATGTAATACATTGAATGATTCGATTCGTGGTGGGAGCCGAGATTTAACTGGAGAAGGTTTACCGCTTCATGTTAGTCAAATCGCAGGAAATCTTGATAAGCTATTGCTAGATAGCAATTTAAATCCGATTGAACGGAAAATTGCTAGTCATTATTTAAATAGAAGAGAGTCTGAACATCGGTTAGAAAACTCCTCCTTTCTTGATTTTGAGGATGTATTAGCCCTTGTAAATAAAGGAACACTTGAACACGAAGATTATCGCTCACTCCAATATTTTTATGATTCAGGACTTGAGGATATTGTAAAGGAACAGGAAACACAGCCTGTTGATTCAGGTAAGTGGAAGCAATTAGAGAAGAAAATCGATAAAAAGCTAACCGAGAATAATAGCGAACATGAAGAAATTGAAAGAATCCGTTCACTTGGAAATCCGAAGGAGAAGCTAGAAGAAGCCTATGACAAAGGTGAAACAAAGCTTAACAGAGAAGATTGGTATACAGTCGACTTTTCAGATATCGAGGATTGGAAGGAAGCAACGAAGACAAAACGTGCGATAGAATTTTATGCAGAAAAAGTTATGGTAAGTGTTGATTCCCAGCCACTCCCTTTTTGGAAACGCCCCAAATCAGATACGGTTGCTGGGCGAAGGAATTGGAGCTTTCTTATTTTTCACCCTACCTATAAAGAAGGGGAAAAAGTAGAGATTATATTGCCATTTGATCGACATACAAAAAAAGAATTTTTAAATTCAACTAGTAAAAAGGTTGCGAGAACAAGTGGACATTCCGTAATCGCAGAGGTAACTATTGAGCAAGTTGGGGCAACCTTTGGAAGGGTTGTTTATAAGCATGAAAATTCGGCAAATGGGAATTATACCTTTACTTTTATTGTTGTAGCGAGTGAGGCGACTTTCTTTGAAGCATTCCGAACATCCTTTCAAGTAGTAGCAACATCTAAGGCCAAAAGATCGATACACTTAACCTTGGATAACCAACGCTTAGTGTTTGGTGATGGTACTATGGATGTCGATTTAACAGAACAAGGGCAATCGATTTTAATGGATACTGGTGCAACAGTTCAATTTACACCTGGATTGTTAGATGAAAATGAGAAAAACATTCGCTTTACGATTGTAACTCCAAGCTTTGAAATCCCAATTGAGGTAGCTGATGAGGTGCTGAAAACCATACCGATTCATGGAAGGGCACTATGGGAAAAGAAACGAAGTATGCAGAGCTCCTTTTTAACTGATCAAGAGGCGAAACGAGTCGAGATTGATAATCTACCATATGTGACACATGAAGAGGATCGTCCATTTTTAGTAATGGAATTTGCTTGGTTAAGAAACCGAATCCGACAGGCAGCTATCAGGTTTAATGAGTTAATCCCAGAGCAGGTGGTTTTACCGAAAGCAGTAGAAATAGTGTATGATGCTTTCTTAGAAGAAATTGACAAAACAGGGACAATTCCATCTTTACTTTATTATACGGATGCGATTCGTGAGAAAGCAGAAGCCTATGTAGTAGCGTATATTGAAGCGATTGAGAATATTCGTGAACAACAGATTATGACGAATGAAGAGAGAGGTTTATTTTATTTAGGAACTGCAAGGGATGAACATGATATCTATATGACACCTTTTTCACCGTTAAACGTAGCTTATCAATTGCAGATTACAACAGAGAGCAAAGGGGAGGACATTGATTCCAATATCCTGAATAGACTAAATGCAGTGTATACTTTGCCTTATCTTGTTACATATGAAGGAAATCTGTTTAAACCAACGACGGACAGTCGACTGCCTGAATGGCATGCGTTTTTACCGAGTGAAGAAGTGACTGTGGGGGAAACAAACACGTATTTGGCACAGGTGGTTGAGGAAAAACTCGACCAATTTTGTGATCATTATGATTACCTGTTTTCGCTAGACTCAAAAGCTGCAATTCTATTAAATGTCATTAATATCCCCAACGATAAGGAAGTGTTACGTGGTATCGTTGACTGGATGAAGAAGCAGATTAAGGAAACGAATAGCTTATCCGAATTACGGCCAATTGAAGTGGTTGCTTATAGACAGGATATGGATGGGTATAGTGCTTTTAATGAACTTAATGATATTGGGAATGCAGAAGAAATTGCCAATCGACTTGGCATTAAATTTTCAATGGGAGATTATTTAGCTGAGGATGTTTTACGTACGATTCAGCAGGTGTTACGTTATTCAAAACGACATATTACTGAAAAAGTGCAGTACAGCCATATTACCTTTTATAAAATGAAAACAGAAGAGCAAGTTGTTAAGCAGTTAGTAAAGGATGCACCTAGTAGCATCAACCTAAATGGGTTATTTACAACTGTTACCTCATCAAAAAGTGAAAATGGCGGATATCGAGTAGGCTTTGGAACTGGCGGCGAGAGTAATACTGAGCAGTCCTTATTAGCAAGGTTTGCTGTGAAAATGAACGAACTGGCCGCAAACATGACAGACAAAGGGCAAAATCCATATACAAAAGGGATTGCCTTTGCTATGCATATAAGTGGAGAGGATGAGGAGTATCTCTCCTCACTCTATAGTCAATCTCACTGGTTGACGTTCATTGATCCTGTGCTAGATTTAAAGTATTTTCAAGAATCATCGGGTAATCTTGTAATTGTTCATTACAGTGATCAGCATTCATCTTCAAATCATTATGATGCGATAACAGTAACGGATAAATCCAATCAATACTTTAATGTGATTCATGACTTTTTGAAATCACAACTTGTATCAGTAAGTGATGAGAATATTGAAGATGTAATTCGATTATTCAATACGTTTAATGGGGAGTGGCTCCTTCGCGCTGTACAGGGACGTGCACATGATAAGCGTGAAAAAATGAGTGTTGTTTCTGCGATTAAGCAGGGATTACTGCATTTTGATAAACCAGATGTACTTTGGGTTCCTGTTTCGATGGAAGAAATTGTTCGAGTGGCTGGTAGTGTTAGACTTAGCAAAAAAGCAGGACTCTTTTCTGGAAAAACCATTGGGAAACGTGGAAATTGCAGTGATGATTTGTTAATGATGGGGTTAGAGCGAGCTGAAGATGGATTAAAAATCCATATGTACCCTGTAGAAGTGAAAATCGGTCTAAATGATTCGAGTGTGATTGAAAAGGGAATTAGTCAGGTGAAAGAATTAAAGGACCGTTTAAACGAACAATTAATTGAACAGGATACGTTTGATGCTCGATTTCTGCGGAATTTTTTCACAAGACTCTTCATTAACAATGCTTCAAAAATGAGATATAACAAAGTATGGCCTGAAAAGGATTATACTCTTTCTCCAGACGTTATCAATCAATTGTTGAACGATGAATTTGAGATTGTAAATACACTGCGTGCCGATTATGGACATGGTCTTGTTATCTCTTTTAAAAAGGGTGCAAGATTACAGGTAAAAGAAAGACGCAAAGGTGTTATTGTACTAGAGTTTCCTGAACAAAGTGGTTATGATACTTTAGCAAAACCGATGACTGAGTTGGCAAGGAAATATGAGGAGCAGCCTGAGAAAATATATACAACTCCTAGTGGAACGGATGGAACAGATGACGTTGCTGCTAAGGGTTCGGAGGAGTATATAGAGGTTGGCGCTGGTAGTGGGGAGCAAAGTGAGGCTAGTGCTGTTGGGACCGAAAACACTCGAAGTTCTGGAAACGAACAGACAGCTGAGGTTGGACAATCTTCTGGAAATGGAGAGAAGGAAAGAGAAGTTGTTGAGGAATCTCTTCAAATAGAAGAAGAGGAGACACCAAGTGATGGCCCATCGCCTGAAGCTGTAAAGGATGAAACGCAACATATAGGAATCGGAACAGGACCAACCGTTACCACTTCTACAAATCCAGAAAGTGTTCTGAAGGGTGTACGTCCACTGATAGGGGTAGAAAATAACCAAAACATCTTCTGGGAATTTGATCATACAGGATTACCGAATCGACATCTTATCATTGGAGGTCGTTCTGGTCAGGGGAAAACCTATTTTATTCAGTCATTACTACGAGATTTATCAAGGTCAAACCAATCTGCGGTCGTCCTTGATTATTCTAGTAGTTATACTCGAACTCAATTAGATCCTGTCTTTTTAGGAGACATGGGGGATAGATTTAGAGAACGAATTGTATATCATGAAGGCTTTCCGCTCAATCCCTTCCTTCGTCGTGAGAAGGAAGTTGCTGGAGTCGTCGGAAAGGAAAAGCCGACAGAAGTAGCTCGTCGAGTTGTTGATGTCTTTTCATCTGTTTATAATGGGTTCGGTCCACAACAAAAAAGTGCGCTATACGAGGCTGTAAAGCGTGGTATCGAATTGTATGATGATAAAATGAAAATGGAGCATCTACTTGAGATTCTGGAAGAATTGGATGGCTATGCGAATTCCGTGCTTTCGTCTATTACTACTCGAATAGTTCAATTCGTCGATATTGATCCGTTTGACTATGAATCTAGAAATCAATGGGACGAATACTTTGCGCCTGAAGGAACTATTACAATTATCCAGCTTGCTGGGTATGACCAGGATGAAATCAAGCGTCTTATGGCTGAATTTATTCTTTGGGATTTATGGTATTACACGCAAAATGGGACAAAGGATAAGCGTATTCCAGTAATCTTGGATGAAGCACAAAATCTTGATTTCTCAGATGGATCACCATCTGCAAAAATCCTGCGCGAAGGTCGAAAGTTTGGTTGGTCAGCATGGTTTGCTACACAGACATTTAATAACTTCTCAAAGGAGGAGCTATCCATTCTTGATAATGCTGGGACAAAAGTTTACTTCAACCCAGCAGAAAGTGAAGTACGTGTACTAGCGAGTCGCATTGGGAATGCGACACCTGAGGAGTTACGAATGCTGCGAAAGGGACAATGTCTCGTGCTTGGTCAGTTTAAACAAGCCGATCAAAAGTTGGGTAACCCCTCGTATCATATTGTCAAAGTGCCAGCTATGAATACTAGGTAGAAAATTAGAATAGAATAATCTTTCTCCTGGAGTCTGAAATAGGGGACTTAAGTCTCGAAAACTAATTACTCTAATCTGTCGGTTGGACCCCGATTACCGGTATCTTTAGAAAAATACAATTTCATTTTAGAAACGGCATAAACACTTACAAATGTTGTTAAATCAATGTTTTTGGGTGTTTTTTGTTTTGCGAGGAAAAGGCTGATAAAGGTAGAATTTATTTTTTTTACACCTTTTTGACACAAAAAAATTCTAATAAGTATTAGATAGAGGGTGACTGTTACTTTTATAATACAGTTGAAGTAAAAGAAGAATAGTGAATTGTTAATAATTTTATATAAATAACAAAATATTCAATATATGGTAAAATATAGTTATTAATTCTAGGTTAAAATATAGGTTTAAATTAATAGTGAGTAAATGAGTCTTATAATGGATAGTAAATACTGGGGGATAGACCTTTATATACTCTGAATATAACTGAATGGTAACAAAAGGGTGACATTTTCTTAAGTAAGGGTATGAATTAGAGGTTTTTCATAAATTCTTTGAACTTTTGGGAAGCCTCTCTATTCCTTTCTTTTGTTATTTTTCCAAAACGCTCGCAAAAATTGTGGAAGACTCACCCCTTCCTCAAGATAATAGAAAGGTATGAGTATGCTACGCCAAGTATATCTTTGTTACTAAAGATTAAAATAATCAAGGGGACGTTTCGCAGAATGAACAGTGAAGATTTACACGTATAAATCGCCAGAATCATTAGAACAAGAAATTAACGACTATCTTGAATTGTTCGGGAATAACAATAATCCTGTAAATACAACTATTAACATCCAATATGCTATTGCGGAAGAAACTGTCCTCAATAATAACGGAGATTCCAAAGAACTAGGACTTTTGGGGGAAGTTTAATTTAATTATACAAGTGGACAGACACTTATTTCAATTCATACAGCGAGAGCTTATATACGCTAACTGTTATTTGCAGAAGCCCGGAATAGATAATCCCCCAAGACGTTAAAGGTGGAGTTTTTGAAGCCGTAAAAGATGAAAATAGCTTCGTATTTAATACTTATGAAAGAGTTGATGTTTTGGCTATTAAGAATACCATCGAGTCAAAATTGTAAAGAGTTCATAAAAATACCTGTCAATTCTGATAGGTATTTTTATAATTCATTTGGAAAATCAATAAGATGGATGAAATTAACCTTCCAGAGAAATAGCCCATTAGTCGAAGAATAGTTCTTTTACAGCTTCATACATATAAGTTGGATTCAACCAGTATGCTTGCTTAGTCATATAGTAATCTTTTAATTCTTCTTTCATATCTTCAGGGCGATTTATCCATTTTGATTTTGAAGGAAGTTGCATTGCATTTTTTAATTCTCCATTGCGATTTAATGCCTCTCCTTGATAATCACTCACTCCTGCATCAGGACGAACATGAGCAATCCTCTCAGCTGTTTCGGGAATAAAGTTATTTTTCACTTCATAGCCCTTTTTAGTATTTTTTACTTTATAAGTAAGTTCAATTCCCTCAGCTATTTTTCTCTTCGTATCCACAAAGACTTCTTGAATATTTCCATAAATATCAGAAACTGGGACATTCCAAAATTTCACACCTTTAAAAATTTCACTAGTTGGTGTTTCTTCAAAAACAGCCAGTAAGAATCTAGTCTCACTAAGATAAGTAAATAAAGAAGAATCTTCAAAATTTTCATGGATATTCGTAAATTCTGGTGACCAGTTTTGTAATTTGAATCCTTCAGTAGTTTTTGGAAGTTTCGTTCCCCTTGTTCTAGCTTTAGGATTTATTGTCACAATCTTCAAGGCAATATTTGCCTTGACAAATTCTTCTGTATCATTCAAATCTACATCCAGATTCAACATTGCTCTTGCAATTAAACGACTACTTGCCTTATCATCCTTTTGGGGGATATTGACATTAAATTGTTTCCCTAGTTCAGCTTTTGTCTTACCGATATATGGTAGGAACTTATCTAAGATGATTTGCTCAAATGACTTTTCTTGAAGCTCAGATACATCTGAAATAATTCGTTCAGATTCAGTATAATCCTCACTCATAAAACGTTTGGCTAAGTAGGACATAAAATTTGTCTTTAGCGTAAATGATCGTCTATGTGCCTTTTCATCAGAGAATGGCTGAGTGGTCATATTTTTCTCACTCTTACCTCCCTTAGTTGTCGCACCAAGATATTGTGTCAGGGAATCGGATAATTCTTCAGCTTTTCCTTCTTTGATTTTATTAATAATTGTTTGCCAGTCATTTTTTATAATAAGCATATCTTCTTCAGGAAGTTCCCATAATTTTAGAAGTACAGCCTGTTTAATAAATAGATCTGGACTAGGGATATCTTTAATAAACTCATAATAAAGCATTTCTATTAAAGAAGCCTTCTCAATAAAAGAAGCAGTCTCAAAAGTACGCTTATATTCATCATTAAAATCAAAAATATTTAATACCAATCGTTCTTTGGCAGACCACACTTTATTCTTTGAATGCTTAATAATTGGCGTTGCTTTAATTTCTAAGTTTAGATAAGGAATATCTGCTTCGTGTCTAGAATTGTTAGGTATATAAAACCAATCAGATTCTATTGAATTCCCAACCCATCCTTTATTTTTAGGATTATCATAATATTTTTTTATAGTTCCCTCTTTTATAATCTCTCTAATCTGCTTTCCAATTGCAGCTTTCGCATGATTATGAACTTCTTCAACAGATTCCCATTTTCCATTATTCATAGAGTTACCTCGCATTAATTAAATTATTATACATATTCGTATTGATCTCTTGATCTTTTGAAAAGATTAGGCTATTATATAATATATCACAATAACGAGCTTTTTAATGAAAGCATGTTATTTTTGATACAATCTAAAATTGATGAGTTATTCCTTGATAGAAGTATGACGCAAAAAGAGCTTTGAGAAGTTAATTTACTCCAGCTAACAACAGTTTCTGAAATGCCTCGTGGGCTGCGGAGTGCCATAAATTCTAAGTAGTTATAAAGGGGAAAAAACATGAAGTTAAAAGTATTTTCGATGTTCGATGGGGTAGGAGGATTTATCCATGGACTGAATAATGCAAATGAAGCTATTGGGGAAGAATTATTTGATGTTATTTATTCTAACCAATTTGAACCAAGCAGAAAGTCACAAGATGCTTATGAAGTCGGTATGCAATATTTTGGCAATAAAATGGAACATATTCCAACCGATATAATGAAAGTAGAAGATTGCAAGTTTGAAGAAATGCGTGACAACAATGTTAATATGATTGTTGGTGGTTTTCCTTGCCAAGACTACTCTGTAGCTAGATCGAAGAAAAATGAACAAGGAATTGAAGGAAAAAAAGGTGTCCTGTTTTGGGAAATAATTCGTGTAACAAGTATTATTAAACCAGATTATTTAATCCTTGAAAATGTTGACCGTTTATTAAAATCTCCTTCTAATCAACGTGGACGTGATTTTGCAGTTATGCTAGGAGCATTTAATAATCTCGGTTATTCAGTAGAGTGGCGTGTTATCAACGCTGCAGACTACGGTCGTGCTCAAAAGCGTAGACGAGTTTTCTTTTTTATTTATAGAAATAATACAGAATGGGCAAAAAAAGTAGATTTGCGATTCGAGCAAAATGGGATTGAATCTCTTCAATCTATGAAGACACCTATTTGGGATTCAAAACGTTACGATGACTACCTATTACGTAACGGTTTATTTGCTAGACAATTTCCAGTAGAAAGTGTTCCAAAACAAGATGGCAAAAAAATAAGACATTATTCTGCATGGTTAGGTAAAGAAACTAAGTATGATGAATATGTCCTCAATATTTCTGAAAACTTCACTGGGACGATTTGGAATACAGGAGTTATGCGTCATGGACGTTACTATACTATAGATACTACACCAATTTTTGAGCCAGCTATGTCATTAGGTGAAGTAAAAACTTTAGCTAAAAATTTCTATATTAAAAATAATGGCGAGGAAGCCTATAAGACATATATTAAGAAGTATTGGATTACTGATGAAGCTAAACTAGCGAAATTCAATTATCTACGAGGTCCAAAAAAAATTGAACGCACTACCGAAGACGGGCATAAATGGATGTATTCTGAAGGTGGAATGTCACCATACGATAGTTTTAATTCTCCTGCTCGTACTATGCTTACTAGTGAGGGTTCTGTAAATCGTTCGACACACTTTCTTTTTGACGATGGTCATTATCGCCTTTTAACACCAAATGAAGCAGAACTTCTTCAAGATTTTCCTCTTGATTCTACACGTTGGAAAATGGATAAAGAAGGAAATGTTTTTGAGGTCTCTGACCGTATGCGTTACTTTTTTATGGGCAATGCACTTGTTACAGGAATTGTTAAGAGAATTGCACAAGAGATAAAAATTATCACAAGCGAATCGGTGACTTTGGAAATATGAATATGAAATTCTGATTTTCAAAGTCATATAATTATACCAAAAAATAACATAAAACAACATCAAATCTTACTAATTGAATGTACAAAAAAACACTCTGTCAAATTTGATCAGTATTCTCATTTTTTTTTAATGTAAGAAGTATATTTTCTTCCTCCCTTTACTAAGCGATATCATGCTTAAAGAACTGAATAATAGTAGTTTAAAGCCATGCATTTAATTTGAGTCCTTTTGGTTTAAAAATGAAGGAAAATAATGTATTTTATCGAATATTCTATAAAATGGAGGAGATTAGATGAAATACTTTGTGCTTTATTTTCATTTTGGAACACATATTTGGGATATTAACGTTAAATGTGAATCAGAAGAAAAACTTCAACACCTGTTAAATAAATTTTGTTGTGGGGCGATTACCTTTGGCGAGCATACGGTGATTACACAAAATGCTGATTCAGTGTTTGTGAGAATTACTACACCAAAAGAAAGCAATCTAACTAACAAAGAATTCTGTAAGATTTATGAGAATAGAAGCTATGGAGTAAGTAATATCCTTAGAGAAGTATAATCGTAAAAATCCTTTAAAGAGTGTTTTTTATTTCAATAACTCTATTTTTAAAACAAAAAACTGTAGGCAAACCCGTTTTTTTTTGGGTTTGTCTACAGTCTGTAATTATGTTTGTCCCTCTATTCAGGTAACTCATTGTTCAAAGGCTAAAAATTTCATCATTATAAGGATTTAGTCTTTTTTATTTGTACGTATGTAGTACATATGAGTGCAACACCTATTATATCTTCAAGGCAGGTTTAAATCAGCTTGTAACTAGATTATCAGGAAAAGGCAAGAAATGAAATGTTACTGAATTTCACGTATATTACTCTTTATCGTTGGAAATTGGTCTATGGGAGGTCCAATTTTTTCATAAGGTTTAGTTTATGAATCCCATCTGTTTAATTGACCAAGCGCATGCTATAATAAGGAACTTAGTATAATTAATCCTTTTTCTTATGATTTAACGGATGCCAAGAGAAGCCTCCGCATAGAGAAAAATATGGAGGTGCAAGAGTATGAATAGACGATGGACGATTGAGAAGATTAAAGACTTTGTTGAGAAGAATTCGGAAAGTAAGCTTCTGACGACGGAATATCATGGTTTTTCTCAGAAATTACTATTAAAATGTAAATGTGGCAGCAACTTTGAAAAGACATTTACTAAATTCAAAAATAATAACCAGCGTAAATGTGACGTGTGCCAGCCGCCAAAAGAGGCACGATAACGTATAGAGGATAAAGGAAGTGTCGAATTCTATTAAAAAGAGTTGGCACTATTTTTATTTTAGAGGAGTAAAACCTTTAGTGTATTTCGGCTGTTGCTGAAGTTTGAATATACCGTTCGTTGCAGGACGTTAGCCTCTTTGGTACACTATGCAAAAGTACTAACATGTTGGGTGCTAGGTTTCATTAGGGGATTGGCATAGGTATTATTTAATACAAAACCTAATAAAGGCTTAACAATTTCGTGTTTTTATGAATAAATCATATGTTCCCTCATACAGCAGGAGCTGTATGGGGGCTTGTGCTTTTAAGTAAAATTCAGTTTAAAGTAGTAAAATCAGGAGGAAGCAATGAATAATTATAAAATGACGATACAATATGATGGCGGGCGCTATAAGGGTTGGCAGCGGCTTGGTAGCGGTGATGATTCAATTCAAGGTAAAATTGAAAATGTATTAACAGAACTGGCAGGGGAAAAGATTGAGATTATCGGAAGCGGCAGAACAGATGCCGGTGTACATGCTCTTGCTCAAGTAGCCAATTTTAAAATGAGTGAAGGTAAAACTGAATCTGAAATCATGGAGTACTTGAATAGATATTTACCGCAGGATATCAGTGTAGTTGAGGTCATATCCGTTCCGGATCGTTTTCATGCCCGTTATAATGCCAAAGAAAAAACGTATTTATATAAAATCTGGAACGAGCAATATACCAATCCTTTTATGAGGAAGTACAGTATGCATGTGGATCAAAAGCTGGATATCACAAAAATGGAAGCTGCCTGTCAATATTTTATTGGTAAACATGATTTTACTGCTTTTTCAAATGCAAAGTCTAAGAAAAAGTCGATGGTCCGTGAAATATATTCTATTGATATAGAAGAAAATGCAGGATTCATTGAAATTAGAGTGCGGGGCAATGGTTTTCTTTATAATATGGTAAGAAAAATGGCCGGAACGCTGATTGAAATCGGTTTGGGTGAAATAGAGGCCATGAGTATACCAGGCATCTTAGAATCAAAGGAAAGAGTTCAAACGGGCCGCATGGCTTATGCAGAAGGTCTTTACCTGGAAAAAGTTGATTTTTAAAAGGAATAAAGCAGGTTTTTGATTGTTAATTTTCTATAATACCTGAATAACCGTCCAGAAGCATACTCAATGTACGCTTCTTTTTTGTGACTAAGAAGTTAGAAATTCCTATGAAAGTTATCCACAAAGGCATTAGTTTTTGTAACAAATCCAACTTTCGGTTCATTTTGGAAAATGATTAACTTTTCAGATAAAATTTGGGTTAAATTGGGTATAGAATAACAGCTCCATGCGAAAGGGGATATTATATGAATTCATTAAGAAAAAAATCGCTTTATGCTTTGTTTGCTGCTGGATTAACTTTGACGTCTGTTTCAGGTACCATTCCATTTACACATACAGCACAAGTGCAGGCTTCTTCTGATGATTATCAAAACTCTGTTTCCTACCACAAAGTGACCGCATCGAGCATCAAAGTTTGGTCAAAGCCAAGTGCGAAAAGCACTGTGCTTGGATCCATGAAAAAAAACAGCATTGCAGCGGTTGAAGGTTTTATCAACGGTACGAAGTGGGCCATGATTACGTACAAAGGAAAAACGGCTTACATCTCTACAGAGCATTTGGTGCGATATTTAAGCAAGGCAAAGACCACATCAGATGTTAGGCTCCATATTAAGGCTGCTACGGGTTCGAAAACGCTGATTGTCGTGCCAAAGGGAACTCTACTGAAAGATGTATACTGGGGAAATGGCAGCAAATACTCTCATTGGGCTCTGGTACAATACAAAAACAAAACAGGCTGGATATACGGCAAATTCCTGACACCAAACGATATGCGGATAAAATAATGAAAAGCCATTACAGTTCATCACTTGACTGTAGTGGCTTTTTACTGGTAAGGAATATTACTTTTGGAATGTTATCTTTTTATAGCTTATGCAAAACAACTTTTTTCGCTAAGTTAATTAAGATACGTTTATTAAGATACGTTTATTTTTATACCGATTGTAAGCGATCAGTTTATTAAGATCCTTTAACATTAACTTGTCAGGCGTCACTGCAAGAGTGTATTGATTACTAACTTTAGCGATAAGAGAGAGCAAATTCTATTTGCTTGGCAGTTAAAGATAAATCTTCAACAGCAGAGGATGGATGTTTTAGAGACAGCATGGTCTTTTAGCCGTGCATCCACCAATGCTTCAATTTCCTCCTGGCTGAATGGTTTCGTTTCTGTTTCCATGATCTTTTGCTTAGGATTTTTCAGCTTCTCTAGTAATCTTTTGAGCATACTTTCACATCACTTTCTTTGAATCAGACGTTTCTTTGGATATTTGAGTTCATCCTTTGATTTTAACATTATATATAAACTGATAATTATTTACATTTTAATATGTTGCTTTTAGAAAAATTTGAAGCATTAAAAAAAGAAGGGCAGGCAATTGGCCTATCCTTCTTTCAATATTTACATTCACATTTCGCCGTTGTCAAAGTTGATTTGCCAGTGAATGCCGAACTTATCAGTTAGCTGTCCATAAAGCTTGCTCCAAAATGTTTCCTGAAGCTCCATAGTAACCTTGCCATCATCGCTCAGCTTGCTAAACACCGATTTTAGTTCTTCCTCGTTTTGACTGTTATAAGTAAGGGTGATATTATTTCCTTCCACATAAGGCGAACCAGGCATAGTATCGGAGAACATAACTGTGCTGCCGCTTATTGTAAGCCTTGCGTGCATAACCAGGTTCTTTGCTTCCTCTGCGAGCGGATAATCCGGATGCTGTGGTGCTTCTCCAAATGTCATAATCTGCGGTTTCTCTGTGTTAAAAACCTCTGAATAAAATTCCACTGCGTCTCTCGTATTCCCGTTAAAATTCATATAAACATTAATAGACATCGGCGCCACTCCCAGAAATTTATAATAATACTCCATATATATTAAGCCATTTTAATAGTACAATCAAAATATTATTGAAATTTTCGTTCGACAATTACTATTTGAAAAATCTATGTTTTTTGACCAAAAGAGTGGTCAGTGTATCATGAAAAATGGTTATATAATATGGTGATGAATTTTTAAGTCCGGAAATTTTAAAATTGTACACAAAAAGCAATAGAACCTTAGAATCAAATGAAGTTCAAACCATCATTCAATCAAAAGAAAATGAAATTGATCTACATATTTTTGTGAAGAAGGATGATGACGAAGGGTCCGATTTTTATTATTTAGGTAAGGCCAGTCCAAACCAAAGCTCTGTACAGAAGGATAAATTGCAGGACGGCCAGCCGGTTGTCCATATGAATATGGTTATGGAACCATCAATTGAGAGCAAGCTTTACCATTACCTTGTAAATGAGAGCCAAAATTAAAGGGGGAACAGTTTTTTGCCGGTTTATAATAAGTTAGTCCGAGACAGAATTCCAGAAATTATTGCTCATACTGGAGTCCAGTTTTCTACTAGAATACTGGAGGATGAAGAGTACCTGCAAGAGCTCAAAAACAAGCTTAAAGAAGAGCTAGAAGAGTATCTGAACACAGATAACGATAAGGATGCTACGGAGGAATTAGCGGATTTGCTGGAACTTATACATGCACTTGCAGATAGGCATGGATCCTCCTTTGAAAAGCTGGAGGAAGTCCGTGAAAAGAAAGCAGAGAAACGCGGTGGATTTAAGGAGAAAATTTTTCTGATTGAGACTGGAAATGAGTAATCTTGAGCTCATCACCAATCAGCTCGGCCGGCATATTTTGAAGGAAGCGAAAAAAGCAGAAGCTATTTGTATACTTACGTCTTTTACCATGAAATCTGTTGTTGGGAAGTCTCGCTTCTTTATATCGGCATGACCCGGGCCAAGGAATATTTATGCTTGTCCTACTCAGGTGAATCAGTGTTCACAAGATATATGGATCATGTATTGAGAGAGCGGTGGGTTGCTGAACATATCATTAAGAGTGTGAAATAGAGGAAGGGTGAATCCAGGAATGTATCTGGGTTCACCCTTATTTTCTATCGTGATATAATAAAATGGGCTCTAAGGAGAGTATCCCGGCCAGAATGGGGGAGGAACGAATGAGCAATCTGAATACATTATTCCGCAGAAGAATAGGTTTCCCTGAACATGAAGAAATCACTTTTGAAAAACTGGATATCATTCTTGAAAAAACGGCGAAAAGTATTCCTTTTGAAAATTTGTGCATTATCGGTAATAGAACAACTTACATTTCGAAAGATCATTTAATAAATAAATTGCTTACAAAGAATGAAGGCGGGCTTTGCTATGAACTGAACGCACTCCTTTATTTCTTTTTAGCACAAAACGGGTTTGATATTACTCTTGTTCGAGGGGTGATATTTAATCAGCAGAAACAGCGGTGGAATACGATCGGCAAAACTCATGTGACAAATCTGATTACACATAATGGACAGGTTTTCCTTGCAGATACCGGATTCGGCGGAAACCTGCCATTAAGGCCTGTTCCATTGACGGGAGAAACGACCTCGTCAGCGACTGGGGAATTTTGCGTTAAGAAAGAAGAAAGTGATTATGGAGAGTATATCTTTTATATGAAACTGAGAGATAAAGATAAAGAGTGGAAGAAAGGGTATGCCTTTGATTCTGCCCAAGCGGTGGAGGATGCAGCTGAACTGAATGATGTTCAAAAAATCATATTGGAGCATCCGGAATCTCCTTTTAACAAGAAAAAACTGATTACTATGCTGACAGATCGCGGAAATGCAACTTTAACGGAAAGTTCATTTACCGTATGGAGAGATGGAAAATCTGAAAAAAAGGAAGTAGGTCAAAAGGAATTTACGGAGATAGCAAAGAAGTATTTTGGCCTTTCAGATTAATAACACTCAAATGTGTTCGTTAAATCAATCCGCTTTTAAGCCGGGACATCCATAGGGGTGTCTCTTTTTTGGAAAAAATCAGCCGCATTCTTGAAGGGTGCATTAGGGGCTGTAATGTGCTGGAACATGGTGGGAATCATTCCCTTCCTGTTTATCATGATATAGCGCGGGTATAAATATTCTAGAAAGTCAATAACGACTATGGAAATTCATCCAATATTTTAAGGGAGGAAGTTATCATGGCAAAAAGTATTGTTGGAGTTTATGATTCATCTGAAGAGACTGTTAATGCAATCGAAGGCTTGACTTCAAGAGGGTATGATGCCGGAAACATCTCGGTTATTACGAATAGAGAAGATACCGATTATGTAGAAGACAAAACAGGCACTGTTGTAACAAGTTCGGCTGATGATGGGAAGCAGCATGAATCTTTCTGGGATCGATTAAAAGAATACTTTGTTATGGATGACACTCCAGGTGCGGAAAGCGATAAATTTGCAGACTTGAATATTCCCAGAAATGAACTTGATGCATATTCTGCTGACCTCAAAGACGGAAAATTCCTTCTGGCTGTGGATGTAGACGCAGCGAATGATGCAGTAGTGAGATCTGCTATCAGAAATGAAAGCGGGGAAGCTGGCACTGTAAATGCCTTCACAGGCAATGCAACTACTGCTGGTAGGGAATTGCATGATGACAGCACGAACACAGCTTCACCAAATGGTCTGAAGAGTGTGGAAGATTTCCAAACAGATGGTTCAAGAACGGCCGGCAGCATAAATAACTCACAAACTGCAGGATTGGATGATAGTGAGAATACGGCCTCTTACAATAATCCGAGAACAGGCAAATTACAAAACAGCCTGGCAACAGATAATATAAATGGCATGAACAAAGAAAATTTCAATGATACCGCCAGAGCCCAGCGCGGGAATGACAGCCTCGGCACAGATTACGGAAATAATCTGGACGGAACAGATGATAAAGATAAAAGTGAAAGAGAATATGGTTATGCCCCAAACCCGGACACAGATAATAAGGATGGATTTGATGGCGAGGGAAAAAGAGAGAATGGGCTTTTAGAGAATGATGAAAAAAACCATGTAACTTCCCAAAGAGGTTTTGGAAGAGAATAGCATCAGCTAATTCGCACCGTAAAACGATGCGGCAATATATATAATCTATCAAACGGCAGGCACTCAAAGGGGTGCCTGCCGTTTTTGTATAATAACCTCTTCTCCTGATGGATTCCTCTGTTTAAGGACTTTTCTGCCAAATTCCAATTTTTAAAAAAATTTTTTTAGAAAAATGGTATGCTTTATCAGCTTTAAAAAATAAAAATTAAGCCGATAAAGAAATGGTCACCGTATTGTATAGATATGTAAAGAGAGGATAGTTGATCCATGGCATTATTTGAGACCAATCAAAAAGCGAAGGCATTCATTATTACACTGGGCGGTTTTGCTGAAACAGATAAAGCTTCCAACTTTGTTGATTTATTAAAACAAGAAACTGCAAAATTGCATGTGAAAGATTTCACGTTAATTGTGGATTCATCCGAATTGAGGACGTTCAAGCACTCGATACTGCCTGTCTTGGAGCAAAGCTATGCTTTGTATATGAGTCTGGGCTTCAAAAAAATACTAATGGTAAAGCCGTCACATGTAACACCGCGTTTGCAGCTGAAAAGAATAGCCAAGAATACAGGGTTTACCGGCCAATTTGTGGATAGCCGGCAGGATGCATTAAGCCTTTCCGTGAGCCAGTAAACGAGACACCTTTCAAGCGGCTGAATACGGCCAATCTCAAACAATCACTTAATAAATAAAGGAGAGCAAATATAATGTCAGCCAGCATCGTACTGAAGGAAGTATCTGTATACCACCCCAAAAAAGCTGTAAATAATCAATATTATATCAATCATTTTAACAAGCAGGGTTCCGATATTACCCGTTTGCTGGATGCTCTTGGCAGAGAAAATAGATTTGTGGCAGATGATTCTGAAAATGCATTAACGATGGCGGTTGAAGCGTCTAAAATAGTCCTTGAAAAAGCGGGTATGACCGGACAGGACATGGACATGATTGTTTTTGTTTCTGGTACACCTGAGTACCTGTGGCCGCCGAATTCAGTTGCGGTCCATCATGCGATTGGCGGAAAAAGAGAAGCGGTTGTGTATGACATGAATACAGCATGTGTCGGCATGATCACTGCGGCAGAGCAGGTGAGCCGGAATATGTTATCAAGCCCCCACATACAGCGTGCATTGATTGTCGGCTCTGAACTGATGCACAGATACAGCAGGCGTGAAGAAGCAGTTACATATGCAAGCTTTGGAGATGGTGCCAGTGCTATCATCTTAGAAAAAAACGAAAATAGCAAAAGCGGCTTTATAGATTCGGTTTTTAGTGTAAATACAGAGTCGCTTGAGCGGATTGTATTTCCCGCCTGTGGGATATCTAACATGTATGATGAACAGACAAGTGATTTTGAAAAAAGGGTTCAATGGGAAAATGTCAACAATGACCGGGCATTTGAATCCACCTTGGAGCTTATCGGCACTTTATTAGATAGAAACCATTTAAAAGCTGCAGATATTTCTGTCTACTGCTTATCCCAGCTTTCCCGGAAGAATATCTATAAAATACAGGAAGCACTGAATGAAAGTATAGAAAAATTTCCTATAACAGGGACTGAATATGGCTATACTGGCGCTCCCAGCCCCTTCATGGCTTTTGAACGTGCCATAAGCAATGGCGGGATTCAAAGGGGAGATTATGTCATTTTCTGGTCAGTTGGCGCAGGCTCCGTATCTTGCGCATTATTGTTTAAATATTAAGGAGTGAAAAAATTGGCAGGCAAAAAAACAGCGAAAATAGCGGAAGCAAGCCCGTATAAAATAATCATGATGCCTTCAGTTATTTTAGGGATTTGTATACTTCTCAGCACATTATTCAAAAACCGGCATATTGAAATAACCCTATTAATAATCAGTGCAGCAGCTATCATTGGGCTGGGCACCTGGATATCTGTAATCCTGGCAAACAACCTGAATAAAGTGAAAGAATATGCAAAAGCACTGGAAGCAGGGAATTTAACAGGAGTCACAGATACGGAAGGCTATGATGGTTCTTTGATTCGTTCCCTGCATGATGCAGGAAATACAGTCAGGCATTTTATAGCTGATCTGAAAAAAAGAATTGAACATGCAGATGGTAATTCTGATGAACTGACTGCAATCATGACAGAGCTCATATATATTATGCAGGATATTAAAGAAACCACGAAGGAAATGACAGAGGGTTCAATCGAATTAAGTGCAGCCACTCAGCAATTAGGGGCTTCTGCGGAAAGTATTGAATCATCAACCAAACAATTAGCTGTAAAAGCAAACGAAGGGGGAAGCATAGCTGAGGAAATCAAATCAAGAGCATCCCAGGTAAGAGAAGATGCCAAAAACTCTGCCCTTGCTTCCTACAATATTTATACAAGTCATGAAGATAAAATAACAAAGGCAATAAATGAAGTGAAAGTTGTGGAAGAAATAAAAATTCTGGCAGATACCATTGGCAGCATTGCCGGACAGACCAATTTGCTGGCTTTGAATGCTTCCATCGAGGCAGCAAGAGCAGGAGATGCCGGTAAGGGATTTTCTGTAGTAGCGGAAGAAATACGCAAGCTCGCTGAACAGTCCACTAAATCAGTGGAAAACATCCGCAATGTGACTGGACAGGTGCAGACAGCATTTACAAATCTCACCATCAATGCAAAAGACATTTTGGAGTATATGGATAAAAAGGTAAAACCGGATCTTGAAAAAATGGTTCACATCGGCGTTCAATATGAAAAAGACGCAGAATATATAAGCCAGATGTCTAATGGAATTGCTCAATCTTCAGACGAAATGGCGAATGCCATACAAGAAGTAAACTCGGCCATTCAAATGGTATCCTCCACCTCCCAGCAAGCAGCATCAGGTGCCGAAGAAATCCTTGAGAACGTGTCAGAAGTTTCACTGGCCATCAAAGAAGCACAAGAAAATGCAAAAAACCAGCAGGGAAGCATTGAGCAGATTCAAAAGCTTTCACAGAGCTTTACCGTATAAGCTGAACGGAAAAATGGGTATTTGTGAACATTGCCGATTTTGGGATTTCCTAAACATTCATAAAGCCGTACTTATTCACATTTTTTGAGAATAAGTATGGCTTTTTTCATGTCTATCCTTTAACGCGAAGTGGTATGGGGGATTCCTGTAAGGACTATTAGTACGCTGTCATTATGAGAACTTGCAGAGGGTAATATCCATTTTATGGTATAGTTTAGTGTAAGTAGTTTGTTAAACAAACAAGGCAATTTAGTTAGATGAATAGTAAGATGACCACCCAATATATCAATGAAGTAAGAGTGGAGGTATGGACAATGAGACAGATTATTGCCTTGGGCGGCGGGGGTTTTTCTATGGAGCCGGAAAACCTTTTACTTGATAGGTACATAGTAGCTCAAGTGAAGCAAAACTCACCTAAGGTATGCTTTGTTCCAACAGCTAGTGGAGATCAAACAAATTATATTGAGAGATTTTATAAAGCTTTTAAAAATCTTCCTTGCCAGCCATCCCACTTATCTTTATTTGAGCCGGAATTTACCGATTTAGAAAACTATGTTCTTGAGCAAGATGTCATTTATGTCGGCGGCGGAAATACGAGAAATATGCTTGTACTATGGAAAGAATGGGAATTAGATACGATTTTGAAAAAGGCATATGAAAATGGAGTTATTCTTGCAGGATTAAGTGCTGGTTCCATTTGCTGGTTCGAAGAAGGATTAACGGACCCTCTGAATGCCCCTTTGTATAAATTGGATGGGTTAGGGCTTTTAAAGGGCAGCAATTGTCCCCATTATGACGGAGAAAGCAAAAGAAAGCCTTCCTATCACCAATTAATCTTAGAAGGCAAAATAAAAGGGGGCTATGGGGCTGATGACGGTGCGGCTCTTCACTTTAAAAATGAAACCTTATCTGCTTCTGTAAGTTCCGGGCCGAAATCAAAAACATACTTTGTTAATTGTATAGATAGTGAAATTATTGAAAGGGAGCTGGAGACCCATTACTTGGGGACATGATTAGAGGTGCAATTAACAAAAAGGGCGTGGAAGTCTGCAATCTCAGTAATACTTTCATTCTGGTAACTCATGATCCCCTTAATAAGATCTTTTTTATATGATTTATTAATGCATATTGGCCTCCTGGCTCTCATAGATACACGTAAGAAAGCTGACGCTGAAAAAAGACATAGATATGGTATGCGATGAACACTTCCCTTTTTTGAGGAGAGGTGTTTTCTTTGTGACTATTTACCTGTTTTGGACAATTGAAAAGAAGTCAAATTTCCTATTAATTTAAACAACTATGTACCCTATAATGTAAAATATGGAAATGATTGAATGTGCTGTTATTCTATTAAGATAGGATAACCGTTTAGGTATGTTCAATTATTCAGGGATCAATGGGAGAAGATTTTTAGAATGTCGGCCATTATTTATAAGATTTGAGCAATATGGTATGTAATGGGAGCTGGAGATAAAGCTTAAGCGTTTAAGTGTAAACAGTCAGCTGTTAAAAAAAATTTAGAAATTTTAACACTGCATGCTCCGGCAATACTAACCGTTTTCACAAGTCATGGAGGTGGAAGTATAGCATTATTGGCCAAAGGCGATATGCTATCGTCCCAAAAAAACGAGGATACAAAAGCAGATGCTGATTTAATGCAGCACCAGAACGAGGGGATAATCAGGAAATAAACAGGGAAGGGCCTGATACAATGGCAAATGCCAAAATTTATGAACATAGTACACTGATAGCGGCCATGAAGGAACGCGCCAAGCAATATGAAGAACTTGAAAAGCAAATCACCGCGCTCAAAAAAGAATTTGAAGCCATTGTCAACATGGATGATGAGCTTCAGGGAAATGGCGCAAAATCGATTAAGGGATTTTATGGGGCGCAAGGAGATCTTGCGGATGCCTGGCTGGGGCTGATAAAGGCCAACATCGCCTTTTTCAAAGGAGTCAGCGACTCTGCCGAGGATGTCAAGCTCTCAGGAGACACCGTCGTCATGGAACCTTTTCTAGAGGACGAGGTTTCAAACGGACTGAAAAAGTCAAAGGAAATCGTAACGGCCCAGCAGGACGATTTGAAGAAGATTTTTCAGACAATAGATGATATTCTATCTTTACAGGTATTTTCAAAAGAAACCTTTGAAGATGAAATTGATAAAGCGGATAAAAAAAGAGACAACACCATTAAAGCGGTCAATAAGTTCGATGCCAATCTGCTGACTGAATATGGGGTTTCCGAGCAGCAGGAAAACTACCTGATTAGACTTCTGGGCACCATCATGAACTCAAGCAGTCAAGGCGGCAAGATCTCGCCCATGTACTTTGACAGCAAGGCCTATAAAAACAATGACGTGTACAAGCAGATGGATGATGTGAGAAAAGCGAACAGCGATTATCTGACATTTAAAAAGGACCAGGCTAAGGCCAGGAAACAGGCAAAAGAGCTCCAGGAACAGGAGAATCGCCCATGGTATGAAAAAGCCTGGGACACAACAAAGACCTTTACCGGCGAAATAACCGGATATTACGATTTTATCAGGGCGACAGAAGGCGTCGATCCTGTTACACATGAGAAACTGACCACGGCGCAGCGTGCTGCGGCCGCGGCCATGGCGGCAGCCGGATTCATCCCTGTAGTAGGCTGGGCAGGCCGTGCAGCAAAGGGCGGAGTGGCCATCTACAGAACGGCCAAAGTCCTGAACGCCGCCGATCATGCCCTGGATGCCTATAAAACCACCAAAGGCTTCGCGGCGCTCCAGAAGACTGAAAAAGGGCTCTATGGGATCACCGCAGCGAACGGCATGGCAGAGGGTATCACAGGAAGAGACTTTCAAGGAAACAAGCTGACAGAAGAACAAAAGCAGCAAAGCCTGATTCAGGCATTCAGCATACTCGGACTTGGGGCAGCAAGCAAATTCATTGGCGGAAAGCCAGCAAATATCCCGTTCAACACCTACAGCAAACAATACGCCCAAGCCACAGCAAAAAATGCCCAAAACATACTCCGGGAAATCGGCAAACAATTCGGCAAAGTCGATGTCCCAGTGGGCGCAAAAGTACTGAAAATGGCAGGCAACGGTCCTATTCAGCCTAAAGTCCTTGTGGTCGAAACCAAAACCCTTAGTGAAGTGAAACAGGGTCTGGGGGAGAAGCTTGCGAAGAAGAAGGAACAAAAGCAGGTTAATAAGGAGTTAAGTGGTGGTAGAGATAATGGTATTACAAAAGATGAATATAAGAATTTGAGGAAAAAGACACCAAGTAACGATATACGTAAAATGGTTAATCCAGAAGGTCCTAAAGTAGATCCAGTGTACGGGTATGAGGTTGATAAGTTTGAAGCAGATCATATTGTTTCGATGAAAGAAATAACTGAAATGGATGGATTTGGTATATTAACCAGAGAACAACAAATAGAAATTTTAAATCTAAAAGATAATTTTGTTGGTCTTGGAAAATCTTCGAATGCATCTAAGGGGGCTCATAGTTGGGCTGATTGGAAAGGACATTCTAAGATGGGAGAGGTTCCTGTAAATGTTAGAATGGAAATGCTAGAAAAAGAGAAACATGCTAAAGAAGCTCTAAAAGTAGCTATAGAAGAGAGGTTGAAAAAATGAAGAAATTTGAAAAGGTTTTAATGGATAAAACCATTATAGTAAGTGCCGAAAAAGAATTAGAACCTCAAATTGAAAGTTTGTTCGCTATATTAGAAAAGGTAGACCGTAATAAATTAATTCATGGATTCTCTTTACAAGTTGGTTGGTCAGTCTATTATTTACATGAGAGAGAAACCGGGAATTTTATATTGACTACTCCTGATTACACTAGAAATCCATTTGAAGATATAACAGAAGATTTAACTTTAGCATTATGGGTACAACTTGAACAAGGACATTTTTTAAGAAAGATGAATGTTAATGGTTTATCAATAAAATTTAGTGATAAAATCATACTTTCTAAAGGTGTACTAGAACTAGAAAAAATATTTTTACAAAGAAATGGAGATGTTGAAAAAGGAGACTCAGGTTGGTATATAGGTCCTGTAGAGGATGATAATACTACCGATTTTTATGCTCTTTATGCTTATCAGCTTCTAAAAATTAAACCAGAAATCATTCAAGTTCTTGCTTTACCAAATGACTATATGGTTGTTTTTGAAGGTAAAGAAATAAAAGCAGTGCTAAACGAAAATGATGTAGATGTTTATATAGGCTCTAAATAGATTTTAATTTTATTTGCAGAAATATCAAATTATACAACTTAACTTTACAGAAATTAGAACATTGAATATGGCACTTGAATGTCTACTTTAGGCAACAAGTGCTTTTTGTTTTTGGGAAAGAACTTTATGTTGCTACCGCTTAATATTTGAGATTTATTTACTAATGACGGTTTTATAATACTAGCTATCATTATTGCAGTTTTTTTAATTGAATTCAGTATGAAAAAGTCTAGGACATAGCGAAGACCTTTACCGGGGAAATCACCGGATATTACGACTACATCAGGGCGACAGAAGGCGTCTATCCTGTTACACATGAAAAACTGACCGCAGCCCAGCGTGCCGCAGCCGGATTCATCCCAATAGTAGGCTGGGCCGGCCGGGCAACAAAAGGCGGAGTGGCGATCTACAGAACGGCCAAAGTCCTTAATGCCGCCGATCATGCCCTGGATGCCTATAAAACCACCAAAGGCTTCGCCGCTCTCCAGAAAACTGAAAAAGGCCTCTATGCGCTCGCCGCCGCCAATGGTTTGGGGGAAGGCATCACAGGAAGAGACTTCCTAGGAAACAAGCTGACAGAAGAACAAAAGCAGCAAAGCTTGATTCAGGCATTCAGCATACTCGGACTTGGGGCAGCAAGCAAATTCATCGGCGGAAAGCCAGCAAACATTCCATTTAACACCTACAGCAAACAATACGCCCAAGCCACAGCGAAAAATGCCCAAAACACACTCCGGGAAATCGGCAAACAAATCGGCAAAGTCGATGTCCCAGTCGGTGCAAAAGTACTGAAAATGGCAGGGAACGGTCCTATCCAACCCAAAGTCTTAGCCGTTGAAACCAAAACCCTCAGCGAAGTGAAGCAGGGTCTTGGGGAGAAGCATGCGAAGAAGAAGGAACAGAAGCAGGTTAATAAAGAGTTGAGTGGTGGTAGTAAGGGTACGGGTAAAATTGATTATAGTGACATCAGAGCTTATCGTTATATTGATATCGAAAAAGTACCGATAGAATATAGAGCGGATCCTAGACTTGTCTCTGAAATGAACTATAAAGGAAAGAAAAAAAGTGGAGCAAATGCAGCAGGATGGGAAAGGAGTGCCTCTAAGCATTTTAATGAATTATTAGACAAGCACCCTGAATTTTTTAGTGAAGCAAATATTGAGAGAATTGAAAACGGATTAGTTCCTGTAGTAGATGATCACTTTATTGAGCATTTTCCTCAATATAAAGATTGCAAGGATGATAAATTGATACATCATCATATAGGTGGTGGAGGTCAAGCTGCTGCTGTGCCACAATCATTGCATAAGGGCTTTGGGGGCATACACAATTTTGAGAAAGAACACAAAATTAGAGACAACGACCCTTTGACTAAGATTGGGGAGGTATTTACGTCTCAAAAGAAGCCGTAAATACTAATATAAACATGAATGAATTGAAAATTAATGATATATAGTGGAGGTATAAAAAATGATTTCACCACAAGATTTTTTAGACGATTGGAATAAAGACCTATATGGTTTGATCAATTATGATGAAAAAATAATTAAATCATTTACCTTATCTCAAGAAACTAAAGATTTTTTAATTGAAGCAGGTTTTCCTGAGTCTGCTCCTCCGTTTCTAACATTTGAATCTGCAGTTAACGGTGGTGGAGAAAAATTAATTAAGAGAAATAATAAATTAAGCAAGATGTATGACAAGTTTATATATTTTGGATTTACTGGTAGCGGATATCCAATATGTATTGATGAATCCAACTCAGAGCTCGTATATATAGATTATGATAATGAGAATAAGGTTGTACTAATAAATTCTACGATAACAAAATTTGCGGAAGCTTTACTTGTCTACGTAGATTTTATAAAGAAAGTAAAAGCTGTAAATGGAAGAAGAGCGTATCTCGAGAAAAATGCAACTAAAGATTTGTTAGAGTGGATTTCTGGGGCACTTCAAAAAATCGATGCTATCTCGTTAACTGAAGGGGCTTTTTGGGAAGAAGAGCTTAGTAGTTTTGGCGAATAGACTATATAGAGTGAAAGTGAAAATGCAGTCGGGTTTATTATTATGATATTCAAATTGCGATTTATCCTAAAGAATTTTCATGAAAAATAGAAGAGAATTAAAATTATAAATATTACATGGAGTTACTCGTTGATAAAAACATAATAAAACTCACACCTAGATTGGCTTTATGCCTTTTAAGGTTTTTTACTTTAATTTGATATTTAAATGGGACAATAAGAAATTGATGGTAAATGGTATAGAGAAGTTTTCATAAATTAAACTTAGGAGTGAAAAGTTGCATGAAAAAATTTGAAGATCAGTTTAGCGAATTGCAAGCGGATATGATTTCAATCTGTATGGAATTTGTTGAAGACCGAGCAGATAAAGTGTATGTGTATGCTTCATGTGAAAAGCCAGTTTTTTTATTTAATTAATAATATGTATGTCGAGCCCCATAAAGTGAATGATGCCCTGGAGTATGGAGAAGAACCATATGATGCATCTTCAGAACGTGGGTTTATGGTTTTAGATATTTTAAATAAAGATATTGAACAGTTAAAGGTATTATGTGAAGAGTACGTTCGAGACATGCCAACCGAAATGAAATTAATTTATGATGTTAAAACAGGCCACTTTAAAGCTGAGTACAAATATGATTTAGTGTATCTAAATGATGAGTATAAAGTAGCTAGTGACATTGCTGTTGAGTGGTTTGTGGCAGTGAAAAATAATAATCTTTAATTTTGTATGTATAGTTCCCTGAATGATACATGATACTTGGGCATCGCAAGACTGAAAGTAGACAGAAGAAATTTAGATTCGCTCAAGGGTTCAGTGTTTTATATACACTGAACCCTTTTTCCTTCTAAAGAGGTTAAAAGAGTTCGAAAGCTTAGTAATGCAACTACGGAATCACTCATATAGCTCAACAAACCGCTCGAGAAGAAGCATTTTCTGATAAGATTGCAGAACTTATGGCTCACGGAAAATCGTTTGATGAAGCAGAAAAAGAATCTACAGAATGGCTGAATACACAAGCAGCACTTCATAATCCAGATCAAATTGCAGGTGGAAAACCAGATAAAATTGGTGGAATGGGTCATAAGGGCATTAATTCTTCAATTGGTTCCCAATGGAGATATAGAATTGATGTGGTTGATGAACAAATAAGGGAAATGGCAAAAAATATGACACCTGAGCAATTAATAAACACTTATTTGAATGTAAAACTGACACACTAAGGAGAATTATTTATGGAATATTAATGAATTTGATATGGCTATCAAAAAATTAGGGCTCAATCCAAAAGAGGTGGAAGGAACTTTAGTAGTTCATCAGTCAAACCCAAGAGGTGTATGCTCGATTTGTACTCAAGGTATGACTAATCCGAATAAAGAGGCAGGAATATTTATGAAGTTAACAAAAAAATCCTAATTTAACAATTAAAGTTACAACTGAAGTCAAAGATGGCATAAGGGTTTCGGGAAAGGAAAATTTTATTTTACGAAATGGAAAATTAGTTGAGTAAATGAGGGATATATTATGATAGATATTTTTGAAAAATTGGAATCGGATAGACAAGTTGCATTTTTGTTAGGGCTAAGTGAAACAGTTGTTGATTTGTTAATTTCTTCTTCAGCATATAAGGATATAAATAGCGCTCTGAAAGTTTGCTGGGAGTGGCTAGAAAATAAGCGATATTCTGGAGATGAAATCTATTACTTATTAGACGATGGGACGGAATTCACGGGGTTATTTATGCAAATGCAGGATGAGAATGATCCATTAAAAGAATTAGTTTGGGGTTGCATTGTAGATGCAATATCTTTTTCTAATTGGAGAGCTTATCAGTTTGATAATGAAGAATATTTACCTGCACCAATAGAAAATGTAGACGAAAGTATATTACAGCAGTTTCTAGATGGTTTTTATGACATAAAATTGATAAATAAAATAGTGGCTAAAGAGTTCATGAATTATTTAATGGATAGCAATAATTCCTTAAAGAAAGACGATATTATCAACTTTTTAAAAGGGTTGCAATAAAATTCAAACACACTTGACTGTCAATTGAAGGTAACAAGTGTTTTTTTGTACATAACACCATGCAGAAGTTTTTCAAATGAGAAAGACAAACAACCAAAATACTATGACCAAATAAAAGGAGAAATTCTTTGGGCGCCTAATGATTGATTTGTTTCGGGAACTCAAAAACCTCGAAGCATTACATACTGGAATGAGATTAGATGATAGACGATAAAGCCCGGTAAACCAAGGTCGAACTTTACTCCGCCTGTGCAGGAGCCAATGATTTCGTGATTAAAGAGAGCAATAAAGACACAAATGTATTGCCATTTTCCATTGACTCTTACATAGGTTAAGTCGCTTACCACGAACGGAAGCTCTTCTGCCTGGTTGTCAAGGGCGGAAGGGCCATGCAGAGGAAGGAGTTCTGAATGAATTTGATACAGCAGTAATAAAAGCAGGTATAAAACCAGAAGACGTAGCAGGAACATTAAAACTACATCAATCAAATCCTTCAGGTGTATGTAGAAAGTGTTATCAGGGTTTAGCGAACGATAAAGTCCCGCCAGGTGTGTTTAAGCAATTAAGCGCAATTAAGTATAAAATACCCTAATCTAAAATTGAAGTTACATCAGAAGTTGATGAAAGTATTAAAGAAACAGGTAGGCTTTTACGATTAAAAGTGGAAAATATATAGATTAAATGGAGGTTAATTATGGCTAATACTAACTTTAGTAGCTTAACACAAGATGGTAAAGTGATATTTTTTCTTGGACTTTCAGAATGGATTTTGCCAGTGTTTTCTAAAGAAGAAGATCAAATTATAGCCCGGGAAGTTATAAGTAAATGCTGGGAGTGGTTAAAAGGAAAAGAAAATATAGGAGATATTCTTTACGAACTATTAGATGATGAGGAAAATGGTATAACAATAATTCAAGAAATGTCAGATAATGAAACAGATATCACAGGTTGGAATTGTATTATTGATGCAGTTGCTTATACCAGTAGAAAAGCATTTGATAGAGAAGGTGTAATATATTATCCAGAACCAATTGCTTTAGTAGATGATACAGTAGTAGACCATTTCATGGATTGTTTTGAAAAGTGTATTGAGAACTCAGACATTTATATTCAAAGAATAAATACTTTATTGAATGATTATAAAAATGGGGATATTGAAGCTGACTTGCGGACAGAAGTTTTAAGGAAATTATAAATACAAGTTAACTATTATTCTATTATTTTGTGACCTTTGTTGTGTTGAGGTATCTAATTATAAAAGGCTGTTTACTATTTTGAGTGTTGAAGAATTCACTATAATGCAACGAAAAGACTTGATATCTTTTTAGGTAACAAGTGTTTTGTTTTCTAATAAAGTACTGCTTCCGTTTCAAATGGTAACTACAAGTAAAATACAGAATATGAACTTGGACGTATAGTCAATGTTGAGGCTCCTGAACTTATATTAAAAAGGCTGACAGAAACAAATATCCACAAGCAAATGTAGGAGATAAAGATAGATTACCAGATGATGATGGTGGTCATTTAATAGGTACACAATTTAATGGCCCTGGAGATATTGATAATCTTGTACCCAAAAATAGTCAAATAAACAGGAGGGGTGGAGTTTGGAGTGGCGGATGCATTAAAATAGGTGCCTCCTAAGAAAGTATCTGTTAACTTTGAAACCATTTAATTCTAATAATTCTATGCGGCAGGATTCTTTTATGGTTGAATACGAAATTGATGGCAAATTACCGATAATTCGTGAAGTTGCAAATAATCCTGGAGGTTGAAACTAATGAGTTTTGAAATAAAATTAAATAGGTTATATCATAAAATTGCTCAACAGATTAGTGATATGATTCCAACTGAATGGGATAGTTTTAGTTTTAATGGAGAAGTTATGGAGGAATCAGGAGGGGTTTTCTTCTTTTTTAAGCCTAAAAATGAAGAACAATATATTTATTCTCACTATATTCCTAAATTATATAGTGTAGATAAGCGAGCTTACAATAATGAACTGCATAGATTATTTGAATTAGCCATTGAACTCCAAAAAGTTTTTATTCAAAACGATCAAGAACCATGGTTTTCTGTTACATTGTTGAAGATAAACGTAAATTGACCGTGAATTTCGATTACACTAATTGGCATAATAGCGAGTTTGGCCCATCAGCTAGAATTGAATATTTTGAGTACAAGTACTTAAACAAAAATAATGAACAGCTAGATTTAGATTTAATGGATAGAATGAAGAAATATGAAGAAAAATTACCATAAAACACTTGATTGCCGTTTGGGGCTTCAAGTGTTTTTTTAAAAAGAAAATGACAATGTAAAAAAACAAGAGTTATGTATTAATAATGACTAAGTTGGCAAAAAATTAAGGTTAAATAGTAACAGATATTGTGAGATTTAATGCCAGTCTTGTGAGGCTAATACTCTTCCAGCGTTATATTTTGGTAGTTAAACAACTATCAGGTGTTGCTAACAATCTTCAATGTGGCTTTACCTCATCGGTTAATTTTCATCTTAGCGGTTACAAGTAATATTTAAAATTCTATTATTCCCTTAAGGCAAGCAAAAGGAAATGGAAAGAGATAATATCATGAAAGTGGTTTCGAAAACTGTAACAGAAGCGAAAGTTTTATTTAATTTAATAGAACTATTTAAAACAGGGGATTTTACTCAATTAATGAATATAAAAGATGATAGATGAGTTTAATAACATAAATAAAAAGGAGTAAATCTAAATGGATAAATTGTCTTTTCTAAACCAATATAGAAAAAGCATCGAGTTTGTGTCTAAAGAAGACTTAGTCAATATTGAAAAAAAGCATATTCCGGAAAAGTGGATGGAGGTACTTATTGAAACTAATAAGGCTGAAAGAAAAAATAAATTAATAGCTTTATGGAATAGTGTATGTAAAGAAGAATTAAGTAATACTATAATGTACTTGCAGGAGAATCTTTTAGAGTTCGAACTTATTATAGATAATGGACAATATGCTGTATTATATAGCGTTAAAAGTGAAAACGATGAGATTCTTTATTATGAAGGGGGATTACCGAACAAACCCTTTTATAATTTAAAAATGCAACCAGTCTGGTCGAGTGTTCCTAAATCCATTAATAAATTTTATGAAGAGTTACACAACGGATTTTATTATTTTCCAAGTCGAGCAATGGGCTTAATACCATTAGAGCGAATAACTCATTTTAAAGAATATGAATGGGGAATTCTCGAGGATTTAGATGAGCCATTAGGAATTAATATTGATACTACCTATGGATTTTTTGAAAATGGGATGGGTGGATATGTTGCGGTAGATTTAAACAATTGCCCGGAAAACTTAGCAACACTGTGGTTTACCAATGATCAGCCTGAATATAATGTTGATTTCTGGGATATTATTGATGAATGGATTGTAATAGGTTTACAAGATAGTTAAAACAATAATTCAACAAATATACTGCTTTAGTTGGAACACAAAAATGATATTAAATCAGAAACCATATAAAAATCATAATCTTAAGGTATAATATTTTCTATTATTTGAGTTGTAAGCTCACACAACAGGACACTTGATTATCTTTTAGGTAACAGGTGTTTTTGTTGTTTTATTCAGTATTTGGTGGAACTAAATACAATAGAGGACTCTATGGGAAGTGAAGGAATTTGGGAGAAGCATGCGAAAAGAAAGTAAACCGGGAGTTGAGTGGTGCTAGTGGTATAGAAAAAGGAATAGATTTTTAGGGACTACTATAAAAAGACATTCTTTATTGAATATCCTGACCTTTGGGGTAGTGTTGTAGTTCATCATGCAATAGAGCAACATATTTTTAAAAGGCATCCTAATTTATTTTCACTTGATGAAATACATGCTTTACAAAACCTGAGAGGGATACCAAAAGAAGTAAACAATGATATGCATTTATCAAAAATAAGAAGGGATTGGAATAGGTTTTATAGAAAAATTTAAATCCTACAAAAGAGGAAGTAATAAATTATATGATAGAGTTAGATAAAAAATATGGTGAAATTTTTAATCCGCCAATGAGAAGGTAAGTATGTGGAGGTAGAAGTAACTAATGATATTATATTTTTTAGAACCAGAAGTATCAGGCGGTCATGGTGAATATACCATTTATGGAACAGATGATGAAATTGCAACAGAGGGTATATCAGGAAAGGTAAAATATTTGCATTATGAATTCGAAGGATGGCTAGGAGATGACCTTTTAGAGTCCACACCAGCCTTCATTGTGTCAAGTGTACTTGTAACAGAATTAAAGAATTGTGATTTTATTGATTACAGACTTGAAGAGTGTTTGATTACAACTACTGATGAAATGTATCCAAACAAAGAAATTCCTGCATTCAGCAGATTTATTCCGCTCGGTAAAATTGAAGTAGAAGGAGAGAATTTTAAAAATTGGTCAGGACATCAATTCTGTTTATCACCAAAAGGTGAGTTAGTTGTAACTCAAAAAGCATTGGATTTTTTAAAAAGATTTTCATTAGATAATTGTTTTATTACACCTCTAACAAAGGAATAAATTATAAAAACCTTAGAGACATTAACATTCTCTAAGGTTTGTTATTGGTGCGGGAAAGCTGTAAACGAGCACATTATTTCAGATACTCTCATTCACAATAATCCAGGAAATCATCGGATATTACGATTTTATCAGGGCGATAGAAGGCGTCGATCCTGTAACACATGAAAAACTGACCACAGCCCAGCGTGTCGCCGCAGCAGCCGGATTCATCCCAGTAGTAGGCTGGGCCGGCCGGGCAGCAAAGGGCGGAAGAGCCATCTACAAAACGGCCAAAGCCCTGAATGCCGCCGATCATGCCCTTGATGCCTATAAAACCTCCAAAGGCTTCACAGGAAGAGATTCCTTAGGAATCAAACTGACAGAAGAAACAAAAGCAGCAAAGCCTAATTCAAGCATTCAGCATACAATAACAGGTAGTAAAACTACTCCACCTACTAGCCATGTGATTGAAAAAACCGAGCTAAAGGAAAGTCCTTCTATTACAGCCCATGCCATTCCAAACATACCACCTAAATAAAATATCAATATAAGCACATAATGGAGTTTACTTCCCTTAATATAAACGTTTTCTCCAGACTGTCGTATATTTAACAGACCGATTCCTCCTGTCAAATAAATTTACATCCTTGAAGATTGGTCATCACGTTTGTACCTTGCAATTTCAAATAAATGATTCAAATTGACTTTCGTATCCCAAGCTGCCTTGGATTCAGGAGTCATATATGGGTAGACGTACTTGTCAATCATTATAGATACGTCATTATCACCTATTAAATTGTAAGTGGAATTTCGATATTGCTTTCGATCGTGCGTCGTGATAACTAATACATTAATTAAAGTAAAACCATTTCGTCTCAGTTCTGCATCCTTAATCGCCGAAAACGGGACATTTCCAGCTTTTGTTTTAATATACCCATTAGGCCCTTTTACAAGAGAAACAATGGTTTTCCCTGGGAGAAGTCCAGGTATAAACCAAATAAATAAATAAATCAATATAGGAAGTAAAATTACTCCGCCTGCTATCCACATTAAAGAAAAGGCTGAGCTAAAGGTTAGCCCTTCCTTAAGCACCCATGACATGCCTGCTATTCCACCTACATAAAATATGAGCAAAATAACATAATAGACTTTACTTCCTTTAATATCAATCTTCTCTCCAGATTGTCTTATATTTAGCAATTAATATCCCCTCACTATTAAATATTTATATTCACCTTAAATATAGAAGAAGGAATAAACGTTTTCAAGAAAGCTTCATTCGTATGCTCTAAATTAAATCGATGGTCCTTATTTCTAGTGATCATCCAATCTCTTTGCTGGCCTGGAATAAAGAAACAAATGTCTACAGTTTCAGGACTATTGTGTTGATCATAGGACATTAGTAACATTGTATTTAATCTAGCGGACCTACTATATACATCCAATAAAAAGCTGCTAACTCCCTGTATATCTTCTGTTGCAATCTGTGATGACCAACGACTAATAAAGCTTGAAGGATGGTCCGTCTCACTTGCTTCTTCAAGAAGGTTTTCAAACTCTTCAGTAGACATTTCAGCTATAATCGTTCTCTCACTTTGAATTTCCTTGGAGGATAGTTGTGCAAGTATAAGTTTTTGAGCATCTTCATCCGCAAGGCATTCTATAGTATGGACTTGCTCATCAAAGTGTAGTTTATGTATATATGCCTGTTGATTTTTAAAATGGATGGATAGCGTTTCTTCTTTCGTCAGATCGGCTGAAAAACACGAAAACTGCAAGGTAAATTCTGCTCGATTTAAAACATGAATAAATTCCGCTTCTTCCTCTTTTAGTCTGTATCGGTTGTCTACTTCCCTAATCATATCCTTAGCCATTAAAGACCTGGAAGCAATTTCGAGCAACAATTGTAGCTGCCTATCATCTAAGTCCGGAAAATAAGTGTCCTTTAATTGAATTCCTGACTCGAATAGTCCCTCACTGTAAAATGCAAAAATAAGTTCTTCTAAGCTAAGTTTAATTTTATTCATAACGTCTCCTTAACTGAATGAGAATTTACCTTTCATAAAACTGGTCGCACCATCAACAAGCGATTTAGCAGTATCTTTTGCTTTTGAAATCCCTTTGCTTACTTCCTTAGTCACATCTTTCACCTTCCCAATTGGGTCTGCAAGGGTTTCTTTAATTTGTTTGTTAGCGTAGTCCACTCCGTCATTAAAAACTTTTACACCCTTACCAGCAGCTTCCCAACCGCTTCTTACCGTATTTATTGCATGATGTATGGGCTCTTTAAATATTACAGCTGCCTTCTCTACAAACGGAGCAGTAAACTTCGCAAGCTTTTCACCAGCTACTCCTCCAATGAATGAACCAACGGCTGATCCAGCTACGGTGCCGACTGGTCCAAGCAAGCTTCCTGCTGCACCACCAATTACGCCGCCCACTACAGATGCTGTACCGACAACAACCGTATCGTTTACAGCTTTACCTATGGCTTTAGCATTCTCACGTTTTAAAACCTCTGTATTATTACCATACTTTTCATAGTTTTCGGCAATTTTTAAGCCTGCACCAATCCCAGAGGTCGCTCCAGTGACTAAAAAAGTCGTAGCTCCATTAACTTTTGCAAATTTTAAACTAGATTTACCAAAAGCTTTAAGAGACTCCTTAGTAACTGCATTACTGCGTACTTTATCAAATAACCCTCTGGACACATTCGTATAATCTACTACCTGAGATGGGGCATACTTAGCAAATTTTTTGTGAAGTAAGTCCGCAAAAGAATAATCATTAAATTTTGCTCTCATATATTTAACTTTTAGATATCCTCTAGCTAACTTCTTATATTTCGAGTTATCAACTACATCGGAAAAATCCTTTAAAGCTTTCATATGTTTAAAATTGTAGGCCCCACTGGCATCTTTCGGAAACTTGGTTAAACCAATTCCGTAATAAGCAGCTTGGCGAGCACTCAAAGCACCTAATGCCGTTAGGTTTCCATATTGCTGATGTAGTTCGAATAATTTCCCAAGTTTATTATCTGCATCTGCTAACTTGTTGCCTGCTGAACGCACATAAATTTCTAAGTCATTAAGCTTGTCGGCCAATGAATCTCCTGTTCCAGAAGGATCACCAACTCCAGAAAAGCACTGTTTGTATTCAAAGGGAGCCTGCATGATTAAGTTATGTAGATCTGAATTTAGTTGTTGATAATCATCTTTTATGTTAGTAAGCGAACTTACAAATGTATTAGCAAGTGAATCCAACTGGTCGGGATTTACAGAAATCTTTTTATCCAAGGTTTTAAATCTCCTTTCATTTGTTTCATTGTATTATTACGCAAGGTGAAAAAACTGATATCCTATTATTCCTATTTGAAGAAAAATAATTATAATGCCAAGGCATCCTAGAAAGCCTTCATCATATGGAATAGTTTCGTTTGCTTCTTTCTTCTTTTGATTTTCCTTTTTTGTTTGGTCACTCATACCTTACACTCACTTTCTTTAGCGAATATCCAGATGCTTTAACAAGAGCGTTTGATTGATTCTCTCCAGCTCTTTTTGCCTCTCAATCTCTTCGCGGACACGGTCGACAGAATCAGCAGCAGCTTCCAGTTCACGACTAATTTCATACAAATTGTCGGAATGCTTCTGAAAAAGTGCTTTTGTATCGTCCATATTGGCTTCAAACTCATCACGAGATTTTCCGCTCCATGTAGCTGCTTTTTCATTGATATCTTGAATAAGTTTCGATTCTTGTTTTTTTACGTCGTTAGACGCTTCAGCGAACGTCTTGGCAAGAGCTCTCACTTGTTCTGAATTCATTTCTTTTTCCCCTCTGCACCTAAACTTTATGTATGTATGACATTTATTCTTTATTTTTCCATATAAGAAAATACTACTAAAACCAAACACTTATTTCCATAAGTCTCCAGTAACAAATCCTTTCACTTCTGAGCCTATCATATATGTAAATAAAGTAACGCGCCGCTTTTAATAGCTATAAATACCGTAATTAGAGGATAATATATCCATTAAATTGAATTTTATATGCCTAATGTATTAATCACATTACCCTATTAATAGTTATAAAAACCTAGAATTTTTATAATTAAAATGTTACTTAAGAATTACAGAACACGAAAACCCCCTATAAAAATGGTATAGCTTTATTTTTTAACTATGTCTCATCCCAAATTAAAAAATCTTGAAAGCCAACAACCATCAAGATTGCCACAAGAATATTTTACTTTGTTTGGCAATTTCTTTTGTGTACTACGTTACTTCGTAGCCTCATTGAAGTGAATCTACATCCATGGCTGGAAAGTATACAATAGGAGGGTTGGGAGATGAAGGAATAAATTCATCAATAGGTAGTCAATGGAGGTATAGAATTGACATTGTTGATGAACAAATTAAGGAATTAGCAAAATGTATGACACCAAAACAACTAGTGGGGGGAGTTTAAGTGGAAAAAGTGAAATCATTGAAAAATATACGAAACTGGTACCGAATGAAATTATAGATTTATGGAGTAATTATGGATTTGGTACATTTATGCAAGGGTATTTTAAAATTGTAAACCCAGAGGAATTTAAAGAGATTTTGGGGGAGAGTAGTCAAGGGATACAAGGATTCGGTTGTTTTGTTTGCTACAGGTATGGGTGACCTAGTTATTTGGTCAGATGGATACGTTAGACTACTTAATTACAAGTATGGTGTGGTAAAGACAATTATGTTTACATTTGAATTTTTCTTTCAAAATATTAATGATTTGGAATTTAAAGATGAAGATTTGTCTTGGCAACCTTATCCTGAAGCCTTTAAACAAAATGATGAGTTGGATTATGAAGAGTGCTTCGGCTATACACCACTATTAGGTTTAGGTGGACCAGAAAAAGTCGAGAACTTAAAGAAAGTAAAATTGAAAGAACATATCCTTATTATTACTGAATTTATGGGACCAGTTCAGTAATGTTTAAGAATATGCTATAGAATCAACGATCAGCACTTGATTGCCTTTTAGGCAACAGGTGTTTTTTGTTAGATTGTTAAAGCTTAGAAAGACATTGGATGATTCTTTACTAACATTCATAATTCATGATTGTTATACCATCATGTGGTAAGGTTTAAATCTTTTGTAGAACTGAATAACAGTGAGAGGAGAGCATCAACTCTATTTTAAAATTTATCTGTTGTAAAATAAAAAAGTGTATGATAATCTATATGTGTAATCGGTTACATATTTGAGGTGAGATTTTTGGCTACGATTAAGGATGTGGCCCGTGAAGCGGGTGTTTCTGTAGCGACGGTTTCGAGAGTTTTGAATAATAACGGATATGTGCATGAAGATACTAGAGTTTTGGTAAATGATGCAATACGCGAGTTAAATTATAAACCGAATGAAGTCGCGAGATCTCTATATAAAAAGAAGTCCAGATTAATAGGTTTGCTGCTTCCGGATATCCGAAATCCGTTTTTCCCTGAACTTGCCCGGGGTGTGGAAGATGAGATGCAGGCCAAGGGCTTTCGGCTGATTATCGGAAATGCAGATGAAAAGCCAAGCAAAGAGCTTGATTACATCGACACCTTTATACAGAATAATGTAATCGGTATCATCTCGGCCACAAACCATACGAAAAGGGATCATTATAATAATCTCTCCCTGCCGGTTGTGTTCCTCGACAGAACATCGAATGACCATCCATCGGTTTTTGCCAATGGAATGGAAGGCGGGAAAATTGCCGCAAGGGAAATGGTGAAAAGGGGCTGCAAAAGAATCACCCTGCTTAAAGGGCCGGGTGAACTGCAGACGGCGCAGGACAGATTTAAGGGAGCCATCGAGGAGCTTTGTGTTTCAGATGTGAACTTTAATGTCATGGCCACCTCATCTTTTTCTTTTGAAGAAGGAGAGAAGTCGGCCAAAATCCTTTTTAAGGACTTCCCGGATACAGATGGTGTTATCGCAAGCAATGATGCAGCAGCTGCTGCTATCCTGCACGAAGCATTGAGGATTGGAAAAGCAATACCGGAAGATCTTCAAATTATCGGATTTGATGATATACCGCTTTCGAGCCTGCTGTTTCCTCCGCTGTCAACGATTAGGCAGCCTGCATATGAAATGGGAAAAGAAGCGGCAAAGCTCCTTATCCGGCTAATCAATAATGAGCATGTAGCTGAGAAGAACATCCAGCTTCCTGTCAGCTTCATTGAAAGGCAAACAACGAGAAAGGTTGATGACAATGGCTAAAATTACGGTAATTGGCAGTGCATCCATGGACTTGGTGGTCACAGCGCCTAAACGACCAGAGGCAGGGGAAACGATTTTAGGACATTCATTTAAAACGGTCCCTGGAGGAAAGGGAGCTAACCAGGCAGTTGCAGCAGCAAGACTTGGAGCAGATGTGCACATGATCGGCTGTGTTGGGGATGATGCATTTGGTGCAGAAATCCTGGCAAACTTAAAAAACAACCATGTATATGTGAATTATATGGAACCGGTTACAGGTACTGAAAGCGGCACAGCACATATTACTCTTGCTGAAGGTGATAACAGCATAATCGTAGTGAAGGGCGCCAATGACTTTGTAACACCGGAATTTGTTGAAAAGGCGGCAGATGTAATCAAAAACTCTGATATCGTGCTGATTCAGCAAGAAATTCCTGAAGAAACGGTTGAATATGTCAGCAGGCTTTGCTTTGAAAGCGGTGTTCCTCTTTTATTGAATCCCGCTCCGTCCAGGCCTATCAGCCAGGAAGTGATTAGCAAGGTAGCATATCTGACTCCCAACGAGCTTGAGGCATCGGTTCTTTTCGAAGGGATGGATATTCACGCAAGCCTGGCAAAATATCCGAATAAGCTCTTAATTACAGAGGGGAAAAATGGCGTGCGCTATCATGATGGAGAAGAGGAAAAGCTTGTTCCTTCTTATAAAGTAGAAGCTGTAGACACTACAGGTGCAGGAGATACATTTAATGCAGCCTTTGCTGTTGCGCTTGCAGAAGGAAAGAGTATGGAACAAAGCATACAGTTTGCTAACAGGGCGGCTTCGCTATCTGTTACTAAATTCGGTGCACAGGGCGGAATGCCAACAAGAGCTGAAGTAGAGGGGAGTCTGTAAAATGAAGCGGCATGGAATGTTAAACAGCCATATTTCAAAGGTCCTTTCAGACCTGGGGCATACAGATACAATTGTCATCGCGGATGCGGGTCTTCCTATCCCTGATGGGGTGCTGAGGATCGATCTGGCCCTCGTTCCGGGAATGCCTTCTTTTATAGAAACGGTCAAAGCCGTTTCAGAGGATATGGTGATTGAAAAGATTACGCTGGCACAAGAAATCGCCGAAGGAAATCCTGATACCCTTGAATTCATTCAGAACTCCTTTGGAGATATTGGGATCGAACAGGTTTCACACGAGGAATTCAAGCAAAAAACAAAGCAGGCAAAGGCGGTAATCCGAACAGGCGAAATTACTCCATATGCGAATTGCATCCTGCACTCAGGTGTATTTTTCTAAAAAAAAGAGGTGGATAACATGCAGATTTCCATGAAGAACATTTATAAAGCTTTTGGAGCCAACCGCGTTTTAACAGGAGTCGATTTTGAATTGGAGCATGGCGAAGTGCATGCTTTAATGGGTGAAAATGGAGCAGGTAAATCAACACTTATGAATCTGCTTACAGGCCTTCATTCCCTTGACGGGGGTACAATCGCAATTGACGGGAAGGAAACGCTTTTTGCCAATCCGAAAGAAGCCGAAAAAAACGGCATCACCTTCATACACCAGGAGATGAATATCTGGCCTGATATGACGGTTCTGGATAACCTTTTCATTGGAAAGGAACTGAAAACGCCGCTCGGCTTTTTAAAAATAAAGGAAATGAGAGCGCTCGCACAAAAACAGTTTGAAAGGCTGGCTGTGTCCATTCCATTGGACAAGGAAGCGGGAAGCTGTTCGGTCGGTGAGCAGCAGATGATTGAAATTGCAAAAGCTTTAATGACTGACAGCAAGGTCATTATCATGGATGAGCCGACTGCAGCCCTGACAGAAAGGGAAATCTCAAAGCTCTTTGAAGTAATCGCTTCACTTAAAAGCCAGGGAGTTTCGATCGTCTATATTTCTCATAGAATGGAAGAAATATTCGCCATCTGTGACCGCATTACCATTATGCGTGATGGAAGGACAGTTGATACAAAAGCCATTCCGGACACCCATTTTGATGAAGTTGTGAGAAAGATGGTGGGGCGGGAATTGACGGACCGTTTTCCTGAACGGCAATCAAAACCTGGAGAAGATGTTCTGCAGGTGAAAAACATAACAAAAAAAGGCCAATTCCGGGATATCAGTTTTACAGTCCGTGCGGGAGAGGTTGTCGGGTTCTCAGGGTTGATGGGAGCTGGACGGACGGAAATCATGCGTGCCATTTTCGGCCTTCAGTCTATTGACGGCGGAGAAATCTGGATGAATGGCAAAAAAACGGCAATCAAATCTCCAGATCAGGCAGTTAAGCTTGGCATGGGGTTCATCACGGAAGACAGAAAAGATGAAGGGCTGATATTGGATTTCTCCATCAGGGAAAATGTCGTTTTGCCTTCTCTTTACAGCTTTGCCCCTAAAGGAATCATTAATGGAAAAAGTGAAAGTGATTTCGTGAACATGCTGATTAAGCGGCTGACTGTCAAAACAGAAAGCGCTGAAAATAGTGCTGGAACATTATCCGGAGGAAATCAGCAGAAAGTGGTAATCGCCAAATGGGTCGGCATCGGACCGAAGCTGCTTATACTGGACGAGCCGACAAGAGGGGTGGATGTCGGAGCGAAGCGGGAGATTTATCAGCTCATCAATGAACTGACCGAACGCGGAGTAGCCATCATCATGGTATCCTCTGAACTGCCCGAAGTTCTCGGTATGAGTGACCGGATCCTTGTGATCCATGAAGGGAAAATTACCGGTGAATTATCTAAAAATGAAGCAACGCAAGAAAAAATTATGACATTCGCAACAGGAGGCCAGTGAGATGAAATCTATTAATGAAGGTGCTGCAGCTGCTAGACCCAATTTTGTCTCTTCGATGACTCAAAAGCTTGGACCGCTGCTTGGATTGCTAATCCTGCTAATCATTGTATCTATATTAAATCCGAGCTTTCTAGAACCATTGAACATTCTTAATCTATTAAGGCAAGTTGCCATCAATGCGCTAATCGCTTTTGGCATGACCTTTGTCATTCTTACAGGCGGCATTGACCTTTCCGTCGGCGCCATCCTTGCGCTGTCAAGCTCGTTAAGCGCTGGAATGATTGTAGCGGGCCTTGATCCGATCCTTGCCATCATTGTCGGCTGCGTTCTTGGCGGAATCATGGGAATGGTCAATGGAATTCTTATTACCAAAGGAAAAATGGCGCCATTTATCGCAACTCTAGCAACAATGACAGCTTTTAGGGGTCTGACCCTTGTTTATACAGATGGAAATCCGATTACAGGCTTAGGAGATAACTATTTGTTCCAGTTATTCGGCCGCGGATATTTCCTTGGCATTCCGGTGCCTGCCATCACAATGATTTTGGCGTTTGCTGTTTTATTCTTCGTCCTTCAAAAAACTCCTTTTGGCCGGAAAACCTATGCCATTGGAGGTAATGAAAAGGCCGCATTGATTTCAGGAATAAAAGTTCCGCGTGTTAAGGTCATGATTTACGGTCTGTCAGGCATGCTTGCCGCTTTGGCAGGTGCTATCCTGACTTCCCGCCTGAATTCAGCACAGCCTACTGCAGGTACATCTTATGAGCTTGATGCAATCGCTGCGGTTGTATTGGGCGGCACAAGCCTGTCAGGCGGAAAAGGAAGAATATTCGGCACACTGATTGGTGCCTTGATCATTGGAACGTTAAATAACGGCTTGAATCTTCTTGGTGTATCTTCCTTCTATCAAATGGTAGTCAAAGGAATTGTCATCATCATTGCGGTATTACTGGACCGCAAGAAATCAGCATAAGGAGGGGCTTTTATGAAAAAATTACTGGTTTTGATTGTTTCTTTAACACTTATGCTTTTAAGTGCCTGCTCATTGGAACCGCCAGGCTGGGCAAAGCCTGCTGAAAAAAAGAATCTTAAGGATGTTAAAATAGGTCTTTCTGTATCCACATTAAACAATCCGTTTTTCGTTGATTTAAAGAATGGTGTCATAAAAGAAGCAAAAGCGCTTGGCATGCAGGTTAAGGTAGTCGATGCGCAAAACGACTCTGCCAAGCAGGTGAGCGATGTGGAGGATTTAATTCAGCAGGGCTCCGACATATTGCTGATTAATCCTGCTGACTCTGCTGCTATATCGGCAGCGGTGCAGTCTGCCAATAATATTGGCATCCCGGTCATCACCCTTGACCGTTCCGCAGATAAAGGAAAGGTTAAAACTCTTGTTGCCTCCGATAATATTAAGGGCGGAGAAATGGCAGGAAAGTATCTTGTTAAAAAGCTTGGGAAAAATGCCAAGGTTGCTGAACTCGAAGGTGTACCAGGGGCTTCAGCTACACGTGAAAGAGGAAAAGGCTTCCACAATATTGCGGATAAGAACTTAAAAGTCACTGCCAAGCAATCAGCAGACTTCGACCGGACAAAGGGCTTGAATGTCATGGAAAACCTGATTCAGGCACATCCGGACATAAAAGCGGTTTTCGCCCATAATGACGAAATGGCTTTGGGAGCAATCGAGGCCATTAATAGTTCAGGAAAAAATATTATGGTCATTGGCTTTGACGGAAATGAAGATGCAATAAACAGCATCAAAGCAGGCAAAATGGAAGCGACTGTCGCTCAGCAGCCTGTACTGATCGGACAGCTTGCGGTGAAAGCCGGAAGAGATGTCTTGAAAGGCAAAAATGTTGAGAAAATGATACCTGCTCCGCTAAAGCTTGTAACTAAAAAATAACGAAAAAAAGGAAGCTTGCAAGAGAAGCTTCCTTTTTTCGTGTATATAAATCCGTTTATAGAAGAGATTCAGCACCATCGATATATACCTTTGTGCCGGTAATATGCGAAGACATGCTAGAAGCAAGGAAAAGGACTAAATCGCCCACTTGCTCAGGAGTCCCTGACTTATTTTCCAGCGGCTGGCTGCCTTCTGGATATTCAATCGGAATCTTGATTTTCTTAAGGTTTTCGTCTTCGGGAAATGTATTGCTGTCAATATTTGTATCAATAGCTCCTGGACAAATGATATTGACCCGTATCTTGTATTTAGCCAATTCAAGGGCGGCCATTTTTCCAAAAGCAACCTGGCCTGCCTTTGATGTACTGTAGGCAGAGAATCCAAAGTTGCGGAATGTCCGGTTTCCGTTGATAGAGCTTGTGATTGCGATGCTTCCTCCTTTTTCCTTCATATAAGGAATGGCATATTTAAGGGTAAGGAAGGTTCCTCTCAAATTGGTATGTATCGTTGTATCAAAATCCTCTGCTGTAATATCCTCAATAGGGGCGATGACGCCATTGATGCCAGCATTTGCAAAGACAAAGTCAATTGTTCCAAATTCCTCGCTTGTGCGGTGGAAAGCATGCTCCATCTGCTCTGGTACGGAAACATCCGCTTCGATAATGATTGCTTCTGCTCCAAGAGCTTCAACTTCTTTTTTTACCTCAACAGCATTGTCTTCTTTTATATCCACCAGGATGATTTTTGCACCATTTTCAGCAAGCTTCAGTGCAGCAGCCCTGCCGATGCCTGAACTTGCACCTGTAATTAGTGCCACTTTATTTTTCATGATTTCTCCCATAACATATCATTCTCCTTTTTTGATACATCTTTTCCCCTAAATAACTTGGCAGAAACATATTTGAAAATCTTTTTTTTGAATGAGTTTTGGGAGGCGATCCCATTGTTAAGCCAGGTTGATTGGAGTGTAAGATGAGACTCCTGCTTAGATTAGCGGAACAGGTGAGACCTAAGCAGGCATTGCTGTGGAGGCTCACCGCTTGCGTGGAAAGCGAGCAACCTGGAGCGGAAATCAACAGCCTTGTTCCAAAGCACAAAAGTTTACAAAAACAGCCTTTTGGATTGGAAAAAGGATAAATGATGCCAGATCGGCCTAATAACAGGCAAAAAAATAGACATCCTATAATAGAAAGAGTATAAAAAAAGAAGCGGCCTTTTAAGGACGGATATTACTTATTAAGAAAGCGGTGTACTTATGAACGTTAAAATTAACCGTAATGCAGCTAAAGTATTGAATACGATTCTTGCGAGCAAGGAAGCAGAAGGCGGAAAAATGATCCGTGTCGTGATTTCTCATATGCACGGCGATCACGCACACTATGACATCGAGCTTGATACACCAAAAGAGCATGATGAAATCGTTAAAACTGACAAAGATATCGATATCCTTTTGGACAGCCGGGAAGAATTTCTTGATGGCGTCTGGATTAAATACTTTTATGTTCCGCAGGAAGGCTTTGAAATTACCAATCCTTCAAAAGATGGACATGCTCATTCCCACAATCACTGATTAATAAATGGTTAATATATCTGCAGAGAAGGGCTTGTGTTCTGAATGGAACGCAGGCTCTTTTTTTTTGTAAGGCTATTTTCGTAAACTTTGTTGCTATGGAACAAGGTGGCTGATTTCCGCTTCAGGATGCTCGCTTTCCGCGGGGCGGCCGGTGAGCCTCCTCGGCTGCGCCTGCGGGGTCTCACCTATTCCGCTAATCCCGCAGGAGTCTCGCACCTTACGCTCCAATCAATCTGACTTAATACTGGGACGCTTCACGGAACATAAAAAAACAACAATTTTTAAGAAAAGAGCCTCTTGTAAAAAGAGGTGTAAACTGCTGCAGGTAAAGTTATACATTTTGAGTTAGCATTTTTCTAAGTAATCTTATTTGGCCTCTATGATTAATTTCATCTTCAAATACGTGAAACCAGATAAAGTAGTTATTAGAGGGGTGGTTATCCCATAGTCTATTTTCATACAGCCAATTATCATTGAGATTAGTAAATTCCCTCAACGTTCTATTTCTAACTTCCTCAAGTTTAGCAATATAGTATTCTAAGGGATTTCCTTTAATACAATTTCTCCCTTGTTCTCCGAGGCTGTAAGGTGCACCCCATTCTTCCATTTCTTGTTCATTCGGCTTTCTGCCCTCAAAAATCTCAATTTGAAATCCCTTTTCAACAGCCGCCATATGTAATAAAAGTCCTCCGATACTATTACCATTTTTGATCGGTAAAAAGTCTAATTCTGTAGTAGTTAATCCATAAACAGCTTCTAAAGTTGTTTTTCTTGCATAGTTCATTTGTGAGACAAGATGCCCTAATTGAGGGCTGAACCCTCTTAGCTTTTCAATCAAAAACTCCATAAATTCCACCGCCATTGTTTAAATTGGTATCTTGGTGTCTGTTTTTTGCTGAATATGCTTCCATAATAATAGTACCATTAAAGGTGAGTTTATCCATATTTGAGGGCGTGAATAAAAGAAAACAAAAAATTTCAAGACGAATGTAATACTGGCAGTATACTTGCAGATTTTGGGACTTTTATATTTCCACTGATACTACAAAAATGTGAGAAAGTGATTGAAAAAACTAATGCTATTAGTTATCATTAAACTAATTCTATTAGTTTTAGTGATTTGGGGGGATATTAATGAAAATGACTCATATGAAGTCCTTGTATCAGCTCACATTTCTTCCGGGAGTTTTTCCTGTAAATTGCTACTTTGTTGAGGAAGAGGATGGCCTTACTTTAATTGATGCAGCACTGCCTTACAGTGCAAAAGCGATTCTTGAGGCTGCGGGTAAAATAGGAAAGCCGATTACACGCATTCTTTTAACACACGCACATGGCGATCATGTCGGTGCACTCGATAAATTAAAAGAGACATTAAAGGATGTTCCCGTTTATATTTCTGAACGGGATGCCCGGCTGCTTAGGGGAGATGTTTCGCTTGATAAGAATGAGCAGGATATACCGATTCGCGGCGGGGTTCCGAAAAGCCTGAAAACCCGCGAAGACTTTACATTAAAGGATGGAGACAGAGCGGGCTCTCTGCTTTGTATATCAACACCAGGCCATACTCCTGGTTCAATGTCTTTCCTGGATACCAGAAACAGGACATTAATAGCAGGAGATGCTCTCCAGATAAGAGGCGGCATAGCAGTCTCTGGCAAAGTGCGTCTATTGTTTCCTTTCCCTGCCATAGGGACATGGAGTAAACAGGTTTCGATTGAAAGTGCAGAGAAACTCGCAGCCTATGATCCTGCAATACTTGCCGTCGGGCATGGAAGTCTTTTACAGACACCGGCTGAAGCCATGAGGCGGGCCATTGAAGCTGCACGGAAATACTGAAAGGAGAATTGATATGTCACCACGAGCAGGGCTGGACGAAAGCTCCGTTATTTTAGCAGCAGTTGAACTTGCTGAAAAAAAAGGCACGGAGAATGTCACGATGGCAACACTGGCAAGAAAGCTTGGGGTAAAGACACCTTCGCTATATAACCATATCGCAAGCTTAAAAAGCCTGCAGAATAAAATGGCTATTCACGCTCTCCGCCACCTTTATGCAGATGTCTCGGAGGCTGCAAAAGGAAAAAGAGGTGATGAGTCCGTCGCTAGCATCGCGAGGGCTTACGTAAATTTTGCCAGGCAAAAACCTGGCTTATATCAATCTACACTTCAGGCTCCGGATGTAAACGATCTTGAATATCAAAAAGCGGGCAGCAGTCTGGTTGACCTTATTCTTAAAAAAATGGCCTACCTGGAATTGGATGAAGACAAGGCACTGCATATGGTAAGGGGACTGCGGAGTATTCTTCATGGTTTTGCATCACTTGAACAACTGGGAGGATTCGGTCTGCCGCTTAAAATCAATACAACGCTTGATGTAATCATACAAACATATTTAACGGGAATAAAGACTCAAAAAGCACATAACAAGAAGAATGAATGAGATTTGCCTGGCAGGATTTAGAACCCGGTAAAAATTGCTATAACTCTTTAATAAAGGGTTATAGCCGCTTTGTTTTATTCGGGCTTTTAAAGTCCATTATTGATTTTTGCACTATGCTGAATGTAGAGCAGGAAAATCAAATGAAAAATCAGAATAATTCAATTTAGGGGTTGCTGATTTTTCCAGTATGTCATATAATACGATTAACAATTAGTTAATCATTAATCCTGGATGTTTGGAGATGCCGTAATAAATGGATAAAGAATATATTCACCATGCTGATGCCTTAAAGGAATATGATGTGAAAAAATACCGCACACCAGATGGCTATACAAGCGACATCGCCATATTTACTATTGCAAGTGATGAACATGCTGAGTATGGTCGCAGACTTAAAATTATGCTCATTAAAAGGGCCCTTACAAATAATGAGGGAAAACCTAATATTGAAGGCGGGAAATGGGCGCTGCCAGGAGGTTTTGTGAACCCTGATGAAACAGCATTGGAAGCAGCTGCAAGGGAGCTTGCTGAGGAAACCGGTGTTTTGCATCTTCATTTAAAACATTATGCGGTTTATGACAAGGAAGGGCGCGATCCCAGAGGCTGGATGATAACAAATGCCCATTATGCAGCACTGCCTGAGCATCTCCTCAGCAATCGAAAAGCAGGAGATGATGCGGCTGAGGTCAATTTGTTTGATGTGGAAGAAGCTTTACATCTGCCATTAGCCTTTGATCACAAACAGGTTATTGAGGATGCCCTAAGCCGCATCAAGCTGGATATGGTGCAGACCACTTTGGCAGGCAGGTTTTTGCAGGAAGAATTTACTTTATCAGAATTGCGCAGTGTTCTTTTATGTACCGCAGAGGATATCCTCGATGAAGTGGTTAAATCGGAGCCGTTTTTCTGGAGAAAGGCTCCAAAGCTTCCTTTTATAGAAAATGTATTGAACCCTGATGGAAGCAGCAAAACCACTCAAAGAAATTCAAAATATAAAACGAAGCTTTACCGCTTTAATGATTATGAGCCAGTAAAAAGCATTTACAAATAAGTTCGGTAAAGAGGAGGTAAATCGATGGCAAAAAGAGCATTGATAAATATTGATTATACAATTGACTTTGTTAATGGAGCGCTTCCTGCCGGGGAACCTGCTGAGGAGATTGAACAGAAAGTTGTTGCGCTGACAGAAGAATTCCTGGCCAATAAAGATTTTGTGGTTTTAGCTATTGATCTTCATAAGGAAAATGATGTACTCCATCCGGAAACAAGATTATTCCCGCCTCATAATCTGGAAGGGACGAAGGGCAGGGAGCTGTATGGAAGTTTACATGAACTGTATAAAAGGAACAAGGATGATGAAAACCTTTATTATATGGATAAAACCAGGTATTCGGCTTTTGCGGGAACAGACCTTGACTTAAGGCTTAGGGCACGGGGAATTACTGAGCTTCATTTAATTGGAGTCTGTACGGATATCTGTGTCCTTCATACAGCGATAGATGCATACAATCGTGGTTATACTATTATCATCCATAAAGAAGCTGTGGCGAGCTTTAACCAAGAGGGCCATGAATGGGCACTGAGCCATTTCGAACATTCACTTGGCGCAAAAATTATGTAATCCGGAGGGACTGCTATGAACAAATTGTACAGTGATGATAGTTTGGCGTTGCACACTGATTTATATCAAATCAATATGGCTGAAACCTACTGGAATGACGGTATACACGATAAAAAAGCGGTTTTTGAACTGTTTTTCCGGAAACTTCCCTTTGGCAACGGCTATGCCGTTTTTGCGGGTCTTGAAAAGGCAATAAGCTATTTAAAGAATTTCAGGTTCAGTGACAGTGACATCCGGTATTTGCAGGACTTGGGATATAAAGAGGATTTTCTTTCCTATTTGAAGAATCTGACGTTCACGGGATCTGTCAAGTCGATGCGCGAAGGCGAAGTTGTATTTGGCAATGTGCCGCTGATGAGGGTGGAGGCTCCGCTCGCACAAGCCCAGCTTATCGAAACGGCATTGCTCAATATAATAAATTACCAGACATTGATTGCCACAAAAGCTTCAAGAATTAAGCAGGTGGTTGGAGATCAGACAGCGATGGAATTTGGCACCAGGCGGGCGCAGGAGATGGATGCGGCGATTTGGGGTACAAGGGCTGCCTTTATTGGGGGCTTTTCTTCCACAAGCAATGTAAGGGCAGGGAAATTGTTCGGCATACCTGTTTCAGGTACGCATGCCCACGCGTTGGTGCAGGCATATCGTGATGAATATACAGCTTTCCGTAAATATGCAGAACGGCACAAAGATTGTGTGTTCCTTGTGGATACATATGACACCTTAAGATCCGGCGTCCCAGCTGCGATTGCTGTTGCAAAAGAGCTCGGAGATAAAATCAATTTTATTGGCATCAGGCTTGATAGCGGTGATTTGGCTTATTTATCAAAAGAAGCCCGAAGAATGCTTGATGAAGCAGGATTTAAAAATACAAAAATTATTGCATCGAATGATCTGGATGAATATACGATCATCAACTTAAAAGCCCAGGGAGCAGCAATCGATATCTGGGGAATCGGTACAAAACTGATCACCGCATATGATCAGGCCGCATTGGGAGCTGTGTATAAGCTTGTATCCATTGAAGCTGAAAACGGTGAAATGCTTGATACGATAAAAATATCAGGGAATCCGGAAAAGGTATCCACCCCTGGCCTTAAAAAAGTGTACCGGATAGTAAATAAAAGCAGCGGAAAATCAGAAGGTGATTATATAGCCATGGAAGATGAAAATCCTTCAGAAGAAGAAAGACTGAAGATGTTTGATCCGGTCCATACCTATATAAGCAAGTTTGTTACAAATTTTGACGCCATTGAGCTTCATCATCCCATTTTTGCAGATGGTGAGTTGGTATACGAGGAGCCCCAATTGGCTGATATTCAAAAGTCGCTGGAAGAAAATCTCGGGCTGTTATGGGAAGAATACAAGCGTGCCCTGCACCCGGAGAAATATCCGGTAGATTTGAGCCTGAAGTGCTGGGAGAACAAGATGAAAAATATCGAAGAAGTAAAGCAAAAAATAGAAGAGAAAATAAATCGGTCCAGATAAAGTTACGAGATCTGTTTAGGGAGGAGCGGCATGATGGCAAAAATCGGCATTTACGGGTCATCCTTTGATCCAATAACAAATGTTCATCTGTGGACGGCATCAACCATTGCTCACCGTGCGAAGCTGGATAAAGTGATTTTTCTGCCATGCACGAGCCGGAGAGCTGATAAAGAGATGAAAACGGGCAATGAACACAGATGGAATATGCTGCAGCTGGGGATTAAAGATAACCCGATATTTGAAGCGAGCGATTATGAAATTAATGAACATGCAGGAACAGGGAAACAATATACCTTTTATACGATGGAATATTTTAAGAAGCATTACCCGGAGGATGACGTTTTCTTCATCATGGGCGCAGACTTATTACAGGATATCGATGATCAGGAGGTTCCTGTTTATAAACGCTGGAAGCATAGAGAAGAACTGATTGCCAACCATAAGTTTATTGTTATGGCCAGGGACGGCATCGACATGCTCAAAGTCATTTCAAAAAGTCCGCTACTGAGAAATTACGATAATGGCAGTACCTTTCATTTAATTGATAAGGGGTTATCCATGGAGATTTCCTCCTCATATATCCGTGATGAATTTTCTATGGGAGGGGAACCCCGATATCTCATGCCTGAAGCATGCTATCAATATATTATGGAAAATGGTCTTTACCAGAAGGGTTAACGGGGGACTTGTTATAATGTTGGCAGTTCATTAGAATAAAACGTCATTAAGAATCAAGGAGCCTCTAATGGCTCCTTGATTTAATTTTCTCCTAGTTCCATATGTCCAAGGGTTCAAAATGTCAATAACTATCATAGCCGTCTAAAAGGATGGATGGACAGGTTTAATGGCGTTGCAACTATATACCTCGACTATTATTTGAGTTGGTTTCAATTCCTGGATGTAATCAGATTCCGTAATGATAATACAACGGTAAGCAAAATACTTATTGATAGTTGCATATTATCTTCCAGTGATACTTATGAAAGATTAAGAACAATGACATTTAAGTTATAGTATTGATGTTATCAAAAAGTGGGAGGGTTGTTATGTTTCAATCACATATTAATATTAATGATTGTATGAAGCATCATAATGTTATTGGTGTAAGTGTTTCTTTAATCAATAGTGGTCAAATTAGTCGAATTGAAAATTACGGTTTGTTAGAAGTAGGAACCAACAAAAAAGTAGACAATAATTCTATTTTTAATGCTTGCTCAATCAGTAAGTTTTTAACAGCAATAACTGTTTTGAAGTTAACAGAACAAGGTATTCTCGATTTAGATGAGGATGTTAACAAAAGATTAAAATCGTGGAAAATTCCAAATAATAATTTGACCGATAAAAAAGTTATAACATTACGAAACTTGCTGAGCCATCAATCTGGAATTATAGACCCTGAAGATAGTTTTATGGAATTAAACCCCAATATAGGTATCCCTTCACTGCCAGAGATATTCGAGGGAACTACACCATATTGTAAAGCACCTATTGAAGTTAACTATGAACCAGAGAGCGACTTTCAATATTCAGACGCAGGATTTTGTATTATACAACAACTAATAGAGGATGTGACTGGGAAACCTTTTGAAAAAGTCGTAAAGGAACTAATATTTCTTCCATTAAAAATGACAAATAGCACATTTTTACAAAATATTTCTGAAGAGATAGATAGGGATTTTTCATCTGGTCATAACAAAGAAGGTAAATCAGTAGATGGAAAATATCCAATATATCCTTATCCCGCAGCTTCCGGACTATGGACAACTACTTCAGACTTATCTCAATTAATTCTTGAATTAATGGATGCACTCAATAATAAAAGTAAGATTGGGATTTCTGCAAATAAAGTAAAAGAAATGATAAACTCACAAGGTTGTAAAAGCTGGACTGGACTTGGGGTGTTTTTGGACGGTTCAGAAAAAGAAATTGAAATTTCATCACTTGGTTGGGGATTAGGCTTTCAATGTATGCTGGTAGCTTATCCTCATTTAGGAAATGGCTTAATCATAACGACAAATACAGATTTAGGAGTTCATCAATTAAAAGGTATAATTGGTGAAGTTTATCATTCCCTAAAACCGTTGTTAAATCTTGCATAACTTTTATAAGAATAAAAAAACAGGACCTTATTAAAGCTAAGGTCTTGATTTTACATATAGCATCGACAGTATTCTTTAACAGAGCCAATCAAAAAGTAGCCTCTGTAATCACCGGTGAATAAATAGTTGTATCATACAAACAAGTGGTTGTATAATACAATCGTATGAAAAACTCCAGATAAGGAGATAACAGATGAGTGGAAACAAGCGAATCAATACCGGGAAAGAGTCCTTGGAGGTTATTGAGCATGAAATTGCCATGCTTCTTCGCAGGGCAGACTTTAAGCGTACGTTAGATGGGAAGAAAGACAGCCTGGACCGTTCGGGATACATCTTGCTCGACGGACTTATGCAGAATGGGCCTGCATCGTTTCGTGCTCTTTCACTCCTGCTGCAGCTGGACATTTCAACAGTCAGCAGACAGGTTGCGCCACTTGAAAATAAGGGATTTGTAATAAGAGGAAAAGACGAAAAAGATGCAAGGATCTGTACATTATCCATTACAGAAAGCGGAAAAGATGCACTTCTTGCTGCGAAGCATGACCGTAAAGAGGCTTACCAGGAGATACTATTTGAATGGACTTCTCAAGAAAAAGACATTTTTGCTGAGCTGCTGACACGATTAAACAGAAAAATTGCAGACAGGAAAAAGCTCGAACAAAATTAATAACATCTGGAGGTAACACAATGCAATCATTACAGTTAGACTTTAAAAAGACAGCACTAGTTATTATCGACCTGCAAAAAGGAATTACAGGATTTCCGGGCGGAAGTGAAGTGGTTGTACAATCAAAAAAATTAATCGATAAATTTAGGGAAAATCAAGGTTTTATCAGCTTTGTGAGGGTGGATTTTCTTGATGGAAAGGACGCTCTGGTTCCAAAAACAGACCAGGCTGCTTCAGAAGGTATGGAACGGGCTGCTGATTGGGCGGAGTTTAACCCATCCATGGAGGTTGGGCCAAATGATCATATTATAACCAAACGCCAATGGGGTGCATTTTTCGGAACTGATTTGGATATCCAGCTTAGAAGAAGAGGAATCGATACGATTGTTCTCTGCGGCATTGCCACAAATATTGGAGTGGAAAGCACTGCAAGGGAAGCATTCCAGCATGGCTATAATCAAATCTTCATAACAGATGCTATGACTACCTTCACAAAGGAAGAACACGAAGCAACACTGAAGTATATTTTCCCGCGGATCGGCCAGCTTCGATCAACTGAAGAATTTCTGTCACAGGTGAAATGATGCGCGGCGGCAAAAATGGCCGCTTTCTGTTTCTTACAGCAGTGGCAACAGGCACCATGCTTAATCCGCTGAATTCATCGATGATTTCATTAGCTCTTCATAGTATACAAAAGGATTTCCATCTCACTTTCAGTACAGTATCCTGGCTGATATCTTCCTTCTATCTGGCAAGTGCCGTTGCACAGCCCATAACAGGCAAACTGGGAGATTTGGCCGGCAGAAAGAAAATTTTCTTATTCGGGCTGCTATTGGTAGCTGTTTCGGCTATTGGCGCCCCATTTGCTCCAACCTTTATGGTTTTGTTATTATTGAGGCTTTTTCAATCGGTTGGAAGCAGTGCGATTTATCCTTCTGGCATGGCGCTTTTGAGAAACAACATTCAGGAACGGCAGGCTTCAGCATTAGCGGTATTGTCAATTTTTGCTTCTGCTATGACAGCCATTGGGCCGACTGCGGGCGGATTTCTGATTGTATGGGGAGGATGGCCAGCCATCTTTTTAGTCAATTTTCCATTTATCATCATTAGCTTTGTACTGGGATGGAAACTGTTTCCTGATGATTCCAAAAAAGAACGAACTTCTTTTAAAGAAATTCTTCATCTTTTAGATGTCTGGGGGATTCTCCTGTTTTCAGCAGGGCTTATATGTTTATTATGGTTTCTGCTGTCGCTTGGCACCTCGGTTCATTACGGATCAGGAGCTGCAGGCATCGCGTTTATTTTGTTATTTGTCTGGAGAGAGTTAAGGGTAAAAGATCCTTTTATTAATATAAGGATCTTTAAATCACATCCTGATCTTTCATGGGTGTATTTGCAGTATATTTTGTTGAATGTTTTTAACTATTGCCTATTCTTTGGCCTGCCAAGCTATTTTCAGGATGAAATGCATTTCAGTGTGCAAAAAAGCGGGCTTCTTATGCTTTTCATGGCAGGAGTCAGCATTTTTATCTCTCCAATTACAGGAAAATGGGCCGACAAGTCAGGCGCTAAGCAGCCTATTGTAACAGGTGCTGTTTTAATGGTGCTTGGAGCTGTTATTATGAGTATTTTCTTTATACATGTCCCCGTAATAATTATGGGCCTAATTTTGTCCCTGCTGGGAATCAGTTATGGACTTGGAAATGTTGCCCTTCAGGCAGCGATGCTTGAGTCAAGTCCACGGGAGCTTGTTGGAACGGCTTCAGGGCTTTTTCAGACCTGCAGATATTTAGGATCCATATTCTCTTCCGTTGTGCTCGGTCTTGTGTTTGGAAAAGAAATAACGGCGGGCCATATGGAGATATTAGGAATGATTTTAACCGCAGCGGGTGTGCTCAGCTTTGTGTTTAGTTTGTTTTACGTAAAGTCACTCAAAAATAACTGCATCCGTGCTACAGAATAAATATCAAACAATAAAGGAGCAGATTCCATGGAATCTGCTCCTTTATTATGACGCTTAAAGCAAGTACTTTTCTTCAGGCAATCTATTTACCCTTGACCTAAAGTTGACAAGCAATAAAACCAGTATATTAATGGTCTCTATTCAGATCTAAAGCAGCCCGGGGAAGGGAAGCAAATATGCTGCTAATAGCGGATTAAAAACAGGTTATCAGAAACAATCCATCACCTTCATAGGCCATTAGCTATTCAACTCATATACCTTTCTTTGAAAAATCCTCCAAAGGTAGCTGTTTTATTATTTACAGAATTGTTAAAATAGTCTTACATCAGGGATTGCCTTCAAACTTACTTTATCCGGGAGGGAATGAAGATGGAGAGAAAAATGCATTTATATCCGTATCAGGTGATTGCAGAGACCGAAACAGCTTCTGAGATTCCAAAAGGTGTGGAGCTTATCCAGGCCCCTAAAGTATGGGATAAGACAAAGGGCGGCGGAATAACGATTGCCATTTTAGATACTGGATGCGACATCACCCATCCTGATTTAAAAGAGCAGATTATTGGCGGAAAGAATTTTACCGGGGATGATCAAAGCAATCCTGATATTTACAGAGATTATAATGGCCATGGAACACATGTGGCAGGCACAATGGCTGCATCTGAAAATAATGCAGGGGTAGTCGGAGTAGCTCCAGGTGCAAAATTGCTGATTGTTAAAGTGCTGGATAAAAATGGATCCGGTCAATACGAATGGATCATAAATGGCATTCACTATGCAATTGAACAAAAAGCAGACATCATTTCCATGAGCCTTGGCGGTCCAGTTGATCTTCCTGAATTGCATGATGCCATTAAAAAGGCTGTGGATAATAATATCCTGGTTGTGTGTGCAGCGGGCAATGATGGAGACGGAAAAGATGTAACAGACGAGCTGGATTATCCCGGGTGCTACAACGAAGTAATCAGTGTCGGAGCAGTAAACCTTGAACGGCGCTCTTCAGATTTTTCAAACTCCAACAATGAAATTGACCTAGTGGCTCCAGGAGAGGAAATACTATCCACCTATAAAGACGGGAAGTATGCCACACTCAGCGGAACCTCTATGGCAACACCGCATGTATCAGGTGCAATGGCACTCATTAAGGATTTTGCTAATAAAAGCTTTGAAAGAAAACTGACGGTACCTGAACTATATGCACAATTAATCAAAAGAACGGTTCCTCTCGGAAATTCACCTAAAGTAGAGGGCAATGGTCTTTTGTACCTTACTGCAGCGGAATATTTGTCACAGATGTTCAAAGAAAAGGCAGCAGCATTAGTGAAGGAGCTCCAAAACCATTAATATCAGCTGATATTTTTACCATGAAAACTGCAGAGAAGTTCCACGAACACATTGTCCTAAAGCAGAGGCAGTGTGTTTTTTTATTTGACCCTTTTCTTCAAGAATGTGGTTTTTACTATTTTCTGTGAAGCGATCCCGTTGTTAAACCGGGTGTCATGAACATATCATTAATTTATGGAAAAGATTGAAAATTTTATAATTTAAGTGTAAAATTACACTAAAAATATAAAAAGTATGCAAAGGATGATGGTTTTGAAAGATTCCATAAAGTTTTTTGTGATTTATTTAGGATTTGTTCCTTTCTTTGTATCACTGGCTGCACTGGTGATTTTGATGACAGGAATCATCCAAAATGAAGCAGTCGTCATTCTGGGTACTTTGATAGCGGGCGGTGCAGCAGCAGGCATTTTGACCGGAAAAGAGAAGCAAATGCATCCTGGTTTCAAAAGAAGGTACCTGCCATGCATCGTGAGCATCTTGTTTACAGCTGCATGCTGGAGTTTGTGCATTTTTATCAGCGGCGGCTTCTATGGGCATAGAGTTTGGGATATTTATGGATTTATACAGCTTCCGTTCATCCTGGTAAATTTCATTGCGGCTTTTATTGGAGATGGACCGCTTTTCTTGTATGGGCCGCTTTCCTATGAACTTGCCTTTACTGCCGGATTCTTTTTCAGTGAAAGGCGAAGAAAAGACGCTTCCCCTGCTGAGCTGAAGAAAATACTGCCTTGGTCTGCAGCAATTACTCTGATATTTGCTGCAGGGAGTGCTGTATTGTGGCATAGAAGCCTTAATGTGCTTCCGTCTTATGGAATGGAGTATGGAAACGGATATTCGAGTACAGATTTGACTCCATATGAAGTGACGAATGGATCTAATATCTTGCCGAAGCTGGAAGGGGAAAGTTTGTATAATATCAAAGACAAAAAAGATATGCCTGTACTCGACGGGGCAGAGGCCGCTTTTCCTGTATACTCTGCATTTGCCCAGGCTGCATACAGGAATATTGGCAGTATTGATCAAGAAAGAGAAATAGTGAGTTTTAATAATACCATTTACGCGTTTGAGCGGCTTGTGGATGGAGAAGCTGACATTTATTTTGGAGCAGAGCCATCCATCGATCAAATTAAGCTTGCTAAAAAGAAACATAAAGAAATAGTTATGACACCTATCGGCAAAGAGGCATTCGTTTTTTTTGTTAACAAAGAAAATCCGGTAAAAGGCTTGACCTCCGCAGAAATTAAAGATATATATACCGGCAATATTACAAATTGGAAAAGCCTTGGAGGCAAGGATAAAAAAATACTCGCTTTTCAGAGGCCTGGAAATTCAGGAAGCCAGACAATACTGGAAAAATTAGTCGGCAAGGAACATTTAAAGGAACCGCTTAAAGAAGAAGTCCCGGAAGGCATGGGAGGCATTATTGAACAGGTTGCCGATTATAGAGACTATGACAATAGTATTGGTTTTTCTTTCCGTTATTTCGCTTCTAAAATGAACAGCAGCAAAAATATTAAATTTCTTTCCATAAATGGAGTCGATCCCAATACAGCAAACATTTCAAATGAAACATACCCATTTACCGCCAATCTTTATGCCATTACATTGCGCGATAATCCTAATCCGGAAATCCATCCATTTCTAAAATGGATGAAAGGCAAGCAAGGTCAAGAGCTCGTTGAAAAAGTGGGCTATGTTAAAGCACAATAAACCGAAACTCCAAGGTAAGCTTGAGGAAGAGCTGGCCTTGGAGTTTTTTGTTTTTTTTGAAGAATGTAGTTTAATGTAATGTTTGTAATATAAATGTAATAGTTTTATTACTTAATTGACAAAATTTGATGGTATACTACTTTTGGGTCGAAAAAAGGATGAATTTGGCTTTTTTGTTTAACTTTCGCCTTAGAACATACATAGGAAAGCTTTCACCTGAATCCTTAATTATAAATTCATGAAGAAGTACTGTCTAAAGCTGTTTCTTTCATAAAGTCTCTTTTAAAGTAATGAGCATGCTCGACTGCAGGGAAAGTGAGTCTCTGAAGAAGAATCAAATGCAAGATTAATAGAGCCTTCATTTAAGAAAGACAGCTTATCTAATAAACTAAAAAAATGGCTGGAAAAATCTCTTGGTTTCACAGTTGGATGTGCGGTCCGCCGGCGTTAGTAAGAGAGAAAATTTGCATTTAGGCCTATAGAAACTCAGGGGGAATAACGTGTTGAAGAAAAGATTAATTGCGATTAATACGACAATAGTACTTGGTTTGGGAAGCGTCTTTTCCATTCCTGCTGTACATGCTTCATCTATTCATGAGCTTCAGGGCCAAAAAGCCCAAATCAGCGGAAAACGTTCTCAAGTGCAGACTAATATTTCTGCTGCAGTTAAAAAGATTACTAGCCTTCAAGAAAGCCAGACAAAACTAAATGCGCAGATTAAGCGGATTGATCAGGCTATCGCGGATAACAATACAAAAATTGAAGAAACAAAAGAGAAAATTGCCCAAACACAGATTGAAGTAGATGGCTTAAGATCTGATATAACAAAGCTGAATGAAAGAATTGCAAAGCGGAATGATGTGTTAAAACAGCGTGCACTTTCTTTCCAGGAAAGCGGCGGAGATGTGGATTACCTGAGTGTTATTCTGGGTTCCTCAAGCTTTAGGGATTTCGTTGACCGTGTAGGTGCAGTTGCTACTATCGTTGAAGCTGACCAGGATATCCTTAAGCAGCATGAGGCCGATAAAAAAGAACTGAAGGAAAAAGAAGCAGCGGTTGAAAAGAAGCTGGCTGAATTAACCAGCACAAAAGTTGAATTTGAAGGAATGATCGCTCAAATCCAGGATCAGAAAAAGGAAAGCCTGATTCTTAAAGCAGATCTTAAAAAGAAAGAAGCAGAAACACAAGCACTGAAAAAAGGCCTTGAAAAAACAGACAGCAAGCTTGCTGCACAGGAATTTTCTATTCAAAAGCAAATGGAGCAGGAACGTAAGCGCCAAGCAGAATTGGAGGCTGCAAGACTCCGTGCGGCAGCTGAAGCACAGGCCCGCAAAAAAGAGATGGAAAAAAGAATGAGTGAGCAAAACCGCTCGCAAGCACAGTCATCACCAACACCATCTCCATCTCAATCACAATCTCAATCTGTCCCTGCATCAGACGACAGCCCGGCACGCAGCTCTGCTGATTCTGTGCACGTCATAAGCGGAGGCGGCAATCCTGTGACTGCCGGCTACCGGTATATCGGAAATTCCGTTTATGTTTTTGGCGGCGGAAGAAGCGACAGCGATATTGCTAACGGCAGATTCGATTGTTCAAGCTTTGTTCACTGGGCATATGAGCAGGCAGGAATCTCGCTTGGAGCAAGGGGCTCTGTTAGCACAGATACCCTGAAAAACATGGGCAGCCAGGTTTCATCTTCTGACATGCAGCCAGGAGATCTAGTATTCTTCAATACGTACAAAACTGATGGACATGTTGGCATTTACGTGGGTAATGGGAAATTTATCGGAGCACAAAGCTCTACAGGTGTAGCAGTTGCTGATATGACAAGCGGTTACTGGAAACAGAAGTTTAACGGACGTGTAGTCCGAATCAGATAATTACAAAAAAAAGCACGAGCTTCCTTCCTGGGGAGCCCGTGCTTTTTTGCTGTTCCTGTGGTAATAGAACATCGAAGAATCCTTAATGATGGAAGGTGAGACCCCGCAGGCATTTGCCGAGGATGCTCACCGCCCGCCCCGAGGAAAGCGAGCATCCTGGTGCGGAAATCAACCCCCATGTTACATAGCAGCAAAGCTTACGAAAACAGCAAAATGAAAATACGATGCCTATTTTTAGATGATATGTGTTTTGGATAATGTTGATTGGGGAATATTATTCAAAATAATATTTGATAATGGAATGAAACTTTATATCTTTTTATCCGTATATAAGATAGAGGAAAGGTGATGCGATAATATTATATTGTACAAACATTCTTCTTCATCTCAAGCTAAGTCAAAAAACATTCATGGAGGAATAAAATGATAAAAAAAATACTGGCTGCGATGCTCACCCTTACCCTGGTGTTCAGCCCGGCAGGTGCTTCTGTATTTGTCGACCATAATCATACTAATACGGCGAGTGCCAAATCGTATAAATCCGGCAAGAGATCCTTTAACAGCAATCGCTCAAATTTCCAGAATAATAACCGTTCAAACTATCAGAGAAATAATAGATCGTACAATTCACCAAGCAAAAGCAATTCGTTCCGTAAAGGCGGCTTTGTGAGAGGCATGCTGTTTGGCGGTCTGGCAGGCATGCTGTTTGGAGGCTTGCTTGGGCATTTGGGTGGCTTTGGAGCCATTTTCGGACTGCTAGTCAATGTAATAGCCATATTGATCATTATTATGATCATCAGCAAAATCTTTAGCCTTTTCAGAAGAAATCGCCGTCCAGAGGACAGAGATTCATGGAGAAGATAAAAGCTGAAGAACAGGATATCATTAATGCAGTCTGTCTTTATATTGCAGATAAGAAGGGGATTGCACCTGAAGAAGTGGAAGTAGAGCTTATGTTTGACGATGATTATGGCTTTTCTGCTGAAGTTTATACAGGCGGAAGAAAGCAGGTACTCATTACTGTAAACTTAATCGAAGCCCTTCGTTTATGGCTTGATCAGGAGCTGCATCGAAACCCGTATGCCGGTATTGAACTGGTCCTCGATGATGATGAAGGCATAATTGCCTACATTACCGAATGATTATTTAGAAAATGAATCTCCTCATGAAGAGGAGATTCATTTTTTTTGCTGAAAAACAGGCAAGATACGTTTTATAAAATAACGTGGATAAAAGAAGGTTCGCAAGAAAACGATAAACAAAACGGTGCAACATGAGGCAGTGTAAATTTATGTCATAAAAAATGCTCTGGCATGAAAGACCAGAGCATTTTTTATAATGGATGACAGTGCTAATTCGATTTGGTTTTAGGCTTTCTCATTAAGACCGGATAGAGAATAAGTCCGAAAACAAACAGCCCGATTCCTAAACAAAATGTTCTTAAGTCTGCAGTGCCTGATTTGATTACCCATAGAGAATAAATAAGGGCAAGGATCGTAATCAATCCGTCCAGCTTGCGTGAACCTTTTATGGTTTCATATGTTTCGCCAGTAATAACAAGTTTTAGCTGGTAAATGGCAGAAACCAGATATGGAATCAGATAGGCTAGTGTAGCTACGACTATGACAAAATTATAGGCTTTTCCTATTGTGCCGGAAATGGTAGTGAACAAGAAAACCTGTGTCATGATATTGGTTAAGGTCAAGGAACGGATTGGACTTCCGTTTTTATTTGTTTTGGCAAAAAAAGCAGGAAATAATTGATCCTTGGCAGCCTGATAGGGAACCTCTGAGCTGACAACGATCCAGCCAATCGTTGAACCTAGAAGGGAAATAAGTGCAAGGATTGCCATTACGGTAGCGCCCTGATGTCCCATTGCTGCCTCTAGAGCATCAACTAACGGCTTTTCTGAGTGGCTTAATTGGTCATGCGGCAATGCTCCCATCGTAAGAAGTGTAATGCCTACATAAATAACTAAAGAGACGATAAGGCCAATAATGGTTGCTTTTTTGACATCATGCTGTGATTTGGCCCTGTTTGACAGCATAACGGCTGATTCTATGCCGATGAACGCCCAGAGCGTTGAGATGGCTGCATGATTTACTTGACTTCCCAGAGAGAGAACATTGCCTTTTGCATCAATGAATGCCTTGCCGTTTCCAAGGTTGGCTGCATCAAAAATGAAAACTGTCACGATAATGAAAAGCGCAAAGCCGAGTACCTTGGCAATGGTTGTAGTAAGATTCATTGTGCCGGCACTGTTAAAGTTTTTTGCTAAAATGGCTTGAATGCCCCATAACATGACGGTGCAAACCATAAAGGTGATAAACTTACCCAGTTCTATAGTAGATGATCCCAGGTAAAAGAGCGGCTTAGTGCTTTGCATAATTGGAAAGAATGCAGATAGATAACCTGCGAAGGATATAATGACAGAAGCAGTGGCCGCCCAGTTTGCCGCCCAATATCCCCATGCCATGCTGTACCCCGCTGCCCTTCCGGCTCTGGGGGAAGATGAAAACATAGCTTGTGCATAGCTTTGGGGCCCTGCTTTTAGTTCAGGTTTTCTGATTGCCAGATTCCCAAAAACTAACGCAATTAAAAATACGCCAATTCCTGTAATGCCCCAGGCTATTGAAGATCCCATGGAACTTGATTGCTGTGCCAGATTCGAGGGCAGCATAAAAACCCCGCCGCCAACCATATTTCCAATAACGAATGTAGCCAAGACCCACATTCCCCATTTTTTATTTTGCATAATAATCGACCTTTCTGCTGAGTTCATTTATATGTTAATAAGGAAAAAGATAAGTGCATGTTTTATTACTTTAGTAGTATATAATAATATTTTAGTTTGGTAAAGTGATAAACAGATAAATCACTAAAGAATCGATGGGTAATTAAAGGGAATTTTCTTTATATCTTAGGAAGACGGGAATAAATGTGTAATATGAATTTTACTATCATGATTGTAAAATATTAATAACGCTTAAAAAACTTGATTTTTCCGTGAATTTAAATTGACAAAAATCAGCCGCGGATTTATTCTGTAAATATCTAAAAAAACCAAGTTTTTTGATAAGTATTGTAAATATTAAGATGATAATTGAATATATTGCATTGAAAGCTTATCTAGAGAGGTGGAGGGACTGGCCCTTTGAAGCCTCGGCAGCAGATTCATGGGGAATACTGTGCCAACTCCAGCAGGCGTGAGTCTGGGAGATAAGAAGAGACCTTATTAAGGCATTAACCTCTTCTTTAAATATGAAGGGGTTTATTTTTTTCTCTGTAAAGCACAGTCTTGGCTTTTGCAAATGCAAAATGGTGAAGGAATTCTGACGAAAAAGCAGGTTAAGAGTAACTGGAGCAAAACTGATTTATGCCTACCCGCGGGACCTGCGGATGATGGGCGAATGAGTGAAAAGTGTGGATACATAAGGGGGAGCCGCGAAAATGGATGAGTCAAAAATAAAATATATTCTTTCAAGTCTTAAAGAACTAGAATTCGGTTCCATCTTGATTACGGTCCATGATGGAGAAATTACACAGATTGATACCACGGAGAAAAAGCGTTTTTCTATTATCAAAAAACAAAATGAAAGAAAGAATTGAAACAAGGAGCACCTTCTTCGGAAGGCAGCTCCTTTTTTTCTTGGCTCTTTTCTAATTGCTCTTTTCTTAAAGATTGTTGTTTTTTTAATTTGTTATGTGAGACGTTCCCTTGACAAGTCAGGTTGATTGGAGCGTAAGGTGCGGGACTCCTGCGGGATAAGCAGAACAGGTGAGGCCTAAGCAGGCGCAGCCATGGAGGCTCACGCGGAAAGCGAGCATCCTGGAGCAGAAATCAACCACCATGTGTCATAGCAGCAATGTTTGCGAAAAACAGCCTTTTGATTCATGCAGAAGAGAGATCAATCCAGTATATCTTATAGGTTTTGTTGGTTCGAAACGGTTTGTAAACGATACTAATTTTTTATTTCGAGATAATAAAGTAATGAAGACAGGAATTGAAAATTTTTTATCTGAAAGAAAAAACCCCATGCTAGCGGCTTTTACTGCAGGCTAATGCTATTTATTAAGCCAGATTCAGATTGCAAGAAATAGTATTATAATTTATAATTTTAAGAAAATTATAACTTTTTAAAAAGGGAGTGAATTTGGGGATGAAGTTATATGTGTCTGTTGATATGGAGGGAATCACTGGTTTAGCCGACCATACTCATGTTGACTCTTCTCAGCACAATTATGAACGAAGCCGGATCATTATGACGGATGAAGCAAATAGTGTAGTTTCGGCTGCTTTTGAAGAAGGCGCAAGCGAGGTAATCGTCAATGACAGCCACTCTAAGATGAACAATTTGCTTATCGAAAGGCTCCATCCTGAAACACAGCTGATTACAGGAGATGTAAAGCCGTTTTCCATGGTTCAGGGACTCGATGATACATATACGGGAGCCATGTTTGTGGGATATCATGCACGGGCAGGCATGAAGGGGGTTATGTCCCATAGCATGATTTTTGGAGTGAGGAATTTCTTTATTAATGATACACCTGTTGGAGAATTGGGATTTAACGCATATGTCGCAGGATATTACGATGTACCAGTCATTATGTCGGCTGGAGATGACAGGGCGGCTTTAGAAGCTGAACAGCTGATTCCAAATATCACAACCGTTACAGTAAAAGAAAGTATTTCCCGGTCAGCGGTAAAATCATTGACCCCTGCGAAGGCGGCAGCACTTCTCCGCGAAAAAACGACATATGCGATAAAAAATAAAAATAAGGTGAAACCGCTTACCCCGCCGGACCGCCCTCTGCTCGCAATTGAATTTTCTAATTACGGAGAAGCCGAATGGGCGAACCTGATGCCAGGTACGGAAATCGTCCCGGGCACTTGCACGGTGCGTTTCCAGTCAAAGGATATCCTTGAAGCTTACCAGGCTATGCTTGTCATGACAGAATTAGCGATGAGAACTACATTTTGTTAAGGGGAGCTTTTAGATGAAATCATACATAATCAAAAGGCTTGTTTCCATGATTGTGACTCTTTGGCTGATAGTGACCATGACGTTCTTTCTTATGCATTCTATCCCGGGGTCGCCTTTTAATGAAGAAAGAGCTACAAATGAAGCTGTTCAAAAGAACTTGAAAGCTTTTTATCATTTAGATGACCCTCTTTATGTACAATATGGTGCCTATTTAAAATCGCTTGCGGTTTTAGACTTCGGCCCATCCATAAAAAAACCATCTCAGACAGTAAACGATATGCTCGGGAGGGGCTTTCCCATTTCCTTTGAATTAGGCATGTGGACCCTTATTGTGGCTGTCTTTTCAGGATTGATACTTGGTATAGCTGCAGCACTGCGCCATAACGGGATAATCGATTATGCAGCCATGGCCATTGCCGTGTTTGGGATTTCCATTCCCAATTTCGTGCTGGCGACTCTATTGATTCAGCAGCTGGCAATAACCTGGCCGATTTTCCCTGTATCTACCTGGCAAAGCCCCATGCACATGGTTTTGCCGATCCTTGCGCTTGCAACTGCACCAATGGCGATTATTGCAAGATTAACAAGGACGAGCATGCTGGAGGTTTTAACGCAGGATTATATCAGGACTGCCAGGGCAAAGGGCCTTTCCCCTCTTAAAATTGTCATTAAGCATGCGCTCCGCAATGCTTTGCTTCCAGTAATTACAGTGCTTGGGACTCTCGCGGCAAGCATCCTGACAGGAACCTTTGTCATTGAAAAGATTTTTGCCATTCCTGGCATGGGGAAATACTTTGTCGACAGCATCGGCAATCGTGATTATCCCGTCATCATGGGTACAACGGTCTTTTACAGCTGCATTTTAATTGTCATGCTGTTTTTGGTGGATATTGCATATGGCATTTTAGATCCCAGAATCAAGCTGCATAGAAAGGATGGCAATTAAATGGAACTTCATAAAATGAATGAATCCCATAGAGCCCCGGACATTCCTGATGAATGGTTCCGGCCAAAAAGTAAAGATGCGCATCAGGCGGAAAAAGTGGTCAGGCCAAGTCTCTCATATTGGCAGGATTCATTTCGCAGGCTTTTAAAAAATAAACTTGCTGTCGGGGGCCTGCTTTTCCTGATTTTTCTTGTAATTATGGCGATTTTTGGGCCGCTGCTTCCGCACCATGCGGAAAATTTGAGAAAACAAAACCTGCCTCCGTCCAGTGATTACTGGTTTGGCACAGATTCATTTGGCAGAGATGTATTTAACAGAACATGGATCGGTGCGAGGGTATCATTGTTCGTGGGGGCTGCTGCTGCTCTTGTAGATCTCATTATTGGTGTTGCATATGGCGGATTTTCAGGATATAAAGGCGGAAGAACAGACAATTTCATGATGAGAATCATTGAAGTATTATACGGACTGCCTTATCTGCTTGTTGTCATACTGGTTATGGTTGTGCTTGGGCCTGGGCTTTTTACCATCATTGCGGCACTTTCGATTACTGGCTGGATTGGTATGGCCCGGATTGTCCGCGGGCAGGTCCTGCAAATCAAGAACTATGAATTTGTGCTGGCTTCAAAGACGTTTGGAACGAAAACATCCCGGATTATAAAGAAAAACCTGCTTCCAAACACAATGGGGCCAATTATTGTCCAAATGACGCTGACCATCCCGTCCGCCATTTTTGCTGAGGCCTTTCTAAGTTTTCTTGGCCTTGGCATACAGCCTCCGAACACAAGCTGGGGCATGATGGCAAATGATGCTTTGTCGGCAATATTAACAGGGAATTGGTGGCTTCTTTTCTTCCCGGCATTTTTTATATCAGCGACAATGTTCGCTTTTAATGTACTCGGAGACGGCTTGCAGGATGCATTTGACCCTAAGCTAAGGAGGTGAGCAGGATGGAAAAAGTATTAAAAGTGAAAAATCTTGAGGTGAAATTTGATACATACGGCGGTCAAGTCGAAGCAGTAAGAGGTGTAACCTTTGATTTGTTCAGGGGAGAAACGCTGGCCATTGTCGGGGAATCGGGCTGCGGGAAAAGCGTGACTTCACAGAGCATAATGGGATTGATTCCAAATCCCCCCGGCAGGATAACGGGAGGTGAAATCCTGTTTAACGGCAGGAACTTGGCAAAAACCAGGGAAAAAGAAATGCGGAAGGTCAGGGGAGCAGATATTTCGATGATTTTTCAGGATCCCATGACAGCACTGAATCCTACATTGACAATCGGGGAACAAATCATTGAAGGCATTTTACAGCATGAAAATATATCCAGAGGAAAAGCAAGGGAAAAGGCGGTTGAAATGCTTTCTCTTGTGGGCATTCCTGGACCGGAATCCCGGCTTAAGCAATATCCCCATCAATTTAGCGGGGGAATGAGGCAGAGGATCATGATTGCCATTGCCTTGGTGTGCAATCCTGAAATCCTGATTGCCGATGAGCCGACCACAGCTCTTGATGTTACCATACAGGCTCAGATATTGGAGCTGTTTAAGGATATACAAAAAAAGACCGGGGTTTCCATTATTCTTATTACACATGATTTAGGCGTGGTGGCTCAGGTAGCAGACCGGATTGCGGTCATGTATGCCGGGAAAATAGTGGAGACAGGATCGAGGCGTGATATTTTTTACAACCCGCAGCATCCATATACAAGAGGCCTCTTGCGTTCTGTTCCGCGGCTGGACAAAGAAGATGCCGAATTATTTCCTATTTCAGGGTCTCCGCCAGATTTATTTTCGCCTCCAAAAGGGTGCCCTTTTGCAGCAAGATGCGAATACACCATGGAGGTTTGCGACAGGGTGTATCCGCTGAAAACAGCACTTTCCCAGAATCATGAGGTGGATTGCTGGCTGCAAGATGAGCGTGCCCGACACATGCTGCCAGCCGCTCCATAAAGATTAACGAATAGACGGCATCACTGTCCGCACGGCTCCTGGCCTTTGCGGATATAAGTATAGCTCTAAAAATTTGTTCTGTTAAAACTTTATGCTGATTTGGCCAATTGCTGTTTACTGGCACTTGCACCGGATATCTGCAGACAAGATTATCAGAGCTAAAAATTAAGGGGGAAGAATATGAAGAAACTGGGAACGATTTTTATGGCTGCAACTCTGACATTAGCACTTGGAGCATGTACTGCAACAAAGGATGCAGGCTCAGAAGCGGATGGAGGGAGCAAAAAAGGCGGGGAAAAAGTGCTGAACCTGAATAATGGATCAGAACCCACTTCGTTTGATCCGGCGATAGGCTTTGATGCTGTTTCATGGAATGCTCTGAATAACCTCATGGAAGGACTGACCCGTTTAGGAAAAGATAATAAGCCGGCACCTGCGGCGGCAAAATCCTGGGATATTTCTAACGATGGAAAAACCTATACTTTTCATCTTCGTCCTGATGCCAAATGGTCAAATGGGGATAAAGTGAAAGCGGGAGACTTTGTTTATGCATGGAAGCGCCTGCTGGATCCTAAGACAGGCTCATCGGCTGCATTCCTTGGTTATTTCATTGATGGAGCCGAGGCATATAATACCGGCAAGGGTTCTGCAGATGATGTAAAGGTTGCGGCAAAGGATGACCAAACCTTTGAAGTAACACTGACAAGTGCCCAGGCCTACTTTTTAAGTGTTATTGCTAATCCAGCCTTCTTCCCGGTAGATGAAAAAGTGGCTAAGGAAAATCCTAAATGGTTTGCTGAAGCCAAGTCCTTTGTCGGTAATGGCCCCTTTAACCTAACCGGCTGGACACATGACAGTGAAATGACGATGAAGAAAAATGATAAATACTGGGATGCCAAAAATGTAAAGCTGGATAAAGTGCACTGGGCAATGGTTGATGACACAAATACCGAATATCAGATGTTTAAAAAGGGCGATCTTGATAAGTCAGATGTTCCTTCAGATCTGGCCGAAAGTCTCTTTAAAGATCCCAAGCTTCACATCGAGGACCAGGCAGGTGAGTATTTTTACAGGTTCAATCTTACAAAAGAACCGTTTCAAAATGCAAACATCCGCAAAGCTTTCGCCATGGCTGCAGATCAAAAGGAAATGGTCAGTTATGTGACCAAGAAAAAAGAAAAAGAAGCGTATGGGTTTGTTTCTTACGGCTTTAAAGATCCTTCCGGGAAAGACTTCCGTGAAACAAATGGCGATCTGGTCAAAACAGATCCTAAGCAGGCAAAGGAGCTGTTAAAGAAAGGAATGCAGGAAGAAGGCTACTCTAAGCTTCCGCAGGTCACCTTAACTTATAGTACGGATGATGTTCATAAGAAAATCGCTGAAGCACTTCAAGGCATGTTTAAGAAAAATTTGAATGTCGATGTAAAGCTTGCCAATATGGAAGCGAACGTGTTCACCACTGAGCAAAAAGCAATCAAATTGCAGCTGTCCCGATCCTCTTTCCTTGCGGATTATGCAGATCCTATCAACTTCCTTGAAAACTTCCAGACTGGTCATTCCATGAACCGCACAGGCTGGAGCAACAAGGAATATGACCAATTAATCAAGGATGCGAAAAGTGAGGGAGATGAAACTAAGCGTTTTGAGTTGATGTATAAAGCTGAAAAAGTGCTCTTCCAGGACATGCCCATTATTCCTATCCATTTCTATAATCAAGCGTACTTACTGAATAAATCTGTTACAGGTGTTGTGTATCATCCAGTAGGTTATCTCGAATTGAAATGGGCAGACAAAAAGTAATGACCATGACTTGCCATCAATGTAAGTCACCATAGCTTCCGCTTATTCTTTAAGGCTGTTTTCGTAAAATTTGCTGCTATGGAACAAGGGGGTGATTTCCGCATCTTTAAGAAAAGAGCCTTCTTTGAAAAGGGAGTGTTTCCTCGAACACTCCCTTTTGTTTCAATGGGGGAAAAGATCTCCTGGAATCAGAAAATCTATCCCGCAAACCGCATATAAATCTTAGGAAGATAACAGCAAGATGATGAAAGGAGATTTTACCATGCCAATAAAGCCTAACCGTCTCCAAAAAGGAGATACAGTTGGAGTCATTGCTCCTGCCAGTCCCCCCAATCCTGAAAATCTGAAGAAATCTCTTCATTTCCTGGAGGAGCTGGGACTGAAAGTGAAAATAGGGCAGCATGTTGAAAGGCTGAATGGATATTTGGCGGGTTCTGATGAAGAAAGGCTCCAGGATGTTCATGATATGTTTTTAGATCGTGAAATAAAAGCCATCTTTTGTGCCTGTGGAGGCTACGGCACAGGCAGGATAGCTGCAGGAATAGATTTTAATATCATCAAAGAAAACCCAAAAATATTCTGGGGATACAGTGATATTACCTTTTTGCATAATGCCATCAATCAGCAGACAGGCTTGGTGACTTTTCATGGGCCTATGCTTAGCTCGGATATAGGCAAGGAAGATGCAGATCCGCTTACAAAACGATTATTTTCCCAATTATTTGTTCCAGGAGAGTTCACATATACAGAAGATATTTCGCCATTAACATCTATGATTTCAGGAAAAGCCCGCGGACAGCTTGCAGGAGGGAACCTGACACTGCTGTGCAGCACTCTTGGCACACCTTATGAAGCGGATGTTAAAGGAAAAATATTATTAATTGAAGATATCAACGAAGAGCCGCGCAATGTAGACAGGATGCTCAATCAATTGCTGATGAGCGGAAAACTGAGAGATACAGCAGGCATTGCAGTCGGAGATTTTAACCAATGTGAACCGGATAGGGAGCAAAGCTTAACACTTGATGAAGTGATCGATCATTATATCGCTTTGGCAAATGTGCCGGCAATCAAAGGATTCAAGATCGGGCACTGCTCGCCGAATGTATCAGTTCCTCTTGGAGCTTATGCGGTCATTGATGCAGATGAAAAAAAATTAGCCATAGAAAGCGGCGTTCTATAAGGAGTGACCAGCTTGAATATTATTAAAATCGAAACTTTTCGAGTATCGGTTCCGTTAATTAAACCATTCAAGACAGCTCTCCGGACGGTGGAAATTGCAGAATCCGTATATATGAAATTGACCTGCGATAACGGCATATCAGGATGGGGCGAAGCGCCGCCAACCCTTGTCATAACAGGTGAAAGCATGGACAGCATTGAATCTTCCATCCACAAAGTCTTAAAGCCGATGCTGTTAAATAAAAATCTTCTGCAATATGAATCTATTTTCCAGGAAATGAAATCAGTGCTTACTGGAAACTCCAGTGCGAAGGCCGCAGCGGATATGGCTATTTATGACTGTCTTTCGCAATATTGCAAACTGCCTCTCTACCAGTTTCTGGGCGGATACAGAAAAGAAATAGAAACAGATTATACGGTAAGTGTGAATGGTCCTGAAGAGATGGGCGAAGATGCGGTTTCATATATTAAGCGGGGCTTTAATGTTCTGAAAATAAAGGTCGGCAAAGATCAGGCAGCTCTTGATATAGACAGAATCACAGAAATCCGCAGCCGTACAGGCAAGGATATTAAAATCCGCCTTGATGCCAATCAGGGCTGGACACCAAAGGAAGCCATCCGGACGATAAAGACATTGGAAGACCGCGGCTTGGATATTGAACTGGTAGAGCAGCCCGTGAAGGCTCATGATATTGAGGGGCTAAAGCAGGTAACAGATTCTGTAGAAACTAAAATTATGGCAGATGAAAGCATCTTTACTCCAAAGCAGGCTTTTGAGGTATTAAAAACGCGCAGTGCTGATTTAATCAATATCAAACTCATGAAAGCTGGAGGCATTTATCAGGCACAAATTATTAATAACCTGGCAGAAGCATGCGGGGTGGAGTGCATGGCAGGAAGCATGATTGAAACCAAACTCGGGCTGACAGCGGCAGCGCATTTTGCCGCAAGCAAAAAGAATATCACCCGATTTGATTTTGATGCCCCGCTTATGCTTGCAAGAGATTTGGTTGAAGGGGGCATTGTTTATAATGGGCGCAGAATTTCCCTTCCAGAGTCCCCTGGTCTTGGAATAAGCGCGGTACACGCAGAAGGAGGAAAAGGTATTGAAAGTGCAGGCTGAAATGATTGTTAATGTGCCGGTAGCAAATGTATGGACTTCTTACGGATCGCCGAGGGAAATAGACGAAGATGCTCTTTCGCTGCCCATGAAGCTGGAGTCCTGGCTGACCAAAATGTCGTTTGAGCAGAGACTGGAATTATGCAATGCCAATCTCCTTCAATCACAGGCATTATATGGACAAAAAGTGCTGGTGATTAATGAAAATGAAGACTGGGCAGAGGTCTGTATACCTGAGCAGCAATCAAATAAGGACGGAAGAGGCTATCCTGGTTGGATACCTAAAAAACATTTGGCATCACTGGCGGAGAACTTCGAACAGCATACTGGGCATGCTGCAATCAGAAAGAAGAAGGCGTGGCTTTTAGATGAAAAAAATCGCCAGCCCCTGCTTCAGCTGAGCTATGGAACGGCCCTGCCGGCAGCTGAAGTACAAAATGATTATGTAAAAGTAAGGACACCAGATGGATATGGTTTTTTTAGACGAGAAGATGTAGATATAATAGAAGATTTTAAGAGTGAAAAAGGCAGCGGCCAGGATATCGTGGATTCAGGCAAACAATTCCTCGGTCTTCCTTATTTATGGGGAGGAATGAGCAGCTTTGGCTTTGACTGTTCAGGTTTCAGCTATACGATGTGCAAAATGAATGGTTACCTTATTCCAAGGGATGCCGGAGAACAGGCTCAAAAAGGAAAGAAAGTAGAACTGGATCATATTCAGCCGGGAGATTTGCTGTTTTTTGCATATAACGAAGGCCAGGGAGATTTGCATCATGTAGGAATTTATTATGGAGATGGCAAATTGCTTCACTCGCCAAAAACGGGAAAAGACATAGAAATCATTTCGATAGCGGGAACATTTTACGAAAAAGAGCTTTGCACAGCAAGCCGTTATTGGCAGGAGACGAGGGCATAATCATGGAAAAACTATTAGAAGTGAAGAACCTGAAGAAGCATTTTTCATTAGCAAAAGGGGAATCTCTTAAAGCGGTTGATGGAATTTCCTTTTCTGTTAATAAAGGTGAAACATTTGGAATAGTAGGGGAATCAGGTTGCGGGAAATCTACGGCAGGAAGAACGATTATGGGTCTATATAATAAGACAGATGGTGAAGTTCTTTTTCATGGAAACGATATTCATTCACTGAAGGAAAAAGAAAAATTGAACTTTCATAAAAATATGCAAATGATTTTTCAGGATCCTTATGCCTCATTAAATCCGAGATCAACAGTCAGTGAGATTATATCTGAACCGTTGGAGGTACATGGCTTATTTTCGTCTAAGAAGGATAGGATGAACCGGGTTTATCAGCTGCTGGAGGATGTGGGGCTAAACCGTGACCACGCAAACAGGTATCCACATGAATTCAGCGGCGGACAGAGACAAAGGATTGGAATCGCCCGTGCACTCGCCTTGAATCCTGAATTCATTATAGCGGATGAACCGATTTCTGCCCTTGATGTATCTGTGCAGGCACAAGTGGTCAACCTGCTGAAACGCCTTCAGAAAGAAAAAGGGCTTACATACTTATTTATTGCCCATGACCTTTCGATGGTCAAACAAATCAGTTCTCGCATTGCTGTGATGTACCTGGGACATATCGTTGAGCTTACAACAAGCAGCGAGCTGTACAGCAAACCGCTCCATCCCTATACCCAGGCACTTTTATCTGCGATTCCGATTCCTGACCCGGATATTGAGGATAAACGGGAACGGATCATTCTGAAAGGGGAACTGCCAAGTCCGGTTAACCCACCGAGCGGTTGTGTGTTCAGAACACGCTGTTCTTTTGCCATGGATGCCTGTGCCGAGCATAAGCCAATATGGCAGGAAAAAGAGCCGGGACATTTTGTTTCTTGCCATCTGTATAATCCCGATATAATGCGTGACGGGAATCAGAGCAGTAAAGCCCTTGCCTTTAAATAGGAGGAAATCACTTAAAATGGATTTATCAAACCTGCAAAAAAAAATCGAATTGCATATTGCAGAATTCCCTGGCAGGATCAGCTATAAAATAGAAAGCGAAGATCAGTCCATTCAAAAAGATGCGGGTGAAGGTTTTCAAGCAGCAAGCTTGATTAAGATTCCAATTATAATGGAAGGTTTTCGCCAAATTGAAGAAGGCAAGATCCATCTTAATGAGCGTGCAGAGATATCAGACAGTGATCTTGCAGGCGGCTCGGGTGTCCTTCAAGCATTAAGTAAGTCAGGTTTCACGATAGAAGATATGCTGACACTTATGATTATCGTATCCGATAATACAGCAACGAATATGCTGATCAGGAAAATGGGAATAAATATAATTAATCAAACAATTGCTTCGCTCAATTTGAAAAAGACCATACTTGGCAGGTATATGATGGATTTCGATGCCATTGAAAACGGCTTTGATAACTATACTTGTGCAGATGATATGGTGACCTGTTTACGGAGTATCCATCAGGGAAGTTTTCTTTCTGGTGAGAGCAGGCAGCATATTCTCAGCATCATGGAAAAGCAGCAGCTGATCAGCAAGCTGCCAGCAATGATGAATTTGAATAAAGTGAAAGTTGCCAGTAAAAATGGAGCAATACCGGGAGCAGAACATGATTCTGCCATTATTACCAGGGGAGATGTAACGGTATTTGCAGCTGTATTAACGGACAGCCTGGAAAATGAGGAAGACGGAAGGAGAATCATTTCTCAGATTGGCAGGTATATTTATGAAGAAATGATGTTATCCTTTAAATGAAGAAAGGGAGTGCACACTCCTTTTCTTTATTTTTTAACGCATAGCAGTTTTCCCTTCATTCCTTCATGAAAAGGGGTATTCCGCTTCGTTTTTCTGCATGTATATTCTGCTGTGTACATTGCTTCAGTTTATTCCCCCAAATGCAATTACTCCCTATTATGGGACTGGAAAATCCCGTTCTATTGTTTTTTAATGCAATTTTAATGTTATTTTCATTTGATATTCACAGTACTTCTCTACACTTATAACAGTTAACTGCCAAGCGTCAAAAAGGGAAATACAGACCTTATCGAAAAAATTATTTCCATAAATGTAAGAAATAAACTATTATTTAACTAATGCAGCTTTTAGGCTGAAATGATAAGCAAGGATTATTTTTTTTGGCAGCATGAAGATTTGCCAAAGAAAGCGAGGTCACATGTGATTTTTTTTCTTTTGCTGATTTTACTTGTATTGGCCATTGTGGCATATGGTCCGCTTTCAACTATTATCATTAGAGTGTTTTCACTTGGAATATATAAGCGAGGATTAAGGGATAAGGGCATATGTCTTACATTTGATGATGGTCCGCACCCTGTTTACACACCTCAATTACTGGATCTATTAAAAAAATATGAGATTAAAGCTGTTTTTTTTGTAGTTGGTGAGCTTGCCAAAAGGTATCCGGCGCTTGTAAGGCGAATGAGAGATGAAGGGCATGAAATCGGCATCCATCATTATCGGCATGTAAGCAGCTGGATGCTGCTTCCGCATCAGCTCAAAAAAGAGATTCAGGAATGCTCGAAAATCATTGAAATTATAACAAATAAGGAACCGTTATATTACCGGCCTCCATGGGGACATTTTAACCTTTTTACGTTACTGCTTTCTAGGGGGTATAAGAAAATTTTGTGGTCTTCAATCTCAGGAGACTGGAAAATACAGAAAGAAAATGATCTTATAAAGCGGATCACTGCAAGTGCCTCTGACGGCACAATCATCCTATTGCATGATAACGGAGATACGAAGGGCGCTGATCCTGAAGCTCCAGCTGTCATGCTGAAGGCACTGAATCAAAGCATTCCTCTGTTAAAACAGCAAGGTTTGCGGTTTCTTCCGCTGAATTCGCTGATTAACGGAAATAAAGGGACAGCAGGTATAAAGAATGAGCATTGAACAGATTATGCCTTATTTGCAGGTGTATGGTTACTGGATCATCCTTCTCATCCTTTTTTGCGGCATCGTTGGCATACCTGCGCCGGAAGAAAGCTTTATGGTGTTTCTCGGGGTGCTGTGCGGTGCACATCAATTGAACTATTCATTAAGTGCATCCGCTGCAGCCATTGGGGCGGTAAGCGGAATGATTACGGCTTATTGGATAGGCAGGACACTAGGGCAATCTTTTATCCGCAGGTTCGGGAAATATATCAAAGTGACACCTGAGCGCTGGGAAAAAGTTGAAGGCAAGTTCCAAAAGCATGGAAAATACTCACTGCTGATTGGCTTTTTTCTGCCGGGTTTAAGGCAGCTGAATCCATATATTGCCGGGACAAGCGGGTTTTCCTTTCCGGTTTTCCTCATTCTGTCAGCTGCCGGAAGTGTCATTTGGGTAATTACATTTGTGACACTGGGCTTTTTTCTTGGTGATAAAATACATGTCGCTTATATACCGCTGCTCGCTGCAGCATTTGTGGCAATCCTGCTGCTGTATAAATGGTTTAAAAAAAGGCATAGCGCATAAGCGGCCCAAAATATAAAATACATTAAAAATGTAAGTGTACTCTCGCTGGGAGGGAAAACTATGAAAAAAATTCTTATCATGCCATTGTTGAGAATGCCATCTGGCCATCATCAGGTAGCAGAGGCCGTTGCAAATATGATACAACAGCAAAAAAAAGATGTTGAAATAAAAAAAATAGACTTTATCAGTTACACAAGCGGGATTCTGGAAGCGATAGTCACGAATCTCTATTTAAAATGGATCCGATATACACCGGGATCTTATCAATGGGTATACGGCAAGTATGTGAATGCCGATTCCAAAGAAACGGCCCTTCTGAAGTTTTATAAACATCTTTTTATGAAAAAAATGAAACAATTGGTGGCTGAGGAAAAGCCGGATTTAATCATCTGCACCCATGGCTTTCCATCTCTGCTGCTCAGCCAGTTAAAAGCTGACGGCAAGCTTAGCATCCCGGTTGTCAATGTATATACAGATTTCTTTATGAATGATATGTGGGGTAAAGAAGCCATCGATGCCCATTTTGTACCAAATAAACAGGTTCAGCTATCTTTAATGAATAAGTTTAAGGTTCCGAAAAAAAACATCTTTATAACAGGCATACCTGTACACAGTGAATTTTTGCTGAAGAAAAAGGATGGACTGCAAAGGGGCGGGGAAAATCGGAAAAAGGTCCTGATTTGCGGAGGCAACAGCGGATTAGGGGACATTATCAATCTTCTTCAAGATGTAAAAGATGCCCGGGACTTCGATTATCGGGTATTATGCGGAAACAACCAAAAATTATTGAAACAGATTCAGTCATGGAAACTGCCGCATATTACCCCGATATCTTATATTACGTCCAGAAGCGCAATGAATAATTTATACAATGAAGCAGATGCAATCATTACCAAGCCTGGTGGAGTGACCATCAGTGAAGTGATCCGGAAAAATATCCCAATCTTTATCCATTCTGCACTTCCCGGCCAGGAAGAGGTCAACCTGAAGTTTTTGAAAGACAGGGGCCTTGCATTTGAATTCATGCCTGATCAGCCAATTGAAAGCCAGCTGGCTAAGGTGATTGGCAATGATAAGAAGATGTCCACTTTTAATAAACATCTGGCTGCCTATAATAAGGAGCTGAATGTTAAAGAAAAGGATATTGCCAGCTTAATTGAATCACTGCTGGAGAATCATGCATATAAAGAAATGAGACAAGCAAGGAATGATAGTTTTTACGTATCAACTTCATATTGATGAATGCCGTATACGCCAGGATATCATGTGCCTGAACGGGAGATTTAACTCCCTAGTTATTATCCGGCCCTATAAAGTTTTATATTCAATTAAGGCTCCGGCGATTGCCGGAGCCTTAAAGGGAAGTCTTTAAACTTATGCAACGAGGGTAGTGCTTCTGGCACTTAGCGTGCTTGCAGTTCATTTAGTATCTGTCTGAGGCTTCCCCTGATATTGAACGATTGAAAATCAAGACCCAGCCTTATGATGGTTTGGGCGATTCTGGGGCGGATTCCCGTCAAAATGGCTTCAACTCCCGTAAGTTTGAGCGCATTGATTATTTCTCCTATTTTATGGGTAGCTGTTTCATCAATCATCGGGACACCGGAAAGGTCTATTATTAAAACTTTCAGGTTTAACTTGGTACTTTCCCGCAATGTAATATCCATGATTAATTTTGCACGGTCAGGATCAATTTCGCCGATGACCGGCACGATTGCAGTGTTTTCATAAACTGGCACAATAGGTACGGATAGCTCTTCAAGAGCAGAGTATGCTATATTCATTAGATTTTTATTATGTTTCTCAAATTCATCGCCAAAAGTTTCGGTGATGGAATCAAGCAGCGGATCGATTTTTTTGCTTACATCAAGCATGGTAATGGCTGCGAATTGACGTTTCTCCAGCTCCTCAGTAAAAGCATCCCAAATGACGGAACGATAATAGGTTAGAGCTCTTAGAGTATCAACAAGCCGAACGTGATTTCGGATTGAATATTCTCCGATCATCATGGCCCAGTCCTTTACCTTTTTCTCTATCTCTTGCTTGTTGCCGTACAGAGACTCCCCTAAATAGGATATAAGCATTGATCTCCAATCAATAAGCTGTTCCTCGGAAGCGTTGCTGGACCTTAAACGCTCTCTATACTCACTATCCTGAATTGAACCCAGGTTTTGTGCTAATTTGAGCTGATTCTCAACAATTTTTTTGCCGATATACTGTAACTCAAATTCCATCACGTTTTCTCCTAATAAAAAATAGTATCATTTAGTGAAAATGATTCATTAGTATTATGATAATAGTTAAGTCCATTATCATCAAGATATAAGCGTAAAAAACCGTTCATTCGCCAATAAGCCGGATTGCAGCATACTAGCTTGATGCATAAAGCGGGCAAACGGAATAATTGATTAAAGGATAGGGAAAGCCGATGAAAAGAAGGAAGAAAGTTATGCTGGCATTTGCTGCTATTTGTCTTATATATCTCATATTCCTCCAAGTGAAAATATATCAGGCCAGCACCGGGGCTGTACCAAAAGATGCTTCGTACCTGATCGTGCTGGGAGCGAGAGTAAATGGAACGATTCCATCCCTAGCTCTCAAAAACAGAATACACTCTGCTGCCCATTATTTGCGGGAAAATAAAGATACCATTGTAATCGTATCTGGAGGAAAGGGTCCTGGCGAAACGATTTCTGAGGCAGAATGCATGAAGAGGGAGCTTACTGCACTGGGCATTGAAGCTTCCAGGATCATTATGGAAGACAAGTCAGTCAGCACCTATCAAAATTTAGCTTACTCCAAAAAGCTGCTGCCTGATACGAAAGCAAGAGGTATCTTGGTTTCAAATGATTTTCATATTTATCGCGCAGGTTTAATGGCTGAAAAACAAGGCCTTCATGTAACAGGGCTTCCTGCAAAAACACCGAAGGTAATCATACTGAAAACGTATCTCCGTGAATATCTCGCTATTACAAAATTTTATATAGCAGGCTCGTAATGCGATAGGGCGAAATAAAAAATGATGCCTTACAGGCGTCATTTTTTTATGTTCCTGTTTAAGCTTAAAGCTGATTAAGTTTAGCAGCATTTAGATTATGTCTGCTCAATATGTGGAAGGTTCACGGATGAAAAAATGATTAAAATAGGATTAAAATTTCATGATATTCAGCGTTCAGTGCTACATTAATAAGAAGAGATTGTACAAAAGAGCTATATGCTGAAAATAGTGTAATCAGCAGCTGCATCAGAGGTGAGGAAAATGAAGAAGAAGATATTGGTTGTTGAGGATGAAATGCAAATAGCCAAGGTATTGAAAATAGAACTGGAATATGAGGGATACGAGGCGGCTGTTGAATATGATGGCAAGTCTGGTCTTCAGGCTGCATATGATTTTAACCCTGATTTAATTATATTGGATATCATGCTGCCTGAACTGAGCGGCATTGAGGTTTTGAGGAGACTGAGAAAAGAAAATAATCATGTTCCGGTCATCCTGTTAACAGCAAGGAATTTAACGATGGATAAAGTTCTTGGTTTAGATCAGGGTGCCAACGATTATATAACAAAGCCTTTCGAGATTGAAGAATTGCTTGCAAGAGTCCGTTCCTGTATCCGCCATTATGCTTATGATAAAAATGGAAGCATCAATGAAGACGGAAGCAAGGTCCTGCATATAGCAGATCTTAAAATTCATTTGGAGACCCGTGAGGTAATACGGGAGGGTACCCAGATTATCCTGACTCCAAAGGAATATGATCTTCTCGTTTATTTAATCAGCAATAAAAATAAAATAGTAACTCGTGAAAATATCCTCATCAATGTCTGGGGCTATGAATATGAAGGAGAAACTAATGTCATTGATGTCTATATCAGGCATTTAAGAAAAAAGATCGATGAATGCTTTTCATCTCCAGCGCTTATTCAGACCGTTCGCGGTGTCGGGTATACGGTAAAGGAGAATTAACTTTGAAGATCACAACAAAGATCAATCTTATGACAACAGCATGGCTGATGTGTATTTTAATCGCAATCAATGCGGTTGTGCTATTTTCATTCATGAAAATCACTGTAAATATGGAGCAGGAAACTGCTCTTCAAAAAGCGGATTCCATTATTAAAGAAATTAATATCCTGGATACCCCCCTGCAAACAAAAGAAAAATTGAATCCTTTCTTAACGAATCATTCGTTTATCAGGATTGTTCAGCCGGGTCCAAAAATCCTGAGTCAGGCAGCCAACGATAAGCATCTGGCTGAAATAGGGGCGAAATTCAGCGATAAGGTGAGTACCCAGCGGCGGGTGATGCATGAAAAAGAAGGAGAAGAACAGGTACTGATTGTCAGAGTGCCCATTCATGATAAGCAAAAAGTGATAGGGACGCTTGAAATTGGTGAAAGGCTTTTGGGCCTCGAAGTAAGAAAGGACATTCTTCTGTCCATCCTCATTACCTGCACGGTCCTGGCTGCCATCCTTTCATTATTTGGCGGTGTGATCTTATCAAATATCATTATACGTCCTATCACCAATATGGTTAAAACAATGGAGGATATCGAACAAAGCGGAATTCCCCAAAAAATCGTGATGCAAAAGAAAGCGAAAGACGATCTGCAGAATATGGCAGATACATTCAATCGGATGATCATGAGATTAGAAGATAACATAGAAAAACAAAAGCAATTCATTTCGGACGCATCACATGAAATTAAAACGCCTCTGACAGTCATTAAAAGTTATGCAAACCTTCTTAGGAGGAGAGGCATGCAGAATAAGGAAATTACAGATGAAGCGATAGATTCCATTCTTTCAGAAGCTACACGGATCCAAAAAATGACAGAGAATTTTCTTGACCTGGCAAATACTGAAAATGAGAATGCACTGGACATCAAACAAGTCCATATTACATCATTGTGCCAAAGTATCTTGAAGCAGTTAAAAGGAGCCTATAAAAGAGAACTCCTGCTTCATTATAAAGATTCCCAAACCGTTATTCAGGCAGATGAATTGAAAATTAAACAAGTCATCATTATCCTGCTTGATAACGCCATAAAATACAGCACGGAAAAAATTGATGTTTTTATTGAAGGTTATGAGCAGCATGCCGTTATCCGGGTGAGAGACAACGGAATCGGAATACCGGCTGATGAACTTAAGAAGATATTTGAAAGGTTTTACCGGGTGGATAAAGCAAGAAGCCGGGAAACTGGGGGAACAGGCCTTGGCTTAGCGATTGCTAAAAATATTGTAATTCAGCATAAAGGAGAAATAAACATAAGCAGCGAGGAAGGAAAAGGGACAGAGGTTGAAGTGATTCTGCCATTAATCCATCCGGCGGATCAAAAACAGGGGAGCTGACCATACACGGGCTGCTCTTTTTGTCTTTTTTAAAGGCACTTTTCTAAAAGATGCTGTTTTTTAAGAGTTCTGTGAGGAAATCATATTTCTAAATCAGCCACTTGTTGAATAGCAACAAATTTTATGAAAACAGCCTTCTAAAATACGTCCAGGCTTGAGTAAAACCTATAAAGCAAAACAGCAGAGCCATCAGTTTAGCAAGCGGTATGCCGCTGTACACCTATTAGTATTGTTTTAATTAAATTTTAATGTGATTTTCATAGATAATTAAGGCTGGGTTGGTACATTTACTAAAGATCATTAAAATCCTATTCAGAATCAGCAGTGAAGGAAAAGAAATATTTTCAAAGCTGAATGGATACTATTATAGTAAGACACGAAATACTGGAAATCATTTTTCCTGCCAGTGATTATCTGCAGGATAAAATCGCTGTAAAAGCAAGCGGAAAACAATGCCTTTTCTTATTTGGAATGGAGCTGGAGAATATAGAGCATATGGAAAAATTGCTCAAAAAGTCGCATCATTACATATTCATTATCATGTACACTGAGTATGTGACCGAGATAACGACATCTAATCTCAATTCGGCATTATAGGATAACATCAGGGTCTGGTGTTTCCGCAGTAAACATTGTGTGGACAAGGCTTAAGGGAATCCAGAGTTTCAGCAGATATGAGTGGCCGTCTATCAAATAGCAGGTTATTAAATTACCGGAAATGCAGGGTTCTTTCAGTCATGCTGAAAGCCTGGTACCTGGAAGTCTTAAAGTTAAAGAATATAAAAAAGGATTTCATATACAGAATATAGTACAATAAGAAACGATCATTTTATTTACAGAAATGTAAAATATTTACACATTTGATATCAGGGGAAGTACAGCCATAAGCTTAGTTTCAAAAGAATGCCATTTAGCCTGAAGGTACTTAGGATTTTTAATCTGAAGAAGTTCCAAGTGGTTCTTTGGCCTTACATCAGCAGTTTGGCAGTTTCAATGGCGACCCAGCAGAGTTATGCCGGTGCTTATAAAGGGTATATAGCCTTGTGGCGCAATTCTATATTCATGATATGGAGAGGCGTGCGAAGTAACATGGATTTATCTATCATTTTAAGTCACGCGGGTTTTAAGGAAGTGAAGGCCAAAAGGAATGAAAAGCGGAGAAGATAGACGAAATGATTTAATGGGCTGCCTTAGTCCTATGCTGGTTTTGGCTGGCAGTGATTGAGCCGGAAGGTGCGTAAACCTTATAAGCTTAAAAGCTGCGGGCGGTAAGCAGGGTGCTGAAGCGGAAATCAGCAGGGAAGATACTGAAGCCGATAAATAAAAAAATAGTTGGATATAAGGAGAAAATAAGATGAAAAAAATCAGAAAAGCAGTTATACCTGCAGCAGGACTTGGAACAAGATTTTTGCCGATTACAAAGGCTATGCCCAAGGAAATGCTTCCAATCGTGAATAAGCCGACCATTCAATATATTGTAGAAGAAGCTATCGAGTCTGGCATTGAAGATATCATCATTGTGACGGGCAGAGGAAAAAGAGCCATTGAGGATTATTTTGATCATGATCCGGGTCTTGAGCAATTTTTGCGCAAAAAAGGAAATGATGCGCTTTTAAAAGAAGTAGAAAAGGCGAGTGAATTGATCAATATTCACTATATCAGGCAAAAAGAACCAAAAGGTCTGGGCCATGCTATCCTGTGCGCAAAGTCATTTATTGGGGACGAGCCTTTTGCAGTGCTTTTGGGTGATGATATCACTGAGGCTAAAACTCCGTGCCTTCAGCAGCTTATAGAACAATATAATCAGCATAACTCTTCTGTAGTGGGCGTTAAACAGGTGCCGCTTCAATCCGTTTCAAGATATGGGATTATAGATCCTGAAACAAATGAAGGGTTACTGTATAAGGTCAAAAACTTTGTTGAAAAACCTTCTATTGAAGAAGCGCCATCTGATCTCGGTATTATTGGCAGATATGTATTGACTCCGGAGATATTCGGGCTGCTTGAAAGCCAGGAAGCCGGAAAAGGCGGAGAAATCCAGCTGACGGATGCTATTGAAAGATTAAACGCCTTCCAATCTGTCTATGCCTATCAATTTGAAGGTGAAAGATACGATGTGGGCGAAAAACTGGATTATATTCTGACAACTATGTCATTAGCTGTGAAGGATCCGGGTTTAAGAACACCAATTTTGGAAAAAATGAGAGAGATACTGGAAGAATCTAAGCAATACCAAAATTAAAAGTTAGGAAATTGGATAATGAATCAAAATAAGTTTGCAAGCAAAGAACGAATTTTTCTATATGGGGCTTTTGCACTGATTATTCTCTTTCTTTCACCCATGTTCTTTTTGGGTCAGGATGCCCATATGAGGGTTCATGATAATTTGGATTCAAACATTGCCTGGTATAAGGTTCTTCGAAACAGCGGGGAATTGTTCGGCCCTGTTGATGCAGTAATACCTCAAATAATAAATGGATTGCCGCGCAATGCATTTGGAACAGAATTCAGCGGTATACAGTGGCTTCATAACTTGTTTGATCCAATGACTGCATATTCATTGAGCCAGGCACTTACAAGGATAATTGCCTTCATAGGCATGTACATGCTTTTAAAAAGGCACTTTATTAAAGACCAGGATGCATATCCGATTACAATTGGCGTTTCATTGGCATTTGCTTTAACTCCCTTTTGGCCCTCAGGCATGCTGAGCACGCTTGGACAGCCGCTTGCTTTATGGGCGTTCCTGAATATTAGGAAACGCGAAGGAAGCTGGAAGGATTGGCTGACACTCACATTGCTGCCTCTTTACTCTAGTTTTGTATTGGGATTTTTCTTTTTTCTGGCGGCGATGGGCTTGCTATGGCTGCGTGACCTGGCTGTGAAGAGAGAGATAAATGCAAAGTTTTTGGCAGGCATAATGTATATGACTCTGTTATTCTTATTGATTGAATACAGGCTTGTATATTCTCTTGTGATTCCTGAAGCTCCGACAAGCAGGAATGAATTTGTCAGTTCCACTCTTGGGTTCTGGCATACCATTCGTCTTGCAATCAAGAATTATTTTCTTGGACATACCCATGTCATGACCCTGCATACACTTATTATTGTGCCTTTGTCCTTCATTGTGATTTGGTTCATTGCAAGACAGGGAATATGGAAACAGGAAAAGCAATTCGTCCGTCTGTTTATTTTGAATGGAGTACTGTCCATCTGGTATGCTTTTTGGTTTTTTAAAGGATGGGAGCCATTGAAGGAAAAGGTTGGACTCTTAAATACATTCAACTTTGCCCGTTTTCATTTTTTGAGGCCGATGATCATTTATATGATGTTCGGGTCAGGTGCTTATATCTTATGGAAAAAGGGCATGGCTGCAAAACAGCTGGTTAAGATTTTCCTGATCCTGCAAATTGCACTATTATTCCTGGGCAATCCGGAGTTATACTACCGCGTCGTTCATCAGCCATCTTTCAGGGAATTTTATGCTGAGGAACAATTCAGGGACATAAAGAACTACATAGGGAAACCACAATCATCCTATAGAGTCGCCAGCATTGGCATACATCCTTCTATTTCACAATATAACGGTTTTTACACACTCGATACGTACAACAATTTTTATCCATTATCATATAAACATCAATTCCGCAAAATTATAGCAAAAGAGCTGGACAAAAATAAAAAAGAAAAAAGATATTTTGATACGTGGGGAGGAAGGTGCTATATCTTTGTTGCAGAGCTTGGGAAGAAATATGATTATCGTAAAGACAGCAAAAAGAAAATCCACAACCTGCAGCTAAATACGGCAGTTTTCAAAAAAATGGGGGGACGCTATATTATGTCCGCAGTGCCCATCCTAAATGCCGAAGAAGATGGCCTTCATTTCCTAAAGTCATTCAATTCAAGCTATTCAGCATGGAAGATTTATTTATATAAAGTTAAGTAAAGTTTATTGGTACCAAAAGGAGGTCATTGATTTTGCACTATCCCGTATTAACGATTGTAGTGCCTTGCTATAATGAGGAAGAAGTTTTCCAGTCGACAGCAGCACAGCTAACATCTGTAATGGAAACACTGATAAGTGATAAGCTTGTTTCCGAAGAAAGCAAGCTTCTATTTGTCGATGATGGCAGCAAGGATAACACTTGGAAGCTTATTGAGCAGGAATCAGAAAATAATGAATATGTAAAAGGACTGAAGCTTGCACACAATGCAGGCCATCAAAATGCGCTTTTGGCAGGATTAGCGACGGCAAGCAAGCTATCTGACTGCGTCATTTCAATTGATGCAGACCTACAGGATGATGTGAATGTCATTCATAGCTTTGTAGAAAAGTATTGGCAAGGATATGATATCGTTTATGGCGTGAGAAATGACAGAAGCACAGATACGTTCTTTAAAAGAAACACTGCTGTCGGGTATTATCGCTTTATGAACAAAATAGGGATCAGCCTTGTGCCTAATCATGCGGATTTCCGCCTGATGAGCAAAAGAGCTTTGGAAGAGTTGCTAAAATACAAAGAGACGAATATTTTCCTGCGGGGAATCATTCCTTTAATCGGGTTTCCGGCAACAGAGGTGGCGTATGCCCGCAAAGAGCGGCTGGCAGGGGAATCTAAATATCCTCTGAAAAAAATGATCGCATTTGCCCTGGATGGAATTACATCCTTTAGTATCGCACCTATCAGGCTTGTAACTGCAGTCGGATTTCTGGCCTTTTTCATCAGTTTATTGGCAGGAGTCTATAGTTTAATTGTTAAACTGCTGGATCATTCTGTAACCGGCTGGTCATCGCTCATGATGTCAGTCTGGCTGATTGGGGGATTGCAGCTAATAGGAATCGGCATTATTGGGGAGTATGTCGGGAAGATATTTAAAGAAGTGAAAAAAAGGCCGGTTTATGCCATTGAAACGGATCTTTATACACCGTCTTCAGCTGGCCGGCATTCCTACAATTCCTTTAATAACCCGTCTGTAACAGAAGAATGGTGAAACTGCTCTCAGGCTCTTTCATCCGTTTTTTGGCGGTTGGAATCATTAATACACTCATAGGATTGGCTATTATCTTTACATTCATGAATTTGCTTCATTTTTCCTATTGGACATCCACTTTAATGGGCAATATTATTGGTGCTGCAGTAAGCTATATATTAAACAGAAAATTTACTTTTAATAGCACCAAAAATCAAGCAGGGAGTGTATTGAGATTTATCCTTGTTATATTGGCCTGCTATTTTATTGCATACGGCCTTGGCTTAAGAGCGGTTCATCTGGCTTTGGGACATCTTCCAGCCATTCCCCAGCATTTCGAGAAAAATCTTGCCGTGATAATAGGGATGGGGTTATATACCATTTTGAATTATTTCGGGCAAAAGAAGCTGGTATTCTAAAGGCCTGATTAATATGCAAAACGCCTGGATGGTAAAATCCAGGCGTTTTTGCATATTAATTATTAAAAAGCCCAGTCGCCGTTTCTGAATACAGGCTCTGAAGTTCCATCTTCTTTAATTCCATCAATATCCATTTGATCTGAACCGATCATGAAGTCTACATGTGTAAGGCTTTCGTTCAGCCCGTTTTCTTCCAGTTCTTCTTGGCTCATTTTTTTGCCGCCCTCAATGCAAAAAGCATATGCGCTTCCGATTGCTAAATGGTTTGAGGCGTTTTCGTCAAATAGTGTGTTGTAAAATAAAATATTTGATTGGGAAATTGGCGAATTGAATGGTACAAGTGCAACTTCTCCAAGATAGTGTGATCCCTCATCCGTTTCGACAAGCTGCTTTAAAATTTCCTCACCTTCTTCTGCCTTCACTTCTGTGATTCGTCCATCCTTAAAGGTTACAGAGAAGTTATCAATGATGTTGCCGCCATAGCTAAGCGGTTTTGTGCTGGAAACTGTACCATTTACACCGGTTTTCAAAGGAACCGTGAATACTTCCTCAGTTGGCATATTAGCCATGAATTCATGGCCTTTTTCATTGATGCTGCCGGCACCTACCCATAGATGCTTAGACGGGAGCTCAATGGTTAAATCAGTTCCCGGGGCGCGGTAATGAAGTTTTGTATAGCGTTTTTCATTTAAATAATCCACTTTTTCATGAAGGCTGCTGTCATGGGCTTTCCATGCATCTACTGGATTTTCCGCATCAATGCGGGTTGCTTTAAAGATGGCATCCCAAAGCTTATGTATTCTAGTTTCTGCAGCATCTTCAGGGAAAACTTTATCTGCCCATGCCTGAGAAGGAACGGCAACAATTGACCAGCTAACCTTGTCTGACTGCATATATTGACGGTATTTTTTAAGGGCTGTTCCTGCTGCTTTTTGGAAATTGGCAATTCTTTCTGATTGAATTCCTTTCAGGAGATCAGGGCTTGATGAGATGACCGATAAAAAGGCAGCACCATTTTCAGCTAATTCTATTGTTTCTTTAGCTCTATACTCCGGATATTCGCTGAAAACATCGTCAGGAGCCAGTTCATATTTTGTACGTCCGACAATATCATCATTCCAGTTAACAATGACATTGCGCGCTCCTGCTTTGTAGGCTTTTTTTACGATTTCCCTTACAAGCTCGGCTCCTTCAAGCATAGTATTGATAACAAGGGTTTGTCCTTCTTGGACGTTGACGCCAACTTTAACGGCAAGCTCTGCGTATTTTTCTAAATTTGTCTGAAAGTTGCTCATTAATCATTCTCCTTTTTCATTATCTACATTTATTGTACTTATTGTCCTATAAAAAAGATACTATTTACTCTGAAAATTTTCACTATAGAAAGGGGAAAGACAGCAAGATAGCCGCTTATCAAAAAGCGGTCAATCGTATGGCTGACGATGCGCAATACCATGAAAAAGAGCCAAAGAAACATTCTTTGGCTTCTCTCTTAAAATAGGCTGTTTTTCGTAAACTTTGCTGTTTCGGAACAAGGAGGCTGATTTTTGAATCAGCCTCTTTGAGACTGTTATCTGCCAAGATTTACCCAGACGCTTTTAACTTCTGTATAATTATTGAGTGCATAAGAGCCCATTTCGCGGCCCATGCCTGATTGTTTATACCCGCCGAAAGGAGAGGCAGCATCAAAAGCGTTATAGCAGTTAACCCAGACAGTTCCTGCGCGCAGCTTGCTGGCAACATAGTGAGCATTTGAAATGTCTCTTGTCCACAGGCCGGCAGCCAGTCCATATTCGCTTGCATTAGCACGATTAATCACTTCATCAAGGTCTTCATATGGAAGTGCAGCGATGACCGGACCAAATATTTCTTCCTTCGCAATGGACATTTCGTCATTGACCGCTGCAAAGATCGTTGGAGAAACGAAGTAACCGTCCTCCTGGGGCTTGCTGCCGCCCACAAGCACTTCAGCACCTTCATTTAAGCCTTTTTCGATATACCCAAGTACACGGTCCTGCTGTTCTTGAGAGACCAGCGGGCCAATCTGTGTATTAGGGTCAAGTCCGGCACCCTGTTTGATGTTTTTGGCATGGCTTACCATATCGGCAACCACATTGTCATAGTGTTTCTTTTGTATAAATACACGTGAGCCGGCACAGCAGACCTGGCCCTGGTTAAACATAACCCCATTCAATGCTCCTGGGATTGCTTTTGAGAAATCCGCATCAGGAAGTATGATATTTGGAGATTTTCCTCCAAGTTCAAGTGTTACGCGTTTCAATGTATATGCTGCAGATTTCATAATCGATTTTCCGACTTCAGTTGATCCGGTAAAGGCGATTTTATCAACAAGCGGATGGTTTACAAGGGATTGTCCTGCAGTTTCACCGAATCCGGGAACAATATTTACCACGCCTGGAGGGAAGCCTGCTTCATTTATCAGTTCGGCTAAATAAAGAGCTGACAGCGGAGTCTGCTCGGCGGGTTTCAATACAACTGTACATCCTGTAGCAAGTGCGGCACCAAGCTTCCACATTGCCATTAGAAGAGGGAAGTTCCATGGAATGATCTGTCCGACAACACCAACCGCTTCATGCCGGGTATAGTTAAAGTAATTTCCGCTCACAGGAATGGTCTGGCCGACGATTTTCGTAGCCCAGCCGGCATAGTATCTCATATGCTCAACAGCAAGCGGGATATCTGCATTTGTTGTCTCGCCAATAGGCTTTCCGTTATCAAGGGTCTCCAATTGAGCCAATTCCTGTTTGTTCTGTTCCATCAAATCAGCAAGCTTGTACATCAGATGGCTTCTTTTGGCAGCGCTCATTCTAGACCATTTTCCTTCATCAAATGCCTTTCTTGCGGCTTTGACAGCCAAATCGATATCAGCCTGGTCTCCTTCGTATACGTCGGCAAGTTTTTCTCCTGTTGCCGGGTTAGGAGTAGAGAAAGTCTTATTAGAAGCACTTTCAACAAATTCTCCGTTAATAAAAAGTTTTTTCGGGCCTTGCAGGAATTTCTGCAATTTTTCGCTAATTTCCAGCGTAAGATTTGCCATGAATACCCTCCTCATTAATTAGTGTAAATGCTTCTTTTGAAAGCGGTTACAACATCCTTCGGGAATATCATATCGAAAATTAAATGAATATTCAATTAATAATTACCGACAAAAAAAATGAAATTTCGCGTTCCTTACATCATGAAGAGGAATTCAGGGCATAAAAAAATACAGATATTGAATCTGCGGAGGGATTGTGGTAGCATAAAATGAGGTTTAAAACTTAGTTACAAATAAATTATAATTACCCTACTTTATATTATACACATAATGAATGGTGATGTCAATTAAAAATTTGTTGATCAGGAGGCTCGCTATGAGGAATTGGGAAGAAGAAATACAGCAAGAGCAAAAACGGGTGAGTGATGTTGTTCACAGAATCAATATCTCGACAGCGGTATTTATGCAGCAGATAGGTGAAGCAGGAACTGATATTTCGGGCTTGAGAAAAACCTTCTGGGATGATGTCACGGTGAATCTTGATAATCCTGACGATCTTGCAGAAACATACATCAGCATACGTCAGCAAACAGAGCTTTTATCTGAGAGAGAGCGGCGGCAGGATCATTCAAGAAAACAGCTGAAATTGCTAAAAAAACTAAAATACTCCACTTATTTTGGAAGAATAGATTTTATGGAAGCTGGAGAAACAGAGACAGATCAAGTGTATATCGGGATAGGTTCATTTTATGACGATGAGTCAGACTCTTTTCTTGTCCATGATTGGCGTGCACCAATATCCAGCGTGTATTATGACTATCTGCTTGGACCTGCTCATTACGACGCTCCTTCAGGGAGGATGGAAGGTACATTAACGCTGAAGAGGCAATATATTATTAAAGAAGGCAAAATCGTCAGTATGTTCGATGCAGGTATCACGATAGGAGATGAGTTATTAAAAGAGGTTTTGGGCAGCCAGGCTGACAGCCAAATGAAAAGCATCGTTGCCACCATCCAGAAAGAACAAAACCTGATTATCCGGGATGAAAGAAGCAAGCTGCTTATTGTTCAGGGTTCAGCGGGCAGCGGAAAAACATCATCTGCCCTTCAGCGGATTGCCTTTTTGCTATACCGTGACAGAAACAATATGAATGCAGACCAGATTTTGCTTTTTTCCCCTAACGCACTTTTTAACAGCTATGTGTCTAATGTGCTTCCTGAACTTGGGGAAGAAAATATGCAGCAGACAACCTTCGAGCAGTATTTGCTGCAATTTCTCCAGGAAGATTTAAAGATGGAAAGCCTGTTTTCTCAAATGGAATATGTGCTGGCCACATCAGAAGATCCTGAATATCTGTCAAGACTGCAGAATATATCCTTTAAATCTTCTTTAGCGTTCTTAAAAATAATAGAAGAATATCTATTATTTCTTAAGAAGGATGGAATGCTTTTTAAGGATATTATATTTAGAGGCAGCGTGCTTATATCTAATGAGGAACTTAAAGAGCTGTTTTATAAAGAAGGACAATCAATTCCCATTCCAAACAGGCTGGCATTGCTGTCTGAAAAACTGCTCCGCAAAGTCCGGAAAATGGAGATAAATGAAAGAAAGCAATCATGGGTTGAAGAAGAAATGCAGTATTTAGATAAAGAGGATTATTTAAAAAGCTACAGAAAGGCTTTGAAAGTCAAAAATGGCGAGGACAATGATGATTTTTCAGATAGTAAACGGGAAGAAGCCATTTTATCTTCTTATATTGTGAAGAAAAGCTTCAAGCCTATCTATCGTCAAATCAAAACTCTTGGCTTTCTGGATGTTGTCTCTATCTATAAACAGCTATTTCTTGATAAATTGAATTTTGGAGGAAATCCTTCTTTATTTCCTCAGACGTGGAATGAAATTTGTTTAAGTACTGTAAGGATGCTTGATGGAAATGAATTATATTATGAAGACGCAGCACCATTGTTATTTTTAAAAGAAGGCCTTGAAGAAGGAATGAAAAATACAGGAATCCGGCATGTGTTTATTGATGAGGCACAGGATTACTCTCCTTTTCAATTCGCATTCATAAAGAAGGTTTTTCCGAATAGTAAAATGACTGTTCTGGGGGACAGCAGCCAGACTATTTTTGCTCATGGAAATGAATTTGGCATGGATATTCTCTCTGAATTATTTCAGCAGGAAAAAACCAGGAAGATTGAATTAACAAAAAGCTACCGGTCCACACGTGAAATTGTTGAATTTACAAAATCCCTGCTTATTGACGGTGAGAACATAACGCCATTTAACCGGCCGGGAGTAAAACCGGAAATTATTATATGCCGGCAATCTCAGCTTATAGAAGCGGTAATTAAGGCGGCTGAAAGTCTCCGTGAAAGAGGCCATGAGTCCATAGCTGTCATTTGCAGGACTGAGGGAGAAAGTATTCAGGCTTATCAGGAATTAAAAGACAGCATCCCTCTAAAGCTTATCAGACAAGGCAGGGGGGAGTTTGAAGAAGGAATCGTTGTCATTCCTTCTTACCTGGCAAAGGGAATAGAATTTGATGCCGTAATCATTTATAACGGTTCAGAAGCTGTATATAATAGAGAATCCGAACGGAAGCTGTTTTATACAGCTTGCACGAGGGCCATGCATGAGCTATATATTGTTTCTCCCGGCACATTGACTTCCTTTGCAGGTGAGGCTTCAAAATCCTTAGCTAACGTATGGTATCTTAATGCTGAATAATTCAAACGAAAGAGCAATCTTTGAGAGATTGCTCTTTCGTTTTGTATGTATATAGAGAGACTCTCTTACAGCCATTCTCATTTTCTATTGGCTCTGTTATAGTGTAATGCTGATTTCTCGCATTTTGCTGAGTGAAGATTGCTTTACTCCTGGAGGACTTCTGGTACAGGATAGACCCTGCAGGGACCAGGCTGAAGAGGATATGTGAAAAAAAACTATGAACAGAATGATGAAGAAGGAAGGTGTCATGGTTTTTATAGCTGTATTCTTTTTTTGTGTTTTTTGGCTCTTTTCTTACATTATTGTTTTTTTATGTGTTCTGTGAGGCGATTCCATTGTTAAGTCAGGTTGATTGGAGCGTAAGGTGCGAGACTCCTGCGGGCTCACCGCCCGCCCCGCGGAAAGCAAGCATCCTGGAGCGGAAATCAACCACCTTGTTCCATAGCAACAAAGTTTACGAAAAAAAGACTTTTTTTAAAATGAAGAGTTTGGAAAAACAACCCAGGGGTACTAAGTATATGAATTATAAAAACTAAAGGAGGATTCATAACTTATGTTCCGACATCAAAAAGAATTACAATTTGAAGTGAAAGTAGATCGTCCGGATCCGATGCTTGCCCGTCAGATTCAGGAAGTATTGGGCGGACAATTTGGAGAAATGACAGTCATGATGCAGTACCTCTTTCAGGGATTTAACTGCAGAGGTGAAGAGAAGTACAAAGATATGCTTATGGATATCGGGACTGAGGAAATTGGCCATGTAGAAATGCTGTGCTCTTTAATCAGTCAATTGCTTGACGGTGCAACACCAGCAGACCAGGCCGAAGCAGCTAAGGATCCTGCAATTGCAGCGATTATGGGAGGCATTAATCCGCAGCATCTTTTAGTAAGCGGACTTGGAGGGCTGCCTACCAATTCAAATGGTATTCCCTGGAACGGGGGATATATTGTGGCAAGCGGAAATTTATTAGCTGACATGCGTTCAAACCTGCATGCGGAAAGCCAGGGCCGCCTTCAAGTTGCCCGATTATATCATATGACCAAAGATGAGGGAGTTCGTGCCACTTTCCGTAAAATGCTTGCCCGCGACCGTTATCACCAGTATCAATGGATGGCTGCGATAGCTGAACTGGAAGAGAAAAATGGTGTTGTCGTGCCAGCCTCATTCCCGCCGGAAGCGGAAATGGAATCACAGCAGGAAGCATATGAATTCTGGAACCTGTCAGAAGGAGAAGAATCCTCTGAGGGCCTTTGGGCTCAGGGAACAGCCCCTGATAAATCCGGTGATTTTGTTTATGTGGCAAACCCGGTAGCGAAAGGGCAAATTCCTAATCCGGCAATCCCATCTCCTGAACTTCACCATGACCTTGATGATATCAAACAGCGTGTTTCTAATAAATAAATAAATAAATAAAGACCCCGGAAAAAGGATGCTAACATTCCTTTTTTGAAGTGACCCCTAAAAGTTAGACACGGTTATTTCATTAGGCAGCGAGTGTGAAATGAGTTCGGTATTGTACCGGACTCATTTTTAATTTTGCCTTAATCCGTTTAGTATTATAGTAATTGATATATTGTTGTAATTCTCTTTTAAAATGATCAACACTCTCAAACTCCTTCAAGTAGAGGAGTTCAGATTTCATAATTCCAAAGAAATTCTCCATGACAGAGTTGTCGTAACAGTTTCCCTTTCGAGACATACTTTGGACGATCCCTCTTGATTCAAGAGCGTGACGATATTGCTTCATCTGATAATGCCACCCTTGGTCAGAATGCATGAGTAGCTGATTGTTCTCAGGTAAACGTTCAAATGCCTTCTCCAACATGCCTGAAACAAGTGAATAGGTTGGTCTGGAACCAATCGTATACGTGATAATCTCCCCGTTAAATAAATCTAAAACGGGTGATAAATAAAGTTTCTGGCCGAATAATTTAAACTCCGTAATGTCAGTTACCCATTTTTCATTTGGCGCGTCTGCCGTGAAATGGCGGTCTAAAATATTGGGTGCAATTTTCCCCACTGTGCCTTTGTAAGATTTATATTTTTTCATACGTACTAAGCATTTCAAGCCAAGCTCTTTCATAATACGCTGCACTTTTTTATGATTTACCTTTTGTCCACGATCGACCAGCTCATCACGAATACGGCGATACCCATAACGCCCCTCATTTTCTTCATAAATTGCTTTTACTTCAACTTTTAAATCAGCGTCTGGGTCTGGAAGATTTATACGTCTGACTAAATCATAGTAAGTACTGCGCGGAATGCCCGCGAGTCGTACAAGTGCTTTCACCGGATATGTATGCCTTAATTCATAGACTACTTGCGCTTTGTCTTGTTTGGTGATTTTTCTTTGTTTTGAACTAAGGCATTCAACTTTTTTAAATATTCATTTTCCATTTCCAATTGTTTTATACGCGCTTCAAGTGCTTCTTTGGATCCTTCAACTGGTAATTGTTTTGAATGTTGATCAGACTCTTTTTTCAAGGATGGACGCCCCTTTTTCTTTGATTGAAGGGCATCTATTCCTTGTGTTTCGAACTGTTTTCTCCACACACTAATTGTGGAAGGGGCAAGTATTTTAAAAATCGCTGCCGTTTCGTTTAAGGATGTACCATTTTCAATCATAAAATTTAGTACATCCAGTTTAAACTGTTGTGTATGCTTTGTATATGACTTTATAAAAGCGTCTTTGCCATTGTATTCATATTGTTTAATCCATTTAAGAATGGCTTTATGATTAGTTCCTAAAGATTTGGCTATTTCACGTAAACTCTCATTCCCGTTTGGATAACGATTGACCGCTTGTAATTTATCATTGGCAGTAAATTTAACCATATAAAAACTGCACCTCCAACTGTTAGATGGTGTCTAACAATTGGGGTGCAGTTCATTTCCGGGGTCTTTTTATTGGGAATAACTTATCGGCCCATGTCTGAAATGCCGGGGCTATGCATGTTGGGTCTTTCAGGAAGCTGCGGAACCGGGAAGCCATTAGGAGGCTGTACCACGGAAAGCTCTCCGCCATTTCTGCTTGGGGTTTGCCCTGAGAAAATTTCAGCAATCCTTGTTTGATCTAATCTGAAGTTAAATTGTACATTATGGAAGCCCATATCAACATACTTTTTACACTCAGGATATTTGTTAATATCATAATTAGGCACAGGGAAAAGTTTAGCCCAATCGACTCCTAATGTTTCCAATGCTTTAGCAAAAGCATTTTGGTGGGCATTGTCCCTCACTATCAAGAAAGCAACTGTCTCTCTAAGTGTTTTATTTGAGCTCATTTCATAAATTCTGGATTTTTGTAAAACTCCAGTTGATTCCAGTACCAAATTATCCAGCAAATCAGCAATTAGATTTCCGTGGCTGTAAACATAAGAGCCCAGCCAAGGATTTCCATTCGCATCTTCTGCTAGAGAACCGCCCATAATATAGTGGTGCGGCAGGGCATGCTTAATAGCTTCATCAAATGGAGCTCCATCAATTCCGGAATTCCCGGGAATTTGTGATCCAGAGTCATCGAGTAAGGCATTGATGGTATGCTGTACAAGTTCAACGTGAGCTATCTCTTCAAGGAAAATTCCTTTAAGAAGGTCCCGAAATTGCAGTTCTTTACCCCGGAAGTTTGAGCTTTGGAAGAAGAACTGGTTCATAGTCCGCATTTCACCAAACCGGCCGCCTAATATTTCCTGCAAGACCTTAGCTGCTGCTGGATCTGGTTTATCTGCAACAATAGGATTAATTAATTCCTCTTTGTAGTAATACATTATATCCCTCCAAGCCAGTATTAAGTTACCCGATTATTATTCCGGGCAGGCGGGGAGGTTATACATATTTCCGTACAGTTGAATAGCGGGCTGGACTTTAAACCAAACCAGTCATTCAGCGGACAAATAGCCTGGTATATCGCCGGGGTTTAACTTTTAGAGTTAACTGGAAGTTCTCTTTTTACATAATGGCTGTTTACGAAGCTTGCTATGGAACAAAGTGGCTTAGCTCCAATCACCCCGGTTTAAAAGCGGGATCGCATCACAGAACATTTTAAACAACAATCTTTAAGAAAACTTAAAAGGGTGAGGACTTAATGAATAATTAAATCGCCTGCATTTCATAATAATAAAAATGTTAGGTAAGATCCATTCATTTGGAAATGTGGTTAGCAGTGATTTCCAAGATTATGGATTTTAACTGCAAAGGATAAGGTCACAGCTCGTTTGTGAAAGTTAAAATAGAGGGTTTTATTAATGAAGAACAGGGGGGGGTTTCATGAGTCAATCAGAGTGTGGAACAGGCGGAAGTAAACCTGACAATTCAAGTAAAGGGCAAATGAAATGGTGGCAGCTGTCTTTAATGGGAATCGGATGTACAATTGGTACCGGTTATTTCCTTGGATCAAGCATAGGGATAAAAACAACTGGCCCTTCTATAGTTTTTTCCTTTATCTTAGCTGCGATTGGCACCTACATCGTTTTTAATGTGCTGGCAAAAATGACTTCCGATGACCCGCATGAAGGATCTTTTTGTTATTATGCGAAAACTGCTTATGGAAATTGGGCAGGCTTTAGCTGCGGATGGAATTACTGGAGTTCTAATATCCTCATTATCGGGAGCCAGCTGACTGCGCTTTCTATTCTTTCGAAATTTTGGTTTCACCAGGTTCCTCTTTGGGTTTTCGCCGCTGGTTATGCAGTGGCATCGATTGGCGTGGTGCTGCTCGGCACAAAAGGATTTGATAAAGTAGAGGGAATTCTTGCCGTCGTAAAAACGGCTGCCATTTTTATGTTTATTGTTGTTGCGGCAGCTGCTATATTCGGATGGATTCATGGAGATGGAAGCTCTATACATTTTCCGAAGAAGTCTCACGAAATTTTTCCTGAAGGGTTTAAAGGATTTTGGGCCTCACTCATTTATGCATTTTATGCATTTGGAGGCATTGAAGTAATCGGCCTGATGGCAATGCAGCTTAAAAAGAAGGAAGAAGCCCCAAAATCGGGGATTGTCATGCTAATCCTGCTCACCATCATTTATGTCATTTCTTTGGTATTAGCGGTAAGCATGGTTTCATATGAAGGATTCAATGACAAGGAAAGTCCGTTTGTTAAAGCGATGGAAAATTTCCACCTTGCCTTTTTTCCTCATGTATTTAATGGAGCTATCATTATTGCAGGTTTTTCAACGATGACCGCTTCCCTTTTCGGTGTAACCACTTTGCTGGCTACGATGGCGGAGGATGGGGATGCCCCTTCTTTTTTCAGTAAAAAAATAAAGAAAATGAAGGATCTGCCCCTGCCATCCTTAGGTCTTGCGGCAATAGGGCTGCTTGCTTCTATTATTACCGCACTTTTATTGCCGGGAAAAATATACGAATATATTACAACGGCGGCAGGTATTCTGATTCTGTATAATTGGCTGTTCATAATTATATCTTCACTGAAGATCCTGAAAATGAAGGTATTAGCAAAAGTAATGGCTTGCATCGGACTGGCACTGATGCTAGCGGCCATCAGCGGGACGGCTCTGGAGAAAGACATCAGGCCGGGCTTGTTTGTGAGCCTTGGTGTAGTCGTGCTGATTGCCTGTGTAGCGGTTGTGAAAAATAAAATTCAAGGAAAGAAAAAGACTTCGGAAGAATCTTAAATCCAGGATGAATAAGAAATATTCGATGCAACTGAAGCAGATGCGGTATGAATCTTTGCAGCAGGGGAAAATTCGGACAACCGCTGGATGCTCCGGATTTTTTCCTATTTGCTTTTTACACCTATTAAGACTAGAGCAACACCCAAAAATATACAGACGATTTTAACAAGAGAAAGTTTTTCGGATATCCCAATCAGGCCTATCGTTGTCGTGAGTATTAAAACAATTGGCCCGATTAGCGATAGAGAGCTATTTACCATAAGTGCTTTCTCAATATCATTCAGCTTGTACATAAGGATGGCGGCCGATATTTCAATACTTCCGGAGATGAGCCGTAAAAAAGCCATAATAAGCACCGTTTTCTCAATTGCTATAAACATTGACATCCCCCAACTTTAGAATGAGCTAATTCTTGTTTTATGATTAATTAATGGATATGTCACCCCGCCAAAGCTGCTATTCCCTGCAAACCAAAGTAAACGCCAAACCCGATCAGCGATATGCCGCTGATAACTGATATGGCTTTAAGGCTTGTGGTATTTAAAAACTTTCTGAAGCCTGTGGTCAGTGCAGCAACGAAAATATCCCACAAAGTCAAACCTGCAAAAATCATTGAACTATAAATTAATAGTTTGCCGTTTCCATTTACTTGTGCTGTTTTGGCCAAAACGGATCCGTAAATTCCTAGCCAAAATAAGATAGATAATGGACTTGTGATAGACATGATAAAACCTGTTAAAAAGCATTTAAAAATGGATTCTTTTTTTCTGCTTAGTGAGAGGGTAATGGAGTTAGCCTTAAAAATACTTTCTGTCCCGGTATAGATAAGGATAAATCCTCCAAATAGCCACAAGAAAATTTGGACGATGGGTATGGCCAGGAACTGTACCATGCCTAAATACACAAGCAGCATAAAAAAGGCGTCCGCGACCATTGAACCCGCACCAACAAACCAGGCATGCCAAAAGCCGTTTTTAATTCCCTTATCAAGGCGTGCTGAATTAACCGGACCAATTGGCGCTGCTAAAGTTAATCCTAAAAGTATGTAACTGATTAGTATGCTGATACTCAAGGGGACTTGAACACCTCCATAAATTAACAACTTGTACATTTTATGACCTGTCTTCCTTTCTAATGCCTGACAAAGTGAGATGTGTATATTTTTATTGGCCAGAGGCAATCGTCACATTATCCTGATTCATTCATACATTAGACTTAGGTTTTTTAATCGGGTATCCTTAGAAAAACCCAGGTATATTAGAAGCTGGAGGATGATGGAACTGGCCAGATCATTGGAATTGCCGCGTGGATATAGATCAGCATTGAGTGGAATTAATACAGAGAAAGCTATTAAATTGATAAAAAATCATTTTGAAAATGCATTGTCACAAACACTTAATCTTACAGAAGTGTTTGCTCCATTATTGCTGGATGAAGGAACAGGACTCAACGACAATTTGAATGGAATAGAGAAAATTGTCTCCTTTGATGCAAAAGACGTTGACAGGGGAAGGGTGGAAATTGTTCAATCTCTGGCGAAATGGAAAAGGGCGGCGTTAAGCAGGTATGGATTCATGGCCGGTGAAGGCCTTTATACGAATATGAAAGCAGTAAGGGGAGATGAGGAATTGGATAATCTTCATTCTCTCTATGTGGACCAATGGGACTGGGAGAAAGTCATTACAAAGGAAAACCGCAGTCAATATACATTGAAAGATGAAGTCAGAAAAATTTTTTCTGCGATAAAATTAACGGAAAATCATTTATATAAACATTATCCGGAATTTCAGCCGATTTTGCCTAATGACATTTATTTTGTATCTTCTCAGGAGCTAGAGGAACAATTTCCTGAACTATCTCCAAAACAAAGGGAAGATGCGATTGCAAAGGAGCATGGAGCAGTATTTATCATGCAAATAGGCGGGTTCTTAAAATCCGGGCGTAAACATGATGGACGTTCACCGGACTATGATGATTGGACGCTGAACGGCGATATTATATTTTGGAATCCGCTTCTAGAAAAATCTTTTGAAGTCTCATCGATGGGAATCAGGGTTGATGAGAAATCGTTATTAAGACAGCTTAGGATATCCCGCATGGAGGAACGAAGATCACTTGAGTTTCATCAATCCATCCTGAGCGGCAAACTTCCATATACGATTGGCGGGGGAATTGGACAGTCAAGATTATGTATGTTCCTGCTTAGAAAGGCGCATATAGGTGAAGTCCAGGCGTCTGTCTGGAATGAAAGAGAAAAAAAGTGGTGTCTGGATCATCACATTAACCTCCTATGAAATAAAAGGGAGGATATTGTTAAGTCAGGTTGATTGTAGCGGAAAACAGCCACCTCGCTCCATAGAAGCAAAGTTGGCGAAACAGACTAGAACTAATTTAATTAAGAGGGTGCAGGGAGAATTGCCATCTCCTGCACCCTCTTAATAATGTAAATAAAGAAAGTTTATACCTCAATAATAATAGGAAGAATCATCGGCTTTCTTTTGGTTTGCTCGTATAGGTACTGTCCAATGGTCTTTCTGATGCTTTGTTTCATGGCATTCCACTGATAGACTTTGGCTTTTTGAAGATCCTTGACTGTTATCTTCACCATTCTGTTCACTTCACTTAAGAGATCCTCAGAGTCACGTGCAAAAACAAATCCGCGTGAAATGACATCAGGGCCGGATATAATCCTTCTTTCAGACTTGCTGAGCGTGACCACGATTACAAGCATTCCATCTTCCGAGAGAAGTTTACGGTCTCTCAGTACAATATCACCAACATCTCCTATTCCCACTCCGTCTACAAAAATATTCCCTGCAGGCACTTTCCGTATTTGCCGGGCTTCCCCGTTTTCGATATCGACGACTTCACCATTGCTGATAATAAAGGTATTTTCCTTATTAACTCCAACAGACTCTGCCAGCATGCTGTGATGGTGCAGCATCCTGAATTCTCCGTGAACAGGGATGAAGTATTTAGGCTTCATTAACGTGAGCATCATCTTTAATTCTTCCTGATAAGCATGTCCTGAAACATGCATTCCTGTCGAGGAGCCAGAGCCATAAATTACATTGGCGCCAAGCTGAAAAAGGTTATCGATGATTTTCGTAACATCGCGCTCATTCCCCGGTATAGGGGAGGAAGCAAATATAACGGTATCGCCTGGGAGGATTGCGACATCCCTGAAATTTGATGAAGACAGGCGTGATAAAGCGGCCATAGGTTCGCCCTGGCTTCCTGTACAAAGAATGCACACTTTTTCAGGTTCGAAGTCATTCACTTGATTGGCATCAATAAGCATGTTTTCCGGTATGTCTAAATAACCGCGTTCCATTGCAACTGAAACGACGTTCACCATGCTTCTCCCAAGCAATGCAAGCTTGCGTCCGGTCTTATGTGCGGCATCTGCTATCTGCTGAAGCCTGCTAACATTGGAAGCAAAGGTCGAAATGATTACTTTATTTTCGGCCCTTAAAAAAGATTCCTCGATATGAGTGCCTACCACCCGTTCAGAAGGGGTAGAGCCGGGACGTTCAGCGTTTGTGCTTTCAGACAATAAAGCCAATACTCCGTCACTCCCGATTTTAGCCATTTTGTGAAAATCAGGGAATTGATTATTAGTTGGAGTCAGGTCAAACTTAAAATCCCCTGTATGGACCACAGTGCCTTCAGGTGTTTCAAAAACAATTCCGAGGCAATCAGGTATGCTGTGATTTGTGTTGAAAAAACGGAGGCCGATCTTGCCTAATTGAAAAACGGAATCTGAATGAATCTGGATTAACTTGCTTTCTCTAAGAATTTTATGTTCTTTCAATTTCAATTCAATTAATCCCAGAGTAAAGAAAGTGGCATATATAGGGATATTTAATTTTTTGAGAAAGTAGGGAATTCCGCCAATATGGTCTTCGTGACCATGAGTCACAATCATTCCGCGGATTTTTTCTTCATTTTCCTGCAAGTATGTAATATCAGGAATAATCAGATCGATTCCCGGCAATGTTTCATCAGGAAATTTAGATCCGCAGTCAATCACAATGATGTCATCGGAATATTGAAGGACATACATATTCTTTCCAATTTCATTCACTCCGCCTAATGCAAATAACGACAGCATGTCTTCACTTTTTCCCATAAAAGAAACCTCCCAGCTGAAATGTATGTTTCTTAGTATGCTCAGTTTATAAGCTATTAGTCATAATTTAGCAGGTGCCTATCGTCCTATATCTGCGGCTGTGTTTCGGACGTAAATGGCAATAAAATGATTATGTTAAGTATGTCTTTTTTTAGACAGTTTTCGTAAACTTTGTTGCTATGAAACAAGGTGGTTGATTTCCGCTCCAGGATGCTCGCTTTTCACGCAAGCCGGTGAGCCTCCTCGGCTGCGCCTGATCAGGTCTCACCTGTTCTGCTCATCTAAGCAGGAGTCTCGCACCTTACGCTCCAATCAACCTGGCTTGACAATGGGAACGCCTCACATAACATAAAAAAACAACAATCTTTAAGAAATGAGCCTTTTTTAAAAATCACAATGTAGTAGACTCATGATGTAATGCTAAAGGGTGCTGCATTTTGTTATGCAGCACCCTTTTTTCTTCTTAGTCCCAAATGTTAATCCTCGGTATTCCCGCCGTTCTTAAATAATCTAGCAGCTGCCCTGTATGTATTGTTTCGTGATAAGCCACTCGTAATAACATATCTCCTAAATTTCTGATATACCCTGCATCAGAGCGGTCAATTTTTATATTCTCTAAGTCATTTTCTGAAAATGACCTGATTGTATCCATAAACTGTTTTCGGTAAGGTTCTGCAAAACTGATTTCTGACTCTGCTGTAGTATAGGGACGATTTTCAAATGGCGAATGAAACTCAGTTAAACTGCCCTGATTTTTGATGGCCAGGTGATAATAATGGTCACTTTCTAACACATGTCTGATCATTTCCAGACAATTCATGGCTTCGCTGTCTGGCCTCCATTGAAGCCGGTCAGCAGGAATAGAGGTCCACACCTTTATGCTTCTTCTTCTGACTTCATTAAAATTTAAAATAATAGAATCAACGGCATTCATGTAAAATATCCCCCTTTTTAAGAATATATGGTTTAAGTATACACGAGAAGCGGGAGGAAACTGAATAAGATTAAAGATGAACTCCATTGTGACGCGAAAAATTAATCTTATCCTGGTTATCTATCTTCTTATGCCATCGAAATTGGAGCATAAATAAGATGCTGATAAATTCAGAAAATATCTATCCATATATTGACGGGTTTGTAGAGCTGCATTATAATAAAACAAAATTGATAATGATAATCGTTATCAATTAAATTCTGAGACTTAACATGCAATTGAGGTGAAAGATTGATTAATTTTCAATAAAAGCAGGGAGGGATTGCCGATGTCGAGACTATTCACTGAGAATTTAAAAATTGTATACGGTGATCATGAGATTGTAGAAAATCTGAGCCTGGAAATTCCAGACGGGAAAATTACAGCTGTTATCGGGCCGAACGGCTGCGGAAAGTCCACCGTATTAAAGACACTTTCCCGCATACTTTCGGCAAAGTCCGGTGCAGTATATCTGGATGGAAAAGAAATCAGCAAGAAGTCTACTAAAAAAATCGCTCAAGAAATGGCGATACTGCCTCAGTCACCGGATGCTCCGGAAGGCCTAACTGTTTCAGAGTTGGTTTCCTACGGAAGGTTTCCTTATCAAAGGGGCATTGGAAGAAGGAATGATAAAGATAAAGATAAAGAAGTGGTCGAATGGGCTCTTGGGGTTACAGGGATTCATGCATTTAGAGACAAAACGGTGGACGCGCTTTCTGGAGGTCAAAGACAAAAAGTATGGATTTCCATGGCATTAGCACAGGAAACCGATATTATTCTTCTGGATGAACCAACAACCTATCTGGATTTATCACATCAGTTAGAGGTATTGGAGCTGCTTCGGTACTTAAATGAAGCAGAAAAGCGCACCATCGTCATGGTTATTCACGATTTGAACCACGCCGCCCGTTTCGCGGACCATATCGTTGCTTTAAAGGATGGTTCAATCATAAGAGAAGGAACAGCAGAGGAGGTCATGACTCCAGAGGTGCTGCGCCTTGCCTTTAACATTGATGCTGTGATTGGCACTGATCCCAGGACAAATAAGCCAATCTGCTCCACTTATAATCTAATAAACTCACATAAAGTTCCCGAAGTGGTTGTCATCTAAAGGCAGAAGTTACATAGGTATGAGGAAAAAAATGACTAAGAATTTGGAGATGAATAGTATGCGAAAAAAAAGAAATTCTTTATTAAGTATAATTGCCGTGTTAATGATCGGGTTACTCTCGGCGTGCGGCGGCCAATCGGACAAGGAGAAAAAAAGTGATTTAACATCTGATACGGCCCCGGAAACCAGAATTTATCATGGTGAAAAAGGTGATGTAAAAGTACCCGTCAAGCCGAAACGAGTCGCTATGCTGGCAGCAACGTATGCAGGAAACCTGCTTGCGCTCGGCATAACGCCAATTGCAGTCAATGAATATCCAAAGACAAATAAGTTTTATGGACACAAACTGGATCATGCAGAAGTTGTAACAGCAGATTCCATGGAGAAGCTCTTGGCATTAAAACCCGATTTAATCATTACATACTCTGATGACAAAAATCTTAAAAAATATTCTGAAATAGCCCCGACAGCTGTTTTAACTTACGATAAGTACAACTACCTTGATCAGCATATTGAAATAGGGAAAATTGTCGGAAAAGAAAAAGAAGCAAGAAAATGGGTTTCCGAATGGAATGATAAAGCAGAAACTGAAAAGAAAAAAGTACAAAAAGCAATCGGAGCCGATGCAACTGCCATGGTTTTTGAGACCTACGGAAAAGATATGTATGTTTATGGAAAGAACTGGGGCCGGGGTACGGAAGTCATCTATCAGGCACTGGGTTTAAAAGGAAATGATCGATTAAACAAAGATGTTATGGGGCCTGGATACAAGGCGATTTCTGCCGAACTGATTCCTGAATATGCAGGAGACTATATCTTTGTAGGCGAAGGGGCTTCTACTACGAATAACTCATTTATGAAATCTGATGCCTGGAAACAAATACCTGCAGTGAAAAGTGGCCGCGTTATAAATTTTGATTCCAAATCTTTTTACTTTAATGATCCGATTTCCCTTGAAAAAGAGATGGACTATATTGTAAAAGCCCTTACTAAAGTTAAGTAACTGAAAAGGAACTAGCTAATGATGATGAATAAATCCGAAACAGCTCAAGAAAGCAAGGTGTATTCAAGACCTGCGTTAGGTATATCCATTTTGGCTTTAGGGTCCATATTACTTATAGGCAGTATGATTTTGGCGGTTTCTGTCGGGGCAGCCAACATAGACTTTTTGTCAGTTTGGAAATCTGTATTTTCATATGATCATGCAAGAAGAGCCGATCAAATTATTGTCGGCTTAAGGCTTCCGAGGGAATTAGGAGCCGCCATTACGGGAGCCGGTTTTGCTGTCAGCGGGGCAATCATGCAGGGGATGACAAGGAATCCCCTTGCTGATCCCGGGTTACTAGGATTAAATGCTGGGGCCAGTCTGGCACTTGCGATTGTTTTTGCTTTTTTCTCCGGTGCTGGCTTCATAGCCATCATGTTCATATCATTTCTTGGAGCAGGCCTTGGAGCAGGTATGGTCTTTGGCTTAAGCTCATTAAACCGCAAAGGGATGACCCCATTGCGCATTACGCTTGCAGGAGCGGCCGTGTCCGCTTTATTGTCTGCGTTAGGTGAAGGTATTGCAATCTTTTTTAAATTATCTCAGGATCTTGCATTCTGGTCAGCCGGAGGAGTATCCGGAACCACCTGGTTTCAGCTGAAATTGGTCTTTCCTGTTATTATTTCAGGGATTCTTATTGCACTCATGTTCTCAAGAGGATTGACCGTTTTAAGCTTCGGTGAAGAAATGGCAAAAGGCTTGGGGCAGCGTACTGTTTTTACAAAAACGGTCCTGATGATCGTTGTGCTTGTTCTGGCAGGAGCCTCAGTGTCACTTGTTGGCCCTATTGCTTTTGCGGGTTTAATCGTGCCTAATGTTGTCCGTTTCCTAGTCGGGACTGATTATCGGTGGATCATCCCCTGCACGGCCATCTTTGGCAGTATACTCATGGTTGTGGCGGACACAGCGGCTAGAATGGTTAATATACCTTACGAGACTCCTATGGGTGCCATTGTATCCATAATAGGCATTCCTTTTTTCCTTTATCTTGCAAGAAAAAGGGGGAAAAGGCTCTCATGATACAAGTTGAAAAACAAAAAAGAAACAGAATCATAATGATATCTTCCTTTGTCTGCCTGATTTTGGTTTTTGTTATAAGTGTAGCGACTGGATATGTTTCTTTAACACCCTCACAGCTTGGCAGGACAATAATCGGGCAGGGCACTGATAGAGAAAACCTCATTTTATTTGGTTTTCGCTTGCCAAGAATCATGATTGCTGTTCTTGCAGGAGCAGGGCTGGCTGTATCAGGTGCGATTCTTCAGAGCATAACCAGAAATCCTCTGTCAGAGCCGGGAATACTCGGAATCAATGCAGGCTCTGGCCTGATGGTAGTTTTTTATGTTATGTTCTTTTCTGCTGAATCTTCAAATTTTATATACATACTTCCGTTTATGGCTCTAATAGGAGGGGTTTTGACTGCGTTAGTCATCTATTTTATGGCATTTAAGAAAGGGGAAGGCATTGACCCCTCCACACTGGTATTGATAGGTGTAGGGATGGCGGCTGCTCTGTACGGAGCGATTTTGACGTTATCAATAAGATTGGAACGTCAGCAATATGACTTCTTTGCTAACTGGCTGGCGGGAAGAATTTGGGGAGATGACTGGATATTCGTTCTTGCTTTGCTTCCGTGGATTGTCTTGCTTTTGCCTTACGTTTTTATTAAATCAAATGTATTAAACACCTTGAGTTTAAATGAACATATATCTATTGGGCTTGGTGTCCGTGTAGAAAAGGAAAGAGTGGTGCTGATTTTTATTTCTGTTGCCCTTGCTTCAGCATCAGTTTCTGTAAGCGGAGGCATTGCCTTTGTAGGTCTCATGGCACCTCATATTGCCAGGGGTCTTGTCGGGCCCAGGCATCAGACATTCCTGCCGATTGCTGCCTTAATAGGAGCAATCCTGCTTTTAGCTGCTGATACTGTTGGAAGAGTTATCTTAGATCCCAGCGGAATTCCGGCAGGTATCATCGTAACAGTAATAGGTGCACCGTATTTTATGTATTTAATGGTCAAAAAATAGCATTATATATATTATTCCGGCGCCACTTTCAAAAACAGCCTTGTAATCCAGGATTGGAATACACAGGCTGTTTTTTAGAAACTGCTCAGTGTCTTTTACGTTCTTTTATTCAGGTTATTAGCATAAACAATTTCGGGTAGTAAGAGATTTAAAAGCAGCAAAATAATCAGCTGATGACACCCAAAACCACTCGCTTACTGAATGTTAAGATGTTAAAGCAGATGGTTTAATATATTTAGCAAGCAGCCAGCGTGATATCGGTCCAACAATTAACAACTGTGAAGGCAGAGCAACGATAAAGTTCAGACAAGCTGTTTTTATATATGCTCCGAAGATAGAGCCAATAATTCCTGTCGTGCAGGCTGTTAAAATAAGGCCGTATACAGACATTATTAAAACCATCATAGGGACCATGCAAAAAGATAATGCCATAATAAAGTTAATTTCTACTTCGAAAAAGCTCTATGGTATAAATGAATAAGTGCAGGTAGAATAAGGGAAGCAGGTTTAATGTAAATATACCTGAAACAAGATAAATGATCCGTCATTGGGAGGGTTTTATGGAAAAGAAGAAGATTTCGGAAAAAAGACTGCTTGCAGTTGCAGGATTAGGCTGGCTGTTTGATGCGATGGATGTTGGAATGCTTTCTTTTATTATAGTAGCTCTGAAGCAAGAGTGGGGTTTAACGGCAGGGCAAATGGGCTGGATAGGGAGTGTCAATTCTATTGGCATGGCAGTTGGAGCATTGTTGTTTGGGTCTCTTTCTGATAAAGCAGGACGCAAGAATATCTTTATTATTACTTTATTGTTTTTCTCAATTGGCAGCGGTTTATCAGCAGCTGCAACTACACTTGCAGTATTTTTAATATTAAGGTTCTTTATTGGAATGGGACTCGGCGGGGAGCTTCCAGTTGCTTCCACGTTGGTTTCGGAAAGTGTTCCCGCTCACCAGAGAGGAAAAGTCGTCGTATTGCTTGAAAGTTTTTGGGCAATCGGTTGGATTGCGGCAGCCTTGATTTCTTATTTTGTCATTCCTCATTACGGCTGGAGAATTGCGCTTATTCTTAGTGCCATTCCTGCACTGTATACCTTATATCTGCGCTGGAGTTTACCTGATTCACCGCGGTACGAAAGCCTGGAACCACAGCAGAAATCATCCGTTATGCAAAATATGAAGAAGGTGTGGGGAAAAAAATATTTGCGCCAGACCCTTGTATTATGGATACTTTGGTTTTGTGTCGTGTTTTCTTATTATGGAATGTTTTTATGGCTTCCAAGCGTAATGGTGCTGAAAGGCTTCAGTTTGATCAAAAGCTTTGAATATGTCTTGATTATGACTCTTGCCCAGCTTCCTGGGTACTTTACGGCAGCATGGCTTATTGAAAAGGCAGGACGGAAGTTTGTTTTGGTTACATACTTGTTAGGCACGGCTGCTAGTGCATACTTTTTTGGCCATGCAGCAAATTTGCCTTCTTTGATTACGTCTGGAATTTTTCTTTCTTTCTTTAATCTCGGAGCTTGGGGAGCGATGTATGCTTATACACCCGAACAGTATCCAACATCATTTAGAGGAACCGGATCAGGAATGGCTGCTTCATTTGGAAGGATAGGCGGCATTTTAGGCCCGCTTGCAGCCGGCTATCTGCTTGAAAGAGGAGTATCTGTGTCAGCAATTTTCACGATTTTTACCATTTCTGTTTTTGCCGGTGCGGCAGTCGTACTGATATTTGGCAAGGAAACAAAAAATACTGAACTAGCAAAAGGATAGGCAGGGAGCCTTAAGGCTGGAATGCATGCTGTTATCAGACATTTAAATGCTGAGCTGGCTTAAATTGCATCTGCGGGAAGTTTCATTTTATAATGTGCAGTAAAGATGTTTAGAATGAAGCAATAAAAGGTATATAAACTTTGGTGCTGCTTATTTGAATAAAGCTTAATAGGCCTGCCTTTTTTGAATTCCAAGCAAGCCGTCTATTTTAGAAGAGCAGACCTTACTGAGCTTTGCAGCATCATTTACCAGCATATGAAAGGAAAATTTAGAATGAAAGAAACTGTCCCTATAAATGAAAACAGGAAAACATGGCTGATTGAGCAGCTGCTGGCCCAGGGTGTATTCAAAACCTCTGACGAAAAGCATTTATATGATGCTTCCTTAAATATATTGGAAGCTGAACTGGATTCCGTTCTCAAAAAAAAAGAATTCATCATGTAAACGCAAACATTCTGCATTAGTTTACATAGGGTGCCCTCTTGCAGCCAAAGAGGGCACTTTGATTGCATAGGGATATTAACTTTAAAATGATTGGTACATCTTTATTACAAAAATAGTTTTTTGGTAAGTAGATTTACGGCTGAATACGGCAGGCAAAAAATAATTTTTTTAATAGGATTGTAATATTACCCTGCAATCATTGGTTTTTCCCAAATACATACATAGGGTTTAAAAGAATATATGACTGAAAAACTTTGAGAAAATAGTAAAAAATAATGAATTCGCCTTAATTTTTCCCAATATTCTTTCTATTAAAAAGATAGTAAAATAGATTTAAGAAAGGAGGGCACATTTATACTAAATGGTCGAACTTAAATAGTAGGAGGGAATGTAATGAGGAAAAAAGTTGGGAAAGTTTTTGCTGGTTCTATTTTAGGAACTGCCATTGCCACATCCTCTGTATATGCATCCAACACATTCAACATACAAAATCATGTTGAATTCACCCTGCTTAACCAACAGTTTGCCAATCAAACAGATGGTTTAAATAATGCCCGGCCATTGTACAATCCAGATTTGCACAAGTTAAGTTCTGGCATTACGCAGAATAACGGCAGTACTCAAAGTGAACCAATTACAAAACAACATCATTCAAGTTCAGTTCCGCACTTTAATGTCCCCACTTCAGGCAATCATCAGGAAAACGGAACCGATGATCCCGCAAACCGCCGAAAAACTGTGAATAAAATCCCCGTATATGATAAACATGCAGCAGGCATTCAGAAGCCTGTGATTTCTGATAAGTCAGCCTCCATCCTTGCTCATCATCCAGCCCAAAGGAATAGTATTGAAAAAGAGAAGCAGACTGCAGGGAAATACAGAGAAAACAAAGGAAGTATGACGGTCAATAACAGAAGCCAAATAGATGGAAAGAAGACAAATTCCTTATTTGAAGAAGAAGAAGGCAATGGCGTATTGGGTCTCACATATCAAGCCAGCGCGTTGAAGGGATTGTTATTTTATACTGTCGGCATTTCTTTCAGCAAAGAAGCATTAAAACTGGGGGTTGAGTTATTTAACGGAGGCAGGGAAGAAATCGGAAAATATTATGCTGAAGTTCCGGTCAATGGGCTATGGGGAAAGGTTAAGGGAGGCTTTATGAATAAGATTATATTACCGGCAAGGAACTTATTATATAAAAGCCTTATAATGGGATTTCCTTTAGCAGCTAAATATTCCGGACTTGGCTTCAAAGAAAAAGCAAAGTATGAAAAATAAGTGCAAGCCAAAAGCATTCAGCAGTTTGTGCGTTACAGCAAAAAATCAGCCGGACATGGATTAGCTGTCCGGCTGATTCATGGTTTCGGCACAAAAGCAGTTCATTTTATAGAGGTGGCCAAATAGGATGTGCAGATATGGAAGAAGACACTGCTGCATGGGTCAGTCCAGCTGTACCTGAAAACGATAAACTCAATACAGAAATAGCAAGGGCAAACGCTAGCTTTCTCATATTCTTTTCCCCCTATTCACTTTGAATAAAATAATAAATGGCAGGCTCATATTTCCCTGATTCATGATAATACTTGGCGAGCATTTTTGAATAATAATGAAAATCTTGCTTGTTTTCCTTAGCTTGCAGAAAGGGAAGCACTTTTTCTTCGAGATGAACATAAGCAGTATCCTTTTGCTTATGAAGCAAATACAGGTAGAAAGCAGAGAGAAGGCTGTATTCTTGATTGTTTATGCACTTAGCCAAAGCCGATGCTTTCTTAAAATATTTTAAAGCAAGTTCATTCTCCGCGGCTGAATAAAAAGTTTCAGCCAATGAATACACGCTGACCAAATAATTGGGATGCTGCTGATTTTGCAGACTTAGGCTTTTTCTGTATAGATAAATTGCTTCTTCCTGATTCCCCATTTTTTTTCTTAAATCGGCAAAGTTATGATAAATTTGCGGAACCAGTTCTTTATCGCCAAGTATTTCTGTATTTCTCAGCAAATGTTTATAACATTCCATTGCTTCAGCGTATATATCTGACTGGGTATAGTTGATTCCTAAAATCATGTGTGTATGAAGCATTCTTCTGAGGTTAAAGTGATTCGTGTAAAGCTGAAGGGCCTTCCTCGCATAAAATATGGCCTGGCCTGGCTGATTAAGGTAGCCCTTAACCATAGCAAGATGATAATATACCTCTGCACTAAGAAAGAGTTCTCCATGCTGATTATGAATAAGGCTCATCAAAAGTGAATCAGCTTCTGATAATTTCCTTTTCACTATTAAATATATGGCGCTGTAGCAATTATATAAGTATGTTTCATGTTGGGAAAAATTTTTTTTGTGTTTTTGAAGCCATTTTTTCTGATCTTCACTTTCTTGAATTTGATAAGTAAAAAGGCAATATCTGAACTTATACAGTTCATAAAGATAAAGATAGTCTGTGTGGGGGATCAGTTCGAGTTTATCTTGAAGAGTATCATAATCTGCCTGTGCATTTTCTGTTTGATAGAAATGTATATTCTCTATCAGCTGATCAAGAATCTGTTTGATTTTTTGTTCGTTTTTCTCGATATCTTTCACATTCTTGCCCAATTTCTGTAAAAGCAATGCTAAGGTTTCAGCATTAGCCTCTTTTGAATTGTTTTCAATTTTACTTAAATGAGGTATTGAACAAATTCCTTCTGACAATTCGCTTTGTGTAAGCCCTTCTTTAGTCCGGTAATATTTGATAAGAGAACCAATTTGCATGATATCACTCTCTTTCACATTAATACCTTTCATATATTATAAGCGAATGTATGTTTTTTCCCAATTAACCTAAAGAAGGATTTTATAGTTAAATACCTAATTATAAAGAAGGATGTAATTAGGGTTAAGTCAGCAGTGTATTTGGTTTTTGTGGGCTATTTACCCTGATATAGTCTGCATTTCCTATTAGTTTAGTTGTATAGAGGATAATATTGTATGAAAATCTTGATTTTGGTTAATTTTGAAATTATGATAGAGTGGTAAAATTACCTAAATTAATGAAAGGGAAGCAGGGGGATGATTTGTATGGAAGCTGTGGATGCACTTATTGAAAAAAAACGCCAGGAAATGATCAGGATTGCAGGTGTTTGGGGATTTACAAGTCAAGAAACCATTAAAGCCAGCCAGGAATTAGACTCCCTGTTAAACATGGTCCTTTTAACTGATAAATATATAAAAGAAACCGTAAATGTGTAGCGTATTTCATGGGCGGAGAAAAATGGCTTTATATATACGATAGAATCAGCTGAAGAATCCTTTCACTTAAATGCCTTTTTTATTTGGCAGTGATGGAAGCGAAGAGACGATTAGCTTTACGCAGGTTTTGGGCGGGCCTCTTAAGCCCGGAAACTGCTGATTTAATTATTTATATTTTTAAAAGTTACACGTTCAAATGGTGTGAAAAATATAATACATTGGAGGGGGTGGAGAGAAATTCAAAACCTGATCATTATAACGGTTATTTTAATAATTGTCATCGCAGCATTAGCGTCCTATTTATTAAAGAAGCATCCATCTAAGAAAACTTATACACTGCCGGGTTTGATTTTAACAGCGTTATCCTTAATCACAGCAATAATATCTTACTTAACTGCAGATGGCTGGAACGTCATGGGGTATAGCATTTTGTTTGCTGCTGTTGCGATAGCCTCGCTTATAGGAACAGCAGCGGCGAAAATATTTACCAAATAAAAATGGATAGACTTCACTTAAGCCGCGTTTGCCTCATCAGCGCAGCTTTTTTATTGTTCAGCTAAGTTTAAAAGCCTCAATACCCGTTTAAATAGAAGCGACAGGGAAACAGGGGGCAGCTGCGAGGATGCTCACTGCCCGCCCTGAGGAAAGCAAACACCCTGGAGCGGAAATATAAGCTTGCCTTGTTCCATAGTTCAGTCTCTTGATGATACAGAAGCCAGCATTTCGTTAAGTTAGGTATTTCCCAAGAAAATGGAGCGTTTATTAAATAGGTGCGGATTCTCCATCCTTCACAGCTATTGTTCTTGGGTATAACCCCTTTAACCGGAGAACACCAAGGAAATGAAATATGTATGCCAAAAAAGAAGTGGCTAGCTCAAAATCATTAAAGCCAGTCACATTTTGTTCGTTTTGGCTGGTGCTGCTATCTTTTTTCCTAGTATTATTAAATCTCTTTCTTCATCGTCCAGTACTGCAACTCCCGGAAGATGCCCCCACTGTTCAAACCCGAATTTAGAAAATAGCTTCAGGCTCGGCAGATTGTGGCCGAAAATGAAGCCAAGAAGATTTTTGATGCCTAACTGAGGAGATATTTCTATTGCTTTTTCGAGGCATAGCCTTCCAATGCCCATCCCCCTAAAACGGCTGTCCATATAGATGCTGAGCTCAGCTGTACTTTCATAAGCAGGCCTTCCATAAAAGGATTGAAAACTTAACCAGCCGGCTATTTCTTGCTCTGACATAATCAAATATAATGGTCTTTTATTCACTGAATGCTCATGGAACCAGGAAATCCTTGATTCAATGGTTATAGGTGATGTATCTGCTGTAACCATGCGGGAAGCTATGGTCGAATTGTAAATATCAACAATTGCCGGAAGGTCTTCTAATGCAGCTTCTTTAAAAAAAATGGATTTAGTCATAATTGTTCCCGTGCCTTTCTTTGTTACGATATCGGTTGTCTTAAATATGGATCCTTGAAAGATGATTAGCAAGGCAAAGAGCGCGCCTTCTATTTTTTTGCGTCTTATGCTGGTCGAGGGCCCCCAGGACGGGGGTCACAAAGACGTTGCCGCAGGATGCGGCGTTCTTAGTCTTTGTTCCTCAAAACAGCGCTTGCGCTTTTTTGAATCCAGCTCCAGCGCCTAGCCCGCTGAGGCCTGCAGGATGCAGGTCATGAAGGCGTTTCTGCAGTATGCAGAGCACTTAGCCTTCGTTCCTTGAAAGATGTTTTGTTCTCAGAAGGCAAAGAGCGCCTTCTAAGACCAAAACCCTATTTGCTTAGGCCCCCAGGATGGGGGTCACAAAGACGTTGCCTCAGGACGCGGCGTTCTTAGTCTTTGATCCTATGAACAGGCGCTTGCGCTTTTTTTTGAATCCAGCTCCAGCGCCTAGCCTGCTGTGCAAAAGATGATTAGCCCTTAGAAGGCAAAGAGCGCCTTCGAAGGTCAAATCCCTATTTGCTTCGCAGGCTGAACAGGCGCTTGCGCTTTTTTATCATACATGAGTTTTTGTTTTGTGTGCCAGTTAATATTTAACAGCTTGAGGAATGGTTTTTGTTTTTCAGTGATTAATCGGTGTTGTTTCTTTGAGTATCGGGTATATGAATATGAAAACATCTTAGACAAATTTAAAAGGAGATTATCATGAAAGTAATGGCTTGGGGGCTTCTGCTTCTCTCAATTTTATGTTTGATATGGCAGGTGCATTTTTTTAATAAAGGGAAAAACGAGCGGGTGCTGATGGCATTTGGCGATTCTCTTACATATGGATATGGAGACAGGGAGGAAGAAGGATATGTGGGCAGGCTTAAGGACAAGGTGAACTCCCGCAATTCAAAAGGAGATATTCATGTTTGGAATTACGGTATATATGGACAAGAAACGGATGGAGTTTTAAAACAGCTGGATGATTTAAAAATCAGGACAAAATTAAAAGAGGCAGAAAGTATGATTGTTTTTATCGGGACGAACGATTTACTGAACAGCAATGGCGGCGACCTTTCTCCTTTGCATGTAAACAATATACGCAAAGAAAAGCCAGTATACATACAGCATTTACATAAAATACTGAGCATATTGAGGAGTGAAAATAAGCAGGCTCCAATATTGGTGCTGGGGCTTTATAACCCGTATCCCGCCAGCCCTTCAATTGAAAAGCAAATTGATGACTGGAACGATTCCATTTTGGCAGAAACGAATAAACATACTAAAATGAAGTATGTACCAACAAATGATTGCTTTAAACACATAGAAAAAAGTAAATACTTTAGTGATTCTCTTCATCCGAATAAAAAGGGATACGATTTAATAACGAAAAAAATCCTTGAAGTACAGCATTTTTAGGATAAATAACAAGCACATGCCAAATGTCGGCATGTGCTTGTTTGCATGCTGGAGTTTAAATAAGTGTAAGCAGCTGGCTCCTAAAGCAATGCCGCCTTGTGGCTGCAATGGGCCAGGCATTTATTTTTTGTTTTCTTTTATGCCCTGTTTTGGGAATTGCAGATTATGCAAGGTTTTGTATCTGCCCCCTGCTTCCAGCAATTGGCTGTGAGTCCCGGACTCTGCGACTTGCCCATCTTCAATGACAATAATTTGGTCAGCCATTTTTATCGTTGATAGCCTGTGTGCAATTACAATGCTTGTCCGGTTTATCAAAAGGTGTGACAAAGCTTCCTGGATTAAATGCTCGGACTCTGTATCAAGAGAGGCGGTCGCTTCATCTAAAATAATGATTTCCGGGCTTCTTAATAAAGCTCTGCTGATGGCAATTCTCTGTTTTTGCCCACCGGATAGTTTCACACCCCTTTCCCCGACTTGAGAATCATAGCCTTGCGGGAATGCCATAATGAACTCATGTGCATTGGCGGCTTTTGCCGCATTCATTATTTCCTGATCGCTTACTGAAATGTTTCCATAGGCGATATTATCCCTGATGGTTCCATTGAATAAAAAGATATCTTGAGAGACTATCCCTATTTGGCCCCTGAGTGATTTTAAAGTAACATCTCTCAGGTCATAACCATCTATTTGAATGCATCCCTGTACGGGGTCATAAAACCTTACAAGCAAACTGGCAATTGTAGATTTTCCGGCACCTGAGGAACCAGCAAGTGCAGTGAGCTGCCCCTTTGGGATCTTAAGATTGAGGTTTTTAATAACAGGAACATTCTCATCATAAGAAAAATGGACATTTTTGAACTCGATGCCTTCTTTAAGCGGCGGAAGTTCTATTGCCTGTTTTTTATCAAAAATGACAGGTTTGGTTTCAAGTATCTCTGTAATTCTTTCATATGCTGCTGCGGATTGCTGAACAGTGCTTATCACTCTGCTGAAATTACGAACTGGGCTTTGAAGCAGCCTTAAATAGGCCATAAAAGCCACAATGGATCCTATAGTAAAATGGCCGGTCATCACCTGCCATGCCCCAATTACAATGACGGCAATCAGTCCGATATTATTAAATAAGTCGATGATAGGGCCGAGCAAAGCCCTTAGTCGAACTGACTTAAGATTTGCTGACATGTTTTCTTTGTTTTTTTCTCCAAAGCGCGCTGACTCATGTTCTTCGTTTGTAAAAGATTGAATCAGCCTCATTCCGGATATGGAATCCTGCAGCTGATTGCTGACATCTGCAACGGAATCCTGCACAGTCCGAAAAGACCTTCTGATTTTCTTTCCAAATGAACGGGTGAAATATATCATGAACGGAAATGTCAGCAATAAAACAACCGTAAGCTTCCAGTTTATAAAAAGCATATAAACGGCAATGGCGAAGAATGTAACAATATCAGTGAATACCGCAAGCATGCTTGATGATATCAGCTGCTGAAGAATATTAACGTCGTTTGTGACTCGGGACATAATGTCACCGGTTCTGTTTTTATCAAAAAATTTCATATCAAGTGTTTGTATATGGCTGTACATATGGTTGCGCAGATCTAAAATGGCATGCTGGCCAATTACAGATACCATATAGGTGTTAAAGTAGTTCAAGATACCAAGCAATATGGCTGCGCCAAGTATAGCTAGCGCTATAATGATCAATTGGTGAAATTGCTTGCCTGGAATAAGTTTGTCGATTGTGTACTGAGTCATTTGCGGAATGACAAACTCCAGGCATGATATGGAAAGCATGCTAAGAGCAATGCCGATTAAATAAATCCATTTGGACTGCACCCTCCGAAACATTTGCTTGAGCATGCTCCAAATGCTTCCTTTAGAAGGAGCTGCACTCGCTGCACTGCGGCCGCTATGGCTAAAAGGAATATGGCCTGCCAACTTGTTCCCTCCTTATTCGGTAAACAATTTTAAGTAAATTTCTATTTATATGCATCTGAAATTCAATTTAAATCGTTATATTGGCTGAAGTCAAATTTTGATAGGCTATCTGTAAAACTATTACAAAAGACAGTTATACGAAAACTGTTATAATCAGGTGGGATGAATAAAGAAAAAGGAGATATATATGAGTGATGTTGAAGCACAGCTATATCAAAGAATGAAGCTCGGCGATAAGAAGGCTTTAGAAGCTATTTATGACCGATACGCCAAACTCCTGTTTTCCTTTACATACAAAATGACAGGACAAAGCGAGTTATCTGAAGAAATTGTCCAAGAGGTATTTATTAAATTATGGGCCGGAAAAGGACATTACGATGAAGGAAAAGGGAAGTTTTCAAGCTGGCTGCTGACGGTGACCCGAAATACTTGCATTGATCAGCTAAGAAAAAGGAAGGAATCAGCAGTACTTGAAAATCAGGATACCATTCCAAGTGATAATCCGAGTGTGGAAGATTTAGCGGAGTGGAGAGAAAACGGAAGCATTCTCAGGAAAGCTATATCAGAGCTTGGGGAAGAACAGCAGAAAATGGTGGAACTGTTTTATTTTAAAGGATTATCTCAGCAAAAGATTGCAGATTCCTGTAATTTGCCGCTCGGTACAGTAAAAGGAAGAATCCGTCTTGCGCTTGCACACCTAAAAAAACATTTACATGCATTTGGATATAAAGGGGGGGAATACCTTGGAAAAAAAGAATTGTGAACCAATTTTGGATTATATGAATGGCCAACTGAGTGATATGGATAAAAAAAGATTTGAAAAGCATCTTACAGGATGTGAAGAATGCCGTAATGAATTAGACGAGTGGCAAATACTTATACAAGACCTGCCATTTGCATCTGAGCCGATCGAACCGCCAATTGGCATGAAGGAACGTATTCTTGGGAATGTATTCACAGAGGAACCAGCGGCAGAGCCCGCGAAAAAAGCTCCGCGTGAAAATAGCTGGTTAAAGCCAATGCTTGCGGCAGCCCTGTTTTTATCTCTTCTTGGGAATGTCTATGCTGTTGTGAACAGCGGCAGTCAGAAATACAATGCAACAGAACAGGGAAATGCCATAGATAAAGTTGAAAAAGCTGTGAGTTTAAAGGCCTCAGATCACATACAGTCAAATGCAAAGGCACTTATGATCAAGAATGATACCAGTTTAGAATTGGTGGTGCATGCTGATAAGCTGGATAAAATGAAAGGAAAAGAAGTTTATCAGGTTTGGCTTTTGGAAAAAGGAAAGCCATATCGTGCCGGATCCTTTGTGCCAAACGAATCTGGTGAAGGAGGAGTCGTATTTAAGCTGGATTCATTCGGCAGCCATAAGTGGGATACTATTGCCATCACGCTTGAACCTGATGAAAAAAGCCAGACGCCTAAGGGAAGTATTTTGCTGAGCAAACCGCTATAGCATGTAAGTTTTATAGAATTTTAAAGCTTTGTATGTAAAAAAGCTGCAAATGGAGGAGATATAAATGAATGAAAATGATGCTATCAGAAAATCCGTTTTGGAAAGTGTTGAAAATTTACCGCAGTCAAAATTGAATGCAGTGCCAGAAGACGGAGGATGGAGCATTATGCAGATTCTTGAGCATTTATACTTGATGGAACGGTCTATAACCAAGTCGTTTGCAGTTTCACTTGCAGGCAATGAGAAAAAGGAAGTTTCCCCTAAACCGATAGAAATGACAACAGACCGTTCAACAAGGGTCGATGCTCCTCCTTTTGTTATTCCTGAGGATTCCGATATTTCTCTGGATGAAATGAAAAAGAAACTTGAACAATCAAGAATGGATTTTATTAAAGTGACAGGAACCGCCAGTGAAGATGATTTGAACCTAAAATCTTTCAGGCACCCGCTTTTTGGAGACTTAAGCTTAAAGCAATGGGTTCCATTTGTGGGCCTGCACGAAAAGCGGCACCTTCAGCAAATAGAAGAAACCAAATCAAGAATCTAATAAAGTGTTTATTATAAGTTATTCTCTTAAGAATTGTTGGTTTTTAATAAGTTCTGTGGGGTGAGTGGAGCGTAAGGTGCGAAACTCTGCGGGCTCTCCGCCCCCGCGTGGAAAGCGCGCATTCTGGAGCGGGAATCCCCCCTCGTTCCATTGCCGCAAAACTTTTGAAAACAGCCTTGTAATAAAGCCAGGCGATTATTTAGAGAGGAAAATAAGAGTTTGTAAAATATACTAAGAAAATGATTTTTAAATAATTTTTGCCAATAGGGTAAAAAAAGAGTTATATTAGCCTTTATTTGGCATAGGTAAATTACTTTAGTATAATGTAAATACAGAAAAACTTTACGTTGAAAAAGGAGATCGAAAATATGGAAGAAATCAAGTATTGCCGTGATTCACTGGTGATTAAAACCAGCATGGTGCTTCCCCCTGATACGAATAATATCGGGACAATGTTCGGAGGCAAATTAATGGCTTACATAGATGATGTTGCGGCAATTTCTGCAATGCGCCATGCCAGGAATTCTGTGGTTACAGCATCTACAGACTCCGTGGATTTTATGCACCCTATTCTTGAAGGAAATGCCGTTTGTCTTGAATCCTTTGTCACTTACACAGGAAGGTCTTCTATGGAAATTGTTGTTAAGGTTGTGGCTGAAGATCTGCTTTCTGGAGAACGGAATCTTTGTGCAATGTCGTTTTTAACATTCGTTGCAATTGATAAAGACGGCAAGCCGCAGCCTGTTCCTAAAGTTGTTCCGCAGACAGAAATGGAGAAAAGCCTCTATCAGACTGCCAAATCGCGAGCTGAATTGCGAAAAAACAGAAGAAAAGATACCCAGGATATTGCAAGCACGTTTGGCGTTGACCTGCCTTGGTAAACACAAAAAAACCAGCCTTCCAGGAAAGCTGGTTTTTTTTGTGTTTTTTGTCTGTTTAATGTTCTGTGAAACTCTTCAAGCTGTCCCTTAATCGTCGTTTGAGAGGATCCCAAAGAAACGAAGGATATTTATGAAAAGGTTAATGAAATCCAGATACAGATTCAATGCCATCAGCGGCACTTCTTTGGCACTTACTCCATAGTGTTTCATTCTGTTGATATCAAATAAAACATAACCGCTGAATACTAATATTCCAATAAAAGAATAAATCAGCATGGCCATTGAGCTAAGCGGGGAAAAAATATTGAAAATGCCCAGTACCACTAAAGCAAGAAGGGCAGCAAACAAAAATCCGCCAAGAAAAGAAAGGTCACGTTTAGTGGCTGAAGCATAAAGTGCCAACCCGCCAAAAACTGCAGTAGCAGTAACTCCGGCCATTAATACCACATTAGCTCCAGATTCGGCAATATAGTGGGCAATGATCGGATAGGTTGTAATGCCAGAGATAAAAGTGAACAGATAAAGGAACGTATATCCTATGGATTTTCTCTTCCTCATGATAAAGGCTCCGATCAGCATGGCTACTTCAAGAAGGGCTAGAGGGAGAAACAGCGCCTGCGGAATGTACATCCCCGCTGCCATTCCAATAACGGAAATGGCCAGTGATAAAGCAAAAGATCGAAGCACGGAAGGCATATAATTAGGGGCAGTCTGTGTATACATGATTTCACCTCGAAAAAGAATTATATCTATTAAGCTCTGCTTAGCATAGAGCTTTAACAGTACTATTTATTAATACGAAACAAATGCAGATAAGTTTCATTTTTATCATTTTTGGACTAATCTTATTCAGTATCGAAGGAAAATTGGTATGGAGGGAAATTAAAATGAGCGAATGCAAATTGAATCATAGTGAAGCAGATATAAAACTAAAAATTGAACAGCAGCGAAAATTTTTGCCAGAAGATGTTTTAAACGGGCTTAAGCAGTTTACTGTAGTGGAATCTCGCCAGGAACAGCTTAATGAGGTATTTCATTTATTGAAAAAGTATGACCTTTCATCCAAAGAAGAACAAGAGAAAAGAAATCAATTGTTTTTACAAATATTCAAAGAAACACTGTGATTAAAGGAGGCCCGGGATTCCGGTCCTATATTTATGCAGAACTCTTTTCTTAAAGATTGTTGTTTTTAATATGTTCTGTGTGATTCCGTGTTCAATAGCCGCAAAGTTTCTGGTAATGCGTAAGTCATTATAGAATCTTATTCCGGATATAAGAAAAATAAAGATGAAATAGTATTAAATTTTTTGCAAATAAATTGAATTTGAAGATTTATCAAAGTATTGCAATATTTGTAAAAAGCAATAGAAAAAAGAAAATAAAAAAATTTTACTGCAATATAATATCTGAATATTTATTTTTATCTAAAAACGGTAGCGGTAAGCAATCCGCTGTTGAAATAATTTTGTAATCCTATTTCAATACATTAATTATCTCTACAAATGGTAATTGTATCTATTATTTATAGAAAATTTATAATTTTCTAATTTTTTTACAAAACTATTGAATATTTATTAAAAATTGTTTACACTCAGAATAATTATCAGAAAATTTATTATTTTATTAAAAAAGTAAAAGTTAGGGGGGACTTCAATGGGTAAACCAATTCTTCAGCTAGAAAACCTAACAACATCATTTCAAATTGGTGATGAATATCACGCTGCTGTAGACGGAGTTTCATTTACAGTTTATGAAAATGAAATTGTGGCTGTTGTAGGCGAATCAGGCTGCGGAAAAAGTGCACTGGCGCTATCCATAATGAAACTTCATAATCAGAAACGCACCAAATTTGACGGGGCTATTAAATATAAGGAAACCAATATTGTTCCATTGAGTGAATCGCACATGAATAAAATCCGGGGTAAGGACTTAGGGATGATCTTCCAGGAGCCGCTTACAGCTCTTAATCCTCTGATGACAATCGGCAAGCAGATCGAGGAGAACCTGGATTTTCATACCGACTTGACAAAGGAGCAGAAGAAAGAGAGAACGCTTGAACTGCTGGCACAAGTGGGCATTCCCTATCCAGAGCGTACATATAAACAGTATCCTCATGAGCTTTCCGGCGGAATGAGACAGCGTGCGATGATTTCCATTGCGATTGCATGCAGCCCTGCTTTGGTTATTGCTGATGAGCCGACAACGGCCCTTGATGTAACAATTCAGGCGCAAATTCTGGATTTGCTGAAGTCCATCCAGGAAAAAACTCAGATGGGAATCATTCTAATCACACATGATTTAAGCGTTGTTGCTGAAGTTGCAGACAGGATTATAGTCATGTATGCCGGCCAGGTGGTTGAAACGGGTTCAGTGAAGGATATTTTCAATAAGCCCCTTCACCCATATACACGATCCCTTTTAAATTCGATTCCTTCTGCCACAACGAACAAGGACCGTTTGCATGTCATTGAGGGAATTGTTCCATCACTTGCAAATATGGACCGGAAAGGCTGCCGGTTTAAAGAAAGAATTTCATGGATTCCTGATTATGCTCATGAAGAATCTCCTCAGCTGCACGAGGTGGATAAAGATCACTGGGTACGCTGCACCTGCTATAAACATTTTCATTTTCAGGGTGAAGAAGGAGAAGAGATCACACATGACTTTACTCAAAGTAAATGACTTAAAAGTCCACTTTCCAATAAAGGGAGGCTTTTTCAGAAGAGTTGTCGACTATGTAAGGGCCGTTGATGGTGTTTCTTTTGAACTTCAGCAAGGGGAAACATACGGATTGGTCGGCGAATCTGGAAGCGGTAAATCCACAACGGGCAAGGCGATTGTGAAACTCGAAAAAGTGACTTCAGGACAAATCTTATTTGACGGCAAGGATTTGGCAAAACTGAACCGAAAAGAAATCAAGCCTTTCCGGAAAGACATACAAATGATCTTCCAGGATCCTTACTCTTCTTTGAACCCTAAAAAAAGAGTCCTGGATATAATCGCTGAACCTCTTCGCAATTTTGAGAGAATGTCACCAGGTGAAGAAAAAAAGGTTGTCCAGAATTACCTGGACAAAGTAGGGCTTAACCCTGAATCCATTTACAAATATCCTCATGAATTTTCCGGCGGGCAGAGACAGAGGATTGGGATTGCCCGGTCTTTAACCCTTAAGCCAAAGCTGATTATTGCAGATGAGCCTGTTTCTGCGCTGGACGTATCCGTACAGGCGCAGGTGCTGAATTTTCTTCAGGATCTTCAGAAAGAATTTAACTTAACATATCTTTTTGTCGGCCATGACCTGGGAGTAATCAGGCATATGTGTGACAGGATGGGAGTGATGTACCGCGGCCGTCTGGTAGAAGAAGGAACCAGCCAGGAAATTTATGAAAACCCGCAGCATATATACACTCAGCGGCTGATTGCTGCGATTCCTGAAATTCAGCCGGAGGTACGTGAGAAAAGGGCACTTATGAGGCAAACAGTTAATGAAGAATTTAAACGCTCATATTCCTCCTATTTTGATGATAATGGCAGGGCCTATGACTTAAAACCTATTTCCAGCACACATAGAGTGGCATTACCATAGGGGGGCGAAGAAGAAATGTGGAAGTTTATATTAAGACGATTGCTGATCATGATTCCTCAGCTGTTTATTTTAAGTATCATCATATTCCTATTGGCTAAAGCTATGCCGGGAGATGCCCTGACAGGAAAGCAGATGGATCCCAAGGCAGATGCCAAAAGAATCGAAGAAATCCGAAAGCAAATGGGGCTTGATGATCCTGTACCGGTCCAATATGTCCATTGGATTAAGAACATTTCGCACGGAGACTGGGGAGTTTCCTATACGCATAAAACACCAGTGCTGGATGTTATTGGCGACCGGATATGGAATACAATCTATCTGGGCATCGCAACACTTATTCTTACATACCTGATTGCCATCCCGCTTGGAATTCTGAGCGGAAGGTACAATGATTCGTGGATTGATAAGCTTATTACCGGCTATAACTATTTAGGTTATGCAACACCCATATTCATTTTCGCATTGATCGTACTGTTTGTTTTTGGGTTTAAACTTGAATGGTTCCCGACTGGCGGAACGGTTGATCCTCAGGCAGTACCCGGGACTTTTGCCTACTTTACGAGCAAAGTCTATCATCTGATTTTGCCGACCCTAAGCGGAGCACTCATTGCCACAGTGACCACTGTCCAATATTTAAGAAATGAAATTATTGATACGAAGATCAAGGACTTTGTAAGGACAGCGCGTTCGAAAGGGATTCCTAATTCAAAAGTGTATAACCGCCATATTTTAAGAAACTCGCTTCTTCCAATTGCTGCTTTTATGGGATACGAAATTACCAGTATAGTTGTTGGTTCCATTTTCGTAGAATCTATCTTTGGATATCCTGGAATTGGGCAGTTATTTGTTAAGTCGGTTCTGCTTCGTGACTTTAGTGTAGTCAATGCGCTGGTAATCATGACAAGCTTTGCCACACTGCTGGGCACTCTTCTTTCAGACATTATATTAAGTGCGGTTGATCCGCGAATACGCATTGAATAGGAAGAAGGTGAATATACATGGAGATGAAAGTTGAATCGGCAAAACCTGTAAATATTAAAGAAAAAAGCCCCTCAGGCTTCAGGGTCATACTCAGGGAATTAAGAAGAGACAAGCTTGCAATAGCATCCATAATTATTCTGGGCCTCATCCTGATAGCTGTATATGGCACTTCTATTGTTATGGATGTTAATAAAATAGTCAAAGTGGATTTCCTTTCCATCTATATGCCTCCGTCGGCTGAACATTTGCTTGGCACAGATTATGGCGGCCGGGATATTTTTGGACAGCTTATCATAGGTACCAGGAATTCCTTTACAATCAGCCTTTGCATCACGACCATAACGGCTATTGTCGGCCTTATTGTGGGATTGACTGCAGGATATTTTGGGGGAATTATTGACGGCATCATCATGAGGGTCATTGATTTTATTATCATTCTTCCGTTTTTGATGCTGGTAATCGTTATCGTAACGATTATACCGAAGTTCAATGTCTTTGCCTTCATTTTAATTATTTCTGCCTTTTACTGGACAGGCAAAGCAAGGCTGATCCGTTCAAAAGTACTGTCAGAAAGGGAATTGGATTATGTCCATGCTTCCCAGACACTTGGCACGCCGAACTGGAAAATCATCCTTTTCCAAATCCTGCCTAACGTAAGTTCTTTGATTATCGTAAACTTTACACTTAATCTTGCAGGCAATATAGGCATTGAATCCGGCCTGACTTTCCTGGGCTTCGGCCTTCCTGAAAGCACGCCGAGCCTTGGGACACTGGTGGCATATGCAACAAATCCGGATGTTCTGGAAAATAAATGGTGGATCTGGGTACCTGCATCAGGCATTATTTTAGTGCTAATGTTGAGTATAAATTTTATTGGCGAAGCGCTTAAACGCTCTGCTGATGCAAGACAAAGAAGAGGTTAATTAAAGGGGAGTGAATCACAATGAAATTAAAAACTTACAGTAAAGTATTAAGCGCTATGGCAGTATCTGCACTTCTGCTGTCCGCATGCTCATCAGACGGCGGTTCAACGAAGTCAAACGGTAAAGAAAATAATACTGCAAAAGTTGATACTTCAGCATTCAAGACCAAATCATCTAATACTAAAGCAGATGTTGCCGATGGTGTGTTCAATTATGGACTAGTTTCAGATACCCCTTTTGAAGGAATCCTAAACAGAGCATTTTACGAAGGACAGCCAGACTGGGAAGTTATGAAATTCTTTGATGAAAACCTTCTCGGCGCTGACGATAACTTTATTTATGATCAGTCAGGTGCAGCAACCTATAAGCTATCGAATGAAAACAAAACGATTACAATTAAAATCAGGGATAATTTAAAATGGCATAATGGAGATCCGGTAACAGCTGAAGACCTTGAATATGCTTATGAAGTAATAGGGAGTCCGAAATATGCTGGAGCACGCTATGATACACAAATGAGCATGGTTGAAGGAATGGAAGCTTATCATGCAGGAAAAGCCAAGAAAATCTCTGGGATCAAAATTACCGATCCTCATACAATTTCCATCACTTTTACGCAGGCTAACCCGTCCATGCTGACTGGCTTATGGACTGATCCGCTGCCGAAAAAGTACTTAGCAGGAATTCCTATTGATAAAATTGTTTCATCTGATCAAATCCGCAAAAAGCCGATTGGGTTTGGTCCATATAAAATTAAAAGCATCGTGCAGGGTGAGTCTGTAACATTCGAAGCCAACAACGATTACTGGAAAGGCAAACCGAAAATGAAAAGCGTCGTACTGAAGGTTGTCAATCCGCAAATCGCTACTGCTTCTCTTGAAAAAGGCGACCTTGACGCAGTCGGACAGCTTCCAGTTGAACAATATGATCAGGCAAAAGCGCTGAAAAATATTGAAATTTTAGGAACGGTTGATTTGGCTTATTCTTACATCGGATTCAAAATGGGCCATTATGATGCGAAAAAAGGTGTCAATGTAATGGATCCTAATAATAAATTCAAGGATAAGCGCCTTCGCCAGGCGATGGGCTTTGCACTTGATAATAAGACGGTTGGGGAGAAGTTGTATAAAGGGCTTCGGTTCCCTGCAACAACGGTTGTGCCTCCTTCCTTCCCGAAATATTATGACAAGGATGTAAAAGGTTTCACATATAACAAAGATAAAGCGAATAAGCTTCTTGATGAAGCAGGCTACAAGGATACAAACAAAGACGGCTTCCGTGAAGATCCTAATGGCAAGGAATTCAAGCTGAATTTTTCATCTATGAGCGGCAGCGACGTTTCTGAGCCGTTGGCAAAATTTTATATTCAATCCTGGAAGGATGTTGGCCTAAATGTTCAGCTTCTAGACGGACGCCTTCAGGAATTCAATTCTTTCTACGATAAGCTGAAAAAGGATGATCCTAAAGTGGACATCTACGCTGCTGCATGGGGTACTGGCTCGGATCCAGATCCATCCGGCATCTGGGCAAAAGAAGCGCCGTTTAACTACACCCGCTGGGTAAATGATGAAAACGATAAGCTGTTAAAAGAGGGAATCTCTCCAAAATCGTTTGACGAAAGCTACCGAAAAGACGTTTATAACAAATGGCAGGAGCTAATTGATGAAGAAGCTCCAGTAATTCCAACTTTGTTCCGCTATACTTTAGCTGGCTTTAACAAGCGTGTTAAAGGTGCTAAAATGCTCGGCGGCGAAGTGGATGACTGGTATGATGTGTCTGTAACTTCTGAATCACCGGAAAAATAATTAAAAAAAGAGGCGGCAGGTTTCCAACCCTGGCCGCCTTTTTACTTGTAAAGAATTATTTTTTTGGCTCTTTTCTTAAAGATTGTTGTTTTTTAATGAGTTCTGAGAGGTGATCTCATTATTAAATGAGGTTGATTGGAGTGCAAGGTGCGAGAGCGGGAAGGTGAGACCCCGCAGGCATTGCTGTGGAGGTTCACCGCTTGCGTGGAAAGCGTGGACATCAACCCCTTGTTCCATAGCAGCACAGTTTACAAAAACAGCCTTTTATTAGTAAGCAGCAGCCATTAAGAAAGGCTTCTTCTCAAATGTAAACGTTTCATTTGGGTTAAAAGTGGATATATATAGATAAATGTTCTTTGAAGGAGTGGATTTTAATGGAAATCATTAATCCGAATGAGACAAAGAGGGAGCTTGAGAGGATGTTTACCGAAGGCCTTGGAAGAACTCTTTCCCCTTATGAACATGAAATCCTGGATGATATCGTGGCCTATCCAGATGAAAAGAGAATTTCCTTTTTGGAAATGATGAAAGAACTGATTAATAAGCATGCAAGAATCAGCTAATTAGAATTAATCCCAACAAAGGAGTGAAGAACCATGAGCTATGGAGAATGGTATCAAAAGCGAAACCCTATATACACTAAATGGAAGCATCGTTGGAGCAGCAGAGCGAATATGGAAAACGGTTTGCTTTATTCAATACCTTCCGCTATCATGATTGCTCTTCCTTTTATGGTTTATCTTTTTTAGCAGACAGTGAAGAGAGCTCCATTCTCAGGTTGAGGATGGAGCTTTTTAGGTTCAAAAGCATCTCAATTATTATTTTAGTTTAGCATGATGATTCTTGCCTTAAATAGGAAGGAAGCATGATATTTATCTTTTTAAAAAATGAAAAAGAGATATATAATAGAAAACATTCAAAGTATTAGGGGGAGATTAAGCTGACCGGGCTAATTAATGAAAAAGATATTGTTTCATACATAAAAGAATTAGTTGAAATTCCAAGTCCATCGGGGTATACGGAAGCTGCTATTGCACATGTTGCTTCATTCATGCAAGAAAAGGGCATCACCGCACAGATTACGAATAAGGGTGCCTTGCTTGCGAGCATAAAAGGACAAGATGACAGCAAGCACAGACTTTTAACAGCTCACGTAGATACGCTGGGTGCCATGGTGAAAGAAATTAAAGAAAATGGCCGTTTAAGGCTGACTATGATCGGCGGTTTCCGCTGGAATTCAGTGGAGGGAGAGTACTGCAGCATCCATACAGCAGACGGCAGGATTTTCACTGGGACTATCCTGATTGATCAGACATCGGTTCATGTTTACAAAAATGCTGGAGATGCAAAAAGGGATGATAAAACCATTGAAGTCCGCATTGATGCTAATGTCAAAACCAAGGATGATACAGAGAAACTTGGGATTTCTGTAGGAGATTTTATTAGCTTTGATCCCCGCGTTGAAGAAACAGATCATGGCTTTTTAAAATCCAGGCATTTAGATGATAAAGCCAGCGTTGGCATCCTGATGCATTTAATAGATGTAATAAAAAAAGAAGGAACCGAATTGCCGTATACAACACATTTCCTGATTTCTAATAATGAAGAAATCGGCTATGGAGGAAACTCAAATATCCCTGCTGAGACAATAGAATATCTTGCGGTTGACATGGGGGCGATCGGAGAAGGGCAAACCACCGATGAGTACAGCGTTTCAATCTGTGCCAAGGATTCATCTGGTCCTTATAATTATAGATTGAGGCAGCATTTAGTTTCACTTGCTAAAGCAAATGAAGTGGATTACAGAGTCGATATTTATCCGTATTATGGATCAGATGCCTCAGCAGCCATTAGTGCTGGCCATGATGTTGTCCATGGCCTTATTGGTCCCGGTATTGACGCCTCCCACGCGTTTGAAAGAACACATACAAAAGCATTAATCCATACTGCAGGGCTGCTGTACCATTATTTGCATTCCCCGCTTGCGTAACTCTATAGCAAAAGCGGCTCCCTTATCAGGGTGCCGCTTTTGTTTTGACTATTAATGCTAGGCCTGCAGCCAGCACATTATCCGAATTTAATGCTTTGGTTTATCAGTATCTCTCTGGGGATCGATATCCTGCCCGTTTTCTTTTTTCTTATCCTGTTCTACTGAATCATTATCTTTTTTCTTATTTTCTTCCATAAAACATTCCTCCTTAAAATTATCCTGGCTGTTATAATTCAAGTTTTTTTGGACCTTCGCCTTTGCTGTTCATAAGCAGAATGCTGTCTGGAATAATTTCAAGTATTACATAATTGGGATCTTCCGGACCGTCGAACCATGGTTTAAGATGGTCATTCCACATTTTCTTTTTCAATTCAGGAGAATCCTTTACCTGGGAAGTACCGCTGACTTCAACATATGAATCACCGAAACCTTCTCCATCATATCCAAGCAAAACATGCACATATGGGTTGCTTTCAATTTCGTCCACTTTTTCTGTTTCACCGTTTGTGGCGGTATAAAGAGTAGTGCCGTCATTAAAAAACGTCATATATCTCGCATGGGGACGGTCATTTTGTACCGAAGACAGTACTCCGACTTTATTTTCTTCAAGAATTTTTAAGACTTTCTCCTTTAATTCCTGCTGTTCCATTTTACCACTCCTCTTTAGTAACATAGTGTTACTTTTCCTCTAAAAGAAAAAGTCTAAACCTTCTTTTATTATGGCTGTTTTCGTAAACTTTGGTCTATGGAACAAGACGGCTGAGATCCGCTTCAGGATGCCCGTTTTCCGCGAGGCGGGCAGTGATGAGCCTCCCAGAGCTGCTGAAACTGCGGTGTCTCACCTGTTACGCTAATCCTATACAGACTACGCTCCAATTAACCTGACTTAACAAAGGGAATCAGTTCTTGATTTTTCGGACAGATTAGTCAGCACCGCCATGTACCTGGAAGTTACGGAAATGATATTTGCTGATGCAAATTAATTTTATATGAATGAAAGCCTGATAATTTTTGCATACTACAAAGTATGCATTTTTAATCTTGTGTCTTTTGCTGAAAAGGCAATCCAGGATTTCTTACAATTCCAAAAGCAAAGGTGAGCAATCAAAAATGAATGTTGGAGAATTACTTATTATCGGCGGGGCCGAAGAAAAATGTTCTGACGCAGAAATTTTAACAAAATTCATTGAATTAGCCGGTGGAAGAGATGGCAAAGTAGGCATCCTGCCAACAGCAAGCAAAATTCCAGTAGAGGTTAGTGAAGAATACATTAAAACCTTTAAAAAATTAGGAGCCGAAAAAATAGAAGTTATTCACGTGGAATCCAGGGAACAAGCAGAGGATAAAAGGGTCGCCGATCTAATTTCGTCTCTGTCAGCCGTTTTTATTTCCGGGGGTGACCAAAGCCGTTTAACAGACTTGATTGGAGGAACAAAACTTCATCAATCTCTAAAAGACAACTGGAGAAGGGGCATGGTGCTTGCCGGAACATCAGCAGGGGCAAGTATTATGGCAAAACAAATGATTCTCTCTGCAGATATGAAATTAACGGACAATAAGTTGAAGGTCAAGCTTGGAGAAGGGTTCGGTTTCCTGGACACCATTCTGATTGATCAGCATTTTTCTCAAAGAGGGAGATTTGACCGGTTATTAAGTGCAATTGCCCAAAACAAAGATACCATAGGGATCGGTATAGATGAAAACACGGCCATTTTAATTGATAAAGAAAAATTTGAAGTATTCGGCCAGCATCAGGTACTGGTGATGGATGGAATTAACAGTGATTTTATAGACGTCAATATTTCTGAAAACGGCAGCGAAGAACTGACCGTTTCTCAATTTCAAGTAACTGCGTTAACAAAGGGATTTCAATTCGATTTGATAAAAAGAAAGCTAATACACCAAAAGGGGATAAAGGAATGAAGATCAACTGTGTAAAATACTTGAAGGGGCCAAATTATTTTACCTATTCACCTTCAATTTTCATCGAATGTGATATTGGAGAGCTGGAATACCGGCCTTCTGATTCTATCCCTGGTTTTACAGAAACCCTGCTGAAGCTGCTGCCGGGCCTTAAGAAGCACACTTGCTCTCCTGGATATGAAGGAGGATTTGCAGAGAGGCTTGCAAGCGGCACCTGGATGGGGCATATTCTTGAACACATGGCTATAGAAATACAGGTTTCAGCAGGCATTGATGTTAAAAGAGGCAAAACACTGACAGGGAATCAGCCTGGGATTTACTATATTACTTATAGCTATAAGGAAGAGAAATCAGGATTATTTGCCTTTGAGGCAGCTGTTGAAATCATTAAAAGCATACTTGCGGATGAAAAAAATATCCCGGTTAATGGCTATATAGAAAAAACAGCAGACCTTTTTTATAAAAATAAGCTTGGGCCGAGTACAGAGGCAATCTACGAAGCGGCACTTGCTGCCAAAATACCCGTCCAGAGAGTCGGCACCGAAAGTATGCTTAGATTGGGCACAGGCTCCAGGCAGAAATTCATGCAAGCCACCATCAGCAGCCAAACTTCAAACATAGCAGTGGAAACTTCCTGCAATAAGCAGCTGACAAAAGAAACCCTGCAGGCATGCGGGATTCCAGTTCCGCAGGGGGAAGTTGTCTCTTCTATGAGTGAAATATTTCATACTGCAGACAGACTTGGTTTTCCTTTGGTCATCAAGCCTTTAAACGGAAGGCAGGGACAGGGAGTCATTACAAATATAAAAAATAGGGATGAACTTTTTAATGTGGTGAACTGCCTGGACAAGCATGAAGATACCTATATTTTAGAACGATATTTTGAAGGCAATGATTATCGTCTGCTGGTTGTTGATGATAAGCTTGCTGCTGCCAGCATGCGTACGGCTCCATTTATCATCGGCAACGGAAAAGATTCCATCCGCAATTTAATTGAGGAAGAAAATCTGAACCCGCTAAGAGGAGATGGACATGAAAAACCCATGTCAAAAATCCCGCTTAATCATTCGGTTTCCTGTTATCTTGAGAAATTCGATTTAACCCTTGAAAGCATCCCGGAAAAGGGCAAGATCATTGCAGTTGCAGGAAATGCCAATCTTTCTACAGGGGGGAGAGCGAGTGACGTTACAGACCAGGTGCACCCTTCAATAGCTAAAATGGCTATATCTGCAGCGAGAGCTATCGGCCTTGACATAGCCGGAATTGATTTAATTTGCAAGGATATCTCTAAACCAGTGAATATAAATAAAATGGCAATTATTGAAATAAATGCAGCACCTGGAATACGGATGCATCTGTATCCTTCTGAGGGGAAAATGAGAGACGTTGGAAAAACAATTGTGGATTATCTGTTTCCAGACAGAAGGGAAGCTGCCATCCCTATCATCTCAGTAACGGGAACAAATGGAAAAACGACGACCGCCCGCCTCGTCCATCACTTTCTTTCTAAAGAAGGGATAGCAGTGGGAATGGCCAATTCTGATGGGGTTTTTATCGGTCAACAGTGCCTTCATCAAGGAGATTGCAGCGGACCTATCAGTGCAAGACAGGTGCTTAATCATCCCATGGCCGATTTTGCTGTTCTTGAAACAGCAAGAGGAGGCATACTTCGTGAAGGGCTGGCTTTTAGGAATTGTGAAGTAGGGATTGTCACCAATGTGGCGGAAGACCATTTAGGGAGCGATGCAATAGATACTTTTGAACAGCTCGTTAAGCTTAAAAGGCTTATTCCTGAAGTAGTCCATGAAGAAGGATATTGTATATTAAATGCTGATGATGAGCAGGTTGCAAAAATGGCTCCATACTCCAAAGGAGAAATCATTTATACTTCAATTCATGAGCATAGCCGGTATATCCAAAACGCCATCAAAAACGGGAAAAAAGCCTGGTTCTTAAATCATGACTCCCGGGTGGTTTATCATGATGGAAACGAATTAATCATGTTCCTGGATTGCCGGGATATACCAATAACAATCAATGGTTCAGCTAAGCACAATATTTCCAATGTTCTGCAGGCGCTTGCAGCAGCTCATTCACAGGGAATTTCCCTGCATGAATTAAGAAAAAAGGCTAAATCATTCATTCCTGATTCTGTTTTATCCAAAGGGAGATTTAATTATCAGGAAATCAGAGGCAGGAAAGTTCTTGTTGATTATGCTCATAATACCGCAGGGTTAAAAGCCATTTTTGATACGATTGCAGTATTTGATAAAAAGCGTGTCATATCAGTAATTGCGGGGCCAGGAGACAGGAAAGATGAAGATTTGAAAAAAATGGCGAAAATCACAGCGGATCATTCGGATATTTTTATTATTAAAGAAGATGATGACCTGAGAGGAAGAAAGCCTTTTGAAGTCGCGTCAATCCTAAAGGAAACTGCACTGGAATGCAGTATGGAAGAAAATCAGACTCTCATTGTCCCGAAAGAGCTTGAGGCATTCAAGAAAGCCTGGGAGATATCGGTGCCAGGTGATATGCTTTTGTTGTTTTACACAGATTTCGCGTATGTGAAGGAGTTTTTGCAAGGAACCATGAAACAATCATCGTATAAGCGGTAAGAAAAAGGTCCGGCAGGTAAGCCGGACCTTTTTGTGAGTTTTTTATTAGTTTTTGTCTATAGAAGTTTGTCTGCCAGGCTGCGGCAATTCATCCTTCTTGTAGATGCGCTTCAAGACCATGGTCTGGATAATCAGGAATAGTCCTCCTACTGACCAGTATAACGGCAATGCCGCTGGTGCAGTAAATGAAACAAACAATATCATTACTGGCGAAAGAAGGCCCATGAATTTCATGGTATTTTGCTGTTCAACTGGCATCTGCTGCAGGGAAACACGGAATTGCAGGTAGTAGATGATGCCGGCAATGATTGCCATGATATGGCTGGCCTGCCCAAGATTGTACCAAAGGAAGTTATGTGTCGCTATCTCATGTGACCCTTTAATTGCATAATAGAAGCCCATAAGTATCGGCATTTGAATTAAAATCGGCAAACAGCCCATGTTCAGCGGATTGACGCCATGTTTTTGATAAAGCCCCATCATTTCCTGCTGAAGCTCCTTTTGTTTCGCGGGATCTTTTGTTTCTTTGATTTTCTTTTGGATGGCATCCATTTCAGGCTTTAAAAGGGCCATTTTCCCCTTCATCTGATTTTGCGTTTTATATTGTTTCATTGTCAGCGGCATTAATACCAGCCTGATGATAAAGGTCATCATGATAATGCTGATTCCGAAATTTCCATGAAAAAGACTGGCGTTGAATTCAAGCATTTTAGTCATCGGATTAACAAGCAGATTATGAAAAACTCCGGTGCCCCCAGAAGTTGCCTGGCACCCTGATAAAGCAAATAATAAAGTTAATGCAGTTAAAGCAAGTACTATTTTTTTCAATTTCTTTCCTCCTCAAATTGTTTTACATTCATTTCAAGAGAGAAGGAAAGCTTGGTCCATCTGAATCATCAGGAGATTCTTTTCGTCTGACATAAGTGAAAAAGCGCTGCAGGCCCAGCCTGTTAAACTGGAAAGAAACAAGATTTGCCTGCTTCCACTGCTGTGTGCGAAGAAGATAATCGTACTTTTTAAAAGAAACCGAATCCTTTTTATTGATGATATATACAGCCGCAAAAGGTAGCAGGAAGGTTAGCATATAGCCTGCCCACATTGCGCTGCGAAGGGTATTATAGTCTATTTCAAGCATTAATTCCCACATAGGAAACCCTCATTTATTGTATAATGTCGTATCAGTATGCTGTTAGGCTGTTTGTTTGATTGTGTACGTTCAGCCCGATTCATTTTTTCATGAATCATATTTACCACTATAACAGTTTTTGTCCCGAAAACAAAAAAAATTAATGGAATTGTGCAGCCTGTCCTAATAGTAGTATATGATTTCCAGAGATACTGTAAAACATGTTATCAGGGGTGTGAATTTCATATTGGCTTTATTTATCCAAATGGGTGTTTGGGCATGCATCTAAATAAATCAATCTTCATAGTTATATTTAGAGCTAATATTAGGAGTGTGATGCCCATGAACGAATATAACCCGCAGCACCCATGGTACTATGGCCAGTATTTTAAAAAAGAACCTTACAGTACCTTTCAAGAAAGATTCCCGCCATCTGGATTTCCGCAATTTCCGCCGCCAGGTTCTTTCTTTCCCCCAGGCGACTCCCAGAATCCTTTGGGGCCGCAGCATCCTCCGCAAACGGGAGGAGGTCAGGGAGGAAGCCAGCCTCCAGGGCCGCCGCCAGTCCATATTCCATATGAAGCCCAGGGCCCCCAATTGAATGCAGTAGATCCCGGTTCGCTTCGCGGCTGTTTATACAGATATACGTATATATGGCTTCGAGGCGGGCGCTCCTTCTGGTACTACCCGACATACATTGGACGCAGTTCTGTAGCGGGTTACCGGTGGAAACCTAATTCAAGGCAATGGACCTATTATGGAATAGATGCGAATGAAATACGTTCCTTTGAATGTACCTGACGGGGCTATTTAAAAAGAGAGATTTTTAATTTACTGATTTAACAACAGAATGGAAATCACCAAAAGAAAACAGCTGCAGATTTTATCTGGCAGCTGTTTTTATATGCATGGAAGATTACTGCAGATTTTTTAAAAGTAATCAGGGAAATCTGTTGTTATGCCGTTAACACCAAGACGGCTGAATTTCTTGATATACCTTTTGCTATTGACTGTCCAGGTAAATACAAACATATTATGACTTCTTATGCGCTTAATAAGCTTTTTATTGATCATTAGCCATTTAGGATTCACAAAGCTCGCAAATTCGGATATTTCAGCTAAGGTTTTTTCTGGAATTCCCCGCGGCGTATATTTAAAAAGAACGCCCACCTGTATGTCCGGCAATAGCTGATGTACTTTTTTCATTGAATCAATACTAAAAGAATGAATCATGATTTTTTGGCTGCTTTGTACATTGCGCATAATAAGTTCTTCTGCAAGCTTGTTTTCGATGCCTTCATGCATGCCGGGGTGCTTTATTTCAATGAGCAATCCGGCATGGTGCAGGTATTTGTCTAAAACCTCGGCAAGAGTTGGTATTCTTTCATGTTTAAAAGCAGGGTCAAACCAGCTTCCTGCATCAAAACCTTTTAATTCCTGTGCAGAATAATCGCTGACTTTTCCTTCCTGTTCAGTTGTCCGTTTGAGTGTGTAGTCGTGGCAGACGATTAATGTTCCATCTTTACTGAGCTGAATATCAATCTCAATGAAATCAGCACCCATTTGTATGGCTCTGTCAAAAGCGGATATTGTATTTTCAGGGCAATAACCGGATGCTCCCCTGTGCCCTATTTTTAGAGGGCGGTTTTTGTTCTGAATGCGGCTGCCATTCCTGATCTTGCACAGCAGCCAAAAAAAGAGTGCAATACCGGCAGCTCCAGTAATAATCCAGACCATCATAATCCCTCATTTGTATATGGATGAAAAGCACTTAACTGTATTCGTCTGCTGGAATAAACCAGCCATAAAACTTAAGCAAAAGAAGGGACAGCCGCCCGCCCAAAATTAGCGGAATATCAATAAAGAGTGAAGTAACCCGCTGGTGGAAGTGTCACTTTATCATAGTAGATATAATTTGAAGAATCAAAAATTAATTTCATCATTATTTATACTACATGCTGCTTTTCCTCCATTCAAGTATATATAGAGTTTGAAAGGAGGTGAGGATGATGGCAAATGGAGTCCTTTACTCGAGCACACTTAAATTAAGCTTTGACACAGGCATGAATGAAAAGGGAGAAGCTGTGCTGAAAAGAAAGTCGTATGCAAATATCAAAACCCAGTCTGCAGCTGATGAGCTGTTTTCAGCTGCTAAATTGATAGCCAGCCTGCAAGTATATCCGCTTCAGGAGGTTGTCCGTGAAGATGCAGCAAGTCTGCATGAATAAAATAATAGGAGGGATATTAAATGGCTAAAACTCTCGAATTGCTGTTTACCACTCTGCAGGGCAAAACGGTCGTGCTTTCCATCGATGACCCGAAAGAGCCTGTAGATATGGCTAAGGTCAAACAGGCAATGGATCAAATTATTACATTAAATGTTTTTACTTCACGAACAGGAGATTACATCAGCAAAAAAGGAGCCCGTGTAGTAGAGCGAAACGTTGATGATTATGAAATGAATTAAGAATCTAGCTGCTTCCATAAATCGCAGCCGAAGCAGGTGTTTTTGAAATTTTTTGCAGGGAAGTGTGGTGCTGAAAAAATGGATCAGCTTCTTCCATTTGTAAGCGATGTAGGATTTCCTATTATCGTAACCCTTTATTTGCTTCATAGAATTGAAGCAAAACTGGATATGGTGAATGAAACCCTTATTGCTCTGCCAGATCGATTGAAAGATGGAATCCATAAGAAAGCAGGCTGACAGAAGAAAGGCATGATGAGCTGTGCTCATCATGCCTTTCTTCTATTACTGATATAAAAATTACACAAGAATTAATGTTACATCGATATTGTTTCGTGTCGCTTTTGAATAGGGACAAACCTCATGCGCTTTTTCCATGAAGGATTTAGCTTCTTCGCGCTCAAGATCGGGAAGTGAGACATCCAGTCTTACCGCAAGCTTAAAGCCGCCGTCTGCTTCATCTTTGCCAATAGTTACATTTGCTGTAACAGATGAGTCAGTTTTTTTTCGTGCTTTGCTGAGTACAAGGTTAAGGGCGCTTCCAAAGCAAGCAGAATATCCCGCAGCAAAAAGCTGTTCAGGATTAGTTGCATTTTCTCCGGATCCGCCCATTTCTTTAGGGGTTCTTACATCAAAGTCAAGAATGCCATCCTCTGATTTAACATGGCCATCTCTTCCTCCTTCAGTTGTTACAGCCGCTGTGTATAGTGGTTTCATACTGAACATCTCCTTTTTGTAGGTTTACGTATAATTCAATAATTCCCCGCACAGAATTTCTTAAACGGAATTATGTTCAGATGCTATATTTTTTTGTGAAAAGAGCGGGATAAAGGAGCTTTTTCATTAAATTAGGCTCTGTTAATGTATGTTGTTGATTTTCTTCTTAAACTAACAGGGCTTTTTAGTGAAATAAACAGTAACCCGAAAATTTTAATCGTAATGGTATCCACATATGTTAAAATTCAATAAAGTACCGTTATTTGTTTAACGTGGCAAGTAAACAATAATTATGGATAAAGTCGCTTAAAAGTAATAAATACTGAAAACGTTTATAAAGGACTAATATTATGATAAAAATTCGATTATGGCTTTGACTTTTCCAGAGCTTTTTTCAAAACTAGCAGTATCACCTATGTATATTATCGTTTTAGTATTGTGTATTGGATACTTATTTTTCACCTGGAAAGACAAGGGGATCTTCGTTTTTATTCCTAGGATTTATTCAGTTATTATAATTGCTATATATCTTATTTCACTTTATTTTCGTTTCTTTTACTAAGAGGTACTTTATTAAATTGTGAAAAATTTCACTTCAACAAACGGGTACTATAGTTGGAGAAATCACACTTTTTACATACTTTTCTTTTGGTATGGCTTGAGTCAGCGTGCTGATTATAAAAATTGTTTCTGTATTTCTTGCCAATTGATAGGCCATAATCTCGTTATTGTACAAATCTCAACAACACATAAAACAGTCTGAGAAAATTACTCCTCAGACTGCTTTACATCATGTCTCTACTCATACTGCCACAGATTCTACAATAGTAATATCAGCTTTAGATACTATTATTACTCCTCCTGCCTCTAGCTCAATCTCATATATCCAACCATAGTCTCCTACAATCTTACCTTTAATCTCTTCTGTATTTTTGAATAGAATTTTCATCAATTGGATTCTCCTTTTTGAAAATAAGTTATTAAGAATGCACTAGCAAAATAGAAAAAGCCATCGAAGAAGATCTACGGCTAAAGCATATTCCGAATCAAACCTTCCGAAGATTAGCTCCTCACGTTTCTTGTTCAAGAAACGTGACAATGCTGTACCTATTCGATAACAGCCGAAATATACTTTAAAAGAGAGTTAAAGCATATTTCGGAACTTTTCCTTCCAAACGCAGTCTATGATATCTCTTTTCTTGTGCGTTTTACTAATAAAAGTTGCAGCCTCTACTCAATCGGTTAAGAGGAAATATTTTATTATTCTAATATTGTATATGGACTCTAATATAAAGACAAATGCTAAATTTTGGTTTTTAGTATATTTCTTTTTCTTGCTTATCTCTTCTTCCCCAAGATCTGAAATGTGAGATGAATGTAATATTGTAATAGCTGTTGTACTAGAGAGGTGGTTACTTTACTCCCTTTTTTAATTCTAATTACAAGATTGTGATGACGTGTACTTAAACTAACGGGTGATTTTAGTTGAAGCAGATGCCTGCAAGAAGAACTCATAAATGGGTTCTTTACTTTTGATGAAATATCAGCATTAACGTTTAACAGAGCTTTAAATTAAAAAAGCAGAAAAATAGGGGAGCGGCTTCCTGAATAAAAAAATGAAGAGGATGCTGCTTGCAGGCTGCATCCTCTTCATTATGGTTTAATTCCCTAAATTATAATTTCACGACGTTTTTAGCTTGAGGTCCGCGGTTGCCTTCTTCAATTTCGAATTCAACTTCTTGGCCTTCATCAAGGCTTTTAAAGCCTTCACCTTGGATAGCAGAAAAATGTACAAATACATCGTCTCCGCCTGGAACTTCAATAAATCCAAAACCTTTTTCACTGTTAAACCATTTTACTTTACCTGTTACCATTGAAAAATCCTCCTAAAAATAAACAAAAATTAATATGCAATTCCAGCTTCCCATTTGTGAATGTGAAGTGGAAATTCACACATTATCAAACCCCCGCTGTGTAAGGATGCAGATGTTTGATAATGTATGAATTTAAGGAATTTCTGGTAGAACATCAGTTAATAAAATTATAATTCAATATTTGAAAAATAACAACAAATGTGACGGTGAAAACTCATTCCATATCATCTCCTGCTTTTAATGGAATATACATCTGTAAATATCACCGCGATTTTTTTTTGCTGTTTTCCCTGCACTTTGCGCAGGAAGAGTGAAAGCGGCTTCCTGCGCAAAGTGCAGGTTATAATAAGCAAGCCAAAAAGATATGATTGGCTTTGTCGTTTTTTTACCCGCATCGATTAAAATTAAACCCTATAATTTGAATTTTTTTCTGAAGTTTATTTTTTACTTAATAGGAGAAACTCTTTGGAAAAGGAGGCTCTATAAATGTTGAAACTTAATAAATGTATACCTTTTCCTGTACTATGTATGGTTTTGATGGCTGGCTGCGGGGCGGGAGGGAAAAATGATGCTTTGCAGCCTGTCCGGGAGCCGAGTGTGAAGGCAGCACAAAAAGACAGCTTGAATGATACAGACGTACATACAGCAAAAGAACTAAAATCCGGATCTATGGAGGTTTTGTCTCTAATTGAGGGCATGGTAAAAAAAATGAAGCTGTCAAGCGATGCGGAAATCAATAGTATGGGCGCTGAAACAGAAAGAAAATGGGACAAGATAGAGAAGCTGGTAGAGAAAAAGTATCCGCGGGATTACAAAAATATTGAACAAAGTCTGTATCCTCTGATTGCAGAGGCGAAAAAGAAAAAACCCGACAGACAGAAGCTTGTTGAGTTTTCCGAGGAAACTAGACAAAAACTGATTTTGTTTCAGTCACATTTAAATCTTCCTTAAACATTCTCAATTCTTCTCTTCATATTATCATCATGTTTCTTTTTTAGTCTTACGGGTAAATGGAGAGTAAGAAAGGGTGATAAAGCATGGCAAAAGGAATTTTTAAAAAAGTGATCATTGCAGCGGCACCGCTTATAATCAGCCAGGCAGGCAAGTATTTAAGGAACAGGAAAAGAGTAAAAAACATGCAGCAGGCAAATATGGTAAAATAAAAGGCGCTTACTGAGCGTCTTTTTATTTTGACTAAAAACTGGATTCAGCGGCATTCAGTTTGAGAGGTAAACGAACTGAGATGCAGGTTTCTGCATATAATGGCAGGCAATGAATGACTTGGCAAGGTTTACATTTTGATGGGCATGTAGCCAAGGAATAAGCAATTATGATATATTTTTTTATGTGTATAAAAATTTGCATCAGAGGCTACATATAAGGATGCTGACAGGTTTTGGGATGTTACGCATTTTTTGAAAAAGAGAAGGAAAGGTTGCATTCCAATGTAAAGGAATTGAAGGCCCTTAAAGGGCATTACAAATAAAACAGGCAAATTGAACGATGAAAGGATTATGATACATGACTACTTTAAAAGATGAGGTTCAGTCAAGGCGGACCTTTGCCATCATTTCTCACCCTGATGCCGGTAAAACGACACTGACTGAGAAATTGCTGTTATTTGGCGGTGCGATCCGTGATGCTGGAACAGTAAAGGCAAGAAAAACAGGAAAATATGCGACAAGTGACTGGATGGAAATTGAGAAACAGCGCGGAATTTCGGTAACATCCTCCGTTATGCAGTTTGACTATGATGATTTCCGGGTCAATATCCTTGATACCCCTGGTCACCAGGACTTCAGTGAAGATACGTACCGTACGCTTATGGCAGTGGATAGTGCGGTTATGATTATCGATTCGGCAAAGGGTATTGAAGATCAGACAATTAAATTATTCAAGGTTTGCCGGATGAGGGGCATCCCCATTTTCACGTTTATCAATAAAATGGACCGCCAGGGTAAAACTCCGCTTGAATTGCTTTCTGAGCTTGAGGAAGTACTTGGAATAGAATCTTATCCAATGAACTGGCCGATCGGGATGGGTAAGGACTTTGTAGGAATTTATGACCGGTTTAATAATAGAATTGAACAATTTAAGACCGAAGGGGAAGACCGCTTTCTGCCGCTGAATAAGGATGGAGAGCTGGCAAACGGCCATGCTCTGAAAGATTCTCCTTTATATGAACAGACACTGGAGGAAATTATGCTTCTTTCTGAAGCAGGAAACCAGTTTTCTGAAGAAAGCATCGCAAGCGGCAAGCTGAGCCCTGTGTTTTTCGGAAGTGCGCTTACAGCTTTTGGGGTACAGACATTTTTAGATGCTTACCTCCAATTTGCTCCGGCCCCTCAGCCCCGCTCATCATCAGCTGGAGAAGTAAACCCGGTTGGCAATGAGTTTTCCGGTTTTATTTTTAAGATTCAGGCGAATATGAATCCTAAACATCGTGACAGGATTGCCTTTTTGAGGATTTGTTCAGGTAAATTCGAAAGAGGGATGAGCGTATTTTTAAGCCGGACGGGCAAGCCGATCAATCTATCTTCATCCACCCAATTCCTGGCAGATGACAGAAATACGGTTAATGAGGCAGTTGGCGGCGATATTATCGGTTTATATGATACAGGGAATTACCAAATTGGCGATACAATCACGACAAGCAAGGATATGTATCAATTTGAGAGGCTCCCGCAGTTTACACCCGAGTTGTTTGTGCGGGTTACGGCCAAAAATGTCATGAAGCAAAAACATTTCCACAAGGGAATTAACCAGCTTGTACAGGAAGGGGCCATTCAGCTGTTCAAGACAGTAAGGATGGAAGAATATCTTTTAGGTGCAGTCGGGCAGCTTCAATTCGAGGTTTTTGAACACAGGATGAAAAATGAATATAATGTTGAAGTGATTATGGAGAGAATGGGCAGTAAAATTACACGCTGGGTTGAGGATGAAAAACTGGATGAAAATCTGCACAGCTCAAGAAGCGTACTTGTGAAAGATCGTTATGGCAAATATGCATTTTTATTTGAAAATGAGTTTGCTCTTCGATGGTTCAATGATAAAAATCCGGATGTAAAGCTATTTAATCCGATGGATCTTAAATAAGGCCAAAACAAAACCGCACAGCTTGTGCGGTTTTATTTTGGCTTGCGGCAAAAAGCTCTTTTCATCACCCTGTAATTAGGCAGTATTCAGCCTGCAGAAGGCTTTCTGACTCTGCAAAACTCATCACCTGTGAGAAAATGGAAGAATGAATCTTTTTAAAGTTCCGTCTTTGCGTTACAATGATAAATAAAGGAATATTCATAATCTTATTCTAAATAAAGGGGAACGCGGAAGAATATGTTAATCATTATTGTGCTGATTATATTATCCTATCTTTTCGGCAGTATAAACGGCGCCTATTATGTGACGAAGCTTGCCTCCGGGAGCGATATCCGCCAGCTTGGAAGCGGAAATGCCGGTGCAAGAAATGCTGGCAGGCAGCTTGGGAAGTTTGGTTTTTTAGCTGCATTGCTGATTGATGCAGGAAAAACCCTTGTCATGCTTACCATTGCCAGTTCAGTATCACATGACAGGCCATTTATAAATATCCTGTGTGCCGCTTTTCTATTATTAGGCCATATCTGGCCGGCTCAGCTTCGTTTTCATGGAGGAAAGGGTGTTGCTGTTTTGCTGGCATCGGTCCTTTTTCTGGTGCCTGCATCCATTCCCGTTATAGGTGTTTTGATGGCAGTCTGCTGCTTACTGATGAAAAAATTCACCGTTCCCGGTTTGGTTTGCCTGCTGAGCATTCCAGTTACATCGTATATAACTGGAAAACCCGCAGCATATACAATAGGGCTGCTTATCCTCACTGTTTTCGTAATAGCAGCGCATATACTGAAGCTTCATCAAATAACCCCAGCTACTACATAAGAGGAGTGACCAATATGAAATCTTCTTCGTTCATCTACAAAATTGCATCCGAACAGGATGAATTTGAACAAATTAACGAAATGAACTATCAGACTTTCGTTGAAGAAATTCCCCAGCATCAAAAGAACGGGCAATCCAGTCTCGTTGACCGTTTCCATAAAGAAAATACCTATGTGATAGCCAAACAGGGAAATATAGTTGTCGGAATGATCGCCATCAGGGCAAATCGGCCATTCTCCCTTGATGAAAAACTCGGAAATCTTGATGAATATTTACCTCAAGGATCAAAGCCATGTGAAGTTAGGCTGCTTTCAGTCAAGAAAGAATACCGTAAAAGCTATGTATTTTATAAAATGACAGATTTACTTGTATCTCATTGTCTGGAGAACCAATATAATATGGCACTTATCTCCGGTGTTGAAAAGCAGATTCCGCTTTATAAACGAATGGGCTTTGTGGCTTTTGGAAGCATGACGGGGACGGGGGATGCCAAATTCCAGCCCATGTATCTCACTAAGGAAAAATTTGAAAAATCCACAAAAGCCTATAAACGGATGATGGAACGGAAGCAGCAGGAAACAAGACAGTACAGCTTCCTGCCAGGTCCTGTTCCAGTTGGGGAGGAAATAAAGAAAGCTTTTTCCATGCCTGCAATTTCCCACCGGGCAAACAGCTTTCACAGTGACCTCCAGGAAGTGAAGGATCTGCTGGGCCATTTTTTTCAAGCAAATTTTTCAGAAATTACAGTGGGTACAGGCACACTCGCCAATGATCTTGTGGCTGCCCAGATTTCTTCTCTGAACAAGAAAGGGCTCATCTTGTCTAATGGAGAATTTGGCTGCAGGCTCATAGACCATGCTGCGAGATTTCAACTGAATTTCGATTATCTGGAAAAAGAGTGGAACATGCCGATTTCCCATGAAGAAATAAGTGATGTTTTGCAGACTAATCCAGATATCGGGTGGCTATGGACAGTACATTGTGAAACATCTACAGGTTATATGTATGATTTAGAAGCCATCCAGAAGATCTGCGATGCATACGGTGTAGAATTATGTGTGGATGCCTGCAGCTCTCTTGGGACGGTACATGCCAATCTGTCAAAGTGTTATCTTGCTTCTGCGGTCAGCGGAAAAGGACTGGGCTCATTTCCAGGACTCGCAATTGTTCTTCACAGAGAATCAATACAGCCAAATCCCAATCTCCCCCGGTATCTGGATTTGGGATTGTACCAGGAAAAGGACAGTGTGCCTTTCACTCATTCTTCTAATTTGGTAAAAGCACTGAAGGCTTCCTTACATACTCTAAATATTACGGAAAAGAAACGGTTATCTGACTTTGCCAGAAATCAATTGCAGTCAGCCGGCCTAGAAGTTTTAGGGAACTCCGATTACTCTCCGGGCATTATTACAATTGCTATCCCAGCATATCTTTCCTCCCGGGAAGTGGGGGATAGGCTTTCTGAAAAAGGTATTCTATTAAGCTATGAAAGCGAATATTTACTTAAAAAAAATTGGGTCCAGGCGGCATTTATGGGGGAACAGACTCGTGAAGCAGCATTAAATATGGTTACAGAGCTGAAGCAGCTATGCTGTAATCCAAGGGAAGAATCAGTGATATGGTGAAAGGAAGAATAAATCTGCCTCCTGAAAAACTAGTGTTTCTCGCTTTCCTTCTTCTTTGGCTGAAAACAGCCATCGTATCATTTATTGGATTCGATTTCAGTATTGTATCCTGGCTCGATGTGCTTCTTTTAATGATTAATCCAGCTGGCTCGCTTTTGCTGATGCTGGGACTGAGCTTTTATTTTGGGAGAAGGCTGAACAGGATTATCCTGATTGTCATAATGGTTTTGATAACAGGGCTTTTGTATGCAGATTTGCTTTATTACCGGTTTTACATTGATTTTGTTACAGTATCGGTTTTCTTTCAATTCAAAAATGTGGGAGGCATAGGACCAAGCACATTTGAACTGGTAAAGGCCTGGGACCTGCTTTTACTTGCAGATATCTTTTTAATCGCCTGGCTGTCTAGGCGCTGGGACATGCAGAGACTTGTGATACCTTCTATCATCAGGAAACGCTATATTGCTGCAGGTATTGCTCTTGTCCTGCTTGTAGCAGGTTTGGGGCTTTTTCAGTCCTCACGGCTATTCTCTGCTGCCTATAACCGCAGCCAGATGGTAAAAACGATAGGGCCCTACAATTATCATTTGTATGATATTGCTATGGCGCTTCGGCCCCCGCTCGACCAGGCGCTTGCAGATAAATCTGATACTGCTGCCATAAGCCAATATGTGTCATCACATAAACAAAAGCATTCAGGCCTATTCGGGATCGCAAAAGGGAAAAATATCGTGTTGATCAGCATGGAATCGACCCAAAATTTCGTGATTAACCGGAAAGTAGACGGAAAGGAGATCACCCCCTTTCTCAATAAGCTAGTGAAAAAAAGCTATTATTTTAATTCCATTTACGATCAGACTGCACAGGGAAAAACATCGGATGCGGAATTTATGGTTGATAACAGCCTTTATCCGCTATCAGGAGGATCAGTCTTTGTCAGGAGGCCGGAAAATACCTTTAATAGTCTGCCGAAAATATTAAAACAGCATGGAAACTATTATTCTGCCGTTTTTCACGGAAATGATGCAAGCTTCTGGAATAGGGAGAACATGTATGATCATCTGGGATACAATCGTTTTTTCTCAAAAAAAGATTTTACGGTGACCGAGGAAAATTCAATAAACTATGGCATCAAGGATATTCCTTTTTTTGAGCAAAGCATTCCATACCTGAAGAGCCTGCCTCAGCCCTACTATGCGAAGATGATAACATTGACCAATCATTTTCCTTTTTTGCTGAATGAAGAGGACCAGATGATATCAGCAGCAAATACCGATGAAGGTGTTGTAAATAGATACATTACTACTGTCCGGTATGAAGATGAGGCACTGCGGCACTTTTTTCAGAAGCTGAAAAAGAATGGCATGTACAAAAATACGATTTTCGTTTTATACGGAGATCATTATGGGATTTCTGAAAAATACGAAGATGCCCTGAGCACATTATTAGATGAAAAGGATACGCCGGCCAATCACACGAAATATCGCCAGGTGCCGCTTATCATCCATATTCCCGGCCAGGAAGAAAAGACTATTTCCACACTGGGAGGAGAGGTGGATATCAGGCCGACCCTGCTGGATCTGCTGGGGATTGATGACAGCAGGCATATCTCGTTCGGTCAAAATCTCTTTTCAAGAGATCCCAAACATCCTGTCATCTTCCGTAATGGCGGGTTTGCTGCCGGCAATCTGATTTATCAGGATAATATCTGCTATAATGCCAGGTCGGGTGAGGAACTGGAAAGCAAGTCCTGCGAGCCTTATCAGGATACCGTGCATAAGGAGCTTGATTTATCCGATGAAATCATTTATGGAGACCTGCTGCGTTTTAAATGAACAACTCTTGAGCCTGCGTAAAAATACGCAGGCTCTTCTTCGCTATCCTGGCAGTGATTTCTTTATAGAATTATCGAAAAGTAGGGGGGTGGAAAACCGGTTTTTCGAACCTTAAGCATGCGGAAAAAACCTTGCTGCCGGGAGATTTATCTATTCATAGACCAGATGCTGGGGTATGAAAGCAGAAAATGCTATTATTCCGGCAAGCTGGAAATCATACAGTAAATATTAATGGCTCTTTTCTTAAAGACTGTTGTTTTTTTAATTTGTTACGTGAGCCGTTCCCATTGTCAAGTCAGGTTGATTGGAGTGTAAGGTGCGACCTAAGCGGGCGAAGCTGAAGAAGGCTCACCGCTTGCGTGGAAAGCGAGCATCCTGGAGAGGAAATCAACAACTTGTTTCATAGCAGTAAAGTTTACGAAAACAGCCATATTAAAAAAGTCCCGGATTTTTAGCGTGTAAAAACAAGAATTTTAACTTTATATAGGAATAAAGTAACTGCTTTTCTGGCAATATACCAGAATCATCTGTAAAATATAATAGATAAATAAGTAATAAGGAGAATATTATGGAATACGGATGTGCAAGCTGCGGAGTTACATTTAATTTACTTAACAAAGGATATTTATATGTAAAGGGAAGCAGGGAGATACCCAGTATATTTTCTCAGGCAATGCCTTATCTGAAGGGATATGCCATTTCATTCAGCAGTGAAGCAGAATTGAGTGAATTGGTGGAGACATTGTTGTCTTCAATAGGGGACGCGAGCCTTGAAGGCAATATCATGCCTACATTAAATCAATATTACCCCGTGTATCCTCTTGGTGAAATAGCTGTGAGAATCCAGAATTACGAAATTGTAGATATGATTCAGTCTACAGAATTTACAAGTTTTTTCCAGCCTATTATCTCATTGAAGGATGATCGTTTATTTGCCTATGAATCTCTTTTGCGCGATCCAAAAGGAAGAATATCTCCTGGTGATTTATTTGAAGTTGCCCATAATGCAGGAATGCATAGCCTTTTAGATCAAAAAGCGAGGGAAACAGCAATAAGGACACGTTCTGCAAAAATACAGGATGGCATTAAAAGCTTTATTAATTTTTTGCCTTCCACCATTTATAATCCTGAATTCTGTTTGAAACATACTTTTCACAACGTTAAAAAGTATAATGTCAATCCTGATGATTTGGTTTTTGAGGTCGTTGAAACCGAAAAGATTATTGATATCGATCATCTTAAGGAAATTTTCAGAGTGTATAAAAGAGAGGGCATCCAAGTGGCGCTTGATGACTTTGGAAGCGGACATTCAACGTTGGATGTACTGATTAGGCTTGTTCCGGATTATGTGAAAGTGGACCGGTCGAAAATCATGTATTGTGACCAAAACGCTGAAAGTCAAGAATATTTAAGAGAATTAGTGAGGATTTCAAAAGAACTCGGCATCACCGTGCTTGCAGAAGGGATAGAAAGACAGGAAGAGCTGGCATTTTGCAGGGAAATTGGCATGAATCTTGCGCAAGGATATTTTTTAGGCAGGCCGCAAAGCGAACCGGAGATATTCAGCAGCATGGTGTAAATCCTTTGCTTCATACATAAAAACAGAAGGCAGGCGGATTATCCGCCTGCCTTCTGTTCGATACTGCTATAAAAGTACAGTAACTTCTATTTATTGATCGAATGGAATGATTTGCTGCACTTCTGTTTTTTGCTGAAGCAAATTCATGCGCATGACTACATTTTGCAGAATGCCTATCGACAGCATAAGAAGCAAAAGTGAAGAGCCTCCATAACTGATAAATGGAAGTGTAATCCCGGTAATTGGAATCAATCCAGTCACACCGCCTATGTTAATGCACACTTGAATTCCAATCATTGATGAAATGCCGATCAGCAGCAGGCTGCCGAAGGGGTCTTTACATCTTGCGGATAAAGTGAAGCCTCTCATCACGATGAAACCCAGGGTAAGCAAAACAAATAAAACGCCGAAAATCCCTAATTCTTCTGCAATAACAGACATAATAAAGTCTGTATGTGACTCAGGAAGGTAGCCATATTTTTGAGTACTGTTGCCAAGACCGACCCCTTTAAGACCTCCGGATCCTATCGCTAAAAGAGAATTGGCAAGCTGATATCCATCGTCCCCGGCTTTTCCTGCCCCAAAAGGATCGGTTAGCCCGTTAAACCTTGAAAGCCTCTCTTTCGAAAGAACGGACGAAAGGTTCCCGGTTACAAGCATACCGAAAGCGAATATCCCTGCGATGCCAGTACCCAGCACACCGAGCTTTCCGAGGCTCTTCCATGACATTCCTGAAGAAAGTATGATGGTACTTGAAATCGCAAGAATGATTATTGCGCTTCCATAGTCAGGCTGAAGAATGATCAAAAAACAAATTAACACCAAAAAGACAATAGGAGGAATGACAGCTTTGTCGATGTTATTGATCCGATCCTGCCTTTTCCCGTATATGGCCGATAAATAAATAATCATTGCCAGTTTGGAGAATTCGGCAGGCTGTATGGAAGTAGACCCGAATTTAATCCAGCTGGTTGCATTTCCTGCTGTGTGTCCAACAAGTGTAACCAGCAGCAGGAATAGTGACATGCCAAGCATCATAATCATAAGGAATTTTTTACTTTGATACGCCTTATAAGGAAAAATCATGGCTGCAATCATTACAATGAATGAGAAGATCATGGCTAGTTTTTGTTTTTGATAAAAGTAATCCATAGATTGTCCATAACGGGCCACTGCTGTTATCATACTTGAACTGTATACCATCACTAATCCAAATAAGCAGAGTAACACAACAGCTATGAAAATGGGGTAATCGTAAGCTTTTACTATTCTTTTCAATTGTGCTTCACCTCTGATTTTGCGTACGCTTTACATGGAACGCTTTCTTCTATAGTAACTGAAAAAGCGTACAATGATAATAGAATTCTAATCTTTTTTCAAGAACTAAATCAATAATAAATGACTATTAATTGAATGTTAAACCAGAATACCTGCTTTATTTCCGGAATTTAGGTGTGTCCTTTTGTTCGGATACATGAATTTTCCCAGGAGACAATTTTTTTGGAGAAATGAACGCGGAAATTGAGAAAAAAAACGATTGCCATTCTCCATGATTTCTTATATAATATATATAAATTAATACTGATTTCCTTTCAAAGGGGAGTAGCGTTAGGGTTCGCCCTAAAACAAAGTCGTCAATTCGTGGATGCTATATCCATCGGCTTTGTTGACATGATTTCATGTTCAGCAAGACCTTTGCCTATGTTGGCAGAGGTCTTTTTATTTTATCCGGACCGAAGTGCCAATACTGATAGGGAAAAGGAAAAATTCTTATATCGGAGGCTGGGTTATGGATGCTGCAATACTAATGGAATACGGATGGGTACTTTTGATACTTGTCGGCCTTGAAGGGATTTTGGCAGCTGATAATGCTGTGGTTATGGCTGTGATGGTCAAACATCTTCCTTCTGATCAGCAGAAAAAGGCACTTTTTTATGGTTTGCTTGGAGCATTTATTTTCCGGTTCCTAAGCTTGTTTCTAATTTCATACCTGGCAGATGTCTGGCAGGTTCAGGCGATTGGGGCTGCTTACCTGTTTTTTATCGCCGGGAAGCATATATTCAGCAGGAATCCTGCTGAAGAACAGAAAGAAATATCCAAAGAAAAGAAAAACTCGGGATTTTGGCTTACTGTATTAAAGGTTGAAGTGGCTGATATAGCTTTTGCTGTGGATTCCATGCTCGCAGCAGTGGCACTTGCAATAACTCTTCCGGAACTCGGCTGGATGAAAGTCGGGGGTATTGACGGGGGGCAATTCACCATTATGTTCCTCGGAGGGATGGCTGGTCTGATCATTATCCGATTTGCTGCCAATTCTTTTGTGAAATTACTTAAAAAAAGGCCATCTCTTGAAACAGCAGCCTTCTATATTGTAGGCTGGGTCGGTGTGAAACTGGCGGTTTTTACACTTGCACATCCGTCAATAGGAATACTTGATAAACATTTCCCGGAATCATTAGGATGGAAGCTGGTTTTCTGGATTGTTTTAATCGGGATTGCTGCCGGGGGATATATTTTTTCCAAGGAAAAAGACAGCGGTACTCAAGAAGCATAAAGGGAAACCCGGATAAGAGTCATTCTTAACCCGGGTTTTTTTTGTTGCTCTGAAAAAAGTGCCCTCATGGGTAAAGAACCCTTTTGCTTTACAAGGCTTAGTCCCCCGGCTTTTAAAAAAAGTCAGCCGGTTTATGAAGCGTATTTTTAAGAAAATGGTAAAAAAGGTCTATGAACCAGCAAACAAAATAGCGGAAATGGTTCTTTTGGTACTTTTATTCAGGCTTCATGACCCTAAGAATGGATATGTTGGCGTCTTGCAGGCGAAAACAGGAACGGGGTGAGAAGATGCTTGGCATGTTATTTGCGGCATTTAAAAAAGAACGCTCATTAGAGAATACCGTAAAAAAAATACAAGAAGGAGATATCCTCCTTCGAAATGAAGTTATCCAATCCTTTAAGCCATTCATTGCCAAAGCAGTTTCAGCCGTTTGTAAACGATACATAAGCGAGTCGGATGATGAATTCAGCATAGGCATGATTGCTTTTAATGAAGCCATAGATAAATTTACTCCTGAAAAAGGCAGTTCCCTGCTGTCTTTTGCAGATACACTTGTGAAAAGAAGAGTCATTGATTATCTCAGGAGCCAATCAAAAAATAATGAGCTGCTTATAGATGTAACGGCAGATGATGATGAATATAGCCAGTCTTTCATAGAATCAGAAAAGTCCATGCAGGAGTTTGATAAACAAAATGATTCAAAAAAACGAAAAGAAGAAATCTCTTTGTTTCAGGAGCGGTTAAGAACCTTTAATATTTCTTTTTCTGATCTTGTCAAAAATTCACCTAAACATTCTGATGCCAGGAAGGGAGCGATTGGCATAGCTCACATACTAATGGAGGATCCGGGATTAGTGAATGCGGTCTATAAGAGTAAACGCCTTCCAATCAAGCAACTGGAAAAAGTGGTTAAGGTCAGCAGAAAAACAATTGAGAGGAATCGAATTTTCATTATTGCAATGCTGATTATATTGAATGAAGATTTTTTATATCTTGGAGATTACTTGAAAGGGGCAATTGATAAATGAAAAAGGGAATAATTTTATCAATAGATCAACGTTTTATCACTCTATTGACCCCTGATGGCGAATTTTTGCGTATATTTCGCGATAAGCGTGCATATGAAGTGGGAGAGGAAATGATTTTCACGCCAGTTAAACGCCATAACAAGCATTTTCCCATTCCTTTTTCATTTATAAAAACCCCGTCTTTTGCCATTATAGCTATTCTTTTAATTACATGTATTTTTTTTCCTGTAAATGTTGGGAACAGCGTTTCAGCCTACATGACTTTCGATGTGAACCCAAGCATTGAGCTTGCCCTTGATGATCATTTACATGTCATAAATTTAAATGGACTAAATTCTGATGGAAAAAAGGTTATCAGTAAACTTCCTGACTGGAAAGACGCTGATGTAAAAGTAATAACCAGCCAGATTATCAGGACCACCAACCGCCTTGGATATTTTTCGGATAATAAACAGATTGTTGTTTCTACTACAATTCTTAATAGAAATAAAGAGCTTGATAAACGTTTAGATAAAGACTTGGAGGAGGTATCTAAGGATACAGAAGTACCTGATACGAAAATGAAGGTAATCGCGGCTACAGAGAAAGATAGAAAGAAAGCCAAAAAACAGGGCATTTCAACAGGCAGGTTCATAGAGGGCGAAAAGGAAAAAACAGAAAGCAAAAGGATAATGAAGCAGGATGAACCAATAAAAAGGCGGAACACAAGCGGAACAACAAGCAAACAGCACACAGTCCATAAACAAGTTCAAAAACCAATAAAGAAATTAAAGAATAAGTCCTCTGTAAAGGCTGTGTATCCAAAAATATCAAATAGGAAAACACACACTGCTTTTTCACAAAAAGCGGGTATTAAACACAGGAAGAAATATCACACTGCCCCCCGTTTAAAAAAACATGCTGCCGTTTTGAAAAGAACGACAATAACTGCAGCTTATAAAAAAAAGAATCACAGCCATCCTTTCAAGCCAAGAAAGCATGATCAGCATAAGCACGAGCGTACACATTCCTATCACAACCTGCACAGCAATAAAGAATGGGAAAGATCCAGGGGCCATCAATGGAAACATTCCAACAAGAGGGGGGAAATGCCAATTAATAAAAGAAATAAAGCCAAGGACCCGGCATAGCCGGACCCTATAATAGCTTAAGCAAATGTTTGCTTATATATTTTAAAAAATTCCATCATATATTTAATTTTTTGCTTAATCTCTATTCAGCTGAGCTTGTGCTTGCTGCACAAGACGTTTAGTGATTTCTCCGCCCACAGATCCATTGGAGCGTGATACGGTGTCTGATCCTAATGTTACGCCGAATTCCTGGGCAATTTCATACTTGATTTGATCTAATGCCTGCTCGATCCCTGGAACCAGCAGCTTATTTCTGCTATTCGCCACTAGAATAATCCCCCTTCTTTATTTCTTTTGCAGCCATTTTCCGGCTGTAAATTTAGTATGGGCGGGATTTTTTTTTTTATAGATAATTACGGTCATTTTGTAATGGAAGCATAGGCTATAATTGCAAATATCCGATGAGCTGGTCTCGATTAACAGCAGAGAACTGGTGCTGCATGTAATGATTCATATCTCTATAATCATGGCTCTGAACGGACAGAATGTTTTTTGAATTTTCGGTTAAATAGTTGAAATATATAAAGAAAGACGTATACTTAAACTTAATACTGACCGGTTGGTTAGTTGAAATTTGACTGTTATACCGTACCATATGGAGGTGAAAGGAGGATTTATTTGTAAGCGCATTCAAACTGCGATGCCACCTTAAAAATATGACCGTATAAACATTGGCATTTTTTCCTGAAACACTTTTTTACCTTGAATTTCATTGAATGAAGATATTGGAGGGAACTTGATGAAAGAAAAAGTGTGGCTGTCCGTATATCCTGAATCAATCAGCAAAGAAATTGAAATTCCTGACAAAACTCTGCCCCAAATCCTTCAAGAAACAGCACAGCAATTTCCCCATAACAATGCAATTACTTTTTACAGCAGCAAAATGAACTACCATGAATTAAATCATGCAGCGCTCACCTTTGCAGAGGCCCTGCAGACACAGGGAATCAAAAAAGGCGACAGGGTTGCAATCATGCTGCCGAACTGCCCCCAGTATGTCATAGCTTATTATGGAATTCTTTCGGCAGGCGCCATCATTACACAGGTGAATCCCATGTCTGTATCCCGTGAACTGGAGTATATTCTTAATGACTCCGGAGCCGAGATGATTGTCGTGCTGGATGATCTTTATCAAAGGGTAAAAGAAGTGCAGCCGCGTACAGCTATTAAGAAGGCCGTCGCTGTATCACTTGGTGCTCCTGCCAAATTGGCTGAGGAAGACATCACATTTGAGGCTTTTTTAAAAAAGGGAAGCGGACAGCCTGATGTACCCGAAATTGATACAGAACATGACATTGCCGTTCTGCAATACACGGGCGGAACTACAGGGCTCTCTAAGGGAGCAATGCTCACTCATAGAAATATACTGGCCAATGTGATCCAGTCCTATGAATTTTTCAAGCAGGAAATAGAATTGGGCAAAGAAAGATTCTTGACAGTCATCCCATTATTTCATGTGTTTGGCATGAGCTCTGCCATGAACTTTGCTGTATACACAGCAGGTGATTCAATCATGCTTCCGCGCTTTCAGCTCGAAGAAGTATTACATACAATCAAGCAGGAACAGCCGACCATTTTCCCGGGAGTGCCGACGATGTATGTGGCAATTAACAGCCACCCGAATGCAGAGGAATTCGGGATAAATTCAATCAGGGTCTGCAATAGCGGAAGCGCACCGATGCCTTTAGAGCTTCTGAGAGAATACGAAAAGAAAACCGGCTCTAAGATTTTGGAGGGATATGGATTGTCTGAAGCATCTCCTGTAACACATTGCAATCCGATGTTTGCCAAACGAAAACCTGGGAGCGTAGGCATAGGAGTTCCGTCCACACAATATAAAATCGTCGATTTGGCAGCTGGCACAGATGAAGTGGAAGCTGGAGAGCTGGGAGAATTGATTGTAAAAGGCCCTCAAATTATGAAGGGATATTGGAATATGCCACAGGAAACAGCGGCTGCCCTTAAGGATGGATGGCTGTATACAGGAGACATAGCGAAGATGGATGAAGAGGGTTACTTATATATTGTCGATCGTAAAAAAGATCTGATCATAGCGAGCGGCTATAACATTTATCCACGGGACGTAGAGGAAGTCATTTATGAACATCCCTCTGTCAAGGAAGCTGTGGTGATAGGAATTCCAGATAAATATAGAGGGGAAAGCGTAAAGGCAATCATCGTACTTAAGGATGGAAAAACGGTTTCAGAAGATGAAATCAGTCATTTTTGCCGCGAAAATCTGGCCGCTTATAAAGTTCCGCATTTTATTGAATTCAGAAAAGAGCTGCCAAAGACGAATGTAGGAAAAATTCTGCGAAGGGCATTAAGGGAAGAAGCACAGTCACAAATAAGCAGGTGATCTTTGGAGATGATTATCATGCCTGCTTACCATCCGGATTGATGATTTTAAAAACACTGGATGTATGCAGAAGGAGGAGAAACGATGAAAAAAATCGAAAGAATTTCTGTGATCGGGGCAGGGCAGATGGGCCATCAGATTGCCATGCTGTCAGCACTTGCTGGATACGAGACGATTCTTCAGGATGTAGAAGAAAAAGCCTTGAAAAGTGCTGAAGAAAAGCTGCACAGCATTTTAGATAAATGGGCGGCAAAAGGGAAGATAAAGGATGATGAAAAAATGGCAGCGTTTCACCGGCTGCAATATTCAACAAGCATGGAAAAGGCTGCAGAAAAAGCGGACATGGTGATTGAAGCGGTAGTTGAAAAGCTCGATGTTAAAAAGGTGGTTTTTGCCGAGCTGGACAAACTGGCCCCTAGAGACACCATACTCGCTACAAACAGCTCTACCATTGTAAATAGTCTGCTTGCAGAGGCAACAGGCAGACCGGATAAAGCAGTGAATATGCATTTCTTTTTCCCCCCGCTTATCATGGAATGCGTGGAAGTGGTCATGAGTGAAAAAACATCTAAAGAAACAGCTGATGCGGCCATGGAAGTGACTAAAAAGATGAATAAAACTGGTGTTCTTCTTCAAAAAGAAATATCCGGGTTCGTTGCAAACCGCATACTTGGCGCACTTCAAAGAGAAGCCGTTTATTTATATGAAGAAGGAATTGCTGATTTCAGGGACATTGACCTTATTTGCAGGAAAGCCCTGAACCACCCGATCGGGCCTTTTGAATTAATGGACCTTTCAGGAATAGATGTGGGCTATTTTGTTATGCAGCAAAGATATGCAGAAACGGGGCGGCCAGAAGACAAACCATTTGCATGCTTGGAGGAAAAGATGGCACAGGGGCATTTGGGAAGAAAAACCGGTAAGGGCTGGTACGAGTACGGTGCAAAAGAATCGGCAGCAAAATAAGATCGGCTGAAATACACGGTTTTAAATTAAGCTGATGAAAAACCAAAAGACATTAAGGATTTTGCGCTATATAGGTTCGGAGATGAGCGGCCCGCACTTAATGTTAATAAAGCAGAAAAAGTGCCAAGGAGGGAAAGTATGCGGGATATAGAGGTGAATGTAAGATTTTGTGAAACAGATGCACTCGGTCATATAAATAACACAAGCTATTTTATTTATCTTGAAGAAGCAAGAATCAAGTTTTTTGAAAGCTTAGGCTACAAAATGGATGCGAATCATTGGAATTTCATATTAGCATCTGCCCATTGTGATTTTATTAACCAGGGCTACTTTAATCAGCTGCTGACCATTACCACGTATGTAACGGAAATAGGGAATAAAAGCTTTGAGATTTCACATGACATTCTTTGTTCGCAAACAAAGCAGCTGATCGCGAAGGGAAAAGCGGTTATGGTTTACTTTAATTTTGACGAGCAAAAAAGCGAAAAGCTTCCGGAAGCGCTGAGGGAAAACCTGTCCCTTTATATAAAGGCTCCTTCTTTATAAACAAAAAAATACTAAGCCCCTAAGGATGATTATGATGAGATTTCAGCAATCAATTGCATTGGTTACAGGAGCAGGCACTGGTATTGGCAAAGCTGCTGCATTAAGGCTTGCGAGTGAAGGTGCCAGGGTAATTCTGACAGGCAGGACGAGACAGACGCTCGAGGAAACAGCACGTGAAATAAACGATGGAAAAGAAAGGAAAGCTGAGATTTTCTGTGCTGATGTGACGAATGAGAAAGATATTCTTACCTTAACGAATTATATTAAAGAAGCATTTGGAGACTTGCAGATTTTAATCAATAACGCAGGAGGATCCAAGCAGACAAACATTCTTGAAACCACAGAAAGAGAGTGGGACATGGTTCAGAATGTGAATTTGAAAAGTGTTTTTCTGGTATCTAAGCATATTGGCAGGCTGATGTACGAGTCAGCAGAAAAAAGCGGCACACCCTGGAAAAACAGGGCTATAGTGAATGTGGCTTCGTTATCCGGCCACCAGGCTGGGGCTAATATCCCGCACTACAGCGCAGCTAAAGCAGGTGTTATGAATTTAACTAAATCGCTCGCATTTGAACTTGCTCCTGCTGGCATCCGCGTCAATTCAGTTTCACCAGGATTCGTTGAAACTCCTCTTACTGAAGAGGGCCTTTTGAATGAGCATTTTCAGAAATCAATTAAGAGGAATACAGCTTTAAAGCGGGTTGCCAAACCTGAGGAAATTGCCAATGTCATAGCTTTTGCAGCTTCAAATGAAGCATCCTATATGACGGGCAGCGATATTTTGGTGGACGGCGGCTGGCTGATCATGTAAGAGGAGGGAAATTGGTGGAAAATGAAGATATCTTAGTGAATATTAAGGATGGCGTGATGCATGTCACACTGAATCGTCCGGAGAGCCTGAATTCATTCAGCCCTGATATGATATCTGGTTTGTCACAGGCAATTAGTGATGCACAGGAAAGTACGGAAGTGAAAGTTATGATTGTATCAGGAGCAGGCAGGTCTTTTTCTGCAGGCGGAGATGTGAAGACGATGGGGCAGGCCACAGCATTGGAGACATATGAGCATATTGGCAAGCTCAATCAGTGCATTGCTGCCATACAGAATTCAAAGGTTCTCATTATTGCAGCAGTTCATGGATATGCTGCTGGAGCGGGATTCAACCTGGCACTTGCCTGCGATTTGATTGTAGCCGAAGAAGGCAGTAAATTTGCCATGAGCTTTTCACAGGTAGGCCTTGTTTCTGACGGAGGAGGATCATATTTCCTGCCCCGTCTTACAGGACCTTACCTTGCTAAGCAGCTCTTCTTCAGCGGTGAGCCTATGGCAGCCCATCGGCTTTATGAACTTGGAATATTGCATTCAGTTGTGCCTGCAGGACAATTGAAGGAAGCAGCAGCAAATCTCGCTGTGAAATTGGCGCAAGGTCCTGGAATAGCCTACGCAAAGATGAAACAGCTGATACATCAGTCATATACGTCAAGTCTAGAAGAAATGTTAGAGCAAGAAAGGCTGACCCAAACTTTAATGATTGCTACAGAAGATCATTTAGAGGGCATTTGTGCTTTTAAGGAAAAAAGAAAACCTGTGTTTAAGGGCAAATAAGGACAAAGGGGTGTTTTATGAAAGCTATTCAAATTAGTAAGTATGGCGGACCGGATGTGCTAGAGCTGATTGATATGGAAAAACCCGTACCTGCTCCAGATGAAGTCCTCATTGAAATACATGCGTCTGGAGTGAATTATGCGGATACCGCACGAAGAGAAGGCCAGTACGTCGTGCCAACTCCGCTTCCTTTTATACCAGGAGCGGAAACGGCAGGCATCATATCGGAAGCGGGAGCCAGTGTAAGCAGTGATTTGAAGCCTGGAACCAGGGTAGTGTGCCTTGTGGATTCAGGCGGCTATTCGGAATATGTCCGGGTTCATGCAGCCTCTGTCATTCCAATCCCGGATGATATGGATTATCAGACTGCAGCCTCGATACCGCTTCAGGGGTTAAGTGCTTACCATATCCTTAAAACAATGGGACGTGTGCAGAAGGGAGAAACAGTCCTTATACATGCTGCTGCAGGAGGTGTCGGTCTCCTGGCCGTTCAGCTGGCAAAAATATTCGGGGCGGGCAAGGTTATCGCAACTGCAAGTTCGCCAGAAAAATTAAAGCTTGCAGAGGATATGGGAGCGGATGTGCTTATTGACTATACGGCGGAAGGATGGGAAGAGAGGGTTTTAGAGGCAGCAGAGAAAGGCGTCGATGTGGCCCTGGAAATGGCTGGAGGCAGCGTATTCAAAAAGACACTAAGATGCCTGGCACCATTCGGCAGGATTATTGTTTACGGAAATGCCAGCGGAGAGCAATATAAAATGAATCCTCAAATACTGATGCGAAGAAATCAATCCGTAATGGGGTTTTTTCTGCCGCAAATTATGAAAAAGCCTGAGCTTCTTCAATCAAGCATTAATGAATTGTTTGCCTATGTGAATGATGGCAGGCTGAAATTATCTATTGGCGGAGTGTATCCTCTCGATCAGGCTGCAAAGGTACATAAAGACCTGCAATCACGCCTGACAAAAGGCAAGCTGATATTAAGCATAAAATAAACGAAAGCCTGCAGGTTTCTCAATGGATCTGCAGGCTTTCGTTTTATTTAAATTCGTCTCAAAGCTGTACAATTTCCAATTTCACCATCCATCATTTTGCAGCTCCTCACTTTAATATTCCCTTTCTGAATCCCTCAGCGACAGCTTGAGACCTGTGCTTCACTCCTAATTTTCTGTTCACTGAAGAAAAGTAATCCCTAACCGTGAACTCGCTGATTTTCATGAAGGAAGCCATCTCTTTTAGTGAATAACCATCGGCAAGATGCTGAAGGACTTCTGTTTCCCTTCTGCTGAGCAGCAAAGTGGTGTGAGCAGAGGCTTTGATGTTTTCGGCTGCATGCTGAAAATACAGGTACAGCTGTTTCATATACATGTTTAAAATAGGGGCATCTCCTGTATATCTGTCCATGAATACACATCCTACCACAATGTTAATTCTGCTGATCGGGACAATAGCCAGGGAGGTTAAATCAAATTGCCGGATATACTTTTCAGGAAAAGAACTATTGTTTTTCCGGGTGTCAATAAAGAGTGGCTCATTGTTCATAACAGCAAGATAAACGGATGGAATTGAGCGTATGTCCTCTTTAATCCAATCCATATTGTTTACCCTGTTATTTTCCACCTGGAAAATTCCTTCTCCGATGTAATTTAGCAGAGAGAAAGTAAAGATTGAAGCTCGTTCGAATGGAAAAAAAAGCAAGGAACCCCGTACAATCATTTCTGTTCGTTTTTTTAAATCATGAATGGACGAAACTTCTTTCAAATAATTACTTACTTTATTATCCAGCATTCGACTTTTTTCACCCCTATATTTTCAGATATTTAAGGTTTGTCACATTCATCGTACAATAATATGTAAGCCCTTACAATAATTAGCGTGTTTAATGGTTTGAATGGAAGGAGGAAGCAGAATGAATGAAAAAAGAAGGATGATCACCACTAGCAACAGAGGATTGCAGGAGGATTCATTTCCATACCGCCTTTATCAAAAAGCAAAGAGGTTTGGCATCTGGAATCCTTCTGACATAGACTTTTCACAGGATAAAGAGGATTGGCGAACTTTAAACAAGGAACAGAAAAATGAGATATTGAGGCTGATCTCGCAATTTCAAGCGGGAGAAGAAGCAGTTACACTTGATCTGCTTCCGCTTATGTTTGTCATTGCAAAAGAAGGGCGACTGGAAGAGGAAATGTACTTAACGACTTTCTTATATGAAGAAGCGAAGCATACTGAGTTTTTCAGGCTGGTTCTAAATACTCTGGGAGAATACGATGATTTATCGCTGTTCCATTCAGAAACCTATCACAAAATCTTTGGCGAAATACTGCCGCAGTCTATGGAACGGCTTATTACGGATTCATCTCCAGAAGCCATTGCTGAAGCTTCAACTGTTTATAACATGTTTGTAGAAGGTGTTCTGGCAGAAACGGGATATTTTTCTTTTTATCAATCCTTGGAAAAAGCCGGAATCATGCCGGGACTGCTAAAAGGGATTTCTTATTTGCAAAAAGACGAATCAAGACATATCGGCTACGGAACCTACCTGCTTCAGCGCCTGATCAGTGAGCATCCGCATCTGTATGAGTGTATTGCCGGCAAGATGGAGGAATTAACTCCATTAGCAATAAAGCTTAATCAGGAAGGATTCAGCCAAAACGTGAGTACATTCGGCAACTCGGCGGAAGACACAATGAATTTCACCATGAAGCAGCTCTCTGTCCGAATGGAGATCCTCTCAAGGGCAAGAGGGAAAAAAACCGAAGAAATCTTCAGGGTGCAGGAAAATGAGTTAGGCGTATTTTAAGGAAGATGAGGAGGAATGAATTGTGGCAGTTAACGCAGATGTAATGACTTTTCCATTATTTATCAATGGAAAATGGGAGCAATCAGGAAATCAAGAATTCTTTGATGTTTTGAATCCAGCGAATGGAGAAGTTGCAGCAAGGGTCGCAAAGGGAACTAAAGAGGATGTTGACAAAGCGGTTTCTGCAGCAAGAGAGGCTTATGACCATTCCGATTGGAAGATGATGATGCCCAAAGAGCGCTCCAATGTCCTTCATAGCCTTGCCAGGCAAATCATAGCCAATGCAGAAGAACTGGCCTATCTGGAATCTATAAGTTCGGGAGGTACAATCCGCCGAATCGGATCTAATGATATTTTGCAAATGGCGGATTTATTTCAGACTCTGGCTAATTTTGTTCTGCAATATCCTTTTTCTGAAACATTGCCAAGCCCGTCTTTTCCAGGACCAGCCCATAATTTTATTTGGAGGGAGCCGATTGGTGTTTGTGCGGCCATTACTCCATGGAACATGCCCATGCTCATTGCATGCTGGAAAATAGCACCTGCTCTTGCGATGGGAAATACAGTGGTGATAAAACCTGCCAGTTATACCCCCCTTTCAACACTTAAACTGGCAGAGATTTTATCAGCAGAATTGCCTGATGGAGTACTTAATGTTGTAACAGGCTCGGGTTCAGAAGTAGGCGAAGCCCTTGTGAGCCATCCTAGGGTGGACAAAATTGCATTTACCGGCTCAACAGAAGTCGGCAGGAAAATCATGGCGCTCGCAGCGGGGACGATAAAACATACGACTCTCGAGCTTGGAGGAAAATCGCCAAATATCATTCTTGAAGATGCAGATCTGGACATTGCAATTCCTGGAAGCTTATTCGGGGTATTTTTGCACTCTGGCCAATTATGCGAATCAGGAACCCGCCTATTTGTTCCGGACCATCTTCATGACATTATTGTTGAGAAGCTTGTTCAGCTTTCTTCGAAGCTTAAACCAGGTAATCCTCTAGACAGCCGCACGGATATGGGGCCGGTCATTTCAAAAAAACAAAAAGAATCCATATTGGCGTATATCGAAGAGGGAAAAAGGGAGGGAGCGAGGCTTGTCTGCGGCGGAAAGGAATGGTCTGTGCCGGGCTGCAAAGCGGACACTTCATTGAACCGACCATCTTTACGGATGTTACCAACGATATGAAAATTGCACAGGAAGAAATATTCGGGCCAGTTCTTACCGTCATCCGCTACTCTTCAGTGGACGAGGCAATTAAGATGGCCAATGATACTATTTATGGATTGGCTGCAGGTGTATGGACAAAGGATGTTAATAAGGCTTACAAAGCTGCAAGAGAACTGCAGGCAGGTGTTGTCTGGATCAACGATTGGCATATGCTCCGCAATGATGCTCCTTTTGGCGGATACAAGCAAAGCGGCATTGGCAGGGAAATGGGAAAGCATTCTTTAGATGCATATACACAGTTAAAGCATGTCCATACTTCAATGGTGCCTGAGATTGAGCATAAAAGCTGGTATGGTTTATTATTTTCAGAAACTGACGAGGGGTGAGATGATGTTAAACAATACGTATTCTTCTTTCATGCTGCGGACTGCCATTTACAGCGGCTCCAATACCCGTGCACTTGTACCTGCCCTGTTTCAGGGCCTTGGAGCAAAAAAAGTAGTTTTATTCAGTGACAGAGGATTAGAAAAAGCAGGCATTGTGGATAAAGTTTCGGAAATATTCGATTTGTCACAGTATGGGACAGGTCCTGAACTTGCAGGCATCTATTTAGATATATCACAGGACGCAGAAAGCCAATGTGTGAATGCCGCAGCGCGTTTTGCCAGAGAGAAAGGGGCAGATGCTCTATTAGCAGTAGGCGGAGGAAGTGTTCTTGATACCGTCAAGGGAGTGAAATATTCGCTGCATAAAGGCCTTTCCGATATCAAAGAAGCCATCCCGGGCGGCCTTTTATTCGAATCATTCCCTCAGGCGAATTTTATGTCCATCCCGCATATTGCGATTCCAACTACTGCAGGTACAGGCTCTGAAGTCTCTCCAATAGCTGTTATTTATAATGAAGAAATTAAAATGAAAACCAATATTATCAACCCTTTCATCAATGCTGACATGGCTATTTTAGATCCGGATTTAACAGTGAAGCTTCCGCCATTCATAACAGCTTTTACAGGATTTGATGCACTTACACACGCCATTGAGGCCCTGGCATCGCCATATGCAACCCATTTTACTGATGCACAGGCACTCCATGCCATCCGCCTTATTGAGAAGAACCTGCTGTTAGCTGTTAATGATGGAGAAAACCTTGATGCGAGAATGGCCATGCTGCAGGCAAGCAACATGGGAATAACGGCTTTCAGCTTTGCACTGCAAGTCATTCCGGTCCACAACTTTGCGCATGCATATGGTGCCATGTTCCGTATTCCTCATGGACTTGCTAATGCTGTTTTCCTGCCTGTTGTGATGGAAAGGATTCCACATTTATATCTGCCGAAAGTAATGGAACTTGGGGAAGCATTAGGAATCAGCATCCGCCACCTTGATCATGAAGCGGTTTTGGAAAAGGTTATTGAAAAAATTCGCCTGTTGCAGTTTAAATCAGGGCTGCCAAGAGATTTCTCTGATTATCATATCAGTGATGAAAATGTCAGAGATACAATCAAAGCCGTAAGCATGGATCCGGCATCGGTTTTCTTTCCAATGCCTGATGAACTCATTCAGGCAGTAGGGGAAGCTGTGGTTCCTGTGAGCGTAAAATAATAGGCTGTTTTTATAACTGCTATGTAACATGGCAGTTGATTTCCGCTCAAGGCTGCCGGGGATTGGAGTGTAAGGTGCGAGACTCCTGTGGGATTAGCGGGAAGGTGAGACCCCGCAAGCGAAGCTGAGGATGCTCACCGCCCGCCCCACGGAAAGCGAGCATCCTGGAGCGGAAATCACCCCCTTGTTCCATAGCAACAAAGTTTACGAAAACAGCCTTAAGAAAAAAGAAATAAAAGGACTGCTTATGCATTATACGGCGGCAATCACAAGAATACATCATGTAAGGAGGCTCCGCCTTTATACATGATGTATTTTCCATGGGACCGTAAGTCAGGATAGAATACATGAAATATCAAACACTATAGAAAGACTCCTGCTGCAATCAGAAATAACGGAGATGACTGCGGGAGTTCAATCATTATATTCTGCAAAGGGGATATGCGAGCCATGAAAAGAAAGGCAAATGTTGACGGTGCCGTTAAGGCAAGTAAAACACCTAAGAAAAACCAGGGTACAGATGAGTTCTCTAATGAATTTGCAGCCGATGAAAATCCAATGAAGGGTGCAAATCGAAATTCTAAGCAAGGGAGAAAAGGAAGGATATAAATGGGGCCTGATAAAAAGAAGCCGCAAAAAAGAGAACAGGCAGAAAATGTACGTGAAGAATTTGGTGAAGAATTTAATGGAGATATGAATGCTGCAAAAATTTTTGACGTCCTTCAGTCGGGCAGCACCAAAAAGAAACGTTAATAAAGAAAATGGCCAGAGGTATCTGGCCATTTTCTGAATGAAGCAGCTTTACTTATTTGCCTGCAGTGTTTTTTCTTCTGAATATGAAAAAATGGAAGACCCTATCCCTGAAGGATCAAAGTAGGATAGCATGATACCCCGCTCCCGTACAATACTTCCGTTTTTCAGGTATTCATTGAGATCAAATGGTATTTCCTCAAGCATGGTGTGTTTATATAAATCCTTTTCATTTAATTGAAGACTCTGGTAGCCCTCACCAAGAATGGCCCCATTTTGCAGAATCGTTTCGTAAATTGCCGTTCTCTCGGCTTTTTCAAAAGATTGTTCCCACCAGGGTTTTCTTGGCTTGTATTTTTGAGTGTTGAAATAATCGTATTTCATAAATCCGACAGCAATATCCAGTTCAGCAATCTTTTTGTCCTGAAGGAACTGGTGAAGCCTGCGGAATAAATCTTCAAGCTGATGGCCAATTCTTGACCATCCCTGCTGATCCCAGTATGTTCCGAACTCCTGGAAGAAATCAAAAGCAGAGTCAAAAACGCGCGTAACTAGGAACTCAACTGTCTGGTTCATCCGATGATCATTCCAGTATTTTTCGAGAACATCCTCAACTTGCTTAATCCTGACAATATCATCAAATGAAAGAACATTATTCCCTAATATTTCATAGGGTGAATAATCACTATAAATATACTGATGATCACTGGCCCTCAGCCGGAGCCCGGTGCCCCTGAGCATCTTGAGGAATCCCAGCTGAAGTTCTTCCGGCCTTAATTCAAAAACATCATTAAAGGTTTTGCGGAATGTTGAATAATCCTCTTCTGGAAGCCCTGCAATCAAATCAAGATGCTGATCAATTTTTTGGCCTTCTTTTACCATGGTAACAGTTCTCGTAAGCTTTTCGAAATTTTGTTTCCGTTTTACTAATTCATTTGTAGGGTCATTGGTGGATTGTACGCCAATTTCAAAGCGGAATAATCCAGCTGGCGCATTGTCATTCAAAAATTGAATAACCTCAGGTCTCATGATATCTGCAGTTATTTCAAATTGAAAGACCGTGCCGGGAAGATGTTCATCTATTAAAAATTGGAACATTTCCATGGCGTAGCTTCTGCTGATGTTAAAGGTTCTGTCGACAAACTTAATCGTTTTGGCGCCATTTTCCATAAGATAGCGAATATCATTCTTGATTTTTTCACGGTCGAAATATCTTACTCCAACTTCTATGGATGATAAACAAAATTGACAGTTGAAAGGGCAGCCCCTGCTTGTTTCGATATAAGTCACCCTTTTTGAAAGATGCTGCTGATCTTCTGGGAATCGGTAGGGTGATGGCAATTCCTTTAAATCCAGTTTTGAAATTTGAGGATGGATGATCTTTTTATCATTCTCCCGGTATGCAATTCCGCCAATTTTGCCGAATTGCTTTCGTTCTCCATTAAGTTCTGCCAGAAGCTCTTTAAACGTTGATTCACCTTCGCCAATAACGATAAAGTCAGCTTCAGGTATCCGGTCAAGCCAATGTGAAACATCGTAAGTAACTTCCGGACCGCCCAGAATAATAGTTATTGCCGGATTAATTTTCTTTAGGGTCTGAATGACCTCGATCGTTTCCTCAATATTCCAAATGTAGCAGCTGAATCCGACTACATCAGGTTTTTTTGAATATAGATCGCCTACAATATTCATGATTGGGTCTTTTATGGTATATTCAGCAAGCTTAACGTCAAAGTCGGGTTCTGCATATGCCTTCAGATAACGGATTGACAGGCTTGTGTGGATATATTTTGCATTTAGGGTACTAAGGATTATATTCATATGTTTACAGCGTGTTTACGCGTTCTCCTTTCGGGAAGGAATACTCCATCCATTACTAACATTTTATTTTACCATAGTATAGTCATTTGAACAGATGAAAATAACAATCTGGGGAATAAGTAAATTAGAGGATGGAACACAGGGACTCAAATATTACTGATTATTAGTAAAAATGGCCCCCGCTTGATAAGCGGGGGCCATTTGTTATTAACTGACTCGTTTTTTATTTGCATCCCTTACCATTTCAATAAACAGTTCGATAAAACGGCCGTCATTTGTAAGCTCTGGATGAAAGGCACTGACTAGAATATGATTCTGCCTTGCCGCAACAATTTTATCATTCAATGATGCTAAAACTTCAACATCACTGCCTGCTTTTTCAGCATACGGGGCACGAATAAAGACAGCGGGGAAAGGTTCAGAAAATCCTTTAACATCAAGCGGAATCTCAAAGCTGTCCCGCTGCCGGCCAAACGCATTGCGCTTGACTGAAATATCCATAAGATTTAAATGGGCGTCTCCGGAGTCTGATTGCTTTTTGGCGACTAGTACCATTCCTGCACAAGTGCCGAAAATAGGCTTTTTCTCTTCAGAAAATTGCTTAATCGGCTCCATAAAACCATACTGATCCATCAGTTTTTTTATGGCGGTGCTTTCACCGCCTGGGATGATAAGCCCTTCAATTTCCTTAAGCTGTTCAGCTTTTTTTATGACAACAGCGTTTAATCCTGCTTCCTGAATTTGTTTCATATGCTCTGCTACTGCACCCTGCAAGCCTAATATACCTATTGTCAGCATATTACCAGCCGCGCTCCTGCATACGGTCAGAAGGCTGAAGTTTAGAAATATCCAGTCCCTTCATGGCGGTTCCAAGTTCTTTTGAAAGATTTGCAATCAAACCATAATCAGTATAGTGAGTGGTTGCCTGGACAATGGCTTTTGCAAATTTTTCAGGATGATCAGATTTGAAGATTCCAGAGCCTACAAAAACTCCGTCCGCTCCCAATTCCATCATAAGGGCAGCATCAGCAGGCGTTGCAATACCTCCTGCAGCAAAGTTAACAACAGGAAGACGGCCTTCTTCCTTGATTTGTTTTAAAATTTCAAAAGGAGCACCAAGCAGCTTGGCTTCTGTCATGATTTCATCATCATTCATGCTGGCTAATTTGCGCACCTGGGCATTAACTTTTCTCATATGCCGCACAGCTTCTACAATATTCCCTGTCCCTGGTTCTCCTTTTGTGCGCAGCATGGATGCGCCTTCTCCAATGCGGCGCGCAGCTTCTCCCAAGTCACGGCAGCCGCATACAAATGGAACGGTATAGGTGCTCTTAAGCAAGTGATACTCTTCATCGGCAGGAGTAAGAACTTCACTTTCATCTATATAGTCCACACCCATCGCTTCAAGAATGCGGGCTTCAACGATATGGCCGATTCTTGCTTTCGCCATTACAGGAATCGTGACGGCATTCATTACTTCTTCTACAATACGCGGATCAGCCATTCTCGCGACTCCGCCTGCTGCCCGGATATCAGATGGAACACGTTCTAAAGCCATGACTGCAACCGCTCCTGACGCCTCGGCAATTTTAGCTTGCTCAGCATTAATAACATCCATAATGACGCCGCCTTTTTGCATGCTGGCCATCCCTCTTTTTACAGCTTCAGTTCCTAATGTTCTTTCCATCATCATCATCCTTTATGTAAGAATAGTTTGTTAATTCTTTTAATATCTACTAGTATAAAAGAAAATGACTGTATTAAAAGTGTCAGTTTTGTTAAACTCAATGGGGTCAGATGTAAGGAGGGAATAGTGATTTGAATATGCTTTCATGTCAATTAAACCGAACAAGTGAAATCCCGCTTTATGAACAATTATATTTGTATGTAAAAAATGAAATTGCAGAAGGGCGCCTGGAATTTAACACCAAGCTGCCTTCTAAACGCAAGCTCTCAGATCATCTTCAAATCAGCCAGAATACGGTAGAATCGGCATACGGCCAACTGGTTTCAGAAGGGTTCATTGAGGTAAGAGCGCGAAAAGGTTATTACGTAATGGCCTCAGAAGACCTGGAATATTTGCGCCAGGCCGGATACCAGAATGACAATAAGTCTGAAAGGGAGATAGAAGTCATAAAATATGATTTTCATCCAAGCCAGATTGATACAAAGTCGTTTCCTTTTAGGGTCTGGAGAAAATATTCGAGGGATATGATAGACGAAAAAAAAGAAAAACTCCTGCTGATGGGAGATCATCGCGGGGAAAGCGGGCTCAGGCAGCAAATTGCTGCATATCTGTATGGATCAAGAGGAGTGGTCTGCACACCTGATCAAATCATTATTGGCGCAGGTATTGAAATTCTGCTGCAGCAGCTTGTTTTGTTATTGGAGGAGAATACCGCTTACGGGGTGGAAGATCCAGGGTACCATCTCATTTACCAAATACTAAAAAGCTACGGAAAAACAGTGAACCCTATTGAAATTGATGAAGAAGGAGTGAATGTGGAGCAGATTGAACATTCAGGGGCCCAGGTGGTGTACGTGACTCCATCCCACCACTTTCCATATGGGACGATTTTATCTATTAATCGCAGGATGAAGCTTCTGAACTGGGCTTCTGCAAGCGAAGAACGATACATTATTGAAGATGATTATGACAGTGAATTCCGGTATAGCGGAAAGTCGATACCTTCCCTTCAAAGCATGGATAATGGGGAAAATATCATTTTTCTGGGGTCTTTTTCAAAATCGCTGATGCCCTCAATCCGCATCAGCTATATGATACTGCCGCAAAGACTTATGGACCGCTATCAGGATAAGCTTTCTTTTTATCATTCTACTGTTTCCCGCCTTGATCAGCAGACGCTTGCTAAATTCATGGAAGCGGGAGAATTCGAAAAACACCTGAACCGGATGAGGAAGGTGTATCGAAGCAAGCTTGATACGGTTGTTACAGTGTTAAAGGAATATGATAAAAAAATCAGGGTTATCGGAGCCAATTCTGGTTTGCACATCGTGCTGGTCATAGAGAATGGTCTGAATGAAGAAACACTCATAGAAGAAGCACGTAAATCTCAAATCCGGGTATATCCTCTTTCACTGTATAGCATAGAAAGACCGGCAGCCCCCCCTAAAGTTATCTTAGGTTTTGGAGGGATTCCTCTGGATGAACTTGAATCCGCGATAAGAGCATTGTTGAAGAGCTGGAAAATCGGCTAAAAAAAGCAGGAGACATTTTTGTCCCCTGCTTTTTACCGCAAGCTTGAAGAATGACTTTGAGAGCGGCTTTTAATTGCCTTTAGACGTTTCAATACAGTATAGAACAGCTTTTTGAATTTTGATATCTTCAATTCAATGATTGGCTGTGCCAAGGATTCGATAATTTGGCTGGATAATAAGATGGTGATCAGCAGGGCAAAGCCTGCAAGCATGATAAAGCTTTCGGTGCTGGTAAAATACGTATGGATCCGGCTTTCGCGAAAAATTCGGACAAAAAAACCATGAAGCAGATAGACATAAAGAGTCTGTGCCCCCCATCTTGAAAAGAAGTGTTTTCCGCGGGGAACAAAAGCAAGAAAACTGAAAACCATGATCATGGAAACTGTGTAAACCCCTAGTCTGGTAAACATGGATAATATATCGGGATTGCCAAGCTCAGCGTAAGGCTTAGAACCAAGAAGCCATTTATCGCTTATATCCGGATGCAGGTAAGATTCGGCAAAAACAACAGTGATAATGACAAATGCCGTAATTCGCCACTTTACAGAAAACAGCTTCTTTATTTGCTCTTTCGAGAGATGGTATCCAATCAGATACATGGGAAAGAAAACAAATGTCCTGGATAAGCTCAGATAGTTGGAGACAGTGTCTGCATAACCAATCAAGAGAGCAGCAAGGACGGCAATGCCAATCCCTAAAGCAGGCTTTAGCTTTGCAAAAACAAGAAGCATCAGATTCCAGCAGAATAAACTGATAAGAAACCACATGGCCCACTGCGGATCAAGCAAATCCATTTTAAAGTCTGATTTGCTGTAAAGAAAATAATAAAATACTGTATAAATTGTCTGGAAGATCAGGTAAGGCAGTATTAATTTTTTTGTAATTTTCGATAGATATCCCTTCTTATAAAATCCTTTTGCAAAAAAGCCTGAAACCAGGATAAAAGCTGGCATATGAAAGGTGTAAATAGTTTTATAGAGAGCGTAAATTTCCTCGCTTTCATGGATATATGATTTTAGCAAATGGCCAAAAACAACAATGGCCATCAATATGAATTTAGCATTATCAAAAAAGTAATTTCGTTTAGTCATGGCTGCCTCCGTTTTTATTTAGTGGGAAAACGGGGTAATTTCATTAAACTTTACCCCTGCACGATCCTGCTTAATCTCCTTTTTTTCAGGAAAAATAAGGAAGGGCGGAAGAATCTAACGCATATTGGTCATTCATATAGAAAATGGATGAGTCTAATGCATTTCTACTATTTTTGTCAGACAGATAGGAAAATAAGGCGGATATGTAGAATATTGGTGGTAAGTGGATGCTTCGGAGGGGAAAGTATGATGGAAACAGAGTTAGCTGAAATTGCAGCTTATAAAAAGGAAATTTCAAAGCTGAAATCGCAGCTTGAACAGTGCAAGCTGCTTTCTGATAAAATTATTGAACCATTTATTATCGTTAATCAAGAGAGGGATATTCTATACGGTAACCAATCAGCATGTCTTCTTTTGAATACTCCAAAGGAAAAACTGCAAACGATGAAAATCACCCATTTTTTAAAGGTTGTACCTTCCCATATTTTGCAGCTGCAGGAAGAGAAAATAGAGACGGATGGAATTGTGGAGGACGAATGGCTCATTCAGCTGCTGGATGGAGGGCTCAAGCATATTGAGTTCACGGGCTATACGTATAATGCACTAGGGCATACGATTTTTAAATTAAAGGATATTACGCTGGAACGCTCACTTGAACGGGAAAAGATGATGAGCATGCAAATGTTTCTCGATGTTTTCAATCAGGCGATAGACAGCATTGTCATTTATGATCGTTCGGGAATCATCATAGACAGCAATACCCCGTTCTGCCAAAGCCTGAAATTGGATAAATCCGAAGTAGTCGGCAGGAATATTACGGATTTCATTTCGGAAAGTTCCCTGGGAGTCTGGGATGCATGCTTCAATCAGGTACAGGCAGAGGGCTCCTCATCAGGAGTTATGGAAATAAAATCGCATGCGGCAGAGCTCAAAGTTGATTTTTCGTCAACGGCAAATATATTTAATGGCTTTTATATGTGCATTCTTAAGGATATTACTGAGAAAAGCCTTATTGAGCAAAAGCTTATGGACAGCGAAAGAATATTTTCGGAATTATTTGAACAGACAATGGACGCCATTGTCTTTTGGGATCAGAACGGAACAATATTCAGGGTAAATGATTCTGCATGCAGAATTTTCGAATCAAGCAGGGAAAACCTTATTGGCTGCCTTATCACAGAGTATGTAGCTCAAAAGGATGAACGGTTTTATAATATGATTGATACATTTAATAGGTATGGGGCCGTACGTGAAGAGCTTTTTTATAAAATGCCTAACGGTCAGCTGAAACTATTGGAGCTTACCGCAAAAATGCATTCCAGTGAAGGGTACAATATAACGATTTTCAGGAATGTAAGCGAGCGATGGCGGATAGAAATGGAGCTTAGGAAAAGTGAAAAAAAATTCCGTAAAATTTTTGAGGGATCTCTCGATGGAATGATTATCTGGAATTTGAAGGGTTTTGCAGATATTAATGAAACAGGATGCAATATACTGGGATTTAACAAGGAAAAGCTTTTATCCATGAACGTGAATAAGCTGCTGGAAAGTGTTCCTGAAAACGCAGTCCTTCTCCACGAGCATATTGACCAGGTTCTGAAAAAAGGCTCGTTCACTTCTGTCATTCCTGTAAAATTCGAGGAAGGAAGCACCAAGTATATTGAGTTTTCCACAAGGAAAAATCTATATTCAGGTCTTCACCTGACCATTTTCAGAGACATCACAAAAAGTCTGGAAATGCAGGAGCAGCTCAAGAAGTCCGATACACTGAATGTGGTAGGCGAGCTTGCCGCGGGAATTGCCCATGAAATCAGAAATCCCATGACTGCACTTAAAGGGTTCATACAGCTGCTGCAGGGAAGCGTCAAGGAGGATTTTTCAAATTATTTTAATGTGATCACTTCAGAGCTGCAGCGCATAGAAACGATTATTACGGAATTTTTGGTCCTTGCCAAGCCGCAGGCTGTGAAATATTTCAGGCAGAATATCAATTCAATCATGAAGGAAACACTGGAACTTCTCGCGGCGCAGGCCCTGATGTTAAATATTCAGTTTGAGGTGAAGTACCAGGAAGCTGATTTGATGATTTATTGTGAAGGCAACCAATTAAAACAAGTATTTATTAATATAATCAAAAATGCCCTGGAGGTTATGCCTGATGGAGGAATTGTCAGGGTGGAAACCAGCAGGGAAGGTGACAGGCATATAAAAATAACGATTGCCGACCAGGGAATAGGAATTTCAGAAGAAAAGATAAGAAAACTCGGAGAGCCCTTTTATACGACAAAAGAAAGAGGAACTGGACTAGGATTGATGGTCAGTTATAAAATTGTAGAGGAGCATAGAGGATGGGTCGAGGTTGAAAGTGAGGAAGGAAAAGGGACAGCCTTCCATTTATTTCTTCCTATGGACCGGAGCCAGAAGGAGCCAAGATAATGAAATACTATTACAGCCAATATGAAAGGCCGGAAATCGGCAAGTTATACTTACTGGCGGATGAAGAAGCCATGGTGCACATGACCTATAATCCGGCGGATTTTGAAAAGCAGGCTGCAGCCTGCCATCCAGTCCAAATGGATGAGCATCAGGTTTTTAAGGAATTAAGAATTTGGCTGGACGGATATTTTTCAGGCGTGAATGAAGAGTTCACGATTCCTCTGCGCGAGAAGGGCACAGAATTCCAGAAGCAGGTATGGAACAGGATGAAGGAAATTCCATACGGAGAAACTAAGTCATACAGTGAAATTGCCTATGAAATAAACAGGCCGAAAGCTGTCCGCGCCATCGGCCAGGCCAGTAAGGCCAATCCTTACCCAATTCTTGTGCCCTGCCACCGGGTTGTTGGCAAGAAGGGGCAGCTTACCGGGTATGCAGGAAGCAAAACAGATATAAAAGATAGATTATTGACCCTGGAAAACAAAAATTGGGTTACCAGATAAATTGTTTGATTATCGCCAGGGTGCCTGGCACTTTCTTAGTAATATGCAGGATATTCATTGAAAAACGCATTTCACGTGCCTGAGAGGCTTAGGAAATGCGTTTCTTTATTACTATTTAACTGTAATGGCAAGCTGTTTTTCCCTTTGCCATTGTTCAAACAATACCAGATCCTTATCAATCTGTGATAAAACAAAAGCCACAACTGCAGCGTCATCAATCAAACCAAATCCTATCAAAAAATCAGGGATGATATCTATCGGCGATACAAAGTAAATGACAGATATTAATATCATGATCAGTGAACGGTATGGCACCTTGCGGTAAGAACCGTTCGACCATGCCTTCAATAAGGAAAGCATAGTCTGCAGTTTTGCCCACAAATTTTTAAAAGAAAGCTGGTTTGAAGCTGCCTTTCTTTCTGCGTTTGCCAGTAGCCCCTTCGCGCTTCCTTTATTTCCCGCATAACGCTTTGCCTGCTTACTGAAAAGCGTATAAGCAACTTTCCTGAACAACCATTTCCGCAGCATATTTCCACCCTCTTTTTTCAATTATGATACCACTCTTCAGAAAAATAAAAACCTGTATAATCTTGTGAAAAAGAAGAATGTATACCGTGGATATTGGCGTAAAATGAGAGGTTTTGTCATATTATGCTAACCTATTTACATCTGAAGAAAATTTTGTAATAATCCTTAAGTGCTTATTTTTAAAAAAGTGAGAAAGGATGTAAGCTAAGTCATGATATGCAGAAATGAAACTGCAATTTGCTCTGAGATAACAGTTAAGCGGATGGAAATGATCAGGATAGCGGATGTTTACGGCATGACTGCCGAAAAGACCATTCGATGCAGCCAGGAACTTGACGGTCTGATCAATGAGTATCTGCTATTACAATACCACTCGGATTTTTTGCTGAGTAAATTTGAAAGTTATGATTTCAATACAGAGGTGAATGCATGACACTCTTTCTGTGGAAAATGAAGGGAATAGGGAATGGCAGGGGATGGGGATTGCAGTGCTGAAAAAAGCAGGCAGAAACATAAATAAAGCAAAAAGACCTGTCTGCACCCGCCTTCACAAGGATGCAATAGGTGCAGACAGATCTCAATGAACATCTCCGAAATAAAATTCAGGCCGGCCGGCACCCATCTTCCAATAAATACTCTACTTCAGCCCAAAACCGCTCATCAGGATACAGCATCATAATAAACGATATTGTAACTCCCAGCTCAGCTTTATACGTGATGCGGATTTTGCCAATCTTTCAATGTTTTATCCGATGGAAGAAGCAGACTAATAAGGCCCAGAAGCGGCAAAAATCCTACATACTTAATGGTGGCAGCAATGCCGATTGAATCTGCCAGTGCACCAAGTGCAACCGAGCCTATGGCCCCCATGCCAAAAGCAAGTCCCACGGTCAGTCCTGCCATCGTTCCCACTTTACCCGGCACAAGCTCCTGCGCGTAAACAACTGTCACAGAAAAACTCGTCATAATAATAAATCCGCTTGCCAATAACAGAACAAAAGAAGCCCATGATGGGAGAAAAGGCAGCAATATAGTGAAAGGCGCACACCCTGCCAATGAATATAAAATAATGTTCTTCCTTCCGAAACGATCTGCAAGCGGGCCGCCGAAGAAGGTTCCAAGCGCACCGGCAGCAAGGAAAGCAAAAATATAGAGCTGTGCTTCACTAATGGAGAAGCCATTATGCTTTATCAGAAAAAAAGAATAGTAATTTGTCATGCATGAAATATACCAGGATCTGGCAAAAATAAACAGTAGAATAAAGGTTAAAGCTTGGGCAACTTTTTTATTGAACACACCTTTTGAACCTGCTTTGCCTTTTGCATGGTGAACCGGTGATTTCAGCTTGCGCCCATACCATATGGCGATATAAAACAGCATGATAACCGCGCAAAGGGCAACAGGAGCAAACCATAATGCTCCTTTTTGTCCGAATGGCACGAGGACAATAGCGGTAATAAGGGGAGCAAGCGCTTGTCCGGTATTGCAACCGACCTGATAGATGGATTGAGCAAGACCTCTCTTTGTTCCTGCTGCCATATAAGCCACGCGGGAGCCTTCAGGATGGAAAATAGCAGAGCCGATCCCAATCAGGAAAACAGAAAACAGGATGATTCCATAGCTTGGGGAGATGGCAAGCAGAATAATGCCTGCAAGTGTACTGGAAAGCCCGATTGGCAACGCAAAGGGCAGCGGTTTTAAATCGCTGTACCAGCCTACAGCAGGCTGCATGATGGAAGCTGTAATATTTAGCGCAAAGGCTATATAGCCAAGCTGGGTATAGCTTAAGGACATTGAGTGTTCCAATATTGGAAACATTGCAGGTACAACGGCTTGAAGAGTATCATTTAATAAATGGCAAATACCCATGATAATAAGGATTCTAAAAACCGTTGCATTGGCACTTTGATTTTTTTGAAGTTTAAGAGAAATACTTGACATTCAAAAGACTCCTTATGAGTAAAATATTTTCCTTGTGTAATGGCCCCGGCTGAGAAAGGGCAAACTATAAATCGAGGGTTGTCCGGGAATTCCCGGTTATCATACCTAATTTATATCAGAAAAAGGCAAAATGATTTCAGCTTTAGTTCCCTTAGCCTCCTGGCTTGAAAGGATGATTGACCCATTAAAGAGTTCAACGATCCTCTTGCAGACGTACAGGCCAAGCCCTGTTCCAGTATCTTTATTCGTATAAAAAGGATCAAACACTTTTCCGACCTGCTTTTCGGTCATGCCAATACCTGTGTCAGCAATTTCAATCACTGCTTCTTTTTCCCTTTGATATACAGTGATGTCAAGGGTTCCCCCTTCCGCCATAGCTTCACACCCGTTTTTTGCAATATTTAAAATTACCTGCTTCATCTGGTCTCGTGTACAAAGCACTATAACAGGCTTATCTGGCATGTGGAGGCTGAAATCAACATTATATAAGCGTGATTCAGATTGAATAAGAGGTTCAAGCTCTTCTAAAATCATGCAAAGATCTATGCTTGATAAATGCTGGGCGGTAGGTTTTCCTAAAATCAGGAATTCACTTACGATAGAATTTATCCTCTCAATCTCATTTTTTATGACCGAAAAATACAGTTCATCCTGTTTATCTTTATATTTCTCCTCCAGGAGCTGGACAAGTCCTTTAATGCCGGTCAGCGGGTTTTTGATTTCATGGGCAGTACTTGCAGCAAGCATTCCGACAACCTCTAATTTTTGTGATTCCATCATCGACTTTTGCTTTTTTGCTTCTCTTCTCAATAGAAGATACTTAACCGTGAGAAAAAGGATATGTGTAATGATGAGCCCGAATATTGCGAAATTAAAGAAAGCCCTATAATCTACAACTGGAAAATTTTTATCAGGTTTTACAGAGAGTCTCCATGGCACCTCATCAAGTGTACCTGCTGTCCAGGATCCAGCTGCAAGGGTGCTTTGCGGATTAATTCTGATCAGGCTTCCTCCGGATTTGTTCTGCAATTTCACAGAGTAGTCTGGGGTCAGGATTTTCATGACATTTTCCATGTAATCCAGCCTGATTCGCGCTAAAACAAATCCTTCAACTTCACGTTCCTCATCCAGGATAGGTGCAGACACAGAAAAATAATCGTATCCGTTTATATGCTCGCGTTCATCTTCTACAACTGTGCTTTTAGTGAGTAGTGCCATGCGCCTGTAGTTTTCTGTCAGTACTTTTTTTCCGTCCTCGCCAGACTCAGAGCCTGCCATCACAGTACCGTTGAGATTCAGTAAATACATAGCACCATATCTTGGATCTGTTTTTGAAGCTTTAATTAGCAGAGCCATCATTTTTTCTTTGTCAGATATAAAGGATGTCCCGCTTAATGCAAGCATCTGCAGGTTTTCCCTGGTTTCTTTAATAACCTGATCAATGTATTGATGGTGAATGGAGCCGACCCACTCTGACTTTAGTTTATATTTTAATTCACCTTTTTTTTCAAGATGGAACCAATAAATGACCATCAAAAAAATCATCGGCAAGACGACGAATAAAATATATAATGCATGATTTTGCCTAATTTTCATCTTTTCACTACTTTTTATTTTTTTCACTAGTATAACAAATCGTTTTATGAAACAATAGATAAACCTATGCTGGAAATTGACAAAAAAAAAATAATTGAATATAATAATTTTCAATTCGAGATATATGAATTAAATATATTCAAAAGGTTGGGAAAAGCAATGAATGAAAGTATTCAGCAATCCTTAAAGCTATTTATTGTTTTGTCGCGGGCTAACAGGTCCATTAATGATGTGGTAAATAAATATATTGCCGAACAAGGTTTAAATCCTACAGAATTCGCTGTATTGGAGCTTCTTTATCATAAAGGAGATCAGCCGCTTCAGCAAATTGGCGGGAAAATCCTGCTGGCAAGCGGAAGTATCACATATGTAGTCGATAAGCTGGAACAAAAAGATTATTTGAGAAGGGTAGCGTGCAAAGAAGACCGCCGCGTCACTTTTGCACAAATAACCGAAAAAGGAAAAAATTTCGTAGAATCTATTTTTCCTGAACACGAAAGCAGAATAGATGAAATTATGAATGTATTGACTGCGGAAGAAAAAGAAACAGTTATTGAATTGGTTAAAAAAATAGGTTATAAAGCATTAGACAATTAATGCCCAAAAAGAGCACCTTACATATGGGGTGCTTCTTCTTTTGCTCTTTTCTTAAGGCTATTTTCGTAAACTGTATTTCTAGGCGGCAAAGTGTAGAAAACTAATGCAGCGAGATATGGAAGCTTGCAAAAAATTCCTCTTCCGCAGGCAGGAATTCCCGTTAGGCCAGCGAATATTATTTTAAGTGTGAAATTTTCCTGTATACAGGGAAAATAAATGTATGTAAAGGAAGTGTCATTGTGAATTTTGATCAATATGAATATAAACGGCCTGACATGACGGAAATAAAAACAGCCTTTACTGCAGCTTTGGAGCGCTTCAAATCAGCTGCAGATGAAAAAAGCCAAAGCGAAGCCATGAGAGATATCAATGATGTAAGAAATGATATAGGCACAATGTTCAATATTTGTTACATAAGACATTCAATCGATACTAATGATGAATTTTATAAAGCAGAAAATGATTATCTGGATGAAATTGCCCCGGAAATCGAAGAATTGGTTTCACAGTACTATAAGGAGCTGGTTTCTTCTAATTTTCGCAGCCAGCTGGAAGAAAAATGGGGCACACAGCTTTTTGCATTGGCCGATGCCCAGCTGAAGACCTTTTCTCCAGAAATCATTCCGCTCCTTCAAAAAGAAAATAAGCTTTCTACGGAGTATACTCAATTAATTGCATCTGCGAAAATTAACTTCGAGGGGGAAGAGAGGACACTGGCGCAGCTTGCTCCCTTCGCTGAATCCTCAGACCGTGAAGTGAGAAAAAAAGCGAGCCAGGCCCACAGCGGATTCATGGTTGAAAATGAAGAAAAGCTTGATGGGATTTTTGACAGGCTTGTTAAGGTCCGCCATGAAATTGCCCGCAAGCTTGGTTATAAAAACTTCGTTGAACTTGGCTACTACCGGATGGCACGTACAGATTATAATGCTGAAATGGTTGCCGATTTCCGCAAGCAGGTAGAGGAATATATAGTACCTCTTGTTACAAAACTCAAGGAACGCCAGCGCAGCAGAATTTCTGTTGACGAACTGAAGTACTATGATGAAGGCTTTGAATTCAAATCAGGCAATGCAGCTCCAAAGGGCAACCCAGATTGGATTATTGAAAACGGCCAGAAAATGTACAGTGATTTATCAAAGGAAACAAAGGAATTTTTTGAGTTTATGATCAGTAATGGGCTGATGGATCTTGTTGCAAAGAAAGGCAAAGCAGGCGGGGGCTACTGTACCTACATTGAAAACTACAAAGCTCCCTTCATTTTTTCAAATTTCAATGGGACATCAGGGGACATAGATGTACTTACACATGAAGCAGGCCATGCATTCCAGGTTTTCAGAAGCCGCGGCTTTGAGATTCCGGAATACAACTGGCCTACATATGAAGCATGTGAGATTCACTCAATGAGCATGGAATTCTTTACATGGCCATGGATGGAGCTGTTCTTTGAAGAAGATACGGATAAATACAAATTCAGCCATTTAAGCGGCGCACTTACATTCTTGCCGTATGGAGTAGCAGTCGATGAATTTCAGCATTTCGTCTATGAAAATCCGGATGCCTCTCCTGAGGAAAGAAAGCAGGCTTGGAGAAACATTGAGAAGAAGTATCTTCCGCATCGCGATTATGGAGATAATTCTTACTTAGAGCAGGGCGGATACTGGCATCGCCAGGGCCATATATTTAACTCGCCTTTTTATTATATTGACTATACACTTGCCCAAATATGCGCTTTCCAGTTCTGGAAGCGCTCAAGAGAAAACAGGGAAGAAGCATGGAAGGATTATGCTGCACTATGTGAAATGGGCGGAAGCAAGTCATTTCTTGGCCTTATTGAAGCGTCCAATCTGCAGTCTCCTTTTAAAGAGGGGACAGTAAAATCGGTTGTTGATGTCATCGATGAATATCTGTCTTCTGTAGAAGACCAGTCTCTTTAAAACAACCAAACACTGATAATCCTCCATGGTGAGTCCAGTCAATCTTTTTCCGGATGTGCCGGACCTCAGGCTGGAAGTCGGCACCGACAAGAAACCGGCTGAAAGTTTACAAAGGCTAAATAGGACGGGAATATCAGGGAAAAGCTGTTCAGAAGATTATTCTTTTGAACAGCTTTTTTGTTGTCTCCTTGTAATTTAATAGCTAATAGAAGGTTTTGCCTTTACTCTTTAAAATGAGCATGTAATGGAAGAAAAGGAAAAGTGCCTGATGCTTGTCTTAATAGCTGAAGTTGCGCATATATATGTCAGGAAGGAGGGGGAGGCATGCTATCTAGGTGGACAGGTGCTTTTCAGGTTGCTGCTGTATATGTCGGCACTATTGTTGGAGCCGGATTTGCAACTGGAAAAGAAATCGTTGAATTTTTTACCCGTTTTGGTTTTTACGGGTTTATAGGGATATTAATAGCAGGCTATATTTTTATTTTTACAGGCTCAAAAATGATGATCCTTTCCTCACGTGCGGGGGCTGCTACATTTGAAGAATTTAATCTTTTTTTGTTTGGAAAAAAGCTTTCTTCCTTGGTAAATGTCATATTCATTATGATGCTGATTGGTGTAACAGCTGTAATGATTTCAGGGTCTGGTGCCGTTTTTGAGGAACAGCTTGGCTTTTCTAAGCTTGCTGGCGTGGCAGTGACCATCATTTTAGCCTCGCTTGTTTTGATGTTCGGCATGAAGGGGTTATTTGCTGTAAATTCTTTTGTGGTACCTATTATGATTTTTTTTAGTGTGCTGCTGTGCATTCTGACCATTAACAATGGCCAGTTTACTGCATCCTTTTTGACTGTGCCGGATCAAGGATTAACCTTTGGAGCCATAATTTCTCCGCTCACATATACAGCTTTTAATTTGGCGCTGTCGCAGGCAGTTTTGGTACCTGTAGCATTTGAAATTGGCGATGAAAAAGTCATAAAGCATGGAGCTGTTTTAGGAGGCATTTTTCTGACAGTCATTTTGCTTTCTGGCCATTTCGCTCTTATTACCCTTCCGAATCTGACGGATTATGAAATACCCTCCGCTGAGTTAATGAAAACGGCGGCATCCAATCTTTATTGGATTTTCATCCTGGTAATATATGGAGAGATCTTTACATCGGTTATTGGAAATATTTTCGGACTGCAGAGGCAGATTGGAGCATACGTGAAAATTCCGGGAATAGTCATTATTGGAGGGATTTTTCTGCTGGCTTTTATTGCAGGCAAACTGAAGTATGGAGTGCTGCTGGGGTATTTGTATCCTCTTTTTGGATATATCGGCATGAGTTTCTTGCTGCTGATATGGATCAAGAGGCTGAATAAATAACCTCACCTGCCGTGATGCTTGCAGATGAGGCAGTGAAGGCCCTATTTCTTTTGATCTTTTAAAATGGTTTTTCCCATTTCTATAAATGCTTTTCGCTGATCATTATCCTTTGTAGTAAACAGAGTAAGCCTGACAGGGTTATTTTCATCCTTAATGATGATCCCGGTGACTATATCATGGCCGTTATTAGCTTCAAGCATTTTCGCGTTAGGGATGGAAAGGTTTGGATCGCTTACTTCCTTGATATTTTCTGAGATACTTTTCAGCTGCAATTTTGTATTATTTTCAATGTCTGCCCAATCTGCATCAGCAGGGAGAATTTCTATTCGCATAAAAATATCTTCTTTGCCTTTTACAAATAAAGAATCCTTCATTGGCTCCTCGGCAGTCAACACATATCCAGGCAGTACATACATACTGAAATGCTGATTTTCGCTTCTTTTAAGAAAGGCCGTATTTTTCTTTTCCGCACCGTTAACAGAGTATGAAAGGTTTTTTTCCATTACCCTCACTGAAGGGTTTGCACTGTCTGTTTTGCTGTCAGTATCGCTTTGTTTGGCCGGAGTTGCTTTTGAGTCTGTTTGTTTAGGTGCATCTGTCTTTTTTTGCCCTTGTTTATCACTAGGAGTGCTGGCAGCAGTTGAGGCATCACTGCTGTCTTCCTTTTTCTGGATGTCTCCGCTGCCGCTTTCTGCCGTTCCGCATCCTGTTAAAGCTAGTGTGATTGAAGCTCCTGCTAGAATGGCCTGTAATCTGTTCATTGATTCTCCTCCTCGTGTAGTTGGTTCCAGCGTTGAGAGAAAAGTAAATGGTGATTCAATCAGCGTGGAGCCTGCTTATGTCATTATAGACGAAATTTGGCAGGTGCTAGTTACAAATTATGATAAATCCTGCAAAAATGTCCAGCTTATCTTTCTATTATAATAGTATATGATTTAAAAAAGAAAGAACGTTTCAGTTCTGAAACGTTCTCTTGGAATATTATCATGCTTGAGCTTGTATGACTCTGTAATTCTTATGGTTCACTACAGTTTTTTGCTCCAATTCATAATCACGGTAGTTGTCCATATAAGTTACATCAACGATGACAGAGTTTTCATTCACTTTTTCTACAATTCCCTTTAAGCCATCGCGAAACTCAATTATATTTCCTACGTCTGCCTTTTTCATATAAACCATCCTTTTCCATTCCATTTTCATTTCTAAAAATAGCGAAGATAAAAATTGGTATTGTGCCAAAAATATCGAAATTTCTTTTTCACTCTCATGCTGTTTTAAAGCCTGGAGGATATTAAATAAATAGAATTATGTAATCATTCATAGTGTGTGCTGGAAGTTTATGCACAGAAAATTCTAATATTTTACTTTACAGTTTGCACTATTTTGAAGAATACGTAAAGAAAAAAGTTGAAAATATCACAATTATTTCCTCAGATCCTTGAGGGCCAATTGAGTGAAAGACTAGAGTAAAGTATGATGGTAAAATAGAAAATACATTATATGATCGGGAGGCAAAAGGAATTGGATAAAACCCAGGTACATGAGATATTGGAAAAGCTCGCAAGTAAAGAGATTGACCACTATAAAGTAAGCAAAGAGCAATTCATGGATTTTCGCAATGTTTTGGTCAAGCGTGATGATTTTAAGCATTTCAGAGGTACTGCACAGCATAATGGCGAGGTAATATACGAATATACGGAAAATCCGCGCAGCTAAAGCAGATGTAAGGATCAGAAATGAAAAAGAAAATTAAAAATAACCCCTGACAAAGTTCGACATTATTCAGTATTTCCTTATATTACAATTGTAATAGTTTAAAGGGGGAATACGGAATGGCTTTTTCTTTCAGTAAGTTGACAGCAGCAAGCTTAGTGATGATGCTGCTGTTTGGATACCTGCCAGCTCAATCACAGGCAAAGACCGTGAACCAAAGTACGAGAATTACATTTGCAGGCGATGTCATGATGGATTGGTCGGTCAAAACCACAATTAATAAAAAGGGTGCATCTTATCCTTTTCAGCAAGTGAAAAATGAGGTTGCACAAAGCAGTTTTGCTATTGCTAATTTAGAAACAGCAATCACAACAAGAAAAGATAAAAATGTGAAGCAATATACGTTTAAGTCTGATCCCAAAGCATTAACCGGCTTAAAGAATTCGGGTTTTGACTTGGTTTCTCTGGCAAATAATCATTCAATGGATTATAAAAGGGCAGGCCTGACAGATACCATGAACAATCTTAAAAAGTATCAACTACCCTATATTGGAGCAGGTAATAGCTCTAAGGAAGCTTATCGTGCATATACACAAGTCGTGCACGGGGCTAAGGTTAAGTTTTTGGCTTTTTCAAGGGTACTGCCTGATACGAGCTGGATGGCACAAGCTAAACGGCCAGGTATTGCCAGCGGGTATGATATCAATGTCATAGATTCAGTGATTAAAAGAGAAAAGAAATCTGCTGATTATGTCTTTGTTTACATTCATTGGGGTGTTGAAAAAAATAAGAAGCCAGAGCCTTATCAAAGAGAATGGGCTAAGAAAATGATCAACTCAGGCGCTGATGGAGTAATAGGGAGCCATCCGCATGTCCTGCAGGGGTTCGAATATTATAAAGGCAAGCCAATTGCATACTCTTTGGGGAACTTCCTGTTTCCTGATTATGTCACTGGGGCAGCTGCCCAAACAGGTCTGCTTCATTTGCATTTGAGTAAATCATCCATCTATATGAGTTTTTCCCCATACTATATCAAGAAAGATAAAATCATTGCCCAAAGTTCTTCTGCAAAGAAAAATGTCTGGCGCAATCTCCAATCGATATCTTATGGTGTAAAAATAGTCAACGGAAAAATACTTAAGAAATAATATAACAGCCTGTCCAGGCCGTGACCGAATGTATTTCATTTTCAAAATTACATTCGGGTCCCGGCGATGGACGGCTTTTTTTATCGGCTATAACTTTCAGAGAAATCACTGCCTGATGGAAGTTATTAATGGGTACTTATGAAAAATCAGCAGCCGAAGATCTTTTTTCGTGTGATAAGTCCATTTTTATCTTGTTCAATGCTGATTTTCTCCATGATTTAACGGCGCTGGCTGAGGAGCCTGTAATTTTTGCAATCTCCTGGATTGTAAGGTTATCTTTAAATGAAAGCAGAACCCATGATGCCTGCTTTGCTGTAAGAGATTCGCAGTAGGTTAATAAAATCTCTTCTTCAAGCAGATGATCATGGAAAACTGCGCTAACTTCATTTAACAGTTCAGCGCTGGCAGGTGTAAAGCGGGAGTCAAACCTGGCCTCTTTTTTTAATTCATTAAGTATACGCCCTTTCACCATTGAATAAGCAAAGCTTAGGAAGGAGCCTTTTTCTGCAGAAAATTTTTCTTCTGCCTCCCATAATGCAATGAGGCCGATTTGGAAATAGTCTTCTTTATTTTTGTAGATGGATAACTGTCGGATAATGCTGTGAATCATTGGAGTATATTGGCTGCAAAGTGCTGTAAATTCATCCATATTTTCGCCTTTTTGAAGAGTGCACTCTTCGGTTATTCCCGGGTGAAATAACTTTATTATGTTTTCCCGGCAATGGCTAAAAGGTAAAAAGGATAAATAGACAGCGTTATGGGGTGAAAATAGACAAAACATTCGTGTTAAATAACTAATTGCTGGGTGAAAGGAGAAGAAAGCAAGTTTTTTAATGGAATTCTGATAATTGTGATTATTTGTCATTCCATAGGCTCTGCTAAACGTTTTTGTTGATATTTCATCAAAAGAAAGAACCCATTTATGAGTTCTTCTTGTAGGCATCTTCTTAAGCTACAACACCCTGTAGTTTATGTACATTTCTTCACAAACTAAAGTGAAAAAAAGACAGCGTCTTTTCCCCTTAATTAACTTTGGGCTCAGTTCAACAATTTAATGTTAATCTATTGAAAAAAGAAACCATTTCATCAAATTTATTTTTCTGCTCTAAAAATGGAGAGTGATTACTTTCTTCAAAAATATACAATCTTGAGTTTCTTAATCCTTCGTTGATTTCTTCAGAAAAAACCAAAGGGCATTGTGCATCGTATTTTCCGCAGAAAACAATCGTAGGGATTGTTACATTTGTCAGCTTGCTTTGGATGTCAAAATTGGGTAGGTCTTTAAACGAATAGTAGTCTAATCTCTTTTGCACAACTTTCCCACTACTCGGTTTTGAGAAGTATTCATCCCATCTTTCAGGACTATGTAATGACATACTTGTCCATTCCCTACTAGCTTCTCTTCTCTCTTCTTTAGTTGAAGTTGAAGATTTTAATATTGAGAAAATCTCCTTTAATTGTTTATTTAAAGGACATTTAGGACAATACATACTTCCTTCATGTTCCATATACTGCTTAGAAGATGCTGCACCTCCAATTAATAACTTTTCAAGAGAATTTTGGCACATTACAGCATAAACTAATCCTAACATTCCCCCAGTTGAATGTCCTGCAAAACTCCATTGTTTATAATTTAGTGCTTCTCTAATTGCCTCCAAATCTTTTACACTTTCACTCATACTTAGTTCGTCGTCATAAGAAACTTTATTAGAGTTACCAGCTTCCTTTAAATTAATCAAATACACTTTAAAATGCTTTACAAAGGAATCTGCAAAATAGTTACCTAATTCATTAAACTCACTATACAAATGGGTAATACAAAGAGCTTCTCCACTTCCTTGAGTAAAGAATTCAAATTCTCCTCTAGATGTCTGTACGAAATTTTTCTCCCACATAATTAACCCCCTTGAACTCATAAAATATGATTTGAATAGTTTCTATAATTTGTATGGAAATCCTCTTTGTTCTTCAACTATCCTGCCCTTTAGCAGAAGAAAATCAACTACATACATTAACTGTGCGATTCCATTAAAAAAGAGCCAGGTTTATCTCTTTCATAAACGGCTCTTACGGAATTTTTTTAATTCCTGAATGATCATATCTTTTTTCTCTGCGTCTTCGGCAATATCGAAACCATAATGATAGTGATTCAATTTTTTTTGCTTCCAAATGATGCTGCCTGGAAGAATTAGTTCATTTTCTTCATTCAATGTAAATGAAAGGGAAAACGCTGTGTCCTGATTAACGGGCAGCTCCAGATGTGATTGAAACTTAACTCCGCCCGGACTGAGATCCAGAATTTCCATTTTCCCCATCTTGCTCATGCCTTGGAGTCCATTCATCCTAGTTATGGTAAAGTGACCCGGAAAAGGGGGATTGAAGTTAAAACGGAAGGATTCTTCTCTATTATATTTCATGGTACACCTCCAGATATCGTCAGGCCAGGGGCAGCCTGATCAATTTCCATATCCCCCGAAAGGCTGTGTGTTTGGGAATAGTGAAACTGATATATGTAAAATTATAGTAACTTATTGAAAAGGGAAAGTGAATAATAAAGCGGTATATTTTTTCTTTTCTAAAATGTCACACTATGCTGCCGCTCTATTTCCGCCAAAGATGACCTTTTTTAATATTATAAACGACTTCCTGAGGGTTTTCTGAATTATCTTATGATTGATTTTTGCTGCAAATTAGTTGATTTTAGGTTGAATATTGTGTACTCTTTTTATCATGAAAAGTGAGCCTAATGATTGTATGAAAGCCAAAGGAATGCTATTCTGATGAATGATAAGTATTATTTTATAGTTCCGCAAACTATGGAAATGCTTTCATTTCCATAGGCACACTTGTTTACTTTATAACATAGAATTTCTAATGGCGGGAAAGCTGTAAATAACAGAAATTCATGTTGTTCAGTAAATGAAACATTTATTAAACCATACAAATAAAAGGGAGATTGATTAGAATGGTAGAAAAAACATTTCATGTAATTGCAGAAACAGGTATTCATGCACGCCCGGCAACTTTGCTGGTACAGGCAGCAGGCAAATATGATTCTGAAATCCACCTTGAGTATAAAGGCAAAAAAGTAAACCTTAAATCCATCATGGGTGTTATGTCCCTTGGTGTAGGCAAAGATTCTGACATCACAATTTCAGCAGAAGGCAGCGACGAACAGGATGCACTAAATACTCTTGAAGAAACATTGAAAAAAGAAGGTTTGGCTGAATAATGTCAACACTATTGAATGGCATAGCCGCATCAAACGGCATTGCTATCGCTAAAGCCTATCGATTAATTGAGCCCGATCTTACCGTGAAAAAGCAATCAATCGATAGTGCAGATGAAGAAGTAAGCCGTTTCAGAACTGCTGTTGAAACCTCAAAAACAGAATTGCAAAGCATCCGTGACAAAGCTGAAATTGACTTAGGAGCAGACAAAGCTGCCATTTTTGATGCGCATCTGCTTGTGGTTGGCGATCCGGAGCTTATTTCTCCAATCGAAGATAAAATTAAGAGTGAGAACATAAATGCAGAGTTTGCTTTAAAAGAAACGGCTGATATGTTCGTAACGATGTTCGAACAAATGGATAATGAGTACATGAGAGAACGTGCTGCAGATATCCGCGATGTTACAAAGCGGATTCTTTCACATCTACTTCAAGTCCAAATTCCGAACCCAAGCATGATCCAGGAAGAAGTTATCGTCATTGCTAAAGATTTGACTCCATCCGATACTGCGCAATTAAACCGCCAATATGTGAAGGCTTTTACAACGGATATCGGCGGCAGGACTTCCCATTCTGCCATTATGGCACGTTCCATGGAAATTCCGGCAGTAGTAGGCACAAAAGAAGCAACGGATATTATCCAAAATGGAGACCTGATCATTGTTGACGGCTTGAATGGCGAAGTACATATCAATCCGACTCCAGAACTAGTTAAAAGATATGAATCCGAAATGGAAGCATATGAAAAGCAGAAGGCTGAATTGGCAAAACTGGTGAATGAAAAAACAGTTTCTGCTGATGGGCACCATGTTGAGCTAGTGGCAAACATTGGAACACCTAAGGATTTAACCGGCGTTGTAAACAATGGCGGAGAAGGTGTTGGCTTATACCGGACTGAATTCTTATATATGGGCAGAGACCAAATGCCAACTGAAGAAGAACAGTTTGAAGCATACAAAGCTGTGCTTGAAGGTATGGACGGAAAGCCAGTTGTCGTCCGTACACTGGATATCGGCGGCGATAAGGAACTTCCATACCTGAATCTTCCTAAAGAAATGAATCCATTCCTTGGGTACCGGGCCATACGTCTGTGCCTGGACGAACAGGAGATTTTCCGGATTCAGCTTCGTGCATTGCTCCGTGCTAGCCAGTTCGGCAACCTGAAGATCATGTTCCCGATGATTGCCACTCTTGGTGAGTTCCGCGATGCAAAAGCCATCCTTGAAGAAGAAAAACAAAAGCTTAAAGACAGCGGTGTAAAGGTATCCGAAACAATTGAAGTCGGAATCATGGTGGAAATTCCATCGACAGCTGTTATGGCTGACACCTTTGCAAAAGAAGTTGACTTTTTCAGCATCGGAACAAATGACCTGATTCAGTATACTATGGCTGCAGACCGTATGAATGAACAAGTTTCTTATTTGTATCAGCCGTACAACCCGGCAATTTTGCGCCTTGTTAAAATGGTTATCGATGCTGCCCATAAAGAAGGAAAGTGGGCAGGGATGTGCGGAGAAATGGCTGGAGATGAAATTGCAATTCCAGTATTGCTTGGTTTAGGGCTGGATGAGTTCTCTATGAGTGCAACTTCCATTCTTAAAGCAAGGTCATTGATCTCCAAGCTTAACAAGTCAGATATGGAAAAACTTGCACAATCTGTTCTTGGCATGGATACAAATGACAGCGTTAAAGCTGCAGTAACTGAAGCTGTAACACAATAATGCCGATTTGGACTTGCTGTAAAAAAGCAGCGGGTCATGGATCCCCGGGAAAATTGAGCACAAAAAGGATAAATTAAACCTTAAAATTTTTTAAATAAATGTTTATCCTTTCCTAAAAAGGGTATATAAAGAGCAAGCACAGTTGTTAAGCTAACATTAAGCAGCTGACATTCTCATTTCCCCCTTTTTAAACCGATGGAGTTATATCTCCATCGGTTCTTTTTTTTTAAACAGAGAAGTGCAGATTTTTCACTGCAGACAAAATAAGAAGTATAATAATAAAGAAAAATTCAAATTTCTGAAAGGGGAGGATGAAAGATGGATTTACAAGTAACTAATAAAACTGCTCTTGTTGTAGCTTCAAGCCAGGGGCTGGGAAAGGCAATTGCGGAGGAACTGCTAAAAGAGGGAGCAAATGTGATGCTGACAGGCAGAAATGGCGAGAAACTTGCCAGGCTTGCTGAAGATCTCAATAGGCTGGGATATGGCAGGGCAGCTTATATTAAAACTGACATCACCAAAGCTGAAGATATCAGCGCTATGGTGAAGGCTGCTGTAACTGAGTTCGGAGGATTGGATATTTTGGTAAATAATGCCGGAGGCCCTCCCGCAGGATCGTTTGAAGAGTTATCAGATGAAGACTGGCAGAATGCGTTCGAGCTGAATTTATTGAGTTACATACGGATCATTAGGGAGAGTCTGCCGCACCTGAAAAGGAATGGCGGAAAAATTGTCAATATAGCTTCATCTTCCATCAAGGAACCCCTGCAGGGAATGGCTTTGTCGAATACCTTCCGAACAGGAATTGTGGGCTTGGCCAAGACTCTGGCAGCAGAGCTTGCACCACATGATATCCTTATCAACACTGTCGGTCCGGGAAGGATTGCGACAGACCGGGTTGCTCAGCTTGATAAAATCAATGGAGATAAAAAGGGAATCAGCGCTGAAGAAATGAAACAAACCATGTTATCCTCCATTCCGCTGGGACGCTACGGGGAGCCGGAGGAGTTCGCGAGGTTTGCTGCTTTCTTAGTATCAGGAGCAAATACCTATATGACCGGACAGGCATTCTTAGTGGATGGCGGCATGGTGAAATCGATTTAACATCATGATAAATATAACGTTTGATATAGGAGCTGGCATTATGGGTTTGGATAAAAAAATTACAGCAATAGGGTTTATTGGAACTGGAGTTATGGGGAAAAGCATGGCACGCCACTTGCTGGACGCAGGGTTTGAACTGTTCGTTTATAACCGGAGCAAGGAGAAAGCGGTGGAGCTTCTCGCAAAAGGCGCAAAATGGGCTGGGTCTCCAGGAGAACTTGCCCAAAAGGCAGAAGTGATTATTTCTATAGTAGGGTATCCTCAAGATGTAGAAGAGGTTTACTTAGGTAAAGACGGGGTCGTCGCAAATGCTAAAGAAGGCACTTATCTGATTGACATGACCACTTCGACTCCATCGCTTGCTGAAAAGATTTATCATGCAGCAAAGAGTAAAGGGCTGAAAGCTCTGGATGCACCTGTTTCGGGAGGAGATATTGGGGCAAGGGATGCAAAATTGGCTATCATGGCTGGCGGTGATGAAGAAGACTTCAGGGAAATGAAGCAAATTTTTGATTTGCTTGGCACAAATGTTGTATATCAGGGACCTGCGGGCTCAGGACAGCATACAAAAATGTGTAATCAGATTGCCATTGCTTCCAATATGATTGGAGTCACGGAAGCAATTGTTTATGCAAAAAAGGCAGGGCTTAATCCGGAAACTGTGTTAAAAAGCATTTCCACAGGAGCTGCCGGAAGCTGGTCATTGTCTAACCTTGCACCTAGAATGGTGAAGGGAGATTTTGAACCTGGATTTTTCATTAAGCATTTTATTAAAGATATGAAAATCGCTTTAGAGGAAGCAAAAAGGATGGACATGGAAGTACCCGGTCTTTCTCTTGCAGAATCACTTTATGAAAAGCTTTCTCGTGATGGTGAGGAAAACAGCGGAACACAGGCATTATATAAGTACTGGAAATGAATTTTGAGGTAATTTTGTGCAAACTAAGGCAAAGCAGGGGGTTTGAATGAAAAGAAAAAGCATGCTGCCCATGGCAGTATGCTTTTTCTATTATGAAGCTTGATTTCCTGCAGCTGGGCTTATTTCAAAAGGAAGTTTTCCATTCGGTCCAGAGCTGTTTTTAACGTTTCTAATGAATAAGCGAAGGATATGCGGAAATATCCTTCACCCATCGGAGAAAACGCATCCCCGGGAACAACTGCGACTTTTGCTTTTTCAACAAGTTCAAGACAAAAAGCCAATGAAGTATCGTAATTTGCCGGGATTTTGACAAAAAAGTAAAAGGCACCGTCTGGCTTAACGATTTCAAGATTCATGTCAACTAAACGCTGGAATACATATTCCCGTCTTTTAGAGTATTCTTCTTTCATAGGCAGTGCATCATTATAGCCCTCTGTCAGTGCGGCAATCGCAGCTTTTTGGGAAACTGAAGATGCGCAGGCTACATTATATTGGTGGACCTTTAAGATATGCCGGCAAATGGAAGCAGGTGCGAATAAAAAGCCAATTCTCCAGCCTGTCATGGAATGGGATTTGGATAATCCATTAAGGAGAATGGTCTGATCCTTTAGGAACTCCGCGATTGAGGAGTGTTTTTGTTCATAAACCAGCTCACTGTATATTTCATCAGCCAGAATGAATATATCACGGCCTTTTACAAGTTCAGCGATGGATTGCAGTTCTTCCCTGCTTAACGTTACACCGGTTGGATTAGACGGGTAGGGAAGGACAATGCAGCGGGTGTTTTCTGTTATGTACGATTGGATGATTTCTGCAGTCAAACGAAAACCGCTGGACCTTGTATCTGCATATATGGGGCTTGCGCCGCACATTTTAATGAGGGGTTCATACCCAGGGTAAACAGGACCCGGGAGGATGACTTCACATCCAGGGCTAAGAATTGTCCTGAAGGCAATGTCAATGGCTTCACTGGCACCGGCTGTGACAATGATTTCATCGTCTGCCTTGTACTTTAGCTGATATTTCTTTTGTACATATTGTGATGCGGCTTCTCTTAGTTCGATGAATCCGGCATTATGTGTATAAACAGTGTAATCCTGGTCGATGGCAAGCTTAGCGGCCTCTTTAATATGCGCCGGAGTCGGAAAGTCAGGCTGGCCAAGTGTCAATGAAAGAGTGCCTTCAATGTGGGCTACCATATTGTAAAATTTTCTGATTCCGGAAATCTCTATTTCTTTGACAAGTGGATTGAGTAAATGTTCCATAAGCAGTGGTGCCTCCTTTTCTTTCATTCATTTTATCATTTAACGGCAGCTGAATACCATTGATATATACACAGCTTTCCAGAAGGAATATTTTTGACTATAATGAAGTAGGCATTGGTATTGATACTTAGAGCATGAGCAAATTTTTTACTGAGGATATGATATTGTGATACGAATATGCAGAATCGGAAATGATCATGAACCCCTTTTTGGGTCATCATTGGAAGATGTAAAAGATAATAATATTCAGTGGCATTGGGCGGATTTTTATAATCCTGATGAGCAGGAAATGAAAATGCTGACAGATTTCTATCATTTTCACCCTTTGGCCATTGAGGATTGTATGGATAATTTCAATCAGCGCCCAAAAATGGATTTTTACGAAGATTATCAGTTTCTGGTCATACATTCTCTTGAACAGAAGGAGCTTAGTGCAGTAGAATTGGATATGTTTGTCGGGGAAAATTTTATTGTAACGTTTCATAAGGAGCCTGTTCCGGAACTGGAAGCTACCTGGAAAAGCATGCAGGACAGCAAAAGTCTTAAAAGGGGCCCGTTTTTCTTGATGCATTCATTAATTGATAAAACGGTGGATGAATATTTTCCCCCTGTATATAAAATGGAAACAGAATTGAATGAAATTGAAGATAACACCAAGAACGATACGGTCAGTGAACTGATGGATCAATTATTTGACCTCCGGGCAGATTTGTCAAAATTAAGAAAAACCATTTTGCCGATGAGGGATATGCTGTACAGGATGACTCATTCTGAACGGCTAAGCTATTTGAAAGAACAGCATCTTTATTTTAATGATGTGCATGATCATCTGCTGAAGCTTGCTGAAATGCTTGAATCCTACCGGGATTTTTCATCAGACATCAGAGACAGCTATTTGTCGCTGAACTCCAATAACATGAATACCACCATGATGACCTTGACCGTCATAACGACCATATTCATGCCTCTGACATTCATTGCAGGAGTTTACGGAATGAATTTTAAAAATATGCCAGAGCTGGATTGGCATTATGGCTATTATCTCGTATGGGCCGTTATGCTTGGAATTGCGCTTTGCATGTTTTTGTACTTCGTAAAAAGAGGCTGGCTGGGATCTGGAAGAAGAAAAAGAAAAAAAGGTTTAAACAGAAGATGATGCAGGATAAAAGCAGGTCAGAAGTTTAAAGGATTTTGTCACCTGTCACAAAGTTAAAATATGCATGACAAACAGACCATCAAGTTTTGTAATAACTTGATGGTCTGTTTTTATTCTAAGGGCCCTTTTTCTTACTGGAAACAACTCATTAAGGTATCTCCGAAAGATCTGACGTCAGATAAATAATCATAGCCTTCGGGTGAACCAAAACTATTAAACATACGAACAGCAACCAAGTTTTCTGCAAATGGCTGTTTTCGTAAACTTTGTTGCTGTCTGAACAAGGGGTTGATTTCCGCTACAGGATGCTCCGCTTTCCGCGGGGCGTGCGCTGAGCCTCCTCGACTTGCGTCTGCGGGGTCTCATCTGTCATGCAGATCCCGCAGGAGTCTCCGCACCTTACGCTCCAATCAACCTGCTTTAACAATGGATTTGCCCCGATAACTTATTAAATAATGACGATCTTTAAGAAAGGCTGTTTTCATAAGCTTTGTTGCTGTCTGAACAAGGGGTTGATTTCCGCTACATGATGCTCCGCTTTCCGCGGGGCGTGCGCTGAGCCTCCTCGACTTGCGTCTGCGGGGTCTCATCTGTCACGCAGATCCCGCAGGAGTCTCCGCACCTTACGCTCCAATCAACCTGCTTTAACAATGGATTTGCCCCGATAACTTATTTAAATAACGACGATCTTTAAGAAAGGCTGTTTTCGTAAGCTTTGTTGCTGTCTGAACAAGGGGTTGATTTCCGCTACAGGATGCTCCGCTTTCCGCGGGGCGTGCGCTGGCCTCTTCGACTTGCGTCTGCGGGGTCTCAGCTGTCACGCAGATCCCGCAGGAGTCTCCGCACCTTACGCTCCAATCAACCTGCTTTAACAACGGATTTGCCTCGAAAGTAACAACGGTTTTTGAGAAAGAGCCTACCAATTAGGATCCTCAAGTTCTGCTTTTTTCTATCTCTTTACTCAAGGTGTTAAATATGGAAGGTGGGAGTTGCGGAATTTTGTAAAAATTTGTTATAATCTAGCTTGATATATTTTCATATTTTTAGAGAATGAAAAAAACTCTGGAGGTGGACCATGGAATTTGCAGAACTAACGAAGCATGAAGAAAAGAAAGAGTTTGGAGGATTTTGGATTCGGGCAGCTGCTTATCTGATTGACGGAATCATTGTCGGCATTCCGGTTTATGCCATTTATTTTGTCATTACTATGGTAATAATGGGGGCCGCAAACGGATTTTTTGATGAACCACTCTCAGATTCCGATTCAGCAGCCATAATAATTGGAATGATTATATTATTCCTTATTACGCTTATCGCAGTCACTTTATATTTTTCTTTTATGCATTCTTCAAAGTGGCAGGCGACCTTGGGCAAGAAGCTAATAGGCCTGAAAGTGACGGATTTGGAAGGGAAAAGAATATCTTTTTGGAGAGCTTTCGGCAGGTTTTTTGCTATGTATTTGTCTGGCATTTTTTATATTGGCTATATTATGGCAGCTTTTACTGAAAAAAAGCAGTCACTGCATGACTTAATTGCCGGAACGGTTGTAGTGAAATCCCGGAGTTGATGTCATTAGGTACTGCAGGGCCATTAGAAGAAAATGGAGGGATCTTGTGGATAGAAACGGGATTGCTGATCATTATACGAAATATTCCGAGTGGCTCCAAAGCTTAAAGGAAATGGATGAAACAGAATGGATAACCCCTGTTTCAGAAGGGAAATGGCCGCCTGCAGCCATTATCAGCCACATTTATTTCTGGGATACATTTTCCCTTCACGAACGGTTTCCATTCATTGAAAAGAATGCGAAGCTTAGTCCGTATCCTGATTTTCAAGAGTTTAATAAGGAAGCAGAAAAGTTTGCTGCAAGCGGCATTTCAAAAGAAGAACTATTAAATAAACTCCTCGAGATAAGAGAGGAAATGAAAGAGTTTGTTAACAGGCAATCTGATGATATGCTGGATGCGCCATTTTATATTGGGGAACATAGCCTGACTCTAAGAGAATACTTGGCGGATTTTGCTTCGCATGATTTGCATCATCAAGAACAAATCATTAATTGCTGCAGGTAGAATAAAAAGCAGATTGCATATGCAGTCTGCTTTTTCTGCGGCATTAAACAAATACAGAAGATTGCCGACATTAATATAGAGAACCAAGAAATTCATAAAATAGATAAAATGGAATACCGCAGCTGGCAAGAGCCTATAAAGAGATTTAGCTGCAGGAAAGGCGAGGGAGATATGGAAAGCAATAAAGGAATTCTTCTTGAAAGCGGAACAAATGAACTGGAAATCGTTGAATTTTCCATAGGGAAAAATAAATTCGGGATTAATGTTATAAAAGTAAAGGAAATTATCAATCCGGTAAGCATTACTGAAATTCCCCATGCACATGGTCATGTTGAGGGAATCATTGAACTAAGAGGCGAAGTTTTGCCTATAATTGATGTGGCAAAAGCCCTCGGATTTAAAGGCTCAGATAACCCCGCCCAAGATAAATTTATTGTAGCGGAATTTAATAAACAGAAGATTGTTTTTCATGTACATAATGTGACACAGATACATAGGATTTCATGGAATCAGATTGAAAAGCCTTCTAATATGTATCAGGGACTGGACAGCCAGATTATCGGAGTCATAAAGTTAAATAGTGAAATGATCCTGCTATTGGACTTTGAAAAAATTGTGGTTGACATCAATCCGGAGTCTGGAATTAACATTCAGCAGGTGAGGAAGCTGGGAACCCGTGAACGATCTAATAAAAAGATTGTTGTAGCAGAGGATTCGGCATTATTGCGAAAGCTCTTGCAGGATACGCTAAGCGAAGCGGGCTTTCATAATATTGACTTCTTTGAGAATGGCCAGGATGCACTATCATATCTGGAGGAAATTGTGTCAACAGGCGGGGACATTGAAACAAGTGTTCAATTGGTTCTGACAGATGTTGAGATGCCGCAAATGGACGGACATCATTTTACCAAAAGAATTAAGGAAAGCAGCAAGCTGAAAAAATTGCCGGTTATCATATTTTCTTCACTAATTACAGATGATTTATTGCATAAAGGAAACATGGTTGGAGCAGATGCACAAGTGAGCAAGCCGGAAATTGCAGAATTAATTGGCCTTATTGATCAGTTAATCCTGTAATTTGTACATCCAAGAGAAAAGGAAATCAAAAACGCCCAAAGGACATATTTGTTCTTTGGGCGTTTTTGATTTGCTGGCAAATGAAATCGTTTTAGAAGTATTGATTGCTAGGAGATGCAGAAAAGGGATCCCGGTGCTTTAATACTTAAATCCCTTTCCTAAAAATGAGGAGGGGAAGGTGTTCTGGAATGACTTTTTTGAATTTGTCTTTTGGCCGGCAGGGCGTTTGTGGCTGTCTTTTTTATTTAGTGCATTGCAGGCGGCTTGTCCTATATATGCCTGCAGTATTTGTTTTGCCCGATTTAAGGAAAGGACGGTTTTTGGGTTTCTGACAGATTGCGATCTGCTGCCTAAATGAGGCAAAGTCTTTAAGTCTTCCCTTGTCGGGGGCAGGTGGAAAATATATTCTCCGCAACTGATAATAACATCCGACTGCTGTGCTGAAAATTTTGGATGATCAGAGAAATGAAGACCCATTTTTTTTGCCTTTCCCTCACTAAGGAGTTTATTTAAAGAAAGGCGCTTCAATTCATATAGCAGTTTTGGCTCCGGAGCAGTTTTTGCATGTTTATTTATTATGAAGATAGCCTGGGCAAGAGAATTGGCCTCCGCATGGTCATTGTCGTCAGTTTGCCCTTTATTCTGGTTCATAGGGAAACTCCTTTCCTAAAGTAGCTTTTAGCATGCAGTACATATTATACCATTTCCAAAAAAGAAGGAAAATAAAAGAATGCAGGAAAAAAACGGCCGGTTCTTATTCAAGCTCATGAGGATAAAAATATGGCAGGCAGGAAATGTGGTTCTCGCACAGCAAAAGTGAAACTTGATGGAAAGTTTCACTTTTTTCAGGCTTGCTAATTAAAACCTCAAAAGGTTTAACCAAAACTGAGTGCAGCGGCTATGCGGGAGAAGCGGCAGAAGGACTACAGGCGTGCCCGGCCATCCCGCGGGGAAAATTACTTGAGCGAAAAATTTTCGGCTTCGTTTATCTTTGCTGATTATAAATGTTAATATTTTCTGTCACGCCAGCCTGGCTGCCGTAAACAGGCGGATATCCCGGGTAAGGAGGATAAGCAGGATATGGAGGGAATGGATAGCCTGGCTGTATTGGCGGGTAAGGCGGATAAAATGGACGTGCAAAAGGGCGGAATAATAATGGCCCAATGGCAAGTCCTGCTACAAATGGCAGCAGGGGAAAAAATCTTTGATCCTGATATTGTCCATTGCGAGAGTAAAAGGAATAAGGATTGTTTATATGATTTGATGGATAAAATTGCTGTTGCATGGGTTAACCTCCTTTTTCTCTTATTCCTTACAGTGTATGGTGTTTTGTTTATTTGGAGCCTGTATTATATGTTTTAGGGGAAAGTAAACTGTACTTGAAGACCCTGAAACGGCCGTTTTGGCAGTTGCTGCAGCATTGCTGTAATGGTATGGTTTTAAAGGGCCTGATGAAAATCCGGTGAAGTAAAACATATTTTAACTAAAAGATAGAAGTTTAAGGTAAAATATGAAAGATGTACTTAGAATGCTTGTAGAATGATATAATTTATATAAATGCAAATAGAATGTTTCAGAAACTCTTTATCCAGACAGATAAACAAAAAGATATTGGGAAAGCATACAGAGGCTTTTGATAATATAATTACTAACTATACTGTTTGTTGAAATCATAAATAACGGTACTATATATAATACGGCTGCACGCAATTTTTTATATTATCTCCATAGCATGGGAACTTGAGTTCCGGCGATAAAAAAAAGGCAAATCTGCACAATTGCTCATAAAGTATTTCTGGAGAAATGAGAGCCAGGTTTTACCTCCAGTATGCCTCACATCTCAAAATCAAAAGAGCTTTTGTAAAATGGTTTTTCCTTTTTAATGCTTAGCATTTTCAATGCCTGCGATGAGGACAGGTGTGTTTTTGGCGGAAAAATATAGAAAGATAGGTTCTTTTATTCTCCGCCTATCTTTTATATACTGTTTTCCTAATAATAACAAACTATGTGCAGAATAAGCAGAATATAGTATTTTTTTAATATGATTGAAACGAACCAGAAAAATAGATAGAAAAAGGAGTGCAATCTTTACAGGAAGATTTCATTCTTGCTTTATTGATGAACACCTATACGGGGGTAACAGAATGATGACTCTGCCATTGTTTTTAACAATGATTATACTTTTTTTTACATTGGTTTTCCTTATCCATGGAAAATTTAGAGCCGATTTAATTGCCTTAGCCTCCTTGTTGGCGCTGGGTTTAACACGTATATTGACGCCTGATGAAGTTTTATCAGGATTTTCGAATTCTGTGGTAATCATGATAGCCGGCCTTTATATCGTTGGTGCCGGAATTTTTAATACAGGACTGACTGAAGTGATTGGCTCACAGGTAATCAAAATGAGCAAGGGAAGCAGACTCAGACTTCTTATCATTAGTATGATTACCACTGCCATATTAAGCGGATTATTAAGCGGAACAGGAATCGTGGCCATTTTGCTTCCGATTGTCATGAGCATGGCGATAAAGCAGAAAGCCAGTCCGTCGCGTTTTTTGATTCCCATTGCCTATGCAAGCAGCATGGGCGGAGTTCTGACATTGATCGGGACACCTCCAAACTTGATCGTGGATGCAGTACTGAAGAAAAATGGTTTTGACGGTTTTAAATTTTTTGATTTTACTCCGATTGGATTAATTATCCTTGCAGCAGGGCTTATATTTATGCTTGCAGCAGGAAGAAAACTGCTTCCTGACCGGTCTGCACCAGCCGGTAGCGGGATAAAAGGGCTTTCAGCTGGAGAACTTGCCGGTATGTATAAAATTTATGACAGGCTGCATTACCTCCATATCCCGGCACATTCTGACCTGGTTGGAGAAAGACTTTCCGACCTGAAGCTTCCGGAAAAGTATGAAATTACCGTAATTGAAATCAAAAGGGAAAATGAAGAAAAATCCGGTTCCGATGCCTCAGTAAAAGAGGATACTTTGTCGGCAAGTGCAGATGAAATCTTCCATCCTGAAGATATTATTTTAGTTTTTGGTTCAGAACATGATGTATGCCGCCTCGCAAAGGACTATGAACTAGAGTTAAAGCATTTTAATACAGAGCAGATAAAAAGCCATTTTGCAAGCAGTGAATTCGGACTGACAGAAATTTTGATCATGCCGAATTCAGATTATGAAAACCAGACATTGCGTGATATCCATTTTAGGGAAAAATATCAGTGCAGCGTTCTTGCCATTAACCGGAAGGGAGAATATATTCAGGCTGATGCAGGAAATGAACAGCTTAATCCTGGAGATGCACTTCTCATTCATGGTAGATGGGAAAATATAGAAAGAATATCTGCTGATTTACAGGATATCATCGTAATTGGGAGTGCCCCGGAAGAAAGTGACAGGAGCCCTTACTCGGCTGGAAAGGTGTTAATGGCTGCTGTTATTACCGGGCTCATGATTCTCTTTTTGTCCATTGATATTATCTCGCCGACTATTGCCGTTCTTTCAGCCGCATTTCTGATGATTGTAACAGGCTGTGTAAGGTCAATTGAAGAAGCCTATCAGAGAGTGCAATGGGAGTCAGTAATCCTTATTGGAGCATTGATTCCGCTTTCTGGGGCATTGGAAAAGACGGGCGGATTATTAATGATAAGCACCTGGCTGGAAAAATCCCTGGGTGATCTAGGTCCGTACGGCGTTTTGGCAGGTTTTTATTTATTGACGATGCTTTTGGGGCAATTTGTTTCAAATGCTGCTACCGCTATTATAATTGCGCCTATTGCCTTTACATGCGCCATTAATATGCACTACAGCCCCGACCCGATTTTAATGTCTGTTGCAGTAGCTGCGAGCATGGCATTTACAACGCCTGTCGCATCTCCTACCAATGCACTGGTCATGACCGCAGGTGAATACAGGCTTAAGGATTTCGCATTGATTGGCATATTGCTCCAAATATTAATCGGGATTATCATGATTTTCACTATTCCATTATTTTTCCCGTTTTAACCACAGGCTCTTTGTTAATCGGTTTGCTTGGATAGAAAGGTGCCCGGGAAAGTGAACATCCTGAAGCGGAAATCAGCCGCCATGTTCCATCTCGGCAAAGTTAACGAAAAACTGCATAAACATTATAGCTTAAAAAACCATGTTCACATGCTGGACATGGTTTTTTGCCGTAATGTCTGATTGATTCTGCTTGCAGGCAAACCCGCTTTTATGGAAGTTTTAGCAAATCAAATATGTAAATGATTTAGTAACCCATACTGGCTTTCAAGTGATATAATTTTTTCATAATGTACTTAAAAAAAGGGGGAGCACATCATGGATGCAGATGAAATAATAACCCATCCTGAGCGAATACAGCCTTTTTTTCAGCCTGTTTTCAGTGCTGATGAGCATATGGTTTGCGGTTATGAAATTCTTGGCAGCTATCAGAATGGTAATGATTATCAAAGCCTGGATCCGTTTTTTCAAGACAAAAGCATTCCAGAAGAATACAGAAACGAAGTGGCTAACCAATTGCTCGAAAAAGCTCTGGACATAATCGCGGCAGAGAAGGAAGAATTTTTGATTTTCATTAACCGGGATCCTGGACAGCTTATGAGCGACCATGGTGAATCTTTTTTAGAGATTATAAAAAACCGCCTGGCTCCCGCCCAATATTCAAGAGTTGTCCTGCAATTAACTGACAGGGAGCATACAGAGGCGTTTGACTCTTTTTTGCACGTGCTAACTTATTATAAAACCTATGGAATTAAAATATCTCTTAAGCATATTGGTGAAGAAAGGCTGCTTGACAGGTTTGCGCTTATTTCCCCCCATATTCTTGTTGTGAGCCTTGAAGAGCTAAAGAAATCCGGCAGTGATGCCATGCAGATCACGCTTTATTCGTTAGGGATACTTGCAAGGAAAATCGGGGCAAATCTGTTGTTTGAAAGTATAGACAGAGACTATCAGCTCAGATTTGCGCTGAAAAATGGAGGAAGATATTATCAGGGAGGCTACCTTGCCCTGCCCGGTTCTTCATTTATACCTAAAGATTTGTTGAAAGAAAAAATAAAAGAAGAGAGCCAGCGATATATTTCTTTTGAAATGAGGAAGCTTGAGATTGTTTATCAAAGAACGTTGAAAATCAATGAAGATATTCAGCTGCTCCTGTCTAAACATAAAAAATTCATTACATATGAAAGTTTATTAAAGTCTTTGACTGTCAAGCTTGAGTCAATGTGTTTCCGCTTATATATTTGCAATGAAGAAGGATACCAGAAATCAGCTAACTTTTTGAAAAAAGATGGTTCATGGACAGTCCAAGAAGAGTATCTTGAAAAAAACTGGAGCTGGAGGCCGTATTTTTTAGAGAATATTATCAGGATGAGAAATGAAAAAAAAGGAATATTATCTGATTTGTACAGCGATATTGAAACCGGTGAAACGATCAGGACATTTTCTTATCCTCTAGATGGCAGCCATTATTTATTTTTGGACTTATCTTATGACTATTTATATGAAAATGAGGAACTTTTATAAAAAAGCCGTATGTGGAATAAAAGCCATAAAAATGTGCCATTCTAACCAAAAGAAATGAATGGAGAGGAAATGCGCTTGAGCACGTTTATTTGGATTTTATGCATCGCGGCAGCGGGGATTATCGTTTATTCGATTTATTACACGCTTGTAATCGCCAGAACGCAAAAAGCAGTGAACCAATATGATGGATCAGTAGATGAAAAGGTTCAAAGCCACCCTTATTTCCGCAATCCGGTTTTTATTGCCTTTATTGTTTTTTTCCTTCTGATGGGCTTATTAATCATGTATTTTTCTTTTAAATAACCCTGTTAACTGCTTGAGGATACAGAAATTTGAAGACTGCTGCCGGTTAAAGGGATAAACGGATTTTTCAAAAAGAGACTTCTTGGCGGAGTCTCTTTTTTCATTATTTTCCCAGCTTTTATTCGGTTTTCTGCTGCAGAGGAAGGGTATTGAATGAGTAAGAACCAAGTACAATGCATATAGCGAATCTATACGGGGAGTGATTTATGTGAAAAAATACTTTTTACTTTTTACGGCCGCTCTAATCGCAATGGCATTATCCTTCAGCAGTGCCGGGGCAAAGGGCAAGGTACATAATAACAATACCTTTGGAATCGTGCAGGAAGCTTTTAACAAACAAGTTTCCATTAGTGAAAAACCAAGAACTAAAAAAGAAATTCATGATATTCTGCAGGGATATTTTACGGAAGATGTTATTAAAAAATTCATGAAGCAAAATGTAGTAAAGGTAAAAGGGGGATATGCAGCATTAGGTTCGGATAATGCCGAGTATTATATTCCATTCTTTAGCTATGGAACTAAAACAAAGGTGTTTGAAAACCAGAATCACAGCATAAAATATGTGCAGGAAAAGATGCAGGCAGGTGAAGGGCCTGTATCATATACCCCCCATTATGAAACTGTAAAGATGGAGAAAATTTCAGGTAAATGGAAGGTCAGCTCTATTTCCATTAATAACAGAAAGTTGCCGGCTGCAGCCAAATAAACAAGCAATCCCCCGCAAATGATGGGGGGATTGCTTGTTTATTTTCTTGCTGTTTTCGTCACCATTGCTGCTATGAAACAAGGTGGCTGATTTCAGTTTCAGAATCCGCTTTCCGCATCTAAGCAGGAGTCTCGCACAATGCGTTCAAATCAACCTTACTTCATAATGGGGCCGTCTTACAGAACACATTAGGCCAGGGAGAGTGTCTCTTTAATTTTATCAATCTCAAAGCCGATAATTGCCTGGCCGTTTATCACAATGGTCGGTGTAGAATAAGAGCCGTATTTTTTTGTCAGCTCTTTCATGCTGGCAGCATCTTCTTTAATATTTTTTTCTATAAAAGAAATCTGATTTTCCTGTAAAAACATCTTCATAATCTTACAGGGAGGGCAGTCAGGCTGCGTAAACAGGATAATGTCGTTCATGATTACCTCCAAGTTTCATCGTATAAATAGTATATAGCGGTTTTGTGTTTTTTAAAAGAAAACAGTCTGTAATTGTCCAAGTTTGCTGTTTATCTAAGATACAAACTGCCATGGCTTAATCATGAACATATAATACCGACCCTTTTTGGCCGCCATGGATCTTGATAAAGTAATCTGCCATTCCCAGTGCGCTTACTTTTAAGTCCAGTTTAAGAATATCAAACACCCGATGTGAAGCAGGAACTCCCTTTTCCTGAAGATGGGTGCTTATTTGGCGAAACAGCACCGCCGCTGTTTGTGAAGCCTGCTCGTCCATGCTTTTATCAGAGGAGTAAGAGGTTTCTGCTGCAGAAAGGAATATAGGAAGCCAATGTTTTATTTGTGCATACACATGTGTAGGATTATTGGAGTTTCCAAAATGTCCAAAGTAAATTTTATTAATTCCAAGAACTTCATAAAGCTGAAGAGCCTTAAGCATTGCATCGGGATTAAACTGGTTTGGCGACGTGGAAGGAAGGTAAAATTCAATACTCAATTCCAGTAATTCGCTATAAAATATACCTGCTGTGTCTCCAGTGAACATTCCATTGGAAACGGAATCATGTATGCTCAAGTGATGGCTGGCATGCCCTGGTGTGTCATAAAATGTAAATGTGCAGGATTCTGAAAGCTTAAGAGTTTCTTTGTCATCTTTAATTAAGATAGCGTCATGGGGAATCGGCAGTATAGGTTCGAACAATTTACTGAATTCGCCTTTATAAACACTTTTTGCGCTTTCAATCAGTCGTGCAGGATCCTCAAGATGGCGGGCTCCTTTTTTATGAACAATGACTTTGGCTTTTGGACAGTATTTGAGAAAAAGACCGAGCCCTCCTGAATGGTCCAGATGAATATGGGTAATAATTATATAGTCTATGTCTAAAGGAGATATACCGATTTCAGATAAGCCCTCCAATATACGGGGAATTGATGGGCTTGCAGAAGTTTCAACGAGTGCAAGCTTTTTTTCTCGTATTACATAAGTGCCTGTCCTGTTTGGGATGTTTAAATCATATCCATCTATCAAAGTGATTCTATCATCAATCATATTAATATTAGACAAAATCCATCACCTTCTTTGAATTTTTAATGTACAAAATCTCTTCCTTATTTTATGCTGATACTATGGCCATGTAAATAAAACGTTTCGGATAATTCTGAATTTAATTCGTTATGGTTATTGGATAGAAATATATGATATAGTGAAACCTATCGATAAGGTTTTATTCAGAAAGGAGAGGGAGTATGTCTCAGTTACAGGGCATTCTTACCAGATTAAAAAGTTTACAGGAGCAAGCGAAGGAAACAGAATCTGCTCAGCGTTTTTTTGAAATAGATGGAGTGAAAATTTGCCAGGTTACATATTTCAGCAAAACAGAAATGTTTGAATTGGAAGTATTTAATGAAAAAAGCAAGTCATCTAAATATCAATTTGATAATATTGATATGATTACAATCGAAATTTTCGATTTGCTGCAGGCTTAATTAAAAATCTGCCTATCAATACTAAAAAAGCCGTACTTACACCGCAAGCGGGAATAAGTATGGCTTTTTATGTTCCCGCTGAGAGGATATCGGCAAGCCAAAGTACCAAAACTGTAAAAGTCTTTTTCAGCTGCCGCCAGACTGTGCTGCAGCTTTTTTTATAGCAACTGAATCTTCTTGCCGGTTCCAATCCAAATATATGTATGTGATGTGATAGAAAACTGCATCCTATAAATTGAATACAGCGGACGGCCTGTCATTCAGGCGCCGATGGATAGCAATCCGGCCGTTAGTCTCCCTGAAGACTAGCGAACCTTTAATGGGGTATACTGCCCGCAAAAACGGGTAATAGGGAGGGAAGTTTATGAATTCACCTGTTGTCAGATGTCCCAAGTGCAGAAGTGAAAGGGCAATAGAACATGTATTGACCGCTCAGTCCAATCAAAATGTCATTTATCAATGCAGCCAGTGCGGGTTTGAATTGAGGAATATTAAAACAGATAAAGGGTAAAAAAAGCCTGGTAAATGAATAAATAAATCAGGTATTGCCAGAAGAAAGTTTCCCCTGCCTATGGTACACTTATATAGCGTAAAGATAAAAACAAAGACATATAGGTAAGGGGATTTTAAAATGATTGGTACACATGATGGGGATTTATTGGACTCAAGTGTTAAAGACCTTATGATTTCTTCAGAAAGGGTAGCACATGTGCAAGTGGCCAATAATTTGGAGCATGCTCTGCTCGTTTTAACCAGAAGCGGATATACAGCGATTCCCGTATTAGATCCAATGTACAAGCTGCATGGTCTGATCAGCACACCTGTAATTTTGGATGCAATCATGGGACTTCAGAGAATTGAATTTGAAGAACTTGAAAATAAAAAGGTTTCAGAAATTATCAATAGAGACATTCCGAGGCTTCATATAGACGACAAAGTCAGCAAGGGACTGGAATTGTTAATAGATCATCCTTTTGTGTGCGTTGAAAATGATGAGGGTGTATTTGAAGGTATCCTGACACGCAGGGCCATTTTAAAGAGAATACGCATTAAGTGACCCCTGATTGAGGAATGGTTCAGTCTTCTGCCGGCAGGAGTTCTCTTTGATTAGGCGTCATTATCGAGAATAGCCAGCTATTCAGGAAACAGCTCCCGGTTGGGGGCTGGTTTTATTTATTGCCGAGAGCCGCACCTCCTGCAGCGGCCGGCTCCGCTGGATTCACGCATTATTGTTCCAGCCCGCCATTTTTTTAAAAATTATAATTAAGTAAGGAGGGACTCATGCATTGGGGGGTTCATTTTATAAATCCGGAAAAGAAAACAAGCAAACAAGACGCAGTTTTGTTCTTGCGGCTGTTATGCTTGCTATGTTCATGAATGCAATTGAGGGAACCATCGTTTCTACAGCTATGCCGGCCATTGTGAGCGATCTTGGAGGTTTTTCTCTTTATAGCTGGGTGTTTTCATCGTATCTTTTGATGAATGCAGTTACCGTGCTGATTTATGGCAAGCTGTCAGATTTATTTGGAAGAAAGCCGATTCTGATTTTTGGAATCATTGTGTTCTTAATAGGTTCGATATTATGCGGATTTGCTCATACGATGAATCAGCTGATTATATACCGATTCATCCAGGGCTTCGGGGCAGGAGCTGTCGCCCCGGTTGCTTCCACCATCATTGGAGATATTTATGAGAAGAAAGAACGTGCGAAAGTACAGGGGTACCTATCAAGTGTGTGGGGAATATCAGCTGTCATGGGACCAGCACTGGGAGGCCTTCTAGTCCAGACGCTGACGTGGAGGCTCGTATTCTGGATTAACATTCCCCTGGGCATTTTATCCATGATCGGGCTTGTTTTGTTTCTGCATGAAAATGTTAGTAAGAAAAAACCTGAAATTGATTATGGCGGAGCTGCATTGCTGACAGCCGGCATTTCCGCTGTCATGATCATTCTGGTGGAAGGCGGAGTTCATTGGCAGTGGGGTTCCTGGAAGATTATTATTCTTTTGGCATTCGCGATGCTCGCCCTATTTTTATTTGTCAGGCAAGAACGAAACTTTCCTGAACCTATGATGCCGTTTGAAATTTGGAAAGAAAAATCCATCCTGCTGGCAAATCTCGTTTCTCTGACTACAGGTATTATGATTATTGGATTATCCAGCTACCTGCCGGCTTTCGTACAAGGAGTGATGGAAAAGTCCCCGACTGTGGCGGGTTTTACTTTAACCTCCATGTCCATTGGGTGGCCCATTGCTTCGGCTCTTTCCGGAAGACTTTTAGCTAAAATAGGATTTAAATATACTTCCATTATTGGCGGGGTTTCCTTAATTGCAGGCAGTGCAGTCCTTGTACTGATGAAGGCTTCTTTTGGACCACTGGTGGCTGCATCTGGCACATTTCTTATTGGAATTGGAATGGGGCTCACATCCACATCCTTTATTGTCCTCATTCAAAATACAGTTGAATGGGAGCGGCGGGGCATTGCAACTGCTTCTAATCTTTTTATGAGGAACCTCGGCAATACGATCGGTGCAGCACTGTTAGGCGGCATCATGAATGGAACTCTGCAAACATATCTGAATCACCACAGTGATCGCAAGTCCCTGACGATTGATGATGCTAATTCTTTGCTAAACGCCAGAGAACGTCTGCAGATTCCGGACAAACTAAGGCATATCCTGCAGGAGGGGCTGACAATTTCACTTCACCATGTTTATTTGATTGTCTTTATATTCGCTGCTGTCAGCCTTGCCTTGCTGCTGCTTTTGCCAAAGAGCCATAAGATTGATTAATTTTAAAAGAAAAGGCGATAAATCAGCTGCAAGATGAGGGCAATGGTTACGGCGTGCAAGATCTTTTTTAGATGAATTGCAGCAATTTTTCTTGCCGCCCGTACTGCCAGCTGGGCACCTAGGATAGACCCTATCGCATAATAGATAGCGACATCCCATTCGAAATTACCGGCATACAGATAAGACAGAAATGCGGCCCCGCAGCTGATGAAGGTCTGAAAGCGGGTTAATGCCAGGGCCTTCAGGTAGCTTGCACCATTGTTTAAAAATGTGTACATCAGCATCGTCGCCTGTCCAGGGCCAAACATTCCATCATATACACTTATCCCAAAAAGGGCAGGATATGCTTTTTTAGGGATATACCAATCACCGTCTTTTTGTTTCGGTTTTTTAAAAAAACTGATGATAAACGCTATGCTAAGGAGAATAACAGCCATAATATTCATTGTTTTTTCGCTGAAAGAATTTGCAAGCATTCCGCCTGTCAATCCCCCTGCCAAGGCAAAAGGAATCAGGGTGAGTGCATCCTTTAATGTCAGCTCCCTTTGCTTTAGCAAAACATAAAAACTTGAAAAGGAAGAAAACATGTTGGAGAACTTAGCGGATGCTATAACAGAATGTATCGGAATTCCGATCAGCAGCAGCGATGGCATGCCGATTAATCCGCCGCTTCCGGCAAGTGTGCCAATAAAAGTAGCTGTAAATCCGATCAGGATCAATAAAACAATTGTCATTACGCTCGCTTCCTTTCTTTTTTTCTTGTATTATATGCCGTTTAAGCTGATAATTAAATTCTGATAAAATTAATCAAAGACATAAGATTTAGTTATCATTGGAGGTGCGAACGGTTATGTTATTTACAGAATTTCAGCTTCTGTCCGTTTTAGCGCAGGAAATGAATATGAGAAAAGCTGCTGAGCGTTTATTTGTTTCACAGCCCGCGCTTTCTCAAAGACTGCAAAACATTGAAAATGATTGGGGGAAGAAATTGTTTCTCCGCTCTCAAAAGGGGCTGTCCCTTACTCCTGCAGGCGAGGCAGTGATTCGTTTTGCGAATGAAGTAATTGAAAAAGAAGAAAAGGTAAGGGAAGATATACAGTCTATGGATCATGAAGTGTATGGCACGCTGAAAATAGCTTGTGCAACAATCGTGGGTCAAAACTGGCTGCCGCAGGTTTTGAAAAAATTCGTTCAAAAGTACCCTTATGCGAAAATATCACTTATAACCGGCTGGAGCAGCGAAATCCTAAAGTCGTTATATGAAGGGCAGGTCCATATAGGAATCATCAGGGGTGCCCCTGACTGGAAAGGGGTAAAAAAGCACCTTTTCACAGATAAGCTGTATCTGGTCGATACTGAAATGAATGAATTAAGCCAGGTCCTGGAAACAGAACGGCCATTTATTCAATTTAAAAGTGACTCCAATTATTATCAGGAAATTCAAGACTGGTGGCATAGACAATTCCAGACCACTCCCAAAAATACAATTGTCGTGGACCAGATTGAAACCTGTAAACAAATGGTGTTCAATGGAATCGGCTATGCCATCCTGCCTGCCATTACTCTGCATAATAAAGACGAGAATGTATATAAAATTCCGCTCAGCAATGATCAAAATCATTCCATCCAAAGAGATACCTGGCTTTGCGGATATGAATCTGCTTTTGGGCTGAAGCAGGTGCAGGCATTCACTGAAATTGTCAAAGAGCATATACAGATGCAGGAAATATAATTCAATATCATGGGGTGGCAGGTTTCCCCGGGAAATTTTATTTTTCTGCTTTAGGTATGCAATAACTTGTTTTACATACAGTAGTTTGGTAAATTTAAATCTGAAAAATGATACATATAGGAGGACTATAAGCATGAAAATGATGGACGCAAATGAAATTATCTCATTCATACAAAACAGTAAAAAATCAACACCAGTTAAGGTATATGTAAAAGGTGATCTAGAAGGTGTCGATTTCGGTGATTCCAAGACATTCATTACCGGCAGCACCGGAGTGGTGTTCGGTGAATGGGACATTCTAGGCCCAATCCTTGAGGGAAATGATAAAATTGAGGATTTCGTTGTAGAAAATGACCGCAGAAATTCAGCTATCCCATTGCTTAACCTGAAAGGAATCAAGGCGAGAATTGAGCCGGGCGCAATTATCCGCGACCAGGTTGAAATCGGCGATAATGCAGTCATCATGATGGGAGCTTCCATTAATATCGGATCAGTGATCGGGGAAGGAACCATGATTGATATGAACGCCATTCTAGGCGGAAGAGCAACAGTAGGAAAGAACTGCCATATCGGAGCCGGCGCAGTCCTTGCTGGTGTTATTGAGCCTCCTTCCGCAAAGCCAGTTGTTGTTGAAGATGACGTGCTGATTGGAGCAAATGCAGTTGTTCTGGAAGGAGTAACAATCGGCAAAGGAGCTGTAGTCGCTGCAGGAGCCATTGTCACAAAAGATGTGCCTCCATATACAGTTGCAGCTGGTACTCCAGCGAAGGTCATTAAAGAAATTGATGAAAAAACCAAGTCGAAAACAGAAATCATGCAGGAGCTTCGCCAGCTTTAATCAATCTATATACATCCCACAAAAGCGCGGACTGCTTTATCCGCGCTTTTGTGCTTAGGAGGCAGTGAAAATGGAACAAATTAATCCTTTCATCGAGATACGCAGGGAACTTCATCAAATACCGGAATTGGGTTTTAAGGAATTTAAAACACAGCAATTCTTATTAGATTATATAAAAAATCTTCCGCAAGATAATCTTGAAACAGAAACATGGAAAACAGGCATTTTCGTTAGAATTAAAGGTACCAGCCCCCGTAAGACCATCGGATATCGGGCAGATATGGATGGTCTTCCCATAAAAGAAGAAACAGGGCTCCCTTTTGCATCACGGCATGAAGGCAGGATGCACGCTTGCGGCCATGATTTGCACATGAGCATAGCGCTTGGCGTACTGACCCATTTTGCCCATCATCCTGCAACGGACAACCTGCTCTTTATATTCCAGCCAGCAGAAGAAGGGCCTGGCGGTGCTGAGCCTATGCTTAAGACAGAAACTATGCAAAAGTGGCGTCCTGATCAGATCCTTGGGCTTCATATAGCACCCGAATACCCTGCGGGCACTATCGCCGTCAAAGCGGGCCTGCTTTTTGCAAATACTTCAGAGCTGTTTATTGATTTAAAAGGAAAGGGCGGCCATGCGGCATATCCTCATGAAACAAAGGATATGGTAGTGGGTGCCTGCTCATTAGTCGGCCAGCTGCAGACAATTGTGTCGAGAAATATCAACCCGCTTGATTCTGCGGTCATTACAATTGGCAAGATAACAGGTGGCACCGTTCAAAATGCCATTGCTGAAAATGCCCGTCTGGAAGGTACAATACGGACGCTTAATGCCGATTCCATGCTTAAGGTCAAAAGCCGGATTGAGGCACTTGTCAAAGGAATTGAAATTGGTTTTGAATGTGAAGCTTCAATTGATTATGGAAGTATGTATTATCAGGTGTACAATGAGGAAAAGCTGACAAGGGAATTCATGGAGTTTGCCGAAAAACATTCAAGTGCTAAGGTCATTGAATGCACCGAGGCAATGACCGGCGAGGACTTTGGCTATATGGTGAAAGAGATACCCGGATTTATGTTCTGGCTTGGTGCAGGCTCTGCCTATGGCCTGCATCACTCCATGCTAAATCCCGATGAAGAGGCAATCGGCACAGCCATACCATTGCTGATTTCTTATATAAGCTTCAAGGCAAATAGAATGTAAGAATGAATGTAAAAAAAGAAAAGGGCAGCATGCCCTTTTCTTTTTCATTGCATTTTTACGCTTCTGCACTTGATTCCAGTCTTTTTTGTTCTTCAAGCTGTTCTTTTATCGTTTTTCTTAATGCCCGTTCAACATCTGCCTGTTTGCCGTTTATCGTTTTTGCGAGGATGCGGATAACGACATTGGATGAATCAAAGGACTGCACACCAAGAACACTTGGGCCCTCGATGATAATCTGAGACTGTGCTGCAGCAACTCTGCTGCATGCTTCCTGCAGAAGTTTTATGAGAGGTTCTACCTCCTTATCGGCAGGAAAGGAAATATCCACTAACGCACTCATGTTGCCTCTAGAATGATTGCTTAAGCTGGTTATCTGCCGGTTGGGAAGATAATGGAGAGTTCCGTCCATGCCGCGGATGATGGTTGTTTTAAGTCCGAGCTGTTCAACGACTCCTGAAAAAGTGCCAATTGTTACGTAATCCCCTACATCAAGCTGACGTTCCAGTAATAGAAAAAATCCCGTTACAACATCACTGACAAGTCCCTGCGCCCCAAAACCGACAGCAAGCCCGACAACACCGGCCCCTGCCAAGATGGAGGTAGCAGGAATGCCGAGAACCTGAAAAATGGTAACTAGGAGCACAAAGACAAGAATGTAGCCTATGACATTTCCTGAAAGGCTTTCGAGTGTTTTGGAGCGACCTGGAGACACCTTTTCGCGCGTGCGGATTCTTGAAAAACTGGTTTTAATGATTCTTCTTGAAAGTGACCTGACAATCAGATAAATGATATAGATAATGAGGATTTTTAAAAAAATCATGCCGCCTTTTATTAATAAATCGTTCCAGTAACTGATATCCCGGACGCTATTAGGCAGCGTGAATTCATGCAGTTTCATGTAATCTTCCTTTCTGTGTTCGTCAGTTAAAGCACTTCATTATATTCCCCAAGATGTTCATGATAAACTTTCTTTGGACATTCCTATTTTAACTGAAAATGAAAAAAACTTCATCGCTTGACCGTCATTTACTTATTTATATCTTACGCTGAGCTGCTTTTAAAACTTGGTTTAGCAGGAAGGAATCAGAACACAGCATAAAGGAAATGATAATGGAGGCGGGAGTTATTATTAATAATTACTCTTTATCTAAAATCGTTTTAATTGACGGCAAGAATGTGCTTGTCTATAATGAATTTTGTGCAGAAAAAATGAGAATATATTATCGCATTCTCATTTAATTACTTAATTGGAGGGAATATTATGCCAGAACGCATGGTAGGAAAACAGGCTCCGCGATTTGAACTGGAAGCTGTTATGCCTAATAAAGAGTTTGGAAAAGTAAGCCTTGAAGAAAATATGAAAAACGATAAATGGACAGTTTTATTTTTCTATCCAATGGACTTTACTTTCGTATGCCCAACAGAAATTACTGCTATGTCTGATCGCTTTGATGAGTTCGAAGATTTGGATGCTGAAGTAATCGGTGTTTCTACTGACACGATTCATACTCACCTTGCATGGATTAACACTGACCGTACAGAAAACGGACTTGGCGATCTTAAATATGCCTTAGCTGCTGACACTAACCACCAGCTTTCCCGTGAATACGGCGTGCTGATTGAAGAAGAAGGCGTGGCACTTCGCGGCTTGTTCATCATTAACCCTGAAGGCGAGCTACAGTATCAAGTAGTCAACCATAACAATATTGGCCGTGACGTTGACGAAACACTTCGGGTGCTTCAAGCTCTTCAAACTGGCGGATTATGCCCTGCCAACTGGAGACCTGGTCAAAAAACACTTTAATTTAATTGCAGGGCCTAACTTTGCAGTTAGGCCTTTTTAGATAAATATTATCGTGATGTGTTTTTATTTAACAAGTGGAGGTGCATGGTTTTGAAATTGCGCGAATTAATGCCCGAATTAAGCGGAGCAACAGCGTGGGTGAACAATGAGGTAACAAAGGAAGATCTTGTAGGCGATAAACCGACTTTGATCCATTTTTGGTCTGTAAGCTGCCATTTATGCAAAGAAGCGATGCCGCAGGTCAATCAGTTTAGAGACGAATTCAAGGATAAGCTGAATGTAGTGGCTGTTCATATGCCCAGATCAGAGAAAGACTTGGATCTTGAAGAAATTAAAGAGGTTGCCAAAGAGCATGGCATTACACAGCCTATTTATGTGGACAGTGAACTAAAACTGAATGATGCATTTGCAAATCAATATGTTCCTGCTTATTATGTATTTGATAAAGAAGGAAAACTTCGCCATTTTCAAGCAGGCGGAAGCGGAATGAAAATGCTCGAAAAGCGTGTTAACCGCGTATTGGATGAAAATGAAAAAACCGTTTAATTTAAAGATAGACTAAACCCGGTCTTAATGGCCGACATGGGTTTAGTCTTTTTTTTGCTCTTTTTTAAAGGTTTCAGTATTTGAGTTCTGCTAGGCATTTCCATTGTGAAGAGGGTTGACTGGAGTGAAGGTGCCAGGCTTTTGCGAGCGGGGCATATTAGCCCCAGATGCCCATGTCTCCCGTCATCAGCCGTGCGGAAAACAGCCGCCTTGATCTTGGCAGCAAATTATACGAAAACATTCGCTATGCGCCCCAAATCATATTGGACTGTTGGACAATTTAGAGGAAAGTTTACTTTATTCGAATTTTAAAAAAATAAAAAATATTATTAAAAATAGCTGGAAATTTATTTCGAAACTCGATATATTTAGTAATGCGTCTTATTTAGAAAATACATATTTTGATTTTTTTGGAACTAGAAAGGGGAAGTGAATTTGGAGACTTTTAAAAAACTAAAAGATTTTTATTGGCCATACAAAAAATATTTTTTTGTCTCCCTTGCTTTTTTGCTGATCATTACGGGAGTTACCGTTGTTTATCCGGTTTTTCTGCAGCTGACCATTGATAAAGTGGTAAATGAGAAAAAATATTATATGGTTCCATATCTTTCACTGGGGTTTGTAGCCATCATGGTCATCAAAGGCGGAGCCACCTTTGTTAATCAGTATACAGGTGATTTATTCGGGATTCATTCAGTTTATAAGCTGAGGAATTCTCTATATGAAAAACTGCAGTACCTGCCATTTCGCTATTATGATAATGCAAAGACGGGAGATTTGATGTCGAGGCTGACAGCAGATGTTGAGGGCTTCCGGTTCTTCCTTTCCTATGGCTTTTCAGAGCTCATACGCTTTATATTGATGGTTTTGATTTGCTGCGGAGTTATGTTTTACTATTCTGTTCCGCTGACATTTGTGACGCTTAGCACACTTCCATTTTTGGCGGCAGCGGTATATAAATTCGATAAAGCCGTACATCCGGCTTTCAGGAAAATCAGAAAGTCATTTGGAAAATTGAATACCAATGTACAGGAAAATATCAGCGGAATCAATACAGTAAAATCTCTTTCAAGAGAAAGCTTTGAAATCGGGAAATTTAACCGGTCGAACGGGGAATTTAAGCAAAACAGTCTTCTTACCTCCGGAATATGGGCAAAGTATTTTCCTGTAATGGAGCTTTTAGGGAATATCTCGGTAGTTGCATTACTTTCTTACGGAGGTTATCTCGTCATCCATGGCACCTTGACTCCTGGAGAACTTGTTGCCTTCTACAGTCTTGTCTGGTTTATTATTTGGCCGATTGTGAACCTTGGCTTTGTTGTGAATATGTTTTCCCAGTCTAAGGCTTCCGGGGAAAGACTCCTCGTGATACTTGAAGAAACTCAGCATATTGAGGAAAAAGAAGATGCTATCGAAAAGGAGCGGCTCTTAGGCTCCGTAGAATTTCAGAATGTCAGCCTTCAATATACAGTAGATGATGAAGAAGCCCTGCACGATATTAACTTTACTGCAGAACCAGGAAAGGTTATCGGCCTGATCGGTGCCACTGGCAGCGGAAAAACTTCTATCACCCAGCTGATTACACGTTTTTATAAACCGACAGACGGAAGCATCCTGGTTGATGGAAAGGACATTAGGGATTATTCACTTCAAACCCTTAGAAAGAATATCGGATTTGTCATGCAGGAATCTTTCCTTTTTTCTTCAACCATCAAATCTAATATAGCCTATGGTAAACCGGAAGCATCCATGGAAGAAATCATCGATGCCGCAAAAAGGGCACAGGCACATGAATTCATTATGGAACTTCCTGATCAGTATGATACCCTTCTTGGGGAGAGGGGGATGGGGCTGTCCGGCGGCCAGAAACAGAGAATTGCCATCGCCAGAGCCATCTGTATAAATCCAAGCATACTCATACTTGATGATGCAACAAGCGCTGTTGATATGGAAACCGAATACAAAATACAAAATGCTTTCAGTGAAGTCATGAGAGGAAGGACGACATTTATCATTGCACACCGTATTTCTTCCTTAAAGCATGCAGATGAGATACTCGTCCTTGAAAACGGAAAAGTGGCTGAAAGAGGCACACATGATGAATTAATAAAATCCCATGGAGCATATGGGCGAATATATGATATTCAATTCAAAGACAGAGATTTGATACTGCAATCATAATGGATTGAATAGATAGGAGGTTGAATATGAAACAGGCAAAATCTAAAAGAACCCCATCAGAGCGTTTTCAGTATTCTAATGACCAAGTCATTGAGAAACCCTTCAATTGGAAACAAATGCTGAGGTTATTCAGTTATATGAAGCCGTACAGCAAGAAGCTTCTGCCTCTGGCCATTTTTTCCGTCTTGCTGACAACAGCGATAAAGCTAGTAATTCCAGCTCTTATTGGTGTGTATACACTTGGAGGGGCCATAAAGGAAAAAAACACGAACCATCTTTTCATGTATATCGGTATTATTGCCTGCTTGTATCTTATTGCATATGCCGCAAATATCTTCCGGATAAAGTGGATGAACAAGCTGGGGCAAAATGTTATTTATGATTTAAGGAAGGATTTATTCACACATGTACAGAGCCTGTCGCATCGTTTTTTTGATCAGCGCTCTGCAGGGTCAATCCTGGTGAGAATCATGAATGATATTAACTCTCTTCAGGAGCTGTTTACAAACGGGGTTATTAATCTTTTGATGGATATGGTTTTGCTTGCGGGCATTATTGTTATTTTATTTACATTAAGTCCTCCATTGACACTGGCCATCATGATCATCCTGCCAATTATGTTCTTTATTTCAACAAGTCTCCGCAAAAAAATCAGGAGAAGCTGGCAGCTGGTCCGTTTAAAACAGTCGAAATTGAATTCCCATTTAAATGAAAGCATTCAGGGAATCAGGATTACCCAGTCATTCACCCAAGAAAAAGAGAACATGAACTTTTTTGACGGAATCAATGAAGAAAACTTTGAGAGCTGGAGAAGCGCTGCCAGAAAAAATGCAGTCTTCAGGCCTCTTGTTGAAGCTACAAACGCCCTTGGGACAGCTGTCTTAATTTGGTATGGATCACATCTAATCCGGGGAAGCTCCCTTTCACTAGGCGAATTTGTTTCCTTCTCATTTTATCTGGGAATGTTTTGGGATCCTATTTCGCGTATGGGGCAGGTATATAACCAGCTGCTGGTCGGGATGGCTTCTTCAGAAAGAATTTTTGAATATTTAGATGAAAAGCCTTTAATTGATGAACATCCTGATTCTGTTAAACATGATGATATGAAAGGCCATATCATTTTTAATTCGGTAGAATTTGCGTATAACGGCGACCGAAAAGCATTAAAGGGGATTTCACTCGAGATGGAAGCTGGAAGCACTGTTGCGCTTGTTGGCCATACAGGATCAGGAAAAACCACGATTGCAAATTTGATAAGCCGCTTTTATGACCCGACCGCAGGAGAAGTTAAAATAGACGGTATTGATTTAAAAAACATGTCTCTATCAAGCCTTAGGGGAAATATCAGCATTGTGCTGCAGGATACATTTATCTTTTCGGGAACCATTATGGAAAACATTCGGTTTGGCCGCCCTGACGCAACCGACGAAGAAGTGAAAAATGCTGCCCGCGCTGTTGGAGCGGATATATTTATCCAATCTTTGCCTAATGGATATGATACAGAGGTAGAGGAGAGGGGGAATATCCTGTCTGTAGGGGAAAGGCAGCTTCTTTCTTTTTCTCGGGCCCTTCTTGCAGATCCAAAGATCCTGATTCTTGATGAAGCAACTGCGAGCATTGATACTGAAACGGAAATGAAAATACAAGGAGCCCTTAAAACCCTGCTTAAGGGAAGAACCTCAATCATTATCGCACACAGATTATCGACAATAAGGGAAGCGAATAAAATATTCGTGCTGAACCATGGAGAAATCCTGGAAGAAGGCAGCCATGAAGAACTGATGAATCTAAAGGGTGAATATTATCAACTTGTTAAAGCACAGTTCAATATGCAGCAAGCTGTATAAAAAGGATAATGAAAGAAAACGGTCAGCAATCTTCTTCCGTCTGGAAGGAGAAGCTGGCTTTTTATATGGCACACTATTTCTCTCCTGATAGAAAAATAACAATGTGATAAACTAGAGTACATACAAGCGCATGACTAGCCATGATGAAAAAGGATTGATCAGGTGCCTGCAGATGTGTACACGATCATAAGTAAAGCCTTTCAGGAAGGATGTTTTTCTTTGAAGGCGGAATTTGAAGATGGGTTCAGGAGGAATTTTAGTGAAAAAGGAATTTGCTGTAATTGGTTTAGGGAGATTTGGGGGGAGTATTGTCAGGGCATTGGCTGAAGAAGGCATGGAGGTTCTGGCCATAGATACAAATGAAGAGAGGGTCAATGAATTTGCCCTGGTGGCTTCCCACGCGGTAATTGGTGATTCGACAGATGAAAATGTTCTTAAAAGCCTTGGCATCCGGAACTTTGATCATGTTATCGTAGCAATTGGGGATAATATTCAATCCAGTATTCTTACAACTCTCATGCTGAAGGAAATGGGAGTGGAAAATATAACAGTCAAAGCTCAAAATGATTACCATGAAAGAGTACTGCTGAAAATAGGTGCTGATCGTGTTGTACACCCTGAGCGGGATATGGGAAGAAGGATTGCCCATAATATTGTTTCAAACAATGTCCTGGATTATTTAGAACTGTCTGATGAGCATTCTATTGCTGAGATTGCTGCAAGCAGTAAAATGACAGGAAAATCTGTTATTGATTTAGATATTCGTGCAAAGTTTGGGATCAACATTGTAGCTATTAAAAGAGGGAAGGAAATCATTGTTTCGCCGCTTGCCACTGATATCTTTCAAAATGGGGATATCCTCATTGTCATTGGCGCAGACGATGATATCAGCAGGTTTGAAAGAAAAGTCATCCAATGATTATGCACAAAAAAACCGTTCCCTGGGAACGGTTTTTTTAATGGCTATTATACTTCCATAATAATCGGCAGGATCATCGGGCGGCGTTTTGTTTTCTCATAAAGGAATGGTGAAAGTGTATCAGTGATTTCATTTTTGATTTCTGACCACTGATTAGTTTTTCTTTCCATCACTTTATTGAGATGCTTTGTAATGAGGGACTGGGCATCACTGATCAGATCACCGGATTCTCTCATATAAACAAAGCCTCTTGAAATAATGTCCGGTCCCGCAGAGATTTTGAATTCTTTCATATTAATGCTGACGACCACTACGACAAGACCTTCTTCAGATAAGATGCGGCGGTCGCGCAAAACGATATTGCCTATATCGCCAATGCCGCTTCCATCAATATAAACAGAGCCTGAAGGAATTTTGCCGGCAACCTGGGCAGTATTTTCGCTGAGTGCCAGCACTTCGCCATTATCCATGATAAAGCAATTTTCAGCAGGGACTCCGCAGTCAATCGCATGCTGGCTATGAAGTTTCTGCATCCGGTATTCACCGTGAATCGGCATAAAGAATTTTGGTTTCATTAAACGAATCATTAATTTCTGTTCTTCCTGTCCGCCGTGTCCAGAAGTATGGATATTGTTAAGCGGGCCGGAAATGACCTCAGCACCAGCGCGGTAAAGCATGTTGATTGTTCTGGAAACGCTGATATTGTTGCCTGGTATAGGAGAAGATGAAAATACAACGGTATCCCCAGGAATAATCTGAATCTGGCGATGTGTTCCGTTTGCTATCCTCGAAAGGGCGGCCATAGGTTCTCCCTGGCTTCCGGTACACAAGATCGCAACCTTATTGGCTGGCATTCTGTTAAGCTGGTGAGTATCAATGAAAGTATCCTTAGGTGCACTGATATATCCCAGTTCAAGCCCAATATTAATGGCTGCTTCCATGCTCCTGCCAAAAACAGCAACCTTTCTCCCGTTTGCTACAGCAGCTTCTGTAACCTGCTGCAGACGGTGGATGTTTGAAGCGAATGTTGCAAATATGATTCTTCCGTCAACCTTCCGGAAAATATCATCAATGCTCTCGCCGACGCGTCTTTCAGACATGGTAAAGTGAGGGACTTCACTATTCGTACTGTCTGAAAGCAGGCAAAGAACTCCGTCTCTTCCGATTTCAGCCATTTTTGTCAAGTTGGCAGGCTCGCCGACTGGAGTGAAATCGAATTTGAAGTCTCCTGTGTGGACAATTTGCCCAGGCGGTGTTTTTACTACAATTCCATAAGAATCAGGAATGCTGTGTGTTGTCCGGAAAAACGTCACAGATGTTTTTCTGAACTTGATTACATCATCTTCCTGGATTTCAATTAACTTTGTCTGGCGCAGAAGGCCATGTTCTTCAAGCTTATTCCGAAGAAGTCCCAAAGCCAATTTCCCGCCATAAACAGGGACGTTCAGCTGTTTAAGGAAGTAAGGAATCCCGCCGATATGATCTTCATGGCCATGTGTGATGAAAAGGCCTTTGATTTTATCTTCATTTTTAACTAAGTAGCTGTAATCAGGAATAACATAATCGATGCCAAGAAGTTCGTCTTCGGGAAATTTTATTCCCGCATCGATGATGATGATTTCATCCTGGAATTGTACAGCGTAAGTGTTTTTACCGATTTCTCCCAGTCCGCCTAAAGCGAAGACGGCTGTTTGATCATTTTTTACAAATTTCATAAATTATCCTAGCTCCAATACTTTAAAATCTTCATTATGTTCTTTTTCATATTCATAATAAGCGCCTTGTACTGCTTGAACGAATTCAATATTATATGGTTCTGATTTGAGTTTTAAACGGACATCCCGTTCTGACTCGCCTTCCACATAAATTGTTTTTGTATTTTCCCGCACCGGGACTTCTGTTGCATTTACTTGGTAGTAAACTTTAAAAGTCATCGAATCTCTCTCCTATTCTTTTTTAATTGCTTTTTTCATTATATATAAAAACAACAATTTTTTCATGTTTTACAACATCATGCTAAAATTCATAGAGCCTTCTTTAAACCAGTATTTGCTGTTTGGTTTTTGAAGCCTATTATGTACATAATTATTATGGATGAAACCTGTATAAAAAGAATTATACCAACAGTTCATCCAGAAACCAAACCTTATCGTCATTTTCCTAAAAGACAGCACACTGCCAGGAGGAATATGTAAGGATTTTCATTTGAAATTTTATATAAAAGAAGCCCTGCCCGAATGTTGGGAGGGCCGTATGCCCGTTCTGGAGTCCGTATGCCAGATTAGGCGGGAGAAGAATCATTGACGATATGAACATCAGGCAATTGATTTTTTTCTCAGTAAATCATTCCATTGTTTAAGCAGTTTTTTTCGCAGCCTTTTTAACAAGGTGATTACGCTCCCTTTATCTATTATTGTAAAGGAATATTGGATAATGTAAATATATCTTTCTGCACAAAACGCAAAATACCGAAAGCCTGTTCTGTACCAATGAACATATCCTTTAGTCAGTCACTTCCTTTAGTATGCGGAAAAACCTTAAAAACTTGCAGTTGGAAGTCTGGGAATTGCTTACATAAATCTCCCTGAAAATTCACCCCTGTTTTCTTGACTTATTTCCTAAAGTGAGTATTTAATGGGAACATATTAAAATGAATGCTGACTGAAAAGAATGGATGTGAAACCTGATGAAAATTGTTTTTTTCGATATAGATGGCACATTGCTGGATCATGAGAAATCACTTCCTGCATCGGCAAAAAAGGCTATTAAAACCCTGCAGGAAAATGGAGTGTTTGTCGCCATTTCAACAGGGAGAGCCCCTTTTATGTTTAAAGCCTTAAGGGAGGAACTGGATATTGATACATTTGTCAGCTTTAATGGACAATATGTTGTTTTTGAGAACAATGTAATCTACCAAAATCCTTTATTCCCTGAAGAGGTGGAAAAGTTAAAAAACCATGCAGGCAAACAGGATACTGCTTTTGTATTCATGAATGAACAGACTATGAAGTCTACAGTTCAAAATAATGACAGAGTGAAAGAGGCAATGGGGACACTTAAATTCCCTCATCCCGAACAGGATGCAGATTTCTATAAAGATAAAGAAATATATCAGTCTTTATTGTTTTGCTCCGAAGAAGAAGAACATCGATACATAGGCCATTATGATAAATTCAGATTCATCAGATGGCATGAATTATGCTTGGATGTGCTGCCAGCAGGGGGATCTAAAGCAGAGGGAATTAAGATACTCATGGATAAAATAGGATTCAAACTGGATGATGTATATGCGTTCGGGGATGGTCTGAATGATATTGAAATGCTTCAGGCTGTCGGCCATGGAGTCGCGATGGGAAATGCTCTTGAAGAGGTAAAGAAGCATGCGGATTTTGTAACTAAAGATGTGGATGATGATGGCATCCTTTATGGATTGAAGCATCTGAAGCTGATATAAATAAAGCGGGCAATTGAAGGATGCACAATCTGCAATTGCCTGCCGGTAGCAAAATGCGATTGCACTTATAAAGGCGATAAAAAAAAGTAAGAGGCCGGCAGTGAGCCGATTTGCACTGCCAGCCTCTTATTCACCGTTCAATTGGAACAGCACCGGATTCGATTTCAAATGGATCTTTCTCATTGATATGATCATAAAACATGATACCATTAAGGTGATCGATTTCATGCTGAAATACGATAGCCGGCAGTCCTCTCAGCCTTAGTTTCACTTCTTCTCCATCCATTTTCGTTCCTTTGATTGTTATCCTGGAATGACGGGGGACAAAGCCGGGAACGACGCGGTCAACCGAAAGGCATCCCTCGCCAGCTGTCAGGTAAGATTTTTCTAAAGAGTGGCTGATGATTTTTGGATTAAAGAGAGCATGGCTGTACAGATTTCCTTTCTTATCCCGGACATGGACGGCAATCATTTTCTTTGTAATGTTAATCTGCGGTGCTGCCAGCCCGATTCCTGGCCTCAATCCGTATTTTTCAGCCATTTCCGGATCCTGGCTGTTTTGTACATATTCCATTAAACTCTTCAGGATATTTTTATCCTCTTCAGATGCTGGCAAAGTGACATCTTTTGCAGGAAGCCTCAATGAAGGATGGCCCTCCCTGACGATATCTTTCATGGTAATCACGATTTTCACCTCTATTTATATGTATAGTAAGAGTCTACCAAAAATGTCCTGAAAAGGTAAATGCGCATTTTTAAGGAAGCCTTAAATAAAGAGGGCTTGCCGAACGCCCGCCCTCCATGCAATTCATTTACAACAAATACAAATCTCTTGTTTTAGTTTCTTGCAGAAAAGGGTAAAGGAATATTGGAGTGATGAATGTGAGCACTTTTTGCCTTTTATAGTATTTACTATGTTAATTACATAAGCACGCACCGACAATGATAAGCAAAATGAACAGGACGATAATTAAGGCAAAGCCTTTTCCAAAACCGCAGCCTCCTGCAGGAATTGCCGGATAGCAAGGGGAATAGCTGTAAGAAGGAACAGGTGTGCAGCATTCGCTTCCATAACCTCCATAATACATAGGTGAAACCTCCGCTTTATCTTTTTTATCATCCACCTTGGAATGATTTACTACAGCCTATGCGGTTAGCTGGGTTTGGTGCAGGAGATACCCCGCATGCAGGCTGTGCACGATCAGGAATTTTTCTGGAGAGCAGTATTAAAAACCTTTAAACAAAAGCAGGCGGCAATCCTTTGCCTGTTCAGGAAAAAACGAATACTTAGAAAAATGGGGGTTCTACTAGTGTTAAAGTATCTTAATGTATTGTTCATCATCGGACTTACAGCAGGTTTATCCGGCTGTTTTGGGAGTTCATCTCCTGAAGAGCAAATTCAGGAAACACTGCAAAACACCGTCAACCAGGAGAAGGCATTTGAAAAACAGCAAAAACCGATTACTGATCTGGAAAAACAGGAAAATGCCTATTATCAGCAAATTATCAAATTGGGGATGCCCCAGTACGATCAGATTGTTTCCTTATCGGACAAGGCGATTGAGAATATAAAAAAACGTGAACAGCTGGTTGAAAAGGAGCGGAAGAGCATCATTTCATCACAGGATGAGTTCAAAAAAATGGACAGCGAAATCAGCGATATTGATAAAAAAGATGTGAAAAAGACCGCAGTAACCATGCAAAAGACGATGGATCAGCGCTATAAGGCCCATGAAAAGCTATACAATCTTTACAAAAAGAGCCTAGCAGACAATAAGGAACTGTATCAGCTTTTCAAGAAAAAGGATCTGAAGATGGATGAACTGCAGACCCAGATTGATAAAATTAATCAGTCCTATGACAAGGTGATGGCAGAGAACAAACATTTCAATAGCCTTACAGATCAATACAATAAAGAAAAAAAGGCGTTTTATAAAAAGGCTGAATTAAAAAATGAATCAAAATAAATAAACTGGTGCAGCTGCCAGTTTTTTTTTAGGCTTTTTACTTAAGAGGTTTTTAATGTGTACTTGAGGCAATCAAATGTTAACCGGTTAGATTGGAGCAGGCATCTGGAGCATGAAATTTAAATGACTACCGGCTGTCTTATACATGAAATAGGGATTTTAAAATGAAAAGGCTTACCTTTTGGGGTTTTTTATAGTACAGTAGTAAAATTAAAACTATAACAGATGACTGTAAAAAGGAAACGGAGATGAAAAAGCAAGAAAAATAATCATGGGGAATAAAAGATTCTAACTCATTGACGGATTAATATTGATTACTGTAAACTAAACATGGAATAAAGCATTGTATCAATTTTAGTAAAAAAAATATTGGTACAGTATTAATTTGCAGAAGGTAAAAAATCTTCGTGTTTACGGACAAAGTTATAGGGAAACATATAATGATCTGGATTTTGATCCCTGAGCAGATCAATAATGCTTTATAGATTAATTTAACCCTTTTATTGAAAGGATGAGGTGGCACAGATGGCTTCCAAAACGAAACAGGCTAAATTTGATGTCAAAAAACAACTTGATGTTGTTGAAGAACAGTTTCAAACCTTACAGATACTGAACGAAGAAGGCGAAGTAGTCAATAAAGATGCAATGCCTGATTTAACAGATGAACAGCTTCAGGAATTAATGAAGCGTATGGTGTATACACGTATTCTTGATCAGCGTTCCATTTCCTTAAATAGACAGGGAAGGCTTGGATTTTATGCTCCGACTGCCGGACAAGAGGCTTCACAGCTAGCATCTCAGTATGCTTTGGAAAAGGAAGACTTTATTCTTCCAGGATATCGTGATGTGCCGCAGCTCATCTGGCATGGCCTTCCGCTTGCCCAGGCATTCCTATTCTCACGCGGTCATTTCAAAGGAAACCAGATCCCAGAGGGAGTTAACGTCATTTCTCCTCAAATTATCATCGGAGCACAGTTTGTACAAGCTGCCGGAGTAGCTCTTGGTTTGAAAAAACGTGGTGCAAAAGCAGTTGCTGTTACATATACAGGAGACGGCGGTACTTCACAGGGTGATTTTTATGAAGGCATGAACTTTGCGGGAGCTTTTAGTGCGCCAGCTATCTTTATCGTTCAAAATAACCGTTTTGCGATTTCAACTCCAGTCGAAAAACAATCTGCTTCAAAAACAATGGCCCAAAAAGCAGTTGCTGCAGGTATTCCGGGCATCCAGGTAGACGGAATGGACCCTCTTGCTGTTTATAGGGCTGTTAAAGAGGCTCGTGAACGCGCTGTCAATGGTGAAGGCCCTACACTTATCGAAACATTGACATACCGTTACGGCCCGCATACCATGGCAGGCGATGACCCGACCCGCTACCGTACCTCAGACCTTGACAATGAGTGGGAACTTAAGGATCCGCTAGTGCGCTTCCGTAAATTCCTTGAAGGAAAAGGAATCTGGAACGAGCAGATGGAAAACGAGACAATTGATAAAGCAAAAGAAGATATCAAGGCAGCAATTAAGATTGCTGATGAAACTCCAAAACAAAAAGTGACAGATCTGATGGAAATCATGTACGAAGAAATGCCTGTTAATTTAAAAGAACAATATGAAATTTATAAAGAAAAGGAGTCGAAGTAAGCCATGGCTCAAATGACAATGATACAAGCGATTACTGATGCACTTCGCACAGAATTGCGCAATAATGAAAACGTTCTTGTGTTCGGGGAAGATGTCGGTGTCAACGGCGGAGTTTTCCGTGCAACAGAAGGTTTGCATAAAGAATTCGGCGAGGACCGTGTATTTGATACACCGCTTGCTGAATCCGGTATTGGCGGACTATCAATCGGTCTGGCGCTTCAAGGCTTCCGTCCGGTTCCTGAAATCCAGTTCTTTGGTTTTGTTTTCGAAGTAATGGATTCAGTTGCAGGACAAATGGCACGTATGCGCTACCGTTCAGGCGGCCGCTACAATATGCCGATTACAGTCCGTTCTCCATTTGGAGGAGGGGTTCATACTCCGGAAATGCACTCAGACAGCCTGGAAGGGCTAATGACCCAATCACCGGGATTGAAGGTTGTTGTACCTTCAACACCTTATGATGCCAAAGGGCTTCTTATCTCTGCTATCCGTGATAATGACCCGGTCATTTATCTGGAACATTTAAAATTATACCGTGCCTTCCGTGAAGAGGTGCCTGAAGAAGAATACACTATTCCTCTTGGCAAAGCTGATGTAAAACGTGAAGGTAAAGACCTTTCCATCATCACTTACGGAGCTATGGTTCATGAGTCTCTCAAAGCTGCAGAAGAGCTTGAAAAAGAAGGTTTTTCAGTTGAAGTGGTTGACCTTCGCACGATTGCTCCGCTTGATATTGAAACAATCATTGCTTCTGTAGAAAAAACCGGCCGTGCAATCGTTGTGCAGGAAGCGCAAAAACAAGCAGGTGTGGCAGCAAATGTTGTGGCAGAAATAAATGAGCGCGCTATCTTAAGCCTTGAAGCACCGGTTCTCCGGGTTGCTGCAGCAGATACGATTTATCCATTTTCACAGGCAGAGCCTGTTTGGCTTCCAAACTATAAAGATGTAATTGAAACAGCGAAAAAAGTTCTGAATTTCTAATAAACTAAGATGTCTGCTTACGGGTGTTTCCCTTAAGCAGTTCATTTTTCTAAAACGTCTGCGGCAAAAGCTATTAGATGACAGATACTAGCTATGTTCCTGCTGAATGTTGATTTAAAAAATAGGAGGGTGAATTCATTGTCATTCCAATTTAGACTCCCAGATATCGGTGAAGGTATTCACGAGGGTGAAATAGTAAAATGGTTCATAAAACCAGGAGATAAGATCCAAGAAGACGATGTGCTTTGCGAAGTTCAAAATGACAAAGCTGTCGTTGAAATACCATCTCCAGTTGACGGCACAGTTGAAGAAGTCCTTGTAGAAGAAGGAACGGTTGCCACTGTTGGCGACATTCTGGTAACTTTCGATGCACCAGGATACGAAAACCTTCAATTTAAGGGCCATCACGATGAAGAAGAAGGAAAATCAAGCACGGAAGCACAAGTTCAATCTACTGGAGAAGCTGGCCAGGAAGTGGATAAGGAAGAGGCTTCTAAGCAGGAAGAAAAAGAAACCACTGGTGCAGGAGCACGACCGCAGGCAGATGCAGATCCTAATCGCCGTGTCATTGCCATGCCTTCCGTACGCAAATATGCAAGAGAACAAGGAATAGACATCCGCCAGGTTTCAGGAACTGGTGATAATGGACGGGTTATGAAGAGCGACATTGATGCTTTCGCAAATGGCGGAGCGGAACAAGCTCAGACAGAACAGCCTGTCCAGGAAACAGCTAAAGAGGAAAAAGCTCCTGCAAAAGCAGCAGCAATCCCTGAAGGCCAATATCCTGAAACAAGGGAAAAAATGAGCGGAATCAGAAAAGCGATTGCAAAAGCGATGGTTCATTCTAAACAGACGGCTCCTCATGTGACGCTGATGGATGAAGTGGACGTAGACAAACTTGTTGCACATCGCAAGAAGTTCAAAGAAATTGCTGCTCAAAAGGGAATAAAATTAACATTCCTTCCTTATGTGGTCAAAGCTTTAACTAGTGCATTGCGTGAATTCCCGGCACTAAATACATCTATTGATGATGCTTCAAGCGAAATCGTCCATAAGCATTACTATAATATAGGAATTGCAGCAGACACTGAAAAAGGACTTCTGGTTCCTGTAGTAAAAGATGCAGACCGCAAATCTACTTTTGCTGTCTCAAATGAAATTAATGAACTGGCAACTAAAGCCCGTGAAGGAAAATTGGCAGCAGATGAAATGAAAGGCGCTTCTTGCACAATCACCAATATTGGTTCTGCAGGCGGACAATGGTTCACTCCTGTAATCAATCATCCTGAAGTAGCCATTCTTGGAATCGGCCGCATTGCGGAAAAACCGGTTGTCCGTGACGGCGAAATTGTTGCTGCTCCGGTATTGGCTCTATCTCTTAGCTTCGATCACCGGATTATTGATGGTGCTACAGCACAAAATGCTCTTAATCATATAAAAAGATTGCTTAACGACCCAGAACTTTTGTTAATGGAGGCGTAAAAAATGGTAGTAGGAGATTTTCCGATTGAAACAGATACTTTAGTCATTGGTGCAGGTCCCGGCGGATATGTTGCGGCAATCCGTGCAGCCCAGCTTGGACAAAAAGTAACAATTGTTGAAAAAGGTTCGATTGGCGGAGTTTGTTTGAATGTAGGCTGCATTCCTTCAAAAGCCTTGATTTCTGCAGGACATCGTTTTGAGCAAGCACAGCATTCAGATGAGATGGGGATAACAGCTGAAAATGTGAAACTTGATTTTTCCAAGGTCCAAAACTGGAAAGCAAGCGTTGTTAATAAGCTTACCGGTGGAGTGGAAACTCTTCTGAAAGGCAATAAAGTAGATATCGTTCGTGGAGAAGCATATTTTGTGGATGAAAACAGTATTCGTGTAATTAATGACGATTCTGCACAAACATACACATTTAAAAATGCAATCATTGCTACTGGCTCTACTCCGATTGAACTTCCTGCTTTCAAATATTCAAAGCGCGTTCTGAATTCCACGGGTGCTCTTGCACTTGAAGAAGTTCCTTCATCAATGGTTGTAATCGGCGGAGGATATATTGGAACAGAGCTTGGCGGAGCATATGCCAACCTTGGAACAAAAATTACTATTTTAGAGGGACTGGATGAAATCCTTGCTTCATTTGAAAAGCAAATGTCATCTCTCGTAAAACGCAACCTTAAGAAAAAGGGTGCAGAAATTGTAACAAAAGCAAGTGCCAAGAGTGTGGAAGAAACAGAAAATGGCGTAATTGTCACTTACGAAGTTAAAGGCGAAGAAAAGAAAGTGGAAGCTGACTATGTGCTTGTAACAGTCGGCAGACGCCCGAATACAGCGGAAATGGGATTAGAGCAGCTTGGAATCAAGGTTTCTGATCGCGGACTGATTGAAATAGATGAGCAGTGCCGTACAAATATCAAAAACATCTATGCAATCGGTGATATCGTTACAGGACCTCCTTTAGCGCATAAAGCCTCTTACGAAGGCAAGATTGCTGCAGAAGCAATTTCAGGACATGCTTCTGAAATTGATTACCTGGCAATTCCGGCTGTTGTATTTTCTGAACCGGAGCTTGCTTCTGTAGGCTATACCGAAAAAGAAGCTAAAGATGCAGGAATCGACGCTATTGGATCAAAATTCCCGTTTGCAGCTAATGGAAGAGCTCTTTCATTAAACAGTGCTGAAGGCTTTATGAAGCTTGTTACACGCAAAGAAGATGGACTGGTAATCGGTGCGCAAATCGCCGGAGCCGGAGCTTCTGATATGATTGCGGAGCTGGGATTGGCAATTGAAGCTGGCATGACTGCAGAAGACATTGCTATGACCATTCATGCACATCCGACTTTGGGAGAAATTACAATGGAGGCAGCTGAGGTTGCACTTGGTATGCCAATCCATATCGTAAAATAAATAAACACAAAAAAGTGCGTCTGCTGTTAGCAGGCGCATTTTTTTTGTGTTTATACCGATAGATATCCTTCGTTGTCAGACAGCAAATTAAAGTATAAGCGGGTCGTCATCAGCTGAACTTCTCAGCCTAATACCAGATACTTTACTTTATAGGGTTTTTTGGATAGCTTTCATTATGGCTTGTTTTGTGACATTTGTTCCGGATATCCGGTTGAGAACTTTACCATTTTTAGAAAGAATGACCAACGCCGGAGCTTCTTTTATGTTGAGAGTTTTACAATCTTTTTTATGGTTGTCAAAATTCAGTTTCTTAAGTTTTCCGGATTGTGCGGGATGTTTGCTGATAAATTCCAGAAGGGCATCATAATATGCATTTTCAGACATATAATTGGATTCATTAGAGAGTAAAACAATCTTATCTTTATACTTAGGCAAGGAATGTGCCGAAGGATTTTGGCCTGGAGTGCAAGAGGAAAGAATCAGGAAAAAACATGGAAGAAAAATCAGTAACATTAATTTATTTTTCATGATAAACCCCTTTCTAATACGATAGTTATTTCAGATAAAGGGAGCTTCTCATCCCTGCGAAATTTAAGATAATCACAAATTGATAGTTTATCATCTGTAGAAATATGATAACTTAGCTGCTAATTGAGAATAAATTAATTTTAACATGAAAATCTGCCTAAAACGCCGTGTCATTTAAATGATACACAACTGCAAAAATAGAGGTACAAGCAGGAAAATGTAGAAAAACATGATATTGCTGAACATTTAGGCAAGGAAATTACCAGGTGGGGACTTATAAGATGCAATATAGGATTTAGCGCTTTGCAGTTTATACTTTAGCGAGGGTGATACCTTGAAAAATTATGTAGTTTTCCTTTTTCAGCTTATAGTCTGGAGCGGTTATACAGTTGTAGAATGGCTATCTGTGGATGATAAGCTATTATTTAAAATACTAATGTTCCTGATTTTTTCCTATCTTGCGATTTATATTGGCAATTCGATTCTAAAGTCTAATAAAAAAACGATCCTTATAACAGGAATCAGTTTGTTTTTCTACGGTGCTGTACAGATTTTACTGAAAATTGTCATGCCTTACTCCTAATCGGGGCTTGTAATTTGCAAAATTATCCTGTTCTGTGTAAGTATAGATAATATGGAAAAGTATTATATCCCTCCTGCATGAGGATGCAAAGGGAAGGACAGGCAATTTTGGAACAGGGAGGCCAGACATTGAAGAAGTTAGCTTTCAGTATTGCAGCACTCTCAATCTTTTTAATATTAAGTGCGTGCGGCCAGCAGGATGCCAAACAGCCGGTCACGGAAAAGGGGACTGGCGGGCAAACAGCCCAATCCGCACAAAAAAATGAAAAAAAAGACACAGAACGAACTGGCATTAAGAAAAAAGAAAACAGCAAGGATGCTATGGCGCAATCGGTGCAGACTGCTGAAAAACCAGCTCCTCAATACCGCCTGAATCCGGCTACATGGTCGCTTAAACCGATTTCAAAGGCCAATCCAAAAGCCGTACTGCTTACATTTGATGATTCTCCCGACAAGTATGCATTGGAGATAGCCAAAACTCTTCAGTCTCTTCATGTTAAAGCAATCTTTTTTGTGAACGGTCATTTCCTGGAAAGCGAAGAAGGCAGGGAAAAGCTGAAAGCCATACATGATATGGGCTTTATGATCGGCAATCATACTTACCATCATACTGGGTTAAAAGATCTTACAGAAGCGAAGCAGAAAGATGAAATCGTTAAATTAAATACTCTTGTTAAATCCATTACGGGTGAACAGCCAAAATTTTTCCGGGCTCCTTTTGGACAGAATACGGACTATTCGAAGAAAATTGCTGCACAGCAAAAAATGATTTTAATGAACTGGTCATTTGGATATGACTGGGTGAAAGAGTATCAAAGTAAGGCTGCCATAACAAAAATCATGCTAAACACACCATATTTAACCAGCGGCGCCAATTTGCTTATGCATGACAGAAAATGGACTAGCGAAGCAATCAAGGACATTGTACAGGGCTATCAGGCAAAGGGGTATGATATCATTGATCCTGCTTTGATAGAAACTCTGTAGGCTGATTGAAAAATTTGATGCTGTCTATACGCAAAAGAAATCGAAAATAAGAAAGCTGTTTTCGTAAACTTTGCTGCTATGGAACAAGGTGCTGATTTCCCCTGCGGGATGCTCGCTTTCCGATTCGCGGAACATATTAATAGCAACAATCTTTAAGAAAAGAACCTAAATAAAAAAACCGTTTCAATGCACAACTATTGAGACGGTTTTTTATTATGAAAATTAAACGGTTATGAAACAACCTTGCATTACTTATTTGCGCGGATAAAAATACATTATTCTTTTATTGAAAAGGTGAAGTTCAGCATTTAATTTTTTAGCAATAAACCTGCAGTATTCATTGGCTTTGCCTTTATCTCCGTAAGTGGAGGCAGGTACTAGTTTAATTTGAATATAAGATTGAATTCTTTCTGTTCCTGTTTGATCTTCTATCTTTTCAGTATTAATTCCTGCCAGCATCCCATTATAGCGGTCCTGATTTGAAACAAACCTGATCCATTTTTCTTGTGATTGATCGACCACTTCCATTTTATAAGGAAATGCTGAGTTCTGATAATCCCATTCTATTTGTTTTCCTGTTTTTTCGCTAAGGGATATATAATTGCGGAAAAGGTCTTTCACTTCCTCTATGGTGATACTCTGTTTGTTAGATTGCGGCACAAGTTTGATAAATGCACTTTCAGGCATGATACATTCTCCTTTCTGTCTTCACATTAATTCTTTAATTCCGGGACAAGTCAGAGGAAATGCGCAGGATGTTCAACAGGGCAGACGATTTCAATGTATGCGTTATCATTTTACACCTTATTGCTGATGAGATATAGAAGAGTTTGTCATAAAACAGGCCTATTCATGATATGCAGAATTAATAAAGATAATCCCTAAAAAAATAAATGTGACATACAATTAAGCTTGATATTTTAAATGTGTTATATTATTATAGAGAAATAGAAGAGTAAAGCGCTTTCATTTGTTAGATAATTTGAAGGGAGACTGTAAATATGGGAACAATCATTTGCCAAACCTGCAACAATACAATTGAGCATTACGAAGATGAAAAGGTCAGTGTTTTGTATTCACATTGCGGTACCTGCCAGTATGATATAGAAAAAGAGATGGAGTAAGCAAGCAAACCAAAGAAAGCCGCCCGGGTTGGGCGGCTTTCTTTAGTGCAGCAAGGGATTTGCTTTTATTGATAGGTGTTTACTTAAGTAGTGCTGTCTGTGATTGCGGGACTTCCGCTAATCCAGCAAAAAGCAAGCATCCTGAAACTGAAATGAGCCACGTTGTTTCAGAATGCTAAGTTTGCGAATACAGCCTATTTAAATGATTGCTTTACGTTCTTTAATGACCCGGAGTTTTTTTAGTTCACTATCCTCAGGACCTTGGACAGGCAAGCCCACTTCAATATTTTTCTTTATATAGGCAATATTTTCTTCGGTAATAATTTCGCCAGGAATGAAAATGGGTATTCCCGGCGGATACACCATGATGAATTCCGCGATAATTCTGCCTGCGGATTCTTCGATTGGAACTACCTCTGTAGATGCATAAAATGCATCTCTTGGAGTAAGGGCGAGCAAAGGGATATCAGGAAGCATAACTTCAGAAATTTCCTGGTTTTCTCCTTGATAATGATTAAATTCCTCAGCCAAATCTCTAAGGGCGTTGATTAAAATTTCGGCTTCGGTTTCTGTGTCGCCTGTTGTGACAAGGCAAAGGATATTGTATAAATCCGATAGTTCTACCTCGATATTATGTTTCTCGCGAAGCCATTTTTCTACATCATAACCTGATATGCCCAACTCTTTCACTGATATGATCAGCTTTGTCGGGTCATAGTCAAAGGTAGCCTTGCTTCCAAGTATTTCTTTGCCGATGCAAGTAAGTTTCGGAATTGTATTTACTTCATAACGGATATGGTCTGCAAGTTTGATGGCTTTGTCAATTAACTCCCTGCCTTCTGTTGCAAGGCGTTTCCGGGCAACATCCAATGATGCCAGCAAAATGTAGGACGTAGAGGTAGTTGTAAGCATGCTTAAAATAGATTGTACATGATTGGGGGAAACCAGCCCCTCTTTTACATTCAATACAGAACTTTGAGTCAGGGAGCCGCCCAGTTTATGGACACTGGTAGCTGCCATATCAGCTCCGGCCTGCATGGCAGACATCGGCAATCCGTCATGGAAATGGATATGAACGCCATGTGCCTCATCTACTAATACTGGCACACTGTAGGAATGGGCAATTTCAACAATCTTCTTTAAGTCTGCAGAAACTCCGAAATACGTCGGATTAATAACCAGGAGACCTTTTGCATCAGGATTTTGCTCAAGTGCCTTCTCTACCGATTCAGTTGTAATTCCATGCGAAATACCAAGCTGTTTATCAATTTCAGGATGGATGAAGATTGGAACAGCGCCAGAAAATACAATAGCCGACATAACTGATTTATGAACATTCCGGGGAACAATGATTTTATCCCCAGGTCCGCAGACAGCCATGACCATTGTCATGATGGCACCGCTTGTTCCCTGAACGGAAAAGAACGTATGATCTGCTCCGAAAGCTTCTGCAGCAAGATCTTGTGCTTGTTTTATAATTCCTTTAGGCTGGTGGAGATCGTCTAAAGGTGCAATATTGATTAAGTCGATGGACAAGGCATTTTCTCCAATGAAATTGCGGAATTCTAAGTCAATTCCCTGTCCTTTTTTATGGCCTGGTATGTGAAATTGAATTGGATTTTTTTTTGCATGATTAATCAGGCCTGTAAATAAGGGTGTTTCATACTGTGACAATTCTTTATGACACCTCTTTATAAGAAATTTTCGCGTAAAACAAGAAGAATTATAGCATGGATAAAGAACTTTGCCTAGCGATTCTTTTTTTTTTGCAAAGGCAGCTTTATATAACCGAATTATGAATATTTATGCGAGAGGTATTTTTCTCTAGAGTTTCTGAATTAACTTCTATAAACTGATTTTATATGATGCATTAAGTCGAATAAAGGATAATGGGGGAGCGGAATGAACTGGAAAACTAGAGTGACAGAGATTCTTGGCATAAAATACCCGATCGTGCAGGGAGGCCTTGCACATCTGGCTTATTCTGAACTTGCCTCAGCAGTTTCAAATGCAGGAGGTTTAGGGCAGGTAACAGCGATGTCCCTTGAGTCGCCAGAAGAGCTCAGGGAAGAAATCCGCAAAACAAAATCTAAGACTTTAAACCCCTTTGGTGTGAATTTTGCCATTGGACAGCACGGCAGAAGCTATGAACATTTCCTTGAAGCAGCTTTAAGTGAAGGAGTTCCCGCTATTTCAGTCACTGGGGGAAATCCTGCCCCTTTCCTGAGTCATTTGAAGGGCACTGGTGTCAAGAAGCTCGTTCTTGTAGCATCAAGAAGGCAGGCAGTTAAAGCTGAAGAATCTGGCGCCGATGCTGTCATGGCAGTCGGCCAGGAAGGCGGTGGCCATCTTGGAAGGGATGATATTGGTTTTGCTGTGCTTATTCCAAAGGTTGTTGATGCCGTTTCTATTCCTGTTATCGCATCAGGCGGCATTGGTGATGGAAGGGGACTAATGGCGGCACTTTCACTCGGAGCGGAAGGCATAGAAATGGGCACCAGGTTTATTGCGACTAAAGAGTGCGTCCATGCCCATGATGCCTATAAAAATGCACTGGTTCATGGCAGCGAATATGACACAGTGGTTATTAAAAGGTCCCTGGGTGCTCCAGGGAGAGCTCTTTCAAATACCTGGACAGATAAGATCCTCGGCATTGAGAAGGAGAATGGAGGATATGAGGAGCTGAAAAACTATATCAGGGGTGAAGCGAATCGCCGTTTCATTTATGAGGGCCAAAAAGAAGATGGATATGCATGGGCTGGACAGGTGATGGGGCTTATCCGCGATATTCCATCTTCCGCAGAACTTATTGAAAGAATGATATTAGAATCGGAAGAAATAAGAAGGAAATGGGCAAGATAATAAAAAATAAGCTGAGATTGCAGGCTTTAAAGGTAAATGCATTTCTTTAAATCTGCCATAAATGATTAAAAATGAGGCAGACAGTGAAAGAAACTGGTAAAATTTTTATGAACAAGCAGAAGCGTATAATTGGTTCGGCAGCTGAAACGGTCCCGCATATTAACCAGGCTTTTTTTGATTAAAGTCCAATGCGGAAGCAGAAATCAGCGGGCAGGTTTATTAAGAGGTTAAAAATAACGAATAGCAGGTGACAGCATGAATTACTCATATCCGATGGACAGCGGCTGGAGTACTGAGGAAATTATTGATGTAGTTAAATTTTTTGAATTTGTAGAAAAAGCCTACGAAGGTAAGGTACAAAAAGAACAATTTATGGGCTCCTACCGCAGATTTAAACAAATCGTACCAGGTAAGGCAGATGAAAAAAGAATTACAGATGAATTTCAGGAAAACAGCGGATATTCAGCATATCTGGTCATAAAAAAAGCGAAAGAAATGACATCAGACGGCTACATATCCATTAAGGCGTAATAATTTTAAAAAAACTATTGACAAATTGGGGCGGATAGTTCTATTATTAAAAACAAGAAAACTAGATGCAAAGCGTTGAAGAAGAAGAGTAACTTACTTCATTCACTGAAGAGAGCCGGTGGCTGGTGCAAACCGGTGTGAATGGTTAAGCGAATGGGCTTCTGAGCTCCAAACTGAAACCGGCAGCGGAAGTAGGCTTTGGCGGACCGTCTCATCGTTACCCGAGACAGGCATTTAATCATGATGCTGTAAAGTGAGCTTTTTAAGCTAATTAAAGGTGGTACCACGGGTTCCTCGTCCTTTTGGATGAGGGCCCTTTTTGCGTTTTTTTAAAACGGGGATGTGCTGAAACTCATTGTTAATGTTTGACCTGAATATGACTGAAGCAGCTTGCATTTTGCGGCAAAAGGACATTAGGGATACACTGCAGCCGGGATCAAGAACATGAGAAAGAAATCAGCAAAAATTAACAGACCTTGAATATGTATAATAGATAAATCGCTGAATAAGAGGAGTAATTTTGTCAGATGCACAACAGAGAGCCGGTTATGGTGAGACCCGGTGTGATATGGCAAAATGAATGGGCTTATGAGAGGTTCCTTGAAAATGAAAGTAGAGGAACCCGGTTTCCGCCGTTAAAAGGATAGGGTATCGGAATTTTTCCTGTACCTGAAAAGAGGGAAGGCTTTATAGCTTTCCAACCTGAGGTGGCACCGCGGTAATTAATCGTCCTCTGCAAACACTATTTTGTGTTTGCAGAGGACTTTTTTTGTTTCATTTTAGTTACTTCCAGTTACTAAGATCATTTGAATGTAGAAAAGGCGGGAGAAAATGAAAACCAATTATTCGACACAAAAAAATCCTTTTAAGATAGAAACAGTTGACGGAGATATCCATACACCCGTCTCCATTTTTCAAAAACTGGAAGGCGAAAATAAATTTCTGCTGGAAAGTTCACAGGCGCATCACGATCATGGCAGGTATTCTTATATTGGCTGCAATCCATTTTGCGAGGCAGCATCGTTTGGAGAGGAACTGCGAATTTCTGATCATAAAAAACAGCATCAGGATTTGAGAAGAGAAACCATGATTGACTTTCTGGAAAAACATATGGCGGTAGAAATGGAATCGAAAGATGTTCCGGAGCTCCCCTTTACGGGAGGGGCCGTCGGATATTTAGGATATGACGCAATTCGCCAATATGAAGATATTGGGGCTCAGCCTTTGGATGACCTTAAAATGCCAGATGCCCATTTTCTTATCTACGATGAAATGTATATATTTGATCACATCCTTCAAGTCATCCATTTAGTAACACGGGACGAAGATAGCATGGGCAGGTTCAGGGAGATGAAAGAAGTGCTTAATAGGCCTCTTCCAAAAATGGATGATGAAGTCTTGAAAGATTTGATCTTTGAATCTAACTATTCAAAAGAACAATTTACAAATATGGTCAATATGGCCAAAGAAGCGATTGTTGCTGGAGAGGTTTTTCAGGTTGTTCTTTCTCAGCGCTTTGAATCAGGGTTTCATGGAAACCCGTTCAGGGCATACCGGCGCTTGAGGCTTTCTAATCCATCTCCATATATGTTTTATATCGAGTTCAGAGATTACACCATACTGGGATCATCTCCCGAAAGCCTGATAAGCGTGAGAGGAAATGAATTGACTGCCAATCCCATAGCCGGAACAAGGCCAAGAGGGAAAACAGAGAAAGAGGATATGGAGCTTGAAATTGAGCTGCTTAATGACGAAAAAGAACTCGCGGAACACAGGATGCTGGTTGATCTTGCCAGAAATGATGTGGGAAAGGTCAGTAAGATAGGTTCTGTGTCACTTGCTTCTGAGATGACCATTGAAAGATTTCAGCATGTGATGCATATTGCTTCAAAGGTAAAGGGCCAGTTAAAGGAAGGCACAAGCAGCCTTAAGGCATTGATAGCCTGTCTGCCGGCTGGAACGGTATCCGGAGCACCGAAGATTCGGGCCATGCAGCTTATCAATACCTTTGAAAACCGTAAAAGAGGGGTATACGCGGGTTCAATCGGCTATATCGGATTCGGCGGAAATTTGGATATGGCCCTTGCCATCAGGACGATGGTAGTGAAAGATAACCGGGCATTTATTCAGGCTGGTGCAGGTATTGTATATGATTCAGACCCGGAAAAGGAATATGAGGAAACGAAAAATAAAGCAAAAGCTTTAATGGAGGTGTACCGTTCATGATTTTATTGATTGATAATTATGACTCTTTCACTTTTAATCTATTTCAATATTTAGGTGAATTCGAGCCGGATATTCTTGTGAGAAGAAATGATTGCATAACACTAAATGAAATTGAAGCGCTGAAACCGCAGGCCATCGTGATTTCTCCAGGGCCCGGCCGGCCAGAAAATGCCGGTATCTGCATTGAGTTAATACAGCACTTTCATAAAAAAATCCCGATTTTGGGAATTTGCCTGGGACATCAGGCGATTGGTGCGGCATTTGGTGCAAGGGTTGTAGAAGCAAAAAGAATCATTCATGGAAAAGCATCCTTGATTAAACATGACGGCACTGACTTGTTTAAACAGCAGGATAAGAATGTTTCAGTCATGAGATATCACTCTTTGGTAATTGATGAAAAAAGTATGCCTGCAGAATTAACTGTGACAGCCAATGCTGCTGATGATGGTGAAATCATGGCGATCAGGCATGTGGATTTTCCAGTATTCGGGCTCCAGTTCCACCCTGAATCTATAGGCACTAAAACGGGTAAAAGCATGCTCCATAAATTCATCATTCAAGCAAGGGAGGAGAATCATTTTGAAACAGTATCTTGAAAAGCTATCAAGCCAGCATCCGCTGAACGAGAAAGAAATGATGCTTGCAGCCCAATCGCTTTTTTCAGATGAAATCAGCGAAAGCGAAATTGCTGCTTTTTTAATCGCATTGAAATCGAAGGGAGAAACTGCTGAAGAAATTGCAAGCCTTGTGAAGGTGCTCAGGCAGCATGCAGTCAAAATTAAAACCTCTCAAGAAAATATTATGGATAATTGCGGTACAGGAGGGGACGGGTCACAAAGCTTCAATATCAGCACAGCATCTGCTTTTGTACTCGCTGGAGCAGGAATAAAGATTGCCAAACACGGAAACCGCAGTGTTTCAAGCAAAACGGGAAGTGCAGATGTACTGGAAGAGCTCGGAGTAAACCTGGAACTGGGAACTGGCCAAATAGAGGAGCTATTGGAGGAAGCGGGCATTACCTTTTTGTTTGCTCCCTCTATACAGCCAAAAACAAGGCGGATAATGAAAATAAGAAGAGAGCTTAAGGTTTCCACGGTCTTTAATATCATTGGCCCGCTAACGAATCCAGTCAATCTCGATTCACAGCTTCTGGGTGTTTACCGAAAGGATCTGCTTGGACTTATGGCATCCGTTCTAAATAAACTGGGAAGAAAAAGAGCAGTGGTGCTTACAGGAGCAGGAAATATGGATGAAGCCAGCCTCCAAGGAGAGAACAGCCTGGTTTTACTTGAAAATGGAAGAATGACATCCTTTACCGTTCATCCTGAAGAGGTCGGCCTTCCGGTATATTCCAATGAAGCTATCAGGGGAGGCGGCTCAAAGGAGAATAGCGAAATCCTGCTGAGCGTTCTGCGCGGTGTAAAGGGGCCCTGTCTCGATACAGTCTTGCTGAACTCAGGGATAGGCATATACGCAAATGGGAGAGCAAATTCCATTGCCGGGGGAATTCAGCTGGCAAGAGAAAGCATACAAAGCGGACAGGCGCTTGAGAAGCTGCAATTGCTTATTGCCTACAGTCAGAAAAATAAGGCGGTCATATAAATGGAAAATATTTTATTAAAGATCATCGAGCAAAAAAAGATTGAAGTTGCATTATTAAAGCAATCCGGCATCATGTATCAGATAGATGAAATGCCAGAAAACAAGTCTTTAATTAAAAGACTGCAATCCTCTAAAACAGTCTCAATAATCGCAGAAATTAAAAGGGCATCTCCATCAAAGGGGGATATAAAAAGTGATGCAAATCCATCAGAGCAGGCAAAAAAATATGAAAAGTACGGGGCATCTGCAATTTCAGTGCTTACAGATACAACCTTTTTTAAAGGTTCGATTGAAGACCTGAAAAATGTTAGAGCAGCTGTTCAGGTGCCTGTACTATGCAAGGATTTCATAATTGATGAAATCCAGATTGACAGGGCAAAGGCTGCGGGAGCCAATCTGATCCTTCTGATTGCCGCCGCCCTTCCAATAGAGAGATTAAAGGAATTATATCTATATGCAAAATCTAAAAATCTGGAAGTACTGACAGAAGTTCATGATGAGGAAGAACTGGAAAGAGCCATGCTCATTGATCCTGAGTTAATCGGAATCAACAATCGGAATCTAAAAACCTTTCAAGTGGATTTGGGGATAACAGAAAAACTCGCGAAGGAGCTAAGTTCTTCGGGAAAATTCATCATCTCCGAAAGCGGGATAAGGTCAGAAGATGATGTGAAAAGAGTCAAGGAAGCAGGAGCAAGAGGAATACTTGTAGGAGAAACGCTAATGAAATCGGGGGATTTAAAAAACATACTGAGCAGCTTCCAGGTCAGTTTCTGAAGGAGTGATGGCTATGAAAGTCAAAATTTGCGGCATTAGAACTTTTGAAGCAGCACAGGCAGCAGCATTGGCAGGCGCAGATTACCTAGGTTTCATTTTTGCAGAAGGAAAGCGCCGTATTTCCCCATTGGATGCAGGCAGGATTATCTCTAAAATTGATGGCAGGGTTAAAAAAATCGGGGTTTTCATGAATCAGCCATACGAAGAAATAGTAGAAACTTACTATTTAGCTGGCCTTGATTATGTTCAGCTCCACGGAGAGGAATCCGAAGAATTTGCAGGTTCTCTTCCTTTTCCGGTTATAAAGGCAATATCTCTGAACACTGAGTATAATTTTAGCGGTGTCAGCGGTTACCCTGCAAGCCATTTTTTGCTGGACCGTCCCAAATCAGCTGCTAAGGGAACTCTGGACTGGAAGAGATTAGCCATGAGTGACTTTCCTTTAAGTGAACTCTTCCTTGCAGGGGGGCTTACACCGGAAAATGTGGAAGAAGCCATAATAACAGTACGGCCTTTTGCCGTGGATGTATCCAGCGGTGTAGAAACAGACGGTGTTAAGGATACCGGGAAAATCAAGGCATTTGTTAGAAACGCAAAAAGAGGAAGCAGAGAGGGGATTATCAAATGAAAACATATATACAGCCTGACAACAATGGACATTATGGAGCATTTGGGGGACGTTTTGTACCTGAAACATTAATGGCAGCAGTTAAGGAACTAGAAGAGGTTTATGAAGAAGCAAAAAGGGACGCGGAATTTCAAAGAGAATTGAATTATTATCTAAAGCAATATATCGGCAGGGAAAATCCGCTTTATTTTGCAAAAAACCTGACTGAATTGGCAGGGGGGGCAAAAATATATCTGAAGCGTGAAGATTTAAATCATACAGGTGCACACAAAATCAATAATACAATCGGACAGGCGCTTCTTGCTCTTAAAATGGGCAAAAAGAAGATGGTTGCCGAGACTGGAGCCGGGCAGCATGGGGTGGCAACAGCGACTGTTTGTGCCTTGCTTGATCTTGAATGCATCATTTTTATGGGGAGAGAGGATGTTAAAAGGCAAAAACTGAATGTATTCCGGATGGAGCTCCTTGGAGCAAAAGTAATTCCTGTTGATGGAGGAAGCGCCACGCTGAAAGATGCAGTCAATGAGGCATTGAGATATTGGGTAGCAAATGTTGAGGACACTCATTACATAATGGGTTCTGTGCTTGGTCCTCATCCTTTCCCAGTTATAGTAAGGGATTTTCAGAGTGTAATCGGCAATGAAACTAAGACACAATATCTGAGCCAGGAAGGCAGGCTTCCGGATGCTATTGTCGCCTGCATCGGAGGGGGCAGCAATTCAATGGGAATGTTTTACCCTTTTATAGAGGATGCTGATGTGAAGCTGATAGGAGTAGAAGCTGCCGGGAATGGACTGGATACGGGCCTTCATGCAGCATCACTGACTAAAGGAACAAAGGGAGTGCTTCATGGTTCATTAATGTATGTTTTGCAAAATGAAGATGGACAAATTCAGGAAGCACACTCCATATCAGCTGGATTGGATTATCCGGGTGTAGGTCCAGAACATTGTTATTTAAAAGATATAGATAGAGTTTCATATACATCTGTTACAGACGGGGAAGCACTTGAAGCTTTCATGATCCTGTCTAAAAAAGAAGGAATCATTCCAGCACTAGAAAGTGCCCATGCCATCTCTTATGCCCTTCAGCTTGCGTCTTCTATGAAGAAAGAGGAAGGTATTGTGGTCTGTTTATCAGGAAGAGGAGACAAAGATGTAGAGCAAATCCATGCTGCTATAGGGGGAAAAGAAAATGAATAATAATCGTGTTGAGAAATCAATGATGGCCGTGCAGCAAAAAGGAGAAAAGGCATTTATCCCTTATATTATGGCAGGGGACGGAGGGCTGGAAAAGCTGAAATCCCATTTGCAGTTTTTTGAAGCAGAAGGTGCTGACGCAGTCGAATTAGGCATACCTTTTTCAGATCCTGTAGCAGATGGCCCAGTTATCCAGCGGGCTGGTATTCGAGCTTTACAGGAGGGAACCACATTAAAAAAAATTCTGGACAAATTGAAAGAAATCAAGGGAGAAATCAGAATACCGGTTATTCTGATGGCTTATATGAATTCCATTCTTGTTTATGGTGCAAAACGTTTTGTAAATGACTGCAAATCAGCTGGAGTGGATGGCTGCATAGTTCCTGATTTGCCGATTGAAGAAGAAGAGATTATATCGGGCCATTTAAAGGAAGCGGGCATAGTGCTGATTAGACTTGTTACGCTTACGAGCACTGAACAGCGAATTAAGAAAATAGCAGAAAGGGCTGAGGGTTTCCTTTATGCGGTTACCGTAAAGGGGACAACAGGAGTGCGCAATGATTTCGGTATGGAAGCAGGGCCATATCTCGAAAAAGTAAAAAAAGCAAGCGGGGTGCCTGTTCTGGCGGGATTTGGCATTTCCAGTGCTGAACAAGTAAAGGAACTGTCAAAATACTGTGATGGTGTAATCGTTGGCAGCAAAATAATTGATTGCCTGGAGAGGGAGGAATATAAAGAAATCAGCCGTCTCATTTCTGCGGCGAAAATGGCAGGGGCAAGGCAATGAGCAGCTAATTAGGGGGGGGCTTTAAGCTGGCCCCTTTTTAGCTGCTTTAATGTTTATTGGGTATTAGTTTGTTGTTTAATATAATTTATATAAGGGTATTAAAACTTCAAATGATTCTTGAATACGTTTAATAAATGATTCATCTGAAAGTGAAACGGCATCTTCGCGTGAAATTTGGATGCCGCACAGGATTTCAGCCTTCTTAACAGTCTGCAGCCTTTGAAACATGGATGTCATATCATCAAGGGAAAGGCTGGAATGAGGAATTACATCCGGCTTTGTGTGATCAATGGACCATACAAAGTGTCCGGGGATGGAATCTTTAATCGTTTCGGCATTATTCTCAAGTGTCAATCCGTATTGTGCTTTATCAGGAGCTTCGTAAATGACGGCAAACCATACAAACATATGGGTTCCCCACAATCCAATCTGAAAGTGAGGCATCATTTTGTAGCCCCGGCTGTTTCGTGAAATAGCAACCCAGGTGTCGTTTGGAGGATTAATGGTTCTCCTCATATGCTTCGCAACATGGGGAAACATTTCATCTCCTGTCAGTTCAGTCAGCTCTTTCGAAAAATAGTCGCCCAATTGGCGAAGCTTTGGCTGTATCCGATTCTTTAGTGCTTCCATTCTTGGATCCAGTCCATCTATTTTAAATACATTATAATCAGCTGCAGTAAATCCAGATATATTCATAATGATCCTCCTGCTTATTTCATCTGTTGCATATTGTAGCATATAGAGGAAGAAAAGAGAAAGCATACAATCCTTTGCGGAACATAATTTCCATGAAGGTAAAGAGCACAATTTTGTTGCGATTCTGCTAAAGAAATCATACTATAAAATAAAAATATATCAGAAAATTTAGTCAATTATTGAAGGGAGTACGACAATCATGAAACAAGTAATGAATCAGTCCTTAAAAGCCAAGGAAGTTGAAAAACATAGAACAGCTGTTTTAAGAATGGAAATGGATTATGAATTAGCCACACTGTTTGAAGCAATTGGCGAAGAAAATGAACAAAAGAAAAGCCAGTGCAAACAAAAACTTGAAAGAATTCGTCTTGAACTGTTAAGGCTCAAAGCCCTTTAACCTAAAACCTCAATGCCCGCCAAAATGAAGGAGAAAATTATCCTAAGATGAAAAGATTTATTGATGAAAAATTTCATTAGATGGCGGACACTCTGATTACATTCTGGATGTGTCCGTCTTTTATATTCTTAATTAAGGTGTTTTTACAAGATGCTGGGAAGAAAAACTTGAAGCCCAATGGCCTTTCCTATAATCTTTAGGTAGCATTTGATGCAGAGGCGCTCAAATAATCCCAGAAATAACACGGGATAAAAGCGGAATAATTCTAAAAGATAAACGTATATGGCTTGTTAATCAAATCAGGCGGAGGCTTAAATAATGGCAAACTTAAAAGAAATTGATACATATGCAAAAACCTGGATAAAAGAAGCTGGAGAACGTATAAAATCTTCTTTTGAACACAAATTGAATATTTCCACCAAATCGAATCCCAATGACTTAGTGACAAATATGGATAAAGAAACCGAACAATTTTTTCTGGAAAAAATCACAGAAACTTTTCCCGGCCACCAAATACTCGGTGAAGAGGGAATGTGCAGTGATGTGAGCGATCTTACAGGTATTGTCTGGGTAATCGATCCGATTGACGGCACAATGAACTTTGTACATCAGCAAAGGAATTTTGCAATTTCTATCGGAATCCTTGAAAATGGGATGGGCAAAATAGGGCTTGTATATGATGTTGTCCATGATGAACTTTACCATACTATCAGAGGGGAAGGAGCATTCATGAATGATGTGAAGCTTCCTCCGCTAAAAGCTGTTCCAGTTAATGAAGCCATTTTGTCTTTAAATGCTACCTGGGTGACTGAAAATAAAAAAATTGATCCATCTATTTTGGCACCGCTTGTAAGGGATGTCCGGGGGACCCGTTCTTACGGATCAGCCGCACTGGAAATGGCATTTGTAGCTGCCGGGAGGCTTGATGCCTACATGTCGATGAGGCTTGCACCCTGGGACTTTGCAGGCGGGGCCATCTTAATAGAAGAAGTTGGCGGAGAAGTAACCACAATGACTGGGGAAAAGCTTGATTACTTAAAAGGTAACTCGCTTTTTGTTTCGAAACCCGGCCTGCATCAGCTGATAACTGAGAAATATCTTTCAAACCTGTAATACAGAGGACCCATAATAAAACACAGGGGCTGCCGGTTATAACGGCAGCCTTTAGCAATGAGGAAGTTAGCGTAATATACCCTGGGAACAAAGCGTTTACATATATTTTTTTAAAAAAACAGTCAAGTCAATATTGATTGATCGCAGCTCTTTATAATTTTTCTTTTTGCCGCATTTTCCTTTTTAATGAAAATCCATAGCCCATTATAATAAACAGGGCCAAAATACTGATGATTACCCCGGCAATGCTTTGTTCGGCAATAGAAATGCCTATCCAGCTGATGCTTGCGACAGCCAGAAGAGCTAACAAAAGGAAACTCCATTTTATATTCATTTTCTCACCTCATTAGTGTAGTAAATCTGATATTAATTACATTGTACAAAATTTCGTGCTTGGTTTCTACTATGTTTGTGATATAATATGTAAGTTAATGGTACGATAATAACATTTAAACTAACCACTATTAGGAGTGAATTTTTTGAAATCTCGTAATGATATTCGAAATATAGCAATTATTGCCCACGTTGACCATGGTAAAACAACTTTGGTTGACGAACTTTTGAAGCAATCAGGTACTTTTCGTGCGAATGAACATGTAGAAGAACGCGCTATGGATTCCAACGATCTTGAAAGAGAACGGGGAATCACCATTCTTGCGAAAAATACAGCTGTTCAATATAAAGATACAAGAATCAATATCCTGGATACTCCAGGACATGCTGACTTTGGCGGAGAAGTGGAACGTATCATGAAAATGGTAGACGGCGTTCTTTTAGTTGTTGATGCCTATGAAGGCTGCATGCCTCAGACTCGTTTTGTTCTTAAGAAAGCTCTTGAACAAAAGCTTACTCCAATTGTTGTAGTAAATAAAATTGATAAAGACTCTGCACGTCCTGAAGAAGTAATTGATGAGGTATTGGATCTTTTCATTGAATTAGGTGCAGAAGAAGAACAGCTTGAATTCCCGGTTATCTATGCTTCAGCCATCCAAGGTACTGCAAGCCCGGATCCTGATCCATCAAAACAGGAAGAGGATATGTCTTCATTATTTAAAGCAATTATCGCAAATATTCCTGCTCCAGTAGATAACAGCGATGAGCCGCTTCAATTCCAGGTTGCGCTTCTTGATTACAATGACTATGTTGGCCGTATCGGTGTTGGCCGTGTTTTCCGCGGAAAAATGCATGTAGGACAGCAGGTTGCTCTTATGAAACTTGATGGCAGCGTGAAACAATTCCGTGTTACGAAAATTTTTGGTTTCAGCGGTTTGAAAAAGGTTGAGATTGAAGAAGCATTTGCAGGCGACTTAATTGCAGTTTCAGGAATGGAAGACATTAATGTCGGTGAAACTGTCACTCCTGTTGAACATCAGGAAGCACTGCCTGTTCTTCGAATCGATGAACCAACCCTTCAAATGACTTTCCTTGTTAACAATAGCCCATTTGCAGGACGTGAAGGTAAATTTGTAACGGCCCGCAAAATCGAGGAAAGATTAAAGGTTCAATTACAGACAGATGTAAGCTTGCGTGTTGAAAATACAGATTCACCTGATGTATGGATTGTTTCTGGACGCGGAGAGCTTCACCTTTCCATCCTTATTGAAAACATGAGACGTGAAGGCTACGAGCTTCAAGTATCTAAACCTGAAGTAATTGTCCGTGTTATTGACGGTGTACGCTGTGAACCGGTTGAACGTGTTCAAATTGACGTTCCTGAAGAGCATACTGGATCCATCATGGAGTCTATCGGCGCCCGTAAAGGTGAATTGCTTGATATGATCAATAATGGCAGCGGCCAGGTCCGCCTGATCTTTAACGTGCCTGCTCGCGGACTAATCGGTTACTCAACAGAGTTCCTTACAATCACAAGAGGCTACGGAATCATGAACCATACATTTGATAGCTATCAGCCTATGCAAGCTGGTCAGGTTGGCGGAAGAAGGCAGGGTGTTCTTGTTTCTATGGAAACAGGAAAAACAACTCAATATGGAACTATGCAGGTTGAGGACCGCGGCGTAATCTTTATAGAGCCAGGAACAGACATTTATGAAGGAATGATTGTCGGCGAACATAACCGTGAGAGTGATTTGACTGTTAATATCGTAAAGGCAAAACAAATGACTAATATGCGTTCTGCCAATAAAGATCAGACAACTTCTATGAAAAAACCTAAAATCATGTCACTGGAAGAATCACTTGAATATCTGAATGACGATGAATATTGCGAAGTAACGCCAGAATCAATCCGCCTTCGCAAAAAAATCCTTGATAAGAACGAACGCGAAAAGTTTGCCAAAAAGAAAAAAATGGCTGAAGCCAACTAATACGTACGTTTAGGGAGGAAGAAGCATGGGTGTCCATGAGCATTTATCGTTTTTTGCTGCATTATACAGAGTTGACGAATTTCCTGAAACAGGAATGTGGTTTTTGTATCTGACGATTTTAGCCCTTTGTATAATCGTATATCAGCTGGGTTTTGCAAAAAAGCTGCCGCTGTTAAAAAATATTGTCATTTATGCGGTAATGGCTCTTGGATGTACACTTCTATCCTTCTTGGGCGTTTTTCTGCCAATGGGTGAGGGCCTTGTAATAGCGGCCCTTGTTCTAGGCATATACAGGTTCCGGCTTCGTAATCATAATAAGCGAGAGCAGGCTTAATCATGCAGTCCCTGCAGGATGCTCTTTATAATTGGCTGACCATTAAAGTGGTGTGCGACGCCAGACTGGATGACATGGCTGCTCAAGAAACAAAGGCATTTTTTGAAGCCAGGCTGAAGGAAGATTACGATGCATCAGTTAGTAATCTGGAGAAAAACGGACCATTTTATTTTGTCGATGTGTTAGCAGGCGGTGAAAAAAAACGGCACCGGTTTCCTGTTGAATTAATTGAGGCATTGCTTGAACAAATTGTGGCAGAGCCTGACAAATACAAAAATTATAATGAAGAATAACTAAAAACCCGTACAGGTTCTTCTGTATGGGTTTTTAGTTATTCTGTTTAAAAGAAGCCAGCATAGGCAATAAGCATGCATATAAAAGGTGGGAGATTGCCCATAAACCGAATGCTGTCATATTATTAGTCTGAGGTTTAGGAAGGGAAGAAAGCGATGATAAAGGGAAATATGCAAAAATTAAAGGAATGATTATAAGAAGAGAGGTTACATACTTTCCATGTAATGAGCAGATTTTCCATTGATATAATATAAAAAAATAAAGAATGCCAAGTACGGCAGACAGCAGGAGATGGAATAGGAATTGGGTCATTTCCCTCCACGGGATTTTTCCGATTACAGGAATGAACTTCGTATCGAGAAGAAGCCTATAGATATTTTCATTGGTGACATTTTCGATTGCTTTCATTAAAAATCCAAGAAAAAAGCCGGAAACAAGGCCGGCCATAATGCCATACTGCACAACTTTACCATTCATCTTCGGGAGTAACAGAGCGGTACAGCCGGAAGTTCCCAGTCTCAATGCGCTTCTGTGTTCTTTCTTCTATTCGTGAATGGCATTCTTCACACATATAAGTATGTATAGGGCGGTTCCGTAATTTCTTTGCTTCTGGAGAGTAATCAGGTATTGATTCAATTTTGTCGCAGATTACACATTGTACTTTCATATATTATTCCTCTTTCCCCGGCAGTAATTGCGCTGATTTGCTAGGCTTTTTTTATTAAAAATCAGTGATGAATATACATGGACATCCACCTTTAGTATAACATGTTTATCAGCAGATGAATATTTGGATATCCCAAGAGCCTCCACTGCCCGGAATGCGCGGCTGAAGTTAATTGAAGCCCATTTTCTGCTGCTTTTCATGCAGTCCTGCACCTTTTTGCTGCAGCCAGCATTTTGAATGGAGACTTGGCAAAAATAGTCCTGTTTCCATATACCATACAATTCTTCTTCTATCTTGCCCGGAACCGACATATATTTTATCAATAGTCTCGTCCTTTGTATACACCTGTGAACAGGATGAAAAATGAGACATCTGAAATCGATTAGGCGGGAGGCTTCATTATTGGACAAAATATATGTTTTAGATACCAATGTCTTGCTGCAGGATCCTTATTCCATTTTTTTATTTGAAGATAACGAGGTAGTCATCCCGGCAGTTGTTCTTGAAGAATTGGATTCGAAAAAAAGATATATGGATGAAATAGGAAGAAATGCGCGGCAGGTATCAAAATTAATTGATGGCTTCCGCGAAAAAGGAAAACTTCATAAAAGTGTGCCCCTGCACAATGGGGGTACTATCAGAATTGAATTAAACCACCGTTCTTTTCATGAACTTCAGGAAATTTTCATAGAAAAAACAAATGACAACAGAATTCTGGCAGTTGCCAAAAATTTATCGCTTGAAGAGGAAAGCAAGGAAAACGGAAAAATTGTCATATTAGTCAGCAAAGATACACTGGTACGGGTAAAAGCAGATGCTATTGGGCTGCATGCCCAGGATTTTTTAAACGACCGTGTTGTGGAGATGGACCATATTTACAGCGGGTTTCAGGAGTTATTTCTTTCACTTGAAGCATTGAATGCATTCTATGTCCAGGGTAACCTGGAAATCGCTAAATACTCAAACCAAACCTTCTATCCCAACCAATTTATATTGCTGAAGGACGAACTCGGAGGATCATCTTCCGCAGTGGGCATTATGGACTGGACGGCAAAAAAAGTGAAAAAGCTGATCTTTGACAGCGAGCATGTGTGGGGAATAAAACCAAGGAATGTACAGCAAATAATGGCTATGGAGGTCTTGCTGAGGTCTGACTTGCCTTTGGTGACGTTGATTGGAAAAGCAGGAACTGGCAAGACACTCATGGCACTTGCAGCCGGTCTTATGCAAACGGAAGATCTGGGGCACTATAAAAAGCTTCTTGTTGCCCGTCCGATAGTGCCTGTAGGAAAGGATATCGGTTACCTGCCTGGTGAAAAAGAAGAAAAGCTGAGACCCTGGATGCAGCCGATTTTTGATAATCTGGAGTATTTGTTCAACACTAAAAAGCCTGGGGAATTGGACGCAATCCTTGCGGGGATGAGTTCAATAGAGGTCGAGGCGCTGACATATATCAGGGGGCGAAGCATTCCGGACCAATTCATTATTATTGATGAAGCCCAGAATTTAACCAAGCATGAAGTGAAAACAATCCTTACCAGGGTCGGGGACCGCAGTAAAATTGTATTGATGGGAGACCCCGAGCAGATTGATCATCCATATCTGGATGAATATAATAATGGGCTTGCATATGTGGTTGAGAAATTTAAAGATCAAAAAATATCGGGGCATGTGAAATTGATTAAAGGAGAGCGGTCAGGACTTGCCCAATTGGCTGCGACACTGCTTTAGCTGTATTTTTATTAAAACATTTAATGCTGTTCTCCATGCAAGCGGCAAAGAAAGGTTTCTTTGCCGCCGTCTAAAAGTTATATCCTGCATGGATTGCGGTGATAGAGCTGTTAAGAGTGTAAAAAAATTAAGTTTATTTCACAGTAAATGAGACAACATTTCTTATTGGCTGATCCCGGTTGGTGCCATTGCCGAAGTAAATATATAAAGGCCCGCCATCTTTGATGGGTTTGCCGTCCACGGAGAAACCAAGCAGGAAATTACTGGCTTCTTGCATGGTGAAATGATGTTCTTTACCGCCTGCTGTTACGGTAACTCCGGAAGCGTTTTCATCAGGTTCGGCATTTTTTAGGAATGGCTGAAAGGGAATTATAAATGTGCCTGATAAAAGTCTTTGTTTCTCAAATTTTCTTTCTGTTTTTAAAGTAGGGGGGAGAGTGGCCCCTTCCTGTATTTCCTTTTGCCAATGCCTTGCAGCAGATGCAGTATATTCTTCATCGCCGCTGCGCTCTGTTTTTTCCTCTGAAAAATATGTATCTATCTCAATCTTTCGGTCATCAAAGATCCAGACGCCGGGATCAAGGGTAATCTGATATTTTACTTTCCCGTTAATAAAAACGATGGATTCCATTTCAATCAATTCCTTTCTTGGCTGTTTCAAGTATAAGTATAAGCAAAAATCATGAAATTGTCACAATTGAAGAAATGAAAAACGTGCATCAGTTTGAAATCGAAAATCCCTGCAGTTCCCTTTTGGTGTGACGCTGAGTTACTTTCAGGCAAATAAGAGGCAGGAATCCTGAGTGACTCCTGCAGTAAAACGGAGCCCTTGTAAACTTATAAGTTCCTTGCTTTTTCATGAAAGTAAGGGTAAAATTTATAGATAAGATTTAATCGCTTTTTGAGCGGGGGGATTTATTATGGCATCTGAAATGCTTGTTAATCATCAAGAAAAAGCCTATGCTTTGTTAAAAGCAGATGCTGACAAGATTCTGAAGCTAATTAAAGTACAAATGGACAATCTTACTATGCCTCAATGCCCTCTTTATGAAGAGGTTCTCGATACTCAAATGTTCGGCTTGTCCCGTGAAATAGATTTTGCTGTCCGTCTGGGACTTGTGGATGGTTCAGAGGGAAAAGCTTTATTAGAAGAACTCGAAAGAGAATTATCAGCTTTACATGAGGCTTCCTTGCGAAAATAAACCTGCAGGATAATAAACTCAAAGTAATCGAACAGATTCTTTGAGTTTTTTTATTACCCGTTTTATGCTGTAAACAAATATTTTTATTTCAGTAAATGGTTTTTTTATATATAATGATAAAAAAGTTGCTGTAAATGATTTTTTTATTGAATTCAGAATATTTTCGTATTATTGTTTAAGTATTATTTTTAAAGGATACATAATCATATTCATTATTTTCTGTTTATTCCCTATAAATATTATATTTAAATAATTGGATTATCTTAACAGGGAATTTCTTTGGAATCTGCCATGTTTATTTATCGAAACGTATAGGGCTATTTCCATTAAAATTGTGAAGTAAAAGACCGAGATTGTTCTCCGTTCTTTTTTTCAATATATTCATGTCCATTTCATATTGCAATATTTGAAGGGTGCCGGTATCAGATTTTTGTAAGAATCTTTCTGAGGTGTCCCCCATGGCAAATATGAAATAAGCAATTCAGCTAAAATACATAAAAGTAGGTGCTATTATGAAAAAAAGTCGTATTACAAAAATCCTTGCTGCAAACCGGGGAGAAATCGCAATCAGGATTTTCAGGGCATGTACCGAGCTGAATATTCGGACAGTTGCCATCTATTCCAAAGAGGACTCTGGCTCTTATCACCGTTATAAAGCTGATGAAGCGTATATAGTCGGCGAAGGAAAGAAGCCAATCGATGCTTATTTAGATATTGAAGGCATTATTGAAATTGCAAAAAGAAGCGGTGTAGATGCCATTCACCCTGGATACGGATTCCTATCGGAGAATATTGATTTTGCAAGACGCTGCGAAGAAGAAGGGATTATATTCATAGGCCCTGAAACAAGGCATTTGGATATGTTCGGCGATAAGGTAAAAGCAAGGTACCAGGCTGTACAGGCTGAAATCCCGGTTATTCCCGGAAGTGACGGGCCCATTGGAAGTTTGGGAGATGTCGCAGAATTTGGTGAAAAAAATGGTTTTCCTATTATTATTAAAGCATCATTGGGCGGCGGCGGCCGCGGCATGAGGATCGTCAATAATGCCGGAGAGCTGCAGGAGGCATATGAGCGTGCAAAGTCAGAAGCGAAGGCCGCTTTCGGCAATGATGAAGTGTATGCCGAAAAATTCATTCAGCATCCAAAGCATATAGAGGTTCAGATTCTGGGTGACAAACATGGAAATATCGTACATCTGCATGAGCGGGATTGTTCTGTTCAGAGACGGCATCAAAAGGTTGTGGAGGTAGCTCCGTCTGTATCGATTTCTGCGGAATTGCGGACACGTATTTGTGAAGCGGCTGTAAATTTAATGAAAAATGTAAATTACATCAATGCAGGTACAGTCGAATTCCTTGTGGCAAATGATGAATTTTATTTTATTGAAGTCAATCCAAGGGTTCAGGTTGAACATACCATTACTGAAATGGTAACAGGCATTGACATTGTTCAGTCACAGATTTTAATAGCAGAAGGATTTGAGCTTCACGACTCGACAACGGCCATTCCTGCACAGGAAGATATACAAACACATGGCTTTGCCATTCAGTCCCGTGTCACAACGGAAGATCCCTTAAATAACTTTATGCCTGATACCGGAAAAATCATGGCCTACAGGTCAGGCGGAGGTTTTGGGGTGCGCCTGGATGCCGGTAACGCCTTTCAGGGAGCGGTTATAACACCTTTTTATGATTCATTGCTTGTAAAGCTGTCAACACACGGCATGACCTTTGAAAAAGCGGCCGCCAAGATGGTCAGGAACTTAAAGGAATTCAGGATACGAGGCATCAAAACGAACATTCCATTTTTAGAGAACGTTATTAAACATGAGAAATTCAAAAAGGGAGAATACGATACTTCCTTTATTGATGACACTCCTGAGCTGTTTGTTTTTCCTAAAAGAAAAGACCGGGGCACGAAAATGCTCAGTTATATAGGGAACGTTACAGTAAATGGATTTCCGGGAATTGAAAAAAAGAAAAAACCGGTTTTTGACAAAGTGGATATCAGCAGGCTGAAAACAAGCAAGGATATTCAAAGCGGAACCAAACAGATTCTTGAAGCTATGGGTCCAGAAGGTCTTGCGAATTGGATCAAAGGGCAGAATGAAGTCCTCATCACCGATACTACATTCCGCGATGCCCATCAGTCTTTGCTTGCAACAAGGGTCAGAACAAGGGATCTGCTTCAAATAGCGGAACCTACTGCCAAGCTTTTGCCTCATTTATTCTCCCTGGAAATGTGGGGAGGGGCAACATTTGATGTCGCATACCGTTTCCTTAAGGAAGATCCTTGGGACAGGCTGCTCCGGATGCGCGAAAAGGCGCCGAATGTTTTATTTCAAATGCTGCTGCGTGCATCCAATGCTGTCGGATATAAAAATTATCCAGACAACGTAATTAAAGAGTTTGTCGATAAATCTGCTTCTGCTGGAATTGACGTATTCCGGATTTTCGACAGCCTTAATTTCGTTAAAGGAATGGAAGTTGCGATTGATTCAGTCCGCAGTTCCGGAAAAGTAGCTGAAGCCGCGATTTGCTATACAGGTGATATAAACGATCCATCGAGAAGAAAGTATGATATTGATTATTATAAAAACTTGGCAAAAGAACTGGAAAATCAGGGAGCACATATCCTTGGTATAAAAGATATGGCAGGGCTGCTAAAGCCTGAGGCTGCTTATCGCCTGATCTCTGAGTTAAAGGATACTATTGATATCCCCATCCATTTGCATACACATGATACGAGCGGAAACGGGATTTACATGTATGCAAAGGCAATAGAAGCAGGTGTGGATATTGTCGATACAGCTATCGGCTCCATGGCAGGGCTGACTTCACAGCCAAGTTCCCAGACTTTGTATTATGCCCTTGAAGGCACAAAAAGGCAGCCTAAGCTTGATATTGATTCACTTGAGGAATTATCAGGGTACTGGGCAGGTGTCAGGGAGTATTACAAGGATTTTGAAAGCGGCATGGTGGCGCCCCATACAGAAATCTACAAGCATGAAATGCCTGGTGGCCAGTACAGCAACTTGCAGCAGCAGGCAAAAGCAGTCGGTTTGGGTGAACGCTGGAATGAAGTAAAAGAGATGTATCAAAGAGTCAATGCCATGTTTGGCGATATTGTAAAAGTTACACCTTCTTCAAAAGTGGTAGGAGACATGGCACTTTTCATGGTGCAAAACGATTTGGATGAGGAAGCTGTTATAGCAAAAGGAAAATCAATTGATTTTCCGGATTCAGTTATTGAATTGTTCGAAGGTTATCTTGGCCAGCCAAGCGGAGGCTTTCCAAAAGAACTGCAGCAGGCCATATTGAAAGACAGGAAGCCAATTACGGTAAGGCCGGGAGAGCTTCTTGAAGATGTCGATTTCGATAGTCTTAAAGAAGAGCTATACAGGGAAATCAACAGGCCTGTCACAAGCTTTGATGCGCTGGCATATGCCCTATATCCAAAGGTTTTTCTTGATTATGTGAAAACGATTGAACAGTTTGGGGATGTTTCAAACCTGGACACTCCTACCTTTTTATATGGAATGAGGCTTGGAGAAGAAATTGAGGTTGAAATAGAAACTGGAAAGACACTGATTGTGAAACTAGTATCTATCGGCCAGGCAGAGGCCGATGGAACCAGGGCCATTTATTTCGAACTGAACGGCCAGTCCCGCGAGGTTGTCATTAAGGATGAGAGCATTAAATCATCTGTCCAAAGCAAAATGAAAGCAAATCCCAAGGATCCATCTCACATTGGAGCAACAATGCCAGGAACAGTATTGCGTGTCGTTGCTGAAAAGGGAGAAAAGGTGAAACAAGGCGACCATTTGATTATAACTGAAGCCATGAAAATGGAAACTACTGTACAGGCTCCTTATTCAGGAACCATTAAAGAAATACATGTTAAAGACGGCGAAGGTATCAGCACTGGAGATTTGCTCATTGAAATCGAGAAGTAAATAATCAGAAAGAGTGCAGACTTTAAAGCATCCCGTTTTAAAGAAACAGAAAAAAGGCTATCTCATAGAGATGCCTTTTTTCTGTTTCTGGCCCGAATGATGTACCGCCATGAGCGGGACCTGCTTCGCTATATAATATTACCCTTTTGCGAAGGCTGGAGATTAACAACCTTATTTTTGGAGGCGATCTGTGCCTGGGCAGAAAAACTGTTTTTCTTGCTCCGGCTTGTTAAAAGCAGCAAATAACTCAATACGCCAAAGAAGCAGGAAATGAATACTACATGTGCAAGGGAAACGATTAGGTTTAGCCTCGTAACGATAATCAGAATGCCTGCAAGTGCCTGGAAAGTAATTAAGGAAAAAGCGGTTATCCATCCCCAATAAATTACTTTTTGATGTCTGTATCTGCTTATGGCAGTGTAGGTAGCAATCCCAGCCCAGATAAAAATTAATCCGGCAGCACCCCTATGCCCCATCTGCACCCATTCGTAAAGATTGCCTGGGAGAGAGGGGCTGCTGTTTACGCACAAAGGCCAGTCTTTACATACCAGGCTGGATTTCGTGTGCCTGACAAGTGCCCCTGTATAGACCACAATATATGTATAAATCATCAGTCCGTATATATGGAATTTCATCGTTTTATCGACGATCAGTTTTTTTGCATCGAATTTTTTGTCCACCTCAAAAATAAGAAGAGTCAGCAGGAGCACTGAGGCAAAGGATATTAAGGAAATCCCAAAATGAAGGGCCATAATAAAACTGGATTGACCCCAAAGCACAGCTCCTGCACCAATCAGTGCCTGTACTGCCAAAAAAATGAAAGACATAAGTGACAGAAGCTTTGTTTCCCTGATATGGCCAATGCTTTTCCAGGACCAGACCGAAAGTATTAAAACCATGAATCCCACTGAACCGGAAATGAGGCGGTGTGCCAGTTCAATCAAGAGAGCAGGAGTAATATCCGAAGGGACAAACCTTCCTTCACATAGAGGCCAGGAACGTCCGCAGCCCATTCCTGAGTCAGTTTTAGTTACAAGAGCGCCGCCCAGCAATATTAAAAGCATTCCTATTGTCGTTAATACCGCAAACCACTTTAATGCCCGATACACCCAGTCTCACCTCTTTAATTCTAAGTTCGCTATAAGCACGATAAGCATTCGTTGAATCGCTTGCTGTTCATATTGGCCTTTATTGGTTAATCATAGCATAAAAGAAAAGAATTATTTCAAAAAAACTCAATAATTAAACTTTTTTGATATTATTCAACTTACCTCTTTTTTGAAGAATTGTAAATAAAAAATGTAAACGCTCTTACAAGCTGGATGTTTGAAAATGCACTGTGCAGCTGATAAAACTAATAGGGGAGAAAGGGATAGTATATATAGCAAAGTAATTAAAATTCCATGTGTGAATAGTGCCTGCGGGACGATGCCGTGTTAAGAAGGAGGAATATTTACGGGAAAGGGATTACAGCACCCGGCCCGTTTGGCATTCAGGGTTTTTAATAGCAGGAGATTCTTGAAATTATAGAGATTGAGTCACAATTTGGTCAAAAATTATACAAAAAAAATCCACAAAATTGGATTAAAGTATGATTTAATAGACTCAAGAAGGATACTTAAACTTTTATTCGTGGTAATATAATGATATAGAAATAAAATATATTATATTAGGATTTCGTTGACAGTGATATAGGAATGAAGCTGATTCTTTGTTGACACTTCCTTGATTGCAAATGCAAAAAAAAAATATGAAATAATAAGCAGAAGACGTTTTTTGTGTTTGCTGAAATATTCAAAGGAGGAACATATATGTCTAACAGGGCACTGACAGAAGCCGACATAAAAAACGGCGAAGCATCCCTTATTCCAGAAACAACTGCCTGGAAAGACTTTACGGCGCTTATCAAAGTTGGAATAGTAAATTCCAATATGATTACGACTTTTACGGGCTTATGGCTGGCTCTTCATTTTTCAGGCATGCATTTTTTAACTAATCTTGACACTGTTTTCTTCGTCCTGGCTGGTTCAGCACTAATCATTGCGGGATCATGCAGCTTAAATAATTTTTATGACCGCGATATCGATCATTTGATGGAAAGAACCAAAAACAGACCTACTGTAACTGGAAAAGTCAGTCCTGCCAAGGTATTGACACTTAGTCTCATTCTAATCGCACTAGGGCTGTTTTTGCTTGGCTTAACAAATATGACTGCTGCATTCATCGGCTTTATCGGTGTTTTTTCATATGTAGTGCTATATACAATGATTTCTAAACGGCGTTTTGTCTCAAATACGATTGTAGGCAGCATCTCCGGTGCCGTTCCTCCGCTTATCGGATGGGCAGCTGTCGATCCGGGTCTTGATACAATGGCTTGGGTGCTATTTATGATTATGTTTCTATGGCAGCCTCCCCACTTTTATGCCTTGGCAATGAAACGTGTGGAAGAATACCGGGCGGCAGGCATTCCAATGCTTCCAGTCATAAAAGGATTCAAAGCAACGAAACGGTCTATTGTCTTGTGGGTTGCATGCCTTGTTGCCGTTCCATTCTTTCTTACCTCACTGGGCCTTCCGCTTGTAATTCTGGCTTCAGTACTGACGGCCGGATGGCTTGCACTTGGCCTTTACGGCTATAAAATGAAAGACGATTTAAAATGGGCCAGGCTAATGTTTGTCTACTCCTTGAATTACATGACCATTTTGTATGTTGCTATGGTTATCGTCACCGTAATATAATTAAATGACTATCCGGCAGCTTCTTGAATTGCCGGATAGTTTAATACATAACAGAACATCATCTTTTGTACCGGCATACATAATAAAGCTTGATTCCTATCCTTTTTTTGGGGATTCTTTCTGATTTGCAGAATTTATATAGAGAGAATTTTATTAACCATTCACATCTTTAGAATATGTGAAATTTTGACGAAAGAGGGGTTTCATAAGCTATGAAAAAAAAGCTGCAAAAATGGCGTCTGTTTTCAATTTTTGCAATTTTGGCGCTAATTCTATCCGGGTGCGGAAAGCCTTACCTGTCTGCATTAACGCCAGCTGGAGAAGTAGCGAAAAAACAGTATGACCTGATGATCCTCAGCACGATGATCATGGTACTGGTAATCGTTGCTGTTATTGTGCTTTTCGCTGTTGTAATGGTGCGCTTCCGCCGCAGAAAAGGGGATGAATCAATTCCCAGGCAGGTTGAAGGGAATCACAAACTTGAAATCATTTGGACTGTTATTCCTATTATCCTTTTAATCGTCCTGGCTGTTCCTACTGTTATAAGCACGTTTGACTTTGCGGATACAAAAGCCATGGAAAAGAAAGATAAAGCAGGGAAGACGAAGGATGCCCTTGTAGTAAATGTAAGGGCCAACTTATACTGGTGGGAATTTGAATATCCTGATTTAGGGATTGTCACCAGTCAGGAACTCGTAGTCCCGACTGGCCAAAAGGTTTACTTCAATTTAAAGGCTTCCGATGTGAAGCATTCATTTTGGATTCCTGCAGTAGGAGGTAAAATGGATACCAATGTTGATGGAGTAAATAAATTCTGGCTGGAGTTTGATCCGAAGAAATCAGAGGACGTCGGCAACATGTTCTATGGTAAGTGTGCTGAACTGTGCGGTCCATCCCATGCACTTATGGATTTTAAGGTGAAAACTAAATCCAAGGCAGATTTTAATCAGTGGGCAGCAGATATGAAAGCGGTTAAAAAACCGGCTGCTGCTGGAAATCTTTCAAAAGAGGGCGAAGCAGTGTTTAACAAATCCTGTATTGGATGCCATGCGGTTACCCCTACAGATGCAAGGCCTGAAAAAGCACGCCAGGCGCCAAACTTAGCTAACTTTGGGGAGCGGGAACGGATTGCTGGTGTTTTAAAGCATAATGAAGAAAATCTGAAAAAATGGCTTCAAAATCCTGAAGAGTATAAACCGGGCAATAAAATGACCGGAAAATACGGAAAGCTTACAGATCAGCAGCTGGATGCACTCTCTGCATACTTAATGGGTCTGAAAGTGGAAGAACAATAGGGGAATATTGATTGAATAGGGGGTTGGATTGTGAGTACGCACGCTAAGAAAAAAGGATTTGGCGCAACGATTTGGGATTTCCTTACAACAGTTGACCATAAGAAAATCGCCATATTATACCTTATTACAGGCGGACTGTTCTTTGTAGTCGGCGGACTGGAAGCAATGTTTATAAGAATTCAGCTTGCAGTGCCGAATAATGACTTCGTAAGTGCAGGCTTATATAATGAAATTATAACGATGCACGGCACAACAATGATTTTCCTTGCGGCCATGCCGCTGATTTTTGCGATGATGAATGCAGTTGTTCCTCTGCAGATAGGTGCGAGGGATGTCGCATTTCCATATGTGAATTCGCTTGGATTTTGGCTATTCTTCTTTGGAGGCGTTTTCCTGAACCTATCCTGGTTTTTTGGAAAAGCGCCGGATGCAGGATGGACGTCATATGCATCCCTCGCCATGAACTCTCCTGGACATGGAGTTGATTTTTATATACTCGGACTGCAGATTTCGGGATTTGGAACATTAATAGCGGGAGTCAATTTTCTCGTTACCATCATTAACATGCGTGCACCAGGCATGACTTATATGCGGATGCCGCTTTTGACCTGGTCGACATTCGTGGTTTCGGCATTAATTCTTTTTGCTTTCCCTCCTTTGACAGTAGGGTTAACGCTAATGATGTTCGACCGGATGTTCGGGGCTAATTTCTTTGAAGTAGCAGCTGGAGGGAATACGATAATCTGGGAGCATCTTTTCTGGATATTCGGCCATCCTGAAGTATATATTCTCATTCTGCCTGCGTTTGGTATTTTCTCTGAAATATTCGCAACATTCTCAAGGAAAAGATTATTCGGATATTCTTCAATGGTATTCGCTACCGTTTTAATTGGTTTCCTTGGTTTCATGGTATGGGCTCACCATATGTTTACGGTAGGACTGGGCCCGATTGCGAATGCCATATTTGCGGTTGCAACAATGGCTATTGCTGTCCCTACAGGCATCAAGATCTTCAACTGGATCTTTACCATGTGGGGCGGCAGTGTAAAGTTCACAACGCCAATGCTTTACGCTGTCTCATTTATTCCTACTTTTACAATGGGAGGAGTAACAGGCATCATGCTTGCCGCTGCTCCAGCAGATTATCAGTATCATGACAGTTATTTTGTTGTAGCACATTTCCATTATGTAATTGTAGGCGGAGTAGTTTTAGGCTTGCTTGCGGGAATAACCTTTTACTGGCCAAAAATGTTCGGAACAATTTTAAACGAAGCTCTCGGGAAAATTTCGTTCTGGTTTTTCCTGATAGGTTTCCACTTAACATTCTTTGTTCAGCATTTTTTAGGACTCATGGGGATGCCTCGCCGTGTGTTTACCTATCTGCCTGGCCAAGGTTTCGAGACGGCCAATATGATAAGTACAGTGGGAGCATTTTTAATGGCAATCGGAGTACTGGTAATGCTTGTCAATATTGTTATGACGTCTGTTAAAAATGAAAAAGTAGGAAATGACCCTTGGGGAGATGGGCGCACGCTTGAATGGTCCATTCCTTCACCGCCGCCATTTTATAATTTCAAACAAACGCCGCTTGTCCGCGGACTAGATGCCTTTTGGATTGAAAAAATGGAAGGGAAGAATACTTATACACCTGCAGAGCCGCTGGGTGATATCCATATGCCTAACTCATCCATTCTGCCTGTGACCACTTCACTTGGTCTGTTTGTTGCAGCTTTCGGTGCGATGTATCATGCTGATAAAGCAACTTGGGCAATACCTGTAATCATCCTTGGCCTTGCGATTACATTTGGATCCATGCTTCTCCGATCAGTGATCGATGACCATGGTTTCCATATTCATAAAGAGGATTTGCTAGAGGATGAAGATAAGGGGGTAAAGGCGTAATGCATGCAGATGAAAAATTCACTGACATAACCTGGCCAGCTGCTCCAGAAAAAGCCACTCTTGAAGGAAAAAATAAGTTTTTGGGGTTTTGGCTGTTTCTAGGCGGCGAGACTGTATTATTTGCTTCTTTATTTGCCACTTATCTTGCTTTGAAGGACAAAGTTCCGAATGATGGTGCTGCCCTTGCAAAAGATTTATTTGAATTGCCTTTAACATTTGTTGCCACAATGCTTTTGCTTACAAGCTCTTTGACTAGCGTTTATGCAATTTTTCATATGAAGAACCGGGATTTCAGTAAAATGCAATCCTGGCTTGTGGTAACAGTTTTGCTCGGCTTTGGATTCCTCGGACTGGAAGTGTATGAATTTAATCACTATGTTCATGAATTCCATCATACGTTTACAAGCAGTGCATTTGGATCTGCCTTCTATACGCTTGTAGGATTTCATGGAGGCCACGTTGCCTTTGGTCTAATGTGGTTTTTATCCTTAATGCTGAGAAATGCAAAAAGAGGACTCAATTTATATAATGCGCCTAAATTTTATATTGCAAGCCTGTATTGGCATTTTATTGATGTAGTATGGGTATTTATCTTTACAGTTGTATATCTAATGGGAATGGTGGGATAAACTGATGGCGAATGATCAATCAAATTCAGCTAACCCTAATGTGAATTTAACGTATCGCCGCAAAAAAAATGCTGAGGAAATGAAGCATCAGCTTATTACTTTTACGCTCATGATTTTCCTTACTCTAATCGCTTTTTTTGCAGTGAAGTATGACGGTTTTTCACATTGGTTCACTAAGCCATTTATTTTGCTTCTGGCTGTTGTACAGGTAATATTTCAATTGTATTATTTCATGCATATGAAGCATAAGGGCCACGAAACGATAACCATATTTATATATGCAGGGTTAGCGGTGGGGTCCATTGCCATACTAACGTTCCTGACTATTGTCTGGATTTGATTTTATAAGGAAAATCGGCTGAAATTGAGCCGGTTTTTCTATATATATCACCGAAAACAGCACCTGACAAAACGGGTAAAAGGGACTGGCAGCAAATGTGTTAAAGGGGTGATTGTATGTCAATTGATATATTTGGTTTTCAGGCCTTGTGGAGTCCATACTTTTTTGCATCTTTGATCATCTTAACTGTTGGTTACTTGTTATTGGTCACGAAGTATAGATATGTATTCGCGGGAAACGCACCAGTGCCTGCAGGACAAAATTTGATCTTTTCTGTAACGATGCTGCTGCTGTATATAATAAAAGGGTCGCCGGTTGACCTGCTTGGGCATATTATGTTCAGTGTCCATATGTCACAGATGGCTATCCTTTATCTCGTGATTGCTCCATTATTTATTATTAGCATTCCCGGCTGGCTTTTTAGATGGCTGTTTTCCATGAAGGGCTTGGATACTATTTTTAATTTCTTTACGGTTCCTTTGATTGCTCTGATTGTTTTTAACGGGCTTTTTTCTTTCTATCACATCCCTTTGATATTTGACTTTATCAAGGTGAACATGTGGCTGCACAGTACGTATACTATAGTCCTGTTTATTGCCGCCATATTCATGTGGTTTCCATTATTGAATACACTGCCGGAAAGAGAAAGTCTTTCAGGGCTAAAGAAAGTCGGATATATTTTCGGCAGCGCCATTTTGCTGACACCGGCTTGTGCGCTTATTATTTTTGCGGATCACCCGATTTACCATACATTTTCCAATCCGCAAGCATGGTCGAGTGCCATGGCGCTCTGTGTTCCATCTTCTGCTTTATCAGGAATCCAGTTAAGCGGGCCGGAGCTTTTCAATGGACTTCCTTTGCTTGAGGATCAGCAGCTCGGAGGGGTCCTAATGAAAATTATTCAGGAAATTGTGTATGGCATCTTGTTAGGGTATATCTTCTTTTCCTGGTACCGGCAGGAAAATGGAGAATCAAAAAAAATTGATCCCGCTTTAGATTTTGATTTTGTGAAATGAAAATATGGCATTCTGCTTGATGCGGGATGCCATATTTTTTGCGGAAAAGTGAGCGTTCTGTTACGAAAGGGGGAGTATTATATTGTATTTTAACAAAACGTTTTATAAAATGAATGAGATGAATATAAATAGAGAGGGCGTTTAACTATCCTATGTCTTTACCAATTCTCCCTACAATCAGCACCGCTTTTATCGTATTAAGTGCAATCATGATTGCAATCGGCTGGTACCTGATTAAGCAGCGCAACATTGAAGCGCATAAAAAGGCCATGGTCACTGGTGCTGTATTCGCGCTGATTTTCTTTTTGATTTATGCGACCCGCACAGTTTTCATTGGAAATACTGCCTTTGGCGGTCCGGATAAAATTAAAGTATATTATACAATTTTTTTAATCTTCCATATTACCCTCGCAACCACTGGAGGAGTTTTTGGGATTGTGACCCTGGCACTTGCGTATAATAAAAAATTTGCTAAACACAGGAAAATTGGCCCGGTTACCAGCATCATCTGGTTTTTTACCGCTATTACTGGAGTAGCTGTTTATCTGCTTTTGTATGTGTTTTATAAAGGCGGAGATACAACATCTGTCATAAAAGCCATTTTGGGCAATATGTAAACAAAACAAAAAAATCCTGGTCTTGCTGACCAGGGTTTTTTTTGCTTTCTTATGCCAAAACCATGGATATTCTCCTTGTTTTCGGCAGTGCTATTATATTATAGTCCGTTAAACTCATCCAGTTCAGCCTTGACTGCAGCAAGGGTTTTTTCACATTGCTTAATAAGTGAAGCGGGAAAGTGCTCTCCTTCTCCATACTCAAGGCCATGAGGGTAATAGTGCTTGCCTAACAAAGGAACCAATAGTTTAATAACAGCTTTATGGGAGCCTACGTCTCCTTCAACAGAGTAGCCCTGGACACGAAGGTAAAAAACGCCTTCCTGTAATTCGAATTTCCGGTCATAATTTACTCTTTCATAATCCCATTGCTCAGCTCTCACTAAACCGTGGCTGTTCATTACATCATCTAGCCTATTTAACTCTGCTGTTAATTGATTAAAACCATAGCTTTCAAATTTCACTTCAATTACCCTCCTAATAAGTTGAAAATTATCAATTTCATACTGATATATGATTTGCCGGGGGCTGGTGCTCTGAAGCCGGGGGAATCATTGTCCTGGAAATATCCCTGCGGCAGAAGTCTAAAATATGAAATTGAATCGATAGAATGACAAAACAAATTATGGAATACTATATGAATAAAATATATAAAATTCCCAAAAATGTTTGCGGTTACAGATTGTTCTATATTTTTATAATAGTATGAAATTAACTAAGTTGCAATTAGTTCATCCATTGTTATGGATGTAATCGAAAAAACGGCAGGATTTCCTTCATGAATTCTTAATATTCAGCACGATGTTTTATAAGTATGATTTATATTATTCATAAAAAAACAATGCTATAATAAAAAAAACCTTTAGTGTCAGGCAATTGGTGCTGATTCTAGACTGTTTCGGAATTTCTTTACTTTCTAGAGCCATTCAGCAAGAAAATACGCTTTTTATTTTGAATGCGTTTTTAAAAATTCTGCACCAAGCTTTTTTAAGGAAAACTAATACGCATTCTATTGCGGTGCTTCTAATATCCTCTAAGTTTGCAACCCTGATTCCATTAAGAGAAAGAGAGGGGGAGGAATCCTCTGCGTACACTTGCAAAAATTTTCATTTTAGTGATTTTGTTTTTTTTGATAGGCATATATCTCAATATTGGAAATGACAGCGGGAAAAACCCCGTTCTATACGGAAAAAATGATGTAAATCCTAAAGAAGACAGTCAAACCATCAAGGAAAAAAATAAACATGAAGAAAGCGGGAGTTTAAAGCAGCCTCGTGAGGGAATTGCCTCTATTATTGGCAAACCTGCATCCCGTGCACTGAAAACATATGGCAAGCCTGCGAGGGTTGATCTTTCTGCGTTTGGTTATGAGTGGTGGATTTATAATAAGGAAAGAAAGCATTATTTTCAGCTGGCGGTGGAGAATGGGAAGGTCATATCTGCATATGGGCTTGGCAGCAGGGTTAACGTGATGCCATTTAAAATCGGACAGCCGATAGATGAATTATATTCAAGCCTTTTTTTCGAGACCTCGGTTAATATTAATGAAAAAGGCAGTTCATACCGATTTGAACTATCGGAGGAAGATATGAATATGCGCCCACTTGTTAAAATGGGAAACGTTTATGCCCAGCTTTATCTTGATAAGTTTACCGGTACGGTATCGAGCATCCGTTTTTTAAATGAAGATGCTTTGCTTAAAATCAGCCCTTATGAAATGACTTATCACGGTACACTCCTGAAAAATAAGGAACTGACTGATGAAGAATGGAAAAAAGTCGAACTGGGCAATAAAAAACAGATTTTTGATATTACCAATGTCATGAGGGACCGTTTTAAGCTTTCAGAGCTCAAATGGGATGAACAAATTGCAGAGGTTGCTTTTCTTCACAGCAATGATATGTCGATAGGCGATTATTTTTCGCATACTTCTCCGACAAAGGGAGATTTAACAGAAAGACTGCAAAAGGGTGATGTTACTTATCGGGCTGCTGGTGAAAACATCGCTGCCCATTATATAGATGCGATTGAAGCGATGGAGGGCTGGCTGAACAGCAAGGGGCACCGTGAAGCCCTCCTGAGCGGCGAGTTCACAGATATTGGCGTTGGAGTTTATCATAACTATTATACCCAGAATTTCATTGCAAAATAGTGATTAAGGAAGTCCCGGCAGGATCGTGGGGCTTCTTTTTTTATCTTTGGAAGCAAAGCCGGCATGAGGAGCCATATAAGCAAATGGTTAACACACATCATATCCAGGTAAATTCAAAAAACATTCCGTGTGGTGAATGATGACTGACTGCACTGGTTCAGGAAGATGTGTTATCTTTTGCATTACGCTTGCAGCAGTCTGCTAAAAAGAGGTGCTATGCCGCAAGCGTTATGTTCTTTTAAACTGGTTCTGCAGCTATCATGTAAAAAGTGGCTGTGGAATGAGCGCATAATGTGCCATTTTCCAGGTATACCTTTCCTTCTAGCACCATGGTTTTGGTTCCTTTGTGAATGAAGACAGCTTTGCATGTCAGCTTATTTCCATTTGCCGGATGGAGGTAGTGAATCTGTATCTCTGCTGTTACCGCAGATTTTCCTTCCGGAAGCACAGTGTTTACGAGGGTGCCCATTGCTGTGTCTGTTAAAGTGGCAATCACTCCCCCGTGTACAATGCCAAGGTTATTATGCACTAGGCTTGAGATGGGCATGGACATGGTCAAGCTGTTTTCACCCAGCTCGCTGCTTAATTGCAGGAGCTTTGAGATGTATGTTCCATTTTGTGTTTTTCTTTCTTTTAGTCCCTTCAATAAAAAAGACAGAACTCTTAGTTCTTCCTCGTTTGCTGTTTTTGCGAGTTCCTGAAACTGCACTGATAATTGATCTTCCATGAAAACCCCTCCATATCTTATTCATTATTATATTTATTTGCATGCCTGCTTGTACAGCGGATGCACAGTTTTTACATTTTTGCATACTCTGTAGGTAGGCAAATGTCTTAAAGCGAGGTGAAAAGAATGGCCAATAAACGCCGTCCATCCGTAGAACAGTTCAGGCAATTTGTCCAAAATCATCCGAAGCTAAGAACGGAAGTAAGACAGGGCAAGTATACCTGGCAGGCTTTGTTTGAGGAATGGTATTTATTAGGTGAAGGAAACAAGCAGTGGGAAAAATATCAAGAAGGAAACACTGTTAAAGAAGAAGCATCAAACGACGAGAAATCTGATTTGATTGGAAACTTGCTTAATGTTTTTAAAGGTATGGATATAACTCAGATCCAAAAATATATTTCAAATGCAAATCAGGCTCTTGGTGCAATCCAGGGGGTCATTTCTTCTTTTCAGGGAGGAGAACAAAGTAAATCAGAAGAACCAAAAAGAGAAAATGCACGACCCAATCCGTTTCAATTTAGAAAGGATTAGAAAGAGGGTGATTATATGAGACAAGACATTTACAGCGTAATAGAAAAAAGCGAAGACTTAAGAAACTATCTCCGTCTGCAGCCGATTTGGTACAGAAAACTTATGAGGAACCCGCAGCTGCTTGCAAGCATGGAAACAGAAGCCACATATTTCTTTAAAAAATCCATTCCGCATCGTATTTCCAAATTTTCAGATGGAGTCCAAATTGCCTCCATGATGATGTCCATGTTCCAGGCGATGAATACACCTGGAAACAGCTAGCCTTTATGGAAAGGGCAGTGAATATTCACAAATGATGTGTATTTTGCTTTTTTTTGCAGAGAATAGTGCAAAGGAGGGTGAAAGAATGAAAGCTATCAGATGCTCGATAATCATGCTGCTGATTTACGCAGCATGCAGCCATATTACCACGCCGCTTTTGCAAACCATCGGATTTTCACCAAACAGCCAAGCAGCTGCACAAGCAGGGATTACTGAAATTAATAGCGACGATTTTAAAATTCACTATTATTTAAAGGGAAGCAGCATTTACGCAGAAGTTTATATGAAAAATTATACCTTCAGTGCTTCGGGAGAAAAAAAACAGGCTGAAGTTGCCGTTTATCTTGATGAAAAAAAGGTGAGAAATATGAAAACTGCCGCTTTTATCATTAAAGATATTCCTGCCGGAAAACATAAAATAAAGATGGAAGTAGTGGATATGGCACACATGCCTACAGGATTATCTAAGGAATTTTTAGTACATATTCATTCAAGCATTTAATCAAAGGAATGGCATAACTTTGCCAATAATGTTAAGATAGTGGTGGAGGTGAGCTAGTTTATGCTTGCTACTATTGAAAGAGCGGACATTTTGCAAAGAGCCGATGAATTGGCGCAAATGGTTATACAATCAGAGCTTGGGGAAAATTATTTTCAAAGCTTATATAATATGCGTAATGACAGTGAAGCGCAGCGGAAAATAAGGGAATTTTCTTCTCTTAAAGATTTGTATGAAGAGGTACAGAGATTCGGGAAATATCATCCTGAATATAAACGGGTGAATCTTGAAATCAGGCACTCTAAGCGTGATATGGATCTTCATCCAACCATTGCAGAATTTAAAAGAGCTGAAACAGAGCTGCAGGGTATTCTGGATGAAATGAGCCTTAAAATAGGCCAAGCCGTTTCGTTTAACATTAAGGTTCCTTCAGGAAATCCATTTTTTGAATCACAGTCAAGCTGCGGCGGGGGCTGCGGTTCGGGAGGAAGCTGTTCCTGCTCTGCCTAGCATGAAAAAGCCTGGAAACAGGCTTTTTTTTGTGCCATAATATGATGATTCTGTTAGCCATCATTTCTGTACAAGATGCAATCATCACATAAATTTCCGCAGCAGAACATTTTCTGCTGCGGAACGTAAAACCGGTGCCTGAAGACACTCAGGCCCGTTTCCCTGCGTACAAAGATCGTGACACTGTGTAGCCGTTTGCCCCGCATGGATCTTGCAGATGCTTGCTTTATCAGGTTTGAAAGCGAATCGGGAGAAAGTGAATCTTCTGAATATTGGATATATAAAAATGGCAGTCCTGCAATCTTCTTATACCACACTTTATGGATGCCTTCTTCCTTAGTGAGATAGTGTATAAAAGAATTCCATATCGGCTCCAGTTCCATTAATCAACATCCTTTCTTACCCATTTTTTCCCTAAACTTACGTTGTGATAAACTTTTCTAGTTGAAAGAAAAGTTTGCGCTGTGCTACACTTAATGAAAACCTTGAATAAGGGAGTCAGTCTATTATGTTTGGAGCGAGACAAGGTATTATCGTGTATTTACATACATTAAAACAAGCAAAGATGCTCAGGAAATTCGGAAATATCCATTTTGTATCAAAAAAACTTAAATATGTGGTGATTTATACAAATATGGATGATGTAGAAGCCTTAGCAGAAAAGCTGAAGTCTTATTCCTTCGTAAAAAAAGTTGATCTGTCCTATAAACCCTTTTTGAAATTGGAATATGAAAATTCAAAACCAGATAAAGCGAAGGAATATGATTATAAGATGGGTATTTAAAGAAAGCTGACTCTTTTAAGCGAGTCAGCTTTTTTATTTTGCATGTTCCCTGAATTTACAGCTGAATGGCCTTCTAAGACAGGGTGCAGGAGCCTGAAGAGGTTTCAGCTCATTGGAGGCAAATATTTATTCATTCGTAATATCCCTATTAAATGCTGAAAATATAGCTCTTTTTCACTATACAAATTTGATGGCTTAACTTCCAGTTCAATAATGGATTTTCCGAGTTCCTTTGCTAATTCCTCAAATAGTCCATACCGCTTATTAGGCTTTAGGCGGGGGCTGGGAATTCCCTCCCTGCATATGTATAAAGGCTGGAAATTCCCGGGCTGTGCCGGCTGAAGGACAATAACCGGGGATATAACCTGTTTGCCTTCCATTTCTGTATGCAAAGCAAGCAAGCGCAGGATACGGTTCTGATTTGACCTGCCTATTTCTATAAGTTCGTATATATCTGAATAACCTGTTCCAAGCTCAATAAAACGCTGTATCAACTGCATCTCTCCTATTAAAACATAATCTCTTTTACTTTATCATGTTCCTGCACGAATTAGAAGGCATGGTGGTTCAAAGATCCTTTATTAGGCAGATCAAAGGCTCTTTTCTTAAAGATTGCTGTTTTTTAATTTGTTCTGTGAAGCGATCCCGTTGTTAAACAGGGCTGATTGGATTTAAGGTGCGAGTCTCCTGCAGGAAAAGCGGGAAAAGTGAGACACTGTACATTGCTTGTGAGGCTCACCACACGGAAAGCGGGCATCCTGGAGCGGAAATCAGCCCCTTGTTCCATAACAGCAAAGTTTACGAAAACAGCCAATAAAAAAACCTGCAGAAATTACTGCAGGTCCTTCTATATCCTTTATAAAAGGAAAGAAGGCAAAGGGAGAGGAGAAACCGGAGGAAGAGCTTATGGGGAAACGTAAGTCTTCTCCGCGGTTGGCAACAACACCTGAAACAGTGATGTTGTTACAATACATTATGGCCGATTATTCCTTTTTTATTCAAAAACAAAGAATTTTTCCAGAGGGATGTCTTGGTGTGCTGCTAATGGCATTCACAGGTGAATTATAGCCTTCAGTACTAAACATCCTGCATAAAAGCCAGTTTATATATTGAGAGTTAGTGAAAACTAATGCAGGATCGACTGGCTGGCAGTTCATGCTTTAAAATGTATTGGCTCACATATTCGAATATGTTAGGATAGGTAGTGGTAGAAATTTGTCAAAAAATGTGGTGAGAATATGAGGGTCGTTTCCGGAAGTTGTAAAGGAAGACCATTAAAAGCAGTACCAGGTACTGGTACCCGTCCAACAACTGATAAAGTGAAAGAATCAATTTTTAATATGATTGGCCCGTATTTCGACGGCGGATTATCATTGGATTTATTTGCAGGCAGCGGCGGACTGGGGATCGAGTCTTTAAGCAGGGGAATCGATAAAACGATATTTATCGACCGGGAATATAAGGCCCTGCAGACGGTCAAAGCCAATTTGCAAGCCTGCAGTTTTACAGAAAAAGCAGAAGTATATAAAAATGATGCAGAGAGGGCCATCAAGGCATTGATGAAAAGAGAGCTTTCCTTTAAGCTCATTTTACTGGATCCTCCATATAAAAAACAAAAGCTGGTAGATCTGCTGGAGTCCATATATACAGGGAAATTGCTTAGTAATGATGGTTTTATAGTCTGTGAGCACGGCAGCGATGTGGTGCTGCCGGAAAAAGTCAGCGGTTTCATAAAATGGAAAAAAGAAATTTATGGAATGATTGCTGTATCCATATACCGCTTTGAAAATGGGGAAGGCGGACAGGGGGACTCAAACAATGTCTAAAATTGCAGTATGTCCAGGTAGTTTTGACCCGATTACATTCGGCCATCTTGATATTATTCAAAGAAGCGCTAAAGTTTTTGAAGAAGTATATGTGGTCGTACTGAATAACTCAGCAAAGAACTCACTTTTTTCGATTGAGGACCGGCTGGCGCTTATCCAAAAAGCAACGGAGCATATTCCGAATGTTAAAGTGGATTCATTTCAGGGGCTCCTGGTTGATTATGCAAAAAGTATAAAGGCAGATGCCATAATCAGGGGACTGAGAGCCATTTCGGATTTCGAATACGAAATGCAGGGTACATCAATGAACAGATTGCTTAATGAAAAGATTGAAACATTTTTCATAATGACAAATAACCAGTATTCCTTCCTCAGCTCAAGCATTGTAAAAGAAGTTGCCAAATATGGGGGGGACATTTCAGAATTGGTGCCGGCCATTGTGAAAGATGCCCTTCATGAAAAATTTAATTCTGCACAAAAAAAATAGGATGCCGCCGCATCCTTTTTTTTTGTGCCAATATCCCTTAGCACCCTGCGCTATTTCTTATGCTGATTCATCTTAGCAGATGATATGAAAATATACAAAATTAAACAGAGGATGGTAAAAAGCGGCCCCCACTGTACCACGGTGTGGTAGATGGAAATGGTGAATCCGCCTTCGCCTATTCCGGATACGGGATGAGCATTGGAAGGTTTGCTTATATAGCTGAAGCGTTCGTAAACTGGTTTCCAGACAAGAAAAGTAATAAAGGCCGCTATAAATCCCTGAAGGATCCTTCCTGCGAAAAATGGGAAAAACCGGATATCTGTCTCAGCAAGAATACTGGCCACCTGTGCTTGTACACTGAAGCCGCTGAATGCCAATATAAAGCTTGTTATGACTGCCTGCTGCATTAACGATGCATTTGCAGCCCCGCTTGTCATTTGAGAACCGAGGGTGATTTCAAACAAACCTGCAATATAAGGAGTGCTCAATGTTTCTGGAAACCCGATAAAAGATAATAAAAATTCCACTCCTTTTGCCAGTAAATCTGTGATATTCATATGATAAAGCAATTTGTTGATCACAGAAAACAAAATGATAAATCCGCCAATTAAAAGCAGGCTATGAATGGATGAAATCACGGCATCGCCAAGAAGTTTGCCAAGCGGTCTCTTTTCCTGGAGCCTGGTAATATGCATTTGCCTTAACGCCTGTTTAATGGAAATAGATTTATATTTTACAGTTTTTTTTGGCACATCCTCTTTACCATAAAAACGCATAATAAGTCCTACACAAATATTGCTGGCATAATGGGATATAGCCAGGATGATTCCGAGATTGGAATTATGAAAAAATCCTACAGACACGGCACCAAATATAAAAAGAGGATTAGAGGAGTTAGTAAAGGATACTAATCTTTCTGCCTCTATTCTGCTGATCTGGTTTTCCTGGCGCATCCTTGCTGTGAATCTGGCGCCAGAGGGAAAGCCTGAAGCCATTCCCATTGCCAATACGAATCCTCCTATCCCAGGAACTCTGAATAATGGTCTCATCATCGGCTCGAGCAGAACACCAATAAATTTAACTACGCCAAAACCAATGAGCATTTCTGAAATAATGAAAAAAGGAAGCAAGGAGGGAAAAACAATTTCCCACCACATATTCAGTCCCCTGATGGAAGCTTCAAAGGATTCTTGCGGAAAGGTGATGAGTGCTCCTGCAATTGTTGTAATGAAAGCCGCTAATGTAAGAGATTTAATCTTTGACTTAAACAAAACTTCTTAGCCTCCTCCAGAAGGGAATATGCATGAAAACATAAATTGGATGTTCTGTCTTATGGATGGCCCATGCTTTTTATAATTGTTTAAAATTGCACGGATGCAAAAATAATCTTGGCCCTGTCCTACACAATATGCACATAGAATTCATTTTAAGACCATAACTTTAAAGGAATGTTATGAACGTGAATCAAAGGAGGGAGCGGCCTTGAGAGAGCCCAAAATCGGCCTTGCGCTTGGCTCTGGAGGAGCGAGGGGCTTCGCTCATGCAGGAGTCATTAAAATTCTGGAAGAAGAGGGAATACCTGTCCATATGATAGCTGGAAGCAGCATGGGGGCTCTTGTAGGAGCATTTTACGGGGCAGGTCCTGATATTGAAAGGCTGTATCAGCTTGCGAAGACTTTTAAGCGGAAGTACTATCTGGATTTTACAATTCCTAAGATGGGCTTTATTTCCGGCAAGCGGATCAAGGAGTTTATCAGGATGTTTACATATGGGAAAAATCTCGAAGACACCGAAATACCAGTATCAATTGTAGCTACAGATATTAAGACAGGTGAAAAGGTCATTTTTGATAATGGGCCGATTGCTGAAGCTGTCAGGGCGAGTATTTCAATTCCGGGAATCTTCGTTCCGGAAAAAATTGGTGACAGGCTGCTGGTTGACGGAGGGGTGGCAGACCGGGTTCCGGTTTCGGTGGCAAAAAGCATGGGAGCTGACATTGTTATAGGTGTTGATGTGTCGCATTTTAAGCAGGAGGCGGAAATATCATCCATTTATGATGTTATCATGCAAAGCCTTGATATTATGCAGCGGGAGCTCGCGGAAAACAGAAAAGTTGCATCTGATGTCATGATCCGGCCGGATGCCGGAAAATACAATTCAAAATCATTTACAAATATTCTTGAAATAATTACTATTGGAGAAGAAGAAGCAAAAAAACATGTAAAAGAAATTAAGAAATGCATTGAAACTTGGAAGGAGTCTGCTATAAATGAGCCGTAAAGTTTTTTTTCGCTCTTTCCTGGCTGCGATTATCATTCTTTGTGCGTCCGCGTTTTATTACCTGCCTTACTATGTAACTAAACCTGGAATGGCAAAAGAGTTAGAGCCTATAGTGAAAGTTCAGGGGGGCGATGAAGCAAAAGGAAGCTTCATGCTGACAACTGTAAGAATGGGAAGAGCCAATATTTATTCGTATATTATTGCGAAAATGAGCAAGTATCAGGAGTTGTATCCTGAAAGAGCTATTCGTGACGAAAGCCAAACGGATGAGGAATACAATGTCACGCAGCTGCACATGATGGATGGTTCGAAAAATAGCGCAATCAAGGTTGCGTATGAAAAGGCGCATAAGCCGATTTCCTTTAAGTATTTAGGGGTATATGTGCTTGAGGCAGTAAAAGGCATGCCTGCTTATGGCAAATTGCATGCAGGGGATCAAATTGTACAAGTTGATGACCTGAAGTTTCATTCATCAAAAGAATTCATGGATTATGTAGGGAAAAAGAAAGCAGGCGACAAAATCACCCTTGTATATGAAAGAGGGAACTCCGAAAAAACGGCAGTGCTGCCTCTGAAAACCTTTAAAGAAGATCCAAAAAGGGCCGGAATAGGAATTGCATTGGATGATGATAAAAAACCTGAAACCACTCCAGCTGTTTCCATAAATACCGATCAAATCGGCGGGCCGTCAGCAGGGCTGATGTTTACTTTGGAAATTTATAATCAGCTGACGAAAGGCGACCTTACAAAAGGCTATCAAATAGCCGGAACAGGCACAATGTCAGAGGACGGGTCAGTGGGTCCGATAGGCGGGATTCAGCAAAAAATTGTAGCGGCAGATGAAACGGGTGCACAGATTTTCTTTGCTCCTAATGAAAAAGGAAGGCTCCACTCAAATTACCGGGATGCTTTAGCGGCTGCGAAGGATATCAAAACAAAAATGAAAATTGTGCCAGTTGACTCTTTCAATGACGCACTAAACTATTTGGAGAAACTAAAGGCGAAAAAATCCTGATTATTTTCTTTCCGGAAAAATTAAAAAGCTTAAACAATCTGTGCTGCAGAATGTTTAAGCTTTTTTTGTGTTTTTTTACGGCAAAATGACTGGAGCTTCATACTCTCTTTTTATAAGGATATTTTGAGAGGGTGGTTTAAGCCCCATTGCATATATATTGGCGGCTTTTATATCTGCAAGGATATTATTGTCATGATATGACGATAGTTTTGAAATTAAAGGAAGAGGCAGGGATTTTTTAACTTCACTTAAATAGTTCCTTCCCCTGGCTGTCATGCCGAGCAGCCGTAAATATTGAGGCATTTGCCCATCTTGCAGCCGGTTTTGCCTCGGAGTTCCTGCAAGCACATGAATGAGAATCCTTTGAATTCTTGTCCATGTATAGCGCTTTGTTTTCATGCGCACCATAAATTCCTGGAAGTTAGAGGACGATAATGCTGCATCTTGCATCCTATGCTCTATACCTTCTTCCACTTCATAAATTTCTGCCAATTGAGAAGGAGTGGAAGACACAATTTTATATTTCAGGAGCGGCCAGTAATGTTCCCAGGTATGAAAGGAATGATAAGTCTTCATGTACGTTCCGAGAATTTCTTTCGTTGAGAGGGGAATGTAATCCCCAATTCCAGAAAGGTCCTGGCCGTTTTCCGACAAAGCCTTCCTTATGCCGGTTGCACTCGCAATATGGCCTGAGATAAGCTCGGTTTCATGGTAATCCGCTCCAATCCGCTGAATGGTAACAGGCTTTATGGAAAATCCATTTGAAAGGGCAGCTTTGACATATTCATAACCGAGGATATTATTCGGCTTCGTCAAATCGAGATACTGTCCGCCCTTTGAGAGCGTACTGAATACGAGTGAAGCTGCTTTTGGATAACTGTTTCCCTCTTTTATGAATTTTTTTAGCGATTCATCAAAAAGAACCTGATTTGCTTTCAAAAAATGATATGCCTGAAGGAATGGCTCTATTTTCCCTTCTTCACTTCCGAAACAAAAAGCCTCGCATTTCAAAGCTTCCAATATGCTGATAGACCCTCTTGCGAAGATTTCAGCACTATGCGGAGCAAAAGCAAAAGGAAGCTCTATAACCAGATCGGCACCTCCTGATAACGCCATTTCCGCCCTTGCCCACTTTGAAACCAAGGAAGGTTCCCCCCTCTGCAAAAACGGCCCGCTCATGACAGCTGCAACAATATCAGCGCCTGATTTCTTCCTGCTCTGAGCGATATGAAATGCATGGCCATTATGGAAAGGATTGTGCTCTACAACTACACCAACAGCCCTCATAACTTTCACCTCACCTGAATTAATTTGTATTTTTTCAACTTCATGCTAAAATAGTACTTGGCCTAGAGAAAAACGTAAGCGGCTGAACAGTCTGCGAAGCAATTAGGGCAGGAGCTGCATGGCGACTCAGCCATTAAAGGGCCGGCATCTTTTGTACAGCAGGCAAGCCGCAGCAGTTAGCCAAAGAAAAACGTAAACGGCTGAACAGCCTGCGAAGCAAATAGGGCAGGACCCCCATGGCGCATTAAGCCATAAAGTGCCGGCGTATTTTGCGCCGAAAATGCCGCAAAATGCATGAATGGCTTAAAGTTAAAATGGTTATAATGACTACATTATAGTGTAAAGAAAAAATATTGACAAACGGTAGAATGACAGCTATAATTACCTTTGTTGCCTTGAGGTGATTCATTTGAAATGGACAATTAGTCAACTTCAAAAATATCGGGATAAAAATTTTCAGATTGATGAATATGCGGACGTTACTGGAGTCATGGAGAGGGATCCGCAGATTCGCGGAGTTTCTCCGATAAAAGTAACAGGAAGAGCTGACCTCAGTTCGGGGAGAGTTACTTTCCATTTGCATCTTTCTGGAGAATTAATATTGCCTTGCTCCCGTACACTGGTAGATGTAAAATATCCGATTGATATTGATACAATTGAAACCTTTTTGTTTAACGCACACGGTGAAACCTTCGAAGGTGAAGAAGTAACTGTTGTGGAGGGTGACGTTGTAGATCTAATACCGGTAATAACAGAAAATGTATTGCTCGAAATTCCCATGCAGGTTTTTTGTGATGATGTCATTTCAGAAGAAGGAGCTCCCCAGTCAGGAAAAGATTGGGCTGTTGTTTCGGAAGAAGAAAGCAAACAAAAGCTAGATCCAAGATTAGCGAAGCTTGCCAACTTTTTTGACAGCGATAAGGAATCGTAATGGAATCAGGAAGACGGAATTCGTTTTGTCTTCATAGTCTTTTCACTTATTTTTAAGGAGGTGGGAATAATGGCTGTACCTGCTAGAAGAACGTCCAAGACTGTTAAAAGACAGCGCCGTACACACTTCAAGCTTCAAGTTCCAGGTATGGTAGCATGCCCAAACTGCGGTGAAATGAAACTTTCACACCGTGTATGTAAGGAATGCGGTACCTACAAAGGAAAAGAAGTTGTAAATAACTAATTTTACAGCTGCATAAAGATAGCATCCGCTTTTCTTTATGCACCAAAGCCTTAATTGGCTCAAAGCACAGAGACATGCTCTCTGTGCTTTTTTACATACCGGTTTCTGCGTTCAATTAATAGTCAGGAGGATGGATATGGAAGAAGCGGTCATGATTAAAAAAAATGAAGGCGGTTGCATGAAAATAGTCATTAATCGGCCAGAAAAGAGAAATGCCGTCAATACAGCGGTTATGGTAGGCCTTGAATCAGCGCTCGAAGAAGCTCGGGCAGATGATACGGTTAAAGCTGTGATATTAACAGGGAGCGGGGGAAAATCCTTCTGTTCAGGAGGAGACATTAAGGAGTTCAGTGTGCTTCACACTGAATCAGAAGCATTGGGCATGCTTGCGAGAATGGGGGAAATTGTTTACAAGCTGGCAGTTCTGCCGAAACCGACCATAGCCTTTTTAAATGGTAATGCTTTTGGAGGCGGCTGTGAACTTGCAGCAGCATGTGATTTCAGATATGCAAAAAAGGGGGTTTCATTTGGTTTTATTCAGGGAACCCTTGGCATAACCACGGGATGGGGCGGTGCATCCCTTTTGCTGGAGAAGATTCCTCATCAGGCAGCTATGGAATTATTAATGACATCCGGGATTTTTTCATGCGAGCAAGGACATGAAATGGGTTATATCGATCAAATCTTCAGCAGCCTTCAAGATGCTGACGATATGATCAAGCCTATTTTGGAAAGAGAACTCCATGTGCTGAAATCTTATAAAAAAATACTAGTCAGCAGGATGCAGCAGAATGGGATTAAAGAAAGGATGAAGGAGGAAATCAATAATTGTGCCGTGCTTTGGGAAACAGATGCACATCACATGGCGGTAGAGAGCTTTCTTAATAAAAAATAATTCATGAACCATCTAGCTTTTTCTTCTATCTTTTCTAGCAGGAGCATATGTATGAAATAAAAACCTGCTATGGAGGGGAAGAAATGTCAATTGCCAGACAAGATGCGTGGACCCAGGATGAAGATTTATTGTTAGCAGAGGTAGTGCTGAGACATATACGCGAGAGCAGCACACAGCTTAAAGCGTTTGAAGAAGTGGGAGTGCAGTTATCCAGAACAGCGGCAGCCTGCGGGTTCCGCTGGAATTCCTTTGTTAGAAAACAATACAAATCAGGCATTGAGCTGGCAAAAAAACAGCGTAAAGAAAATAAAGTGATAGCTAAGGAGACGGAAATACTCCCTTGTGGGGAAGATGCAGCGATTTCCCTTGCCCCTGAAGAAAGCCTTTCATTTGGAACTTCCCTATCCTTCGGGGAGGTAATGAAATACCTTACAAGATTAGAAGAAGTCTACAAGCTCCATAGCAAGGAAAAGGAACAATATACTTTGGAAAATGAAAAACTGGGAAGACAGATTGAAGTCTTGGCGGAGGAAAATAGGCTTCTTAAGGAAAAGATGGGGTCTGTTGAAGATGATTATCACGCCCTGCTGTCTATCATGGAAAGAGCCAGGAAGCTGATTGTTCTGGAGGAAGATAAAAAGATTCCGAAAGTTAAATTCCAGATGGACAAAAACGGTAATCTCGAGAGAGTCAACAAGTAAGATCATACAATATAAGCTGCAATCTGCTGTTTCAATATTCTATTATCACATTAATTTCATTTAAGATAATAAAAGAAAGCGCATGCAGCTAAGCACGCTTTCTTTTATTTTTCCTGCAGTCATTCAGCGGCGCTGTCTGGATGCCAGAGCAATGGGTTTTCTCCCAGGTCTCTTTCCATATCATATTCTGCATGTTTAAATTTCATTTTGTTCCAGAAGTTTTCTGACTTTACGCGCGGGCTGGTTTTAATAGGCAGTCCAAAACTTTTTGCATATTCAACCAAGGCATTTCCGTAGCCTTTTTTCTGGTATTCAGGAAGCACTTCAAGCTTCCATAGCTCTAGATAGTCCTGCTTAGGCTCAAAATAACGGTCAAATTTCGCTTTTCTTTCATATAAACTCATGCGTGCTACCAATTTGTCTCCGAAGTAGATCCCGTAAAAAGGAGATTGACTGTTGTTTTCAATGATGTTGTCCTCCAAATCCCCAAGCATGGACAGCTCCTGCAAACCATATTCTTTAAACTTTTTAAATTCCTCTAATGTTTTATAATTGACCAGCAGACGTTCTATTTTATATTCCATGCAAAGATCCCCCTTATAGCTCAATGGATGTGTCGCGAAGCCGGGCATTTTCCTCCGGCAGGTTAAACGGTTACTCAGAATTCATAAGACATACCTATTAAAGACATTTTATTCACTTATTATAGTATATTTCTTCAAAAAATTCTTTAAAAAAGGAAAGAGCAATGCTTTTGGCGTATTTAACTATATAGCGAAAACTTCGCTGAAATTTTTTTGTTAAAGCGGATACTTTGATATTATGAATGTAAAAAGTCAGGAATAAGGCAGGTTATTATGAAAATAGGAATTATTGGCGGCGGTGCAGTCGGACTGCTTTTTGCTGCTTATTTGAATGACGATCACGAAATTACCATATATACACGCACGCAGAAACAGGCGGAGCTGATAAACAGGGAAGGGCTGCTGCTTGTTTCGCAAAATAGGCATACCGTGAAAAAAGTGTCTGCAAGCAGGATGAGCGAACAAGTAAAGCGTGAAGAAATGCTTATTGTTGCTGTAAAACAATATCAATTAAAAGACATACTTTCATCAATAGGGGACATTGGAATACCTCTGCTGTTTCTGCAAAATGGATATGCTCATATTGATTTGCTGGAAAAACTGTCATCAGACTCTATATTTGTAGGAGCTGTGGAGCATGGAGCATTCAAACAAAGCGGAAATTCCGTCGAACATACAGGAATGGGAAAAACCCGCATTGCCGCTTTTTCCGGTGATCTTTCTCTGCTTCCTTTTTCATATCATGAATCCAATGGTTTTCCCTTTGTCTGGGAAGAAGATTACCATGAAATGCTGATAGAGAAGCTTGCCGCAAATTGTGTAATTAACCCATTGACTGGCATTCTTGGTGTGAAAAACGGAGCGCTTATAGAAAATCCGCACTATTATCAAGTATTTAAAGCTCTGTTCCGTGAAATCTCTCATGTACTGGAGCTGAAGGAGCCGCAAAGTCATTTTGAGCGTATAACGCAAATTTGCCGGAATACTTCGGAGAATACTTCTTCAATGTTAAGCGACCTGGAAAACGGGCGAAGTACTGAAATTGACTCAATCTTAGGATATGCAGTAGCCAAGGCAAAGGCTAATAAGAAGGAAATTCCGCTGGCAGCGGCTCTCTTGCATATGATAAAAGGAAAGGAAGCCGGGGAGGGCCATATATGATATCAATTCTTTCTGCAGTGGCAGCAGCTCTAATAACGGTTCCTTTCATCGGATATATAGCTGCGTTTGTGTTTGCTAAACAAGTGACTAAAAACCATCGGCGTTCTGTGCATCTGGCCATGGATGTCAGTACATTTTTATTTATTGTGTCTGTTCACTTTCTCATTATAGCAATCTGGCATAAATCACTTTTTTTAATTTTGCTTTTGTTCATGCTTGGAATTGCCCTCCTTGTTACGGTTATTCACTATAAAGCGAAGGGAGAAATTATCTTCAGTAAAGTACTTAAAGGGTTTTGGAGAGTGAACTTCGCCTTTTTCTTTTTCTGTTATATTGTTTTGACTGTAATCGGAATTTTATATCGCCTATCATGGACGCTTGCATCATAAATGCTGCAAGGGCTGCAATACATTAAGTGCAAAGCGTCTAATATATTGCGATAATAAATGGATTTATTGGGCAAGTTTTTTTGTTTTCCCGGGTCAGAATGATATACTCTAAAAAGAATTGCAGTAGCAGAGAAAGGGAGAACAAAAATGGAGATGAAAGATCTCGCTTTACCATCTTTAAATCGTTTTGCTTCAGATTACCTGGAGGGGAATTTGACGCTTGAGGATTACTTTCATTATAGCGTTTCAAGCAAGAGCTCTTTTAGTCGCAGATATGATGAGCTTATGAATCGCTCTTTTTGCAGGATGGAACTGGCGACTTACATACAGCAATATATGGCGCGCTTTCCGCTGAGCGATAAAGCCGCACGTAATATAGAAGATCTTAAGAATGAAACTTCCGTAGTGGTTGTCGGCGGGCAGCAGGCTGGACTTCTGTCAGGTCCGCTTTATACAATTCATAAAGTGATATCCATCATAAAGCTTGCCGCAGAACAGGAGAAGGAAATCAATGCGCGCGTTATTCCTTTATTTTGGATTGCGGGGGAGGACCATGATCTTGCCGAAGTGAACCATGTATATACACTGAAAAACCAAAAGCCTGAAAAGAAAACGTATCCGCTATATCATCCTTTTAGATCTGCAGTAACGGATGTTGAGCTGGATTTAGATACAGCATATGCCTGGATGGAGGAAATCGTCGAGACTTATGGCGAAACAGATTTTACAAATAAACTGCTTGCCGATATGAAGGATATTCTGCAGCAGTCAAATACTTTTGCTGATTTTTTTGCAGCTTTAATTCATGAGTGGTTTTCGGAATATGGATTATTAATGATAGATGCTGGTGACCCTTCATTGCGGAAAATTGAGTCGGAGTATTTTGGGCAAATCATATCAAACACCAGGAACATAACCGAAGCAGTTCTGTCGCAGCAGTCTTTCATGAAGGAGCAGGGGTATAACCGGGCTATTGAAATGGATCCAAGCGCGGCAAACCTGTTTTATTACGACAGGGACAAGAAGGAAAGAACACTGCTGGAATTTGACGGAGACACTTTTCATGGTAAAAACGGCGAGGTATCCTTCAGTTATGGCGAACTTTTATCGATAGCGGAAAATGAGCCTGAGAAATTAAGCAATAATGTAGTGACCAGGCCGCTCATGCAGGAAATGCTTCTCCCGGTACTGGCATTTATTTCAGGGCCTGGAGAAATTGCTTACTGGGCAGAGCTGAAGCGTGTTTTTGATTTATTCTCCATGAAAATGCCTTTGATCATGCCGCGCTTGAATATTACCATCCTTGAAAGAGGCATTTGGACTGATATGAAAGATACCGGCCTGGACTTGGAAACGGTCCTGACGGAGGGTGCAGAAGCATCCATGGAGGCCTTTCTTGAGTCCGTAAAAGATGATGAAGCTTGGCTTCAGTATGAATTAACGAAAAAACAGCTTGCAGAAAACCATCATCTTCTTTCTGAAAAAGCCATAGAAATCGATAGGGGTCTTGCTCCTTTGCTTGAGAAGAACCGCCTTTATCTAGAGAGGCAGCTGGATTTCATTTATGGGAAAATCGTTGATAGTACCAGAAGAAATCATTCTGTAAGTGTAAATAAATATCAGCGGATAACCAATTCCCTATATCCACTTGGCTCTCCGCAAGAAAGAATCTGGAACATCTTTTATTACTTAAACAAATACGGTCCTGACTTCATTAAAGAAATTATGGAGCTGCCGTATGAATTTAATAATCAGCATAAAGTCATTTTTATATAGGTAATCAGACAGGCCGTGTGCCTGTCTTTTTGTGTGCCTGGAAAACAGAATTTAAGGCAGGAATACTGTAAATTTATTCATACAATGGAACAGTTGCCCTCAGGAAAAAGCAATTGCAAAAGCAGGAATTACTTTCCCCTTTAACGAAAGTAAAAACAAGTGGTGAAAAGTGGGGGATTGTGGTACATTGATATTAGAAAGTGGGGGCAGTGGCATGTTCATGGGCGAATACCATCATAACATTGATACGAAGGGACGAATCATCGTTCCGGTTAAGTTCAGAGAAAGCCTCGGTGAAGAGTTTGTTTTAACACGGGGACTTGATCAATGTTTATTTGGCTATCCAATGGACGAATGGAAACTGCTTGAAGAAAAATTGAAAGCTTTGCCTCTTACTAAAAAAGATGCCCGCGCCTTTACCCGTTTTTTCTTTTCAGGAGCTACGGAATGCGAATTGGATAAACAGGGGCGCATTAATATTCCCGCACCGCTTACTGCTTACGGTCAATTAGAAAAAGAGTGTGTAATTCTCGGAGTTTCCAATCGAATTGAGATTTGGAGCAAGTCTCTTTGGGAAGACTATTTTACAACTTCAGAAGACTCTTTCGCTGAAATAGCAGAAAACATGATAGGTTTTGATATCTGATTCTGTACAGGGAAGAGCAGCTTCAATTATCGGTTGGAAGGATGTATAAGATGTTTCAGCATAAAACAGTACTGCTTAAGGAAACTGTGGACGGTTTGGATATTAAGCCTGACGGTGTGTATGTAGATTGTACACTCGGAGGTGCAGGACACAGTGAATACCTGTTATCGCAGCTATCAGCAAAGGGAAAGCTATATGCATTTGACCAGGATATTACAGCAATAAAACATGCTGCTGAAAAACTGGCCGGCTACGGAGAAAGAGTGACCCTTATTCAAAGCAACTTTGAACATATCAGTGAAGAGCTAAACACCCGCGGAGTACATAAAGTTGATGGAATCCTCTATGATTTAGGTGTTTCCTCTCCGCAGCTCGATACGCCAGAGAGGGGCTTTAGCTATCACCATGATGCCCCGCTTGATATGAGGATGGATCAGAACTCAGACATCTCTGCTTACCAGGTTGTTAATGAATGGTCATTTCAAGATCTGACAAGGATATTCTTTCAATACGGGGAAGAAAAATTTTCCAAGCAGATAGCAAGAAAAATCGAAGCTGCCAGGGAAAAGAAGCCTATTGAAACGACCTTTGAACTAGTAGAGCTTATTAAAGATGGAATACCGGCACCAGCCAGAAGAAAGGGCGGACATCCTGCCAAAAGGATTTTTCAGGCTATCAGAATTGCTGTAAACGATGAACTTGGCGTTTTTGAACATTCACTTAAGCAATCGATAGAACTTTTGAATCCCGGAGGAAGGATATCTGTCATCACCTTCCATTCACTTGAGGACCGGATCTGTAAGACTGTATTTAAAAGCGCAAGTGATTTGCCGGAGCTTCCGCACGGCTTGCCGGTCATACCTGAGGAATTCAAGCCGCCATTGAAATTAATTACCAGAAAACCTCTGCTTCCGTCTGAGGAGGAACTTGAGGGAAATAACCGGTCACGATCGGCGAAATTAAGGATAGCTGAAAAACTATAAAATAAATATTCTGTGAGGGGGAGTAGACAGTGAGCTCAATTGCAAAAAAAATTCAGGAACAGAATTATGAACAGCAGCAGCAGCAGCCAGTAAGCCAGGTCGTGGCGGTCCGGAAAGCTAAAATCAGTTTTGGGGAAGTTATATTATTGTGTGCCTTAGGTTTAATGATTGCCTTTGCAGGGGTGAAAATCATCACCAACCAATCTGCCATTTATCAAACCAATAAGGACATCCAGCAAGCGGAAGCAAAAATAGATGAACAGGTAAAAACGAATAATGACCTGAAGGTGCAAGTTGGAGAGCTAAGCACATACGAACGGATCTGGAAAAAAGCTGCAGAACTCGGACTAAAGCTGAACGAGAAAAATGTGAAGGTTGTGCAGAAATAATGCAGATGAAGCAAAAAAATATGAAGAGCGGAGCTGCGATATTATTTCTAATATTCGGCCTGCTCTTTTTTATATTAATATTCCGTTTTGTTTATATTGAAGCCACCGGGAAAGCAGGGGGCCAGGTTCTGGCAGCTAGGATTGAAAAAAAGTATAAAAAGGTGCATCCGATTGAAGCTGAAAGAGGAAAAATCCTGGATTCAAAAGGCGAGGTAATCGCTGAAGACACGTCCTCTTTCACACTTAAGGCCGTACTGGACAAATCTGTGACATTGAATAAAAATAAACCGAACAATGTAGTAGACCCTGAAGGGACGGCAGAAAAGCTTTCTAAGTATATTAAAATGGACAAGGAAGCGATTTATGAAAGGCTGACCAAAAAAGGTGCTTTTGAAGTGGAATTAGGGCCTTCCGGCAAGGATTTATCGAATGACGTGAAGCAAAAAATTGAAAAACTGGCGCTTCCCGGCATCTATTTTACCAGGGATAATAAACGCTTTTATCCCAATGGAGTTTTTGCCTCGCATTTAATCGGTTTTACAGAGAAGGATCCTGATACAGGAAAAACATCCGGAAGACTTGGCATAGAAAAATATTTGAATGATTATCTGAAAGAGAAAAACGGAAAAATCACTTATAACAGCGATCGCTGGGGAGTACTGCTGCCAAACAGCAAACAGCATGTTACACCTCCGAAAAACGGAAAAAATGTCACGTTGACAATCGACAAAAAAATTCAGACCTTCCTTGAGGACTCACTTACTAAGGTACAGAAAAAATATAATCCAAAGGATATCATTGCGATCGTCTCTAATCCGAAAACGGGGGAAATCGTGGCGATGAGCCAGCGTCCGACCTTCCATCCGCAGACAAGGGAAGGGCTTGCGGATACCTGGCATAACTTATCAATAGAGGAAGCATTTGAACCGGGTTCAACCATGAAGATATTCACTCTTGCAGCTGCTGTGCAGGAAAATGTTTTCGATCCAAACGGCACATATACCTCTGGCAGCTATAAAGTCCCCGGATCGATTCCGATAAAAGATCACAGCGGTATACCTAAGGGGAAAACCATGACCTTCCTTGAGGCAGTGCAGCGTTCCTCCAATGTAGGGTTTGCGACACTTGGCATGGATAAATTGGGTCCTGACAGACTGAGGGATTATCTTACCAAGTTCGGGCTTGATAAGAAAACAGGCATCGACCTCCCCTATGAAGCAAATAGCAAGATTCAATATAAGTGGAAGCGGGACAAGGCGTCTACAGCATTTGGACAGGCTTCTGCAATAACCCCCATTCAGCAGATTCAAGCGGTCTCAGCTGTGGCCAATAATGGGAAAATGATGAAGCCATATGTTATTAAATCTATTTCTAGCCCGGATACTAAAAAGGTAATAAAAAAAACGAAGCCGTCTGTGGCAGGCGAGCCAATTTCTGCTGAAACGGCAAAAAAGGTCCGCGAGTATCTCGGAACAGTCATCACAGCGAAACACGGAACAGGGCAAAAATATAAAATTGATGGATACGAAGTTGCCGGAAAAACTGGAACAGCGCAAATGTCCGGTCCTGGCGGAGCCTATTTGCATGGCAAAAACAATTATGTTTTCTCATTTATGGGAATGGCACCGAAAAAAGATCCTCAGCTTGTCATGTATGTGGCTGTTAAACAGCCGCAGCTTGCCGGAAACGAAGCGGGCTCAGATCCCTTGTCGGAAATATTTGATCCAGTCATGCAAAACAGCCTGCAGTACCTAAATATCAAGCCGTCAAATCTTAAAGATGAAACGGCAGAGAAAATAGGTGATTACCGTGACCAGACAACCAGCTCGGCTAAAGCTGATTTAACCAATAAAGGATATGACGCAGTAGTTGTGGGCAAAGGGAAGATGGTCATCGATCAATCCCCTAAACCAGGCAGCATCCTTCTTGAGGGTGAGAAAGTGGTTTTAAGGACAGACGGAAGCATGACAGCCCCTGATATGACAGGATGGTCTCTTCGTGACGTAATGAAGGTCGCAAGTATTGCGGGACTTGATTTAAATGCCTCGGGAACGGGGTATGTCTCTAGCCAGAACCTTAAAGCTGGAAAAGTAATAAAAGAGGGAACCTACTGCATTGTAAACCTTAAGAAACCTAGTGATATTAGTTTGATGAAAACAGAAAAAAAGAAAGATGAAGTGCATGACTGATTTTTAAGTCTTGTGCATGAAAGGCCGCGGCACGGAAGGTATCTTCCGTTATGCCGGGGCCTTTTTTTGATTGGCTGTTTTCGCAAACTTTGCTGATATGGAAAGAGGGGGTGATTTCCGCTTCAGGGTGCTCGCTTTCCGCGTGGCGGCGTTGGGCCTAAAGCAATGCTTGCGAGGGTCTCACCTTCCCGCTAGTCGAAGCAGGAGTACCGCGCTTTACTTTACACTCCAATCAACTCTGTTTAACAGAGGATTGCTTCACGGAACCTATAAAACAACAATCTTTAAGAAAACCCTTTTGATTAAAGGTATATGATTATCTGTTTTTTGAAGCATTGATATTTTTGTGTAATGCCTGCATCCAAACAAGCATATAGTTGTACAAGCTGATATTGGAGGTGTCTTTTTTGCGCGTTTCAAACGTAACTGTCAGAAAAAGACTGGCTATTGCATTAGTGGTGGGGCTTGCTGTTTTTTTAATCATTGATATTCGCCTGGGCATTGTCCAATTTTATCTTGGAGACAAGCTTACAAGCCTCGCAAAGGATTCGTGGAGCAGAAATATACCATTTGAGCCCAAAAGGGGTGAAATACTGGACAGAAATGGAGTGAAACTTGCGACAAATATCTCAGCACCGACTGTCTTTGTTATCCCCAGACAAGTTGAAAATGCCGAGGATACTTCAAAGAAGCTTGCATCCATTCTTGATGCCAATACTGAGAGTGTGTATAAGTTAATTACGAAATCGGAAATGAGCGTCATTATACCTGATGGCAGGAAAATCTCCCATGAAAAAGCAAAACAAATTAAGGCGCTCGGGTTAAAGGGTGTATATATAGCCGAAGATTCAAAACGGCATTACCCTTTTGGGGAATATTTATCACATGTGCTTGGGTTCGCAGGTTCTGATAATCAAGGGTTAATGGGTATCGAGCTTTCTTATGATAAAGAGCTTAGCGGCAAAAAGGGGTATGTGAAATTCTACTCGGATGCTAAAGGGAAAAGAATGAAAAACATGGCGGATGATTATAAAGCGCCCGAGGATGGAGATAATCTAAAACTGACAATTGACAGCAAAATCCAAACCATTATGGAAAGAGAACTGGATAATGCCCAGGCGACTTATGACCCGGATGGCATAGTGGGTATAGCGATGAATCCGAATACGGGGGAAATATTAGCTATGTCAAGCAGGCCAACCTTTGACCCTGATAATTTCCAAAAGGTCAAACCAGAGGTTTATAATCGGAACCTGCCTGTTTGGAGTGCGTATGAGCCAGGTTCTACATTTAAAATTATTACCCTTGCTGCCGCAATAGAAGAGAAAAAAGTAAACCTGACAAATGAGCATTTTTATGATTCCGGTCATGTTGAAGTCGGGGGAGCCAATCTGCATTGCTGGAAAAGGGGAGGGCATGGTGATCAGACATTTCTGGAAGTTGTCGAAAATTCCTGCAACCCGGGATTCGTTGAGATGGGGAACCGTTTAGGCAAAGATAAATTGTTTGAGTATATCCATGATTTTGGTTTTGGCGAGAAAACCGGAATAGATCTTCAAGGGGAATCAAAGGGGATTATGTTCAATATGGATAGAGTGGGGCCAGTAGAACAGGCTACGACGGCATTTGGACAAGGAGTTTCTGTAACACCCATACAGCAGGTAGCAGCTGTGTCTGCAGCAGTGAATGGGGGTACATTGTATACGCCATATATTGCTAAGGAACTGATTGATCCCAAAACTGGCAAGGTCTTGATGGAAAAAAAGCCGCAGGCAAAAAGGAAGGTCATTTCCGCTAAAACGTCCGCTGAAATTCGTAATGCGCTGGAATCTGTAGTCGCAAAGGGGAGCGGAAAAAAAGCTTTTGTGGAGTCTTATAGGGTTGGCGGTAAAACAGGAACTGCGCAGAAGGCACAAAACGGAAGGTACCTGGAAAATAACTATATCGTGTCATTCATGGGTTTTGCTCCAGCAGATAAGCCTGAAATTGTCGTGTACCTTGCTATTGACAATCCAAAAGCAGCGGTAAAATTCGGCGGAGTGATTGCAGCTCCGATCGTAGGGAACATCATGGATGATTCACTGAGGGCGTTAGGGGTGAAACCCAGGAAACAGCAGATTGAAAAAGAAACAACCTGGCTTGATCCGGTGATGATTAAAGTGCCTAATGTCGTGGGAATGAGCAAAAAGGAACTGCAGACGCAGGATGTGAATCTTCAGCTCGATATTGCAGGAACTGGGGATAAAGTCATAAAACAGGCCCCAGATGCCGGTGTAAAGGTGAAAGAAGGATCAACTATTCGAATATACCTTGGCGAAAGCGGAGAATAAGTATAAAATAATACAAGGATGATTTGAAGCGGCTGTAGCTAATCAGCCGCTTTGTTTACGGAGGAGACTGGCAGAGGCATAATATTGGTTACAGATAGTCCTCGACACGCACTGCTCTCCTCCTTTATAATTAATAGCTCTAAACAGGTTGAAAGGGATGGAAAAATGAAGCTTCACAAGTTACTTTCTTATTTACACTCTTTATCAGTATTCGAAGGTGATAATCCAACTATCACTTCAATAGAAAACGACCACCGGAAAGTCAGGAAAGGAAGCTTGTTTGTTTGTATCAAAGGATACACCGTAGACGGCCATGATTATGCACAATCTGCCGTTGAAAATGGAGCAGCCGCCATACTGTCTGAAAAACCTCTTCCTTTAGATGTACCGGTCATTGCAGTACGGGATACACAAAGAGCTATGTCTGTTTTAGCAGATGCTTTTTATGAGCATCCGAGCCAAAAAATCCGTTTGATTGGCATTACAGGCACAAATGGCAAAACAACAACCTCTCACTTGCTGGAAAAGATCTTTCACGATGATAAGCAAAAAACTGGATTGATTGGAACGATGTATACAAAAGTCGGGAGCAAGATATACAACACAAAAAATACTACACCTGACAGCGTCACCCTGCAGCAGACTTTTCATGAAATGGCAGAGTCATCTGTAGATACAGCAATCATGGAAGTATCTTCTCATGCCCTTGAACTCGGACGGGTCCATGGCTGTGATTTTGATATTGCTGTTTTTACGAATCTTACACAAGATCACCTGGATTTTCATGGAACGATGGAGAACTACAAACACGCCAAGTCTCTTTTCTTCTCACAGCTTGGAAATGCTTATTTGGAAAACAGGCCAAAGTTTGCAGTCATCAATGCTGATGATGATGCAGCTCTTGATTTCATCAAAGCCACCCCTGCACATGTGATTACATATGGGATCGATCAGAAAGCGGATATTATGGCAAAGAATATCAGCATCACTTCCAAAGGGACTTCATTTACCCTGGAGGCACCTGGTATTTCTAGAGAAGTACAGCTGCAGCTTGTCGGTAAATTCAGTGTTTATAATGTTCTTGCAGCTGCAGGTGCAGCTTTATGCGCCGGAATATCCCCGGATAGAATCATTTCATCTATAGAAGAAATCAAAGGGGTTTCAGGCCGATTTGAACTTGTGCAGGCTGGACAGGAATATTTGGTGATTGTGGATTATGCACACACCCCGGACAGCCTTGAAAATGTTCTGAATACCATCTTGGAGTTTGCTAAAAAGAAAGTGTATGTGATTGTAGGGTGCGGAGGGGACCGTGACAAAACGAAAAGGCCGATCATGGCGCAAATTGCCTGCAGGCTGGCCACAGACCCTATCTTCACTTCAGATAATCCGAGAAGCGAGGATCCGCTGCAAATTCTGAGAGACATGGAAGCGGGAGTAGAGGGAGAAAAGTACACAATTATTGCGGATCGCCAAAGCGCTATAGACTTTGCGGTTTCGAAGGCAGCAGAAGGCGATGTAATCCTTATTGCAGGAAAAGGCCATGAAACTTATCAGCTGATCGGCAATCAAGTACTGGACTTTGATGATCGCGAAGCGGCAAAAAAGGCAATACTGGAAGCGAATTGATGTTTCGGTTTTATTGTTTAATATATAAAAATGAATTCAGTTCAAATCTAAGGAAAATTGCATTCTGAAAAAAACTCCGGTAACATATCCTGGAAAAGATGAAAAGATTGTCATGATACAAAATCAGTATTTTAATGAGTTAGGAATGAGGTAGTAAGGCATGCAGGAACAAGTGATTTTTTATACAATATTAGCAGGTTTTATAATAACGGTAATTCTATCTCCCGTGTTTATACCGTTTCTGAGAAGACTTAAATTTGGACAAAGCATCCGTGAGGAAGGTCCGCAGTCACATCAGAAAAAATCAGGAACACCGACTATGGGCGGCCTGGTGATATTGCTGTCTGTCACGATAGCAACATTGGCCATCACGCTTAAATTTTTTAAGCCATCTGTTGAAATGTACCTTTTATTGATGGTGATGCTTGGTTTTGGCCTGCTTGGCTTTCTGGATGACTTCATCAAGGTGGTCATGAAAAGAAATCTTGGATTAACATCCAAACAAAAATTGGCTGGACAAATTATCATATCTGTTATTTTTTATTTCGTATACAAGAATACAAGCCATTTTATTCCGGAGATAGCCATCCCGGGAACAGATCTTTCCATACATGTAGGCTGGTTTTATTTATTTATCATCATTTTCTGGCTTGTAGGATTTTCTAATGCAGTTAACCTGACAGATGGCCTTGATGGCCTTGTTTCAGGAACCTCTGCAATAGCTTTTGGGGCATTTGCAGTGCTTGCCTGGAATCAGTCTCAATATGATATCGCAGTCTTTTCGCTTGCTGTAGTGGGTGCTGTGCTTGGTTTTCTGGTATTTAACGCACACCCTGCAAAAGTATTCATGGGCGACACTGGATCTCTTGCACTGGGAGGGGCTATTGCAGCAATCGCCATTCTTACAAGGATGGAGCTCCTGCTAATTATCATCGGCCTGGTATTCGTAATTGAAACACTTTCAGTTATTCTTCAGGTGGCATCTTTTAAAACAACAGGAAAGCGAATTTTTAAAATGAGTCCCTTGCATCATCATTATGAACTTGTTGGCTGGTCGGAATGGAGAGTCGTAGTAACATTCTGGTCTGTAGGCCTGCTTTGTGCAATACTCGGAATCTACTTGAAGGTGTGGTTGTAATTGAAGGAGACAGCTAAATATACTCAGAAAAAAATATTAGTCCTGGGGCTGGCAAAGAGCGGAGTAACTGCTGCTTCCCTCCTGCATAAGCTCGGGGCATTTGTAACGGTAAATGATATGAAGCCATTATCTGAAAATCCTGAGGCACAGGGGCTGCTTGAGCAGGGAATTAAGGTCATTTGCGGAAGCCATCCTATTGAACTTTTGGATGAAGGTTTTGAAATGATCGTGAAAAATCCCGGAATCCCTTATCGAAACCCCATGATCCAGGGAGCTATCCAACGAGGGATCCCTGTCATTACTGAAGTTGAATTGGCTTACCAGATAAGCGATGCACCCTTTGTGGGTATTACGGGTACGAATGGCAAAACTACCACAACAACCTTGATCTTTGAAATGCTTAGGGAAGGCAATAAGCTTCCTCTGATTGCAGGGAACATCGGAACAGTGGCTTCCGGGGTTGCGGAAAAGGCGATGAAAAACAACACGATTGTCATCGAACTTTCATCTTTCCAGCTAATGGGCATACAGGAGTTCAAACCTCATATTGCCATCATGACAAACCTATATGATGCTCACCTTGATTATCATACTTCAAGGAGCGAATACGCGCAGGCGAAAGAAAATATTACTAGAAATCAGACAAGTGAAGACTATTTCATTTACAATGCAGACCAGGAAGAGGTTGCCGCTATGGCTGCCAGGTCCAATGCAGAACTTGTTCCGTTCTCTGCCGTAAATAAGCACGAGAATGGGGCATATATTGAGGATGAATATATGTATTTCAGAGGAGAGAAAATTATTGCTCTCTCCCAAATCGCATTGCCCGGAAAACATAACCTTGAAAACATCCTCGCTGCCGTTTCTGCTGTTAAGCTAAGCGGGGCGTCCAATGAGGCAATTGCAGGAGTACTCAGCACATTCCATGGAGTGCGGCACCGTCTTCAGTATGTGGAAACGATCCAGAAAAGAAAGTTTTACAATGATTCAAAGGCAACAAATATCCTGGCGGCATCCAAAGCACTGGGTTCTTTTAAAGATCCTGTGGTATTGCTTGCTGGAGGACTGGACCGGGGCAATGAGTTTGATGAATTAATACCTGCTCTTAAACATGTCAAGGCGCTGGTTACTTTTGGAGAGACGGCCGGGAAAATTGAGCGCGCTGCAAAAGAAGCAGGAATATCTATTATAAAACGTGTCGATAATGTAGAAAAGGCAGTGCCGGCCGCTTTCGATCTATCAGACGAAGGCGATATCATTCTTCTCTCCCCGGCTTGTGCAAGCTGGGATCAATATAAAACTTTTGAACAAAGAGGAGACATGTTTATGGAGGCCGTGCATAAGCTTAACTAAGAGCTTTTTCATACAAGCATTACCTGAGCTTAGCATAAGGAAGAATCCTTCCATTCGGCATCCTAGAGGAAAAAGCGATAATTTTATGTATCGCTTTTTTTTTGGCTTATCAGACTGCAGTCCTGATATTCGGTTTTCTCTTATGAACCGCCAAAAGCTCATGATTTCAGCTCTAATATCTTCCTAGAGGTGTTAACTTGTGCCCATAAAAAAATCCAATCCAGATCTGATTTTGATCATTGTTACATTAAGTCTTTTGGCAATAGGGCTAATCATGGTTTACAGTGCCTCTGCAATATGGGCGGCTTATAAATTTGATGACTCCTTTTATTTTGCCAAAAGACAAATGCTTTTTGCTTTTGTTGGCGTCATTGCCATGTTTTTTATTATGAATGTGGACTATTGGACATGGAGAACCTGGTCTAAAGCATTAATTATTATTTGTTTTGTATTGCTATTGGTGGTATTAATACCAGGCATAGGTGTCGCTAGGAACGGATCACGGAGCTGGATAGGGGTCGGGGCATTTTCCATTCAGCCTTCAGAATTCATGAAGCTTGCAATGATCGCCTTTTTGGCAAAGTTTCTTTCTGAAAGACAAAAGCTGATTACATCATTCAAAAAAGGCCTGCTTCCCTCCTTAGCCCTTGTATTTACTGCTTTTGGGCTGATTATGCTGCAGCCTGATCTTGGGACAGGTACAGTGATGGTTGGAACATGCATCGTCATGATTTTTATTTCTGGTGCGAGAGTAAGCCACTTTGGCGTATTGGGTCTGCTGGGCCTGACAGGCTTTGTGGGACTGGTTTTATCAGCGCCTTACCGGATGAAACGTATTACTTCCTTCCTGGATCCGTGGCAGGATTCCCTCGGCAGCGGGTTCCAAATTATCCAATCGCTCTATGCCATCGGTCCTGGCGGTCTGTTCGGACTCGGGCTCGGCCAGAGCAGGCAAAAATTCTTCTATCTCCCTGAACCGCAGACAGATTTTATCTTTGCCATACTGTCAGAAGAATTGGGGTTCATCGGAGGCTCCCTGGTTATCCTGCTGTTTGCTCTTCTCCTCTGGAGGGGCATCAGGATTGCGCTGGGTGCACCCGATCTTTATGGAAGCCTGGTTGCGGTTGGGATTATTGCCATGGTTGCCATCCAGGTAATGATAAATATCGGTGTTGTAACAGGGCTGATGCCCGTAACAGGCATCACACTTCCGTTTTTAAGCTATGGAGGATCATCATTGACTTTAATGCTGATGGCCATCGGTGTTTTACTCAATATAAGCCGATATTCCCGATATTGACACTCTTAGAAGTTCCGTTATATGAGCGGAGCTTTTTTTTTCATCTTATATGGGAATTAGGTCGGATTTGTATAAAAAATAACCATTTTTACCATGTAAGTTTAGAACGGATTTTATAAGTATTTATTGGCATTAGGGCATTGTTTAGACTATAGTATAAGAGGGTAAAGCCATCAGTGCATATCTTTATTCAAGGCTGCCTGCTTTATAAAAATAGTCTGGCTGTGCATTAAAGCGCTGCAGGCAGGATGCCGGATATTTTGCCTTTTGACTGATTTTCATACATGGGCTGAAGTAAGACTGCGGGCGGTCCTATCCTTTATATACATATAATTAACAATGACAGCTGCATTAATGATATGTTAAAATGTCTGGTCATAAAAATTAAGGTGTCACGAGGAAAATCCTGCTGGCCGGTGTACAATGGCGGATCAGCGGGCAGCTTTAATTGCACGGTGCAAAAATAAACCGGCAGTGAAAAGGAGCATGACCCGCAAAGCAGGGTGCCTTAAGTAAAAGATGAACCCATGGAAGCTATGTGGAATACGATAAAATTATTTGAGACAATTGCAGGAGGATTACAATGAGAGAAGCAGCTGAACAGCTAAAGGAAATGCAGGTTGGAAAGGTACTTGAAAATGAACCGCTTTCTAACCATACAACGATGAAAATTGGCGGCCCTGCGGATTTATTTATCGAGCCGTCATCCGTTGAAAATCTTGAAAATGCTATGAAGGTCATAAAGGAACATCATATGGAGTGGCGTGCAATTGGAAGGGGCTCTAATCTGCTTGTCTCTGACGAAGGAATAGAAGGAGCAGTTATTAAGCTTGGAAAAGGCCTGGATTCTCTAGAGATAGACGGGACTGAAATTACCGTTGGCGCTGGTTTTTCGCTTGTCAGCCTTTCTGTACAAATCAGTAAAAAAGGATTGGCTGGCCTCGAATTTGCGAGCGGCATTCCCGGTTCAGTCGGCGGGGCCGTTTATATGAATGCAGGAGCCCATGGTTCGGATATTTCCAATATCCTGAAAAAGGCATACGTTTTATTTGAAGATGGCACTTTTTCCTGGCTTACACGCGAGGAAATGGAGTTTTCCTACCGCACATCGGTTCTTCAGAAAAAAAGACCAGGCATTGTCATCCAGGCTGTCTTTGAATTAACTGAAGGAAATAAAGAAGTAATCACCGAAAGAATGCAGCAGAATAAAAACTACCGCAAAGATACCCAGCCATATAATCTTCCCTGTGCCGGAAGCATTTTCAGAAATCCGCTTCCCCATCATGCAGGCCGCCTGGTCCAGGAGGCCGGACTAAAAGGGCATTCTATCGGTGGTGCTCAGATATCGGAAATGCATGGAAACTTCATTGTAAATGCCGGCAATGGTCGTGCTGAAGATGTGCTGGCCCTTATTCAGCATGTAAAGGATACAGTGCGTGAGAAATACGGAGTGGAAATGGAAACAGAAGTTGAAATTATCGGCCGGAAATAGAAAAATCCATATTTTCATTTTTTAGCATATGTTATAATTTATCTGGAAAAACCCTGGTTTTCAGGCGTTTTCTGTTCGGATTTCTTAACAAGACAAGCCGGTTGATAAAGAGTCTATTGGTTTCAGGAAGAGGTGAGAGGGATGGAGAACGGGAAAATTATTTCCATTGAAGACCGCATCCCCAAGCTTAAACAACTGAGAAAAAGAAAAGCAAATAGAAGGCTGATTTCGCTGCTTGCTGCTTTTTTCATTCTCGTCGCCTGCATATTATATTTTCTTTCTCCTTTAAGCCATATTCGAACCATTAAAGTTGATGGCAATCGCTATATTGCTTCAGAGAAAATCATAAAGTCAAGCAAGCTATCAAATGATACAAGCATTTGGAATATTGATAAAAAAAGTACCACTGCCCTAATAAAAAAGTATCCGGAAATAGATACAGTGAAGATTTCTTCCGTTTTCCCGAACACCGTGAAAATCAATGTTTCCGAATTTGAACGCATTGCATACATTTCAAAGGATCATTTATTTTATCCGGTCATGGAGAACGGCAAGATTCTTCCGCCGTTAAAAAAGAAGGAAATCCCTGTATACGCGCCTGTTCTTATAGATTTTTCCGAGGGGAAAGCTTTGAATAAACTGCTGTCAGAGCTTGAAAAGCTTCCGCAGGTAATCAGGAATTCTATATCGGAAATCCATGATGATCCGACGAAAACTGACGAATATCATATTACAATGTATATGAATGACGGTTTTGAAGTTAGTGCGACAAGCACAACGCTTTCAGATAAAATGGTACATTATCCCGCAATTGTCAGCCAGTTGAATAAAAACGTCAAGGGAGTTATTGATCTTGAAGTTGGATCTTTTTTCAAGGCTTATAAGACTCCGGGACAGACTGATGGCACCGGGGATGATAGCAGCGGAAACTAGGGCTATATAGCTTAGTACCATGATTAAAACATGCTAACTGCATGGGGGCATGGGGTAAGATGCCCTTTGCTGATGAAGCTGAAGCTCCATTGCTCATGGCGGATCAGCTTCTGCAGGCGGAAACTTCGGGAGCGGGGGAGGCTCTGTGAATGGGCCTTGCATCTGAAGAAATCAGCAGGAAAGTTTTGCAGGGCATATTTCTTTATCCTGGAAAGGGCAAGTTTAGCTTTTCTAGGCGTACTTCTTGGTGTAGACTTGTATGTAGCCTCCCGCATAGCATGGAGGGAGATGGAAGCCTTGTTTCCCATATTAGAATTCTATTGCTGTTTCTTAATATAAAAATCATAAAAAGTTGAAATTTTAAAAGGGAATAGACACTGAGTGACGAATAATAAAGTAATGTATAACGATTGAAAAGACAGAAATAGATTGCCCTTAACAGGAGAAAAAAGGCATGAAATGCCAGAAGGCAAGAACAGTCAGCTCCTTTTTTTATATTTTTGGTAGTAATTTGCAGACAAGTATACTATCCTTTACTCTATAAGTATTTTAATATAAAAAAGAACCGGTATATAATCAGCTGAAAACGTTCAATATTGAAGGAGGTGCCATGGAATGAGCAGCAATGAAATTTATGTAAGTCTTGACATCGGTACATCCAGTGTAAAAGTTATCATTGGGGAAATGGTCAATGACTCGTTAAACATAATTGGAGTAGGCAATGTTAAATCTGATGGTTTAAAAAAGGGTTCAATCGTTGATATAGATGAAACGGTGCAATCCATTCAGCGTGCAGTGGAACAGGCCGAAAGAATGATAGGAATGGAAATTAAAAATGTAGTTGTCGGAATAAGCGGAAATCATGTATTGCTTGAGCCTTGCCATGGGGTAGTGGCTGTATCAAGCGAAAATAAAGAAATAACAGAGCATGATGTTCAGCGTGTAAGAGAAGCGGCAGAATTGGTGACCATCCCTTCCGATAGGGAAATCATAGATGTATTGCCGATTCATTACAAAGTTGATGAACTGGACGAAATCAGTGATCCCAGAGGCATGATCGGTGTGCGCCTGGAAATGCGGGGAATATTGATTACCGGATTGCGGACTATACTACATAATTCGTTAAGATGTGTTGAGAAAGCTGGGTTGGAAATTACTGACATAGCACTTCAGCCGCTTGCAGCAGGTTCACTTGTCCTTTCAAAAGACGAAAAGGAATTGGGTGTAGCGCTTGTGGATATTGGCGGAGGTTCTACTACTCTGTCTATCTTTGAACAAGGGTACCTTAGATATGCCTCTGTCATCCCTATAGGCGGAGAAACCATCACCAAGGATCTTTCCATCGTACTCCGCACGACTACTGAAGATGCAGAGAAAATTAAGATTAAACATGGACATGCCTTTTATGATGATGCCTCAGAGGATGAAGTGTTCAATATTCCGATTATCGGAAGTGACCAGCAGCAGCCTTGCAACCAGCTTATGATTTCAGAAATCATTGAAGCAAGGATGACTGAAATATTTGATCTTATCCAAGAGGACTTAAGCCGGCTTGGCTATCAGGATGTTCCGGGAGGTTTTGTGCTGACAGGCGGTGTTGTGAAAATGCCTGGGGTCCTTGAGCTTGCACAGTATGTTTTCCAAAATCGGGTTCGGACTGCAGAGCCAAACTATATCGGGGTCCGGGAGCCGCAGTATACAACAGCAGTCGGTCTGATCAAATTCGCATGCAAAAAAGCAAGAATGCAAAAAAACACCTCAAAAACTCCTGTTGCAGCGGGAGGGGCCGTTTATGAAAAAAATGAAGCCCGCCCCCAAAAGCAGCAGCCGCAGCCTCCAAAGGAGCGGACTGAAAAGAAACAGGCAGAAAAAGGTGAATCTAAGTTCAAAAAAATACTAGGTTACTTTTTTGAATAATATCGAATAAATACGGATATACGGGATTTCGTCAAAATAGGAGGATTGTCATGCTAGAGTTTGATTCTAATTTAGAGCAATTAGCTACAATAAAAGTCATTGGGGTAGGCGGCGGAGGAAATAACGCAGTTAACCGGATGATCGAGCACGGCGTACAGGGAGTGGAATTCATTTCAGTCAATACGGATGCCCAGGCTCTCAATCTATCAAAAGCAGAAATTAAAATGCAAATCGGCGGAAAGCTTACCAGGGGCCTCGGTGCAGGCGCAAATCCTGAAGTAGGGAAAAAGGCGGCTGAAGAAAGCAAGGAACAAATTGAGGAAGCTCTCCGCGGAGCAGATATGGTCTTTGTCACTGCAGGCATGGGCGGAGGAACTGGAACAGGAGCTGCTCCAGTCATTGCACAAATCGCTAAAGATCTTGGAGCATTGACTGTTGGCGTTGTAACACGTCCTTTCACATTTGAAGGACGCAAACGCTCCACACAGGCACAAGGCGGAATTTCTTCCATGAAGGAATCAGTAGATACACTGATTGTCATTCCGAACGACCGGCTTCTTGAGATTGTTGATAAAAGCACTCCAATGCTCGAAGCATTCCGCGAGGCGGATAATGTTCTCCGCCAGGGTGTTCAGGGCATCTCTGACCTGATTGCTGTTCCTGGTTTAATCAACCTGGATTTCGCTGATGTAAAAACCATTATGAGCAATAAGGGATCTGCTCTGATGGGCATCGGTATCTCTTCAGGAGAAAATCGCGCGGCAGAAGCAGCAAAGAAGGCAATCTCCAGCCCGCTTTTGGAAACCTCTATCGATGGAGCGCAAGGCGTATTAATGAATATTACGGGCGGAACCAATCTGAGCCTGTTTGAGGTTCAGGAGGCAGCTGATATCGTTGCAACAGCTTCAGATCAGGATGTTAATATGATTTTCGGATCGGTCATTAATGAAAACCTGAAGGACGAAATCGTTGTCACTGTGATTGCCACAGGCTTTAATGAAGTGGAAGTCCAAGCACGGCCAAATGCTATGCGCCCTTCTTTCGGGCAGCAGCAGCAATCAAGACCTGCTGGAACCATGAAAAGAGAGCCAGAAAGAAAAGAGCAGACTGAACAGCCTGCAAGAAACAACAATCAAAATCAGGCAGAGGAAGCTTTGGACATTCCAACCTTCCTTCGAAACAGAAACAGAAGAAGATAATTTTTTTAAAAAGCCATTCCTTGAAATTAAAGGGATGGCTTTTTTTATGTCAGGAATTATTTCTCTTGCCGCTTATTGAGGTGATTGTCATTGTTTCATAGGAATTCAGGTTCTTGCCGGGCTCTGCTGGCTAATCATGGTTAATGGCCAGACATAAAATGGACGGGCTATGAATATAAGTATTTTAATAGTGTCCTTTCAACAAAAAATGAAAAAATGTGTAAAAAACTCTTAAGTTTCCTGTACAAAAAGTGACACACTTCAATGGAGAAGCTGGGTTATACTTTGTTCAAATGAATCAAATGCGGCAGTAATTAAGGAGGGGGTATATCTGGCGTTATACTTAGACGTTATCTGGCTGTTGAATTGGTTCTTTGACTGCCTTCTCTTATATTGGTCAGCCGTCCTTCTGAAAAAAAGGCCTGCCCCCTGGAGAATTGGCCTTGGAGGTCTGATTGGATCATTGATCATAATTTTGGCATTTACCCCGTTTCACCTACTTGCGGATAAAGTCTATATGAAGCTTTTGTTTTCCGTTTTTATGGTACTTGCTGTATTTGGCTTTAACAGGTTCAATGTCTTGCTTAAAGCACTTATGACTCTTTATCTTGTAACGTTTCTTTCAGGAGGAATACTGCTTGGACTGCACTATTTCTTTCAGTCACATATTTTATCAATGCATCCTGAGAGATACCAGGGCATCAATAGATTTGGGGACCCTATGAGCTGGATGTTTGTGGTATTTGGCTTTCCGATCGCATGGCAGTTTTCTAAGCGTGCCATCGGGAACATTGAAATGACGCAGATTGCATACGAGCAAATGGCGGAAGTTTCGATTAAAATCAAGGATTTCCACTGCAGTCTAAAGGGCTTGATTGACAGCGGAAATCAGTTGTATGATCCGATTTCCAGGGCGCCTGTCATGATTGTCTCCTTGACAGACTTAGAAAGCAGGCTGCCTGCAGATATGCTTGAACTGTTTCGGAATCCGCAGGTTTTTTTGGAAAACCAGGCGCCCATCTCTTATTCATGGGAAGACAGGATAAAAATCATACCTGCCAAGGTGGTTGGGAAAGATCATCAGCTATTGATTGCCGTTAAACCGGATGAAATAAAAATTTTCCAAGGAGATAAAACATTTCAGTACAAAAATGGCCTAGTGTCTTTTGCTTTTCAGGAACTTTCTTCAGACGGAAGCTACCAGTGTATTATCCACCCGAAGATGCTGACGGGCATACCTATCCAAAATGTCTCTTGACCTGCTGGCATAATAAATATTTATACTCGATTCCAGATCGAAATAGAAGGGAGAATCATTTTGAAAAAAATTATCCTTCGTATTACTTATTATTGGTATAAGCTGCTGATGAAACTTGGTCTGAAAACAGATGAAATATTTTACATAGGGGGAAGCGAGGCATTGCCTCCGCCTCTTACAAAAGAGGAAGAGGCTATTTTGATACACAAGCTGCCTAAGGGGGATGAAACAGCAAGAGCCATGCTGATTGAACGTAATCTAAGACTCGTTGTTTATATTGCCAGAAAGTTTGAAAACACTGGAATAAATATTGAGGATCTCATCAGCATCGGAACAATTGGACTGATTAAAGCCGTTAATACATTTAATCCGGAAAAGAAAATCAAATTAGCTACATATGCCTCCCGATGCATTGAAAATGAAATTCTAATGTACCTGCGAAGAAATAATAAAATCCGTTCGGAGGTTTCATTCGATGAGCCTCTTAATATTGACTGGGATGGAAATGAGCTGCTACTTTCCGATGTACTGGGAACGGATGAGGACATTATTACGAAAGATCTCGAAGCAAACGTGGACAGAAAGCTGCTTACTAAAGCACTTACTCAGCTGTCAGACAGGGAAAAGCAAATCATGGAGCTGCGTTTTGGGCTGGCAGGAGGCGAGGAGAAAACCCAAAAGGATGTGGCAGATATGCTTGGCATCTCCCAATCCTATATCTCTAGGCTTGAGAAGCGGATTATCAAAAGGCTAAGAAAGGAATTTAATAAGATGGTATAGTGTGAAACTTCCTCAGGGAAGTTTTTTTCTTGCTCCAAGGAGGAAAGTCTTCGGGCAGGGTGCTGCCGGCCCATTGCTGCAGGAAAAAATTTTATGTTCTAAAAGCTATACTTATCAATGGTTTGGCTAAGAAATTTGCCTGAATGAAGAAATATTGTTATATCGGCATGTGCATATTTTTCCTTCCCGCGGAAATACTGATTTTTGTACAGCAGCTCCTGTGAGGAGGGAATAATTTGTCTCGTAATAAAGTGGAAATCTGCGGTGTTGATACATCTAAATTACCGGTTTTGAAAAACGATGAAATGAGAAAACTCTTTAGAGAAATGCAAGATGGCGACATCTCAGCAAGAGAAAAACTGGTAAACGGAAATCTTAGACTCGTATTAAGCGTCATTCAGCGCTTTAATAATCGGGGAGAATTTGTAGATGATCTATTTCAGGTGGGCTGTATAGGATTAATGAAATCAATTGATAACTTTGATTTAGGCCAAAATGTCAAATTCTCCACTTATGCCGTACCGATGATCATTGGAGAAATAAGAAGGTATCTTCGGGATAATAACCCTATCAGGGTTTCGCGCTCTTTGAGGGATATCGCTTATAAAGCACTTCAGGTCAAGGAAAAACTCATGAGCCAGACACTAAGAGAACCAACAGCAGAAGAAATAGCAAAAGAGCTTGACGTGTCTCATGAGGAAATCGTTTTTGCACTGGATGCCATTCAAGACCCTGTTTCCCTGTTTGAACCTATTTACAATGACGGGGGAGATCCCATCTATGTGCTCGATCAGTTAAGTGATGAGAAAAACAGGGACAGTAATTGGATTGATGAAATAGCTTTGAATGAAGGCATGAGAAGGTTAAATGAGCGCGAAAAAATGATACTGCGCAAACGATTTTTCCAGGGCAAAACACAAATGGAAGTGGCTGATGAAATCGGCATATCCCAGGCCCAGGTCTCCCGTTTGGAGAAGGCGGCTATAAAGCAAATGAATAAAAATATTCAGCAATAAACTGTTGACGAAGCATATGGGGCACGTTCAGGGCATCTAAACCTGGTTCCTGCCTTATCTGCTTTGCGGCAGTTTTTTTTCGCTAATAAACGAAAACAGGTTTTTGGTGTTTAAAATTTTTTTAACCCACATTGTCAGGTCAATCCTTACATATATTTTATAAAAGTATCATGGGGGAGCTGATTGCATTTGGTAAGGATTTCCGATTTTCAAATAAAGGATATTGTCAATATCTCAGACGGCAAGAAGCTGGGCAATATGTCTGACCTTGAAATTAATGTCGACACAGGGGCGATTGAAGCTATTATTGTGTCGAATTCCGGGAAATTAATGGGGTTTTTCGGGAGAGAGCAGGACTTAATTATTCCTTGGAGGAAAATCAAGAAAATCGGCGCAGATGTCATTCTTGTCGATTATCATAATACATTCAAAGAAAGCATCCATTCTTAGCGGAAATTTGTCTTTTTATAGGGTGCTCCCACCCATCATATGTTACACTATAGAAAAAATGATGAGGTAGAATAGGATGCATGAACCCTTTCAATTAAAAAATCAGCAAAGCTTTACAATAGAATCATGGAATAGCCAGCATCCGGGTTTAATTGCTGGCTTTACGACAAAAAACGGCGGTGCTGGCAAAGGTCATTTCCAAAGTCTGAATATGGGGTTTCATGTGGGAGAGGATGCGGAGGATACAGCCGCCAACCGGCGCATCCTGGCCCGGCAGATCGATTTTCCTTTATCCCGCTGGATAGGTGCAGAGCAGACACATGAAACAGCTTTGATAAAGGCCAAGCCAGAGGATGCAGGCAAGGGCGCGGCTGAATATGAATCAAGTTTTAAAAGGACAGACGGTTTTTATACGCGGGACAAAAATATCCTTTTGACCCTTTGCTTTGCGGACTGTGTGCCCCTTTACTTCATTGCGCCAAAACATGGAATGATCGGGGCCGCACATGCAGGCTGGAAGGGCACAGTCAGCGGGATTGCAAAGAACATGGCAGAGGCCTGGATGGAAGAAGGCATTTCCCCTGAAGATATATTTGCTGTAATCGGTCCGTCCATATGCAAGGAATGCTACAAGGTAGATAGCAGAGTTATGGACAAAGTGCAGAAATTGCTAGAAGAAAATGACGAAAAGCCATATAATTTAATCAGTGAAGGCCAATACAAGCTTGATTTGAAGGAACTTAATAAAATCATCTTGATGAAGGCCGGTGTACCGGGAAGCCAAATAGAAGTATCTTCATACTGTACCAGCTGTGACAGCGACCTGTTTTTCTCCCACCGGCGGGATAATGGGAAAACGGGACGATTGATGAGTTTTATCGGCTGGAAGGAGGATTAGTTAAACATTGAAAGTGAAGGATAAGCTTGCAGATATTGAAAAAAAGATATTGGGAGCCTGTGAACGGAGCGGACGCAGCAGAAGGGATATCCAGATTATAGCTGTCACCAAGTATGTCTCCATCCCCCGGGCTGAGGAGGCATTCGAAGCAGGAATCATGCATTTAGGTGAAAACAGGGACGAAGAGTTATTGAACAAGTACAGCGTATTAAAGGACAAGCCAGTTTGGCACTATATTGGTTCTCTACAAACAAGAAAAGTTAAAAGTATTATAGATATAGCAGATTACATTCATTCACTTGACAGGACATCACTTGCTGCCGAGATACAAAAGAGATCATCTAAGCCCATCAGGTGCCTGGTTCAAGTCAATGTTTCCGGTGAAGAATCCAAACATGGCTTGAAGCCGGAAGAAGTCATGCCGTTTATAAAGGAGCTTCAAATGTATGATCGAATCATTGTTGCAGGCCTGATGACAATGGCACCACTGACAGATGATGATGTCTTCATAAGAAGCTGCTTCAGGAAGCTGAAGGATCTGCAGGATGAGATCATTACAGAGAAGTTTGCACATGCACCTTGTCTGGAACTGTCCATGGGAATGTCGAATGACTTTGAAATAGCCATTGAAGAGGGAGCTACGATGATTCGTATAGGAACCGCTTTAGTTGGCGAAGATTCATAAGGAGGTCAGCAAATTATGTCAATGATGTCGAAATTCAAATCTTTTTTCGCTTTGGAAGACGAATACGAGTATAGAGAAGAAGTGGTTGAAGAAGAAATGGAGGAACCGAGAATACAAAAATCATCCAAACAGCCGCAGTCTAATCAAAACCATTCTTCAGGCCAGAATGTAGTGAGCCTCCAAAGCATCCAGAAATCATCAAAGGTCGTTTTATTAGAGCCGAGGGCCTATGCGGAAGCACAGGAAGTGGCTGACCATTTAAAAAACAGGCGTGCTGTCGTGGTAAACCTGCAGAGAATCCAGCATGACCAGGCAAAACGAATTGTTGACTTCCTAAGCGGCACGGTTTATGCCATCAGCGGTGATATACAGAAAATAGGAACAGATATATTTCTTTGTACCCCTGATAATGTCGATGTTTCGGGAAATATTACGGGATTTGCATTGGAAGAGGAGTATGAAGAAGCGAGGTGGTAAATCATAATGGGAGTATTGCTGCAAATTATTTACTATGCATTTGAGTTCTATTCCATGGCACTGGTCATCTTCATTTTGATGTCATGGTTCCCAAAGGCCTATGAAACTGGGGTAGGCCGATTTTTATCGAAAATATGCGAGCCCTACCTGGAGCCGTTCAAAAGATTCATTCCTCCAATCGGCATGATTGATATTTCACCGATTGTAGCCTTGCTCGTCCTCCAATTTGCCAGAGGCGGACTTCTGCAGCTGTTTAATTGGGTTCTGTAAGCAGAAAATAGATGCTATTCACAATGGGGGAAAGGTTCTTCGATGAGTATTTACCAGCATTTCAGGCCAGAGGAAAAGGACTTTATCGATACAGCGCTTGGATGGGCAGAGCATGTTAAATCTGCTTATTCTCCAAAGCTGACGGATTTCCTTGATCCAAGACAGCAGCATATCCTTGCTTCGCTTATAGGCAAGGATGATGAGGCACGCCTGCAGTTTTTTGGAGGCAATATAAATGCAGAGAGAAAAAGAGCGCTGATATATCCCGAATATCTGGTTCCAAGTGAAGAGGACTTTCAGGTATCCCTGTATGCCGTACATTACCCTGCGAAATTCGTTACCCTGGAACACAGGCAAATTTTGGGTACACTGATGTCCATTGGCTTAAAAAGAGAAAAATTTGGAGATATCCTCATTACGGGAGAAACTGTTCAATTTCTTGCTGCACAGGAGATCGACCACTATCTGGAAATGAACCTTGAAAGAATTGGGAAGTCATCGGTCTCCATTCAAAAAATCTCTATGGATCAAATATTGGACCTGCAGGAAAACTGGCAGGAGCAGATGGTGACAGTCAGTTCAATGCGGCTCGATGCCGTTTTGTCTTCTGTTATAAATCTCTCAAGACAAAAGGCACAGGTTCTTATTTCTTCCGGAAAAGTGAAAGTCAATTTCAAAGAAACCGAAAATGCATCGGTCCTTTGTGAAGAGGGAGATACCCTTTCAGCAAGGGGATTCGGCCGTGTAAGGATATTGTCGGTTGAAGGAAAAACTAAAAAAGATAAATGGCGAATCCTGGTGGGCCGCCAAAAATAAATGACACATAAGAAGGATTTACAAAGCTTTTGTCGAAACGTAGAATAGATGAATGAAGTTATCCTTATAAATCGCTTCTGTCTAAGGAAGAGAAATTGTTTTGGAGGTGCCCTATGCCCTTAACCCCGATAGATATACATAATAAGGAATTCAATAAAGGATTCCGCGGGTATGATGAAGATGAAGTTAATGAATTTCTTGATCAGATTATAAAAGATTACGAGATTATCCTGAGGGAGAAAAGAGAGCTCGAGGATAAACTTAACGAAGTCCATGACCGCCTGGGCCACTTCACTAGTATTGAAGGGACTTTGAATAAATCAATCCTCGTAGCGCAGGAAGCAGCGGAAGAGCTGAAAAGGAATGCGCAGAAAGAAGCTAAGCTCATCATAAAAGAAGCAGAAAAAAATGCGGACAGGATTGTAAATGATTCCCTGACCAAAGCAAGGAAAATTGCAATGGATATAGAGGAACTGAAAAAACAGTCTAAAGTATTCCGTACAAGATTCAAAATGCTTGTTGCTGCACAGCTTGATTTGCTGGATAATGACGATTGGGATCACCTGATGGAATATCAGACAGATGCTGCAGAGTTAACCAAAGAAGAGGAAATGTAGAGGAAAACTTGACTGATTGCCATGCTTTCGCATATAATTTTTTACAACACAATTAAGAAACGACACGTTGAAAGGGACAGTAGATTTCTCTGAATTCTATAACCAGCGAAACAGGGATAGTGAAAGCCTGCCATATAGAAGAGAATTCGAAAATCACCCTGGAGTTCCAAGTCGAACCTGCCTTAAGGCATAAGTAAACAAGGCGTCACATTCACGTTACGAATGCTAGAGAGGATGTATTGTATGGCCAGCAATTAGCCTGCTTATATCTAACCAGGGTGGTACCGCGGGAAGCAAGCTTTCTCGTCCCTATTTTCATAGGGATGAGAGGGCTTTTTTTGCGTGCTGCGCTAATTTTCGTATTTGTTTCACAGAGTTGAAAATCAGGATGGAGGAATAATTATGGAATTCAAAAATACATTATTGATGCCTAAAACAGAATTTCCGATGCGCGGCAATCTGCCGAAAAGAGAACCAGAAATGCAAGAATCATGGAAAGAAATGGATATATACAGCAAGGTTCAGGAAAAAACAAAAGACCGTCCGATGTTTATCCTTCATGACGGACCTCCATATGCAAACGGTGATATCCACATGGGCCATGCACTGAACAAGGTGCTTAAGGATTTTATCGTCCGCTTTAAGTCCATGAGCGGCTATAATGCCCCATATGTTCCAGGATGGGATACGCACGGTCTGCCAATTGAAACAGCGTTGACTAAAAAAGGTGTTAAACGCAAAGAAATGACAGTGGCTGAGTTCCGCAGATTATGCGAAGAGTATGCATATCAGCAAATCGACAATCAGCGTGAACAATTCAAGCGTCTTGGAGTGCGGGGCGACTGGAACAATCCTTATGTTACTTTGAAGCCTGAATATGAGGCACAGCAAATCAAGGTCTTCGGTGAAATGGCGAATAAGGGATATATCTATAAAGGCCGCAAGCCAGTTTATTGGTCTCCTTCAAGTGAATCTGCACTTGCAGAAGCTGAAATTGAATATCAGGATAAGAAATCTGCTTCCATATATGTAGCTTTTGAGGTTTCCGACGGCAAAGGTGCAGTTGAAGAAGGAACAAAAATTGTTATTTGGACTACTACTCCTTGGACCATCCCTGCCAATCTTGGGATCTCGGTACACCCTGACTTGAATTACGTTGTGGTTCAGGTGGGAGAGGAAAAATTCCTTGTTGCAGAGGCTTTGCTGGAAAATGTTTCACAGACAATTCCGTGGGAAAATCCTCAAATCATCAAGACTGTAAAAGGAAAAGATCTTGAAAGAGTGATTGCTAAGCATCCTCTTTACGGACGTGAATCACTTGTAATGCTGGGTGAACACGTAACGACAGATGCAGGAACAGGCTGTGTGCATACTGCACCAGGACATGGTGAAGATGACTTTATCGTAGGTCAGAAATATGGTCTTGATGTACTTTGCCCGGTTGATGAAAAAGGATATATGACAGAAGAAGCAGGTGAATTTGCAGGTTTATTTTATGATTCAGCAAACAAGCCGATTACTGAAAAGCTTAAAGAAACCGGCGCGCTATTGAAGCTTGAGTTTATTACACACTCTTATCCGCATGATTGGCGTACAAAAAAGCCGACAATCTTCCGGGCAACAGCGCAATGGTTTGCTTCCATTAAAGATTTCCGGGGCGAGCTTCTTCAGGCAGTTAAAGATACAAAATGGGTCCCTGCATGGGGGGAAACCCGTCTTTATAATATGGTGCGTGACCGCGGGGACTGGTGTATTTCCCGTCAGCGCGCATGGGGAGTGCCTATTCCGGTATTTTATGCGGAAAATGGCGATCCAATCATTACTGAAGAAACGATTGATCATATCTCAAGCTTGTTCAGAGAGCATGGCTCCAATGTCTGGTTTGAGCGTGATGCGAAAGATTTGCTTCCTGAAGGATTCACTCACAGCGGCAGCCCTAATGGAGAATTTACTAAAGAAACCGATATTATGGATGTCTGGTTTGATTCGGGATCTTCACATCAAGCCGTTCTTGAAGAAAGAAGCGATCTCAAGCGTCCAGCTGACCTCTACCTGGAAGGCTCTGACCAATACAGAGGCTGGTTTAACTCATCTCTTTCCACTTCTGTTGCTGTTACCGGTAAAGCTCCATATAAAGGTGTTTTAAGCCACGGTTTTGCACTCGACGGAGAGGGAAGGAAGATGAGCAAATCAATCGGCAATGTAGTGGTTCCCGAGAAGGTAATGAACCAGCTTGGTGCTGATATCCTTCGTTTATGGGTTGCTTCTGTTGATTACCAGGCAGATGTCCGTGTTTCTGACCCGATTTTAAAGCAAGTGGCTGAGGTTTACCGCAAAATCCGCAATACCTTCCGCTTCCTTTTAGGAAATCTCGATGGCTTCAATCCTGTATCTGATAAAGTGGATGTGCAAAGCCTTAAGGAAGTAGACCAGTATATGCTGGTTAAATTAAATAAACTGATTTCATCAGTGAAACAGGGCTATGAGAATTACGAATTTGCCAACATTTATCATTTGGTGAATAATTTCTGTACCCTTGATCTGAGCGCTTTTTACTTGGATTATGCAAAAGACATTTTATATTGTGAGGCACCAGACGGAACAGAACGGAAGGCGATTCAGACAGTTCTTTATGAAGTCCTTGTCAGCCTTGCTAAGCTGGTATCTCCAATTCTCCCTCATACAGCAGATGAAGTCTGGGCTTATATCCCTGGGGCTGAAGAAGAAAGCGTCCAGCTGACATTAATGCCTGAGGGCAGAACTTTGGAAAATGCAGAAGCACTTGAAGAAAAATGGAGTGCCTTTATGGATCTTCGCAATGATGTGCTAAAAGCACTCGAAGAAGCCCGCAATAAAAAGATTATCGGAAAATCACTGAATGCAAAAGTTGCAGTTTATGTGAATGAAAAAACCAAGCAACTGCTTAACAGCATCGAAGAAAGCTTTGAACAGCTTTTCATCGTTTCTGCATTTGAAGTAAGCGACATCGAAAAAGCACCAGAAGGCGCATTAAGTCTGGAGCATGCAACAATCACAGTGACAAAAGCTGAAGGTGAAACATGTGAACGCTGCTGGAATGTTACAGAGGAAGTGGGCCAGGTTGAAGAGTATCCTACACTTTGCCCAAGATGTGCTTCTGTCATCAAAGATTACTACGAACCACAGCAGTAATGTAAGAAATGCATAGAAGAGGGGCACGGCTTAGCTCGTGCCCCTTTTTATTTATAAAACCGGCTTGCAAGCCATCTATAAATAGGAAATCGAGTTTGCAGGAAATCTTCATTAGGCAATGTACAGAGAGTATGCTACAATTCAAAAAGAAGAATAGAGACTTTTTTTAGTTTGGGGGATTGTCTGTGCCATATTACTTACTGGCCCTTTTTGTTATAGCGCTGGATCAGGCGACAAAATGGCTCATTGTGAAAAAAATGAATTATGGAGACAGCATTGAAATTATCCGGAATTTTTTCTATATCACTTCACACAGAAACCGCGGTGCAGCATGGGGGATTCTGCAGGGGCAAATGTGGTTCTTCTATCTGATTACCCTTGCTGTGATTGCTGGATTGATTTACTATATTCAAAAGATGGGAAAAAAGAGCGCTTTACTGGGTGCATCACTAGGACTGATGCTTGGAGGTGCAATTGGCAACTTCATTGACCGGGCAGCCCGTAAAGAGGTAGTCGATTTTATTCACACCTATATTTTCGGCTATAATTTTCCGGTATTCAATATTGCCGATTCAGCCCTTTGCATAGGGGTTATTTTACTTGTTATTTTCATGCTTCTTGAAGAGAAGCTTTCAAAGGAGAAAAAGAATGGATAAACATACGTACATCCTGGATGACAACCAGAAAAATGAAAGAATTGATAAGGTCCTGTCCTCTTTAAATGGAGAATGGTCAAGAACACAGGTTCAGCAATGGATAAAGGAAGGACATGTGACAGTTAACGGATCTGCCGTCAAGACCAACTATAAAGGATCACCTGGAGATGAAATCACTGTCACGATTCCTGATCTTGTGAACCTCGATGTTTTGCCTGAAGAAATGAACCTTGAAATTTATTATGAAGATGCCGATGTTCTAGTCGTGAATAAACCAAGCGGTATGGTTGTCCATCCTGCACCAGGCCATACAACAGGGACACTGGTCAATGGCCTGATGGCGCATTGTACTGATTTATCCGGAATCAATGGTGTTATGCGTCCAGGCATTGTTCATCGAATTGACAAGGATACATCAGGATTGCTTATGGTCGCCAAGAATGATATGGCTCACGAAAATCTTGTTCAGCAGCTTGTTGATAAAACGGTCACAAGAAAATATCAGGCAATTGTCCACGGAGTGATTCCTCATGACTACGGAACAATTGATGCACCGATAGGCCGAGATAAAAAAGACAGGCAGAGCATGACGGTAACAGAAGAGAACTCAAAGCATGCTGTCACGCATTTCAGGGTTATCGAAAGATTTAATTCTTTTACACATGTTGAATGCCAGCTTGAAACAGGAAGAACACACCAAATCCGTGTGCATATGAAGTACATCGGCTTTCCGCTCGCAGGAGATCCTAAATATGGGATAAGGAAGACCCTGGATATTAACGGGCAGGCTCTTCATGCCGGGCTTCTTGGTTTTGTGCACCCAAGGACGAAGGAATATATGGAATTTGAAGCCCCGCTTCCGAAAGAATTTTTGGAAGTCCTGGATTACGTTTCAAAAAGCAATTGACAAAACGGGATTAAAAATATAATATAAGAATAACTTATATGACCCTTTAAAACAGTCCAGAGAGACTGGCAAGGAAAACGGATTGCCTGGCTATGCAAAGCATAACCAGCCTTAAATCCCCATGCCCTCTCAGGCATGGGGATTTTTATTTATTCCCTGGGACATGTGCGGTATTAAAAAACTAAAAGAATGTAAAAGTGGGGCGAAATGCTATGAAGGAAAAAGCCATAGTGCTGGATGAACAGGCGATTCGCAGAGCGCTGACCCGGATTGCACATGAAATAATCGAAAGAAATAAAGGCATAGAAGACAGCATCCTCATTGGGATAAAGACTCGCGGGATATTCCTGGCAAATAGACTTGCCTCAAGAATTTATGAAATTGAGGGAAAAGAAATTGCTGTAGGCGAACTGGATATTACTTTATACCGCGATGATTTGACGAAGAAGACAGAAGATGGAAATCCGCTGGTGAAAGGCTCAGATATTCCTGCCGATATCTCTGAAAAGAAAGTAATCGTGATTGACGATGTGCTATATACTGGAAGGACAGTAAGAGCAGCCATGGATGCTCTAGTTGATATCGGGAGGCCATCGCAAATACAGCTGGCAGTCCTTATAGACAGAGGCCATCGTGAATTGCCGATCAGAGCTGATTATGTGGGGAAAAACGTCCCGACATCACAAACTGAAAAAATTATGGTCGCTTTAAAGGAAATAGATGCAACAGACCAGGTAAGCATTTTTGAAACTGAATAGTATACCCTTTTAACGAGCAGTCCAGAGAGGCTGACAAAGGGGAGAAACAGACAATGCCGGAGGTGCCGGCATGTCTGCAGGACCCTCTTTGTATACAAAGAGGGTCTTTTTCATGCAATAATACGGGACAGCATAACCCGGCAAGGTCATTGAATTGGCAAATTAAATAAAAAATGAAAGTCCATGCCTGCCGTGGCTGTAAGATAACGGCTCATTTCTGAAAAATAAGGGGGATTACATGATGGAAGAAAAGAAAAAAACGGCCGTTCTTGATGTAAGGGATGTGCCTAAAGCAGGACAATGGGTTACATTAAGCCTGCAGCATTTATTCGCAATGTTTGGAGCAACGGTGCTTGTACCGTTTCTAGTGGGGCTTAGCCCAGGTATTGCCCTAATATCAAGCGGGCTCGGGACCCTTTCCTATCTGCTGATTACTAAGGGCCAAATACCTGCCTATCTGGGATCATCATTTGCATTCATATCCCCGATAATAACCGCCAAGGCTGCCGGCGGACCTGAATCGGCCATGATTGGCTGTTTTGCAGCCGGCCTGGTATACGGACTAATTGCCCTCATTATAAAAAAAGCCGGCCTGCGCTGGCTGATGAAGCTTCTTCCGCCAATAGTTGTGGGACCCGTCATTATCGTAATCGGACTCAGTCTTGCGGGAACTGCCGTGAATATGGCCATGTATAAAAATTTTGGTGCTCCGGCCAGTGAGCTGATTTACAGCAAAACACATATAGCCATTGCACTTATAACACTGGCCGTGACCATTTTAAGCTCCGTATTCTTCAAAGGATTTTTTGGGATTATCCCCATATTAATCGGAATAATTACCGGCTATGCCTCATCTGTTATTGCAGGAATAGTGGATTTTTCCGGAATAAAGGCCGCACATTGGTTTCAAGTCCCGGATTTCATGATTCCTTTTGGGACATACACGCCGCATTTTTCCTGGCAGGTAGTGTTTATCATGCTTCCGGTGACCATTGTCACTCTGTCTGAACATCTAGGACATCAAATGGTTTTAAGTAAGGTAGTCGGCAGGGATTTTATCAAAAAACCGGGCCTTCACCGTTCCATCATGGGTGACGGGGCAGGGATCATAATTGGCTCATTGATAGGGGGCCCGCCGCTGACCTCTTATGGCGAGAATATCGGAGTTTTGGCCATTACAAGGGCTTTCAGTGTCTACGTGATTGGCGGCGCTGCTGTAACGGCTGTCATCTTTGGTTTTGTAGGGAAGATATCGGCTGTCATCAGCTCCATCCCGCAGGCGGTTATGGGAGGCATCTCCATCCTGCTGTTTGGCATCATTGCCTCTAGCGGATTAAGAATGCTTGTAGATCATAAGACAGATTTTGAAAGCAAACGCAATTTAATGATTTCTTCAGTGATCCTGGTTGTTGGGGTAGGAGGAGCTTTTGTAAAGCTCAATAAAGACGTCTCACTTTCCGGGATGGCCTTGGCAGCACTGATCGGAATTGTGCTTAACCTGATTCTCCCGGGAAAAGAAAAGGATGTTAAGGTTTTTGAGGATGCAGAACGGGATGAAAAGGGCAGCCGTTCAGTTTCCTGATTTAATGTGTGTATAGGATGAATGAAATAGATGTGAAAAAATAAATACAGAGATTCACCTTTTAAAGGAAGTCCAGAGAGGCTGATAAGGGTGTAGCAATAAAAGTCCATACTGTGTGCAGTTTCACTGCATCACAGGCTTTTATTATATGCACCCTGCCTTGATGGCAGGGATTTTTTTTGAGATAAAGCGGTAAAGGGGAGTGTTTTGGATGAAAGATTTATTAACGATGAATGCCTTAACCACTCATGAAATGAAAGAAATCATCAATTTGGCTGAAGGTTTTTCAAGAGGTGATGAGTGGAAGCCGGAACACCAGACGATGATTAGCAATCTTTTTTTTGAACCCAGTACAAGGACGAAATGCAGCTTCGAAGCAGCGGAAAGGAAGCTTGGCCTAGATGTAATTCCTTTTGAAGCAGGCTCTTCGAGTGTGTTAAAGGGAGAATCCCTGTACGATACAGCAAGGACGCTGGAAGCGATTGGCATACAAGCTCTGGTCATCAGGCATGAAAAGGATCATTACTTTGATGAACTGGCAGACAGGCTCAAGCTTTCGATCATCAATGCCGGAGATGGCTGCGGACATCATCCGACACAATCCCTATTGGATTTAATGACAATCAAACAAGAGTTTCATGGTTTTAAAGACTTGAAGATTTCAATCATTGGAGACGCTGCACATAGCCGGGTTGCGAGGTCAAATGCAGAGGCACTTAAACGATTAGGTTCAGAGGTTGTTTTTTCTGGGCCAGAAGAATGGTTTAACGATGATCGTGCGAGCAGTTACGTGGAAATAGAGGAAGCGATAGAAACATCCGACGTGGTCATGCTGCTGAGAATCCAGCATGAAAGGCATCAAAAACCATCATTTCTTGTGAAGGAGAATTACCTGCAGCAATATGGGCTCACCAAAAAGAGAGAGTCCAGCATGAAAAAAGGCGCAATCATTATGCACCCGGCCCCCGTCAATAGAGGAGCAGAAATAGACAGTGACTTAGTTGAATGCAGCCGTTCCCGGATATTTAAGCAAATGGCAAATGGAGTATTTATCAGAATGGCTGTTTTAAGGACACTATTAGAGCGAAATGAAGGGAGATTTAACAATGAAAAAACTGATCAAAAATGGAGTATGGCTTGATGAAAATCATAATCTGGTGAAAATAGATATCGAAATAGATGGTAAAGTGATTTCAAAAATTGGCCGCGATCTTCCTGATGAGGGTTCTGAAATTATAAATGCAGAAGGACTGTTTATTTCACCGGGGTTTATCGACCTTCATGTGCACTTGCGGGAGCCTGGCGGGGAGGAAAAAGAAACAATTGCTACAGGTACGCTTGCTGCTGCAAGAGGAGGTTTTACAACAGTGGCTGCCATGCCAAATACAAGACCGGTGCCAGACAGTGCGGAGCATTTGGAAATGCTGGCAAAAAAAATTGAAGAAACGGCTGCAGTCAGGGTACTGCCTTACGCGTCAATTACGGTACGTGAAGCCGGCAAAGAGCTTACGGATTTTGAAGAATTGAAAAATGCAGGGGCGTTTGCCTTCACCGATGATGGTGTAGGCATTCAGGAAGCGGGAATGATGCTCAGGGCTATGAAGAGGGCTGGGGAACTTGGAATGTCCATTGTTGCCCATTGTGAAGAGCATACATTGATTAATAAAGGGGCCGTCCATGAAGGGGCATTCTCAGCTGAACACGATATTCCCGGTATTCCTTCTGTTTGTGAAAGTGTACATATTGCAAGAGATGTTTTACTGGCGGAAAATGCCGGCTGTCATTACCATGTGTGCCACATCAGCACAAAGGAATCGGTAAGGACGGTCCGTGATGCAAAAAGGGCAGGAATCCGGGTTACGGCTGAAGTGACTCCCCACCATCTGCTGTTATGTGAAGAAGATATTCCCGGACTTGACCCTAACTATAAAATGAACCCTCCTTTAAGAGGAAGGGAAGACCAGCAGGCTCTTCTCGAGGGGCTGCTTGACGGTACCATTGACTTTATTGCTACAGACCATGCACCGCACACAGCTGAAGAAAAAGCAGAAGGCATACTTCTTGCGCCATTTGGCATTACAGGCCTTGAGACAGCTTTTCCGCTACTTTATACCAATCTTGTTAAAACAGGTGTAATTACCCTTGGTGAGCTAATTGATTTCCTGACCGTAAAACCTGCCGGGAGCTTTTCACTTCCATATGGCAGGCTTGAAGAAGGCTCGCTGGCAGACATTGTGCTGATTGATCTGGAATACAAAAAAGAAATCAGGAGCGAGGATTTCCTTTCCAAAGGAAAAAATACCCCATTCATTGGGAAGATGTGCAATGGGTGGCCGGTCATGACAATCTCAGCAGGAAAAATAGCGTGGGAACTTGGAGGGGGAAAATGATGAAACGGCAGCTTATCTTAGAAGATGGAACCATTTTTACAGGTGAAGCATTCGGAAGTGATTCAGAAAGATTCGGCGAAGTGGTATTCAATACAAGCATGACAGGCTATCAGGAAATCTTGTCAGATCCGTCATACTGCGGACAGATTGTCACACTGACTTATCCTTTAATTGGGAATTACGGAATTAATCGTGACGATTTTGAATCGATTTCTCCTGCGGTTGCCGGTTTAGTGGTGAGGGAAGCTGAGGATTTCCCCTCGAATTGGAGAAGCGGGATGTCACTGCACGAATATTTGAAGCGGAAAAATATTCCAGGTATCAGCGGCATCGATACAAGAAAGCTCACAAGGTTGATCCGGAAGCATGGAACTCTAAAAGGTATTTTCTCAAACGAAGGGCGGAATGCCGAAGAAGCTCTTCAACAGCTGAAAGCTTCGGTGATTTCAGCTGATCAGGTGAAAAAGGTATCCGTTAAGACGGCATACCCTAGTCCTGGCAGGGGAAAACGGGTGGTTCTTGTTGACTTTGGCATGAAGCACGGAATCCTCCGGGAACTCAATAACAGGGACTGTGATGTGGTTGTCGTTCCATATAATGTTTCACCTGAAGAAGTACTAAGCTTAAGCCCTGATGGAGTGATGCTCTCTAATGGACCTGGAGATCCAAAAGATGTTCCAGAAGCAATCCATATGATTAAACACATTCAGCAAAAGGTGCCGCTATTTGGAATATGTCTTGGCCATCAGCTTTTTGCACTTGCAAATGGCGCGGATACAGAAAAAATGAAGTTTGGGCATAGAGGGGCGAATCATCCTGTCAAAGACTTAAAAACAGGAAAGGTTTCCCTTACTTCCCAAAACCATGGCTATACAGTCCAGGAAAGATCAGTTGAAGGGAAAGAGCTTGAAATCACCCATATCGGATTGAATGACAGCACAATAGAAGGATTAAAACATAAACATTTTTCTGCATTCACTGTCCAGTATCATCCAGAGGCCTCACCAGGACCGGAAGATGCCAACTATTTATTTGATGAATTTCTTAGCATGATGCAAACATCTCAGAAAGAGGGGGAATAAATATGCCTAAACGAACAGACATCAAAAGCATTCTAGTAATTGGATCAGGGCCGATTGTAATCGGCCAGGCGGCAGAATTCGATTATGCCGGTACCCAAGCCTGCATCGCATTAAAAGAAGAGGGATACAGGGTGATACTGATCAACTCCAATCCGGCTACCATCATGACGGACAGCGAAATGGCGGATGCCGTTTACATAGAGCCGATTACACTTGAATTCGTCTCAAGAATTATCCGTAAAGAACGGCCGGATGTGCTGCTTCCTACATTGGGAGGACAAACAGGCTTGAATATGGCAGTGGAGCTTGCTAATTCAGGAATTCTCGAGGAATGCGGTGTTAAAGTCATCGGCACGAAACTCTCTGCCATTGAAAAGGCGGAAGACAGAGATCTGTTCAGGTCCTTGATGAATGAACTGGGTGAACCAGTCCCTGACAGCGATATCATCCATTCCATTCAGGAAGCAAAGAATTTTGTCGAAAAGATTGGCTTTCCCATCATTGTCCGGCCGGCATTCACGCTTGGAGGAACCGGCGGCGGCATTTGTGAAAATGAAAAGGAGCTGGAAGAAATCGTAGCAGGCGGACTGAAAAGCAGCCCTGTTTCACAATGTCTGATTGAAAAAAGCATTGCAGGCTTCAAGGAAATCGAATATGAAGTCATGAGAGATTCAAAGGATAATGCCATTGTCGTCTGCAATATGGAAAATTTTGATCCGGTCGGAATCCATACTGGTGATTCAATCGTTGCAGCCCCAACCCAGACTCTAAGCGACAGAGAGCATCAAATGCTAAGAAATGCATCCCTTAAAATCATCCGGGCGCTGAAAATTGAAGGAGGCTGCAATGTACAGCTTGCCCTGGATCCTGATAGCTATCAATATTATGTAATAGAGGTAAACCCGAGAGTAAGCCGATCATCTGCGCTGGCTTCAAAAGCAACCGGCTATCCGATCGCCAAACTGGCAGCGAAAATTGCAGTGGGGCTTACGCTTGACGAAATGATGAATCCTGTTACGGGCAAAACCTATGCAAGCTTTGAGCCGGCACTCGATTATGTGGTAACAAAAATCCCGCGCTGGCCTTTTGATAAATTCGAATCGGCTAACCGCAGGCTTGGCACTCAAATGAAAGCTACGGGAGAGGTTATGGCCATTGGACGTACATTTGAGGAATCGATTCTAAAAGCGGTTCGATCGCTTGAGGCAGGATTGCACCACCTGGAGCTGCCAGGCGGATATGAAGCCGCCATGCTGGAAAAACGTATCCGCAAAGCAGGGGATGAACGCCTGTTTTATATAGGGGAAGCAATACGCAGCGGAATAAGCATCGAAACCATCCATGAATGGAGTAAAATTGATTTATTTTTCCTTCATAAACTGAAAAAAATAATATCGTATGAAACAGAAGCTGCTTCTTCTCCATTTAATAAAGAAACAGCCTGGAAAGCAAAGAGATTAGGATATTCCGATAAAAAGCTTGCTTCACTATGGAATGCAAATGAAAAAGAAATCTACGCCTGGCGAAATGAGGAAGGAATTGTTCCTGTGTTCAAGATGGTGGATACTTGTGCAGCGGAGTTTGAATCAGAAACTCCTTATTTCTACGGAACATACGAAGAAGAAAACGAGTCTATAGTCACTGATAAGGAGAGTGTCGTTGTCCTTGGATCAGGTCCGATCAGGATCGGCCAGGGTGTGGAATTTGATTATGCAACCGTACACTCAGTCCGGGCGATAAAAGAGGCTGGCTATGAAGCGATTATCATCAACAATAATCCTGAAACGGTTTCAACGGATTTCAGCATTTCAGACAAGCTGTATTTTGAACCCTTGACAACAGAAGATGTCATGCATATTGTCGATCTGGAAAAACCGATTGGTGTTGTTGTGCAATTTGGGGGCCAAACAGCAATTAATCTGGCTGCACAGCTGGCGGAAAGGGGAGTCAGGATTCTCGGGACCTCCCTTGAAGACCTTGACCGTGCAGAAAACAGAAATAAATTCGAGCAGGCATTAACAGAGCTTGGCATTCCCCAGCCAAAAGGAAAAACCGCTTTTTCAGCAGAAGAAGCGGCAGCCATCGCAGATGATATAGGCTATCCAGTTTTGGTAAGGCCATCCTATGTGCTTGGCGGAAGGGCTATGGAAATCGTTTATAAAGAAGATGAACTGCTTCACTATATGAAGAATGCGGTTAAGGTGAATCCGAAGCATCCAGTGCTTATTGACCGTTATTTAACAGGCAAAGAAATTGAAGTAGACGCCATTTCGGATGGAGAAACCGTGATCATCCCAGGCATCATGGAACATATAGAGAGGGCAGGAGTGCATTCGGGCGACTCGATTGCAGTATACCCCCCGCAGAGCCTTACGAAAGATCAAAAAGAGAGAATTGCAGAATACACCGCTCGCCTTGCCAAAGGCTTGAATATTATCGGTTTATTAAACATCCAATATGTGATCAGCAATGATGAAGTCTATGTAATAGAGGTAAATCCGAGATCCAGCCGGACCGTCCCCTTTTTGAGCAAGATTACAAGTGTGCCGATGGCCAATCTTGCAACAAAGGTTATTTTGGGAAACAGCCTCGAAAAACTTGGATGGCCCGGTGGTCTTATCGCTGAGAAAAAAGGAGTTTATGTAAAAGTTCCTGTGTTTTCTTTTGCCAAGTTAAGAAGAGTTGACATTACACTTGGGCCTGAAATGAAATCTACCGGAGAAGTGATGGGTAAGGACCATACACTTGAGAAGGCTTTATATAAGGGGCTTGTAGCATCGGGGATCAGGATAAAAGAGCATGGATCTGTTCTTCTGACAGTGGCGGACAAGGACAAACAGGAAGCCTTGAAGCTTGCACGCCGTTTTCATAATATCGGATATAAGCTGCTGGCAACTAGCGGGACAGCGGCTCTATTAACGGCGGCTTCTATACCGGTTTTGACTGTAGGGAAAATCGGCGAAGGGGAGAGAAGCCTGCTGGATGTAATCCGCAGCGGCGAGGCACAGCTTATTGTCAATACTCTGACAAAAGGAAAACAGCCTGAACGTGATGGTTTTAGAATCAGGCGTGAATCTGTAGAAAATGGCATTCCATGTTTGACATCCCTTGATACAGCTGCAGCAATTTTACGGGTTATCGAATCGATGAATTTTTCAGCAGAAGCTATGGAAAAGACCGATAATAGCCGGGAGATGATTAATTCGTGATTAAAAAAGAAAAAATGAAAATTGCAAAGCAGACAGAAATTGCAGAAAACATTTTCGAATTGACACTTCAGGGCGGACTTGTTTCTGAAATGACACAGCCTGGGCAGTTTGTGCATGTGAAAACCGGGCAAGGAAGCGAGCCGCTCTTAAGAAGGCCCATCAGCATTTGTTCCATTAACAGTAATGAAAATCAGTTTACTATGATATATCGGGCAGACGGAAAAGGTACAGCGCTTTTGTCCGAGAAAAAGGAAAATGATTCAGTGGACGTGCTTGGTCCGCTAGGAAATGGCTTTCCGGTTGAAAAAGTAAATGCTGGCGATAATGTGCTTCTGGCAGGAGGCGGCATCGGTGTGCCGCCATTGTACGAACTTTCCTGCAGGCTGAAAAAACGCGGTGCAAATGTTCTTCACACATTGGGTTTCCAGACGAAAAAAGCTGTTTTCTATGAAAGACAATTTGCAAAACTCGGTGAAACACGTATAGCAACCGCAGATGGAACATACGGAAAGAAAGGCTTCGTCACTGATATTATGGACAGTATTGCCGATGATTTTGACTTTATCTTCTCTTGCGGGCCAACCCTTATGCTGAAGGAACTGGCAAAAAGATATGAAGATAAAAATTTGTATCTTTCACTTGAGGAACGGATGGGATGCGGAATTGGGGCGTGCTTTGCATGCGTCTGCCGTACTGGTGATGATCATGATGGAACGGGCTATAGAAAAGTTTGCAGCGATGGTCCGGTTTTTCGTGCAGGAGAGGTGATTTTATGAACAAGCTATACACTGAATTGCCTGGCCTGGAGCTGAAAAATCCTGTTATGCCTGCATCCGGATGTTTTGGATTTGGCAGGGAATTCAGCGGGCTATATGACTTAAACGAGCTTGGGGCTATCATGATCAAAGCTGCAACACCAGAGCCCAGGTTTGGAAATGATACCCCGAGGGTCGCAGAAACTCCTTCCGGAATGCTAAATGCTATTGGACTGCAAAATCCAGGTCTCGAAAAGGTTATAAACGAAGAGCTAAAATGGCTAAGCCGATTTGATGTGCCCATCGTGGCGAATATAGCCGGCTCGCAGATTGAAGACTACATCACAGTCGCAAGGGAAATCAGCAAATCACAAAATGTGAAAGCGCTGGAGCTGAATATCTCCTGCCCGAATGTCAGGGAAGGCGGCATTGCTTTCGGAACAAATCCGGAAGTGGCTAAAACAGTCACAAAAGCAGTAAAAGAAGTATCTGAGGTTCCTGTCTATGTAAAGCTGTCCCCAAATGTAACAAATATAACAGAAATGGCTAAAGCAGCGGAAGACGGAGGAGCAGACGGATTAACCATGATCAATACACTTTTGGGGATGCGCCTGGACGTAAAAACAGCAAAACCTGTACTGGCAAACAAAACCGGGGGTCTTTCCGGCCCTGCAATCAAGCCGGTGGCACTTCGGATGATTTACGAAGTAAGCCAGCAGGTGAATCTCCCGATTATTGGCATGGGCGGAATTTCGTCCGCAGAAGATGTAATTGAGTTTTTTTACGCAGGTGCAAGTGCTGTTGCAGTCGGCACAGCGAACTTTACCGATCCGTTTATATGCCCGGAAATCATTAAAAAACTGCCTGTGCTTCTTGAGGAACTAGGGTTTGATCACATTTCTGAATGCAGGGGAAGGAGCTGGAAAAGACATGGAAAACCCGCTTATCATCGCGCTTGATTTTCCCGACACAAAAAAAGTGAAGGAATTTTTATCGGATTTTAGAGATTCGGGGCTCTTTTTAAAAATAGGGATGGAGCTTTATTATCAAAATGGGCCTTCAATCATATATACATTGAAGGAACTCGGACATAAGGTTTTTTTGGATTTGAAATTGCATGATATTCCAAATACCGTTAAATCAGCAATGAAGGGTCTTGCTTCGCTTGAACCGGATATTGTCAATGTTCATGCAGCAGGAGGGAAGAGAATGATGGAGTCAGCGCTTGAGGGCCTTGATGCAGGAACGGCTGCCGGGAAGAAGCGCCCCATGTGCATCGGCGTTACACAGTTGACTAGCACTTCTCAACTGCAAATGCAAAATGAACAGCTGATAAAAGAAACACTTGATGCCTGTGTTTTGCACTATGCAAGACTTGTCAGCGATTCAGGCCTTGATGGTGCAGTTTGCTCAATACATGAAGTCAAAAGAATCCATGAACATCTCGGTACAGGTTTTTTTACGGTTGCTCCTGGAATCAGGGTAAAAGAAAATGATATTCATGACCAAAATAGAGTGGCTACGCCAGAGCAGGCAAGATCGGCTGGTGCCGATGCCATTGTGTGCGGCAGGGCAATTACAGGTTCGGCTGATCCTGCCCAAGCCTATGAAACTATTCTTAAAGCCTGGAAGGGGACAAGGGTATGAAAAGGAAAATAGCAGAGCATTTATTAGACATTGGTGCAGTCAGCCTCAAACCGCATGAACCGTTTACATGGTCTTCCGGAATTAAATCTCCTATATATTGCGATAATCGCCTGACGATGTCGTACCCGGAAGTGCGCAATGAAATCGCGCTGGGCTTGAAGGAATTAATTCTTCAGCATTTCCCTGGAACAGAATTGATAGCGGGTACGGCCACGGCAGGTATTCCGCATGCTGCATGGGTCAGCAGCCTTATGGATCTCCCAATGTGCTATGTTCGTTCAAAGGCAAAGGGGCACGGCAAACAAAACCAGATTGAAGGGAAAATCAATCCAGGACAGAAAGCAGTCGTCGTGGAGGATTTAATCTCAACGGGCGGAAGCTCCATAACGGCTGTTAAAGCCCTGCAGGAAGCTGGATGTGCAGTAGCTGGGGTGGTTTCAATATTCACCTATGGATTATCCAGCGGAATTGAGAGGTTTGAAAAAGAGCAAATCAAAACTTATTCGCTATGTGATTATACATCTTTAATTCAAGCAGCAAGTGAATCTGGATATATTGAAAAAGGAGATCTGGAAAAACTTCGTCAATGGAAAAAGGACCCGGCTGATAGAGCCTGGCTCAGCGTATAAAGCACAAACAAGCTTGCCCCCGCTGCGTGGGGCAAGCTTGTTTGTTTTTTCCAGATTTAGCGAATGGCATACTCTAGTCCAGACTTGAAAGCCATGAAGAACTTCGGTGCATGGCGGAGAAAACCATTGATGTTTTATTTTACAGAACGGTTTTCTTTTAAAGAGATGACCAGATCGGCTTGTGGTGTGACGTAAACCGTCTGCTGGTTATCATAAATGACAAAACCGGGTTTTGAGCCATTTGGTTTTTTTACATAGCGGACTTTTGTAAAATCCACCGGGACAGAACCAGAATCTTTTGCCTTGCTGAAGTAGGCCGCCAAAGCAGCTGCTTCCTTGATTGTTTGTTCGCTTGGTTCCTCGCTGCGGATGACCACATGGGAGCCAGGAATATCCTTTGTATGGAACCACAATTCATCTCTTCTGGCAAACTTATTTGTTAGATAGTCATTTTGCTTATTGTTTTTGCCGACGAATATGGGATCTCCTTCAGAAGAATAGTAGGTTTCCAGCTGCGGTTTGGTATTTGCCGGTTTTTTCATTCCTTTTCTTTGCTTCTGGCGGATGTAACCTTCTTCCTGAAGCTCTTCCCTTATTTCTTCAATATCCCGCGGAGAAGCGGATTGAAGCTGCTGATAAAGGGTTTCGAAGTAAGCAACTTCTGTTTCAGCCTTTTCAATTTGATCCAGTACGAAGCCTACTGAATTCTTTGCTTTTTGGTATCTGGAAAAGTATTTTTGCGCATTTTCAGAAGGTGATTTTTGCGGACTTAAAGGGATTTTTACCGTCTGGCTATCTTCGGTATAATAATTAACCACTTCTACTTCTTTCATGCCGCGTTTAATCTGGAATAAATTTGCTGTCAGAAGCTCGCCAAACAATTGATATTGTTCGCCGCGTTCACTATCCTTCAGTGTCTTTTGCAGCTTTCCTATTTTTTTCTGATTTTTGTCGATTTCATTTGAGATAAAACGCTCTAAATCATTCCCCTGCTGCTTGACCCTGTCCCTCTCAGCTTTTCCAAAATAATAGCGGTCCAATAGCTCGCTTAAAGTAGGAAAGGTTCGCGTATTATGCCCAATATGTTCAAGCGGAATCATATAGTACGATTCTTTATTTTCATCACTTATTAATGAAGGGGAATATTCCTGCCCTTTGAGAATATTAATTAGAGAAAAAAATGCGGCAGGAACTGTTGACCGGTTCGCTAATCCTGCGAGGCTGATCACTTCCTTTGCAAATAATGGAGAGACGCCGGCATAATGGTCAACAAGCTGGCGATCAAGCTTTCCGGCATTGAAGTCAAGCACTCTTGAAAGTTCTTCTTCATTGGAAGTAAAAGGATTGATTTTCTCCTGCGGCGGCGGAGCCAGATACGTTTGGCCCGGCAGGACAGCCCGGTAGCTGTTGACAGCGTATGATACGTGTTTAACGCTATCAAGAATCATATTTCTCTCTTGGTCAACAAGGATGATATTGCTGTGCCGTCCCATAATTTCCACAATTAATTTCTTCTGTGAAATATCGCCAAGTTCATTTCTTCCTTTCACCTCAAAAATAATGATTCTGTCCAGGCCGGACTGATAAATTTTTTCTATTGTGTACCCTTCAAGGTGCTTTCTTAAAAGCATGCAGAACATAGGCGGCTCTTTAGGATTCTCATAGCTCTCCTGTGTCACCTGAACCCTGGCATAGCTTGGATGTGCGGAGAGGAGCAGCTTATGGTTTTTCCCGCCGGCGCGGACGATAAAAACAAGTTCATTTTTATACGGCTGATTAATTTTATTGATTCTGCCGCCTGTTAAAAGTGCGGAAATTTCCTCAGTCATTGCTTTGGTAAATAAGCCATCAAAAGACATATATCATACTTCCTTTACTCTAGTACTTGCATAATAAATATAAGGTTATCTTCCATCTTAACATTGAAACGGGCAACTTTCGCTATAAGATGCTTTATTATTGCCATTTCCAAGGGGCTTTTCGCTAGATCCAGCTGCAGCGCCTAGCCTCTCGAGGTCATAAGCCACATAAGCATTGAAGGCAAAGAGCGCCTTCTATGCTTATGTGGCTGGCGCTTACGCTTTTCGGTTGTCCAGCTGCAGCGCCTAGCTCGCTGGGGCCTGCAGGATGCAGGTCATGAAGGCGTTTCTGCAGGAAGCAGAGTATTTAGCCTTCGAACATTGAAAGATGATTTGTCACCCGAAGGCAAAGAACGCCTTCGAATGCCAAATCCCTATTTGCTTAGGCCCCCAGGATGGGGGTCACAAAGACGTTGCCGCAGGACGCGGCGTTCCTAGTCTTTGATCCTATGAACAAGGCGCTTACGCTTTTCGTTATATCCAGCTACAGCGCCTAGCTCGCTATGCAAAAGATGATTTGTCCTCCGAAGGCAAAGAACGCCTTCGAATGCCAAATCCCTATTTGCTTAGGCCCCCAGGATGGGGGTCACAAAGACGTTGCCGCAGGACGCGGCGTTCCTAGTCTTTGAACCTATAAATAAGGCGCTTTCGCTTTTCTTATAATTATATCATTTTTTTGGACGAGTCTGAATATGCATGGAAGAAGAGACGTGATGGATGTTTCATTGGTTCAGTGAAGTGAAGGTGAGTTTGGATTTTATGGCTGCTAAAAGGAAACCGGCCGCCGTTTCATTCTAAGTGGAGGATGTGTGATACTGAATGAAGTTCCGGGAAATGAATGCAAAAGAAATCGAGGCTGCCCTGGGGACAAATAGGAAGCTGGGGCTGACAGATGAAGAAGTTAAAAAGAGGCAGCAGGATAAGGGTTATAACGAACTTCACGAGGGTGAAAAACAATCGGCACTTTTACTGTTCTTTGCGCAGTTTAAAGATTTTATGGTAATCGTTTTGCTTGCAGCAACCTTGATATCCGGACTGCTCGGAGAATATATCGATGCCATTGCAATTATTGCTATCGTCTTCGTAAATGGTATTTTGGGCTTTTTTCAGGAAAGAAGGGCAGAGAAATCGCTTGAAGCTTTAAAAGATATGGCTGCACCGCAGATACAGGTTCTGCGGGACGGTGAATGGAGGAAAGTCCCATCGAGAGAAGCTGTCGTCGGTGATGTTTTTAAGTTTTCCAGCGGTGACCGTATCGGGGCTGATCTGAGAATTATAGAATCTTCGAGCCTGGAGATTGAGGAATCTGCTCTAACAGGAGAATCTCTGCCTGCTGTCAAGACACATGAACCAATCGGACATGAACCTGATGGAATCGGTGATGAGGAAAATATGGCCTTTATGGGAACCATGGTTACACGGGGAAGCGGTACAGGTATTGTTATCGGAATTGGCATGAATACAGCCATGGGCAAAATTGCAGACCTCCTGCATTCCGCAGAAACGGTGGTTACTCCTTTGCAGCGCAGGTTAGAGCAGCTTGGCAAGATCTTGATCGTTACAGCCTTGTTTCTGACTCTGATTGTAGTAGTTACAGGCGTAATTCAGGGCAATAATCTTTATACTATGTTCCTTGCAGGTGTATCGCTTGCAGTTGCTGCCATTCCTGAAGGACTTCCGGCCATAGTGACAGTAGCTTTATCTCTTGGTGTGCAGCGCCTGATAAAAAAGAAGGCAATCGTGCGCAAACTGCCAGCTGTCGAAACCCTCGGCTGCGCTTCTGTCATTTGTTCGGATAAAACAGGAACCATGACCCAAAATAAAATGACTGTAACTCATTTATGGAGCGGAGGTACAACCTGGAATGTCAGCGGGACGGGATATGAGCCCCAAGGAGAATTCTTTCATGAAGGAAAAAAGATATCGCTGAAGGATGAAAAGTCATTGAGGCAATTGCTTACATTCGGCATGCTTTGCAATAACGCAGAGCTTCTTGCAAAAGATGAAAAATACATCATGGATGGTGATCCCACCGAGGGAGCACTTCTAGTTGCAGCCATGAAGGCCGGGTTAAACAGAAAACAGTTAAACGAAAAGTTCAAGATTATAAAAGAATTTCCGTTTGATTCAACGAGGAAAATGATGAGTGTTGTAGTGAGCGATGAGGCCGGCAAGCATTTCGTTGTGGCCAAAGGAGCTCCTGATGTGCTTATATCTCAATGTGAATCAGTATTATGGGATGATAAAACACAGTACCTGACAAGAGACAGTGTCCAGCAAGTTCAAAAGGCAGTTGACGGCTTGGCAGAACAAGCTCTGAGAACTATTGCTGTAGGATATAAGCCGATTTCTTCCGGCACAGTACTGCTTGACGAATCAGAAGCAGAGAAAGACCTGATTTTCATGGGCCTGCAAGGGATGATAGATCCACCGAGGCCCGAGGTAAAACAGGCCGTAAAGGAGTGCCGGGAAGCCGGCATCAGAACGGTGATGATAACAGGAGATCATGCGGCTACCGCAAAGGCGATTGCAAGACAGCTTGGGATATTACGCGGAAAGGAAAAGGTCATGGAGGGAAGGATGCTCTCGAATATGTCTATAGAAGAACTGGAAAATACGGTGGAAGACGTAGCCGTTTTTGCCAGGGTTTCTCCAGAACATAAACTGAAAATTGTTAAAGCTCTCCAAAATAAAGGCCATGTTGTCGCCATGACAGGAGATGGGGTAAATGATGCGCCTGCCATTAAGTCAGCAGACATTGGAATTTCAATGGGCATCACAGGAACAGACGTTGCAAAAGAAGCTTCGTCTCTGATTTTGCTTGACGACAACTTTGCCACCATCAAATCAGCCATTAAAGAAGGAAGAAATATCTACGAAAACATCCGTAAGTTCATCCGATACCTTCTTGCTTCAAATGTAGGAGAAATCCTGGTTATGTTTTTTGCCATGCTGTGTGCATTGCCGCTTCCCTTGATTCCTATCCAGATTCTTTGGGTGAATTTAGTGACAGATGGACTTCCTGCAATGGCATTGGGACTCGATAAGGCAGAGGGTAATGTGATGAAAAGAGGTCCGCGCAGCCAGAACGAAGGCGTTTTCGCAAGAGGGCTGGGCTGGAAAATTATTTCACGTGGATTTTTAATCGGGCTATCCACATTGATCGCCTTTATGGTTGTGTATAAAGCACACCCGGACAGGCTGCCATATGCACAGACTGTTGCTTTTACAACATTGGTACTGGCCCAGCTCATCCATGTATTTGACTGCCGCAGCGAGGTTTCCATTTTTTCAAGAAACCCATTTGGCAATCCTTATCTGGTAGGTGCAGTTCTGTCTTCACTGGTTTTGGTACTGCCTGTCATTTATTATCAGCCGCTTCAGACGATATTTCATACTGTTCCAATCGTTCCCAGAGACTGGCTATTAATTCTCGGCATGGCATCAATTCCAACTTTTTTGCTTGCTGGATCTTTTTTAGTAAGAAAAACAAAGTGAAATATGATATAATTGTCAAGGTAGTAGAGTCCGCCTCTATTACCTTTTTATTTTATAATGATTTTAATGATATGCACTCATAATAGATTGCGTTTGTTTAAGTAAAGATTTAGAGCTGACAGGATTCATTAAAACAGTCATTGAAGGATGTGCCTCCACATGGTTATCAGTATGACAGGATACGGCAGAGGCATAGCGGAAAACAGCTCTGTGAAGGTGGCAGCAGAAATAAAGACTGTGAACCATCGATTTTGCGAATATAATATCCGGATGCCGCGGCAAATTTTGGTGCTTGAAGAAAAGCTAAAGAAAAAAGCGAATGAATACATACGAAGAGGCAGGGCTGAAATCATGATTTCTATAGATGGTGCAGGCATGTCTCATAAAACGCTGGAGCTTGATTGGGGACTCGCAGAGCAATATTTTACGCTTATGGATGAGGCAAGCCGCAAATTCCAGTTAACTTCTTCAGCTTCCGCTTCTGATTTGCTTCAAATTGAAGGCATGTTTGCCATCAGGGAAACGGCACATGATCCCGATGCCATTGAACCTCTTTTAATGGATGCTTTTTCGTATGCTCTCGATGCTCTCAGCAAGATGAGGGTTCAAGAAGGAACAGCTCTTGCTAAAGATCTTGGGATGCACCTGAAGAAGTTTGCACATTGTTTGCAGAGTTTAAAGGATTACGCCCCTGCTGTTGCACAGCATTATAAAAAACGGCTGGCAGACAGGATGATGGAACTCTCAGGAAATTTAATTGAAGAAGGCAGGCTGCTGACCGAAGTGGCGATATTTTCTGACCGTTCAGACATTAATGAAGAAATTACAAGGCTTGAAAGCCACCTTGCCCAATTTTCCGGCACGCTGAATGAGAAAGAGCCGGTGGGAAGAAAGCTTGATTTTTTGGTTCAGGAAATGAATCGGGAGGTCAATACAATTGGTTCGAAATCCTCTGATGCAGCTATTGCGCAAAATGTTGTGCAATTGAAAAGTTTTCTTGAAAAAATGAAAGAACAGGTTCAAAATATCGAGTAGTTTGATTATGATAATTGTTACATGGTCACAATAGAATATGGATGGGGGACAAAAATGTCTATCAAGCTCATAAATATCGGTTTTGGAAACATTGTTTCCGCAAACCGGATTGTTTCAATCGTGAGTCCGGAATCAGCTCCGATAAAGAGAATCATACAGGATGCCCGTGACAGGGGATCTTTAATAGATGCTACATATGGAAGAAGGACAAGGGCGGTTATTATAACTGATTCTGATCATGTTATTTTATCTGCCGTTCAGCCAGAGACAGTTGCAGCCCGTCTTCATGACCGGGATGACAGCGTGGAAGAGGGGTAAATAAAGAAATGAGAGAAAAAGGGTTACTGATTGTTTTATCTGGTCCTTCGGGAGTTGGAAAAGGAACTGTGCGAAAAGAAATTTTTTCACAGCCGGATACTGCCTTTGAATATTCAATTTCAATGACAACAAGGCTTCCTCGTGAAGGGGAAGTGGACGGAATTGATTATTTCTTTAAGACAAGGGAGGAATTTGAGGCCCTGCTGGATCAAGGGAAGCTTTTGGAGTATGCTGAGTTTGTGGGCAATTATTACGGCACCCCTGTTGATTATGTAAGAGAAACTCTGGATGCCGGAAAAGATGTTTTCCTGGAAATTGAAGTACAGGGAGCAAGGCAGGTTCGGGAAAAATTCCCTGAGGGCTTGTTCATTTTCCTTGCACCGCCAAGTTTGTCGGAACTCAAAAACCGCATAGTCACCCGCGGAACAGAGTCAGATGATCTGATACACCGCAGAATGACTGCTGCGAAGGAAGAAATTGAGTTAATGGACTTATATGATTATGTAGTGGAAAATGATCAAGTAGAGCTTGCGTGCAATCGTATCAATGCTATTGTTATTGCTGAACATTGCCGCAGGGAAAGAGTTTCATTACGATATAAAAAAATGCTGGAGGCTGAATAATATGTTATATCCATCTATCGATTCATTACTGCAAAAAATTGATTCAAAATACTCCCTGGTTTCTGTGGCTGCTAAACGTGCAAGGGTCATGCAGATCAAGAATGACTGCAAGATTGAAAAGCCGGTGAGCTTTAAGCCAGTTGGCAAAGCGCTGGAAGAAATCCATACTGGCGAACTTACTTACAAAAATCAGTATGAAGAGCAATAATTAATTAACTGATTTATTTCCGAATATAGTCGTTTTTATTCATTTTAGAGGGTTTGACACCGGATACTAATTGAATTGAAGCTTTGAGAAAAGGTTTCCTTCAATTTTGGCCGGCTGTCTGCCCTTTTCATTTGCAGAAATAAGGCAGGACCCAGCAAAAAAAGAGTCAGATGCCTTAACCGCTAATACGTGATTTTTTTGCCGGGTTCCTTCATAATGAAGGAAAAAAGAGAGTAGTTGGGGGATATTAGATGCTTACAGATAAGAAAATTCTCTTGTGTGTTACAGGAGGCATTGCCGTATTTAAGGCAGCTGCTTTAACTAGTAAACTTACTCAGGCAGGTGCAAAGGTGAAGGTCATTATGAGTGAATCAGCATGCAAGTTTGTTGCCCCGCTGACCTTCCTGGCTCTGTCGAGAAATGATGTGTTTACAGATACATTTGACGAGAAAAATCCTGAAGTTATTGCACATATTGATCTCGCTGACTGGGCGGATCTCATTGTTGTGGCTCCTGCTACGGCAAATATAATCGGAAAGCTTGCAAACGGAATTGCTGATGATATGGTAACGACAACAATTTTGGCTTCAAACTCTCCTGTTTGGATTGCTCCTGCCATGAATGTAAATATGTATAGCAAACCTGCTGTACAAAAAAATATATTACAGCTTCATGATTATGGATTCCGGTTTATCGAACCCTCCGAAGGCTATCTTGCCTGCGGATATGTTGGAAAGGGCAGACTTGAGGAACCGGAAAAAATTATCAGCAATATCGAAAAGCATTTCAATCCGGTAAAAAACAGTAAACCCCTCAGCGGGAAAAAGTTTATCATTACCGCTGGCCCCACAAGGGAACATATTGATCCGGTCCGGTATCTTACAAATCAGTCGTCCGGAAAGATGGGGTATGCCCTTGCAGAGCAGGCAATTGAAATGGGAGCGGAGGTCTTGCTGATTTCCGGCCCGGTTTCCCTGTCTCCTCCCGCTGGTGTAAGCTTTATTTCTGTCGAATCTGCTGAAAATATGTACCAGGAAGTCATGCACGCATTTAAGGATTGTGACGCTGTCATAAAAACAGCAGCTGTAGCGGATTACACACCGGAAGAGTATCATGGGCAAAAAATGAAAAAACAGACTGGCGAGCATGTCCTTAGGCTGAAACGGACCAGAGATATCCTGCAGGAATTAGGCAGGGAAAAGTCTGGACAAATTCTGATAGGCTTTGCCGCTGAAACAGAAAATGTAGAAAATTATGCGCGCGGTAAACTGGAAAGAAAAAATGCAGACATGATTATTGCCAATAATGTATCCCTAGATGGAGCAGGATTTGGAACGGATACAAATATTATCACCATATATAAAAAAGATGGGACAAGCTTGGAGCTCCCTAAAATGAGCAAAAGGGATGCGGCCTTAAATATTCTTAACGAAGCTGTCCATCTGCTCAAAAAGGACTGATGATTCATGAATATAGCCTCGGTTATCGTTGATGTTCCTGCTAAACAGACAGACAGGGAATTCGATTACCGGATTCCTGATAAATGGATAGATGCAATCAGGCCAGGGATGAGGGTTATTGTCCCTTTTGGCCCGCGGATGGTCCAGGGGTTCGTTACTGCCCTAAAATCCGCCAGTGAGTTTGGGAAGCTGAGGGAAATAAAAGAACCTATGGATCTTGAGCCTGTTTTGAATGAAGAACTTCTGGGTCTTGGAGATTGGCTTACGGAGGAAACAATGTGCTTTAAGATATCTGCCCTGCAATCCATGCTTCCTGCAGCAATGAAAGCAAAGTATGAAAAAGTGCTCCAGGCTCCTCCAGGCAAACAAGAAACTCTGCATCCTGCCATCAAGCAATTGCTTGATCGAAACGGCTCTATAGAATGGAATGAAGCATTAAACAGCAATCATATGGCATTGCTCCAGGGAGAAGTCCAAAAAGGAAATCTGGAGCTGGTTTACCATGTGAAAAACAGGACTAATAAAAAAACGGCCCGTTATATCGAGCCGCTTCTTTCTCCTGAAGAGCTGGAGGAATTTGATAAAACGCTATCGCAGAATTCAAAAAAACAGCGGGCTGTTGTCAGGTTTTTCATCAGCAGCCCTGGAAAGATCAGCTTAAAGGAGCTTACGGAAAAAACGAATGCCTCCACAAGTACCATTAAGGCGCTTGAGGATAAGAAAATCCTTGCTGAAACAGAAGAGGAAATTTACCGCAATCCTTATCAAGACAGGGTATTCGAAAGAACAAAGCCTTTTGACCTGACAGACGAACAAGCAGTAGCGCTAAAGCCGGTGGTCTCGGCTATCGAAGCTGAAAAACATGAAGTATTCCTTTTGTATGGCGTGACTGGAAGCGGCAAAACGGAAATTTATCTCCAGGCTATTGATTCGGTTTTGCAAAAAGGAAAAGAAGCAATTATGCTTGTTCCTGAAATATCCCTGACTCCTCAAACAGTCAAACGTTTTAAGGAACGTTTCGGAGAACAGGTGGCCGTCATGCACAGCGGGCTGTCTGCGGGTGAAAAATATGACGAGTGGAGAAAAATCCACCGCAAGGAAGTAAAGGTTGTTGTTGGAGCACGTTCTGCTGTTTTTGCTCCATTTGAAAATTTGGGGATTATCATAATTGATGAGGAGCATGAATCAAGCTATAAACAGGAAGAAACTCCAAGATACCATGCCAGGGATGCTGCAATTGAAAGGGCTCTTTCCCATAAGTGCCCGGTTATCTTAGGAAGTGCGACTCCTGCACTGGAATCCTTTGCACGGGGGCAAAAAGGTGTGTACACCCTTTTGACTCTAACTAAGAGGATGAACAATCATGCCATGCCTTCTGTCCAGATTGTGGATATGAGAGAAGAACTCCGTTCAGGAAACAGATCTATGTTTTCAGAAATCCTTTTTGAGAAGATGAAAGATCGTGTGGAAAAGGGAGAACAAATGGTACTGCTCTTAAATAAAAGGGGCCACTCTTCCTTTGTGATGTGCCGGAGCTGCGGTATCGTACTGAACTGCCCGAACTGCGACATATCGCTGACCTATCACCGCTTTAATGACTCCCTTAAGTGCCACTACTGCGGACATGAAGAAGGCATGCCGTCTATTTGTCCAGAATGCTCAAGCGACCATATCCGATTTTTTGGTACAGGCACCCAAAAGGTGGAGGAGGAGCTGGTAAAGCTTTTACCCCAAGCGAAGGTTATCCGGATGGATGTTGATACAACAAGCAGAAAAGGGTCACATGAGCGCCTGCTTACGGCATTTGGAGAGGGAAAGGCAGATATCCTCCTCGGAACGCAAATGATTGCCAAGGGGCTCGATTTTCCCAATATTACTCTTGTGGGTGTGCTCTCGGCAGATACCATGCTTCATTTGCCGGATTTCCGTTCTTCTGAAAAAACGTTCCAGCTGCTGACCCAGGTTAGCGGCAGAGCAGGACGGCATGAATTAGAAGGGGAAGTTATCATTCAGACCTACACTCCTGAACACTACAGCATTGAATTATCAGGTACTCAGAATTATGATGCTTTCTATGAACGGGAAATGATGATCAGGAGACAAAATCATTATCCGCCATATTACTATGTAGCACTTGTTACGGTTTCTCATGAGGATTTAATGAAAGCCGTGTCCACTACCGAAAAAATCACAAAGTATCTAAGTTCAGGCTTGAGCAGCAAATCCATCATACTTGGTCCGGTAGCGTCACCAATTACCCGGATTAACAATAGATATCGTTATCAATGTCTGATAAAATACAAAAGGGAACCGATGCTGCCCAAGCTCATGAGAACCATTCTGGAGCACTACCAGCAGGAAACATCTCAGCATCACCTTCAAATTTCAATTGACTTAAAACCTCAAATCATGATGTAAACAGAACGAACTAAAAAATATACATGAATGCCATTCTTTAGTCCGGCCCATTATAATAATAATTAAAGCCTTCCTGAAAAACGGTCATCAGGAAGGCTTTTCTTTTGGCAAAATGCGTGTACCTTCATCGTTTGGAATGGGGGTCACGAAGACATTGCCGCAGGCCGAGGCGAGGCGTTCTTAGTCTTTGTTCCCCTAAACAGGCACTTGCGCTTTTTAATCCAGCTTCAGTGCCCAGCCTCTCGAGGTCATAATTCACGAAAGAATTGAAGTCAAAGAGCGCCTTCTATTCTTCCGCGCCTTATGCTGGTCAAGGCTAAACAGGCACTTGCGCTTTTTGGGGATGAAGATTTTTGTTTTTTAGCTTATAATGGTTTCTAGTTGTTGAGACTTCAGTTTCCTGCCGGCTGCCTGGTTTGTTTACGGAAGCCGGCTGATTAATTAATAGGGTTGTTTTTAAGCGGAGAACGTGTGCCGTTTTTATATAGGAGGTTTATTTTATATTGGCTATATTACCGATTGTTATGTTTCCGGATAAAATTCTGGAACAAAAATGTGATAAAGTTACGAATTTTGACCGAAATTTGGCCAAGCTGCTAAATAATATGCACGAAACGATGATTGAAGCTGATGGCGTGGGGCTGGCTGCTCCGCAAATCGGCTTGAGGAAAATGATTGCTGTAGTCGAGATTGATGACGAATCAGGTGTAATAGAATTAATCAACCCTGTTATTGTTGAACAGGACGGAGAACAAACGGGACCTGAAGGATGCCTTAGTTTCCCTGATATTTATGGAGAAGTGAAACGAGCTTACAAAATAAAGGTTCAGGCACAGGACAGAAAAGGCCATCACTACGAAATCGAAGCAGAGGATTTTCTGGCAAGGGCAATCCAGCATGAAATAGACCATTTAAATGGCATTTTATTTACAAGCAAAATTACACATTATTTAACACAAGAAGAATTGGAAGGATATGAAGAAGAATGACAAAAATTGTTTTTATGGGAACGCCTGATTTTTCGGTGCCAGTCCTTCAGCGGCTCATCACGGATGGATATGAAGTCATCGGGGTTGTCACCCAGCCTGACCGCCCTGTGGGAAGAAAAAGGGTGCTTACACCGCCGCCGGTCAAAATCGAAGCAGAAAAACACGGAATCCCTGTATTTCAGCCGGAAAAAATCCGCGTGAAAGAAGAGTTGGATAAAATAATCTCATTAAAACCGGATTTAGTCGTTACAGCGGCTTTTGGACAGATTCTTCCTAATGAACTTCTTGATTCTCCGACATTAGGCTGCATCAATGTGCATGCCTCACTGCTTCCGGAACTAAGAGGAGGAGCTCCAATTCATTACGCAATCCTCCAGGGAAAAGAAAAAACCGGCATAACGATCATGTATATGGCGGAAAAATTGGATGCCGGAGATATTCTGACCAAAGCTGTAGTGGATATAGAGGAAAATGATAATGTAGGGACTCTGCATGAAAAGCTAAGTGCTGCAGGAGCTGATTTATTATCTGAAACCATTCCTAAACTCATCAAGGGTGAATTGTCCCCAATTAAACAAAATGATGAGGAGGCTACATTTGCACCAAATATAAAGCGTGCTGATGAGAAAATAAAATGGGATCATTCAGGTGAAGATATTTATAATCAAATTCGCGGGTTGAATCCTTGGCCGATCTCTTACACTTTGATGAACGGGGAAGTTTTAAAAATCTGGGAAGCGGCAAAACTGCATACTGACAAAGAAAAACCTCCAGGTGAAATTATTTCAATTGAAGATAATGGGATTTTAGTAGCAACCGGAAATAAGACTGCCGTATTAATCACGGAGCTGCAGCCGTCCGGGAAGAAAAGAATGAGTGCAAAAGATTACTTGCGCGGTGCCGGTTCGTTTATTACAGCCGGATTGAAGTTAGGAGAAGAGAATGAGTCAAAATAAGAAAAATGTCCGAGAAATAGCATTGGATGTTATAGAATCAGTTGAAAAAAATCAGGCATACAGTAACTTATTGCTGAACACTGTCATTAATAAAAATAAGCTGTCCCAAGCAGACAGCGCACTGCTTACGGAAATTGCTTATGGCACCATACAAAGGAAAATGACACTGGATTATTATTTGCAGCCGTTTATCAAGAACCAAAAGAAAACACTTTCCTGGGTCATCAATCTTCTGAGGCTGTCGTTGTATCAAACCATCTACCTAGACAAAGTCCCTGATCATGCGATTATTTTCGAAGCTGTAGAAATTGCCAAGAAGCGCGGCCATAAGGGGATTTCCTCTATGGTAAATGGAGTACTGAGAAACATTCAGCGAAATGGCGTTCCTTCATTGGAAGATATTGAAGACGAAGCAAAAAAGATATCCATATCAACAAGCACCCCCGAGTGGCTTGTTGAACGCTGGATTGGACAGCTTGGGAAAGAAAGAACCGAAGAAATGTGCGAGCTGAACCTGATACCGCCAGTACAGACAGCAAGGGTAAATACGAAAAAAATTACCAGGGATGAGCTGATCAGCGCATTAACAGAGGAAGGGTTTCAAGTCGAGAAAAGTACCATCATACCTGAAGCAATACATTCCCTTAGCGGAAATCTTGCTCATTCGGAAAGCTATTCAATGGGTCTTCTTTCCATTCAGGATGAAAGCTCCATGATGGCTGCATATGCACTGGGAGCCAGCGGCAATGATATGGTTCTTGATTGCTGTGCGGCACCTGGAGGCAAAACGACTCATATTGCAGAAGGTTTGTCGACTGGGCAGGTTACTGCTCTTGATCTTCATGAACATAAAGTGAAGCTGATTAAAGAACAATCGGAACGGCTGGGTCTAAGGAATATTAAAGTTTTGGCATATGACAGCAGGAAAGTGCAGGAAGTTTTTAATAAGGAAGGATTTGACCGGATCCTTGTAGATGCCCCGTGTTCAGGACTTGGCGTCATGCGCAGAAAGCCTGATGTAAAGTATACAAAATCAAAAGATGATATAATGAGACTGTCCGTCATTCAGCAAAATCTTCTCGAGGCAGCTGCACCGCTCCTCAAAAAGGGAGGAAGGCTGATTTACAGCACATGCACAGTAGACAGGGAAGAAAATGATGAAGTCGCAGAAGCGTTTTTGGCGGCTAATCCCGATTTTGAAATGGATACGGAATTGAAGGACAGAATGCCGGATGGAATTAAACCATTCGCAGTTAATCATAAAATCCAGGTCTTGCCTCAGGATTTTGGCGGCGATGGCTTTTTCATTGCCAGCTTTAGAAAGAAGGTACAGTAAATGGCAGAAGTGTTAACAGTAAGAAATAAAAAAGAAAAATCTCAGGAGAAGCCTTCCATCTATTCACTCGAGCTGCATCAGTTAAGGGAGTGGCTTTCAGATAACGGCGAAAAGCCATTCAGGGCAGAACAGGTATATGACTGGCTATACAAAAAAAGAGTCGGAAGCTTTGAAGAAATGTCCAATTTAAATAAAGGGCTTCGCGACAAATTAGAGGACAGCTTTTCCATAACAACTCTAAATACATTAATACAGCAAACATCAAACGATGGCACAATCAAGTTTTTATTCGAACTCCATGACGGGTATTCCATTGAAACAGTTTTAATGCGCCATGAATATGGTAATTCAGTTTGTGTCACTACACAGGTAGGGTGCCGTATTGGCTGTACATTCTGTGCTTCCACGCTTGGAGGATTAAAACGGAATCTTGAAGCAGGAGAAATCGTCGCACAAGTCGTAAAAGTACAGCAGGCGCTCGATGAAACTGGCGAAAGAGTAAGTTCTGTCGTTATAATGGGTATAGGTGAACCATTTGACAATTATGACCATATGCTTTCATTCCTTAAAAATATTAATCACGAAAAAGGATTGAATATTGGTGCCCGCCATATCACGGTTTCAACGAGCGGAATCATCCCGAAAATTTATAAGTTTGCGGATGAAGAAATGCAGATAAACTTTGCCATTTCCCTGCATGCCCCAAATTCAGAGCTTAGAAGCAAGCTTATGCCGATCAACCGTGCCTATAAGCTTCCAGATCTTATCGAAGCTGTGAAATATTATACAGAAAAGACAGGCAGAAGAATCAGCTTTGAATATGGCCTGTTTGGCGGTGAAAATGATCAGGTAGAGCATGCAGAAGAGCTTGCAAGGCTGATTAAAGGCATTAAGTGCCATGTGAATTTAATTCCGGTTAACTATGTGCCGGAACGCAACTATGTGAGAACACCTCGGGAACAAATTTTCCTTTTTGAAAAAACGCTGAAAAACCATGGTGTCAACGTTACGATCCGCAGGGAACAAGGCTCGGATATTGACGCTGCATGCGGCCAGCTTCGGGCTAAGGAGCGAAAAGAAGAGACGAGGTGAACCTATGAAGGCAATATTTATGACAGACAGAGGAAAGGTCCGCCAGCATAATGAAGATAATGGCGGTATCTTTCTTAATCCGCAAGGCGTCCGCCTTGCCATCGTTGCAGATGGCATGGGCGGCCACCGTGCCGGTGATGTTGCCAGTGAAATGACGATAGATTATATGAGCAAAAGCTGGTCGCAGTCTGTTGACATTCTATCTCCGGATGATGCAGAGGAATGGTTTCGCGACCACATAGTCAAAGTGAACAAACTGCTGTTTGAGCATTCGGAAAAGAACACAGAATGCCAGGGTATGGGGACAACCATTGTTGCTGCCATATGTACGGAGGCTTTTATTACGATTGCCAATATAGGTGACAGCAGATGTTATTTATTTGACGGAAGCGAATTCAAGCAGGTTACTGAAGATCATTCTTTAGTTAATGAACTTGTCCGGTCTGGGCAGATTTCGAGGGAAGATGCAGAGCATCATCCGCGGAAGAATGTTTTATTGCGCGCTTTGGGAACAGAGTTATATGTGGAGATTGATATAGCGACCATTTACATGGATCGGGGCAGCTTGCTTTTATTATGCTCTGACGGCCTGTCCAATAAACTAAATGCAGATGATATGAAGAATATTGTGCTGAGAGAAAAGCAGCTCCAGGATAAAGCGGGTTCTTTGATCGGCCAGGCCAATCAAAATGGCGGAGAAGACAATATCACCCTAGTGCTTGTTGAATTTTCGAATGAAAGCGAAAGCGGGTGAGTGGGATGCTGATCGGTAAAAGAATTAATGGCCGCTACAAGCTGTTGGATATGGTTGGCGGCGGAGGAATGGCCAATGTGTACCTTGCAAGGGATATGATCCTTGAACGCGAGGTGGCATTAAAAATTCTGCGCATGGATTTTAACAATGATGAAGAATTCATCAAACGTTTTAATCGTGAAGCCCAATCCGCAACTAGCCTTGCCCACCCTAATATTGTGAGCATATATGACGTCGGGGAAGAAGACGATATCTATTATATCGTGATGGAATATGTTAATGGCCTCACATTAAAGCAATACATACAAAAGCATTATCCTGTTCCGATAAGAAAAGCGCTGGATATTATGAAACAAATTACAGCAGCCATTTCACATGCCCATCATAACGGAATTATCCACAGGGATATTAAGCCGCAAAACATTCTTATTGATGAACAGGGAACCGTGAAGATCACGGACTTTGGCATAGCCATGGCACTCAGTTCCACAAATATTACCCAGACAAATGCTGTTCTGGGATCCGTCCATTACCTTTCTCCAGAACAGGCACGAGGAGGAATGGCTAATAAAAAGTCAGATATTTACTCGCTTGGGATTGTTATGTTTGAACTTCTGACAGGAAGGCTGCCGTTTTCCGGGGAGTCGGCTGTTTCTATTGCCCTTAAACATCTTCAGTCAGAAACCCCGTCGCCAAAGCGCTGGAATCCGGCAATCCCGCAAAGCGTAGAAAATATTATTCTGAAAGCTACTGCCAAGGACTCTTATTACCGCTATGAAAGTGTAGATGCGTTGGAAGAGGATATCAGAACTGCACTTGACCCTGAAAGGCAGAATGAAAAGCCCTTCATCATTCCAATGGATGATGATGCTACCAAAGCCATCCCGATCATAACCCAAGACAGTATTTCCAATTATGATGAAACTATTGTCAGAGGACACGAGAAGTCTGCAGATCCTGTTGATAAACAGGCAGGAGCCGAGGAACCAGAGCCCGTGGTGAAACCGGATGGAAAAAAGCTTAACAACAAGAAGAAAAAGAAAACCAAAACCAAAACCAAGAAAAGACGGAAAAGGCTGCCTATTATTCTAGTCACTACTTTTGTGGTATTAGCCTTGCTCGGAGTAATGGCCCTTACAGTATTCCCTAACCTGTTTGCTGCAAAAGAAATTAAGATTCCAAGTGTTAAAAATGAAAATCTTGATGATGCAATGACTCTTTTGCTCGATAAGGGATTGGCAATAGGAGAAACTATAAAGCTTGAAGATGAAGATGTTCCAGATGGAAAGGTGATCAAAACAGATCCGGCAGAAGGCCAGGTAGTCAAAGAAGGAACCGAAGTGAATATCTACCAAAGTATTGGCAGGGAAAAGACCGATGTCGCGGATTATAGGGATATGGATATCGATGATGTAAGATCCAGCCTTAAAAAGTTGGGTATCAAAAATATAAACATCACAGAAGAATATGATGACAGCGATGCGGGTACCATCCTTTCGCAATATCCTGGAGCAGGATTGAAAATTGTGCCTTCTGATACAGTATTTGATTTTACAGTAAGCAAGGGCCCGGAAAAAGTAACTTTAAGAGATTTAACAAAGTACAGTAAAGCGAGCCTGGATGATTATGAAGCAGAAACGGGAATTACCATCGATTCAGATAAAGCAGAGTATAATGATGCCATTTCTGAAGGTCTGGTCATATCTCAGTCCCCTTCTGCCGGCACGGAGATTAAAAAAGGCAGCACGGTCAGTGTCATACTTTCAAAAGGGGCAAAGGAACCGCCGCCTAAAACGGTCAGCAAAGAAGTTTCTATCGACTATGAACCAGATACCGAAGGGAAATCCCAGCTGGTGAAAATTTATATAAGTGACCTGACAAGAACCATGAAGGAGCCGGCAGATAGCTTTACAATCACCAGTCCTGACAAAAGAAAAATTGAGCTTACAATCCCTTTTAACGATAAAGCGGAAATCAAAGTAATGAGAGACGATCAGGTCATCATGGACGAGCAGGTGCCATATCCGGAAGATTGACTTTAAAAAAGGAGTGAGGCTATGCCGGAGGGCAAAATTATAAAAGCACTAAGCGGTTTTTACTATGTGCTGGACGGCGGGAATGTGATTCAATGCCGCGGCAGGGGAGTATTCCGTCTGAATAAAGTGACTCCGCTTGTTGGCGACTCAGTTGTATATCAGGCTGAAAATCCAACGGACGGCTATATTTTAGAAGTGAAAGACCGGAAAAATGAGCTGGTCCGGCCGCCGATTGCCAATATAGATCAGGCTATCCTTGTATTTTCTGCGGTCGAACCTGACTTCAGCACGGCCCTGCTGGACCGTTTTTTGGCTTTGATAGAAGATAATGAAGTTGAGCCGATAATCTGTATCAGCAAAATGGACTTGCTGCAGGAGTCCAAGGTAAAAGAAATTGAAAAATATATCGCCGATTATAAAAAAACTGGATATGCAGTGATCACCACTTCTTCAAAAACAAACGAAGGGATTGAAAAGCTGCAGCCGTATTTACAGGGTAAAACCAGTGTTTTTGCAGGGCAGTCCGGCGTAGGGAAATCATCCTTGCTTAATGCCATGAAGCCCGAACTCAAACTCAAGACAAATGATATCTCCTCACATCTTGGCCGGGGAAAGCACACAACCCGGCATGTTGAACTGATCCATGTAGGTTCTGGACTTGTGGCGGATACGCCCGGCTTCAGTTCGCTTGATTTTTTGGAGATGGAGGCTGAAAGGCTTTCATATTGTTTTCCTGAAATCTATCAGACAGGCGAGCGCTGCAAGTTCCGCGGATGCCTTCATGACAAAGAACCAAAGTGTGCAGTAAAAGAAGCTGTAGAAATCGGAGAAATACCTCAATACAGGTACAATCATTATCTGCAGTTTTTAGAAGAAATAAAAGACAGAAAGCCGAGGTACTAAAAATGGTTAAAATCGCACCATCAATCTTATCAGCAGATTTTGCAAAATTGGGGGCAGAAATCACGGATGTCGAAAAAGGAGGAGCAGACTTCATTCATGTTGATGTAATGGATGGAAAATTTGTTCCGAATATTACCATCGGCCCGCTGATTGTTGAAGCAATCCGTCCAGTTACAAATCTTCCTCTGGATGTTCATTTAATGATTGAAGACCCTGATTCATACATTGAAGCTTTCGCGAAGGCAGGCGCAGATATTCTGACTGTGCATGTAGAGGAATGCAGACATCTGCACCGCACTATCCAATTGATTAAATCTCATGGAGTGAAGGCGGGAGTGGTCTTGAACCCTGCTACTCCGGTTTCGACTATACAGCATGTTATCAATGACATTGATATGGTATTGCTGATGACGGTCAATCCTGGGTTTGGAGGCCAAAAGTTCATTGAATCTGTATTGCCTAAAATTTCTGAAGTCAAAGCATTGGCTGAGGAAAAAGGTGCTGCAATTGACATTGAAGTCGATGGCGGTGTAAATGAGGAAACAGCAAGGCTATGTGTTGAACATGGAGCAACTGTCTTGGTTGCGGGATCTGCTGTTTTTAATCAGGAAGACCGGAAAGCTGCCATCGGAAAACTGCGTAGCTAGACGCAAGAAAGCCGGACTTTAAGCATGTATGGTTTATGGCATCACTTGCCTGCCATATTTGCTTAAAGGCGGCTTTTTTGTTATAGGCTAAAGATACATATTAACGGGACGTTATGATGATTTGTAAAGGCAGCGGCTGAAGCGGCAAACAATAGGCAAAAATAACAGAGCTTAATATAAAAGGGAGGTTTAACATGATTATTTGCATGCTGGCAGGAGGACCTGTTCATTTATTGCCTGATCTTCTTCCTTATATAAATAAGGCGGACGTGTGGGTTGGGGCAGACAGAGGTGTGCATCATCTGCTCGAAAGCGGGATTGTTCCTGATGCTGCATTTGGTGACTTTGATTCTGTAACTGAAGGAGAACTGGAAAACATCCAGCAGAAGCTGGAAAATCTGAAGGTATATCCTTCAGAGAAAAATGAGTCGGACCTGGAGCTTGCCTTTCAATGGGCAATACGGCAAAAACCAGAAGAAATTTATATTTTGGGGGCAACAGGAGGGCGGCTGGACCACTTTTTCGGAAACATGCAGCTTCTGCTTAAAGAATCAATCCTTCCGCTGCATAACTCAATTTCCATATACATTGCAGATAAACAAAATACAATCACGGTTAAAACACCGGGAACTTATCAAATCGGCCGTGATCCCGAAAAAAAATACATTTCCTTCATCCCGGCAGCAAGCTGTATTGAAGGGTTAACGCTTCAAGGCTTTAAGTATCCGCTCAAAAACCGCCGTGTAAAGAGAGGCTCTACTCTTTGCGTCAGCAATGAACTAATTTCTGATATTGGTCATCTTTCCTTTTCTAAAGGCATATTATTGGTGATAAGAAGCAGTGATTAAAATTCACGCTTGAATGAGGATACGGACTTATTTTATTTCCTATATCCCTATTTTGGCTTATCTCGTAAAATGCAGATTCGCTTTAAAAGAAGCGGTTTACAGAGGAGGGGCATTATGAAATTTTATACAATTAAGCTGCCAAAGGTGCTGGGAGGCCTGGTAAGGGCCATGCTTGGAGCGTTTAAAAAAGGCTGACATAATGAAAACTGCTATAGCATCCTCTGCGGGGGGTGCTATTTTTTGATGCTTCAGGTTTATGCTAAATGAGGATTGAAAAAGGCGTGAGGCAGGTTTTATCTTGTTTCACTAAACCGGCAAGGGGCGGACAAACCAAAAATAGAAAAAAGGCATCCTTTCTGGAAGGATGCCTGTACATTATACGCGTTCTACTTTGCCTGATTTAAGAGCTCTTGCAGAAACGTATACACGTTTAGGTTTGCCATCAACTAAAATACGCACCTTTTGAAGATTAGCGCCCCAAGTACGCTTGTTAGCGTTCATTGCGTGTGAGCGTTTGTTACCAGAACGAGTTTTTCTTCCTGTGATTACACATTGACGTGCCATGTTAAATTCCCTCCTAACTACAGCAAGCTTAAGTTACAATCAATCTTAAGTCTTTAGAAATACTTTAATAATTTACCATACCTAAAACGATAATGCAATACTTCTGTGCATTACTTTCAAGAAAAAAACCTTGACATAGACTTAGGGGGATTGATTTATAATAGTACCGTAAGACAATAGCTTTTAAATGACCTGACATTATAGTAAAATGTTTTATAGCTAATAAGAGTTTTGGGAGGGGGAACGTATTATGTCAATCGAATTACAAACGAAATTTGGGCAAATTGATATATCAACAGATGTCATTGCCACTGTAGCGGGAGGCGCTGCTGTAGATTGCTACGGAATAGTCGGAATGGCATCCAAGAAACAGTTAAAGGATGGTATTGCAGAAATCCTGAGAAGAGAAAACTTCACTAAAGGTGTAATCGTCCGTCAGGAAAATGGCCAAGTGCATATCGATATGTTTATCATCGTAAGCTATGGAACCAAGATTTCCGAGATTGCGCATAATGTACAATCGAAAGTAAAATACACCCTGGACAAGACGGTAGGGTTAGCTGTGGACTCTGTAAATATTTTTGTACAGGGAGTCCGCGTGACGAACCTTTAGTTAGGAGGAAAGTTAGTGTCTATTACGAATTTAAACGGAAAACATTTTGCGGAAATGATTATTCAGGGTGCCAACCATTTGGCAGCCAATGCAAAAATGGTGGATGCACTGAATGTTTTCCCGGTTCCGGATGGAGATACCGGAACAAATATGAATTTATCTATGACTTCCGGAGCGAAGGAAGTAAAAAATAATGTTCAAGAACATATCGGGAAAGTTGGAGTTTCTTTATCAAGAGGCCTGCTGATGGGGGCTCGCGGCAATTCAGGAGTCATCCTCTCCCAGCTGTTTCGCGGATTTTCCAAATCCATTGAAGCAAAAGCATCCATAAGCAGTACGGAATTTGCCAAAGCTTTTCAAGATGGTGTTGAAACGGCCTACAAAGCTGTCATGAAGCCTGTGGAGGGAACAATCCTTACTGTAGCCAAGGATGCAGCAAAAGCTGGCCTCGCTGCGGCAAAGCAGTACACAGACATCATTTCCGTTATGGAGGAAATCACAAAGGAAGCAAGGGCGTCCTTGAACCGCACACCGGATCTCCTTCCAGTTCTTAAGGAAGTGGGAGTTGTTGACAGCGGAGGTCAGGGCCTTCTCTTAGTATATGAAGGGTTTCTTGCTGAATTGAAAGGCGAAAAACTGCCTGAAACACTAAGTTTCCCTACAATGGATGAACTCGTAAGCGCCGAGCACCATATGAATGTCCAAGGGCATATGAATACAGAGGACATTGTTTACGGATATTGCACAGAATTCATGCTAAGGCTGGAAGAAGATAAAACAGCCGAACATCCTTTTGATGAAGATAAATTTAAATTGGATTTAAGTGAGTATGGAGATTCTCTTCTGGTAATTTCTGATGATGAAATTGTTAAAATACATATTCACTCTGAAAAGCCTGGTTCTGTGCTGAATTACGGCCAGCAGTACGGAAGCCTGATTAAACTGAAAATCGATAACATGAGAGAGCAGCATTCCGGCATAGTCGGCGAAACTCATGCTGCCCTTCAGACAGAGAACAAGCCTAAAGAAAAAGAAAAATACGGCATTGTCTCCGTTGCTATGGGATTGGGAATCAGTGAATTATTCAAAAGCATTGGTGCAGATTCCGTGATAGAAGGCGGCCAGACAATGAACCCGAGCACTGAAGATATTGTGAAGGCCATTGAAGAGGCAAATGCCGAAAATGTCATCATTCTGCCGAATAATAAGAACATCATAATGGCTGCCCAGCAGGCGGCTGAGGTAGTTAAGGAAAATGTAATAGTCATTCCTTCCAAAACTGTGCCGCAGGGCCTTTCAGCACTTCTGGCATTCAATTCTTCCAGGGGGACTGAAGAAAACCAGAGTGCTATGGCGGAAGCCCTGTCCCATGTGAAAACTGGGCAAGTGACGTATGCTGTACGGGACACGAGCATAGATGGTCTTGAAATCGAAAAAGGAGATTTCATGGGTCTTGAAGAAGGTAAAATAATAGTAAAAAGCAAGAATAAATTAGATGCCGCGAAGGATTTGCTTTCACGTTTGATTGATGAAGATTCCGAAATTCTGACCATTATATCCGGTGAAGAAGCATCTCAGGAAGAAGTCAGCGAGCTTGCGGCATATTGCAGCGAAATGTTTGAAGACGTAGAAATAGAATTGCATAATGGAAAACAGCCGTTATATCCTTTTATTTTCTCAATTGAATAAGGGGATTGCCGGAAAGTGGACAGGCGTACGAGAAACACATCAGTAAAATTCCATTGATGAGCTTTAGAAATGATTTGCTCCTTTAACGGGGAAAGAAGTAAAATAGAACTGCATATGCCAGGAGGCTATGCAGTTTTATTGTGCATGAGGCCGACTATTCCCAGCTTGCAGCAGGAATCCCAGGACTCTATTTAGGAGGCAGAATATGAAATATAAAAGTGTTTTTGATATAATAGGACCAGTGATGATCGGGCCATCAAGTTCCCATACTGCCGGTGCGGCCAGAATTGGCAGGGTAGCCAGGAACTTATTCGGCAGAGAACCAAAATGGGCAGAAATATCTTTTTACGGCTCTTTTGCAAAAACCTATAAAGGGCATGGGACGGATGTTGCGATTGTCGGCGGACTTCTGGATTTTGACACCTATGATGAACGTATTAAAGAATCGCTGATTCTGGCAAAAGGAAATGGCATGAAAGTAAAATTCCATGAAGAAGATGCAGTGATGGACCACCCTAACACAGCGAAAATTGTGATGGGCGACGATGCAGGCGAATTGGAGCTTGTCGGAATATCCATTGGAGGAGGAAAGATTGAAATCATTGAACTGAATGGTTTCCAGCTTAACCTTTCAGGCCACCATCCGGCGATACTGGTTGTTCACAATGACCGTTTCGGAGCCATTGCAAATGTGTCCAATATACTGGCCAAGCATCAGATCAATATTGGGAAGATGGATGTTTCCCGCAAAGAAAAGGGCAAAATGGCATTAATGACAATTGAAGTTGATCATAATATTGAAAACCATATATTGCAGGAAATAGCAGAAGTACCTGATATTACACAGGTTGCGAGAGTTTCAGATTGATAGGTTAAAAAATATGAAAACGTTTGCAGATGAAAGATGGGGAGGACAACAAAATTGTTTCGTAATGTCGCTGAGCTGGTAGAACTGGCTCAATCTCAGAATAAAAAAATATCCGCTATCATGATTGAACAGGAAATGGAAGTAACGGGCAGGTCCAGGGAACAAGTGATCGAACTTATGGAAACCAACCTGGATGTCATGGAAAAGGCCGTCGAAAGAGGCCTTCAGGGTGTTCAGTCCCATTCCGGACTGACCGGAGGTGACGCAGTACTTCTTCAGGAGTATATAAAAAAAGGGAACTTTCTTTCAGGTGAGCTGCTGCTGGACGCTGTAAGCAAGGCAGTTGCAACCAATGAAGTAAATGCTGCGATGGGAACGATCTGCGCAACACCGACTGCAGGTTCTGCGGGAGTAGTGCCTGGCACATTATTTGCCATCCAAAGGAAGCTTAATCCCACACGCGAGCAGAAGATCGAGTTTTTATTTGCAGCAGGAGCATTCGGCTTTGTCGTGGCAAATAATGCATCCATTTCCGGGGCGGCAGGAGGGTGCCAGGCGGAGGTAGGCTCAGCTTCCGGAATGGCTGCGGCCGCAATTGTGGAAATGGCAGGGGGATCTCCTGCACAAAGTGCGGAGGCTATGGCCATTACACTGAAAAATATGCTGGGTCTTGTATGCGATCCTGTAGCCGGATTGGTTGAAGTGCCCTGCGTGAAGAGAAATGCAATGGGAGCAGCCAATGCCATGGTTGCAGCAGATATGGCATTGGCCGGTATTACCAGCAGAATTCCATGCGATGAGGTTATCGATGCCATGTACAAAATTGGACAAACAATGCCCGTGGCACTGCGGGAAACTGCACAGGGAGGGTTGGCGGCAACACCGACCGGCCGTGAAATTGAGGCCCGGATTTATGGTCTTCCGCTAAATAAGAAGTGAGCAAATCAATGAATGACCCCATTACCTTAATAAAGGGAATTGGAGAAGAAACGGCTGCTGCATTAAACGAAATGAATATTTTTAAGGTGGCTGACCTGCTGGATTATCTTCCTTTCCGATATGAAGATTATCGCTTGAAGGATCTGGAGGCAGCAGAGCATGATGAAAAAGTGACTGTTGAAGGAAAACTCCATAGTGAGCCATTGCTAAGTTATTTCGGCAGAAAAAAATCAAGGCTGACAATCAAGCTTCTGGTTGGAAGGATCCTTGTTACGGTCATATATTTTAATCAGCCTTATCTCAAGAATAAGATGCATATCAATGATATCGTCACAGTTACAGGGAAATGGGACCGCAATCGGCAGACAATTACGGGAAGCGAGTGCCAGCTTGGCCCTTACCAGAAAGAAAAAGAATATGAACCGGTCTATTCGGTACATGGGAATGTTACGGTAAAAGCTCTTCGCCGTTATATTACAAAGGCGTTTGCAGAGTATGGAAAGCAGGTGCAGGAAAACCTGCCCAAGCAGATAGTCGAGCAATACCGGCTGATGCCAAGGGGGGATGCTCTGCATTCCATGCATTTTCCTTTGTCGGCAAGTGATGTTAAACAGGCAAGAAGAAGATTTGTATATGAAGAGTTTTTGCTCTTCCAGCTGAAGATGCAGGCCATCCGCAAAATTCAGCGTGAGCAATCTAAAGGGATTCAGCAGAATTACAATCTTAAAAATGTTAAAAACTTTATTGAATCCCTTCCTTTTTCTTTGACTGGAGCACAAAAACGGGTGGTAAATGAAATACTCTCTGATTTAAAGTCTCCATACAGAATGAATAGGCTGCTGCAGGGCGATGTTGGATCTGGAAAGACGGCAGTGGCCGCCATTGCATTATTTGCAGCCGTTTCTGCAGGCTACCAAGGCGCATTAATGGTTCCTACTGAGATACTGGCTGAGCAGCATGCGCGTTCTTTGAATAACATGCTGGCGCCTTCTGGCATCAGGACAGCGATGCTTACAAGCTCAGTCAAGGGCAAAAAGCGCCGGGAGCTTTTAAGTTCCCTGGCTTGCGGTGAATTGGACATTCTGATCGGCACCCATGCACTGATACAGGATGAAGTGGATTTTTTAAAACTTGGGCTTGTGATTACAGATGAGCAGCACCGCTTTGGTGTCCAGCAGCGCAAAGTGCTCAGGGAAAAGGGGGAAACACCTGATGTGCTTTTCATGACGGCAACTCCTATACCAAGAACCCTTGCGATTACAGCATTTGGCGAAATGGACGTTTCAACAATCGATGAGATGCCTGCAGGGCGTAAAGTCATTGAAACCTATTGGGCTAAACACGATATGCTTGACAGGATCCTTTCATTTGTTGAAAAAGAATTAAAGCAGGGTCGTCAGGCTTATGTGATTTGCCCCTTAATCGAGGAATCAGAAAAGCTTGATTTGCAGAATGTACTTGATGTCCATTCTATGCTCAATCAATATTTCGTCCCAAGGTATAGGGTAGGCCTTATGCATGGCCGCTTGCCTGCTGCTGAAAAAGATGCCGTCATGAACGAATTCAGCCAAAATGAAGTGCAAATCCTCGTATCTACCACCGTGGTTGAAGTCGGTGTCAATGTTCCCAATGCAACTGTAATGGTTATCTATGATGCAGAGCGATTCGGGCTGGCGCAGCTCCATCAGCTCAGGGGAAGAGTCGGCCGCGGATCTGACCAGTCCTATTGTATATTGCTTGCGGATCCTAAAACGGAAACAGGCAAAGAAAGAATGAAAATCATGTCGGAAACCAATGATGGCTTTGTCCTCTCTGAAAAAGACCTCGAGCTTCGGGGGCCTGGTGACTTTTTTGGAAAAAAACAAAGCGGCGTGCCTGAGTTTAAAGTAGCAGATATGGTTCATGATTACAGAACGCTTGAGGTGGCCAGAAATGATGCTGCGAAACTGATTAGCTCAGACAGTTTTTGGCATGATCCGGAATACGGTTCCCTAAGAAAGCATCTTGAAGATACCGGCGTATTAAAAGGTGAAAAGTTAGACTAATAGCCTCACAGAAAGCTTACGGCTTTATTAAGGCAGAATGCAGGATGGCGTATCTTGCATTCTGCTTTTTTTATCTATATACTACTATTAGTACCTAGTCTTAATACTGTGGATGGTGACCTTCAATGCGAAGAAATAAGAAGGAACGCCAGCAGCATTTAATCGAAACGATTAATGAAAATCCTTTTATCACGGATGAGGAGCTGGCTGATAAATTTTCGGTGAGCGTCCAGACTGTAAGGCTGGATCGTCTGGAATTATCTATTCCTGAGCTGCGGGAAAGAATTAAAAACGTGGCAGAGAAAAGATTCAGCGACGAAATCCGGTCTTTGCCATTGGATGAGGTCATCGGGGACGTGATTGATATAAATCTTGATCGGCATGCGATATCTATATTGGATATAGGAAAAGAGCATGTTTTTAAACGCAATAAAATTGCAAGGGGACACCATTTGTTTGCCCAGGCCAATTCGCTTGCTGTTGCGGTCATTAATGATGAACTGGCGCTAACCGCAAAGGCTACTATTTTATTTACACGTTCCGTGAAAGAAAATGAAAGAGTCATAGCAAAGGCGGCAGTGAAAGATCTGGAACACTCAGGAGACAGGACAACGGTCGAAGTGAACAGCTTTGTCGGAAACGAACTGGTTTTTAAAGGAGAGTTCGAAATGTTCCGTTCTCATCACCAGGAAAAGGATGAAGAAAGATGAAAATAGCTATTGATGCCATGGGCGGAGATCATGCGCCCAAGGAAACTGTACTTGGCGCGATGAAGGCTGTACAGGAGTTTTCCGAAATAGAAATCCTGCTGGTTGGAAATGAACCAGAAATCAATCAATATTTAAATGCACATCCAAGGATCAGTGTCCTGCATACCGAGGAAAAGATTTTAAGCACGGATGAACCTGTCCGGGCAGTTCGCCGTAAGAAGAACAGTTCTATGGTTCTTGCAGCACAGCATGTTGCAGACGGAAAAGCCGATGCATGCATTTCTGCTGGAAATACTGGGGCCTTAATGGCTTCCGGATTATTTGTGGTCGGCCGCATCGAGGGGATAGAACGTCCGGCATTAGCCCCTACACTTCCTACCATAGACGGCAGCGGCTTTGTTCTCCTTGATGCCGGGGCAAATGCTGATGCGCGCCCTGAACATCTTGTCCAATATGCAATCATGGGCTCGATATATGCGCAAAAGGTCAGGAATATCGAGAAACCAAGAGTGGGCCTTTTGAATATTGGAACAGAAGAGAAAAAAGGAAATGAATTGACTAAGCAGGCATATGGGCTCTTAAAAGAATCCGGGATTCATTTTATCGGAAATGTTGAATCGAGGGATTTGCTTCAAGGTGCTGCCGATGTTGTTGTAACCGATGGATTTACGGGAAATATGGTTTTGAAAACGATTGAAGGAACGGCATTGTCTGTCTTTTCTATGTTGAAAACCGCATTGACTGCCAGCTTTAAGAGCAAACTTGCTGCAGGAGTCCTGAAGCCCCAATTGAAAGAATTGAAAAATCAGATGGATTACTCTGAATATGGCGGGGCAGCTTTGTTCGGCCTAAAGGCGCCAGTCATTAAAGCGCACGGCTCATCAGATGCCAACGCTTTTTATAACAGCATCCGCCAGACGCGTGATATGGTCGGGAATGAGATGGTCAGAACCATCAGCAAGGCGATTGAAGTAAATTAAAAGAAGATAGGAGCTAGAGATATGGGTAAAATTGCATTTGTATTTCCCGGTCAGGGATCTCAAATCGTTGGCATGGGCCAGGATTTATTCGAGAAGGATGAACAGGCTAAGAAAATATTCCAAAAAGCGGATGAAGCACTGAGTGCTCCTCTGTCCCGGCTGATTTTTAATGGACCGCAGGAAGAACTTACACTGACTGTTAATGCACAGCCGGCTTTAGTGACAACCAGCTATGCCCTATTTCAGGCTTTAAGCGAGGCTGGAATAAAACCTGATTATACAGCCGGACATAGTCTTGGGGAATATTCAGCTCTTGCTGCTTCGGGGGCAATAAGCTTTGAGGATGCGGTCACTTCTGTCCGCCGGCGAGGTGAATTCATGGAAGATGCTGTACCAAATGGCACAGGATCTATGGCAGCCATCCTGGGAATGGAACGAGGGCTGCTTTCAGAGGTAACTGCAGAGATTTCTTCCAAGGGTGAACCTGTTCAGCTGGCAAATATTAATTGCCCTGGCCAGATTGTCATTTCAGGAAGTGCGGAAGGTGTCAGGCTGGCAGGGGAGCTTGCTAAGGAAAAAGGAGCAAAACGCGCCATTCCTCTAGTAGTGAGCGGACCGTTCCATTCTGAGCTGATGAAACCTGCAGCTGCACGCCTTCAGGAAGTACTGGATTCAATTTCAGTCCAGGATGCAGCCGTTCCGGTCATCTCAAATGTTACCGCACAGCCAATACATAGACCTGAAGAAATAAAAGAAAAACTCATTGAACAGCTATATTCCCCGGTCCTCTGGGAAGATAGTGTAAACACCCTTCTTTCACTGGGTGTTGATACATTTGTTGAAGTCGGGCCCGGGAAAGTATTAAGCGGGCTTATTAAGAAAATTGACAGGAAGGCTTCCGTTTACTCGGTATCCGATCAGGAAAGCCTGCAAAACACTCTACAGGCTTTGAGGGGGAATTAATATGTTGCTTGAAGGAAAAAAAGTACTTGTTACTGGAGCGTCAAGAGGCATTGGCCGTGAAATCGCCCTTGAAATGGCCAGGCAGGGAGCAGATGTTGCAGTGAATTTTGCCGGAAGCGAAGCCAAAGCAAATGAAGTTGTCGAAGAAATCCGGTCATTGGGCAGGCAGGCATTTTCCGTTCAGTGCGATGTAGCAGATGCTGATGCTGTTTCTGATATGACTAAACATGTGATTGACAGCTTTGGTTCATTGGATATTCTGATTAATAATGCAGGAATTACACGCGACAACTTATTGATGAGAATGAAGGAAACAGAATGGGACGATGTGATTAACACGAATTTAAAAGGTGTTTTCCTTTGTACAAAAGCTGTTACACGCCAGATGATGAAGCAGCGCAGCGGCCGGATCATCAATATCGCATCTATTGTGGGTGTCAGCGGAAATCCGGGACAAGCTAACTATGTAGCAGCTAAAGCAGGTGTAATCGGACTGACAAAGTCTGCTGCAAAGGAACTGGCGTCGCGCGGAATAACAGTAAATGCTGTAGCGCCAGGCTTTATATCAACGGATATGACGGATAAGCTGACAGAAGAAGTGAAAAATTCAATGCTGGCGCAAATCCCGCTGTCACGTTTTGGCGATCCCAAGGATGTTGCAGCAGTGACTGCTTTTCTTGCTTCTGATGCCAGCGGATACATGACAGGCCAGACTTTGCATGTTGATGGCGGAATGGTTATGTAACCTGGTTTTTCCCATTTTGAGTGGTCCGAATGGCTTAGCAAATGCTTTTCTTGAAATAAAGGATTTATTATTTAGCTAAAATACTCTATAATGGCTTGAGGGGAGGTGAATGCAGTGGCAGATGTAGTAGAACGCGTTAAAAAGATCGTTATCGATCGTTTAAATGTTGAAGAAGCAGAAGTGAAACTTGAAGCTTCATTCAAAGAAGATCTTGGTGCTGACTCCCTTGATGTAGTGGAATTGGTCATGGAGCTTGAAGATGAATTCGGCATGGAAATTTCCGACGAAGATGCAGAGAAAATTGTCACAGTTGGAGATGCTGTGAATTACATAAAAAGCACTATGTAATTAAATGATCTCTTGGCAGAAAGCTCCGTTTTATAACGGGGCTTTCTCTTATGTAAAGAATTAATGTATGATAGTAACATACAGCGGTGCTGGCTTTGCTATGATGCCGCAATATGCAAGTGATTTTTGAGCTTTAGTGGAGGATTGGTTACATGAGAAAGAATGCAAATGAACGTAAGCCATCAATCAAGGAAAATAAGTTCAAACAATTTCAGCAGAGCTCAGGCTTTCATTTTCATGATGAAAAATTGCTGAAACAAGCGTTTACACATTCATCTTATGTGAATGAGCATCGCCGCAAGCCTTATGAAGACAATGAGAGGCTTGAATTTTTAGGAGACGCCGTATTGGAACTGACCATTTCCAAGTACCTTTTTAAAAAATACCCGCTGATGAGCGAGGGGGAACTTACCAAGTTGCGTGCAGCGATTGTTTGTGAGCCATCTCTTGTTGATTTTGCAACGCAGCTATCATTTGGAGACCTTGTCCTTCTTGGCAAAGGTGAAGAAATGACAGGGGGAAGAGAACGGCCTGCGCTTCTTGCCGATGTATTTGAAGCGTTCGTAGGTGCATTATTTCTGGATTTAGGTCTGGATTCCGTTCTTGTGTTTTTAGAAAGAGTCGTGTTTCCTAAGATTGACGAGGGTGCTTTTTCTCATGTGATGGATTATAAAAGCCAATTGCAGGAGCTGGTCCAAAGAGATGGCAGCGGAATTTTGGAGTACAGAATTTCACAGGAAAAAGGCCCTGCCCACAATAGGGAGTTTGTTTCCCAGGTGAAATTAAATGGTGAAGAATTAGGGACAGGAATCGGCCGTTCCAAAAAAGAAGCAGAACAGCAGGCAGCACAATTGGCTTTAAAAATACTTAAAGAAAAATTATAGAAATGATCAACATCGCAGGTTGAACATAGAGGGGGAAAAACCATGTTCCTCAAACGGCTGGATATTGTCGGATTTAAATCGTTTGCAGAAAGAATTGCCGTGGAATTTGTCCAGGGAGTTACAGCTGTAGTAGGGCCAAACGGAAGCGGAAAAAGCAATATCACAGATAGCATACGCTGGGTATTGGGCGAGCAATCCGCCAGGTCTCTCCGCGGAGTAAAAATGGAAGATATTATTTTTGCGGGCAGCGATTCAAGAAAAGCACTGAACTTTGCTGAAGTCACTCTCACTTTGGATAACGAGACGAATTCCCTGCCGATTGATTTCCAGGAAGTCAGTGTCACGAGAAGGGTATATCGGTCAGGGGAAAGCGAATTCCTGATCAACAAACAGCCTTGCCGCCTGAAGGATATTATCGATTTATTCATGGATTCAGGACTGGGAAGGGAAGCATTTTCAATCATCAGCCAGGGAAAAGTTGAAGAAATTTTAAGCAGCAAGGCAGAAGAAAGAAGAGTGATCTTCGAGGAAGCTGCAGGTGTGCTGAAATATAAAACCAGAAAAAGAAAAGCGGAGAATAAACTCTCAGAAACCCAGGAGAACCTAAACCGCGTAAATGATATTTTATTTGAACTGGAAAGCCAAGTGGAGCCTTTAAAAATTCAATCCTCTCTGGCAAATGAATATCTGGAAAAAAAGTCAGAGCTTGAAAAAATTGAAATTGCGTTAACGGTTTATGAAATAGAAAGTTTGCATCAAAAGTGGGAAAAGCTTTCAAAGGATTTTGCTGAACATAGCGAATCTGAAGGGAAAATGTCAGCGGAGCTTTCTAAAAAAGAAAAAATGATTGAAGAAACCCGCGGCAAAATTTTAGAACTTGATGCATCAAGTGACCATTACCAAAGTGTTTTGCTTGCTGCTAGTGAAGAGCTGGAAAAGCTTGAAGGCCGGAAAGAGGTATTAAAGGAACGCAAAAAGAACGCCTTCCAAAACAAAGGACAGCTTGAAAAGTCCATTGAAGAGGGAAGCCGGAAGATTATTTCATTAAATGATGAGAAAAAGCGTGAAGGTGCAGCACTGCAGGTTCTCGAACGTGAAGTACTTGAGCTCCAAGACAAGCTGCGGGTTATGCAAAATGACCTGAGTCTTTTTAATGCTAATATTGAAGAAACCATTGAAATGCTGAAGAGCGATTACATCGACTGGCTGAATAAACAGGCCTCTGCAAAAAATGAAAAGCAGTATCTCGAACAGCAAATATCAAAGGGGATTCAAAGAGGCAGTCTCCTTGATGAGAACAATGCGAAATTTCTTGAAGAAAGATCCGCCATTGAAGAAAAAAAATCGCTTCTAAGTGCCTCCCGATCCGAAACTGTAAAAAAAATCGAAGAGCATGTGCATATATTCAGAGATGGCCAAAGAAAGCTTGAAGGAGCTAAAGCGGCTTATCAAAAGCAGGAAACCACCCTCTACCAGGCATATCAATATCTGCAGCAATCCAGATCAAGAAAAGAACTGCTTGAGGAAATGGAAGATGATTATGCGGGCTTCTTTCAAGGCGTCAAAGAAGTTCTGAAAGCAGGAAAGCATACGCTGCAAGGGATTAAGGGAGCTGTTGCGGAGCTGATTACCGTTCCAAAGGAATATCAGCTGGCAATTGAAACGGCGCTTGGCGGTGCCATGCAGCATATTGTTGTCGAAAACGAAGTGCATGCAAGGCAAGCAATCACATTCCTGAAGAAAAACTCGTATGGACGGGCAACATTCATGCCTCTTTCTGTTATTAAACCGAGGGAAGTGCCATTATCACAATATAATCTAATGAAGGGCCATCCTTCCTTTATGGGGACGGCAGCAGAATTAATTTCTTATGAAAAACAATACCAAGCAATCGCTGCGAACCTCCTTGGCTCTGTAATTATCGCAAGTGATCTAAAAGGTGCGAATGAATTAGCGAAGCTCGTTGGCCATAAATATCGATTTGTGACTACAGACGGTGATATTGTTAACCCGGGCGGTTCCATGACGGGAGGAGCCCTCAAACAGAAAACATCTTCACTTCTTTCCAGAAAAGCAGAACTGGAAGAGCTTAAAAACAAGCTTTCCGGAATGGAAGAGAAAACAAATAAGCTTGAACAGCATGTTAAGCAGCTTAAATCTGATGTTGCTTTACTGGAAACAAAAATTAATGGCATTCGAGCAGAAGGGGAACAGCTGCGTCTTGAGGAACAGTCATTGAATGGCCAGATGCGGGAAGTCGAGCTGCTGGAAAAGAATATCAATGAAAGACTTCATCTCTATGACCTTGATAAAAAAGCGGCAGATGAGGACCATCATGAAAAAGCTTTGCGGCTTGATGAACTTGAGGAATTGCTCAAGAGCTCCGGAGCTGAGATTCAGAGACTTGACTTAAAAATTGCCGAGTTGACAGAAAAAAGGAAAATACAGCAGGAAACAAAAGAAAGCCTGGCAGAAGAGACAAGTGAACTGAAAGTGAAGCTGGCATCCAAGAAGGAGCAGCTGCAGCACCAGCATGAAAAATACAGCCGTATCCAGCATGAACTGGCTGAAATAACGGAAAAAACACTTGAATATAAAGAGGATTTATCCCTGCTGGCAAACGCCATGACTGACAGTTCAAGCGGTGCGGAAAAATTAGAGGAGTCAGCGAAGAAATGCCTGCAGACGAAGAATGAAACACTTGTGCATATCACATCAATAAAGGAAGAACGAAAAAGGCGGCAGGAATTTCTTGATGATATCGAGCTTGAAACCAGGGAATTAAAAAGGCTGCATAAGGGCATGGCTGAAGTAGTGAAGGATGAGGAAGTCAAACTTAATAGGCTGGATGTTGAACTCGAAAATCTCTTAAACCAGTTAAGTGAAGAGTACTTTATGGCCTTTGAGGCTGCCAAGGAAAAATACCCGCTTGCAATAGCCCCTGATGATGCAAGAAAACAGGTGAAATTAATTAAGCTTAGCATCGAGGAATTGGGCACCGTGAATCTTGGAGCCATCGAGGAATATGAGAGAGTATCAGAAAGGCACCAATTTTTAGTCGCTCAAAAAGATGATCTTCAACAGGCAAAAGATACGTTGTTCCAGGTGATTGAAGAAATGGACGATGAAATGAAAAGGCGTTTTGCTGATACATTTTTTGCAATTCGATCTGAATTCGAACACGTTTTTAAAGCGTTATTCGGAGGAGGGAAAGCGGAACTTAAGCTGACAGATCCAAGCGACCTGCTTAAGACAGGGGTAGACATCATTGCGCAGCCTCCGGGGAAAAAACTGCAGAATCTTGGATTGCTGTCAGGAGGCGAAAGGGCATTGACGGCCATTGCCCTGCTCTTTTCCATTCTAAAAGTCCGTCCTGTTCCTTTCTGTATTCTCGATGAAGTGGAAGCTGCACTGGATGAGGCCAATGTAATTAGGTTTAGCCAATACCTGAAGCAATTCAGCAGCGATACGCAATTTATTGTCATTACCCATCGAAAAGGCACAATGGAAGAAGCGGATGTCCTTTATGGAATTACCATGCAGGAATCTGGTGTATCCAAGCTTGTATCTGTACGTATGGAAGAGACAGAGGAATACGCACCTTTTTAAGCCATGCACATGACCATTTCAAAAAGGAAGTGTTTAAATGAGTTTTTTTAAAAAACTGAAAGAAAAATTTACGAATCAGACTGATTCTGTATCTGACAAGTTTAAGCAGGGTCTGACAAAAACCAGAGATTCGTTCACTGGAAGAGTGAATGACCTTGTAGCCCGCTACAGAAAAGTGGATGAAGAATTCTTTGAGGAGCTCGAAGAAATCCTGATCAGTGCAGATGTTGGCTTTGATACTGTCATGGAATTGATTGATGAGCTGAAGATGGAAGTAAAACGCCAGAATATTTCTGATACCAAAGAAGTACAGTCGGTTATTTCTGAAAAGCTCGTTTCCATTTACCAAGGTGATGAGCGGGTTTCATCCTCACTGAACATCAAGGAAAATGAATTAACTGTCATTTTGTTTGTTGGTGTCAATGGTGTAGGGAAGACTACGACAATCGGGAAAATGGCACATAAATTCAAGGAAGAAGGTAAATCCGTCCTGCTAGCAGCCGGTGATACCTTCCGTGCGGGGGCCATCGAACAGCTTGAAGTCTGGGGAGAACGCTCTGGAGTTGAAGTGATTAAACAAGGCGAAGGCTCAGATCCTGCTGCTGTCATGTTTGATGCCATAAGATCTGCAAAGGCCCGCAAGGCAGATATTTTGATTTGTGATACGGCTGGCCGGCTTCAGAACAAAGTTAATTTAATGAATGAGCTTGAAAAGGTCAAGCGTGTCATTGAAAGGGAAGTGCCTGGAGCTCCGCATGAAGTGCTGCTTGTTTTAGATGCAACAACCGGCCAAAATGCTTTAGTGCAGGCAAAAACCTTTAAAGAAGCCACAAATGTATCTGGGATAGTGCTGACAAAGCTTGACGGGACTGCAAAGGGTGGAATTGTCCTTGCCATCCGGAAAGAACTTTCCATACCTGTTAAATTCGTTGGACTTGGTGAAGGCATGGATGACCTGCAGCCATTTGATGCTGAAAAATATGTGTATGGACTATTCTCGAACTTAATTGACGAAGAAGAATAGCAGCCGAAGAAAAACCGGAAGGAGCCTGCCTTCCGGTTTTCTTTATAGTACATAATAAATATTTTCCTTCTCGCAGCCTGCTGATTCTATGACTGTAAGTTCCGGCTGCCCGGCATACAATTTGTTCTAGCAGCATCCTGGAACGGACAGGAAAATTAAAATAAAGGACTATTAAAACTCCTTTCATTAAGACAGAAATGTTCACCCTTGACAGGGCTATTTGAACAATGTACACTATATTCTTGTAAAGTGTTTTCACTTAACAGCTGGGAGGGTCTGCAAATGCTCGAAAAAACAACGCGTGTAAATTACCTGTTTGATTTTTATCAATCGTTGTTAACAGAAAAACAAAAGAGCTATATGTCCCTCTACTATCTGGATGATTACTCTCTTGGCGAAATTGCCGAAGAATACGAAATCAGCAGACAGGCAGTTTATGATAATATAAAAAGAACAGAGGCAATGCTTGAGGAATATGAAGCAAAGCTGTTGTTATTCCAAAAATTTCAAGAGCTGAACGAGTGGATTGCTGAACTGAAGGCTTCGGCTGAAAAGGATTCCTTTTCAAAAGATGATCTTTTATCTGCACTCTCAAAGCTTGAGAAGTTAGATTAGGAGGCGGCAATAATGGCATTTGAAGGATTGGCCGACCGACTGCAAAGCACCATGCAAAAAATCCGCGGAAAAGGTAAAGTGAACGAAGCTGACGTAAAAGAAATGATGCGTGAAGTGCGTCTGGCGCTTCTTGAAGCGGATGTTAACTTTAAAGTCGTGAAGGATTTTGTGAAGCGCGTCAGTGAACGTGCAGTAGGTCAGGAAGTGCTGAAAAGCTTAACCCCCGGTCAACAGGTAATTAAGGTTGTTCAGGAAGAACTGTCAGAGCTAATGGGTGGGGAGCAGAGCAAAATTGCTGCGTCCAGTCGGCCGCCGACTGTCATTATGATGGTAGGCCTCCAGGGTGCCGGAAAAACCACAACAACCGGAAAGCTTGCAAATCTTCTCAGAAAAAAACACAACCGAAAGCCATTGCTTGTTGCAGCGGATATTTATCGTCCTGCGGCGATTAAGCAGCTTGAAACGCTGGGAAAACAATTGAGTATGCCTGTATTTTCTCTTGGTGATCAAGTAAGTCCGGTGGAAATTGCGAAACAAGCCATCCAAAAGGCAAAGGAAGAGCATCATGACTATGTTCTGATTGATACTGCAGGACGCTTGCATGTGGATGAAAAGCTCATGGATGAATTGAAAGATATTAAAGAGCTTTCAAAACCTGATGAAATTTTCCTTGTAGTAGATGCCATGACAGGGCAGGATGCTGTCAATGTTGCCCAAAGCTTCAATGAACAGCTTGGCCTGACTGGCGTGGTACTGACAAAACTTGATGGAGACACCCGCGGCGGAGCTGCACTGTCCATCCGTGCTGTCACCAATACTCCTATTAAATTTGTGGGTATGGGCGAAAAGCTGGATGCGCTTGAAGCATTCCACCCTGATAGAATGGCTTCAAGGATTCTTGGAATGGGTGATGTGCTATCCTTAATTGAAAAAGCCCAGGCAAATGTTGATGAAGAAAAAGCAAAAGAACTCGAGAAAAAAATGAGGACAGCAACATTTTCTTTTGATGACTTCCTGGAGCAGCTGGGCCAGGTCCGCAACATGGGACCATTAGATGACCTGATTAAGATGCTCCCTGGTGCGAATAAGATTAAGGGCATGGATAATCTGAACATTGACGAAAAACAGATCGGCCATGTTGAGGCAATTATCCGCTCAATGAACAAAAATGAAAAAGAGCATCCTGAGATTATCAATGCAGGGCGCAAAAAACGGATTGCAAAAGGAAGCGGCACAAGCATTCAGGAAGTAAACCGCCTCTTAAAGCAATTTGAAGAAATGAAAAAAATGATGAAACAAGTTACAAACATGCAAAAAGGGAAGAAAAAAGGTTTTAAATTCCCGTTCATGTAAAGGATTTCTAAGTCTTATTTCGGGTCTTTGGACTGGCAGATTGGCCTCTTTTAGGCCGGCCGCTAAGGTATTTTATGACTGTTAAGAAAAAAACCTTTACAAACATACCATACATTTGATATTATACTATCTTGTGTGAAACTATTCGGAGGTGCTTATTTAAAATGGCAGTAAAAATTCGTTTAAAACGTATGGGAGCAAAAAAGACTCCTTTCTATCGTATCGTAGTTGCAGATTCTCGTTCACCGCGTGACGGCCGTTACATCGAGGTTGTAGGAACTTACAATCCTGTAGCTCAGCCGGCAAAGGTTGAAATTAACGAAGAGCTTGCTCTTAAATGGATGCAAGATGGAGCAAAACCATCTGATACAGTCCGCAACCTTTTCTCTAACCAAGGCATTATGGAAAAATTCCACAATGCAAAAAACAGCAAGTAAAAGGTTTTAATTCATGAAAGAATTAATTGAAACGATTGTTTCTGCTCTCGTAGATTATCCTGATGAAGTAAACATTACTTCGCGGGAAGAAGAAGACCGTGTCGTGTATACTCTTTTTGTAAACAAAGAGGATATGGGCAAGGTCATCGGGAAACAGGGGCGCGTTGCAAAGGCGATTCGGACTGTGGTATATGCAGCAGGATCTTCACAGCATAAGAAAATCTATTTGGAGATTTCCGAATAAGGGAGGGCTTACACCCTTCCTTTTTTCGCTATATAAATCTTCTTTTCCTCAATGCAAGCAGGCAGCGTAACAGTCTGTATCCCCGTACAGCAGGGAAGCATACATGAAGGACAGGCTTGCCTGATTCATGTATTAAAGGCAAATGGTAAACGGCCAAACGAACTCTCTCTGATTTAAATTATTCATATCTAAACTCTTCCAATAAGCCGTCTGCATATTTTAAAATGGATAAAACAAACTGCTTTGGCAGCTGCTGCACATTCAGGTCCTAATATGAGGACTGGCTTTCCAAATATATATACATACCCTTGTTGCCGATGCTGAAAAATACCATTAAAGGAGGCGCTGGAGTGAAAATTCTCCAAAATGTGATTGTCAATCAGGTTTTAACAGAGTCCAGCAAGAACAAGCTCCTTGAAAAGTATAAAACAAAAAGGCTGCAGCTCCAGAAAGAAGCTGAGCAGCTGCGGTTTGAATTAAAGAAACTTGAAAAAACAAGGCCGATCCAGCCTGCAACCCTTCGTTCTCATTTTGAAAAGGAAATTAACCAGCGCCAGGAAAAAATAAAGCTGGTAGAATTTCAAATTGAACAATTGGATATCCTCCCGATTGGAAGCGAGCTGAAGGAGAGAGAAGTCCAAAGCATCATAGAAGTAGAAATAGGTGCGGATTGGGAAGAAACAATTGGGACAAAAACGATTGTCGTCAAAGACGGAGTTGTCTCAGAAATACGTTAGAGGTGAAGACATGGAAAAAATGTTTAATGTAGGGAAAATCGTGAATACTCACGGCATCAGAGGAGAAATACGTGTTATTTCCAAAACTGACTTTTCCGAAGAGCGCTATCAAAAAGGCAACATCCTTTATTTATACATGGATAATAAAAGTGAGCCAATCCCATTAACCATCGAGCATCACCGGGTGCATAAAAACTTTGATTTATTAACCTTTGAAGGATACAGCAACGTGAATCAGGTAGAAGCCTTTAAAGGCGGAATCCTTAAAGTCCCTGAGTCACAGCTGGGCACATTGGAAGAAGGGGAGTTTTATTTTCACGAAATCATCGGCTGTGAGGTGTTCACAGATACTGGCGAAGAAATCGGGAAAATAACAGAAATATTGACTCCGGGTGCAAATGATGTGTGGGTCATCAAACCTAAGACGGGTAAAGATGTCTTAATTCCGTATATCCCGCAGATAGTTAAAGAAGTGGATATTGCTAATCAAAAAATAGTCATTACACCAATGGAAGGGCTTTTGGACTGATGAAAATTGATGTACTTTCCATTTTTCCAGAAATGTTCTCAGGTGTCCTGCACTCATCTATCTTAAAAAAGGCTGCAGAGAAAAATGCCGTAAGCTATCATGTTACAAACTTCAGGGATTTTGCAGACAATAAGCATCATACTGTTGATGATTACCCTTACGGCGGCGGAGCAGGGATGGTGCTGAAGCCTCAGCCGATCTTTGATGCTGTCGATGCTTTGACTAGCCAGGCTGGCAAAAAGCCCAGGGTGGTCCTTCTATGCCCCCAGGGAGAGCGCTACACTCAAACAAAGGCGGAGGAGCTGGCGAAGGAAGAACATCTAATTCTGGTATGCGGGCATTATGAAGGATATGATGAACGGATAAGGGAGCATCTGGTCACAGATGAAATCTCAATCGGCGATTATGTGCTTACCGGCGGCGAACTGGGTGCAATGGTGATTATCGACAGTGTCGTCCGTCTTCTGCCCGGGGTTCTGGGCAACGAGGATTCTCCTGTCAAAGACTCTTATTCATCTGGTTTGCTGGAACATCCGCATTATACAAGGCCGGCGGATTTCCGCGGTATGATTGTTCCTGAAACACTGACATCAGGTAATCATAAAAAAATAGAAGAATGGCGCCTGAAGGAATCATTGAGAAGAACCTATAATAGAAGGCCTGACTTGCTGGAAAGTTATCCTTTGAATGATTCAGAGCGAAAACTGCTGAAGGAAATTCAAGACGGGGAAGAATAGCTATTGCAACAGGCTCTGCAGTATGTTATGATAAGTTTCGTGACTTGGCAAGATGCCTAAGTCTAATAACGATGTTCCGCTGCAATCATTAATGGATTGGCAAGAGCATTTTAGGAGGAGCAAAAAACATGCAAAACATTATTCAAGAAATCACAAAAGAACAGCTTCGCACTGATCTTCCAGAATTCCGTCCTGGTGACACTGTACGTGTACACGTTAAGGTTATTGAAGGAACTCGCGAACGTATCCAGTTATTCGAAGGTGTTGTAATCAAACGCCGCGGCGGCGGAGTGAGCGAAACTTTCACAGTACGTAAGGTTTCTTACGGTGTTGGAGTTGAGCGTGCATTCCCTGTACACACACCAAAAATCGCTAACCTAGAAGTGATTCGCCATGGTAAAGTACGCCGTGCTAAACTATACTATCTTCGTGAGCTTCGCGGTAAAAAAGCTCGTATTAAAGAGATTCGCCGCTAAGATATCAAAGATTGCCTAAACTAAAAGAGTTAAAAGGAGCTTGTTTTGCAGGCTCCTTTTTTTAATGAGGAATACATATCATTCAAGCTATCATGATTAACAGGCTGTCTTGAATGACTGAATATATCTGAAACACGTATAAAGTGGTTTTTCTGGAACAAGATAAGAAGCAATTGATAAAACAGTCATTTAAGCCCTTCGAACAACTATTCAAATTTATAGTACAGAGGCGGTATCGTTTTAGAGTTTTAAAACGGATTAGCTGAAAAAATAGCAAGAGAGGTGGATCCAGTTGACAATACAGTGGTTCCCGGGCCATATGGCCAAAGCGAGAAGAGAAGTAACGGAAAAACTTAAACTTATTGATATTGTATATGAGCTGGTGGATGCCAGAATTCCGGCTTCTTCAAGAAATCCGATGATAGATGAAATAATCCAGCATAAACCAAGACTTATCCTGTTAAACAAATCAGATATGGCAGATCAGGCAAAAACCAGGCAATGGCTGGATTATTACAGGGAGCAGGGAGTAACTGCGCTCGCAATTAATTCTCAGTCAGGAAGCGGTTTAGCTCAAATTACTGCTGTATCAAAGGAACTTTTGAAAGCGAAATATGACAGGATGAAGGCAAAAGGAATAAAGCCAAGGGCAATAAGAGCCATGATTGTCGGGATTCCGAATGCGGGAAAATCGACACTTATAAACCGGCTTGCAAAAAAGAATATTGCCAGAACAGGAAACGTTCCGGGAGTGACGAAAGCACAGCAGTGGATCAAGTTTGGAAAAGAGCTTGAATTGCTGGACACACCAGGGATATTATGGCCGAAATTTGAGGATCAGGAAGTAGGCCTGAAGCTTGCTTTAACAGGAGCCATAAAAGATACCCTTTTAAATCTTCATGAAATTTCACTATATGGATTGCGTTTTCTGGAGAAAGAATATCCTGAACGTTTGAAAAGCCGCTACAACCTCGAAGCCCTTCCAGAAGAACCTGTCGAGCTGTTTGATGCCATTGGAACATTCCGGGGCTGCTTAGCAGGAGGCGGAATGGTTGATTATGACAAAACAGCAGAACTGATTGTTAGAGAAATCCGCTCTGAAAAAATGGGGCCGCTGACTCTCGAAAAACCTTCAGATTTGCAGACAGAAGAAGAATGAGTATAAAAATAACGGGATTTAGATAATGAGTACTGTATCATTATTTCTAAAACCCCGTTTTTTTTTGAGTTTAGCATAGTATCTGCCGGCTGTTTTCTATGAAAAACTGAAAATAAGAAAGACTTGGCCGATAATTAAAATGATAGGTGATGAAATTGACAGCAGCATTAAAAATGAAGGAAATAGCTAACAAATTAAAAAGCATTCATAATCCAAAAGATGCCTTTCTTGCTGAATGCAGACTTGATGAAAGAAAAGGCGTAAAAGATTTAATAAAAAAATGGGATAAACAGCTGATAAAGCTGAAAGAAGAAAAAGAATTGTTCCAAAGTATGTCTACTTATGAACATGCATTGAAGAAGGAAGGCTTCTCGGCACTCTGCGGAATTGATGAAGCAGGAAGAGGCCCTCTTTGCGGGCCGGTCGTCGCGTGTGCTGTAATTCTTAAACCTGATTTTTATCTGGCAGGATTGAACGATTCCAAAAAACTCTCTGAAGCAAAACGGGAGGAATTTTTTACTGTTATACAACGTGAAGCCGAGTCAATCGGTGTAGGAATAATACATAGTGATGAAATCGACTCCTTGAATATTTACCAGGCATCAAAGAAAGCAATGAATGAAGCGATCTTGAATTTATCCTCTGTTCCTGATCATCTGCTAATAGATGCGATGGAACTGGAGATTGATATTCCGCAGTTTTCTATTATAAAAGGAGACTCGAAAAGCATTTCAATTGCAGCCGCTTCGGTTATAGCAAAGGTAACCAGGGATAAGCTGATGAAGGAATATAGCATGGAATTCCCTCAATATGGATTTGAACAGCATATGGGCTATGGAACCCAGAGACATTTAGAAGCCTTGCATAAATATGGTCTGACCCCGTGGCATCGCAGAAGCTTTGCACCAGTCAAGGAGATAGCCGAAAAAACTGTAAAAAGGTGATAGGATAATGAAGCCAGCCTTTATATCTATGAAAACGATTTTGCCAAATACTCCAGAACAGAAGCCGTTGTTTAAGAGCGGCCAGATATTCTTGGGAAAGGTGAATAAAATTTTCCCGAACCAAACGGCAGAAGTGCAAATTGGATCACAGAAGATCATTGCCTCACTTGATGTACCGCTGAAGGCCGGCAGCAGCTATTTACTGCAGGTGCAGCCTGGTCAGGGCATGGTACATCTAAAGCTCATTGATACGGGTACATCCAATTCAGCTGGAGGGAGCAATGGCTCGGCTGAACAGCTATTGAAGCTTTTGTCCTCACCGGCAAGCAGGGAATCAATTGATCTTGCAGGGTTTATGCTCAAAAATCAGCTTCCTGTTACAAAGGATTCTTTTGAGCAAGTTTTAAGCTGGATGAAAACTGCGGAAAATGAAGGCGAAGCATTTACGGCAATAAAAACGATGCATACTTCGGGACTTCCTTTTGTGAAAGACGTATTTCAGGCTCTGTTAGCCCACAGCAAGGGAGAGCCGATTCATAGAGTATTAAGTGAACTTTTAAAACAGCTGGAAGGAAGCCATACTGAAACGTCTTTAAAGACGCGCTCTTTAATCATTTCAATGATGTACACTGCCAAAGAGCGCCTGATGAAAGATCCGCTCCCTCCAATTATTGCAAGCTGGATGGACCCGCGTTTATCAGAGGATGACAATAAAGCCGCATTTTCTATTCTGCAAAAAACCGGGCTGATATCTGCAGATAAATCGGAGCCTGAAGTGATTGGGGATTTGTTTATGAAACCCAGGCTTCAGGCGCAAGCTGAATCAGCCGGGATCTTGCCTTTCTTGAAAGAGGCCCAAAACATGCTGACTCAGGCAAAAGCAGTAAATGCCGGGAACCAGGAAGCATTAAAGCCCCTACTAGACAGGTTCATCAGCTTAGTGAATTCAGCTTTTGATGCAGGAGCAGCTGCAAATGGAGAAGAGATTACTGCTGATCATGCGATTCCGGTAAACTGGGTGAATGCAGATATGGAAACTGGCGGGCTGCCGAGGAAACTGCTGCAGGCTGTCCAAAACCTGCTGGAGAAAAATGAGCCCTTAGCAAAGGGATTTCCGGATAAAGGCGCTTTGCTTTTGTCGCTTTTGAACGCAGACTCAGCAGAAGGGGCAGCTGAGAAGGCAGCAAACTTGCTGATGAAGGCCATGAAAGGAAATCCTGCAGATAATATTTTTCCGAAGAATGAGCTGCTGTTATTACGCAGCCTGGCGGAAAACGCATTATCTGAAATTGACAGTTCTCAATTTTCTGCACCAAGGTTTTTGAAGGACGCCGCAAAGCTGCTTGGGCTGAATCATGAACATTTTATAGTACAGCCTGAAGAAACGGGCAGGCAATCCTTCAGGGACCATCCTCTTTCGCTGAAATCTTTGCTTTTACAGCTGGTAACGGAAGATCATCCAAAAGATGTGAAGGATACGGCAGCTCTATTGATAAATAAAATCACAGCACAGCAAATATTGTCACAGGAAAACGGGCCGCTCCAAAATGTGTACATGCAGCTTCCAGTTGCCCTTCCTGGTTTTCAGACAGATGTGAGCATTCAATGGAGCGGACGCAAAAAAGAAGATGGAAGCATTGACCCGGATTATTGCAGAATCTTGTTTTACCTGGATTTACAGCAGCTTAAGGAAACAGTTATCGACATGAAAGTCCAGAACCGGGTAATAAAAATCACGGTTATGAACGAACAGCATCGGGAAATTGAACAGCTTTCAGGGGCATTTATTTCTCTGCTTAAAGAAAAAATAGAAAACCTGAACTATCAGTTATCCGCTATTAAGTTTTCAGCATGGAGCAAAAGCGAACAAGGTCCCGGTATCAACTCCTTCGGGCAGGGTGCGAAAATACCATATAAAGGATTGGATATGCGGGTATGACCAAGGAAAAAAGAAAAGAAGCAATTGCGCTGAAATATGATACGGAAATTAACAGCGCGCCTGTCATTGTGGCAAAGGGAAAGGGAAAGACCGCGGAGAATATTTTTGAAAAGGCAAAGGAATTCAATATTCCTGTTCAGGAAGATCCTTCATTGGTCGAACTGCTGGGGAAGCTGGATATCAATACCGCAATACCAGAAGAACTCTATCAGGCTGTAGCTGAAGTATTTGCTTTTATTTATAAAATTGATACACAGATGAAAAGTCACTCTTAACAGGGTGCTTTTTTTCATGCACTATAATTGAACCCAAGTGATACAATATGAATAGATTGCTGAATACAAAAAGGAGAACAGTATAATGAATGAAATTAGTATTCTTGCAAAAATCAGGAAAAATCTCTCGCTGTTTACTGATGCAGAAGGAAAAGTAGCAGGATATATTCTGGATCATCCAGGTTTTATACCAACCATGACCACCAGAGAATTGGCGAAACAAAGCGATTCAAGCGAAGCCAGCGTCGTTAGGTTCTGCAAAACGATAGGTGCGGGAAATTTCAAAATGCTGAAGATTATGCTGGCAAAAGAGAATACAATAGGGCACGGAAATATCAATCATTTTGCCTTGTTTGAAACAGAGGACACCCCTCTCAGCCTGTTTCAGAAGGTGACCTACCTTAATAAAAGTGCTATAGAATTATCCGCCCATACACTGGATAAAAGAGAGTTTGAACAGACCGCATCACATTTGAAATCTGCAAATAAAATTGCCTTTTTTGGTGTGGGAGGTTCGTTTCCCCCTGCCATTGATGCTCAATACAAATTTATGAAATTAGGCCTGAATGCTACTGCATCTTCAGATTTTCACTATGCTGTATCACAGCTGTCCATGATGAAACAGGGTGACTTGCTTGTTATCATCAGCACTTCCGGTAAAACAAAAGAAAGCATTGAGCTTGCACAGTATGCCAAAGAACAGGGAATTGTAACGGCAGCCATCACAGCGTTAAGAAAAAGTCCATTATATAAGATGGCTGATATCAAGCTGTGCATACCTGATGTTGAGGAAGAACAGAGAGTGGGGAGCATTGCATCGAGAATGGCACAGCTTAACATTATTGACGCATTATATTTAAGTCTTTTTCATGAAATAGGGAAAGAGATTTATCCATCCATTCATAAATCAAAGGAAATGCTGTCAGGGAGAAAATAACGAAGGCAGAATGTATTTTATGAAATTATAATTCATATATTTTAATAGAAATATTGATTTATAATTTCTCGATGCGTTATAATGAAAGCGCAAACAATGCGAAAGAGGTGATTCGGTGCTTGAAAGACTGTCCACAGAAAACCGCAACGAGAACACGATGAATCTGGATGAAATGACTGTAAGGGAAGTTCTTCAAGTGATGAATGAAGAAGACAGGTCGGTCCCAGCGGCCATACACAGTGAATTGCCGCAGATTGAACGAATTGTCAAGCTTACTGTGGAAGCTTTTAAAAAAGGCGGAAGGCTAATTTATTTAGGAGCAGGAACTTCAGGACGCCTCGGCATTCTGGATGCTGCTGAGTGCCCGCCAACTTTCGGCACTGTAAGTTCCATGGTGCATGGACTGATTGCCGGCGGAGAAAAGGCCATCATGACCGCTGTTGAAGGAGCGGAGGACTCAGAAGAGCTTGCAAAAAGGGATTTAACAGCATTAACTTTAAGTGCAAACGATGTTGTTGTCGGAATTGCAGCAAGCGGCAGGACACCTTATGTGATAGGCGGACTGAAATTTGCGAAGAGCAGGGGAGCAGCTTCCGGCAGTATTTCCTGCAATAAACATGCAGAAATCTCAAAGTATGCGGATATTGCCGTAGAGGCGGATACCGGCAGTGAAATACTGACAGGGTCGACGAGATTGAAGGCAGGGACAGCCCAGAAAATGATATTGAATATGATTTCCACAGCTGCAATGATTGGCATCGGGAAGGTATATAAAAATCTGATGGTAGATGTACAGCCAACAAATCAAAAGCTTGTGGAGCGTGCCAAAAGAATTATCATGCAGGCAGCGGAAACGGATTATGAAACAGCCGAACGATACTATAAGGAAGCAGGGGGCCATGTTAAAACGGCCATTGTCATGATTTTGACAAACTGTACATATGACGAGGCCGTAAAGAGGCTATCTGAAGCAGAGGGGTTTATCCGAAAAGCGCTTTAAACAGCCTGACAGGACAGCTGATACATGAAATTGGCATTGAAGAATATATATCTAAGGACAGAATGCAAGCTTGTTCTGCAAAAGGGAGACAGGGGGGGAAAGTATGAGGAAAGAACAAAGGCTGGCTGAGGAAATTTCAGAAAAAGTTGGCGGAAAATCTAATATCAGCCGGATAGCTCATTGTATGACAAGGCTAAGGCTGGATCTTAAAAACGATGCGCTCGCCGATATTGGAGGCCTGAAGGATATTGAAGGAGTCATGGGGGTAATTGAAGACCAAACCCTTCAAATTGTAGTCGGTCCCGGTACAGTAAACAAAGTTGCAGCAGAAATGTGCAGCCTGACAGGCTTAAGCCTTGGTGAACATGATGAAATTGATGAAAGCACCGCAGAAAGGGTACACAGTGATATTAAAGCAAAAAATAATACACCTTTCAAAAATTTGCTCCGCAAGATTGGAAATATTTTTATACCGCTTATTCCAGCTCTTGTTGCATCGGGCATAATAAATGGGATTGCTAACTTTTGCCTGAATGCAGGGGCAGATAAAAATAATATCATTCTGCAGCTTCTTCTCTTTATGGGCGGGGGGATATTTGCCTACCTGGGAGTTCTGGTAGGCTGGAATACCGCTAAAGAGTTTGGGGGCACCCCTGCTCTCGGGGCAATTGCCGGTATATTTGTTTTCAACCCAGCACTTGCAACAATAACCTTATTTCATGAAGCACTTGTCCCAGGAAGGGGCGGATTATTTGCTGTTATTTTCGCAGCATGGCTTATGAGCGCAACAGAAAAAAGAATCAGAAAGATTGTGCCAAATTCTGTAGACATTATTATTACACCGCTGATTACGGTCTTATTTGTAGGATTCTTAACACTTTTAGCCATCCAGCCTTTGGCAGGCTATTTGTCAACAGGCATCACAACGGGGATAAAAGGCATCCTCGACATTGGCGGCGTCTTCGCAGGAGCAATTTTAGCAGGAACATTCCTGCCTCTTGTTATGGTCGGGCTTCACCAGGGGCTTACGCCGATCCATGCGGAGTTCATTACAAGCACGGGAGTCACTCCTCTGCTTCCAATACTTGCCATGGCCGGAGCAGGACAGGTGGGTGCAGCCATTGCTGTATTTACAAAAACAAAAAACAGAAAACTCAGAAATGTCATCAAAGGCGCCCTGCCGGTTGGCTTCTTAGGCATAGGCGAACCGCTTTTATACGGTGTTACACTTCCGCTTGGCAGACCATTTTTGACAGCCTGTCTAGGAGGTGCTGTCGGAGGTGCTTTCCAGGCATTTGCAGGAACAGCGTCTGTAGGTATGGGGGTATCCGGTTTATCACTTATTCCGCTGATTCAGGATAAATATCTGCAATATATAATCGGCATCATTATCGCTTATTTGGGCGGTTTCATTTTCACTTATCTTTTTGGCTTTAAAGAAAGCATGGCAAAAAATATTAAGTGATAAAGAAGGGGAGAAGGAGAGAATTTTCTCTCCTTTTTGTTTGCTGAAATCCGCCAATGCTCCATAGACCTTTTTAAAGGGGCTATTTAGATCATTGTACTTTCAGCAGGGGGGGCAATACATACGGAAAAAAGGAGATGGTTTACATGCTTGGTATATCTGTTTATCTCGGAAAGCAAAGCGGGAATAATCAGGAGAAATTTATAAGACACATGTCACAGTCGGGATTCCGTTCCATTTTCACATCGCTTCATATTCCAGAGGATGATGCCACACAGCATTTGGCTTTGCTTAAGGAATTGGGAAGGCAGGCAAAGAAAAACGGCATGGAGCTTATTGCCGATATCTCACCTGTCACACTTGATAATTTGAACATTACTTATGAGAGTCTGCCTGATCTTCTGGAATGGGGAATAACCGGCTTGCGCATGGATTATGGTGTAGATCCCCAAGTGATAGCCCGCCTTTCAAAAACGATGAAAATTGCCCTTAATGCCAGTACGAATGACGATAGGATTTATCAGGAATTAAAAGACTGCTCCATGGATTTCAGCATGGCAGAGGCGTGGCATAACTATTATCCGAGGCCGGAAACTGGTCTTGGGAAGGAAGATTTTACAAGCAGGAACAAATGGCTCAAGGAAAAGGGATTTACCGTTATGGCATTCGTACCAGGGGACGGAGTACAGAGAGGGCCAATTTTCAAAGGACTTCCGAGCTTGGAAAAGCACCGTGGAGCTGATCCGTTTGAGGCCTTCTTAGAACTGAAACATGAATGTTTTGCTGATAAAGTATTCATTGGTGATTTAACTCTTAAAGAAGAGACTCTTAACAAATTCTCCATTTATGAAAAGAATCAGATTCCTTTGCGCTGCCGCATTTATTCGGATACACCCGAAACAAGGGAAATTCTCGCCCTTGACCATATTAACCGGACAGATTCTGCCAGGGATGCAGTACGTTCGCAAAATACAAGACCTTATGCTGCGGAAAAAAAGCTGGTTATAGAGCCTGTATCCCCTGCTGAGAGAAAAAAAGGAAGCATCACCATTGATAACCGGCTATATGGCAGGTATCAGGGTGAGCTGCAGATAACAAAACGGGATCTTCCGGCAGATTCTTGCATAAATGTTATCGGAGAGGTAGTCGAGGAAGATCTGCCTCTGCTGCGCTTTGTAGGAGGAGGGCAGGCTTTTCTATTATTGGCCAAACAATAAAGATTTCTTGGACAAGTTTTAATATTTTGATAGGTTATAGTAGACAACTATTTATACTTTCTATACAATAATAGCGCAGTCTAATTTTGCAATTCAGCATTATTTGAATATGCTGAAGCAAATACTAGTTTAATACGAACATGCAGTATATTTTAAGAATGCTTTTTTAGTTGACAAGGAGGATGAAAGATGAATATCCATGAGTATCAAGGAAAAGAGATCCTCAGACAATACGGGGTATCTGTTCCCAATGGCCGTGTTGCATTTACTGTTGAAGAAGCAGTGGAAGCAGCTCAGGAACTAGGAACAAATGTTGTTGTCGTTAAGGCTCAAATCCATGCGGGCGGCCGCGGTAAAGCCGGCGGAGTCAAGGTAGCAAAGAATCTTGATGAAGCACGTACATATGCACAGGAAATTCTGGGTAAAACGCTTGTTACACACCAAACAGGTCCTGAAGGCAAAGAAGTTAAGCGTTTACTAATTGAAGAAGGCTGCGATATCAAGAAAGAATATTACGTAGGCCTTGTGCTTGACCGTGCTACTTCCCAGGTTGTGCTTATGGCATCCGAAGAAGGCGGAACTGAAATTGAAGAAGTTGCAGAAAAAACGCCTGAGAAAATCTTCAAGGAATATATCGATCCAATTGTCGGATTAACCGGCTTTCAGGCAAGAAGAATTGCCTTTAATATCAACATCCCTAAAGAACTGATTAATAAAGCGGTCAAATTCATGACCGGATTATATACAGCTTTTATTGAAAAAGACTGCTCAATCGCTGAAATCAATCCGCTTGTAGTTACAGGAGACGGTAATGTTATGGCGCTTGATGCTAAGCTGAACTTTGATGATAACGCTTTATTCCGCCATAAGGATATTATAGCGTACCGCGATTTGGAAGAAGAAGATCCAAAAGAGATTGAAGCTTCCAAATATGACCTCAGCTATATTTCCCTTGATGGAAATATCGGATGTATGGTAAATGGAGCGGGCCTTGCAATGGCCACTATGGACATTATCAAGCATTACAGCGGAGATCCTGCTAACTTCCTTGATGTTGGCGGCGGCGCTACAGCAGAAAAAGTGACAGAGGCCTTTAAAATCATCCTTTCTGATAAGAATGTTAAAGGGATCTTTGTTAATATTTTCGGCGGAATCATGAAGTGCGACATCATTGCCACTGGCGTTGTTGAAGCAGCCAAGCAGCTTGGCCTCGAAGTTCCTCTTGTAGTGCGCCTTGAGGGTACCAATGTTGAGCTTGGAAAGCAGATTTTAAAAGAATCCGGATTGAATATCACCGCTGCAGAATCAATGGCAGACGGTGCGCAAAAAATCGTATCACTTGTAGGATAACAGTCAGGGGGAACCAATAAATGAGCGTATTTATTAATAAGGACACTAAAGTCATTGTTCAAGGCATCACCGGTTCAACGGCTTTATTTCATACAAAACAAATGCTTGAATACGGAACACAGATTGTTGCCGGGGTAACACCAGGCAAAGGCGGCACAGAAGCTGAAGGCGTTCCGGTATATAACACTGTCGCTGAAGCAGTGAAACAAACAGGCGCAAATGCTTCTGTAATTTATGTGCCGGCACCTTTCGCAGCAGATGCAATCCTTGAAGCTGTTGATGCGGAACTTGATTTGGCCATATGCATAACTGAACACATCCCAGTTCTTGATATGGTAAAAGTTAAGCGCTATATGGAAGGCAAGAAAACACGTTTGGTCGGACCAAACTGTCCGGGTGTCATCACTCCGGGTGAATGTAAAATCGGCATAATGCCTGGGTATATCCATACCAAAGGCCATGTGGGCGTAGTATCCCGCTCTGGAACTTTAACATACGAAGCTGTTCACCAATTGTCACAGGCAGGGGTAGGACAGTCTTCTGCAGTAGGCATCGGCGGAGATCCTGTTAATGGAACGGATTTTATCGACGTGCTAAAAGCCTTCAATGAAGATCCTGAGACACATGCTGTTATCATGATTGGAGAAATCGGCGGAACAGCTGAGGAAGAAGCTGCACAGTGGGTTAAAGAAAACATGACGAAGCCTGTTGTGGGATTCATCGGCGGAAGGACTGCTCCAGCTGGCAAGCGCATGGGCCATGCGGGCGCTATCATTTCCGGCGGAAAAGGAACGGCTGATGAAAAGATCCGTGTTATGAATGAATGCGGAATCAAAGTGGCTGAAACACCATCCGTAATGGGTGAAACACTTATTTCAGTATTAAAAGAACAAGGCATCTACGAAACTTGCAAAACGCATTAATGTAAAAATCGTCCCCCAGTAAACAGGGGGGCGATTTTTACACATTTAAAGCTGCCAAACAATCTTTCATGGCATATTTGGCAAAGAAGCATTAAGCCTCCATTTATTTTATCTTTTATCAGGTCTTATCCCCGAAAATCCCCCATATAAGGAGTGGCCTTCATGGATATTAATCAAAAACTGATCCATTTGCATCATTGCCGCGGTGCAGGCTGGAAAACAATTAAAAAGATAATAAGCACCGATCCGTCCCTTCAGACAATTTTCACCAGAACGCTCGATGAATGGAAGCAAATCCTCCCCCTCCCCCAAAACAAATTGATAGAGTTCTACTGTGACCTTCATTCAATTAATATTCAAAAACTTTTAGAACAATATGAAAATAACGGCATTTCCACTATAACGATTATAGATTCTGACTATCCCGAACTGCTTAAACAAATTTTTGACCCGCCATGGGTTCTTTATTTAAAGGGTGACAGCTGCTTATTAAACAGTAAGAATGGTTTAGGTGTAGTAGGCGCCCGAAAGCCTTCACAATACGGTGCAGAGGCTTTAAAAACGCTGCTTCCGCCTCTTATGAAGAAGAATTTTGTCATTATCAGCGGTTTAGCCGCAGGAATTGATGAAATTTCCCATAGGATTGCACTAAAGGAAAACGGGAAAACAATCGGTGTATTAGGGGGAGGGCACTTTCACATTTACCCGAAAAATAATATACCCCTGGGTATTGAAATTATGAAAAAAGGTGCCCTGATTTCAGAAATCCCTCCTTCAAGAAGGCCTGAACCATGGATGTTTGCCGTGAGAAACAGGATCATCAGCGGACTGTCGAGAGGTGTATTTGTGGTTGAGGCCAAGATAAAAAGCGGTTCGCTGATTACAGCACAATGTGCTCTTGAGCAGGGAAGGGAGGTCTTCGCACTCCCAGGCAATATTATCAGCAAAGAATCAGAAGGTACAAATTTTTTAATTAAAGAAGGCGCGAAGCTTGTGCAGACAAGCTCGGATATTGAAGAAGAATTTTAAATTGCTTTGCTGCTGTATTCGTTCCATAGTCTCCTAATTAATGAGGGAATTATAAAAATTTTACAAAAATCATAGGAATATAAGTTAAAAGGGTTGAAATTATTATAAAACTGTTATAAGTTTTGCAACAGGCACATCTTTTGGGGCAGCTTGAAATCAATATACTATGTCCGTACAATGGCATAGATTGAAACTATATAATAGAAGAAACTTTTTTTACACAAAATGAAAGTTAAGCTGCCTGAAAAAATGGATCACGCAAAGCTAATAAGCGGTAAAATCCTTTTCTTTATATAAAGAAACATTGACAAATGAAATTTTTATGATTAATAATAGTGAAGATTTATATTACCTCTTGAGGAGGACTTTTTGGATGTCAGAATACTTAGTAATCGTGGAGTCGCCTGCCAAGGCGAAGACCATAGAAAAATATCTTGGAAAAAAATATAAAGTGAAAGCTTCCATGGGGCATATACGGGATTTGCCGAAAAGCCAAATGGGTGTTGACGTTGAACATGAATTTGAACCTAAATATATAACAATACGGGGAAAAGGACCTGTTTTGAAAGAATTGAAAACCGCTGCAAAAAAGGCGAAAAAGATCTATCTCGCAGCTGACCCCGACAGAGAAGGTGAAGCAATTGCCTGGCATCTTGCCCACAGTCTTGATGTTGATGTTAACTCGGACTGCCGGGTGGTTTTCAATGAAATAACAAAGGATGCCATTAAAGAATCCTTTAAATCACCCCGCCCCATCAATATGAATCTTGTTGATGCCCAGCAGGCGAGAAGGGTTCTTGACCGTCTTGTAGGATATAATATAAGCCCTCTTCTCTGGAAAAAAGTAAAAAAGGGACTAAGCGCAGGCCGGGTGCAATCTGTTGCAGTCAGGATGATCATTGACAGGGAAAAAGAAATCACTGCCTTTATTCCAGAAGAATACTGGACGATAAAATCGGAATTTGCGAAGGGAAAAGAACAGTTTGAAGGTTCCTTTTTCAGCCTTGATGGCGAACGTATTTCCCTGAGTTCTGAGGAAGATGTAAATAATGTCCTGGATAAGCTGAAAGGCAATGATTTTACTGTTTCAGATGTATCTAAAAAGGAACGTAAACGAAATCCTGCTTCGCCATTTACTACATCTTCACTTCAGCAGGAAGCTGCAAGGAAATTGAACTTCCGGGCTAAAAAGACGATGATGCTTGCACAGCAGCTTTACGAAGGTATTGAGCTTGGAAAAGAAGGAACGGTCGGTCTCATTACATATATGAGAACAGATTCAACCAGGATTTCCGATGTAGCGAAACAGGAATCCAGGAGCTATATCGAAACAACATATGGTCCTGAATTCATTGGAAGCAATCAGAAAAAGGATAATAAGCAAAGTAATGCACAGGATGCCCATGAGGCAGTAAGGCCGACAAGCACGCTAAAAGAGCCTGCTTCACTGAAAGAGTATTTATCCAGAGATCAATTCAGGCTGTATAAACTCATCTGGGAGCGGTTTGTTTCAAGCCAAATGGCCCCTGCTGTAATGGATACAATGAGTGTAGATCTGCAGAATGAAGAAGTACGGTTCAGGGCTAATGGCTCGAAGATAAAGTTTCCTGGCTTTATGAAGGTATATGTTGAAGGCACGGATGATGGAGTAGAGGAAAAAGATAATCTGCTTCCCGATCTGAAAAAAGGAGACAAGGTCTTCTCAAAAGACATTGAGCCAAAGCAGCATTTTACCCAGCCTCCTCCCCGCTATACGGAAGCAAGGCTAGTTAAAACGATGGAAGAGCTTGGTATAGGCAGGCCGTCCACTTATGCTCCGACACTGGATACCATTCAAAAAAGAGGCTATGTCAGTCTGGATAACAAACGTTTTATCCCTACTGAGCTTGGTGAAATTGTCCTGGAATTGATTTTGGAATTTTTCCCTGATATATTAGATGCAGAATTCACTGCGAAAATGGAGCAGGAATTCGATAGTGTCGAAGACGGCAATACCCAATGGATTAAAGTGATTGATGAATTTTACCGGGATTTTGAAACACACCTTGCCAAAGCTGAGGCTGAAATGGAGAAGGTTGAAATCAAGGATGAACCTGCAGGCGAAGATTGTGAAGAATGCGGCCATCCGATGGTATTTAAAATGGGGCGCTACGGAAAATTCATGGCGTGCAGCAATTTTCCTGATTGCAGGAATACAAAGGCAATCGTCAAAGAAATTGGAGTGAAATGCCCACTGTGCCATGAGGGAAATATCATTGAAAGAAAAAGCAAAAAACGCAGGATATTTTATGGCTGTGACAGATACCCAAGCTGTGAATTTATTTCCTGGGATAAGCCACTTCCAAGATCCTGTCCTAAATGCGAAGGCACACTTGTCGAGAAAAAACTCAAAAAAGGCGTACAGGTACAATGTATGCAATGTGACTACAAAGAATCGCCGCAGGCTTGATAAAAAAGGTGAGCGAGAGCTCACCTTTTTTCTATTGATTCACGTAAAGGGCAGAATTGGCATTTTTGGGTTTTAATAGGCGAATCTAGGGCGCAAAACTGTTATTTTTAATAATTGTTGCTAAATTGAACGAATCCAGTGGACAAGGTGTTGAAAAAAGCTATATAATTCTTCTTTGCCTGCTCATGTATTTTACTTTCTGAATTGAACTAAAACTATATAAAATTTGTAAATGTTCCTGTTTTATCATATCTTTGCATGGAGGTTCGTAAAATGAAAGAAGCTATCGTTAATGTAATCGGGGCAGGACTTGCCGGAAGCGAGGCAGCATGGCAGCTTGCCAAACGCGGAGTAAAGGTTAACTTATACGAAATGAGGCCGGTAAAGCAGACACCTGCCCATCATACTGAAAAATTTGCTGAATTAGTCTGCAGTAATTCATTGAGAGCCAACACTCTGACAAATGCAGTCGGTGTATTAAAGGAAGAAATGCGTTACCTGGACTCTATTATTATTTCCTCTGCTGATGCCTGTGCGGTTCCAGCAGGAGGTGCACTTGCAGTAGATCGGCATGAATTTGCAGGAAGAGTAACGGAGCTGGTAAAAAACCATCCTAACGTAACGGTAATTAATGAAGAAATGACAGAAATCCCCCAAGGGCCGACTATCATTGCCAGCGGACCATTAACAAGTAAAGCACTTTCAGAAAAGCTTGCAGAAATCATGGATGAAGAGTATTTATACTTTTATGATGCTGCAGCACCGATTCTTGAAAAAGACAGCATTGATATGAATAAGGTATATTTAAAGTCACGGTACGATAAAGGGGAAGCCGCATATTTGAATTGCCCAATGACTGAAGAAGAATTTGACCGGTTTTACGAAGCCTTGATTGCTGCAGAAACCGTGCCGCTGAAGGAATTTGAAAAGGAAATATTCTTCGAAGGCTGCATGCCGATTGAGGTAATGGCTTCTAGAGGCAAAAAGACCATGCTGTTCGGCCCTCTTAAACCAGTTGGGTTAGAAGACCCGAAAACAGGGAAGAGACCATATGCAGTGGTTCAATTGCGCCAGGATGATGCTGCAGGAACACTTTATAATATTGTCGGTTTTCAGACACACCTTAAATGGGGACCGCAAAAAGAGGTGCTTCAGCTTATCCCGGGACTTGAAAATGCTGAAATCGTACGTTATGGCGTTATGCACAGAAATACGTTCATAAATTCCCCAAAGGTCCTTAAGCCGACTTACCAGTTTGCCAATCGCGATGATTTATTCTTTGCTGGCCAAATGACAGGGGTGGAAGGCTATGTTGAATCCGCTGCTTCTGGGCTGGTTGCAGGAATCAATGCTGCAAGAATGGCCCTTGGCGAAGAACCTGTAGTTTTTCCGGCGGAAACCGCAATGGGAAGCATGGCAAAATATATTACATCGACAAACGCAAAAAGCTTCCAGCCGATGAATGCCAACTTCGGTCTTTTCCCTGAATTGGAACAAAAAATCAGAGGAAAAAAAGAACGAAATGAACAGCATGCACAGCGGGCACTGGAAACAATTCAGAACTTTATGAAAAATTTGTAAAATTATTTGCCTGACGTTTTAAATTATGTTACTATTTAGTAGCCTTTGTGGGGTGTTTGCATGGCTGAAATAGATCAATGTGTAAAAATGTTTATTGAATATCTCCAAATTGAGAAAAACAGTTCACACTATACAATTGAAAATTACACGAGAGACATCGATGAATATACCTTGTTCATGAATGAACAAGGTATAAAATCCTTGTTATCCGTACAATATTCTGATGCCAGGCTATATTTGACCATGATGTATGAAAAAGGCCTTTCCAAAAAGACGGTTGCCCGGAAGACCTCCTGCTTAAGAAGCTTTTACAAATTTTTAATGCGTGAAGGACTTGCAGGGGAGAATCCCTTTGCCCTTGTTTCTCTTCCTAAAAAAGAACAAAGGCTCCCAAGATTTTTGTATGAAGAAGAAATGAATCAGCTGTTTAAGGCAATCGATCAAAAGACACCTTTAGGCCTGAGAGATGCTGCCTTGCTGGAGCTTCTTTATGCCACTGGGATCCGTGTGAGCGAATGCTGTGATATAAAACTCCTGGATCTGGATTTTTCGATGGGCACTGTCCTGGTGCATGGAAAAGGAAAAAAAGACCGTTATGTTCCAATCGGCAGCTTTGCTTCAGAGGCTCTTACTAAGTACATACAAAACTCAAGGCCGGAACTCATGTCATCTAAAGCGAAAACCCATCCTTACCTGTTAGTGAATTTTCGGGGAGACCCTCTTACTGCCAGGGGGCTGCGTTATATCCTGAATGGCGTCATTAAAAAAGCGGCAGGTGAAGGAAAGCTTCATCCGCATATGCTCAGACATTCTTTTGCAACACATTTGCTTAACAATGGTGCAGATTTAAGGACCGTACAGGAGCTTTTGGGCCATTCTAAAATATCTTCTACTCAAATTTATACTCATGTTACCAAAGAGCAATTGCGGAAAGTATATAACGCATCACATCCAAGAGCATAAAGTGAGGCTCCGTCCGGAAATTTCTCTTTGTTTCCTCTGGCCGGCAGCTAACTAATAGGGATTTGACGATTACTCCCCGCAAAGCTTCTCTGATAACTTTCATGTTTAAATCGGGGGATTATTAATGCGGGATAAAAAAGGAGAATTTTTATGGGTGAATTTCATGCAACAACGATATTTGCAGTCAAGCATAAAGGACAAAGCGCTATGTCGGGAGACGGACAAGTAACATTAGGAAATTCGGTTGTTATGAAGCACACTGCAAGAAAAGTCAGAAGGATCTTTCATGGAAAAGTCCTCGCTGGGTTTGCAGGCTCAGTTGCTGATGCTTTTACCTTGTTTGACATGTTTGAGTCAAAGCTTGAAGAGTATAACGGCAATCTTCAGCGTGCAGCAGTGGAACTGGCGAAACAATGGCGCAGTGATAATATTTTGAGGAAGCTTGAGGCTATGCTCATTGTCATGGATGAAAAGGATCTTCTGCTCGTTTCAGGGACTGGTGAGGTCATTGAACCGGATGATGGCATCCTTGCAATAGGATCGGGCGGCAATTATGCCCTTTCTGCAGGGAGGGCATTAAAACGCTTCTCGGGAGAAACACTGACCGCAAAAGAAATTGCGCAATCCGCCCTGCAAATTGCTTCAGAGATCTGTGTATTTACAAATACAAACATTATCGTTGAAGAGCTGTAAGAGAGGAGCTGTTTCATAATGGCAAACAAAACGGATTTAACGCCTAGGCAAATTGTTGAAAAACTTGATCAATATATCGTTGGACAGCGGGATGCTAAACGTGCAGTTGCTGTTGCTTTGAGAAACCGTTACAGGCGGACCCTTCTGCAGGAAGAGCTAAGGGATGAAGTAGTTCCAAAAAATATCCTGATGATCGGTCCGACGGGCGTAGGAAAGACGGAAATTGCCCGCAGGATGGCTAAGCTTGTAGGTGCCCCATTTATAAAGGTTGAAGCAACAAAATTTACAGAAGTCGGATATGTAGGCAGGGACGTTGAATCTATGGTCCGTGACCTGATGGAAACATCGATCCGGCTCGTTAAAGAAGAAAAAAAGGCAAATGTTAAGGAACGGGCTGAAGAAAACGCAAACCGCCGCCTTATTGAATTGCTTGTTCCTTCTTCAAAAAAACAGGCAAATTTTAAAAACCCTCTTGAAGTCTTCTTTGGAGGGAATAATGAAAGTTCCCAGCAGCAGTCTGATTTCAGTGCTGAAGACAGTTCACTGTATGAAAAGCGAAGAGTGATATCTGAAAAGCTGGCAAAAGGCGAACTTGAAAATGAGCTGATTACCGTAGAAGTTGAGGAGCAGCAAGCTTCTATGTTTGATATGCTTCAGGGATCCGGCATGGAGCAGATGGGCATGAACATGCAGGATGCCCTCGGAAGCCTGATGCCTAAAAAGAAAAAGAAGCGTAAATTAAAGGTAAGTGAAGCAAGGACGGTTCTGACAAATGAAGAAGCGGGCAAGCTGATCGATATGGATGAGGTCACACAGGAAGCTGTTTTCCGTGCTGAGCAAACAGGCATTATTTTTATCGATGAAATTGATAAGATTGCGAGCAAACAATCAGGAGGTTCATCAGCTGATGTTTCACGCGAAGGCGTTCAGCGTGATATCCTGCCAATTGTAGAAGGCTCTACCGTAGTCACGAAATACGGTTCTGTTAAAACAGATCATGTATTGTTTATGGCAGCAGGAGCATTTCATATTGCAAAGCCCTCAGATTTGATTCCAGAACTGCAGGGAAGATTTCCAATCAGGGTGGAGCTTGCAAAATTGACAGTGGATGACTTTGTGCGCATTCTTCACGAACCCGACAATGCACTTATCAAACAGTATATAGCATTATTGGAAACAGAAGGTATAGAAATTGAATTTTCTGACGATGCTATTCTTAAGATTGCAGAAGTAGCCTTTGAAGTGAATCAGAATACAGACAATATTGGCGCCCGACGGCTGCATACCATCATGGAAAGGCTTTTAGAGGATTTATCATTTGAAGCCCCTGAAATTTCCATGCAAAAAGTAACCATCACGCCTAAATATGTGGAAGATAAGCTAGGCTCCATTTCCCGCAATAAAGATTTAAGCCAGTTCATATTATAACCCGGGACGAAAAGTTTCACTTTATAAACATAGGGTACAGACACAAAGAATGCCTGTTTCTCTTTATCAGTAAACACACCAAGATTAGATATTATATAAGAGCGGTACATGAAACAAGGATTTCTAGGAGGAACAATTAAATGAATTTATTAGGTAAAACAAGAAAAATCAATAGCATGCTGCAGAATGCAGCCGGCCAGCCAGTTAATTTTAAGGAAATGGCTGAAAGTCTCAGTGAAGTAATCGAATCAAATGTGTTTGTTGTTAGCAGACGCGGAAAGCTATTAGGCTTTGCAATCAATCAGCAGATTGAGAACGAACGCATGGTACAGATGCTTGAAGACAGACAATTTCCAGAAGAATATACTAAAAATCTTTTCAATATCCAGTCTACATCTTCCAATTTGGATGTAAACAGCGAATATACGGCATTCCCTGTGGAAAACAAGGAGTTATTCGCAAGCGGCCTGACAACTATTGTTCCGATTATTGGCGGAGGCGAAAGACTTGGTACACTGATTCTTGCAAGGCTTGAAGAAAAATTCCATGACGATGACTTAATTCTTGCTGAATATGGCGCAACTGTAGTCGGCATGGAAATCCTTCGCGAAAAAGCAGAAGAGATCGAAGAAGAAGCAAGAAGCAAAGCAGTTGTCCAAATGGCAATCAGCTCTCTTTCATACAGTGAGCTGGAAGCAATTGAGCATATCTTTGAAGAATTAAAAGGAAATGAAGGCCTTTTGGTCGCTTCAAAAATTGCCGACAGAGTGGGAATCACCCGTTCAGTAATTGTTAACGCGCTAAGGAAGCTGGAAAGTGCGGGAGTAATCGAGTCTCGTTCACTTGGAATGAAAGGGACATATATCAAAGTATTAAATGATAAATTCCTTGTCGAGCTTGAAAAATTGAAAAACCATTAAAAAACAGCCCTCGGGCTGTTTTTTTTTGCCCAAATATCATTTGGAAGATAAATACCTTTGAAAGTTTCCCTTCAAAAAGTATTTGTAATATGACCTTCAATCACTACTCAAGCTTTTTAAGGAGGACATCACTTGCCTTGAGATGGGCCTTGCAGTCGAACCCCTGTCAACAGTTGAATGAGAAGGCTGAGCAAATGGCCCCCTGCCTCTCGGCAAAAAAAATAAAAATAATACATAAATATCCTTATATTTTCAGTAAATATATTGTAATATTATTTATTGTCAAAAAAATAAGCAGAAAGCAATATAAGAAGAATATTTTGATGTTCAATATGTAGTAAAAGGCGCAGGGGAAATGTAGAGAATTATGTCGAAGGGGGAAAAAAGGGCTACTTTACAGGAAAAAACAAGGAAAACTTATTGTAAATATTGGGTTTTGAAGGTATTAATTAACATTTATCGACAAAAATAGGCCTTTTTTCTTACGAAGTTTTGTCGATACTACATAGACAGAACGGTTGGATTTCATTACAATAGTTACTATATTATGTTTTTTTTGTTACGAAATGAGATATTTAAAATTCCTTTCCATAAGGGGTGAAAGAAATGAAATTATTTTCAAATACATTTCAGTCGCTGGAAAGCGCGCTGGATTATTCCAGTTTAAAACAAAAAGTGCTTTCACAGAACATCGCGAATGCAGATACTCCCAATTATAAAGCGGAAGATGTAACTAAAGGATCGTTTCAGGATGCATTGGATTCATCTATTAAAGCATATAGGACGGATGCGAGACATTTTGGCTTTTCAGGGGATCAGTCAAGCCAGGGTGTGATAACAAGGCAGAATGTTCAGTACAACAGCAACGGCAACAGTGTGGATATAGATAAGGAAATGAGTGATTTAGCATCAAATCAAATCTATTATGACGCTGCATCTGATTTAATCAGCGGGAAGTTCCAGTCGCTTCAAACAATAATAAGGGGCGGTAAGTAATGGGAGTGTTTCAAAGTTTAAATACAACAGCTTCAGCTCTTACAGGACAAAGGCTAAGAATGGATATTATCTCTTCAAATATGGCCAATGCCGATACATCAAGAGCAAATTTTGTAAATGGAAAATGGGAGCCGTACAGAAGGAAAATGGCGGTCATTCAGCCGAAGGAAACCCAATTTTCCTCCTTTTTGAACGCAGCAGCCGGACAAAATGGGCAAGGTGCCGGCGGAGGCATGGAAGTAACGAAGATTGCAGCAGATCAAACGCCATTTAAACTTGTGTATGATCCTGAAAATCCGGATGCCAATGCAAATGGGTATGTTGAAATGCCGAATGTAGATCCATTAAGGGAAATGACGGACCTGATTAGCGCCACAAGGTCATATGAAGCAAATGTCACAGTTTTTAATGCTTCTAAAGGCATGCTGATGAAGGCCCTTGAAATCGGTAAGTAAATAAGTACTGTGGGGCTGCTGATTATGATTCGGGAAAATTGCCGGGCCAGAGCCCTTATAAGCACACAGACAGGAGAATGATAGAATGCAGGGAATAAACCTGAACCCGGGCAACAGCATTTTTGCTGCAGGGAATACAACAGCTGCAGCCCAATCCGCTACACCATATGAATCTCAAAAAAGTTTTGCGTCCGTATTGAAGGATTCTATTGAAAAAGTAAACGAAGCACAGGTAAATTCGGATACATTGACTCAAAAGCTTGCCAATGGCGGAAACGTTGATCTTCATCAGGTAATGATCGCTTCCCAGCAGGCGAACATCACCATGCAGGCAGCACTTGAGGTGCGAAATAAAGTGGTAGAAGCATATCAGGAAATCATGAGAATGAATATATAGCTTCATTTTGAAACCTCTAAAGTACCAGGAAACGATGTGCAGGATAGAAATCACTATCCTGTCATAAATTCAAAGAGATTAACCGGGGGATTGAAATGAATGAAGCATTATTAAACTTTAAAAATAGAATTACTGGTTACTGGTCCGGGAGCACTAAAAAGCAGAAAACAATCTTTTTTGGCATTCTTGGATTAGTGGCCCTTATTATTGCGCTAACCGTATTCCTGACTTCCAGAACTACGCTTGTTCCGTTATACAGCAATTTATCACCTTCAGAGACAGGCAATATAAAAGCAAATCTGGATGGCAAAGGAATACAGTCGCAAATTGCAGATGGCGGAAAGACAATCATGGTGCCTGATGACAGTGTGGATACGCTAAAGGTTGAGCTGGCTGCTGAGGGTATTCCAAAGTCCGGAAGCATCGACTATTCATTTTTTGGACAAAATGCCGGAATGGGCATGACAGAAAATGAATTTGGTGTACTCAAATTGGATGCCATGCAAACAGAGCTGTCAGATTTAATAAAAAATATTGATGGAGTGGATGATGCAAAGGTCATGATCACCCTTCCAGAAAAAGGCGTTTTTGTCAGCGACAATGAAGAACAGGCTTCTGCTTCCATTGTTCTTAACACAAAGCCTGGATATCAATTTGAGGATAGCCAGATCAAGGCACTTTATCATTTGGTTTCAAAAAGTGTTCCCAACCTTCCTACAGATAATATCGTCATCATGAATCAAAACTTTGAGTATTTTGACTTGAAAAGCGATAGCGATACGAGTGCAGGTGCAACTTTTGCCACACAGCAGGAAGTGAAAAAAGGCATAGAACGCGATATTCAAAGACAGGTTCAAACCATGCTCGGAACTTTGATGGGCCAGAACAAGGTTGTCATTTCTGTAACGGCAGATGTTGACTTTACACAGGAGAAAAGAGAAGAAAACCTGGTTACTCCGGTTGATAAAGCGAATATGGCTGGGATTGCCATCTCTGCAAAAAGAATTAATGAAACGTATACAGGAAAAGGTGCTGCAGGCGGTGTGCCGTCCGGTTCAAATCCTGGGGATTCACTTGCATCCAATTATGTTTCAGGAACAGACGGCAATGGGGATTATGAACGAAAAGAAGAAACGATCAATAATGAAGTTAACAGAATAAAAAAACAAATAGTTGAAAGTCCATATAAAGTAAGAGATTTAGGAATTCAGGTAATGGTGGAGCCTCCGAAGCCAAATAAACCTTCATCTCTGCCGCAGGCGCGTGTTAGCGATATAACGAAGATGCTAGGAACAATCGTGCGCACATCCATTGATAAAGGGGCTAATGCACAGCCATTAACCAACCAGGACATTGCAAATAAAATTGCAGTAACTGTCCAGCCTTTCAATGGGAAGACAACTTTTACCCAGCCTGCACAAACTTCTATTCCGTTATGGATCTATATAGCAGGAGGCGTTTTGCTGCTTGCAGTCATTATTCTGCTGATTTTATTTATCCGGTCAAGACGGAGAACAGAATATGAGGAGATACTGGAAGAAGAGGTAACAATTCAAAATATGCCGGATCTCAATGATGAAATAGAAACCGAAGCTGGAATGAAAAGAAAACAGCTTGAAAAACTTGCCAAAGAAAAGCCAGATGAGTTTGCTAAATTATTAAGAAGCTGGATTGCAGAAGATTAGGGAGGATATGAATTGAGCGAGAGAAAGAAAAAAGGCGGACTTACAGGAAAGCAAAAAGCAGCTATCCTGCTCATTTCCCTAGGACCGGATGTATCTGCTTCTGTATACAAGCATTTGTCTGAGGAAGAAATTGAGCGGCTGACACTTGAAATTTCTGGAGTGAGAAAAGTAGATTCACAGGAAAAAGAAGAAATTATGGATGAGTTCCATAATATTGCTCTTGCACAGGATTATATTTCGCAGGGTGGGATTGGATATGCTAAGCAAGTCCTTGAAAAGGCCCTTGGTACAGATCAGGCAGCAGCCATTATTAACCGGCTTACCTCTTCGCTGCAGGTGCGGCCATTTGATTTTGCGAGGAAAGCGGATCCTGCCCAAATATTGAACTTTATACAAAATGAACATCCGCAAACCATTGCGCTGATACTTTCCTATCTTGACCCTGCGCAGGCAGGCCAGATCCTATCAGAATTGCCTCAGGAGGTTCAGGCGGATATCGCCAGGAGAATTGCACTGATGGACAGTACATCTCCTGAAATAATCAATGAGGTCGAACAAATCCTGGAAAGAAAGCTTTCAGCAACCGTTACACAGGATTACACTCAAACAGGCGGTGTGGAAGCGGTAGTGGATGTATTGAACGGTGTCGACCGTTCTACAGAGCGGACTATTCTTGACGCCCTTGAAATACAGGATCCAGAGCTCGCAGAAGAAATCAAGAAAAGGATGTTTGTATTTGAGGACATTGTTACGCTTGATGGCAGAGCCATACAGAGAGTTGTACGTGATTCGGATAATGAAGATTTAAAGCTGTCGCTTAAAGTGGCAAGCGAAGAAGTCAAAGAGATTGTTTTCAAGAATATGTCTAAACGCATGGTGGATACCTTCCAGGAAGAAATGGAATATATGGGTCCTGTGCGCCTTAGAGAGGTGGAAGAGGCCCAGTCTCGGATTGTTGCTGTTATTCGAAGGCTTGAAGAGTCAGGAGAAATTGTCGTAGCCCGTGGCGGAGGAGATGATATTATTGTCTAGGATCATTAAGTCTTATCACGCGGCAGCAGAAAAAGCGGGGAATAAGACTATTAAAATCCGTGAATTCAGTTCATTTTCACATGCTGAAGAAGACATGGATGATCCTCTTGATGCCGCCCATGCTCATGCACATGCAGCTGAAAAGGCAAGGCATGAAGCGGAAGAAATACTGAACGGGGCAAGGAGCAGGGCCAATGAATTAATTCAGGAAGCGCAGGCTCAAAAAGAATTCTGGGAACAAACCGAGAAACAGCAATATATTCAGCAGGCTTTTGACCAAGGCTACCAGGAAGGATTGGAGTCTGGAAGGCAAAGAGGCTACGGGGAAATGGCACAGTCCATTGAGTTTGCCAAAACGGTAGTTGAAGCTTCAAAAAAAGACTATCAGCAGCATATTGAGTCTTCAGAAAAAATTATTCTCGAGCTGGGCATTTCTGTGGCTGAAAAAATTATCGGCAAAGCAATGGAAACAGATTCGGAGTATTTCTTTTCTGCAGTGAAAAAAGCGATTAAAAATGCAAGGGAATATAGAGATATCCAGCTTCATGTCCACCCGGCACATTATGAATTCATTTTATCCCGGAAAGAAGAGCTGCTAAGCATATTTCCAAAAGAAACTGATTTCTATGTCTACCCAGATCATGATTTGAATGAAGGCAGCTGTATCATAGAATCCCAGAACGGGCGAATCGATGCCAGCATTGACACACAGCTGGAGGTAATCAAACAAAAACTCGCGGATATGCTGGAAGGGGAATGATAATGAAGGCTTCTGATCTGCTTCCTTTGATTGATGATTGTCCTGCGGTTAAACATTATGGCAGGGTTAAACGGGTAGTGGGGCTAATGATCGAATCACAGGGTCCTGAAAGTTCCGTAGGCGATGTTTGTTATATTCATGCCGGAATAAAGGGCAAAAAAAGAATCATCCAAGCAGAAGTGGTCGGTTTCCGGGAAGAAATGGTGATACTGATGCCGTATGATGCCATCAGTGATATATCTCCTGGATGCATGGTAGAAGCGTCCTCCCAGTCACTTCAGGTTAAGGTCGGTTCAGGGCTTATCGGACAGGTGGTTGATTCATTGGGAAATCCTTTGGATGGCTCTGCACTTCCAAAAGGACTTGCATCAGTGCCCATAGACAGGGATCCCCCTAACCCGATGGAAAGACCTCCCATAAACGAACCCATTGATGTAGGTGTCAGAATGATTGATAGCCTGCTCACTGTCGGCAAGGGACAGCGTGTGGGGATTTTTGCAGGAAGCGGAGTAGGGAAAAGCACTTTGCTAGGCATGGTCGCAAGAAATACAAATGCCGATTTAAATGTAATCGGGCTGATTGGTGAGCGAGGGAGAGAAGTCAGGGAATTTATTGAAAAGGATCTTGGCCCTGAAGGACTTGCAAGATCCATTGTTGTAGTGGCTACATCAGACCAGCCTGCATTAATGAGGATTAAAGGGGCATTGACAGCGACAGCTATCGCTGAGTATTTTCGCGATAAAGGGATGAATGTCATGCTGATGATGGATTCTGTCACACGGGTTGCCATGGCCCAGCGGGAAATTGGACTTGCCATTGGCGAGCCTCCAACTACCAAAGGTTATACTCCTTCTGTTTTTTCGATATTGCCGAGGCTTTTAGAAAGGACCGGAACGAACAAACAGGGATCGATCACAGCGTTTTACACCGTATTGGTTGACGGAGATGATATGAATGAGCCTATCGCCGATGCAGTAAGAGGGATTCTCGACGGGCACTTTGTTCTAGACCGCCAATTAGCCAATAAAGGCCAGTTTCCCGCAATTAATGTTCTGAAAAGCATAAGCAGGGTCATGAATGGGATTGTCGGCCAGGAACATAAAGAGTCGGCGGAAAGACTAAGATCCTCTTTATCTACTTATATAGAGTCCGAAGACTTAATAAACATTGGTGCCTATAAAAGAGGCTCATCTAAAGACATCGATGAGGCAATGATAAAACAGCCGGGAATCATTTCTTTTTTAAAACAGGGAACACATGAAAAAATGTCCAAGGACGAAAGCATCCAGACTCTTTTGAATTTGATGGAAATGGAGTAGATTGAATGATTTATAAGTACAAATTTGACAAAATTCTGACCATCAGGGAAAAGGAAAAAGAAGATGCCTTGGCAAAATATCATGGTGCTTTGAAGGAGTTCGAAGAGGCTGCAGAAAAGCTTTATAAATTGCTGAAGAAAAAAGAAGATTTGCAGAAATTCCAGGAAGAAAAACTTAACAAAGGGCTTTCGGTACAGGAAATCAGGCATAATCAGTCTTTTATGGATAATCTCGAGAAACTAATCGAGCATTCCCAGCTTCAGGTGCTGCAAGCCAGAGAAAGAATGATCAGACAGCAGGAGAGCTTGATGCAGAAGAATATGGAAGTTAAGAAATATGAAAAAATGAAAGAAACAGATTTTATCAGATTCCTTGATAGCTTAAAAGCAGATGAAAACAAGAATATGGACGAAATTTCAATCAGGCAGTTCATGAATAAGGACTACTAGGAAACTGCAAGGAGCAAATGCATGGATAAAGAAGAAAAAAAATACAATAGGCTTCAATGGTTTCTTTTTGTCGTGCTGATCCCGCTTTTATTTACCATCACGATTGCCTTAATTGTCCTTTCGTTTGCCGGGGTTAATGTAATGCATGCTTCAAAATCCCTGGCTGATAATATCCCGTTCATTTCTAAAATGACGGGCAGCGGCGATAAGAATAACAAGGCGGCAAAAGAAGGCAGTACTGATTCAAAAAAGGAGCTTGCACAATTAGAAGCTGGTATAAAAAGCAAAACAGCAGAAGTTGCTAAACTTGAAAATATTATTGACAGCAAAGATCAGGAAATCCAGCGGAGCAGTGCTGAAAAGCAGCAGCTGGAAAACGAGATAAAAGACTTGAATGCCGCACAAGCTGATAACAAAAGAGCAATGAAGGATATTGTCACAACTTATGAAACAATGGCACCAAAAAAAGCGGCCCCCATTTTAACTAAGATGCCAGATGATAATGCTGTGAAGATTCTAAGCAAAATAAAAGCGGCGTCATTAGCTGCAATCATGGAACAGATGCAGCCTGCAGATGCAGCACGCCTGACAAAAAAGCTGACTGATTTCAATCAGCAGCAAACTCCGTAGTGCAAGATCTATATTAAAGGAGGTGAGAAACATAAATATTGAAAGTATTATGCCAGCAAAGGGAAACCAGCAGGTCCAATTGGCCCAGAAGGCGGATGGAGCCATAGACGCCTCCCAAACATTGGGGAAATTCGGTTCGGTATTAGAAGCGGCTATATCCTTGAATGGAAATGATCAGCCCGTTAAAGAGGGCAGCAGCCAGGTACAGAACCAGCTGAAGGCGATAAAAGAAATTCTTTCATTCCTGCAGATGGACAGCAGTAAAGCAGATGAAAACAATAGCCCATTGCCTGAAGATCTATCAGTGAATCCAGGAAGTTCTGCATTATCCGAATTAATAAGTTCGCTATTAAAGGACAGCAGTGAAGATGAGGCCGAAACCATAACAAAGCTTCTTGGCGGCAAGGCAGCCTCCCTAAAAGAAGACAGTAAAGACAATTCAGGTAATTCAAATGAGGATAACAGTTTTGCCGGGAATATCCTGCAGCTGCTTACTCTTGTTCAGGATTTATCTAAGCTAAAGCCTGAGGATTGGAAAAAAATTGATCTAAAAGGTGCAGCTGAAGTATTAAAGGCGGCAAAAATCCAGGTGCTCATTACTCCTTATCAGGATATGACCCATAAAGATGCGGAATTAAGCCATCAATTGAAGAGTTTTCTTGAGAAAATTTCAGGAACACTTCAAAATATTGCAGAAAATGAAACTTTGCCTAAAGGAAAAAGCTTTTCATCAACTTTGCTAACAGCCGTGGACAATAAAGAAAATAAGTCTTTAGACATCCTCAAAAGTGCTTATTCCCGGATTATTGGGGACTCAAACACATTAACAGGAAAAAATGAAAAAACTGGAATGCAGGAAAAATCGGGTGATGCCGACATGCAGCCCCGTACAATAAATTCACTGCACCTTCAAATTACTAAATTAGAACAATTTGTGCTAAAAACTGAGAAAAACGGACAGCCGGTCAATCAGGAGCAATTTATTAAAGCGTTTGAAACCATATTGAGCAAAGCTCAATTAACCGGACCCGGAGGCATGCAAAAACTCCTTATAAAATTGAATCCGGAAAATCTGGGATCATTGAAAATTGAGATTATGCAGAAGGATTCAGTTATGACGGCAAAAATAGTTGCTACTACAGCCAAGGCAAAAGATATGCTGGAAACACAATTGCAAAGTGTAAAACAGGCACTATCCAGCCAGAATCTGCAGCTGGAAAAAATAGAAATTTCACAAACTGCTGGAAGCTTTTCACAGGAACGATTCTTTTCAAGAAACGGAGACAATCCTGGGCACCAGGAGAGGCAAAAACAGGAACAAATTAAAGAGGATGCCGATGAAAACCGCGACCGCGACCCTTTCAGTGACCGGTTTGCTGAAGTGCTACTTAATATGAAAGTGTAGGTGAAAATATGGCATCGATAGATACATCACTGCTGCTGTCAAGCTATCAAAACAAGCAGGAAAGAAAAACCGGGGATACACTTGGAAAAGACGATTTCCTGAAATTGCTGATGACCCAGCTGCAGAACCAGGATCCGACTAATCCTATGCAGGATAAAGATTTCATTGCACAGATGGCACAATTTTCAACATTGGAACAGATCACAAATATGACAGCAAGCATTGATAAATTTGTCCAGACAGAGCTGCAGAATAAAATGATTGCTTATAACTCTTTTGTCGGAAAAAATGTAACCTGGCATAAAATTGCGGATAATGCAGATCAAAATGCTGAACAATCCTTTGATACCGGAAGCGGCACAGTAACTTCCCTTCAATTTAAGGATGACAGTGTTTATTTCATTCTGGATGATGGAACGAAGCTTGAGCCGGCCAACATTTCCCAGGTGAATGATACTGCAGCCAGCGCAGGAAATAACCTGTTTTCTGCAAGTGAGCTGATTGGTAAATCCGTCACATGGCTAGACGGCAGCCAAAATGAAACCACTGCCTCTGTAAAATCCGTTTCCATGAAAGACGGTAAAACATTATTTGAACTGAATGATGCAGCAGGCACGAAATTAAGTGCAAACCAAATTATTAAAATAGCAAGTTCATAAAGGGGCGGTCTTATGGAAAAACCAGTTTTCAGGCCGGTAACACAAAACCCGATTGTATTTCCTTTAAATGGTGCAGGTGTTAGAAAAAAGGCACAGACAGGATTTGCAGGCCATTTGGAGCAGGCAGCCAGAGGTAACGATAAGCTTACCCTCTCAAAGCATGCCCAGCTTAGACTGACTCAAAGAAATATACAAATCGACCAAAGCCTCTGGGGGAAAATAGAAACAAGTGTGAAGGAAGCAAGAAAAAAGGGCGTTACTGAATCTCTTGTGCTGACAAAAGATGCGGCACTTGTGGTAAGCGCCAAGAATAACACTGTGATCACTGCCATGGACAGGGATGAAGCATCATCCCAGATATTCACCAATATAAACGGAACGATCATCCTAGATCGATAAGGCTGGACCTGAAAAGGGGGCCTCGGCTGCGGAATGACAGAAGCAGCCAAATAGAAAGGGGAACGTACACATGCTTCGTTCAATGTACTCGGGAATCAGCGGAATGAAAAACTTCCAGACAAAATTAGATGTAATCGGCAATAATATTGCCAATGTCAATACCTATGGTTTTAAAAAGGGAAGAACCGTCTTTAAGGATATGGTCAGCCAGACAATGCAGGGGGCATCCGGTCCATCTTCTGCGACTGGAAAAGGAGGCATTAACCCTAAGCAAGTCGGGCTTGGAGCTCAAATGTCCGCAATTGATACCATCGATACACAGGGTTCCATGCAGACAACAGGGAGAACCCTTGATCTGGCCATTTCAGGTGATGGCTATTTCACTGTGCAAACTAAAGGAACTTCCCCAGATGAATATTATACTAGAGCAGGTAATTTCTACCTGGATAATGCTGGTAACAATGTTGCTAACATTGTAAATAGCGATGGATTATATCTAAAAGGAGCAACCGGTGCTATATCTATCCCAACGGATGCGAAAGACATAACGGTCGGCAAGGATGGAACTATTTCTTACACAAGTTCCAATGGAACCTTAACGACAGCAGGTCAAATTCAAATGGCTAAGTTCCCAAATCCGGGAGGTCTTTCTAAAGCAGGTAACAACCTCTTTAAAGATACAAACAACTCTGGAGCTCCTGTATCTGGAGCATCTGGAACGAATGGTTTGGGTTCTGTTGAATCAGGCATGCTCGAAATGTCGAATGTCGACCTTTCCGAAGAATTCACTGACATGATTGTGGCTCAGCGCGGATTCCAGGCTAATACACGCATCATAACTACATCTGACCAGATCCTTGAAGAGCTTGTAAATCTAAAACGATAAGGTAAGGGAGGGAGGGAGCTTGAGATCTTTGTTCTTTAGCTCCTATAAAAATTATTAAAGTAACGAGATTAAACGGAAAAAGTTTTACGGTCAATGCTCTTTATATAGAAACGGTTGAATCGCACCCGGATACGACCATTACATTCACAAATGGAAAGAAGATTATAGTCAGTGAGCCGGAAGATGAAATAACACGTTCGATCATTGCCTTTTATCAAGCCGTAAATGTTCTCGGATTTCGTCATGACCTGGAGGATAATGAATAATGAAAAATAAGCTTGTTACAATAATGGTGATTATACTGGTGTCCATCACATTAGTCGGGGTGCTTGCTGTGGTGGCCATTACAAAATTCAATGGAAGCGGAGAAAAAAAAGAGCCTTCCATCGAAGAAATTGTGAAATCATCAGTTGATATTCCTGAAATCACTACCAACCTTGGAAGCGGGGACTTTATTAAAATATCGTTTACCATCCAAACAGACAGCACCGATGCTAAAAAGGAGCTTGAACAAAGGACTTTTCAGGTAAAAAACATCATTATAACTGAGTTATCAGATATGAAACCCGAGGCATTAAAAGGCAAAGCCGGCAAGATTAAATTTGAAGAACAACTGAAAACAAAGGTCAATGCTCTTATGAAAGAAGGACACATTGTACAGGTTTACATAACCTCCTCTATCCTTCAATAAAGGATATTAGCCTAAAACCAGCAATCTAGGATACTTGGGAGGTGATGCTATGTCTGGTGAAGTACTTTCGCAAAACGAAATAGATGCTCTTCTCTCCGCACTTTCCACTGGGGAAATGGATGCGGATGAATTGAAAAAAGAAGAGTCAGAGAAAAAAGTAAAAGTTTATGATTTTAAGAGAGCATTGCGCTTTTCCAAAGATCAAATCCGAAGCCTGACAAGGATCCATGAAAACTTTGCGAGGCTTTTGACAACATACTTTTCCGCTCAGCTACGCACATATGTCCAAATTACCGTGGCTTCGGCTGATCAGATACCTTATGAGGAATTTATCCGGTCAATCCCGAAAATGACGATATTAAATGTTTATGAGGTGCCGCCGTTAGATGGAAGAATCCTTATGGAAGTAAATCCGAATATTGCCTATGCCATGATGGACCGGGTGCTTGGCGGACGCGGAGCAAGTGTGAATAAGGTTGATAACCTGACAGAGATTGAAACAAGAATCATGTCCAATCTTTTCGAAAAAGGTTTTGAAAATCTTCAGGAAGCCTGGGCAGGCGTTTCAGTAATAGAACCGATCCTTACCGACTTTGAGGTGAACCCTCAATTTCTGCAACTGGTTTCCCCGAATGAAACGGTGGTAGTCATTTCGTTAAATACCCAGATTGGCGAAACAAGCGGGATGATTAATATCTGCATACCGCACGTTGTCCTGGAACCGATCATTCCAAAGTTATCTGTTCATTATTGGATGCAGACATCTAAGAAGGAAAGATTGCCTGAAGAAATTGAAACCTTGGAAAATCGGGTGAAACATGCCCAGCTGCCGATTATTGCGGAGCTTGGACTAACTGATATCTCAATCAATGACTTTCTCCACTTAGATACCGGGGACATTATCGAACTGAATCAGTCCATTGATGCGCCATTAACCATCATGGTAGGCCAAGTCCCTAAATTCACAGGGCAGCCAGGCAAGGCCGGCAAAAAAATAGCCATCCAAATATTAGATACTTTGAAGGGGGGAGACGAAGATGGTGAGTGATGAAATGCTTTCGCAGGACGAAATTGATGCCCTCTTAAGAGGGACGGATGATACCGGCGAAACAGCTGCTCCAAATGTGGAAGACTTTTTAACTTCAATGGAACAAGATGCCCTTGGCGAAGTTGGAAATATATCTTTTGGAAGCTCCGCTACTGCTTTGTCAACTTTATTAAATCAAAAGGTTGAAATAACGACTCCATCTGTTAGCTTAATCGAGAGAAACAGGATTTCAGAGGAATTTCCTCAGCCTTATGTAGCCATACAGGTAAATTACACAGAAGGATTTGCAGGTGTGAACCTTCTTGTTATAAAACAAAGCGATGCAGCCATTATTGCCGATTTAATGCTGGGCGGGAATGGAATCGAACCGGCAGATCTACTTGGAGAAATTCAGCTCAGCGCCGTACAGGAAGCCTTTAACCAGATGATGGGATCTGCGGCGACTTCTATGTCAACCATTTTCAGTAAAAAGGTCGACATTTCGCCGCCGACGATTGATATTTTGAATATTGAAGAAGGACAAGGAGAAGAGACCATTCCCCAGGAAGATTATCTTGCCAAAATTTCCTTCAGGCTAAAAGTGGGGGAATTGATTGATTCATCGATCATGCAGCTTCTTCCTTTGCATTTTGCAAAAAGTCTTGTAGACCAATTGCTGAATCCGCAGAGCGATGAAGCATTCGTGTCCAATGGTTCGCCAGCGGGACATGAACAAAATCATGTCAAAGAAACACAGCAGGCTCCTTCTGCATCTTCCCATACAAAGGCGGTTCAGGAGAGCCGGATTTCCAATGAACATCAGCAATCCTATAATGGAAATGACCATGCATATGGAGGAGACACACAGCAGCACACACAGGCTTCTGCTCCGGTGCACCAAAACCCTGGAACTCCTCAGCATTTGGGATCTTCATATCAAGATACCAATCAGAAAGTGGATGTACAGCCGGCAAGTTTTTCAGAATTCCAGCCATATCCTTTGCAGGAGACGGAAACGAAAAACCTTAACATGCTATTGGACATACCCTTACAGGTAACGGTGGAGCTTGGAAGAACTAATCGTTCGGTAAAGGAAATTCTTGAATTATCTTCAGGATCCATCATCGAACTTGATAAGCTGGCAGGAGAACCGGTTGATATCCTGGTTAACAGCCGACTGATAGCCAAAGGAGAAGTAGTTGTCATTGATGAAAACTTCGGAGTAAGAGTCACAGATATAGTCAGTCAAACAGATCGTTTAAAAAAACTTAGATAATCAGGGGGAAAATAAAAATGGCACACAAAATATTGATTGTTGATGATGCAGCTTTCATGAGGATGATGATTAAGGATATTTTATCAAAAAATGGTTTTGAAATTGTAGGAGAAGCAGCAGACGGGGCACAGGCAGTGGAAAAATACCGTGAAACACAGCCTGACCTGGTCACAATGGATATTACAATGCCTGAAATGGATGGCATTTCTGCCTTGAAGGAAATTAAAAAACTAAATCCTAATGCCAAGGTCATCATGTGCTCCGCCATGGGGCAGCAGGCGATGGTAATCGATGCCATCCAGGCCGGCGCAAAAGACTTTATCGTTAAACCATTCCAGGCAGACCGTGTATTAGAGGCTATTAATAAAACATTAAGCTAACACATAAGAGGTGTCATCATCTTGGCGTTCATAACAAAAATAACTTTTACTTTGCTGCTTCTTTTTGCTGCCCCTATTACTTCGGCTGATTTTGCACATGCCTCTTCTTTTGATAAAAGTGTAAAAGATGCTTATGCCAAGCCCAATGACGATCAGGGAAACAGCAAAAAAGAAACAGCAAAAGAATCTGCAAACCTCCAAGCGGGAAGTGCCGGATTAACATTCATGGACTTTTTACGGGTAATCCTCGCTACGATATTTGTAGTGGCACTTCTTTATCTGCTGCTCAGGTTTATGAATAAAAAAAGCAAGGCCTATCAAAAAGCAAACTTTATCGAAAATCTGGGCGGTGCAAGCCTTGGCTCAAACCGCTCTGTCCAGCTCATAAAGGTGGGGGGCAGGATGCTTGTTGTGGGAGTAGGAGAAAACATACAGCTGCTGAAGGAAATAGATGATCAAGCAGAGTATAAGGAAATCCTTGAAAATTACAATGGCAGAATGGATCATTTGCTTCAGCCGGCTGATATTCTTTCAAAGTTGAAAAAGAAGATGAACAGCAAAAAAAATGAAGGTTCGGGCGGTTCAAGCTTTTCGCTGCGGCTGAAAGAACAGCTCGCAGAAATGTCTGAAAGCAGAAAAAGGACTTTTAAGGAAATGGAAAAGAAGGGAAGAGACACAGAGTGAATCAGTTCATGGAGTTTTTTAACAGCAGCGATCCCGGAAATGTGTCTACTTCCGTAAAACTAGTCCTTATGCTTACTGTGCTGTCGCTTGCGCCAAGCATCCTGATTTTGATGACCTGCTTTACGAGGATTATTATCGTGCTGAGTTTTGTTAGAACATCGCTTGCAACACAGCAAATGCCTCCCAATCAAGTAATTGTAGGGCTTGCGCTCTTTCTGACATTTTTCATTATGGCTCCCACTTTTCAGCAGGTTAATGAAAAGGCCCTCACTCCATTATTTGAGGAGAAAATTAATCTTGAACAGGCATATGACCGTGCGTCCGTGCCATTCAAAGAATTCATGAGCGCCCATACCAGGCAAAAAGATCTTGCTTTATTCCTGGATTATGCAAAAATAAGCAAACCAAAAACCATTCAGGATATCCCATTGACAGCCATGGTTCCTGCATATGCAATAAGTGAAATTAAAACAGCATTTCAAATAGGCTTCATGATTTTTATACCCTTTCTTGTCATTGATATGGTTATTGCGAGTGTGCTTATGTCAATGGGAATGATGATGCTGCCGCCGGTAATGATTTCCCTGCCATTTAAGATCCTTCTATTTGTTCTGGTGGACGGCTGGTATTTAGTTGTGAAATCCTTATTACAAAGCTTTTAGTAAAGCAGGTGAAGAATATGAGTCCAGATTTTGTTGTTCAAGTTGCCAAGCAAGGCATTTATACCATCCTGATTGTTTGCGGGCCGCTCATACTGATAGCTCTTGGTGTTGGCCTTCTTGTGAGCATATTCCAGGCGACCACGCAAATCCAGGAACAGACCCTTGCGTTTGTCCCGAAAATTGTAGCGGTGCTGCTGGGTTTGATTCTGCTCGGCCCGTGGATGCTGAGCCATATGCTGTCATATGCAAATGAAATATTCAGCAATCTGAATCAGTTTGTAGGTTAATCATGCAAAATATATTGCCTTATTTTCCTGCATTTTTATTAGTGTTCGTGCGTGTGTCTTCATTTTTTGTGACCATGCCGTTTTTCTCATACCGTACTGTGCCCAGTTCCCATCGGATAGGCCTCAGTTTTTTTCTTTCCTGGATTATGTACTATTCAATTAAGGCACCCATTCTTGAATTGGATTCAGCCTATTTCCTGCTCATATTAAAAGAGATACTAGTAGGTTTGATGATTGGTTTCGCAGCCTATATGATACTTTCCGCTGTACAGATTGCAGGCGGATTCATTGATTTTCAGCTTGGCTTCAGCATTGCCAATGTAATTGATCCCCAGACCGGTACCCAAAGTCCGCTCACTGGCCAATACTTATATACCATCGCTCTGTTATTTTTATTAGGATCAGACGGCCACCACTTATTGATGGATGGCATATTTTACAGTTATCAGTTTATCCCGATAGACAAAATGTTCATTCCATTTGGCAGCGAAAATCTTATGCTGTATATGGTTAAGGCTTTTAACCAGACTTTCATTATTGCCTTTCAGATGTCCATACCTGTTGTGGGGAGTTTGTTTCTGGTAGACGTGGGGCTTGGAATTGTTGCGCGGACTGTCCCGCAGTTAAATATTTTCGTAGTGGGGATACCAGTTAAAATTGCCGCAGGGTTTCTCGTTCTTATCGCTGTAATGGGCATGATGATGATGGCTGTGCAGCATCTATTTGGGTATTTGCTCATTACCATGAGAGGGCTGATGAAGCTCATGGGAGGAACATAGGATGGATTTAAACTGGCTTCGTTTGGATCTGCAATTTTTCGCAGGGGAAAAAACAGAAAAGGCTACACCAAAAAAGAGAGAAGATGCCAAAAAAAAGGGGCAGGTGGCAAAAAGCCAGGATATCAATACAGCTGCCGTTTTGCTTGCTGTTTTTCTGGTTCTGTTATTTTCAGGCACTTATATGAAAGATCAGTTTTTAGGTCTTATGAAGGAATCTTTTCAAAAAGATTTTATGCTTTATAAACTGACAGAAGAAAATACCCAGGCCATGCTTGTTCATATACTGAAAAAAATGGCCCTTATACTGGCCCCGATTCTTGGAGCAGCATTAGCTGCAGCGGTAGCAGCCAATTTTATGCAGGTAGGATTCTTATTTTCCACAGAAAGCATTCAATTTAAACTCGATAAAATAGACCCAATAAAGGGTTTTAAACGAATATTTTCTCTTAGGGCAATCGTCGAACTTTTAAAATCTATTTTAAAAATATCATTCGTAGGCCTGGTAACCTTTTTTGTTATCTGGCAGCGAATGGATGAAATCATGACACTTTCTCAAAAAAGTGCAGGGATGGCGATGATTACGCTGGCCGATATCACGGTAAAAGTGGGCCTGTATGCAACAGGTGCTTTACTGTTTTTGTCTCTTTTGGATTACATGTATCAAAAATTTGACTTCGAAAAAAATATTCGGATGTCCAAGCAGGATATCAAGGACGAATATAAAAATATAGAGGGCGATCCTTTAATAAAGTCGAAAATTAAACAAAAGCAAAGGGAAATGGCCATGCAGCGGATGATGCAGGAAGTTCCGAAAGCAGATGTGGTCATCACAAACCCGACACATTTTGCCATAGCCCTTAAATATGATGAAGATAAACTGGATGCACCCTTTGTAATTGCAAAAGGTGCTGACTTTATCGCCCAGAAAATAAAACTTGTTGCAAAAGAAAATGACATCATTATGATGGAAAATCGGCCTCTCGCAAGGGCGCTTTATGATCAGACTGAAATAGGCCAGGCGATTCCTGAAGAATTCTTCAAAGCAATTGCTGAAATTCTGGCTTTTGTATATAAGACAAAAGGTAAGATATAAAATTGGACAGGCTGTAAATGCCTCGAACACTTGATTTAAACACGCAGTAAAAATCAGTTAGGAGAGAAAAGTAATATGTCAGCAAGAGATTTAACGGTTTTGATAAGTGTCATAATGATTGTTGCCATGCTGATCATACCCCTGCCAACATGGTTGTTAAGTATATTGATTTTATTAAATATTTCTCTTGCACTTCTTGTTATTCTTACCACTATGAATATGAAGGAGCCGCTTGAATTCTCCATTTTCCCTTCGCTGTTATTGCTGCTTACGCTATTCAGGCTTGGGCTGAATGTTTCGACTACCCGTTCTATTTTAACAAAAGGGGAGGCCGGTGGAGTAGTTGAAACGTTTGGAACCTTTGTTGTTGGCGGAAATGTTCTTGTCGGACTAGTTGTATTCCTTATCTTGATAATTATCCAGTTTATCGTAATCACAAAAGGATCTGAGCGTGTATCCGAGGTGGCAGCGCGTTTTACTTTAGATGCGATGCCAGGTAAGCAAATGAGCATTGATGCTGATTTGAATGCAGGAATGATTTCGGAAGCTGAGGCACGTGAACGGCGGGAAAAGGTAGGAATGGAAGCGGACTTTTACGGGTCCATGGATGGAGCCAGCAAGTTTGTCAAAGGAGATGCCATTGCGGGGATCATTATTGTTCTGATAAACCTGATTTTTGGAATGGTTATTGGAATTTTGCAGCAGGGAATGGGTTTCAGTGAAGCCGCAACCCACTTTTCGCTCCTTACAGTCGGAGACGGAATTGTCAGCCAGGTTCCCGCCCTTCTGATCTCAACGGCAACTGGTATAGTTGTAACAAGAGCTGCTTCCAAAGGGAATCTTGGCTCAGATATCACATCACAGCTGCTTGCTTATCCCACCATGCTTTATGTGACATCTGGAACCATCTTTCTTCTCGGGCTGTTTACGCCTATCACAGATTTATTGACCATACCTATCGCCGGACTGCTTGCATTTGCAGGCTACACCATTAAAAAGAAACCTGTGCCTAATGAATTAGAAATGCAGGAAATGGAAGAAGAAATTGATACAGAAGAAATGAAAAGCCCTGAAAGTGTTGTCAATCTTCTAAGTGTCGATCCGATTGAGTTTGAATTTGGCTACGGTCTTATTCCTCTTGCCGATGCAAATCAGGGCGGAGATCTCCTTGACCGGGTAGTGATGATCCGAAGGCAGCTGGCCATTGAATTGGGTCTTGTCATACCTGTTGTCAGAATCAGGGACAATATTCAATTGAATCCCAATGAATACCGTCTGAAGATCAAAGGTAATGAAATGGCCCGCGGGGAACTTTTGCTGGATCACTATCTTGCCATGAGCCCGGGCATTGAAGATGATTCTATAGATGGCATAGATACAATTGAACCTTCATTCGGATTGCCGGCCAAATGGATTGCAGAAGATGTGAAAGAGCATGCAGAAATGATGGGATATACAGTGGTGGATCCCCCTAGTGTGGTTTCCACGCATATTACCGAAGTCATTAAAGCAAATGCGCATGAATTATTGGGCAGGCAGGAAACGAAGCAGCTGATCGATCACTTGCATGAAACAGCCCCTATTCTAGTGGATGAAGTGACACCTAATCCATTAACCATTGGTGAAGTGCAAAAGGTGCTTGGTAAATTGCTTCGCGAAAAAATATCAATACGGAATCTTCCAGTTATTTTTGAAACACTGGCAGACTACGGAAAGATGTCTTCTGATACCGATTTGCTCACTGAATATGTACGCCAGAATTTAGCAAGGCAAATTACGAACGAGCTGTCTTCAGGAGAAGAAAGCCTGAAAGTTATCACTCTATCTGGCAGGGTGGAAAAAACGATAGCAGATTCCGTTCAGCAGACAGAGCATGGCAATTATCTTTCACTGGATCCTAATGATTCCCAGGAAATACTGGAATCCATTTCTTCAAAGCTTGAAGAGCTGGCACTTATGGAGCAATCTCCCATAGTCCTCTGTTCTCCAGCTGTCCGTATGTATGTAAGGCAATTAACAGAAAGATATTTTCCGCAGGTTCCGATTCTTTCTTATAATGAGCTGGAATCAAATATTGAAGTACAAAGTGTTGGGGTGGTGAACATAGGGTGAAGGTAAAAAAGTATACGGCGTCTTCTATGTCAGAAGCCATGAAGCAAATACGAGAAGAGCTCGGAGCGGACGCAGTCATTTTAAATTCAAAACCGCTATTTTCCGGCGGATTTCTTGGTTTATTTAAAAAAAGAAGCATCGAAGTAATAGCTGCCGCTGATCCCGACAGCAGCAGCCTTCAAGCAAGAAAGCAAAAAGAGAGAAAACAGCCGGCTGTCCCAAAAGCTGATAACAGCATGGCAGCAAAGCCTTTAACACCTCAGCCTATTCAGCCGCAGCCTGATGTGGTGAAGGAATTAGCAGATTTAAAATCTCTGATTCTAAAAATGCAATCCAAGGATTCTCAAAAAAATTTCCCGGAACCTTTAAAGGAAATTTGGGATACGCTTTACGGACAGGAAGTAGATGAAGCCATTCTTGCTGAAATCATGGAGAAACTGATGCTCAGGTGGCAGGAAGCTGGAGGTGGCATCCCTGAAGAAATGCTGAATCAGTATAGTAAAGAGGCACTTCTTGATAAAATGCCCTCAGGCGCGTTCGATGCAAGTAACTTTGAAAAAAAGTATATTACGATAGTCGGTCCTACTGGAGTCGGCAAAACTACTACATTGGCAAAAATAGCTGCTGAATGCATTTTGAAACAAAATAAAAAAGTGGCTTTTATTACTACGGATACATACAGGATTGCTGCGATTGACCAGCTGAAAACATATGCAAAGATTCTGAATGTGCCTATTGAGGTTGCCTATAATCTGGAGGATTTCAGGAAGGCCGCCGAGAGGTTTTCGCATTATGATGCGGTATTTATTGATACGGCAGGCAGAAATTTCAGAAATCCCCAATATGTTAGTGACTTAAAGGATATTATCGATTTTTCTTATGATACTGAATCCTATCTTGTTTTGTCACTGACATCTAAACAAAAAGATATGGAAGATATATATAAACAGTTCTCAGCTATACCTATCAAGCAGCTGATTTTTACAAAAGCGGATGAAACGGCCACATATGGAGCAATGCTTAATTTTTTGATTCATCAGCAAGTAGGTGCGGCATATATAACAAATGGACAAAATGTTCCTGATGACATTGAGAAAGCAACACCGGAAAATATAATAGAAACTGTTTTTGGAGAGAAAAAATATGAAGGATCAAGCTGAAAGCCTGAGGATGATGCTTAATAGCCGGAATGATGGGAAGCTGGCTAAAACTCTTGCTGTCATCAGCGGAAAGGGCGGTGTGGGCAAATCTAATTTTTCCTTGAATTTCTCCATCGCGCTCTCCAAAAAAGGGTATAAGGTGCTGGTGTTCGATATGGATATCGGTATGGGGAACATAGATATCCTGATGGGGAAACATCCGCAATATACGATTCTTGATTTTTTTGAAAGAGAAATGAAGCTAAAAGAAATCATATCAAACGGCTATGAAAATATTTCTATTATTGCAGGCGGAACAGGACTATTACATTTATTTTCTTTAAAAGAAGAGATGTTTGACCGGTTTTCACAGGAATTCAATAGTATTCTCGAAGAGTATGACTTTATCCTGTTTGACATGGGAGCCGGTCTTAGTGAAGATTCGGCTAAATTTTTATTATGTGTTGAAGAGCTGATTATCATTACTACCCCTGAACCCACCTCTGTGATGGATGCTTATTCGGTTATGAAATATATTTACTTGCTGAATGATTCCATGCCATTTCACCTCGTCTGCAACAGGGCAGATAACAGAAAAGAGGGGATGGACACTATTACAAGGGTACAAAATGCCGTAAAAAGGTTCCTTAATAAAGAAATTAGCCCGCTCGGCATTTTGCCGGATGACAAAACTGTATCTAAAGCTGTGGCTAAACAGGTTCCATTCATGATTTTTGCCCCAAATGCTAATGTTTCACGATCTCTTACCGATATTACAACTAGATTTATCAATAAAGCCCCCAATTTCACTGATCCGAAAAGCAAGGGCTTCATGCAGAATGTAAAAAGATACTTGTTAGGGAGGTAGGCCTTAATAATGTCTAAAATTAAGGTATTAATTGTAGATGATTCCGCTTTTATGAGAAAGCTTATCTCCGAATTTTTGAATGAAGACAGCAGAATTGAAATTATTGGGATCGCCCGGAACGGCAAAGATGCTATAAGGAAAATTAAACAGTATCACCCTGATGTTGTAACTATGGACATTGAAATGCCGGTTATGGATGGGCTATGCGCCCTTAAGCAGATTATGGCGGAATGCCCCGTTCCAGTTATCATGCTTTCAAGCTCTACAAGGGCTGGAGCTGAAAATACCCTGTCTGCGATGGAAAACGGCGCCTTTGACTTTATTGCGAAGCCTTCCGGGATGATATCGCTTGATTTGCATAAAATCAAAAGTGATTTAATTGAAAAGATAGTGGCCGCCAGCAAAGCCAATATCCAGAATCTGCAAAACAGTACAGATGATGTTGAAAAACAGATGCTTACATGCAATGGATATAGGGATAAAGTTCTGGTCCGAAAGATGGTTCCGGAACAATCACCATGGGCGAAAGAAGGAAAAAAAATCATTGTTATCGGTACTTCTACGGGGGGACCCAGGGCTCTTCAGGAAGTTTTGACAAGGATTCCTAAAAATATCGAGTCTCCTATTATCATTGTTCAGCATATGCCGCCCGGATTTACCAATTCACTCGCTAAAAGGCTTAACTCACTTTGCGAAATAGAAGTCAAAGAAGCAGAAGACGGTGAGATCATTAAAAATGGCACCGCATATATCGCTCCTGGAGGCTTTCATCTCAAAATGAAAAAAAATGGGACAAGCCTTGCTGCAGTACTTGAACAATCAGAGCAGAGAAACGGCCATAGGCCTTCAGTGGATGTTCTGTTTGAATCAGCAGGCGAGCTGCAGGATTATGCCAAAATTGCCGTCATCATGACAGGCATGGGCTCTGATGGTGCAAAAGGGCTAGTCAGCATGAGTGAGAAAGGCATGGTCAAGGCGATTGCTGAGTCACAGCAAACCTCCATTGTTTTTGGAATGCCAAAAGCAGCCATCAGTACGAACTTAATCGATTCAGTAGAGAATGTTGAAAATATAGCAAATGCGATAGTCAGCTATTGCTAATTGAGGAGAGCGGATTTCTATGGATATGAATCAGTATTTGGAAGTTTTTATAGAAGAAAGCAAGGAGCACCTGCAAACATGCAGTGAACAGCTTCTCGAATTAGAGAAGTCTCCACAAGATTTATTGATTGTTAATGAAATCTTCCGCTCAGCACACACATTAAAAGGCATGTCAGCAACGATGGGGTACGAGGACCTGGCTAACCTGACACATAAAATGGAAAATGTGCTGGATGGAATCCGAAACCAGAAAATAAGCCTCAACTCTGAAATATTTGATGTCATATTTTTGGCGGTGGATGACCTGGAAGCAATGGTCATGTCGATTGCTGAAGGAGGAGACGGTAAACGGGATGTTACAGACGTTGTCAAAAAACTGCAATTGATAGAAGACGGCCAGTCTCCTATCGTGGAATCTGCCAGCGGGGAAGTGGCAGCAGGTTTAATGCTTGCAGAAAAAGAAACGTTAAGCAAAAGTGAGTATGATGAGTTTGAAATGACTGTGCTGCAGCAATCCCAGGAGCAGGGGTATTCTAATTACGAAATTACTATAAGCCTGCGTGAAGATTGCCTATTAAAAGCCGCCAGGGTATTCATGGTCTTTGAAGTCCTTGAGAAAATAGGCGAAGTCATCCAATCCAATCCCTCTGCTGAACAATTGGAAGAGGAACAATTTGATCACTCATTCACGGTAACTGTAATTTCAAAAGAAAATAAAGAAGATCTTAAAAAGAAAGTCATGAAGGTTTCAGAGGTTGAGCATGTTGAGATTCATGTGATTGATCTTGAAGTATTGCGCAATGAAACTCAGAGACACCCAAATCTCAAAGTGCAGCAGCAATCCATAGAGAACCCTCCTGAAAACACAGGGGATGCCAAAGTCCAAGAGCCAGAAAAGCAAAAACAGACTCCAGGCAAACAGCAAGGATCCAAAACAATCCGGGTCAATATCGAGAGGCTGGATATTCTGCTGAATTTATTTGAAGAACTGGTTATAGACAGGGGAAGGCTTGAACAAATTTCAAAAGAGCTAAACAACCAGGAATTAAATGAAACGGTAGAAAGAATGTCACGGGTGACAGGAGATCTCCAGAATATTATTTTAAATATGCGTATGGTTCCTGTTGAAACAGTATTTAACCGTTTTCCTAAAATGGTGCGGCAGCTGGCGCGTGATCTTAATAAAAAAATCAATCTGGAAGTGATCGGTTCTGAAACAGAACTTGAGCGGACCGTAATTGACGAAATTGGAGATCCGCTTGTTCATCTTATTAGAAATGCTTTAGATCATGGAATCGAAACTCCCGAAATCCGAAAATCTCAAGGGAAAAGTGAAGAAGGTACTGTCATTCTTAAAGCGTTCCACAGCGGCAACCACGTTTTCATCGAGCTTAAAGATGATGGTGCTGGCATTAATAAAGAACGGGTCATTAAAAAAGCGATCAGCAATGGAATAATTTCTGAACAAAATGCAGCGATATTAACAGATAAACAGGTGTATGAGCTTATTTTTGCTTCTGGTTTTTCAACAGCTGAAGTCATATCCGATGTATCAGGCCGGGGAGTTGGTCTGGATGTTGTCAAAAATAAGATAGAATCGCTGGGAGGCTCTGTATCTATTGATTCATCACCAGGACAGGGTTCTACATTCCTGATTCAGCTGCCGCTTACACTATCCATCATCTCGGTTATGCTGATTGAAATACAAAAAGAAAAATTTGCGATTCCGCTTTCTTCAATTATAGAAACAGCTATAATCAAAAAAGAAGATATTATGAATGCGCATAATCAGCAAGTGATTGATTTCAGAGGAAAAGTACTGCCGCTTCTTTTCTTAAAAGATGTCTTTGATGTTCCTGTGTATATGGAAGAAGAAGAGTTTTATTCAGTTGTGATTGTCAGAAAAGGGGATAAAATGGCTGGACTTGTTGTTGATACATTTATTGGACAGCAGGAAATTGTGTTAAAAACACTCGGCAATTATCTTACATCTGTTTTCGCAATTTCCGGTGCTACAATACTTGGAGATGGTCAAGTTGCATTGATTATCGACTGCAACGCTCTTATAAAATAGTCCCTATTAAGCTTGCCTGCTGGTTTCATCACCGGATGTTAGTGCTTCTGCGAGGCAGGAAACGCAAATCCCGCAGGAGCCGGGATAATCCACAATCAGCAATGCACTTTAGCGGGCATAAAATAAGTTAAAAAAACGGCTGAGTGATTGAACGAGAATTTTTTCTATCTGAAACAGAGGCCGGCGGACGTAAATCCGTCCATAAATGAGGAGGTTATATGTTGTCAAATCTTACAGCAGCCGAAGATGTTAAAATCATCGTATTTCAAATTGAAGATAAAGAATACGCAATACCTGTCAGCCATGTCCGCGGTATTGAAAAAGTCTTGCACATCACACGTGTCCCTAAAACGGTTCCTTTTGTGAAGGGTGTTATTAACCTAAGGGGCGTCATTACTCCTATCATTGATTTGCGTGCCAGATTTGGACTTGAAGAGCGTCCATACACAGACCGGACGAGGATAATCATTGTTACCCTGGATGATCTTGAAATAGGACTGATCACAGATTCAGCCAATGACGTGCTGGATGTGCCGGTAAACAGCATAGAACCGCCGCCTGAAGTAGTAGGTGCAATTGAAGCTGAATATATTAGCGGAGTGGCAAAAATTGAAAAGAGGCTTCTGATTCTTTTAAATATGGAAAAGATCCTTAACCCTGAGGAACATGCAGATTTAGCAGGAAAAGAAGGATAAGTCATGTCATTTATTGAAAACATTACAGCTCTGCATCTTGATATTTTGAAAGAAATTGGAAATATTGGTGCAGGGAATGCGGCAACCTCCCTTTCTGCACTGCTGGATAAAAAGATAGAAATGAAGGTTCCTCAGGTAAGGATACTCTCGCTGGCTGAAACAATGGAATTATCAGGCGGAGCAGAGGCAGTTGTAGCCAGTGTCTTTCTCAGAATCGAGGGTGATGCACATGGAAGCATATTTTTTGTGCTTCCGCTTGGCCAGGCTGCATACTTTATCCGGCAAATGACCAAAGAACATGGAGACATTTGTTCTGAGCCATTTTCAGATCTGGGTCTGTCTGCTCTTCAAGAGGCTGGCAATATTCTGTCAGGCTCCTATCTGTCTGCCTTGTCAAATTTTACTGGATTGGATCTTTATCCTACAGTACCTGAGCTATGCATCGATATGGCTGGCGCCCAAATTGGATGCGGGATTTTGGAAATTTCCCAGTCAAGCGATTATGTCATTGCCATAGATACAGCTCTCCATGAAGCAGGAACTTCCAATGAATATGTTAATGGACATTTTTTGTTCCTTCCTGATTCAGATGCTTTTGAAATCATTTTTGCTTCATTGGGGGCTGGCCATCATGACTGATGCAGCAATGATAATTAAAGTTGGAATTGCAGACATGGGGATTGCAAGGACAGCGGAAGTAATCCGTACTTCCGGGCTTGGCTCATGTGTTGGAGTTGTCATTTATGACCCTTTAAAGGAGATTGCAGGTTTGGCTCATGTCATGCTGCCTCATTCTTCTTTGTCTAAGTCCGGTCAGATCAATGTTGCCAAATTTGCCGATACGGCTATTGTTGAGCTTGTACATAGACTTATTGAGGCAGGAGCAAGAGAGCCGTTTTTAAAAGCAAAAATGGCGGGAGGGGCACAAATGTTTCAATTCACATCAGGCAAAGATTTAATGCGCATCGGACCGAGAAACGTCGAAGCAGTAAGGCATGAGCTGCAGCAACTGGGCATCCAGCTGATTTCAGAAGATATCGGGGGAAGCTGCGGGCGGACCATTGAATTCAATCCAAAAACAAGCCTGCTGAACATACGCACGGTAAATAAAGCGGCGAAAAATATCTAGCAGCTGCTGCAAGGAAAAACTATGCTAATCCAAGCTGATGTAACTGATTCATTTTTCGTCCATGATAATGAGTTTAAACGCTCATACATAAGAAAATAAGAAATTCAGCAGAGTGCAGCTTTGCTGTTTTTTTTCTGGCTAATTATCAGCTTATTCAAAAAAGTCCAAAGTGAAGTTTTTTTGTTATTTTCGGAAGCATGAAGAGAGGTGCCGGCACTTTCGTCCTTTAATCGTTTCGGCGCTGATGGAAAAAAGAACGGGCCTGCAGTCCAAAATCAGGCGTGAATTGGAACTATGCATGCAGTTTTATTGCAAATATAGACCATTGGTAGGGTATACAGGTTATATGACTGATTCTCTGTTTTTGTTATAATAGTTATATTGAAACATTTTTGTTCGGACCTGGCATTTCGGCATCCCAGATAATGGAGAAGCAAAATATCAGTTCAAATCATTTTTTACCATTATGCATACAGCGTTAGGAGGAGTCCGATGTCTCAATTGTCAACCCTAGAAGAGCAAATACACTGGAAAAATTGGATCGAGAGCCATGACCCTGATGCTGGGGATCAGCTGGTGAAAAAATACCTGCCTTTGGTTTCATTTCACGTTCAGAGGATATCTGTCAGCTTGCCTAAAAGTGTCAGCCGTGATGACATTAGAAGTCTGGGGATGATGGGTCTTTTTGATGCATTGGAGCGTTTTGATCCAAACAGGGATCTCAAATTCGACACATATGCATCCTTTCGGATAAGAGGGGCCATTCTTGATGGTCTCCGCAAAGAGGATTGGCTGTCCAGAAGCGCCCGCGATAAAGCAAAAAAAATTGAAGCAGCCGCAGAAAAACTGGAACAAGAGCTAATGAGAAATGCATCCCCAAAAGAAATTGCCTGCAGTTTGAATATAACTGAAGATGAGGTTTATACAGCTTTAAACGAGAACTTTTTTGCTAATGTATTATCAATGGATGAAAATCCTCAAGAGCAGGAAGAAAAAGAAAGCCATTTTCATATTAAAGATGAAAAGGCGCTGCTGCCTGAGGAAAACCTGATGAAGCAGGAACTCTACAGTGAACTTGCCAAAGTCATTGAATCTCTTAATGAGAAAGAACAGCTGGTCCTTCAGCTCTTTTATAAAGAGGAACTGACACTGACAGAAATAGGACAAGTCATGAATTTATCAACATCAAGAATCTCTCAAATTCATTCAAGGGCTATTTATAAGCTGAGGGCCACAATGAAGGATATCAAATGATAGAATTAAGCTAATAGTTAGTGTCAATCAAACAGTAAGCCTGCCGGACAAAAGTGAGTAATTCCAGACTCTGAAGTTTCCGCGGACCCATGAGCAGGCAAGCTGCCGGAATGCAAAGGGAAGATGATGCGAAAAAGGCAAAAGGGAATCATGGCTTTGGCCTGAGAGAAAGACATCCCGCAAGCCGTCCCTTAAAGGGCTGTTCGTTCCACTCGCACATTCAAAGGAAAAAGTATAGATTACAGCGGATAAGAGGGATTATATGCTTGTGTTTTTTATTTTTCTGCTATTTTTAATGAACATCGTTACCATTTTCGCAGTCATTATTTTATTTTTAAGGCAAAACCGCCTCATGCATGCAGAAAAGGAACATGCAGATACGATGGAAGAAATGGAAAATCTATTATCCTCTTATTTAATGGAAGTGAAAGAAGAAAACGAGGCTTTTTTACATAGCTTTAATAAAAAAAGTCAAAGCGGGGAAATATCTGCCCACTCTGCTGAGGATAAAAAAGCCAAAGCCGATATAAAGGGAAAAACAGCACCAGGAGAGAGCCCACTCTTAGAACCGGATATGCCTTCAGCCTTAAAAATTAAAGGAGGCAATATTCATAAAAAGAAAGCTCTTAGAGCGTATAAAAATAATCCGCAGAAGGACATGATGGAAGATCAAGATGATGCCATCCCGCAAGCCGGCCCTGAAGATATATTAGAAATAGAAGGAATTGAAAATCCTGCAGTTTCAATGGAACGAGAAAATCCCCTGGATAGTACGCCTCCTGCTGTTTCTTCCGGGACAGCCAGCTTTAAAGATGAACTTCTCTCAAAGCTGGCTGGAAAGAATGAAGTACAGCCGTCATTGTCCGATGAAGTGTTTGCACTTTACACATCTGGAATGGGTACAGATGATATTGCTCAGAAACTGAAAAAAGGAAAAACTGAAATCGAACTTTTATTAAAATTTAGGACATAATGGACGAAATGGCTTGATTGTGTCATGAGGTTATGCTATATTATGTTTTGGTGTTAATACACACGTTTTCGTGATTCATGCAGATGGTGCTGTTTGACAGTTTCTGTATGAAAATGATCGGGACGGAGGAAAAACAAAACCATTTAGGAGGAACTATAATGTCAGTAATTTCTATGAAACAATTGCTTGAAGCTGGTGTGCATTTCGGACACCAAACACGTCGCTGGAACCCGAAAATGAAGAAATATATCTTCACTGAGCGTAACGGCATCTACATCATCGACCTTCAAAAAACAGTTAAAAAGGTTGAAGAAGCTTACAACTTCGTTAAAGAAGTAGCAGCTAATGGCGGAACAATCCTTTTCGTCGGAACTAAAAAGCAAGCTCAGGAATCAGTTAAGGAAGAAGCAATCCGTTCTGGCATGTACTATGTGAACCAGCGCTGGTTAGGCGGAACTTTAACAAACTTTGAAACAATCCAAAAGCGTATTGCCCGTCTTAAAGATATTGAAAAGATGGAAGAAAACGGAACGTTCGAAGTGCTTCCTAAAAAAGAAGTTATCCAACTTAAAAAAGAATTAGAACGCCTTGAAAAATTCTTAGGCGGAATTAAAGATATGAAGGGCATTCCTGATGCAATCTTCATCATTGACCCGCGCAAAGAGCGCATTGCGGTTGCTGAAGCACATAAATTGAACATTCCTCTTGTTGGAATTGTTGATACAAACTGTGATCCAGATGAAATCGATCATGTTATTCCTGCAAATGATGATGCAATCCGTGCTGTCAAATTGTTAACTGGCAAAATGGCTGATGCTATTTTGGAAGCTAAACAAGGCGAAGAAACAGCTACTGAAACAACAACTGCTTAATGCTCAGCGAAAAGGTGATAAGAGGATAATGCCTTTTATCACTTTTTTTTGAAATTTTCCAAGCGGGATACTGATAAATGCCATAGGCACTTCAGTATTCGCAGCGCTTGGGCATGTTTTTTGCCTGGCAGGCTTGGAAAAATAATCTTTTCCGGGCTCCAATTGGAAAAGACGGCAGTTTTCTGTCACAATGAAAACAGAATGCAAAAAACCAATACATACAATTATGAGGAGGATTTTATCAATGGCAATCACTGCACAGCAAGTTAAAGAATTGCGTGAAAAAACAGGCGCAGGCATGATGGACTGCAAAAAAGCTTTACAGGCAACAGAAGGAGACATGGAAAAAGCAATCGATTTCCTTCGTGAAAAAGGCATTGCTAAAGCTGCTAACAAATCTGACCGTATCGCTGCAGAAGGATCTGCTTACATCGTTACAGAAGGAAATGAAGCTGTTATCCTTGAAGTGAACTCAGAAACAGACTTCGTTGCAAAAAATGAAGGCTTCCAGGTTCTTGTTAAAGAACTTGCTCAGCATTTGCTTGCAAAGAAACCAGCCACTGTTGAAGAAGCTCTTGAGCAGACAATGGATAATGGCGCTACAGTTGCTGACCATATCAATGCTGCAGTTGCGAAAATTGGTGAAAGATTAAATCTTCGCCGTTTTGAAGTAGTGGCTAAGGGCGATAATGACGCTTTCGGCGCTTACTTGCATATGGGCGGAAGAATCGGAGTATTGACTGTTCTTGAAGGAACAACTGACTCTGATGCTGCTAAAGACGTTTCCATGCATATCGCTGCATTAAGACCTAAATATGTGTCCCGCGACCAAGTTGATTCTACTGAAATCGAACGCGAGCGCGAAGTTCTTACTCAGCAGGCATTAAATGAAGGAAAACCTGAAAAAATCGTTGCTAAAATGGTTGAAGGACGCATCGGTAAATTCTATGAAGAAATTTGTGTTGTGGATCAGTCATTCGTTAAAAACCCTGACCAAAAGGTTGGCGAATTTGTAAAATCAAAAGGCGCTGCTGTTAAGAGCTTTGTCCGCTACGAAGTTGGAGAAGGAATCGAAAAGCGTCAAGATAACTTTGCTGAAGAAGTAATGAGCCAAGTTAAAAAAGACTAATTTAAAAACATCTGAAATGATAAATAGGGAGCACAATTGTGTTCCCTATTTTTGAACCATTATGAATACCTGAGAGTTGAATTGGAAACAAGATGAATTCAAGATTACATAGTTGGAGGTTCTCATGAGCAGCGCGAAATATAAACGTGTCGTATTAAAACTAAGCGGTGAAGCATTAGCCGGTGAAGAAGGCTTTGGCATCAATCCTTCTATAATTAAATCTATAGCTGAACAAGTTAAAGAAGTTGCACTTTTGGATGTGGAAGTTGCTGTCGTAGTAGGGGGCGGAAACATCTGGCGCGGCAAAATTGGAAGCGAAATGGGCATGGACCGGGCCAATGCGGACTATATGGGAATGCTTGCAACCGTTATGAATTCCTTGGCCCTGCAGGATAGCCTTGAGCAGCTTGGTATTGAAACACGCGTTCAAACTTCAATAGAGATGAGACAAGTGGCAGAACCTTATATCAGACGCCGTGCAATCAGACATCTTGAGAAAAATCGGGTCGTTATTTTTGCGGCCGGTACAGGAAATCCTTACTTCTCTACAGACACTACCGCAGCTTTGCGTGCAGCTGAAATTGAAGCAGACGTAATTCTGATGGCTAAAAACAATGTCGACGGTGTTTATAATGCAGATCCGGTAAAAGATAAAGATGCTGTTAAGTATGACGAGCTTTCTTATTTGGATGTGCTTAAAGAAGGATTGGAAGTTATGGATTCTACTGCATCTTCATTATGCATGGATAACGATATTCCATTAATTGTATTTTCGCTTATGGAAAAGGGCAATATTAAAAAAGCAGTTTTAGGCGAAACGCTTGGAACTATAGTCAGGGGGAAATAAAATGCCAAAACAAATTCTGGAAAATTCAAAGTCGAGAATGGAAAAAGCAATCAGTTCATATTCAAGGGAATTGGCAAGTATCCGTGCTGGCAGGGCAAGTTCATCCCTGCTGGATAAAATATCTGTGGATTATTACGGTGCGCCTACACCAATCAATCAGGTTGCCGGAGTATCCGTTCCAGAAGCGCGACTTTTAGTCATTCAGCCTTATGATAAAACCATCCTTGGCGATATTGAAAAAGCGATTCTGAAATCAGACTTGGGTCTGAATCCATCAAATGACGGCTCTATCATTAGAATTGCAATTCCTGCTCTAACAGAAGAGCGCCGCAAGGAACTTGTAAAGGTTGTAAGGAAAGAATCGGAAGAAGCAAAAATTGCCATCAGGAACATTCGCCGCGATTCAAATGATGATTTGAAAAAGCTTGAGAAGAATGGCGAAATAACTGAAGATGATTTAAGAGGCTATTCAGATGATATCCAAAAGATGACAGACAGCCATATCAGCAAAATTGAGGATATTACAAAGGATAAAGAAAAAGAAATCCTGGAAGTATAAAGAATCTGTAATTCTTGTTAACAGTAAAAAGGGGCCGGCCATCAGTGGGTTTTGTGAAGTCTTAGCACTTATGCGTGAATAATTAATATCTGTTATTAGTTATTCAATCTGCCTGAGTTTTGACTTTTTTGCACAAATCTCTTTATGGCAGCCCCTTTTTTTACTGCAGACAGGCTTTTCGGCAGTATTTTTAACAGACAAAACCAGATTTCAGGGATATAATATTTTGCCCTTGTCTTTAAAACCGTCTATCTTACTCAATTTTTCATAATAATAATAGGAGAAGCGTCTGTTTTTTGTTATGATAGGATTGATTCTTTGCTATACATAGGAATTGAGGAGGCCTTGCATGATTTTCAGTCATACAGGCAAAAATTTTTAAAAATAAAAGATAGAGTACAACCTGATGGGGGACAAAAGTATGTATTCATTATGGAAGCGTTTGTTCAATAAAGATGCTTCTTCGGATCTGAATAAAAGGATTCAGGATATAAAAAAAAATGCGGTACCCTTCCATATTGCGATTATTATGGATGGGAATGGCCGCTGGGCAAAAAAACGCGCTCTTCCTAGAGTAGCGGGGCATCATGAAGGAATGAAAGTGGTAAGAAGAATTACGAGGCTTGCCAATAAGCTGGGTATTGGAACATTGACGGTTTATGCGTTTTCTACGGAAAACTGGAAACGTCCTAAAAGTGAAGTGGAGTTCCTGATGAAACTGCCGGAAGAATTTTTAGGATCATTTTTGCCTGAACTTGTATCCGAAAATGTTAAAGTGGAGATGATTGGCGATAAGTCGTACCTTCCTCCGCATACAATAAGAGCAGTTGAAACGGCAATGGAGAAAACAAAACATAATACCGGTCTGATTTTAAATTTCGCATTGAATTATGGAAGCCGTTCGGAAATCCTCGGGGCAGTAAAGAAAATCATTGATGACAAAAAAAGCGGATTATTAAAGGGCGATATTACGGAAGAGGATTTCTCCAGTTATTTAATGACAGGCAATTTGCAGGATCCGGACCTGCTGATACGTACAAGCGGTGAGATAAGGCTAAGTAACTTCATGTTATGGCAGCTTGCTTATTCTGAATTCTGGTTTACTGATGTATTATGGCCTGATTTTAAGGAAGAGGACCTGCTCGAAGCCGTTGAAGTCTACCAGAAACGGTCAAGAAGGTTTGGCGGTGTCTAATTTAGAAGGCGAGGAAAATTGAACTAATGAAACAACGTATTATTACGGCTGTTATTGCTGCAGCCATATTTATTCCCTTAGTTATATTGGGGAACCTGCCATTTTTACTGTTGATTTACCTGATGGCGACAATTGGCTTGTATGAATTGCAGAAAATGAAAAAGATGCCATTAAGTTCTTTTTCATCCCTGCTGTCGTTTATTTTATTATGGGCAGCGCTGGTGCCAGAACAGCATGGGGGAATGTTTGGTTATATTTATCAGCATAAGCTTCAGATTTTCCTTTTAGGTGTGCTGATTTACCTGATATATACTGTTGTGACGAAGAATTCATTTACTTTTGATGATGCTGGGTTTCTGTCCATTTCTGTCCTTTATGTAGGTATGGGCTTTTATTATATGTTTGAGACCCGGCAGGAGGGCACAAATGGACTGTATTACTTATTTTATGCCCTTTTTACCATCTGGGCGACTGATTCTGGTGCATACTTTTTTGGAAAGGCAATGGGCAAACGCAAGCTGTGGCCGGAAATCAGCCCCAATAAGACAATTGAGGGATTTATAGGCGGAATTATCTGCGCTCTGATTGTCTCCATTTTATTTTACTTCTTTTCTGATCTCGAACACTCGGCTGTTAAATTACTGCTGATTAGCATTCTTATATCAGTTTTTGGCCAAATGGGAGATCTTGTTCAATCAGCGTATAAGAGGCATTATGGCGTAAAAGATTCAGGAAGGCTGCTGCCGGGCCATGGCGGAATATTGGACAGACTTGACAGTTTAATTTTTATTTTGCCAATCCTCCAGATACTGAATCTATTTTAAAGACTTTTCAGGGACATTGCTGCCTTGTATTGGCCTTTAGACTGAATCTGTCCCTGGGGAATCTTAAACTAAGCAGAAACAGCAGGAGGCAAGCGTAACAGTAACATTTGAAAAAAACCTTGGAGTTTTATGGGTTAAAAGCTGCAAGCAAATTGGAGTTGAATACACATGAAATATATTAGTCTTTTAGGCGCAACAGGTTCGATTGGGAGGCAGACCGCGGATGTCGTGCGTTCACATCCCGAGGAGTTTCGGATAGTGTCGTTGTCGGCAGGCAGAAATATCAGCCTGACACGAAAATTCATCAATGAATTCAAGCCCGAATTGGTTTCTGTACAAACGAAAGAAGACTGTGAAACACTTAAAACGGAGTTTCCCTCAGGAGATATAAAGTTTGTTTATGGTGACACAGGACTAGAAGAAGCAGCTGTATACGAAAAAGCCACTGTGCTTGTGAATGCCGTGATAGGCAGTGTAGGCCTAGCTCCGACTCTTAAAGCAATTAAAGCAAAAAAAGACATCGCGATTGCCAATAAAGAAACACTTGTAACAGCTGGTCACCTGGTTATGGAGGAAGCCCGTAAGGCAGGAGTCAGCCTGCTTCCGGTCGACAGTGAGCACTCTGCCATTTTTCAGGCACTGCAGGGCGAAAAAGAAAAAAACATCGAACGTCTCATAATTACCGCTTCAGGCGGCAGTTTCCGTGACCGGACAAGGGAAGAGCTGAAAGATGTCAGTGTGGAGGATGCGCTGAATCACCCTAACTGGTCCATGGGCGCAAAGATCACAATTGATTCTGCAACAATGATGAATAAGGGGCTAGAAGTAATAGAAGCGCACTGGCTTTTTGGTCTGCCTTACGAAAAAATCGATGTGCTGCTGCATAAAGAAAGCATTATCCATTCAATGGTTGAATATCATGATTCAAGTGTGATTGCACAGCTTGGCACGCCAGATATGCGAGTGCCGATCCAATATGCTCTCACCTATCCGGACAGGCTGCCGCTTGCCTCGAAAAACAGGCTTGATCTTGCAAGCATCGGAAAGCTGCATTTTGAAGAGATGGATTTTGGGCGTTTTCCTTGTTTGCAATTTGCATATGAAGCAGGTAAAATGGGCGGAACGATGCCGACTGTTTTAAATGCAGCTAATGAAGAGGCAGTGGCGCGTTTTCTTAATGGAGATATTTCATTCCTTGAAATAGAGAAATTGATTGAAAAAGCGCTGAATAATCACCAGGCAATCGACAATCCGGAGTTATCCATTATCCAGGAAGTGGACCTGCATACACGGCAATATGTCAAAAAACTATTAATTTCGAGGTGATGTTCACGTGCAAACACTGCAAACCGTAATTGCCTTCATAATTATTTTTGGGGCGCTCGTCTTCTTTCATGAACTTGGCCACTTATACTTTGCAAAGCGGGCAGGAATCTTATGCCGGGAGTTCGCAATAGGGTTTGGTCCTAAGGTGTTAACTTTTAAGCGAAACGAGACGGTATATACCATTCGGCTGCTTCCGATTGGCGGATATGTGAGAATGGCCGGTGAAGATGCGGAAAATATAGAAATTAAACCGGGTTTCCGGGTGGGACTGATTTTTGATAAAGAAAATATTGTTTCGAAGATTGTTACAAACAATAAAGATAAATATTCGGATATTCATATCATAGAGGTAGAGGCGCTGGACCTTGACCATAAGCTGTTTATCAGCGGCTATGAGGAGAGCGAAGGAGAGCTGAAGACTTTTTCCGTGCATCCTGAAGCCGTGATTGTGGAAGATGGGGTTGAAAATCAAATTGCACCCTACAACAGGCAGTTTGCTTCTAAATCACTTGGAAACCGTGCCATTACCATATTTGCGGGACCAATGATGAACTTTATCCTGGCAATAGTTATTTTTATGATTATTGGTTTGTTTCAAGGCGTTGCTGTCGATAAGGCTAAGCTCGGGGAATTGACCAAGGATGGGACGGCCATTTCCTCAGGTCTAAAACAAGGCGATGAAGTGCAGTCTATTGACGGAAGTGAAGTTTCAAGCTGGAATGATGTTCAAAAAAGCATTCAGAAAAATCCGGGAAAAGAGATTGAATTCGTTGTTGAGCGGAATGGAAAGACATTGGAGGTTCCGGTCACCCCGAAAGAAGTTGAACGGGACGGGCTGAAAATGGGTGTGATCGGTGTATATCCGCCTATTGAAAAGTCTCCTCTCAAAGCGTTCAAACTCGGTTTTACGGAAACGTATGAATGGACTAAGCAAATTTTCTTTATGCTGGGCAAGCTTGTCAGCGGGCATTTTAAAATAGATATGCTTTCCGGCCCTGTCGGGATATACAAATCTACAGAAGAAGTGGCCAAATCAGGTGTTTTCAATCTGATGAAGTGGGGCGGGATTTTAAGCATCAATTTAGGGATCATGAACTTACTGCCGCTTCCGGCATTAGATGGCGGGCGTTTACTATTCTTCTTAGTTGAAGCATTAAGGGGAAAACCGATAGACCGCCAGAAAGAAGGGCTGGTGCATTTTATAGGCTTTGCACTGCTGATGCTTCTGATGATTGTGGTCACCTGGAATGATATCCAGAGATTTTTCCTTTAATATTACGTGCATGTGCGGGTAATTAGATAAATACTCTGCTAAATTGCTTGGTTTCTCTTTGCGGCGTCATGTATAATCTATATAAAGATATGCGGGCTATTAAGCGCTATTTTATAGCGCTTTTAGTCTTTTCAGATGATAAAGCTATATGGCTTGTTCACAAATATATTCACACTGGAAATAATGAAATAAATGGCTGTTTAATGAATCATAATTTTTCAATTGAGGAGTGCACGAAACATGAAACAAAGTAATACATTGATTCCGACAATGAGGGAAACTCCGTCGGATGCAGAAATAAAAAGCCATCAGCTGCTGCTTAGAGCGGGCTATATGAGACAAAATTCAAGCGGCGTCTACAGTTTTATGCCACTTGGAATAAAGGTCCTTCAAAAAATCGAATCGATCGTCAGAGAGGAAATGGAAGAGGCTGGTGCGGTTGAATTGCTTATGCCGGCGCTTCAGCAGGCTGAGTTTTGGCAGGAGTCGGGCAGGTGGTATACATACGGACCTGAATTAATGCGCTTAAGGGACCGGAATGACCGGGAATTTGCTTTGGGGGCTACACATGAAGAAGTCATCACAAGCCTGATCCGTGATGAAGTGAAGTCCTATAAGAGACTTCCGCTTACATTGTATCAGATCCAGACAAAATTCCGGGATGAAAAAAGACCTCGTTTTGGTTTGCTGCGCGGACGCGAGTTCATCATGAAAGATGCTTACTCTTTTCATTCAAACCAGGAAAGCCTCGATGAAGTATATAAAAAAATATTCAATGCATATTCTGCAATATTCCGCCGCTGCGGACTGGATTTCCGTGCAGTAATTGCTGATTCTGGGGCGATGGGCGGTAAAGATACTCACGAATTCATGGTTCTTTCAGATGTCGGGGAAGACACAATCGCTTATTCCGATAGCTCAGATTATGCAGCAAACATTGAAATGGCGCCTGTAACCGGCAGTTATAAACAAAGTGATGAAGCGCTGGCGGAGATGGAAAAGGTGCATACTCCCGGCCAGAAAACGATTGAAGAAGTTTCTGGGTTCCTTGGGCTTGATCAGAAAAAATGCATCAAATCCCTGCTCTTTAAAGTGGATGACAAATTTGTTCTCGTTTTAGTCAGAGGAGATCATGAAGTAAATGACATTAAATTGAAAAATTTATATTCTGCTTCGGTTGTTGAATTGGCTGATCCGGGATTGACAAAGGAACTGCTCGGGTCTTCTGCAGGTTCATTAGGTCCGGTTTCTGTTTCCAAAGACATTGAAATTATTGCAGATCAGGCAGTAATCAGCATGGCTAATGCTGTATGCGGTGCAAATGAAGAAGGTTACCATTTCACAAACGTGAACGCCGGCCGTGATTTTACTGTATCAAGATACGAAGATCTGCGCTTTATACAGGAAGGTGATGTATCACCGGATGGAAATGGAACCATTAAGTTCGCAAAAGGCATTGAAGTTGGACATGTCTTTAAACTTGGTACCCGGTACAGCGAAGCGATGGGAGCAGCCTTCCTTGATGAAAATGGCCGTTCACAGCCAATGATCATGGGCTGCTATGGAATTGGAGTTTCCCGTACTCTTGCAGCAGTGGCCGAGCAGTATAATGATGAAAATGGACTCGTCTGGCCAGCAGATTTAGCTCCTTATCAGGTTCATGTAATTCCGGTCAATATGAAGGACAGCACACAATCAGAATTAGCTGGAGACATTTATGCCAGCCTGAAAAAAGAGGGCTTTGATGTGTTAATGGATGACCGCAAGGAGCGGCCTGGAGTCAAGTTCGCCGATTCGGATCTGATTGGAGTTCCTGTCAGAATTACAGTCGGGAAAAAAGCCTCTGAAGGTATCATTGAAATGAAAATCCGAAAAACAGGCGAAGTCCTTGAGCTTAAGCTGGATGAAATCTCTGCGAAATTGCAGGAACTTATGGCGTGACAGGCTCCGTACAAAACTAAACTAAAAACTGCAAAAATACAAAGGCAGCATTCTTAAATGAGTGTGCCTTTTTCTTCTGCTTTTACCTGAAATAATCTGTCTGTAATATGTAGGATGGTATGATATAATAACCACTGTTGTGCAATGAAATTTGAGCGGCAGATATAGCGATTACACGCGAAAAATATAGCTGAAGCATAAAAAAGAAGCCTAATTCAGGCATTTAAAATATATATGATGGGGAGTGAGAAGATGGCTCAGGGCCCAAATAGCGGAAGAGAAAGATTCCAGCTTTTGCTCCAGCAAATGGGGCTTACAGAAGATGCTTTTGTTCAGCATTTTTATCAGGCGGAAATAGAGAAGCTGTCCATAGACAGAGTTTCTAAAACATGGCACTTTATCTTTCAGATGGAAAAGCTTATTCCATGCAGCATCCACACTCGTTTTTCTATACAGCTGAAAAGTACATTTGCACATATTGCAAATGTAACATATTCTTTCCATGTCCTGAATCCTCAACCCTCAGAGGAACTGATAAAGGAATACTGGAAAAATTGCCTGGAGGAGTTAGACGGCATTTCACCTGCATTATTGACCTTATTAAATGAGCAGGAACCCAAAGTGATAGGCAACAGGCTGATTGTCCGGGCCAGAAATGAAGCAGAAGCAGGCCAGCTTAAAAGGAAGTATTCTGGTATCATTTCAAATATTTATCAAACACTTGGTTTCCCTCCGCTTTCACTGGAAGCAGAGGTTACATCTGCCGCAGAAAATGAGGACTATCAGAAATTCCTTGCTGAAAAGCAAAAAGAGGATGAAGCCAAAGGGCTGGCTGCGTTAACGGAAATGCAAAAACAAAATAGTGAAAGAGGCAAAGATGACGCTGCTTACGAAGGACCGGTTAAAATCGGCTATACGATTAAGGAAGATGCAGATTTCAGAAGTATAGAGCAAATTATTGATGAAGAGCGCCGAATTGCAATAGAAGGCTTTGTATTCGATGCAGAAACAAGAGAGCTTAGAAGCGGACGGACTCTTCTGACTTTTAAAGTGACGGATTATACAAGTTCTATACTCGTAAAGATGTTTTCCAGAGATAAAGAAGATGCTGCCATTCTTGCCCGGGTCAAAAAAGGAATGTGGGTGCGTGCACAAGGCAGCATCCAGAATGATACATTTGTCCGGGACCTTGTTATGATTGCGAATGATATCAATGAAATATCACGTGCAGGACGCATTGATCAGGCTCCCGAAGGACAAAAGAGGGTCGAGCTCCATCTCCATGGCCCAATGAGCCAAATGGATGCAGTTACACCAGTTGCTGCCCTGGTTGCCCAGGCTAAAAAGTGGGGGCACAAGGCTATTGCTATTACCGACCATGCCGGTGCCCAAGCGTTCCCTGAAGCTTTTAGCGCAGGCAAAAAAAATGACATAAAAATCCTTTATGGAGTCGAGGCCAACCTTGTAGATGATGGTGTGCCTATTGCTTATAATAGTGCACATCGTGAACTGGCGGAGGATACGTATGTGGTTTTTGACTTTGAGACAACAGGCTTATCAGCTGTGTATGACACAGTCATTGAACTTGCTGCAGTTAAAATGAAAGACGGGGAAATCATTGACCGTTTTGAATCCTTTGCCAACCCCCATCATCCTCTGTCTAATACGACTATCGATTTGACGGGCATAACGGATGATCTTGTAGAAAACGCACCGGATCCGTCAGAAGTCCTGCAGAAATTCAGAGATTGGGCAGGAGATGCCATCCTGGTAGCCCATAATGCAAGTTTTGATATGGGATTTCTGAATGTAGGCTATAAAAAAATCGGGTATCCTAAAGCTGATAATCCAGTCATTGATACTCTTGAACTGGCTCGTTTTCTGTATCCGGAATTCAAGAATCATAGACTTAACACGTTAGCAAAAAAGTTTGATATAGAGCTGACTCAGCATCACAGGGCGATTTATGATGCAGAAGCTACCGGCTACCTCCTGCTGAAGATGCTTAAAGATGCACAGGAAAAAGGAATTGCCTTCCATGACCAGTTCAATGACAACATGGGACAGGGAAACGCTTATCAAAGGTCCCGCCCATATCACTGTACACTGCTGGCCCAAACTCAGGATGGTTTGAAAAATTTGTTTAAGCTTATTTCCATGGCTCATTTGAATTACTTTTACAGAGTCCCTCGAATTCCGCGCTCACAGCTCCAAAAATTGCGTGAAGGCATACTGGTAGGATCAGGATGCGATAAAGGTGAAGTTTTTGAGGGAATGATGCAAAAGGATTTTGAAGAAGTGGTGGATATTGCGGAGTTCTACGATTATATAGAAGTGATGCCCAAAGCAGTTTATCAGCATATGATCGAGCTGGAATATGTGCGTGATGAAAAATCTCTGGAAGGAATTATTTCTAATATCATCAAGCTTGGTGAACGGCTGGATAAGCCAGTCGTGGCAACAGGGAATGTACATTACCTGGAACCGAATGATAAAATTTACCGGAAAATCCTGGTCAATTCACAAGGGGGAGCAAATCCTCTGAACCGCCACAAACTGCCGGATGTGCATTTCAGGACAACCGATGAAATGCTTAGAGCGTTTCAGTTTTTAGGAGATGCTAAAGCGAAGGAAATAGTTGTCGAAAATACAAATAAGATTGCAGACATGATCGATGATATAAAACCGATAAAGGATGAACTGTATACCCCGAAAATAGAAGGCGCAGAAGATGAGATGAGGGAAATGAGCTATAGCATGGCCAAAAGCATATATGGCGACGAACTTCCTGAAATTGTGGAGGCAAGGCTTGAGAAAGAGCTTAAGAGCATAATAGGACATGGATTTGCTGTTATCTACCTTATTTCACATAAGCTCGTTAAAAAATCGCTGGATGATGGATACCTGGTTGGTTCCAGGGGATCCGTGGGATCTTCATTTGTGGCGACAATGACTGAGATAACGGAAGTCAACCCGCTTCCACCGCATTATGTATGCTCTAAGTGCAAAAAGTCGGAGTTCTTTGATGACGGCTCGGTGGGATCTGGATTCGACTTGCCTGATAAACTATGTCCTGACTGCGGCATTCCTTATAAAAAAGACGGACATGATATCCCTTTTGAAACGTTCCTAGGTTTTAAAGGAGATAAAGTACCTGATATTGACTTGAATTTCTCAGGGGAATATCAGCCCAAGGCGCATAACTATACCAAGGTGCTGTTCGGTGAGGATTATGTGTTCCGTGCAGGGACAATAGGAACGGTGGCAGAAAAAACAGCATATGGATATGTAAAAGGGTATGCAGGAGACAATAACCTTCACCTTAGGGGTGCAGAGGTGGACAGGCTTGTAGCGGGATGTACCGGTGTTAAGCGGACTACGGGCCAGCATCCAGGCGGTATTATCGTTGTGCCTGATTATATGGACATTTATGATTTTTCGCCTATTCAATTTCCGGCGGATGACAAAAATTCGGAATGGAGAACAACTCATTTTGATTTTCATTCCATACATGATAATGTCCTGAAGCTGGATATTCTCGGACACGATGATCCAACAGTAATCCGTATGCTCCAGGATTTAAGCGGCATTGATCCTAAGACAATACCGACAGATGATCCAGAGGTCATGAAGATTTTCAGCGGCACCGAGTCACTTGGAGTAACAGAGGATCAGATCATGTGTAAAACCGGAACGCTTGGAATACCGGAATTCGGTACACGTTTCGTCCGCCAGATGCTTGAAGATACAAAACCGACGACCTTTTCAGAACTAGTCCAGATATCAGGACTTTCACATGGCACGGACGTGTGGCTTGGAAATGCACAGGAATTGATTCACAATAAAATATGTAACTTGAGTGAAGTAATCGGCTGCCGTGATGATATTATGGTGTATTTAATTTATCAGGGACTAGATCCTTCGCTTGCTTTCAAAATCATGGAGTCAGTCCGTAAAGGAAAAGGGCTTAGCGAGGAATTCGAAGCAGAAATGCGTAAAAATGAAGTGCCGGAATGGTACATTGATTCCTGCAAAAAGATCAAATATATGTTCCCGAAGGCGCATGCTGCCGCATATGTATTAATGGCTGTAAGAATTGCATACTTCAAAGTGCATTTGCCTCTTTTATATTATGCAGCCTATTTTACAGTCCGTGCCGAAGACTTTGAAATTGAAGCCATGTCACGGGGATCACAATCGATCCGTACTAAAATAGAAGAGATCAATGCGAAAGGCCTTGAAGCTTCCACTAAAGAAAAAAATACCCTTACAGTGCTTGAGCTTGCACTCGAAATGTGTGAAAGGGGCTTTTCATTCACAAAGGTTGATTTATATAAATCGAGCGCAGATGAATTCATTATTGAAAACAATACGCTTATTCCTCCTTTTAATTCAATACCTGGATTGGGTACGAATGCGGCCATTAACATAGTAAAGGCACGGGGGGAAGGAGAATTTCTTTCTAAAGAAGACCTTCAGCAAAGAGGAAAGGTTTCCAAAACCATTCTGGAATTTCTTGATAACCAGGGCTGCCTGGAAGCTCTTCCGGAACAAAATCAGCTGTCCCTGTTTTAGAGGTACGGCAATCACATCACGAGACACAGTGTTTGCATAAAAAACTTGATTATGGTATATTTTTATTGGAAATACTACGAAGAACCAATGGCAAGAGTGGGGAAACCCACTCTTTCGTGTTGTAATTGACTAAAAATTTTTTCTAATCCATTACAAAGAACGCACTACGAACATGTATGGAGGAAACAAATGAGCAAAAAAGTAACGGAAATTGTAGAAGAACTGGTATTGCCTATTCTAGAAGAGCTGAATCTTGAACTTGTAGAAGTGGAATACGTAAAAGAAGGAAAAAGCTGGTTTTTGCGTGTGTACATCGATAAAGAAACCGGTGTGGATATTGAGGACTGCGGAAATGTCAGTGAAAAGCTTGGCGAAAAGCTGGATGAAACAGATCCGATTACACAAAATTATTTTCTTGAGGTTTCGTCTCCAGGGGCTGAACGTCCGCTGAAAAAAGAAAAGGATTTTGAAAAAGCAATTGGAAAGAATGTCTACATAAAAACATATGAGCCGATTTTAGATGAAAAAGAATTTGAAGGCATTCTTACCGGATTTGACGGAAAAGAAGTAACTGTAGAAATCAGAATCAAGACAAGAAAGAAAACCGTGGTCATTCCTTATGAAAAGGTAGCAAAAGCAAGGCTTGCGATTACTTTTTCATAATCAGCGCCTGCGGTGAGATGAATAATCGAAGGGGGATCTACCATGAGCAGTGAGTTGTTAGATGCTCTATATATCCTGGAAAAAGAAAAAGGCATTTCTAAGGATGTTTTAATTGAAGCAATAGAGGCTGCGCTCATTTCAGCGTACCGCCGTAATTTTAATCAGGCCCAAAATGTACGGATTGATTTAAACCTTGATAAAGGTACAATGAGAGTGTTTGCAAGGAAAGATGTAGTGGATCAGGTTTTTGATCCGCGTCTTGAGATTTCATTGGACGAAGCAAAAGGCATCAATCCAAGCTATCAGATAGAAGATGTTGTTGAGATGGAAGTAACGCCTAAGGACTTCGGCCGGATTGCTGCACAGACGGCAAAGCAGGTTGTCACTCAAAGAGTGAGGGAAGCTGAAAGAGGCATTATTTACTCTGAATTCATCGACCGGGAAGAAGATATCATGACAGGCATAGTGCAGCGCCAGGATTCCAGGTTTATTTATGTAAGCCTTGGAAAAATAGAAGCGCTTTTGCCTTTGAATGAGCAGATGCCCAATGAGCAATATAAACCGCATGACCGCATTAAGGTATTTATCACAAAAGTCGAGAAAACCTCAAAAGGGCCTCAGATCTTCGTCTCCAGAACACATCCTGGGTTATTGAAAAGGCTATTTGAAATTGAAGTTCCCGAGATTTTCGATGGAACGGTTGAAATCAAATCGGTTGCACGCGAGGCAGGAGACCGCTCGAAGATCTCCGTACACTCTGACAATGCCGAAGTGGATCCTGTAGGGTCTTGCGTTGGCCAAAAAGGGCAGCGGGTACAGGCAATTGTAAATGAATTAAAAGGCGAAAAAATTGATATTGTAAAATGGTCTGAAGATCCTGTAGTTTTCGTGGCTAATGCACTAAGCCCTTCAAAGGTTCTTGAAGTTCTTGTGAATGAAGAAGAAAAGGCAACTACTGTGATTGTACCGGATTACCAGCTTTCGCTTGCAATTGGAAAACGCGGCCAGAATGCAAGATTAGCAGCAAAGCTGACAGGCTGGAAAATTGATATCAAAAGTGAAACAGACGCCAGGGAAGCAGGGATTTATCCTGTTGAAGAGCAGGAGTTTCTTTTGAGCAGAGACAGCTACGAAGAAGACGACAGTGATGATAATTTAATCGGGGAGAACGATTAAGGCAGAGGTGATCGAGAATGGGCAGCCCTAAAAAAATCCCTATGCGCAAATGTGTCGCTTCCGGGGAAATGAAGCCGAAAAAAGAGCTGATTCGCATCGTAAGGTCAAAAGAAGGCGAAGTGAGCATTGACCCTACCGGCAAGAAATCAGGGAGGGGAGCTTATTTATCCCTTAACCGTGATATAATTAAGCTCGCTCAAAAGAAAAATGTGCTTGCAAATCATCTAAGTGCGGCAATCGATCCTTCCATTTATGAACAATTGATAGAACTAGCGGATAAGGAGAAACACTAACATCATGAAGCAACAACAGTGGATGTCGCTACTAGGTTTGGCAAATCGAGCGCGTAAACTAATCTCCGGAGAAGAGTTAGTTGTAAAAGAGATAAGGAGCGGAGGAGCTAAGTTAATTTTGTTAGCTGCAGACGCCTCTTTAAATACAGAAAAAAAAATATCTGATAAATGCATACATTATCAGGTTCCTTTAAAAAGAGTCGAAAATCGGTCTTTGCTGGGTCAGGCAATAGGCAAGGAAGCAAGAGTTGCCGTTGCGGTCCTGGATGAAGGTTTTGCAAGAAAACTTCAAACGTTGCTCGATTAAATTTTACGGGGGTGAACGTATGACCAAATTGCGTGTATATGAATATGCAAAACAAAAGAATGTTTCCAGCAAGGACGTAATAAATAAACTTAAAGAAATGAATATAGAGGTATCAAACCATATGACAGCATTAGACGATTCAACTGTAAATAAGCTCAATAATTCTTTAAAACCACAAACAGAAGAAAAAAAGCAGCAGTCCAATCCTGCGGCCAGCATTAAACCACAATCTTCTTCTACGCTTAAAAGCTATGAAGAAGAAGCAAATGACAATCAAAATAGTGTTGTCAACAAAGAAAAGCTTAAGAAAAAAGTCATTCCAAAGCCTGCAGCAGGCAAAAAAACAGCGCAGGAAAACCAGAAGAAAGAAACAAAGGTCTTTAATAAGGGAAGAAACAATAATAACAACAACCGCAACAGGAACAATAAGCATAAGCCTTCACATTCACCACAGGCTGCTCCTGTTCAAAAAAGGAAAGAAAAAGAACTGCCAAAGAAAATCACCTTTACTGAGTCTTTGACAGTTCAGGAGCTTGCTAAAAAGCTTCACCGTGAACCTTCTGAAATCATCAAGAAGCTATTTATGCTTGGTGTTATGGCTACAATCAATCAATCGCTTGAAAAAGATGCCATTGAAATGATTGCCGGCGAATATGGAGTGGAAGTGGAAGAAGAAGTGCTGGTCGATCTTACCGATCTTGAATCACTTGTGACCGAGGACTCCGCTGAAAACCTTGCTGAGCGTCCATCTGTTGTTACAATCATGGGCCACGTTGACCATGGTAAAACAACTTTACTGGATTCCATCCGCAACACAAAGGTTACTGAAGGCGAAGCAGGCGGCATCACTCAGCATATCGGTGCTTATCAAGTTGAAGTCCACGGCAAGAAAATCACATTCCTGGATACCCCGGGACATGCCGCTTTTACAACAATGCGTGCCCGCGGTGCACAAATAACTGATATAACTATACTAGTTGTAGCTGCTGACGATGGTGTGATGCCTCAAACAGTTGAAGCGATAAACCATGCTAAAGCCGCTGAGGTCCCGATTATCGTTGCAGTAAATAAAATGGATAAGCCCGGCGCTAATCCAGACCGTGTTATGCAAGAGCTGACAGAACATGCACTAGTTCCAGAAGCTTGGGGCGGAGATACTATTTTTGTTCCTATTTCAGCTAAACAAGGCGAAGGAATTGACAGTCTGCTTGAAATGATCCTGCTAGTAAGTGAAGTGGAAGAACATAAGGCCAATCCTAACAGAAAAGCGATTGGAACGGTTATTGAAGCACGTCTTGATAAAGGGCGCGGAACGGTTGCTACATTGCTTGTACAAAACGGAACACTAAAAATCGGAGATCCGATTGTAGTGGGGAACTCATTTGGACGTGTTCGTGCCATGGTCAATGACCTAGGACGCCGTGTTAAGGACGCTGGCCCTTCAACTCCTGTAGAAATTACTGGATTGAATGAAGTGCCGCAAGCAGGAGACCGCTTTATCGTGTTTGAAGATGAAAGAACAGCACGCCAGGTCGGCGAGACACGTGCTCAAAGACAGCTTGCTTCACAGCGGAATGAAAAATCCCGTGTTACTCTCGATAACTTGTTTGAACAAATGAAACAAGGGGAAATAAAAGAATTAAATATCATCATTAAAGCAGACGTTCAAGGATCTGCTGAAGCTGTAGCTGCATCTCTTCAAAAAATTGAAGTAGAAGGGGCAAAAGTTAAGATCATTCATGCTGGCGTTGGTGCCATCACTGAATCTGATATTATCCTTGCCACTGCTTCGAACGCAATCGTCATCGGCTTCAATGTCCGCCCGGATGTTAATGCGAAACGTGCTGCCGAGTCAGAAAACGTGGATGTAAGGCTTCATAGAATCATCTACAAAGCGATTGAAGAAATTGAATCGGCAATGAAGGGTATGCTTGACCCTGAATTCGAAGAAAAAATCATTGGCCAGGCAGAAGTCCGGACTACTTTCAAAGTATCAAAAGTCGGTACGATTGCAGGTTCATATGTGACCGACGGCAAAATCACAAGAGACAGCGGAATCCGCTTGATCCGTCAGGGTGTAGTCATTTTTGAAGGCGAACTTGATACACTGAAGCGCTTTAAAGATGATGTGAAAGAAGTAGCCCAAAACTATGAGTGCGGAATTACCATTAAGAATTTCAATGACATTAAAGAAGGCGACGTTATTGAAGCATACGTAATGGAAGAGATTAAACGCGCTTGATCATTGGATCGGCAGTTTGCGAATGTCTCATCTACAATGCACATTCATTGAAAGAAAAAAGGGCCGTGCTGCAGCGGGTGCTGACACGGCTCAAGCAAAAATACAATATCTCAGCGGCAGAGGTTGATCATCAGGATTTGTGGCAGCGTACAAGCATAGCCCTGGTTACAGTTACCTCATCCCGGAAGTCGACTGAGAGGGAATTGCAGAATGCCCTGCAATTTCTTGATTCATTTCCGGAATTAGAGCGAACAATAACAGATATAGAATGGCTTTAAGTTAGCGAGGTGATTTTTATGAGCCTTCGTTCAAACCGTGTAGGCGAACAAATGAAAAAAGAACTTAGTGAGATTATCGGCCGGAAAATTAAGGATCCGCGCGTCGGTTTCGTGACTGTAACGGATGTTTCTGTAACAGGTGACCTGCAGCAGGCAACTGTTTATATATCTGTTTTAGGAGATGCCGAGCAAAGAGAAAATACACTAAAAGGACTTGCAAAGGCTAAAGGGTTCATCCGTTCCGAAATTGGGCAGAGAATCCGCCTGCGCAAAACTCCTGAAATTTCTTTTGAGTTTGATGAATCGATTGATTATGGAAACAGAATTGAAACACTAATTCACCAGATCCATTCTGAAGATAAACCGGCACAAAAGGATGAAGAATAACTCTGTTTATCGGTTAGGAATGGGATTTCTCCCTTCCTGGCCGTATTTTTCATTCTAAGGGTACAAAAATTGCAGAATACTGGGGATAGACATGTTTTGTCTATCCTTTTTTTCTGCATGGAAACTGCAGATCAAGGAGAGTGAAGAACAATATGGAAGGCATATTGCCATTATTAAAGCCAAAAGGCATGACATCCCATGATTGTGTATTTAAATTGAGGAAGATCCTTAAAACAAAGAAAGTCGGGCATACAGGAACGTTAGACCCTGAAGTGACAGGTGTGCTGCCGATTTGCATTGGCAGGGCGACAAAGGTGGCTGAATACATAACTGATGCTGGAAAAGCATATGTGGGGGAAGTGACCCTGGGTTTTTCAACAACTACTGAAGATGCCAGCGGAGAAGTTGTCGAAGAAGTAAAGGTAGACAGGACCATTCAGCGGGGTGAAATATTGGATGTTCTTCAATCTCTTACAGGACTGATCGAACAGACTCCTCCAATGTATTCAGCTGTTAAGGTAAATGGCAAAAAACTATACGAATATGCGAGAGCTGGCATTACTATAGAACGGCCATCGCGAAATGTAATGATTCATAGCATTGAACTGCTTGATGACCGTGAATTTTTTACAGTCGATAATCCTTCTTTTAAATTCCGCGTCAGCTGCAGCAAAGGAACATATATAAGAACGCTCGCAGTTACCATCGGAGAGAAATTGGGATATCCTGCACATATGTCAGATCTCATAAGAATTGAATCAGCAGGTTTTACTCTGGATGATTGCCTCACATTCGATGATGTCGAACAGGCAGTGCAAAATGAAAATTATGCATTCCTGCAGCCGATGGAGCGGGGATTATTTCATTTGCCCAAATATCACATTAGTGATACAGTAGCAAAGAAAGTGATAAACGGTGCTGTTTTAGAGCAGCCTGATAATCTGCCTGCCGAAAAAGGAATGCCTTTCGTTATGGTTAACCAGGACCAAAAGGCATTGGCCATTTATGAAATCCATCCGCAAAAACAAGGTCTCATTAAGCCTGTTAAAGTACTGGCGCAAATATAAAAGAAAGTTTTGCCCGAAGAAAGAGGAGATTTTGACGTGAAAGTAATCGTAATAGAGCATCCTCATGAATTTACTCCCGATCAGTTTCCGCAGCTTGCCATTGCCCTCGGATTTTTTGACGGGATACATAAAGGACACCAAAAGGTAATTTCAGCAGTGAAGGATATTGCCCATCAATTGAATATGATGTCAGCTGTAATGACATTCGACCCGCATCCTTCTGCAGTACTTGGGAAAAAAGTTCAGCATATTCGATATATCACTCCCCTTCATGATAAAATTTCCATTATTGAAGAGATGGGTGTGGATTATCTTTTTATTGTTCATTTTACGGAGGAGTTTGCAGCACTGCTTCCACAGGAATTCGTTGACCAATATTTAATAAACATTAATGTCCGCCACGTGGTGGCAGGCTTTGATTATTCTTATGGAAAATACGGTGAAGGAACTATGGAAACTCTTCCTCTCCATTGCCGCGGCCGATTTACCCAGACAATCGTTGAAAAGCAAAAGCTTGAAGATGAAAAAGTAAGTTCTACCCGAATCCGCAAATGTTTGGCTGATGGGGACTTTTTAGAATACAGGCATCTTACCGGAAGATACTATATGACTCGCGGAATTGTCATTCATGGGGAAAAAAGGGGACGCCAGCTTGGCTTTCCCACTGCAAACATGGATTTAAAAGATGATTATATATTTCCTGCAACAGGGGTTTATGCCGTGCAGATGAAAGTCCGGGGAATTTGGCACAAAGGCATCTGCAATGTCGGATATAAACCCACTTTTCATAAAGAAAAACCGGATGTACCTTCAGTAGAAGTACATATACTCGATTATTCAGGAGAGATCTACGGAGAAACGGCAGAGATCCAATGGATTAAAAGGCTAAGGAGCGAAAAAAAGTTCTCCGGTCTTGAAGAGCTTGTCAAACAAATTGGCATAGATAAAATGCAGGCAGAGGAATACTTCAAAGAGATTGAATAATAAACTTGCAATAACAAATAAAAAGGTGTATTCTATTGATTGTATGAAAGCAACCATTGCTTGGCTAGTCGTGTCTCCGACGCTGGCTCGGTGATTGGGGATTCTACAGCAATTTTAGGAGGGAAAACAAAATGGCATTAACACAAGAACGCAAAAACGAAATTATCGCTGAGTACAGAACTCATGACACTGACACTGGTTCACCAGAAGTACAGATCGCAGTTCTTACTGAAGACATCAACAACTTGAACGAGCACTTGCGTGTTCATAAAAAAGACCACCATTCACGTCGCGGTCTTCTTAAAATGGTAGGTAAACGCCGTAACCTTCTTGCATACCTTCGAAACAAGGATGTAGCTCGTTACCGTGAGCTTATTACACGATTGGGCTTACGTCGATAATCACTCAAAAAAAAGCGGGAAACCTTCCCGCTTTTTTGATGTTATTAAAGCGATTTTTAAAGAATAATGTCGGGCGCATAAATGATACAGGCTTTTGCCATCGTCCTTAAGGACTCGGCTGAAGGCCGGGTTTTTTAATAACCATCCAAATGATGCCCTGCATCATCAATCATACATAATGAAAGCTATTTTAAGCTTGGGTAAGTGGACAGGATACAAATTGCAGAAAAATTGCAGATTTTTTCTTAATTAATCCATTTTGCTGTTAATGCTTGTTTTTTTCGTGCATAATAAGGATGAGTTTAGTTTACTTTAGTAATTCTACTTTGACATATAAATGATGTAATAATTAGGTTAGGTACTAATACCAAGCCTCTAAAGCGACGATTCAGAGAGGGGTTTTATTGAAAGATGGGACAGGAAAAACACACCTATTCATATGATTGGGCCGGGAGGAAACTAACGGTTGAGATCGGCCAATTAGCCAAGCAGGCAAATGGCGCAGTTCTCGTAAGATACGGGGAGACGGCTGTGCTAAGTACAGTGACTGCTTCTAAAGAACCGAAAAACGTAGACTTTTTTCCTTTGACAGTCAACTACGAGGAAAGGCTGTACGCTGTCGGAAAAATCCCTGGAGGCTTCATTAAAAGGGAAGGAAGGCCGAGCGAAAAAGCAATCCTTGCATCCCGTTTAATAGACAGGCCTATCCGCCCGCTATTTGCAGATGGATTCAGGAATGATGTCCAGATTATCAGCATGGTCATGAGCGTTGATCAGGATTGTTCGTCTGAAATGGCTGCAATGTTTGGTTCTTCTCTGGCTTTATGTGTTTCCGATATTCCATTTGAAGGCCCCATTGCCGGTGTAGTGGTAGGAAGAATCAATAATGAATTCATCATTAACCCAACAGTTGAAGAGCTGGAAAAAAGCGATATCAATCTGACAGTTGCCGGAACAAAAGATGCCATCAATATGGTTGAAGCGGGAGCTGATGAAGTTCCGGAAGAAACGATGCTTGAAGCAATTATGTATGGACATGATGCCATTATCAAGCTGATTGAATTCCAGGAAAAGATTGCAGCTGAAATTGGAAAAGAAAAAATTGAAGTTAAGCTGTATCAAGTAGATTCCATTTTGGAAAAAGAAATCAAAGACCTCTGCGGACAAGACCTTAATCAGGCAGTGCAGGTTCAGGAAAAGCATGCCAGAGAAGATGCAATTAAAGCAGTGAAAGACAGTGTTCTTGCAAAATATGAAGAACAAGAAACAGATGAAGAAAAAATGAAACAAATAAAAGAAATACTGAATAAACTGGTAAAAAGCGAAGTGCGGCGCTTAATTACAGAAGAAAAAGTTCGTCCGGATGGCCGAAACCCTGATGAAATCAGGCCTCTCTCTTCTGAAGTGGGCTTGCTTCCAAGGACTCATGGATCAGGTTTATTCACACGCGGGCAGACTCAGGCATTATCAATTTGTACGCTTGGGGCACTCGGTGATGTACAAATTCTTGATGGACTGGGAACTGAAGAATCCAAACGCTTTATGCATCATTATAATTTCCCTCACTTTAGTGTAGGCGAAACAGGTCCATTAAGAGGGCCGGGCCGCCGTGAGATTGGTCATGGGGCACTTGGCGAAAGAGCATTGGAGCCAGTCATTCCAAATGACAAAGACTTCCCATACACAGTCCGCCTTGTTTCAGAGGTTCTTGAATCCAATGGTTCCACTTCACAGGCCAGCATATGTGCAAGCACATTGGCAATGATGGATGCAGGAGTGCCGCTTAAGGCGCCTGTAGCAGGAATTGCAATGGGACTTGTTAAATCTGGTGAGCATTACACAATCTTGACAGATATCCAGGGAATGGAGGATCACCTTGGAGATATGGACTTTAAGGTGGCTGGAACTGCCAAAGGTGTAACAGCCCTGCAGATGGATATTAAAATTGAAGGACTTTCAAAGACTATCCTTGAAGAAGCTCTTCAGCAGGCTAAAAGGGGCCGCATGCATATCCTTGATTCCATGCTTGCCACACTTAACCAGCCTAGGGTAGAACTTTCTAAATATGCTCCAAAAATTCTTACTATGTCTATTAATCCAGATAAAATCAGGGATGTTATTGGGCCAAGCGGTAAACAAATCAATAAGATCATTGAAGAAACTGGCGTGAAAATCGATATAGAACAAGATGGAACTGTCTTTATATCTTCAATTAATGATGATATGAACCAAAAGGCTAAGAAAATAATTGAAGATATTGTCCGTGAAGTAGTTGTAGGAGAATTGTACCTTGGCAAAGTGAAAAGGATTGAAAAATTCGGCGCATTTGTTGAAATCTTTAATGGCAAAGACGGTCTAGTCCATATTTCTGAACTTGCAGAAGAAAGAGTCGGAAAAGTGGAAGACGTTGTAGCCATTGGGGACGAAATCCTTGTAAAAGTAACTGAAATCGATAAGCAAGGCAGAGTGAACCTGTCCCGTAAAGCTGTTTTGAAAGAACAGAAAGAAGCGGCAAACAATCCACAGGCTTAATAGGGATGATACATGAAAAGGCAGGCGGTTCCTTGTGAATTGGCCTGCCTTTTCGCTTTTTTCACCCGCCGCAAACGTTCTACCTTGTCCAATGCCTTCATACATTTTGTAAGAAGGAGGCATGAAAATGGGCAATAAGTGGAAGCATATAGTTGCGATAACTGCCATTGCAGGTATATCATGGTTATTAGTTCAAAATCCTTATACGAATGAGTATCTTTTTGAATTAAAAGGAGATTCAGCAACCGTCCTTAAACAAAAGGACAGTCTTCTTGAAGAAATAGAAAGCAAAGCAGCAGAATATGAGGCTCCTCCCCAGGATGCAAGAATCGATCCTGTATGGAAAAGTGTGCCTGGCTACAATGGTTTAAAAGTCAACATTACAGCTTCTTATCATGTGATGAAAAAAGATGGAGTGTTTGATGAAAAAAAGCTGATATATTCTCAAGTTGCACCAAAAAAGCATTTGCAGGATTTAAAAGCTGAGCCAATCTACCGGGCGCACCCGGATAAACCAGTTGTATCCTTTTTGATAAATGTGGCTTGGGGTAATGAGTATTTACAGGATATGCTTGCTGTATTGAAGAAAAATCAAGTAAAAGCCACTTTTTTCCTGGAAGGGAAATGGACTAAAAATAATCCGGAACTGGCAAAAATGATTCAAGAAGGCGGCCATGAAATTGGCAACCATTCATATTCCCATCCTAATATGAAAACTATTTCTTCGGCTGCATCCAAAGAAGAGATGCAAAAAACTAATGAAATCATTGAAGCTGTCACAAACAAAAAATGCAGGTGGTTTGCCCCTCCAAGCGGAAGTTTCCGTGATGAAACTGTCTCAATTGCCAGCTCTTTAAAAATGGGAACAATCATGTGGAGTGTAGATACAATAGACTGGCAAAAGCCCAGTCCGGAAATTCTTATACAGCGGGTCATGTCAAAAGTGCATCCAGGTGCTTTTATATTGATGCACCCGACAGAATCATCAGCACGGTCTCTAGATACATTAATTAAACAAATTAAAAAGAAGAACCTGCATCTTGTTACAGTCACAGAAGCACTAAGCGAAAAAAGAATGATGCATTGAAAAATGTTTCCATAAAATAAATGTTTCATTTATACAAGTTTTTGTATGAAAGTCTTTCTTCAGCGCCCAGCCCGCTGTGCAATAGAGGATTGCCCCTTGAAGGCAAAAAGCGCCTACATGGTTCAATCCCTATTTGCTTCTCGGTCTTGCAAGGCGCTTCAGCATTTCGGTTCACCACAGATTAGGGAGGAATGTTAGTTGATTAAGAAATATACTTGTCAAAACGGTGTAAGGGTTGTTCTAGAAAATATTCCGACTGTCCGTTCAGTTGCCATCGGGATTTGGATTAAAACGGGATCACGCAATGAAACACCAGAATTAAATGGAATTTCTCACTTTCTGGAGCATATGACGTTTAAAGGAACGACTAAGCGTACTGCCAGGGAAATAGCTGAATCTTTTGACAGTATTGGCGGCCAGGTAAATGCATTCACTTCCAAAGAATATACCTGCTATTACGCAAAGGTGCTTGATACACATGCAAGCTTTGCTCTGGAAATTCTGTCTGATATGTTCTTTAACTCAATATTTGATGAAGAAGAACTGAAGAAAGAAAAAAGCGTTGTCTATGAAGAAATTAAAATGTACGAAGATACACCAGATGATATCGTTCATGATCTGCTCAGCCAGGCTATCTATGAAAATCACCCTTTGGGTTACCCCATCTTAGGTACAGAAAGTACGTTGGAAACTTTTACAGCGGAAACATTGAATGCATATGTACATGATATGTATACCCCGGATAAAGTGGTTGTTTCGATTGCCGGAAATGTAAATGAAAGCCTTGTTAAAGAAGCGGAAGGCTACTTTGGTTCATATGAAGGCGGAAAAAGCCGTCCAGAGTTAGTTAAACCCAGCTTCCACCAAAATAAGCTAGTACGCAAAAAAGAAACAGAACAAGCTCACCTGTGCCTTGGCTTTGAAGGCTTAAAAATCGGGCACAGCGATACATACAGCCTTATTGTCTTAAATAATATCCTCGGCGGAAGCATGAGCAGCAGGCTATTCCAGGAAGTCAGGGAAATGAGGGGCCTTGCGTATTCAATCTACTCCTATCACTCCGGATACCAGGACAGCGGAATGGTTACCATCTACGGAGGAACAGGAGCTAATCAGCTTGATAACTTGTATGAAACCATCAAGGAAACATTAGAAACATTAAAAAGTGAGGGAATCACCCAAAAAGAGCTGAATAACAGCAAAGAACAACTTAAAGGAAGCTTAATGCTTAGCCTTGAAAGCACGAACAGCAGAATGAGCAGAAACGGAAAAAACGAGCTGCTTCTTGAAAGGCACCGTTCACTTGATGATATCATTGATATGATTGATGAAGTGACTGAAGACAGTGTAAACACACTTGGCAGAAAACTTTTCACCGATCATTATTCAATTTCCCTGGTAAGTCCGCTGGAAGACTGGACAGCCAGGTAAAAAAAAGACCTGTTTTGCGCGCTGCTCATGAATGGAGCGATGCCAAATGGGTCTTTTTTTTGATGCTAGCCAAGCCGCAGTATTTCCTTTTCATAAATTTTAAATAAGGCAAACGCTAATATTTACCCGTGGTACGGGAGTTATTAAATCCTTTAAATAAACGTTATACAAGGTTTTTTTTCAGTTCTGCTGCTTCTTTGCTTCTAAGCGGCCGGGCACCCCGATATAGTGTAATAAGGACGTATTAAGGAGGCGCGGCATGAGGCTAAGTGAATTAAGCGGTAAAGAAATTGTAGATATCAAGAGAGCGGAAAGATTGGGCGTGCTTGGCCAGACAGACTTAGAGATAGATGAGAAAGGGCAAATTACTGCTCTTATCATACCCTCAGTCAAGTGGTTCGGCCTCCGTAAAAACGGCAATGAAGTGAGAGTGCCATGGAGCCATATTAGGAAAATCGGCGCAGATATGATTATCATAGATATAGCTGAAAATGAAAGCTTTACTGAGTGAAAAACCGCAGGCGTAACATTTACTGAATCTGTGCAAAAAAAAGCTGCATCCCGCAGCTTTTTTATTTTGCTTTTAAAGGCAACTTTATGTATTTCTTCACCTATTGTTTAGAAAACACATAATATGTTGGGAATGAAGCAGTGATTGAAAATGAAGAGAGCAGTCTATAAAAGAAGGTGATGTTTGATGCTCACAGGTGTGCAGATTGCAGTGATAGGCGGAGATGCGAGGCAGCTGGAAGTCATCAGGAAGCTAACAGAGCTCGATGCAAAGCTTTGGCTGATTGGTTTTGAACAGCTTGATCATGCATTTACAGGGGCTGTTAAAGAAAAGTTGGAAGATGTTGATCTCTCTGAAATTGATTCTATAATACTTCCTATCCGCGGAACGAATGCAGATGGCAAGGTTGAAACCATCTTTTCAAGTGAAGATGTATTCTTAAATGAAGAAACGCTGATGAAAACACCTCCACATTGCACCATTTATTCAGGAATTAGCAATGATTATCTCAATTCTATTATAAAAAAGTCCAATCGTCGCCTTGTACAGCTTTTTGAAAGAGATGATGTAGCCATCTATAATTCCATTCCCACAGTAGAAGGAACAATCATGATGGCGATTCAACATACTGATTATACGATACATGGTTCAAATGTGGCTGTCCTGGGCCTTGGACGCGTCGGAATGAGTGTCGCCAGGTCATTTCAGTCACTTGGAGCCAAAGTGAAGGTGGGGGCGAGAAAAAGCGAAGATCTTGCAAGAATCACTGAGATGGCTGCATGGCCTTTTCACTTAAACGAGCTTCCAAAAGCAGTGACTGATGTTGATATATGTATCAATACCATTCCTTATCCTATCATAACAGCCTCTGTATTAGCCAATATGCCTGTTCACACGCTTATTATCGATTTGGCCTCAAAACCAGGGGGGACAGATTTCCGCTACGCTGAAAAACGGGGCATTAAAGCCCTGCTTGCTCCAAGTCTTCCGGGTATCGTTGCTCCTAAAACAGCCGGAAAGATACTCGCAAATGCTTTGTCACAGCTTATAAGAGACGATATTAAAAAAAGAAAGGGGAAAACGACATGAGCCTACAAGGTAAAAGAATAGGATTTGGATTGACAGGTTCTCACTGCACGTATGACATTGTTTTTCCGGAAATTGAGAAATTAGTAAATGAAGGTGCTGAAGTGGTGCCGGTTGTGACAAGTACCGTCCAGCATACAGAAACGCGATTTGGCAAGGGGGAGGATTGGATAGAGCGAATCGAAAAACTGACAGGCCATCATGTTGTGGATACAATAGTCAAAGCAGAGCCGCTTGGCCCCAAAATGCCTCTTGACTGCATGGTGATCGCTCCGCTTACAGGCAACTCAATGAGCAAAATGGCCAATGCACTTACCGATTCACCAGTACTTATGGCTGCAAAAGCTACAATAAGAAATCACCGTCCGGTTGTTGTCGGAATTTCTACAAATGATGCCCTCGGCCTTAACGGAGTGAATCTTATGAGACTTATGGCTGCAAAGGATATTTACTTTGTGCCTTACGGCCAGGATGACCCTCTGAAAAAACCAAATTCTATGGTTGCGAGAATGAGTATGATCAGAGATACAATTGTGGCAGCAATTAACGGAGAGCAGATCCAGCCTGTTATCGTTGAAAGATTTAAAGACGGTAATTAAAGCGCTATCTAATGCCGGTCACCTGATGCATAAGATAATTTAGCACAAAATCTGTTTATTTAGATTGTGAGTATGTTAAAATAAATGGTATTCCTAGAAAGAAAAATAAAATATACGAACCGATTAATACATGATATGTTCCATAGTAAAGCTGGGCGGTTTGCCGGCTGTGCTGTGCCATGAAGTAAAATTAAAGATTATCCATTTAACAGATGATGCTGCTTATTATTGAAAAGGGGTATGGACCAATGTTTGAAACAAAAGGATTGAATATCGCGGTTGTTGGAGCAACAGGGGCAGTCGGACAGCAAATGCTGAAAACTCTTGAAAACAGAAATCTGCCTATAAAAAACCTTACACTGCTTTCTTCAGCCCGTTCTGCCGGCACAAAGGTGCTTTTTAAGGGCATGGAGATAGAAGTTCAGGAAGCAAAGCCGGAAAGCTTTGAAGGCATCGACATTGCATTGTTCAGTGCAGGAGGAAACATCTCCAAATTGTTTGCCCCTGAAGCAGTTAAGCGCGGCGCCATCGTGATTGACAATACCAGTGCTTACAGGATGGACCAGAATGTGCCATTGGTTGTTCCTGAGGTTAATGAAGAAGATTTAAAGAACCATAATGGCATTATTGCCAATCCCAATTGTTCAACAATCCAAATGGTTGTTGCTCTTGAACCAATCAGAAAGCAGTTCGGGCTGAATAAAGTCATCGTGTCTACTTACCAGGCAGTTTCCGGTGCAGGGGCCGCAGCTATTTCTGAGCTGAAGGAGCAGTCACGGGCCATTCTTGAAGGAAAAGAGGCAAAACCTGCAATCCTTCCTGTAAAGGGAGATAAAAATCATTATCAGATTGCATTTAATGTAATACCTCAAATAGATAAGTTCCAGGAAAATGGCTATACATTTGAAGAGATGAAAATGATCAATGAAACAAAAAAAATCATGCATATGCCTGATCTTCCTGTTTCAGCTACTTGCGTACGCCTTCCAGTAGAAACTGGACATTCTGAATCTGTTTATATTGAAATTGGCCAATCTGGAGTTTCTGTGCCTGATATACAGGGTCTCTTAAAAGGAGCAGATGGCATCATACTTCAGGACGATCCGGCAAATCAGGTGTACCCGATGCCGCAAGCTGCAGTCGGGAAGAATGAAGTGTTTGTAGGAAGGGTCAGGAAAGATTTGGATGAGGAGAAAGGTTTCCATTTATGGGTTGTTTCAGATAACCTATTAAAAGGAGCTGCCTGGAATTCCGTTCAAATTGCAGAAAGCTTGCTAAAGCTTGGATTAGTGGATATAAAATAAATAATGATTAGGACTGCCGGCTTTCCTTTTAGGAGAGCTGGCTTACATTTGAGGTGTTAATATGAAAATCATCGTACAGAAATTCGGCGGGACATCTGTCCGCGACGAAGAAAGCAGACTTCATGCAAAGCGCCATATTGAAAAAGCTCTTGAAGAAGGGTATAAGGTCATTGTGGTTGTTTCTGCCATGGGCAGAAGCGGAGATCCTTATGCTACGGATACGCTTCTTTCTCTTGTAAAAGGCTCACATTCCCTGATTACTAAAAGAGAGCAAGATCTGCTGCTATCTGTTGGTGAAACGATTTCTTCGGTTGTATTTACTAATATGCTTCTCGAAAATGGAATAAAAGCTTCTTCTCTTACTGGCGGGCAGGCAGGTTTCAGGACAAATAATGATCATACCAATGCAAAAATCATGGAAATGAAATGCGATCATCTGCTGAAAGAGCTTGAAGATCATGATGCTGTTGTTGTAGCAGGATTTCAGGGTGCTGCAAAAAACGGCGACATAACCACCATTGGCCGCGGAGGAAGCGACACATCTGCAGCTGCAATCGGAGCGGCGGTGGGTGCAGAATGGGTTGATATTTTTACAGATGTAGAAGGGATAATGACGGCGGATCCAAGGATTGCTGAGCATGCACGCCCGCTTTCTGTAGTCACATATAATGAGGTATGCAACCTTGCGTACCAGGGTGCAAAGGTTATTCATCCCCGGGCAGTGGAAATTGCCATGGGAGCAAAGGTTCCGATAAGAATAAGGTCCACCTATACAGACGGAATAGGTACACTGGTGACCAGCATCAACAAGGACCGACGCGGAAGTGATATCCGTGAGAGGCTTGTAACGGGAATTGCACACGTTTCTAAAATTACACAAATAAAGGTATTGGCAAAAAAAAATCAATACAACTTACAGGCAGAAGTTTTCCAGGCTATGGCCAAAGCCTCTATTAGTGTGGATTTTATCAATATATCGCCTATGGGTGTAGTTTACACCGTTTCAGAGGACATGACCGGGCATGCCATTAAAATATTGGACGAAATGGGTCACGAGCCGATTGTGCAGGAAAATTGCGCAAAAGTATCTGTAGTCGGCGCTGGAATAAACGGTGTTCCGGGTGTTGCTTCCAAAATTGTAACGGCCTTGTCTGAAAAGGGAATCGGCATTTTGCAATCCGCAGATAGCCATACAACTATCTGGGTTTTGGTAAAGGAAAATGATTTAGTAGAAGCGGTGAATTCTCTGCATGATGCTTTCCAGCTTCATAAAGAGATTGCGGAATACAAAATTACAGATTAATTAGCGGAATTAAATATGGGGTGTATATTATGATAAATTTTGGAAGAGTGTCCACAGCAATGGTAACTCCATTTGATAAAAATGGGAACATTGATTTTAACAAGACAACAAAGCTGGTAAATTACCTGATTGAAAATGGTACAGATTCACTTGTTATTTGCGGAACAACCGGAGAATCTCCAACACTGTCATCAGAAGAAAAGATTGCACTGCTTCGCCATGTAGCAGAAATAGCAGATAAAAGAGTGCCTGTCATCATGGGAACAGGCAGCAATAATACCTATGCCTCAATTGAATTCACTAAAAAAGCTGAACAAAATGGCGCAGATGCTGTTATGCTTGTGGCCCCATATTATAACAGGACAAATCAGGAAGGCCTGTATCAGCACTTCAAGGCTATTGCAGACAGTACTTTGCTTCCTGTCATGATTTACAATATTCCGGGAAGGGCATCTGTGAATATTGCTCCTGAAACAGTAATCAGGCTTGCTGAAATCAATAATATTGTAGCTGTAAAAGAAGCTAGCGGGGATTTAAATGCCATGACAGAAATCATCGCCGGAACAAGTGATGACTTTTTGTTATACAGCGGGGATGACGGATTGACGATACCAGTTCTTTCTATTGGAGGAGCCGGCATAGTTTCTGTAGCCTCGCATATAATCGGGAATGAAATGCAGGAAATGATCGAAGCATACTTATCCGGTAACATAGGAGAGGCAACTGTAATGCATCAAAAATTACAGCCTGTTATGAAGGGCTTATTTGCAGCACCGAGCCCGGCACCTGTTAAGACTGCACTGCAGATCAAAGGCATGGATGTCGGCTCTGTCAGGCTTCCTATCCTGCCGCTAACTGAGCAGGAACGGGCAGCATTGAATGCTTTAATTAAATAATCAGCAAGAGAAAACAAGCCAGTCATCTTTGATTGGCTTGTTTTATCATGGCTATTTCTTAAAGATTATTGTTTTTTTTATGTGTTCCAATGTTAAGTCAGGTTGATTGGAGCGCAAGGTGCGGGACTCCTGCTTAGATTAGCGGAACAGGTTAAACCCCACAGGCGCAGCCGAGGAGGGCACGCCCTGAGGAAAGCGAGCATCCTGGAGCGGAAATCAACCACCTTGTTTCATAGTAGCAACGTTTACGAAAACAGCCTTTATAATAAATCTTTATTGCGGTTAAACCATAAGTGGAATTATAAAATAATTCTTTCAAATCATAAGTCTTTTCTTTATACTTTTACTATACATAGTTTTCGCATTCATCTGACGTAAAGGCTGTCATCGGATATATAGAGATTGGAATTATTATCCTTCTATGAAGAATATATTTAGTTGGCTGGGGATCCCGGCGGGAAGATGTGCAAGTAAGCGCTGCCAGGTTTAGAGGCATAAAAGTTAGGTTATAAAAATACCGACTAGTAAACCATATCTGGAATAAGTGAGGTTAAATACATTAATACATACATATAATGCATGAAAAAATGTGCCAGCGATTTAGAACATTTTTATCAATACTCCTTAAAAAGGTTAAGTATTGTATTGTTTTTTTTACATCATGTATAATAAATTCAATTGGATTTTGAACGGCCAGATTTTTAAGGAGGATATTAGATTGGTTAAAGAAAAAGATAACAGCGGCATAAAGGTAATTTCCCTTGGAGGACAGGGGGAGCTTGGAAAAAATATGTATATTGTTGAAGTTAATGAAGATTTATTTCTTTTAGATTCAGGCTTAATGATTCCTGAGGAGGAAATGCTTGGAATTGATGCTGTGATACCGGATATTTCCTACATTATGGAAAATAAAAGCAGGCTGAAAGGAATATTCATCAGTCATGGACATGAAGATCATATGGGTGCGCTCGCCTATATCCTGAAATATTTAAAGGCGCCGGTATTTGGCACGAAACTTACGATTGCCTTGGTTAAAGCGAAATTAAGAGAAGATGATTACAAAGGAAAAACAGAGTTTATTGAGGTGGATTCAGATACAGTACTGAATTTTCCAGAGGCTGATATTTCCTTTTTCAGAACGAATCACAGTATTCCTGACTCAGTGGGTATCGCCATTCATACCTCTGAAGGGGCAATAGTTTATACAGGTGATTTTAAATTTGACCAAGCTGCCTCGGAGCTTTACAAACCTGAGATTGGCAAAATGGCGGCACTTGGAGAAAAAGGGGTTCTCTGCCTTCTTTCTGATAGTACCGGAGCAGAAAAACCTGGATATACACCTTCTGAGGCGATTGTTGCAAAAGATATGGCAGATGCCTTTGAAAATGCCCGCGGCAGAATTATTGTTGCCTGCTTTGCATCGAATGTGAATCGTATTCAGCATGTTTTTAATGCTGCTGCAAAAAGCGGACGAAAAGTCGCAGTGGTCGGGAAGAGCCTTCATAGAGTGTATAATACAGCGCTTGATTTAGGATATTTAAAGGTAGCAGAAGATGCAATCATTCCTGTTTCAGAACTTTCTTCCTATGAATCTAACAAAGTAGTCATTCTATCCACGGGACATCAAGGGGAACCTATAGAAGCTCTGCAAAAAATGGCGAGGCAGTCACACAGGCAGGTGGCAATTTCTGAAGGAGACACCGTCTTAATTGCCGCTTCTCCACTAAAAGGAGGAGAAATCAATCTTGCCAAAACGATTGATCTTCTTTACAGGGTGGGTGCAAATGTTGTTTCAAGCCGATATAAGGTACATGTTACCGGCCATGGCAGCCAGGAAGAATTGAAAATGATGCTGAATTTAATGAAACCTAAATTCCTTATCCCTGTACATGGTGAATACCGCCACTTATATGCACACGAAAAGGTGGGCGTGGCAGCTGGCCTTGACAGGGAAAATATTATCATTGCCGATAAAGGGGATATCGTTGAAATTAATTCGGAACAAATCCGCCTTGCTGGCAAGGTTTCCGCCGGCAATATTTTAATAGATGGCAGCGGAGTCGGAGATGTAGGGAATATCGTCCTTCGGGACCGCAGATTGCTTTCACAGGATGGCACTCTGATAGTCGTCGTTACTCTCAATAAATCTGATAAGACAATTGCTGCAGGACCGGAAATTATTTCACGCGGATTTGTATATGTGAGGGAGTCTGAAAAACTGATGGATGAAGCTACTTCACTCGTCAATGAAATCGTGAAGAAAACCGGAACAAAACAGCCTTTTGACTGGTCCTCACTAAAACAGGAAATGAGGGACTCACTGAATTCCTTCCTATACGAAAAAACCAAAAGACGTCCAATGATCCTGCCGATCATCATGGAAATTTAATATCACTGTAAAGTTGGTCCTGGTTGTACTAGTGCAATCAGGGCTTTTTTTTCCCGGATTTACAAGTGGTTTTATTGTGCGATTTGTTGTCTTTTTGCAAAATAACATTCATTTTCCTTGGCCGGACTGCGAATGAACTCGCTATTTTGAGACAATAATATGGTTGTATACGCAGACGGAAGGAGTTTTGTAATGGAGAATGTACCGCAGCCAAATAAACCTGAAGAAGGCAAGAATTCTACATTAATTGAAAAAATCCAGCAGCTTGGACAGACGAACGTGCCCCATATGTCACAGGATTCAAGCATTCATTGTTTGACGATTGTCGGGCAAATCGAGGGACATATCCAGCTGCCTCCTCAAAATAAAACAACTAAATATGAACATGTTATTCCTCAAATCGTAGCGATAGAACAGAATCCAAAGATAGAAGGTCTCCTGGTTATATTGAATACGGTAGGAGGAGATGTGGAGGCAGGATTGGCTATATCTGAAATGCTTGCTTCATTATCAAAGCCCACTGTATCAATCGTATTAGGAGGCGGACATTCTATCGGAGTGCCGATAGCTGTTTCCTGCGATTATTCTTTTATTGCTGAAACAGCGACAATGACCATTCATCCAATCAGACTGACTGGAATGGTCATTGGTGTGCCTGCAACCTTCGAATACCTGGATAAGATGCAGGAGAGGGTCATCAGGTTTGTAACAAAGCATTCTCAAGTGAGTGAAGAACAATTTAAGGACCTTATGTTTGCAAAAGGCAATTTAACAAGAGATATCGGGACGAATGTCATCGGCCATGATGCAGTCGAATTTGGTTTGATGGATGATGTGGGCGGAATAGGCCAGGCCATGAAAAAGCTGAATGAGCTGATTGACGCTTCAAGGGCATCATCTGAAAATGGCGATGAAGGAATTCTGCAATGACCTTATATACCATTCTGCCGCCGGAACAGGTCTTTCCGCATGCCGCGGAGGCTTTCCACAATATCCACAACTATTCGTATGATGGCATTCCGATATTAATTGAACAGCAGAGTCCGACAAGCTTTCGTGTTCAGAGGATCATAAGCACTGATCCTGCGCATTATCTGGTTCATGCCATTCAGCCAGGGTCTTATTTGCCTGTTTTGCAAGGGTTTAATAATTAGAAAAAAGGTCCAAGCCATGCAAATTATGATATACTGAAGGAAATAATATTAAGCAGCCGGCAAGGCTGCTTTCTTCGTTATTTATAGAGAATGCTTACAGAAAATTGAACAAAGATGCCGGTATTCTTACAATGGATATTGAATACATATTGCATGAAAAGTCAGGTGGTAAAAATGGCGAAAAAGAAAAAAAGGAAAAAGAAAAAAAGTACAGAGACATTAAAAGGCACCTTAAAATATGAATTGTTAGGTCTGGCCATATTGGGTCTTACTGCAATCGCCATCGCAAAGCTCGGTGCCGTTGGAAAGAGCATTGTCTTTTTAGTAAGATTTTTTATGGGTGAGTGGTATATCCTGTTTTTGCTTGGGATGATTGCTGTCAGCCTTTATTTAATGATCAAAAGGTCAGCTCCGCTGTTTTTAAAAAGACAGCTTGTTGGAATTTACTTTATCGTCTGCAGTATTCTTCTGTTAAGCCATGTGCATCTCTTCAGATTGCTTGCTGAAGGGGGACCGTTTAAAAAGCCAAGCGTAATTGCTAATACATGGGAGCTTTTCTGGATGGAAGTTAACGGTCAAACAAGCACCCCGCCGGATCTTGGAGGAGGAATGATTGGAGCCATCTTGTTTGCATCTTCCTATTTCCTTTTTGACCAGGCAGGTTCTACAATAGTCGCTGTAATCTTCATTATAATTGGCGTGATCCTTCTCACTGGCAAATCTTTTGGAGAAACACTGGGGAAATTAATCCGGTATTGTGCTGTTTTTATTACTTCACAGTGGGGAGCCTTCAGGGAAGATATGAAGACTTGGAATCAGGAAAAAAAGGAAAATAAGAAGCAGGAACAGCAGGAAAAACAAACGAAGAAAGAAAAGAAATCAGCAAATAATCCTTTGCCGGAAGAAAATCTTCCAGAAGAAGAAGAGGAACTGCCTTCCCGAAGACTCATTTCTAACTTTGCAGAAAAAGCATACGGGGAAGGAACAGAGCCTGTTGAAAAGGACGCTGCTTCTTTAGCAGATACAGTAAATGAAGAAAATGCAGCTCCCGCAGGAAAAGACGGGAAATCTGAAAGTGATGATATCGTTCCAGCCATTAATTTTACGGAAGTTGAAAATAAAAAATATAATCTTCCAGCACTTTCACTTTTAAATCATCCGAAAAAAACGGATCAAAGCGGTGAATTTCAGTTAATTCATGATAATGCGGCCAAGCTTGAAAGCACCTTTAAAAGTTTCGGGGTTAAAGCGAAGGTGACACAGGTGCACTTAGGGCCGGCTGTTACCAAATATGAAGTGCATCCAGACGTCGGTGTCAAGGTAAGCAAAATCGTCAGCTTATCGGATGACCTTGCGCTTGCACTTGCTGCAAAGGATATACGTATTGAAGCACCGATTCCAGGCAAGTCTGCAATTGGCATTGAGGTGCCTAATTCTGAGATTGCTATGGTATCTTTAAGGGAAGTGCTTGAATCAAAAGAAAATAATAAACCTGATGCAAAGCTGCAGATAGGACTGGGCCGGAATATTTCTGGAGAAGCGGTCATGGCAGAGCTGAACAAGATGCCCCACTTGCTTGTTGCAGGTTCAACAGGAAGCGGTAAATCAGTCTGCATCAATGGAATTATAACGAGCATTTTAATGAGGGCTAAGCCTCATGAAGTGAAAATGATGATGATTGATCCAAAAATGGTAGAGCTTAATGTATATAATGGCATTCCGCATTTATTGGCTCCTGTTGTCACTGATCCTAAAAAAGCATCACAGGCTCTTAAAAAAGTCGTAAGTGAAATGGAACGCCGCTATGAACTGTTTTCACATACTGGGACACGTAATATTGAGGGTTATAATGAATATGTAGTCAGACAGAATAGCGAGGAAGATGCACAGCAGCCCCTTCTTCCGTATATCGTCGTGATTGTTGATGAACTTGCTGATTTAATGATGGTTGCATCTTCAGATGTGGAAGATGCTATTACACGACTGGCACAGATGGCGAGGGCAGCTGGGATCCATCTGATCATTGCTACCCAGCGCCCTTCAGTCGATGTTATCACAGGAATCATCAAAGCGAATATTCCTTCAAGAATTGCATTTAGTGTATCTTCAATGACAGATTCCAGGACAATTCTGGATATGGGAGGAGCTGAAAAGCTCCTTGGAAGAGGAGATATGCTGTTTTTGCCAGTCGGCCAGTCAAAGCCAGTTCGTGTTCAAGGTGCATTTTTATCGGATCACGAAGTTGAGGATGTAGTGAATTACGTCATCTCACAGCAAAAAGCACAATACAATGAAGAAATGATTCCTGACGATATTCCTGAAACAGCAACTGGCGAGGTGGAAGACGCACTTTACGATGAGGCAGTCAGCCTGATTGTAGAGATGCAGACAGCCTCTGTATCCATGCTGCAGCGGAGGTTCAGGATTGGCTATACCCGTGCTGCAAGACTGATTGATGAAATGGAATCCAGAGGGATTGTCGGGCCGTATGAAGGCTCAAAGCCCCGTACTGTATTGGCACCAAAAGAGACTGGAAATGAAGCTCATTTATCATAACAAAAAACCCTAAAAACAGCAGATCGTATATCTGCTGTTTTTAGGGTTTTTCCTGACCTGATCGCTAAGAACAGAAGTAGTTATGAGAGATGTTCTTTACAGAAGTTTTCTAGCAATTTCACTTCTTCCTCTTCTAAATCAAAGTCCAAAAGCTCTTCCGATTCCTTTTCATGAATATCATACTTCAGGATTCCTTCACGGGTTTCCTCGATGGTATATAATACCCTGATATATAAGCCCTTTTCGCTATAAAGCTCATCATCCTCAGGAACCTCAATATCAAGGAAAAACTCATAGCGCTGTCCTGTAAGGATACCAAAAGGATCAATCAGGGGCTCGGAAGTATAGGAAGTAATTGTCAGCATATAAACATCCTCTCAATTGTTTAAGTTGTAAGCATGGACCATAAGACCTGCTTTATTATAAAACAAACCCATGGATACGAAAAAAACACTTTATAAATAATAGCATACACAAGTACAAAACGAAAGCGTCATATCCAGCTGAAGTATAGATATGTCAAGGTTTTTAAAGGTGTTTTCAAATTATCGGCTCAACAATTAACTGATAATTTCGCCTATACTATTTTTTTTGATTAATTTCAAATCTCTATTTATTTATATTTGAAAAAATGTTATAGTAATTTTCGATTAGTAGGAATGATTGAACATCAGATGTCTGATGTCTTAAGAATTATAGTTGGAGGAACCTGCATGTCTATCAAGTCAGATAATCGGCATTTGTATTTGCAAGTCATTGACCGGCTTAAACAAGACATAGAAGAAGGGATTTATAAAGAAAAAGAAAAATTGCCTTCTGAATTTGATCTTGCCAAAGAGCTGGGAGTAAGCAGGGCTACTTTGCGTGAGGCGCTGCGCATTCTCGAAGAAGAGAATGTCATCATACGCCGCCACGGAGTTGGAACCTTTGTTAATGCACAGCCGATGTTTTCATCTGGCATAGAACAGCTTAACAGTGTAACAAACATGATTAAACAAGCAGGCATGAAGCCTGGGACTATTTTCTTAAGTTCTATCACACAAAGTCCGGCAGAAGAAGATTTACGGCGCTTTTCATGTTCACCTGAAGATTCAATCGTTTTAATAGAAAGGGTAAGGACTGCAAACGGCGAACCGGTTGTTTATTGCATTGATAAGATACCGGAAAGTATATTGCCGGAAGCTTTTTCACATCAGGACGAATCGCTCTTTGATATCCTGGAAAAGGAAGCAAGCCGGAAAATATCTCATGCAGTCGCAAAAATTGAGCCTATAGGCTATCACGAGAAGATTTCTCCAATTCTTGAATGCGACCCTGAAGCAGCATTGCTTGTATTAAAACAAATGCATTATGATGAAAATGAAGAGCCGATTCTTTATTCCGTAAACTACTTTAAGGCGGATATGTTCAGTTTTCATGTTCTCAGGAAAAGAATATAATTTTTTAAGAGACTTGAAAACGCCAACAGATTTTAAATTCAGAACATTTCTACTAAATCAACTATCATTCCGTAGGGGGTACAAACCTTGAAAAAGCGTAAAATGGGCTTAGCACTATCATTGGTACTGGCTGCTGGTACACTGTTAGGTGCATGCGGCAAAAGCGATGACAATTCAAGCAAAAACGGTGATTCCAAGAAAGACAACTTTACTGTGGCTATGGTAACGGATACCGGTGGCGTGGATGATAAGTCCTTTAACCAATCCGCTTGGGAAGGTCTTCAGGCATTCGGCAAAGACAACAACCTGCAAAAAGGTACAAGCGGTTTTGATTATGCGCAATCAAAATCAGATGCGGATTACACGACAAACCTGAATACTCTAGTCCGCAATAAGTTTGATTTGATTTTCGGAATTGGCTATAAGCTGGCTCCAGACGTAGAAAAGATTGCTGATCAGCGCAAGGATTCCAAATTTGCAATCGTTGACTCTGTTGTAAATAAACCAAATGTTGCGAGCATCACTTTTAAAGAGCAAGAAGGTTCATTCCTTGCGGGTGTAGTTGCAGCCAAATCGACTAAAACAAAGAAAATCGGTTTTATTGGCGGAGTAGACGGCGAACTAATCAACAAGTTTGAAGTTGGTTTTGTTGCCGGTGTTAAATCTGTTGACAAGAGCATTGATGTAAAAGTGCAATATGCAGGAGATTTCGCTAAGCCTGATGTGGGCAAAACAATTGCAACAAGCATGTACACTTCTGGAATAGATATCATTTATCATGCTGCTGGCGGAACTGGTACTGGAGTATTCACTGCTGCTAAAGAACTTAAGAAAAAAGATCCATCCAAAGATGTTTGGGTAATCGGTGTAGACCGTGACCAAACAGAAGAAGGCAAGCTTCAAGCTGGCGGCAAAGACTACAACGTTACATTAACTTCAATGGTTAAGCGTGTTGATATTGCTGTTCAAGATCTTGCCAAGAAATCTAAAGATGGCCAATTCCCTGGCGGAAAAGTCATCGAATATGGACTGAACGAAAATGCAATCAGTGTACCTGATTCCAACATCTCTCCTGAAGCTAAGACAGCTTTGGATGAGTGGACCAAGAAAGTTAAAGCAGGAAGTGTGAAGATTCCTGCAACACGCGCAGAATTAAAATCAATGAAGTTTTAATTTCCATCGAAGGAATAATAGGCTGCAAAGTCTTTTATTCCTTCTTCTTAACTGAAAAACCGGAAAATTCAAATGAAAGACTATAAAAGGTTATGGTTTTTCATTTGAACTTTCAAAAATTTCAGGCTTCACTGGCAATCTAATGAATGGCACTCATCTTTTTAGGAGCTGATTATAAGTGGAATATGTAATTGAGATGCTTAATATCCGAAAGGAATTTCCGGGAATCGTAGCCAACGACAATGTCACGCTGCAGGTAAAAAAGGGTGAAATCCATGCTCTCCTTGGGGAAAATGGAGCAGGTAAATCTACCCTCATGAACGTCCTTTTTGGGCTATATCAGCCTGAAAGGGGAGAAATAAAGGTTAAAGGAAAGCCAGTGAAAATCACAAACCCGAATATTGCGAATGAATTGGGAATTGGGATGGTGCATCAGCATTTTATGCTAGTTGATCCTTTTACAGTCACAGAAAATATCATTCTTGGAAAAGAGCCTTCTAAAGCAGGGAAGATTAATTTAAAGACTGCCAATAAAGAAGTGCACGGCTTATCTGAACGCTACGGCCTGAGTGTCAATCCGGAAGCTAAGATTTCCGATATATCTGTCGGCATGCAGCAGAGAGTGGAAATTCTGAAAACCCTTTACAGAGGGGCGGAGATTCTGATTTTCGATGAACCTACAGCGGTCCTGACTCCTCAGGAAATAAAAGAGTTAATGGCTATCATGAAAGCTCTTGTCAAAGAGGGGAAATCAATTATTCTTATTACCCATAAACTTAAAGAGATAATGGAAGTATGCGATCGGGTTACAGTCATCCGCAAAGGTCAGGGGATTGGCACGGTTAATGTTAGTGAAACAGATCCGGATGCACTGGCAAGTCTTATGGTTGGGCGGGATGTTGTATTCAAGACAGAAAAAAGTGAAGCAAATCCTGCAGGCCAGGTGCTGGAAATATCAAGCCTTAATGTGAAAGACTCGCGGGGAGTTTATGCAGTTAAAAATTTGAATCTTTCTGTGAGAGCCGGCGAAATTGTCGGTATCGCTGGTGTAGATGGCAACGGGCAGTCAGAACTTATCGAGGCGATTACTGGTCTTAAAAAATCCGAATCTGGAACGGTGCAAATAGGCGGCAAGGAAATCCAAAATCAGTCTCCAAGAAAAATAACACACTCGGGAGTAGGACATATTCCTCAGGATCGGCATAAACACGGGCTTGTATTGGATTATTCCATTGGAGAAAATATCGTATTGCAATCATACAAGGATCATCCTTTCTCAAAAGGAGGCATTCTGAAATACAACAAGATTTATGAAAAAGCCAGGGCATTGATCAGTGAGTATGATGTCAGAACTCCAAGTGAATATACACCGGCAAGAGCCCTTTCAGGAGGCAATCAGCAAAAAGCGATAATCGGCCGTGAAGTGGACCGGAATCCGGATCTTTTGATTGCAGCACAGCCGACAAGGGGTCTTGATGTCGGGGCCATAGAATTTATTCATAAACGTTTGATTGAGCAGCGGGACCAGGGCAAGGCTGTTTTGCTTATTTCCTTCGAGCTTGATGAAATCATGAATGTAAGTGATCGAATAGCAGTAATTTATGAAGGTGAAATAGTAGCTATCGTGAATCCTAAGGAAACAACAGAGCAGGAACTGGGATTATTGATGGCAGGAAGCAAGAGAATGGAAGCAGGTGGGGCGTCACATGTCTAAGAAACTATTAAACTTATCAATTCCGGTTATCTCTGTATTGCTTGGCCTTATTGCAGGTGCCATAATCATGCTTGTCAGCGGATATGACCCTATTGCGGGCTATTCAGCAATGCTACAGGGAATTTTCGGAGAAAGCTATTATGTCGGGGAATCCATCCGGCAGATTACTCCTTACATTTTGTCTGGCCTGGCTGTAGCTTTTGCTTTTAGAACCGGTCTATTCAATATCGGGGTTGAAGGGCAGCTGATTGTTGGATGGTTCGCTTCAGTATGGGTGGGACTTGCATTCGACCTGCCCAAAGTGATTCATTTGCCGCTTGCCCTGCTTGCAGGTGCGCTCGCAGGTGCTTTATGGGCATTCATTCCCGGACTATTAAAAGCAAGATTCAGGGTCCATGAGGTTATTGTAACCATCATGCTGAATTATACTGCCCTGCATCTGACAAATTACTTGATTGCCAATGTTCTGACAGATAAGAAAGACCAGACGGATCCTATTCATAACAGCGCATCCCTTAGTTCTGGCTTCCTTCAGGGACTAACCGATTTTTCAAGGCTGCACTGGGGTATTGTCATTGCGATTATATGCGCTATAGTGATGTGGTTTATTCTTGAGAAAACAACAACAGGATTTGAATTAAAAGCTGTAGGATTTAATCAGCATGCTTCTGAATACGCAGGAATGAGCGTAAACCGCAACATTATCATGTCCATGGTTATCTCTGGGGCGTTTGCAGGGCTTGCCGGCTCCATGGAGGGACTTGGAACGTTCGGATACGCTGCCATCAAAAACGGTTTTACAGGGGTAGGCTTTGACGGCATAGCCGTTGCACTTCTCGGCGGCAATACAGCCATTGGCGTGGTGCTCGCAGCTATGCTATTCGGAGGATTGAAGACCGGGGCGCTGAATATGCCGCTTGCAGCAAATGTTCCAAATGAAATAGTTGATATAGTAATAGCTTTAATTATATTTTTTGTTGCTTCAAGCTATTTCATTCGCTTGATAATAAATCGTTTTTCCAAGAAGGGGGTGAAATAAGTGGATTTCTATCAAATTCTGCAAATTATCGTACCAGCTATGATCGCTCTTGCAGCTCCACTTATCTTCACTGCGCTAGGCGGCGTTTTCTCAGAACGGACCGGTGTAGTCAACATCGGGCTGGAAGGATTAATGGTCATTGGCGCATTTGTCAGTATCGTATTTGATTTAACGTTCGCAGATCAGCTGGGGAGCTGGACACCGTGGATTTCAGTCATTGTTGCCATGGTTGCAGCCATGATTTTTTCCCTTCTGCACGCTGTGGCCACTATTACCTTTCGTGCCGATCAGACAGTCAGCGGTGTCGCCATCAATTTACTTGCCGTAGGGTTAACGCTTTTCCTGGTGAAGCTGATTTATGGAAAAGGCCAGACAGATGTTATTCAGGCTACTTTTAATAAAGTGGATATTCCTGTATTAAGTGATATACCGTTTATCGGAAAAATCTTTTTCTCAGACGGCTATTATGTGTCATATATAGCAATTTTGCTTGCTGTAGCTGTATGGTATATTATCTACAAAACTCCAGTGGGGCTTCGTATACGTGCAGTCGGTGAACACCCAATGGCAGCAGATACTATGGGAGTCAGCGTTTTTAAAATCAGATATTTAGGCGTTATGCTGTCTGGTGCTCTTGGCGGAGTCGGCGGTGCTGTTCACGCATTGACGGTAACAAATGACTTCAGTCACTCAACCATTAATGGACAGGGCTTTATGGCGCTGGCTGCCATGATATTCGGAAAGTGGCATCCGCTGGGCGCAATGGGTGCTGGACTATTCTTCGGATTAGCTCAAAGCTTGAGTGTTGTCGGAGCGAGTCTGCCATTTTTCAAGGATATTCCTCCGGTTTACCTGCTCATTGCTCCATATGTACTGACCATTATCGCACTAACAGGTTTCATCGGACGGGCAGATGCTCCAAAGGCATCCGGTCAGCCATATATTAAAGGAAAAAGATAATGTTCCCGAATTAAAGAACCAGGCAGATGCCGGGTTCTTTTTTTAATCTTTTCTTATATATAGCTGCTTTTTAATGTGTTCTGTGAGGCCATTCCACCATTAATTCAAGCTGAAGCAAGCATTTTGGAGCGAAAGTCAGCTGTCATGTTCCATAACAATAAAGTTTATGGAATCAGCTTTTCTCCGAAAGATAAATCATAATAATATTATGTCAACTAAAAGTGAATAAAGTTCTTCTAGCTTGCATGAATTTTCCTTTGCCATGTATATTTGAAGTAGATGTTTAAAAGCAGTGTAACTGCTAACACTAACACAAAATGGCTTTAATATAGAAAAGGAGGACGATTTGATGGCAATTGCTTCAGATCTTATCAGGAAAATACCTGGCTGCACACTTCACATCGTACCAACAGATAAATATAAAACAAATACCATTGTACTTAAAATGAAGGCCCCTCTTGAAGCAGAGACGGTTACAAAGCGGGCCTTGCTGCCTTATGTACTGCAGAACAGCTCTCATAAGTATCCGACAACTCCTTCTTTCAGGTCGTATCTGGATGAATTGTACGGAGCCAGTTTTTATGTGGATACTGCAAAAAAAGGGGAAAATCATATAATCAGTTTCACCATTGAAATCGCCAATGAAAAATTCCTCAGTGATTCTGAACCGCTGCTTGAGAAGGCGATTGCGCTTTTATCAGAAGTGATATTTCATCCGAAAAAAGATGGAGAGTCTTTCGCCTCTGAGGCTTTTACAAATGAAAAAAGATCGCTTAAACAGCGTATTTCTTCTGTTTACGATGATAAAATGCGCTATGCCGCTACAAGACTTGTTGAAGAAATGTGCAAGAATGAACCCTATGCCCTCGATGCTTCCGGAAAAATGGATGATCTTGAAAGCATAACCCCTGAATCTTTATACACATATTATGTTCAAGCGTTAAAAAATGATCAAATTGATATTTATGTAATAGGTGACATACAAGAAGAACGTACAGAGCAATTGATTAAAACCTATGTAAAGCTCGAAGAGAGGACTCCTGTTTCAAGCAAAAGCGTGCAGAAGAATCCTGGAAAAGCGAATGAAGTGATTGAAACACAAGATATTAAACAGGGAAAGCTGAATGTTGGCTACAGAACCAATGTTTTGTACGGAGACCCTGAATATTATGCACTTCAGCTTTTTAACGGCATTTTCGGCGGATTTTCACACTCCAAGCTATTTATCAATGTAAGGGAGAAAGCAAGCCTGGCCTATTATGCTTCTTCAAGGGTTGAAAGCCACAAAGGCCTGCTGATCGTGATGTCTGGAATTGAAAATGAAAATTATGATAAGGCGATGAGAATCATCCATGAACAAATGAAAGAAATGAAAGAAGGCAATTTCTCGGATGATGAGTTATCTCAGACAAAAGCTGTAGTGAAAAACCAGCTCCTTGAGACAATTGATGTTGCGAGAGGCCTTGTGGAAATACTCTACCATAATGTCGTGGCAGGAACGGATATTTCGCTTGACGAATGGCTGGAGAAAACAGAACGGACTACGAAGGAAGAAGTTCTTTCAATTGCCAAAAAGGTCGAGCTTGATACTGTATATTTCTTAACAGGAAAAGAGGTGGAGGCATGATGGAGAAGATTACATTTGAACAGCTTAGGGAAGAGCTGTTTCATGAAAAAATGGAAAATGGCCTCGAAGTGTACATATTGCCTAAAAAAGGTTTTAATAAGTCATATGCAACCTTTACCACTAAGTATGGATCTGTAGATAATCATTTCATGCCGCTTGGCAAAAGTGAATTCTTGAAGGTACCGGACGGAATTGCCCATTTCCTAGAGCATAAACTTTTTGAAAAAGAAGATGGAGATGTTTTTCAGCAGTTCAGCAAGCAGGGCGCTTCTGCAAATGCATTCACTTCATTCACAAGGACTGCTTATCTGTTTTCCAGTACATCAGAGTTTGAAAAGAATCTAAAAACACTGGTGGATTTTGTACAGGAACCTTATTTTTCGGATAAAACCGTCGAAAAAGAAAAAGGTATCATAGGGCAGGAAATTAATATGTATGACGATAATCCTGATTGGCGCCTATATTTCGGGTGCATTGAGAATATGTATAAGCACCATCCGGTTAAAATTGATATTGCAGGTACGGTTGCTTCTATCGCCGACATTACAAAAGAACTCCTATATGAATGCTATGGCACATTTTATCACCCAAGCAACATGCTGCTGTTTATAGTCGGACCGGTAGACGCAGGAAAGCTCATGGATGATATAAGAAATAACCAATTAAGCAAGGATTACAAAGATCAGCCTAATATTCAAAGGCGGTTTGAGGAAGAACCCCCTGAAGCTGCCAAAAAGAGCCAGACGATCAGAATGAACGTCCAGACCCCTAAGGTAATGATGGGTGTAAAAGCCGTAAATGTAAATCAGTCAGGAAAAGAAATGCTGAAAGCTGAATTAGCAGCCAATCTCCTTTTGGAAATGCTTTTCGGAAAAAGCTCTCCGCTGCATGAGGAGCTTTATAATGAAGGGCTGATTGATCAAAGCTTTTCTTATGATTATACCCAGGAGCAAGGTTTTGGCTTTGCATTGGTCGGCGGAGACACAGAACAGCCAGAGCAATTGACCGAAAAACTCAGGACTATTTTGTTAAGCGCTAAAACAGGGAAAGGCATCAGCGAGGAAAGCTTAAGCAGGACGATAAAAAAGAAAATAGGATCTTTTCTCCGTTCCTTGAATTCGCCTGAATATATAGCGAATCAATTTACACGTTATGCTTTTAATGATATGAACTTATTTGATGTCGTTCCTGCCCTTGAAGAAATATCTTTCAAAGATATTCAAAAAACTGCAGCTGAGTTAATTGATGAAGACAGAATTACCGTTTGTCAGATCCTTCCAAAGTAAAAATTGGATATTCTAAAAAGCCCTTTTAGTATCTAAAAGGGCTTAAGTCCATTCGTATTTTACTGGAGGGGTATAGTAAGGAGACTTTGAGGATTGCTGAATCAGGTGAAATACACTTGCCTCCCGGAGAGCAGCGATACAGGGGGAACCGCGGAGCCGCAGAGAGCGGATGGCAACAGATTTAATATATGATGACGGGGGAGAGGCAATGGAAAAACGATTTGTTCTCGTGACAGGAGCAAGCGGAGGAATTGGCAGGGCAATTTCAACAAAACTTGCACATGAAGGTTATTCTCTTTATTTACATTATAATAAAAATCGGCAGGGCGCAGAGCGGCTTGCTAAAGAACTTCAGCACCTCGATATAGAACTGATCCCTGTACAGGCCGACTTGGGGGAACCGAGTGGGTATAAAACACTGGCTCAAAATATTTTTAGTCTTCACTCTGTTGTATTAAACAGCGGAATGAGCCATTATGGCCTGATTTCAGAGGCTGACCACGAAACGGTCAGGCAAATGGTCCAGCTGAATCTTACGAGTCCCTATGAGCTCACAAGGGAACTGCTGCCAAAGCTGTTCAATCAGGAGTCTGCTTCCATTGTAGCGATAACCTCCATATGGGGACAAACCGGGGCTTCATGCGAGGCATTATACTCGATGGTTAAAGGAGGACAAAATGCTTTTGTGAAAGCCTTAAGCAAGGAAGTATCCTTAAATGGCATAAGGGTGAATGCAGTTGCACCTGGAGCAATTTCCACTTCTATGATGGAAACCTTTTCGCAGGATGAACTCGAATCAATAAAAGAAAGCGTTCCAATGGGAAGAATAGGCCTTCCTGATGAAGTGGCAGAGGCTGTTTCTTTTTTGCTTTCCCAAAAAGCCTCCTACATTACCGGACAAATACTTGGAGTGAATGGCGGCTGGTATACATAATTTTTTTTTTAGCAGGTGAATAATATATCACTTTCCTTCACACAATAACTCTGTACTACACGAAGGAAAGGATGATCACAAATGTCTGTACTGGAAAATTGGGATCAATGGAAAAACTTTTTAGGCGACAGATTAAATCAAGGACAAAAACAAGGTCTTGAACAAGAGTCAGTCAATCAATTGGCATTTGAAATCGGGGATTATCTTGCCAAGCAAGTAGACCCTAAAAACGAACAAGAGCGTGTTTTAGCAGATCTATGGTCTGTGGCAAACGAAGATGAAAAACATGCTATTGCTTCCATGATGGTCAGATTAGTTGAAAATAATGGAACTGGCGAGTAAGAAAAGTAAAATGAAAGAGCCGGGAGCAAGCGCTGCAAAAGCCTTGTTCCCGGCTCTTTTTTGTGCTGTGTTTTCCAATTCTTTAACTATGGCTCTTTTCTTAAAGATTGTTGTTTTTTAATATGTTCTGTAAAGTGATCCCGTTAAACCGGGTTGATTGGAGTGTAAGGTGCGAGACTCCTGTGGGATTAGCGGGAAGGTGAGACCCCGCAAGCGAAGCTGAGGAGGCTCACCGCCCGCCCCACGGAAAGCGAGCATCCTGGAGTGGAAATCAACCCCCTTGTTCAGGTAACAACAATGTTTACGAAAACAGCCTTACCATAAAACACCGTTTCATCAGAATTTAGAGCAAAGGATAAATTCATGCAAATCATTCATTTTATTTCCATGTAAACCTATATTATCCTTAATGAGCCGTGTTTTTTTTCTGCTTATTCTTGTTTATGTGAAAACCTGAAAATGAATTGCTTTTTAGAAAGGTTTTCCCTTTTAACTTGCTGTAAAATGCTATATTATAGAAGCTAGACTAGAATGATATACTTTTATAGGAACCCGTTTGGACTGCCCGAGCGCACCGGTTTACTATAAGAGGATTGATCCTGGCATTGGGAGTTGGTTTAATGGAAACTAAAGAGTGGTATTTTGAATACGAAATACAAGTGAACCGCCCTGGTTTATTAGGCGATATTTCCTCATTGCTGGGAATGCTGTCCATAAATATTGTAACGATTAACGGAGTGGATGAAGGCAGGCGCGGGATGCTCTTATACGCGAAAGATCAAAGGAATATCGAGAGGTTTGAGTCCATTCTTTTAACCATGGATACAATCAAGGTGATAAAGCTTAGAGAACCCAAACTGCGCGACAGGCTGGCAGTCAGGCATGGACGATACATCCAAAGGGATGCCGATGAAAAGAATACTTTCCGCTTTGTCAGGGATGAACTTGGTTTGCTTGTAGACTTTATGGCGGAGCTGTTTAAGCAAGAAGGCCATAAGCTAATAGGAATCAGAGGGATGCCGCGGGTCGGAAAGACAGAATCAATTGTAGCATCGAGTGTCTGTGCAAATAAAAGGTGGCTGTTTGTTTCTTCGACATTATTGAAACAGACCATTCGCAGCCAGCTGATTGAAGATGAATACAATAATGATAATTTATTTATCCTAGATGGCATCGTTTCTACAAGAAGAGCCAATGAAAGACACTGGCAGCTTGTGAGGGAAATCATGCGATTGAATGCTGTAAAGGTGATTGAACATCCTGATGTATTTGTACAGAATACCGAATATACACTGGATGATTTTGATTACATTATTGAACTTAGGAATAATCCTGAAGAGGAAATTACATATGAAGCAGTTGAACAAAATGGGCGATTTTCAGATTCTGATTTTGGTTCATTTGATTTTTAAAATGGTAGGTGTTTTATTTGACGGAACTAGGAAATAGGCTTAAAGAAGCAAGAGAAGCAAAAGGAATGAGTCTGGATGATTTGCAGGAAGCCACTAAAATCCAGAAAAGGTACCTGATAGGCATTGAAGAAGGAAACTATGAAATGATGCCTGGAAAGTTTTATGTCCGCGCATTTATTAAGCAGTATTGTGAAGCTGTCGGGCTGGATCCAGAAGGTATTTTCGAGGAATATAAGAATGATGTGCCTGCAGTCCATCATGATGAATTGCCGGAGCAGCTATCAAGAGTGCAATCGAGAAAAACCATTTCACCTGGAACATCAAAATTCATGGAGCTTTTTCCAAGGATTTTGGCAGCAGTTTTGGTTATTGGCGTATGTATCCTAATTTGGGTGTTAATATCTAAATATGTGAACAATTCCGACGAAAAGACCAAAAAAAACGAAAACAAGACAAGTCAATCAGTGGATTATAATGAAAACAAAAACTCTCCTCTGAAAAAAAATGATCAGAAAAAAGGTACTGGCGAAAAACAGCAAGATAAAAATACAAAAACAGAGAAGCCTGCTGCCGAAAAACCGGTTCAAGCATTAACGAAAACCAGCATAAGCGGCAAGAACACCACCTATACCCTCAAAAATGCCGAGAGCTTTAAGCTTAAGGTAGCATCTAAAGGGCAAACCTGGGTAGGAGTCAAAAATGGAACTGGAAAACTGTTTTTCCAGGGCATTCTGAAGAAAAATGAAAGCAAGGATATCGATTTTTCAAATGAAGCAGAAGCAGTTATTATAATTGGTAATGCTAGTGATACTGAGATATCTGTAAATGATGAAAAACTGGAATATGCGATTTCTCCTTCAAAAATGGTCACTCAAACTATCACAATCCAGTTTGATAAGTCGAAATAGTCATCTTTAAGGTGACTATTTTTCACTTCATTGTTTAATGGGGGCATGTAAGGTAAACTGCTGAAATTGGTTGATTGCCAATTTTTTGCTGTTTTTTTCTGTATTTCCTCATGAAATATTTATCAACAGTAAAACATACTAATTGTAAGCACATATTTGGAGGGTAAAACTGTGAATCTGCCTAATAAAATTACTATCTCAAGAATTTTTTTAATACCTGTATTTATGATTATCATGTTAGTTCCATTCTCTTGGGGCTCTGTTTCTCTTGGAGATTTTACGCTGCCGGTTACACACTTGATCGGGGCAATCATATTCATCATTGCATCGGCTACTGACTGGATAGATGGCTATTATGCACGAAAGCTGAATCTTGTTACTAACTTCGGGAAATTTCTGGATCCTCTTGCTGATAAGCTTTTGGTTTCTGCAGCACTGATTATTCTGGTGGACCTTAATCTGGCAGAACATTTATCATGGATTGTCATCATTATCATCAGCCGTGAATTTGCGGTTACAGGGCTGCGCCTGATACTTGCCGGAACCGGGGAAGTTGTGGCAGCCAATATGCTTGGCAAAGTAAAGACATGGACTCAGATCATTGCTATTGCGGCATTATTGCTGCACAATTTCCCTTTTGAATTCATTTCATTTCCTTTCGCTGAAATCATGCTCTGGATTGCCCTGATCTTCACTGTTTGGTCCGGTCTTGATTATTTTGTTAAAAATAAGGAAGTTTTCAAAAACTCCAAATAAGCTGCCTTAAACAAAAGCAGTATTTTAAGGGACCGAGAAACCAGGACTGCTCTGGCATTCTCGGTCCTTAGGCCGTTTTAAAGCCGTGGTGATAAACGGTAATTGTTTACCTCGCCATACTTAAGGTAAATATATGGTGTGAATGATTATAATCGGGAGGTCTTTTAATGGATGCAGAAATCATTGCAGTGGGATCTGAGCTGCTCTTAGGGCAAATCGCAAACACAAATGGGCAATTTCTTTCCAGGCAATTTGCAGAAATGGGAATTAACGTTTTTTACCATACTGTTGCAGGAGACAATGCCGGCCGGCTGAAATCGGCTATAGAAGCAGCAGAAAAAAGAGCAGACTTAATTGTTTTCACAGGAGGGCTCGGGCCGACAAAAGACGATTTGACAAAAGAAACAATATCAAAGCATTTAGGGAAAAAACTTGTTTATGATGAGGCGGCATTAGCCTCTATTAAGACCTACTTTCAAAAAACCGGGCGTGAAATGACCGAAAATAATAAAAAGCAAGCACTCATACTGGAAGGCTCGGAGGTCTTGCCCAATGATCACGGCATGGCGCCGGGAATGGTGCTGGATTCCGATGGAAAAACATATATGCTTCTTCCTGGACCCCCGAAAGAAATGAATCCAATGTTCATTTCATACGGCCATAAAATCTTGATGGGCAAACTTGATAAACATGAAATTATTGAATCGAAGGTTCTCCGCTTTTTCGGAATCGGTGAAGCTCTGCTTGAGACAAGAATTGCTGATTTGCTGGATGGACAAGGCAATCCGACAATTGCGCCTCTTGCCTCTGATGGAGAAGTTACATTAAGAATCACAGCTAAAAACGAATCCAGGGAAAAGTGCGCTGAGCTAATCCAGCAGGCTGAAAAGAGCATTATGGAACGGGTTGGCGAGTATTACTACGGCGAGGGAGAAACTTCGCTTATTAAAGAGCTGGTTAAGGAAATGACTGCAAGAGGACTTACAGTTGCAGCAGCTGAAAGCCTTACTGGAGGCATGTTTCAGGAACAGCTTACAACCATTCCGGGAGCAGGGAAAATTTTTAGGGGCGGTGTGGTTGCCTATTCAACAGAAGTGAAAGAGAAAGTATTGAAGATCACTCCAGAAACTATTTCTTCCCATGGAGTTGTCAGCATGGAATGCGCTAGGGAAATGGCCGTAAATATCAGGGAGATGATGGATGCTGACGCGGGCATCAGCTTTACTGGTGTGGCTGGGCCTGACGAACAAGAAGGAAAGCCTGTCGGCACTGTTTTTATAGGAATTTCAATTGGTGATAAAAAACCAATCATTGAACGGTTAAATCTTTCAGGCAGCCGGGCTCAGATCCGGATGAGAAGCGTGAAATATGGATGCCGCTTTCTGATTCACCGTTTAATAGATCTTATCTGAGCAATGTATTTGACAGTTATAGAGATTGGTCATAATTCCCTCAAGCTGGGAGCAACTTTGGTTTTAACCTGCTTTATCTGAAGGAAGGCTAAAAAAAATAGTATAGCTGATGGAGTATTCTTTATGGCGGTCCGCTCCTTTTGATCAGGTTTTATTTGGAATCTTTGATGGCAGAAGCAGGGGCAAATTGAATAAACAGATTTTGAGTAAAAAGGATATTTTTCTTTCATTTACAGTTTGGAAATCAAATGTTCACCAGGGAAAAACGTTATTTTGCTTTTCTTCTTTGAGATAAAAAAAACGAATGAATGTTCGTTTTTTTGCTTGGCAAATGAAAGAAAAAAGTATATAGTAGAGATAGGTTATGAGATGAGCTGCAATCGTCCAATTTCTTGTTTCTGATAGCAGCATCACTGATAACACTGCCCCGGAAACAAAAGAGGGTGCCTGATTAGCAGGCGGAAGAACAACAAATACATCAGGAAATGCTTACATTTAAATAGAATGAATTTTGGCTGGATATCCGGCTGATAGATTATAGAGGAGGAACTTTAGTGGGAGATCGTCAAGCGGCATTAGAAATGGCTTTAAAACAAATTGAAAAGCAATTCGGCAAGGGTTCAATCATGAAATTAGGAGAACAGTCAGACCGGAGAATATCCACTATATCCAGCGGCTCGCTTGCACTGGATGTTGCGCTCGGAGTTGGCGGGTATCCCCGCGGCCGTGTCATTGAAATTTATGGCCCGGAAAGTTCAGGTAAAACAACAGTTGCACTGCATGCTATTGCAGAAGTACAGGCAAATGGGGGACAGGCAGCGTTCATAGATGCTGAACATGCTTTAGACCCTGCCTATTCGCAAAAATTAGGCGTTAATATTGATGAGCTGCTGCTTTCCCAGCCGGATACCGGCGAGCAGGCATTGGAAATTGCAGAAGCACTAGTGCGAAGCGGCGCTGTGGATATCATTGTTATTGACTCTGTTGCAGCCCTAGTTCCTAAAGCAGAGATTGAAGGAGAAATGGGAGACTCCCATGTGGGCCTTCAGGCAAGATTGATGTCCCAGGGTCTAAGGAAGCTTTCTGGTGCAATAAACAAATCCAATACAATTGCTATTTTCATAAACCAGATCCGTGAAAAAATCGGTGTGATGTTCGGAAATCCCGAAACGACTCCTGGTGGACGTGCTCTAAAATTCTATTCAACTGTCCGGCTTGAAGTCAGACGTGCTGAACAGCTGAAACAGGGCAATGATGTAGTGGGAAATAAGACAAAAATAAAAGTTGTAAAGAACAAGGTTGCCCCGCCATTCCGCCAGGCAGAAGTTGATATTATGTATGGTGAAGGTATTTCCCGTGAAGGGGAAATCATTGATATGGGCTCTGATCTTGATATTGTACAAAAAAGCGGATCATGGTATTCATACAATGATGAGCGTCTTGGCCAAGGACGAGAGAATGCAAAATTGTTCTTGAAAGAAAACAAGTCCCTTCAGCAGGAAGTTGTAAAGAAAATCAGGGATCATTATAACCTAGATGGAGAACACTTTGCTGAAGCAGAAGAAGATGACCAAAACGGATTAGAATTGGAAGATTGAAAAAAGGGGGGCTAAGCATGATGCTTGGCCTCTTTTTTTATACTTTTAGATATATAGGTAAGAGGGTTAAAGCCTTGACCATAAGGAGGCTGCTAATTTAGGTTTTCTGGCATAACGGAGCCTTCGCCTGCTTTTTAAGTGATGCTTTGGCATTTGTAAATATACAGCATGGCTGCCTGTTTTGAAAGAGAGCATGCAGAGAAACTGTTTCATCCTTCTGAATATTCATAAACAGTAAGGTCAACCCCTTGACAATAAAATTTCTCAACTATACAATTAACATGTATATTTTACATTTTTTCAAACTGATACTTTAAAAAGCCAAGTGCTGTGTATTGAAGTTATGTACAATGTACTTGCTGACAGTTCAAATTAATGATGTAAAAAAAGTTCATAGCAAGGGAGGTGAAACGATGGAACCCATAACAATCATCTCCATTTTGCTTGGCCTATTCGTCGGTGCAGTTGTTGGCTATTTTGTGCATAAAACTAAGTCTGAAAACAAAATAGCAGGGGCTAGAGGCTCTGCAGAACAAATCCTTGAGGATGCTAAACGTGAAGCGGACGCCTTGAAAAAGGAAGCCTTATTGGAAGCAAAAGACGAAATTCACAAGCTTCGTTCTGATTCTGAACGTGAAGTTCGGGAACGAAGGACTGAATTGCAAAAACAGGAAAATCGATTATTGCAAAAAGAAGAGAACCTTGACCGTAAAGATGATACGTTAGATAAACGTGAAAACCTTTTGGAAAAGAAAGAAGATTCTCTGAACCAAAGACAACAGCATATTGAAGAGATGGAAAGCAAAGTGGACGAGATGGTTCGTAAGCAGCAAACAGAGCTGGAGCGTGTATCGAGCTTAACACGCGAAGAAGCGAAGTCGATTATTATTGATCGTACTGAGAATGAACTGGCCCATGATATTGCACTTATGATTAAAGAGAGTGAAAATCGCGCCAAAGAGGAATCCGATAAAAAAGCGAAAGAAGTTCTTTCTCTGGCTATTCAGCGTTGTGCAGCTGATCACGTAGCAGAAACCACCGTTTCTGTCGTGAATTTGCCAAATGATGAAATGAAGGGCCGTATTATCGGCCGCGAAGGGCGAAATATCCGTACGTTAGAGACACTGACAGGAATTGATTTAATTATTGATGATACTCCTGAAGCAGTTATTTTATCCGGATTCGACCCGATTAGGCGAGAAACTGCTCGATTGGCACTGGAAAAACTGGTGCAGGATGGACGTATTCACCCTGCCCGCATTGAAGAAATGGTGGACAAGTCCAGGCGTGAAGTGGATGAGCATATTCGTGAAATTGGTGAACAAACCACTTTTGAAGTTGGTGTTCACGGGCTCCATCCGGATCTCATTAAAATTCTAGGACGATTGAAATTCCGTACAAGCTATGGACAAAACGTTCTGAAGCATTCTATTGAGGTTGCCCAATTGTCAGGTTTATTAGCTGCCGAGCTGGGTGAAGATGAAACCCTTGCCCGCCGTGCAGGTTTGCTGCATGATATCGGAAAGGCAATTGACCATGAAGTGGAAGGAAGCCACGTCGAAATTGGCGTTGAACTTGCTACTAAGTATAAAGAACACCCAGTAGTGATTAACAGCATTGCTTCCCATCATGGCGATACTGAGCCAACCTCAGTTATAGCCGTTCTGGTAGCTGCCGCTGACGCTCTTTCTGCCGCAAGGCCAGGAGCTCGCAGTGAAACACTGGAAAATTACATCCGCAGACTTGAAAAGCTGGAGGAAATCTCCGAATCCTATGATGGAGTCGAGAAGTCATTCGCTATCCAAGCTGGCCGTGAGGTAAGGATTATGGTCAAGCCTGAACAAATCGATGATTTAGAAGCGCATCGTCTTGCGAGGGATATCCGGAAACGGATTGAAGAGGAATTGGATTATCCGGGACATATTAAAGTAACAGTCATCAGGGAAACCAGGGCTGTGGAATACGCAAAATAAACAAAGCGGAGATTCTCCGCTTTGTTTTTTTTTCTGCGGCATATATCAATTGCCGCGTTCCCTGAATGGCTGGAGGATAGTATGATACAATGAGAGAGATGTACAGCAAAAACTTACATGTAAAAGAGAAAGGGACTACTAAATATGAAATTGCTTTTTGTTGGTGATGTCGTGGGTTCTCCAGGCAGAGATATGCTTAAGGAGTACCTGCCGAAAATGAAGGAAAAATTCAAACCGCATATCACTATTGTGAATGGTGAAAATGCTGCTGGAGGACGCGGCATTACTGAAAAAATATATCGTGAATTCCTTGGATGGGGTGCACAGGCAGTGACATTAGGAAATCATGCATGGGATAACCGTGAAATATTTGAGTTTATTGATGATGCGAAATATCTTGTCAGGCCAGCAAATTTTCCTGAGGAAACGCCAGGTGAAGGATTAAAGTTTCTTAAACTTAATCAGTATGAAATTGCCATTATTAATCTGCAAGCCAGGACGTTTATGCCCGCATTGGATTGTCCGTTTCGTAAAGCGGAAGAACTTGTTGCTGAGGCGAGAAAAAGGACGCCTATCATTTTTGTAGACTTTCACGGAGAAGCTACAAGCGAAAAACAGGCAATGGGCTGGTTTTTAGATGGACAAGTTTCAGCTGTGATTGGAACTCATACGCATGTGCAGACAGCTGATCAGCGGATACTTCCAGGCGGAACAGCTTATTTATCAGATGCAGGAATGACCGGTCCATATGACGGTATTTTGGGAATGGAAAAAGAAGCTGTCATCCACAGGTTTTTGACAAGTCTTCCAGTCCGATTCGAAGTGCCAAAAACCGGGAGAACAGTGCTAAGTGCAGTTTTAATTGATATAGATGAAAAAACCGGTAAATCCCGAAAAATAGATACAATTTTAATTAATGAGGATCATCCATTCTATCATTAAGCTTCCGCCTTTGTACTGTCGTGCATAGGAGGCAATGCACTATTTTCGGTCTGGCCCGTTTGACGCTCCCTCTTTTCCAGGCTCTTTCCATGATAGTGTGACAAGTTATTTTCTGTGACATGTCATACTGTTTTTAAATGATGAATATAGTATCAATGAAAAGAGTTATACCTTTTAAACAAGCGTGAAAAAGGTGGGAAAACAAGGAGGACTAGGAATGGAAATATTAAAGGTTTCAGCAAAATCTAATCCTAATTCTGTAGCAGGCGCACTTGCTGGCGTTCTTAGAGAAAGAGGAGCGGCAGAAATCCAGGCCATAGGAGCCGGTGCGTTAAATCAAGCCGTTAAGGCAGTAGCGATCGCAAGAGGGTTTGTCGCACCTAGTGGAGTAGACTTGATTTGTATTCCTGCCTTTACAGATATTTTGATTGATGGAGAAGAACGGACGGCTATTAAATTGATTGTTGAACCGAGATAATATGTTTTTCTGATAAGCCTGTTTGCAGCCTGCGCAAGCAGGTTGTTTTTTATGATATCCTTATATATTATAGTAGCCAAAAGGGGTTTATTCGTGAATATATTTGATGCACATTGTGATGTGCTTATGAAGATGTTTAACAATCCTTCACTTTCTTTTGACAGCGAATTGCTTCAATTATCATATGGGGCATTACAAGCTGCAGGAAAAGTTCAATGCTTTGCTATTTATATACCAGAAAACGTCCACCCGGATATGAAATTTATGGCTGCTTTATCACAGGTTCAATTATTCCATGAACGTATTCTGTCAAAGAAAGATATCATTTTCGTACAATCCAAATATGATATTGATCTTTTAAGAGAAGGGCAAATAGGAGCAATTTTGACTCTGGAAGGCTGCGATTGTATCGGTAATGATGTATTGAAGCTTCAGACACTCCTGAGACTTGGTGTTTCATCAGTTGGATTGACATGGAACTTTTCAAATCTTCTTGCAGATGGAGCCATGGAAGAAAGAGGGGCAGGTTTATCAGGTTTTGGAAAGCAAGCAGTGCGCGTTTTGAATGAAAACTCGATAACCTGTGACGTTTCGCATTTATCTGAGCATGGATTTTGGGATGTAATTGATTTGGCAGATCACGTAATTGCTTCTCATTCCAATGTATATCGCCTATGCCCTCACCCGAGGAATTTAAGAGATGAGCAGATCAAAGCCATGATTAAAAGACACAGCATGATTGGAATTACTTTTGTTCCTCAGTTTTTGACGGCAGGTAAAGAAGCCGCTATAAAAGATATATTGAATCATATAGACTATATTTGCAGTCTTGGCGGGGAAAACAATATTGGCCTTGGCTCTGACTTTGATGGCATAGACTATACTGTCGCTTATTTGGCTTCTTATAGGGATTACAGCAGGCTGATTAATGAACTGGGAAAGTTTTACCCAGCTGCCCTTGCAGAAAAAATTATTTGGAGTAATTTTTCGGAAAATTTCTACAAATAATCTGGATATTCGATTCTTTTTTGAAAAATAATGCAGATATATGTAATATTCATTCATTTTCTATTCTATAATAGCTAATTTTTTCCATATATCCAAGTTGCATTTTTTAATGTTAAACGCTAGAATGGAAGCATTTAGTACACCTTTCTCTATAAAGAAAGAACGGTATTTTTATACATAATAATGCTGTTTTTAATGTGGGGTGCTAGTTGGGCAGATTACTATTCTAAGGGGTGTAGCGCATGATCAATCAGCTTTCCTGGAAAGTTGGAGGACAGCAAGGTGAAGGCATAGAAAGCACTGGAGAAATATTCTGTATTGCCTTGAATCGCTTGGGTTATTATTTGTATGGATACCGCCATTTTTCTTCACGGATAAAAGGGGGACATACAAACAATAAGATTCGTGTAAGCACTAAGCAAACTAGATCTGTTTCAGATGATTTAGATATTCTTGTAGCTTTTGACCAGGAAACGATTGATGTGAATTATAAAGAACTGCATAACGGCGGCATTATCATTGCTGATGCGAAATTTGCACCTGTTTGCCCTGAAAACGCAAGCGCAGCCCTTTATGCTGTGCCATTTACGGATATTGCCTCTGAGCTTGGGACTTCTCTAATGAAAAATATGGTGGCCATAGGTGCTACATGCGCTGTTTTGGAAATGGATACGATAGTTTTCAGGGAAGTGGTTCAGGAGATCTTCGGAAGAAAAGGCGAACAGATTGTCCAAAAAAATATGGAGGCCATTCAATCAGGCTATGAATCTATGAAGAGTTTGATTGCAGGGAAACCAGTATCCATGGTGCTTCAAAAAGCGGACGGGCAAAAACGCCTGTTCATGATTGGAAACGATGCCATTGCTCTTGGAGCACTTGCGGGCGGATGCCGGTTTATGGCTGCATATCCCATAACGCCAGCGTCGGAAATTATGGAATACTTAATTAAAAAACTTCCGGCATTTGGAGGGACTGTAATCCAGACTGAAGATGAAATTGCTGCTGCCACGATGGCAATTGGTGCTGGCTATGGAGGTGTCCGCTCAATTACGGCTTCAGCCGGTCCTGGACTTTCATTAAAAATGGAAGCCATTGGACTATCAGGCATGACGGAAACCCCGCTGGTTATAGTAGATACTCAAAGGGGGGGGCCATCGACAGGATTGCCGACAAAACAGGAACAATCTGACTTGATGGCAATGATATATGGCACACACGGGGAAATTCCGAAGATTGTTATTGCGCCAAGTACTGTAGAAGAAGCATTTTATGATACAGCAGAAGCAATGAACCTCGCGGAGGAATATCAATGCCCAGTCATAGTGCTTTCCGATTTGCAGCTTTCTCTCGGTAAACAAACTGTACAGCCCCTTGACAGCAGCAAGGTAGAAATCCGGAGGGGCAAGCTTTTGGAAGAAGATCTTCCTGACTTGGGGCCTAATGAATATTTTAAACGCTTTGAGCTGACGGCCGATGGCATTTCACCTCGTGTTCTTCCAGGGACAAAGAATGGAATTCACCATATAACAGGGGTAGAACATGATGAAACAGGAAAACCGTCTGAGTCGGCAGCCAATCGCAAGCTGCAAATGGAAAAAAGGATGAAGAAAATAAAAAACCTTTCCATTTCTGAGCCGGTAGTGAAAAATGCCAAGCATAAAAAGGCAGACATCCTTCTTGTAGGTTTCAATTCTACAAGAGGAGCCATAGAAGAGGCAATGGAAAGACTTGAAGCTGATGGCATTAAAGCAAATCATGCTCATATACGTTTAATACACCCGTTTCCTGCTGATGAGCTTTTGCCCCTTATGCAAGCCTCCGACAGGATTGCAGTGATTGAAAATAATGCTACAGGACAGCTCTCTAATTTAATAAAAATGAATGCAGGCCACATAGATAAAATCAGAAATATCCTGAAATATGACGGCAATCCATTCCTGCCGCATGAAATTCATTCACAATGCAAGGAGCTGTTATAATATGGCTACTTTTAAGGAGTTTCGCAATAATGTTAAACCTAACTGGTGCCCGGGATGCGGCGATTTTTCCGTCCAGGCAGCCATACAGCGGGCAGCAGCAAATGCGGGCCTGGAACCTGAGAATCTGGCAATTGTATCAGGAATCGGCTGCTCCGGACGCATATCCGGTTATATAAAATCTTATGGTTTTCATGGAATTCATGGGCGGTCACTTCCTATCGCGCAGGGAGTGAAAATGGCCAACAGGGATCTGACGGTCATCGCATCGGGAGGAGACGGTGATGGATTTGCAATAGGGATGGGCCACACCGTCCATGCCATCCGCCGGAATATAGACATCACGTATATTGTAATGGACAACCAAATATATGGATTAACCAAAGGACAAACATCTCCGCGGTCATCTGCCGGGTTTAAAACAAAATCAACTCCGCAGGGATCGATAGAGCAGGCTATTTCTCCTATGGAGCTTGCGCTTTCAGCAGGTGCAACTTTTGCAGCCCAAAGTTTTTCAACAGATTTAAAGGATCTGACAGCCCTGATTGAAGAAGGGATAAAGCACAAAGGCTTTTCTTTCATCAATGTCTTCAGCCCTTGTGTGACATATAATAAAATTAACACCTATGACTGGTTTAAAGAGAATATTACCAAACTTGGAACAATTGAAGGGTATGACCCATCGGACAGGGAAATGGCCATGAAAACAATTATGGAAAAGGACGGCCTGATTACCGGGCTTATTTACCAGAATAAAGAGCGCCCGTCTTATCAGGAAATGATACCGGGTTATGGAGAAAAGCCGCTTTCTGCATCCAGCCTAACAGTAAGCCAGGAAATTTTTGATAAACTTGCTTCTGAATTTATGTAAAGAAATTAAAGGGTTATTTTCACATTGTGAAAATAACCTTTTTTCCATAATTCCGCTATCCTGCAAACAGCTATCAGTGATGGCGGTGTTTATTATGATGGCATCGGCGGCACATCATTAAATTTGTCCAGAAGTCATCCCTGTTAGTTCTGGGGCTATCTGAGCTGTTGCTCACGCTATCATTATTGAAATGACAGCATCTGCCTTTGTTGCTTGTGTTGTTGTTGTTTGTATTTGCTGATCTTCCTGTCATGCTTGTCTCCTCCCCGTGAGAAATGTGTTCATGCTATCTTACGAAAAAAGAGGACAAGCGGTGCGGGAAACTGTCATCATTAGCTAAAAAACAGGCAGATGGAAGGATGATAACTTTGTTTTTTTAGGGCTGTCTCTCTCCAGGATGCTCGCTTTCATCGCGGGCTGAGCCTCTTCAGCTGCGCCTGCTGTCCCGCTGATCCTGCAGGAGCTTTGCAACTTACGCTCCTATCAACTGACTTAGAGATTGAGTCGCCTTACAGAACACATAAAAAAATAACAATCTTCTAAAAAAGAGCCTAAAAATGAACCACTTGAGATATTATTGCCATTTAAAATATCATCATAAATTTTAAATGGTGCCAATTATTAAAAAAATGTCCCTCTTATAGCCACATGTCCACTCAAGGAGGACAGCGGTATTTACAACTATTTTTCTTTAATGCTAAAATACTATTATACTTAGAAAATAACATGTGCTTTAAAGGGAGAGTGTACATATTGAACGGAAAAATGAAAGCGCTTGTAAAACATCACAGAGGATTTGGAGCAGAGCTCAGAAAAGTCGATATACCTTCCATAAATGAAACTGAAGTACTTATCAAGGTAAAAGCAACGTCCATTTGCGGCACAGACGTACATATCTATTCTTGGGATGCATGGTCACAGGGCAGGGTAAATCCTCCCTATGTTTTTGGCCATGAATTTTCTGGAGAAGTCGTGGAGATTGGAGACAAGGTAACAAGAGTGAAAATAGGGGATTATGTGTCAGCAGAAACACATATAGTCTGCGGGACATGTCCGCAATGTTTGACCGGCCAAGGGCATATCTGTAAAAATACCAAAATAATCGGTGTGGATACACAAGGGTGTTTTGCAGAGTATGTGGCTCTTCCTGCGGGTAACTTATGGAAAAACCCTGCGGATATGCCATTGGATGTTGCCTCTATTCAGGAGCCGATGGGAAATGCTGTACACACAGTCCTCGCTGGCGAAGTAACCGGCAAAGCTGTTGCAGTCATCGGGTGCGGACCTATAGGCATCATGGCTGCGGGTGTTGCAAAGGCATCGGGTGCGGCTAAGGTTATTGCTTTTGATTTAAACGATTACCGCCTTAAGCTTGCTAGAGAAATGGGTGCGGATTATACGGTTAACTCAGGTCAGGAAGACCCGCTTGAACAGGCATTTAATCTTACTGATGGTAATGGAGTGGATGTGGTTTGTGAGATGAGCGGACATCCTGCAGCCATCAATCAAGGCTTTAAGATGGCAACAAATGGCGGAAGGGTATCCATTTTGAGTCTGCCTGTCAAGCCAGTAGAAATTAACATAACAGATGACATAGTATTCAAGGGCCTTACTGTACAGGGAATTACCGGCAGGAAAATGTTCCAGACATGGCAGCAGGTTTCCGGCCTTCTTGCATCGGGCCAAGTAGATGTTACGCCAGTAATTACCCATCACCTTCCGCTGGAAGAGTTTGAAAAGGGCTTTGAATTAATGATGAAGGGCGAATGCGGGAAAGTTGTGCTGACACCATAAGCATATAAATTCATGCCTGCTGTAAAAAATGAAGATTTAAAAGGAGGATTATTATGAAAGGCTTTGAATACTTACAGAATGAACTGGATGCAATGAAAAAAGAGGGAACTTTCAGGAAGCTTGTTCCGCTTGAATCTGATCAGGGTTCAAAAGTTGTGGTCAATGGAAAAGAGGTTATCCAGTTGTCCTCAAACAACTATCTTGGCCTTACCAATCATCCCCGCCTAAAAAAGGCTGCCTTGAAAGCTGTCGAAGAGTTCGGGGCAGGTACAGGATCTGTCCGGACGATTGCAGGTACTTTCTCCATGCACGAGGAACTTGAAGAAAAATTAGCGAAATTCAAGCATACAGAGGCAAGCCTGGTTTTTCAATCAGGGTTCACCACGAATCAGGGCGTTCTCTCTGCGATATTAACGCCTGAAGATGTCGTGATATCAGATGAATTAAATCATGCATCCATCATTGATGGCATCCGCCTGACCAAATCAGGACGAAAAGTATATAAACATGTGGATATGGCATCCCTTGAATCAGCCCTCAGGGAATCAAAAGAGTACAGAAAAAGGCTGATCGTAACGGATGGTGTTTTTTCCATGGATGGAAACATAGCGCCACTTCCTGAAATCGTGGAATTAGCAGAAAAGTATGATGCACTTGTCATGGTTGATGATGCACATGCTTCTGGTGTGCTCGGCCAGAACGGCCGCGGAACGGTCAACCACTTTGGCCTTGACGGGAGGGTGCATATTCAGGTTGGCACACTAAGCAAGGCAATCGGTGTACTTGGAGGGTATGTTGCAAGCTCCAGAACTCTTATTGATTACCTGATTCACAAAGGCCGCCCTTTTTTATTCAGTACATCACATCCTCCTGCAGTCACAATGGCTTGCATAGAAGCCATTGACGTTCTTTTGGATGAACCTGTGCTGTTTGACCGGCTTTGGGAAAATACGAAGTTCTTTAAAGCCGGATTAAAGGGATTAGGATTCAATATTGGCGACAGCGAAACGCCAATCACTCCAGTCATAGTCGGTGATGAAGCATTGTCGCACCAATTTTCAGATCTGCTGCTTCAATACGGCGTTTTTGCCCAGGGAATCGCGTTTCCAACTGTAGCTAAAGGGCTGGCGCGTGTCCGGACGATTGTTACCGCCCAGCACTCTGAATCAGAGCTTAAACAGGCGCTTTCTGCATTTGAAACAGCAGGAAAAGAGCTTGGGATCATAAAGTAAATACCGCCAGCAATGTCCCTGTTTTTCTGATCATTCTAGGGAAACTGCTTAAAAATTCCAGCTGGGAGAGTTGTTCGAAAATGGATTCATCCCTCAGCAAACATTATAAATTATTGTTGTAAGAGATTATTTAGTTTAAAATGGTAAGTTGTAAGCGAAAAATTTATCTTATGCAATTTTTTATATAGTGAAAGAAGGGATACTCCATGAACGAAAAACAGCGTTTGGAAACACAGCAAGTAAAGGCGGACAATTCAGCGGACAAAAAATCCGTGAAGGATTACAGCCAATACTTTCAAGCGGTTTACGTTCCTCCTTCCTTAAAGGAAGCAAAGAAACGGGGAAAAGAAGAAGTAAAATATGATGCCTTTGCTATTCCTGAAGAGTTCAGGGCTATGGGCGAAGGAAGAAAGTTCTTTATACGTACATATGGCTGCCAGATGAATGAACATGACACCGAAGTTATGGCCGGCATCTTTATGGCCCTTGGATATGAAGCAACAGACACAGTGGAAGACGCAAATGTCATCTTGCTTAACACGTGTGCAATACGTGAAAATGCAGAAAATAAGGTTTTTGGCGAACTTGGCCACCTGAAATCGCTTAAAAGCGAAAAACCTGATTTGCTCTTGGGAGTATGCGGATGCATGTCACAGGAGGAATCGGTGGTAAATCGGATTCTATCAAAGCATGGGTTTGTTGATATGATATTTGGCACGCATAATATCCACAGATTGCCCAATATCCTCCATGATGCCTATATGTCTAAAGAAATGGTCATCGAAGTATGGTCGAAGGAGGGCGATGTTATTGAAAACCTTCCAAAGGTCCGCAAAGGAAAAACAAAAGCATGGGTCAACATCATGTATGGCTGCGATAAATTCTGCACGTATTGCATCGTTCCTTATACCCGCGGGAAGGAACGAAGCCGGCGGCCTGAAGAAATTATCGCTGAGGTCCGCCATCTTGCTGCACAGGGATACAAAGAAATCACCCTTCTCGGCCAAAATGTAAATGCATATGGCAAGGATCTTGAAGACATCAGATTCGGTCTTGGCGATTTAATGGATGAAATCCGAAAAATCGATATACCAAGGGTGCGTTTTACAACAAGCCATCCTAGGGACTTTGATGATCACCTGATTGAAGTTCTTGCAAAAGGCGGAAATCTTGTTGAACATATTCACCTCCCTGTTCAGTCAGGCAGCACGGAAATTCTAAAAATAATGGCCCGCAAGTATACCCGCGAGCAATACCTGGAGCTTGCTGCAAAAATTAAAGCATCCATTCCTAACGCTACCCTGACAACCGATATCATAGTTGGATATCCAAATGAAACGGATGAGCAATTTCAAGAAACACTTTCATTGTATAAAGAAGTAGGTTTTGATGCAGCATATACCTTTATTTATTCGCCGCGCGAAGGCACACCGGCTGCCAAGATGCAGGACAATGTACCGATGGAAGTGAAGAAAGAGCGTCTGCAGCTTTTAAATGCGCTTGTAAATGAAACCTCCGCCTTAAAAATGAAAGAGTATGAAGGCCAGGTAGTTGAAGTGCTCGTAGAGGGCGAAAGCAAAAATAACCCCGAAGTATTAGCGGGATATACAACAAAAAATAAGCTCGTTAACTTTATTGGACCTAAATCTGCGATTGGCCAAATTGTTAAAGTAAAAATCACGAAAGCCAAAACATGGTCATTGAACGGGGATATGGTTGAAGAAGCAGCGGCTGTAGAGGTGAAATAATGGCAAAGTTCTCAAAAGACGATATTCTTCAAAGAGCAGCAGACCTTGCACAAATGATTTCTGAAACGGAAGAAGTGGATTTTTTCAAACGTGCTGAAGCTCAAATTAATGAAAATCAAAAAGTCCGCGAAATGATTGCAAGCATTAAAAGCCTGCAAAAACAGGCAGTGAATTTCCAGCATTATGGGAAAGAACAAGCCTATAGGCAGGTGCAGGATAAAATCGATGCACTGGAAAAAGAACTTGATGAGCTGCCGATTGTACAGGAATTTAAGCAATCACAGGTTGATGTGAACGATTTACTGCAAATGGTGGCTTCACAAGTTTCAAATACGGTAACTGATTTGATCATTGAAAGTACTGATGGTGATAAATTGCGCGGTGAAACAGGATCACGCGCGAATGCAGGCGGAAGCAGCTGCATGTAATAAAACAAGAACCCCCCTTCATTGTGAAGAGGGGTTTTTTTGTTTGAAGACGCTTGACTCCTTGGGGATTAACGCTCAAGGCTAAACCCCGCGGAGGCTCGGTGTACGCTTCCGGAGATCTGTGGATTTTGTGCGGAAATCCGCAGGCTGATTGGAGTGTAAGGTGCGAAACTCCTGCTTAGATTAGCAGGGACAGGTGAGATCCCGCAGGCATTGCTATGGAGACTCACCTCCCGCCCCTCGGAAAGCAAGTATTCTGGAGCGGCAATCAGCCATCTTGGTCACATAGCAGCAAAGTTTACGAAAACAGCCAAGAAAAAAGAATCATTGCTTGCTTGTTGATTTTTTAAAAACTTTCTCAGGAAATCATTTAAACCTTTGCAGACCTTGCCTCAATCATGACACATAACCATATGGGCTGGCATAAAATGAGATAGATAAACAATATAAAACCACCAGTTTCTATTTAAAACTTATTCGCACATTAGACTTTTAACCTGCATAGGATGAATGGAAACTGAATGAGGAGGGTTCGCTAGCATGTCACATTACAGAGAGATAATTACAAAAGCGGTGGTGGCAAAGGGACGCAAATTCACTAAGTCCCAGCACATCATTTGCCCGGCTCATCATCCTTCTAGCATTCTCGGTTGTTGGATCATAAATCACAAGTATGAGGCACATAAAGTCGGCAAAAAAGTGGAAATAAGCGGCAGCTACGAAATAAATGTTTGGTATTCTTATAGTGATAATACAAAAACAGAAGTCGTAACTGAAAAGGTTCATTATAAAGATGTCATATCTTTGAAATACCGCGATCCTGATTGCAATGATGATCAAGATGTCATTGCCAAAGCCGTACAGCAGCCAAATTGTATAGAAGCCTGCATTTCGCCTTGTGGACAGAAAGTGATTGTACACGTCGAAAGGGAATTCTATGTTGAAGTCATCGGAGAAACAAAGGTTTGTGTCGCTGTTAATCCAGATGGCTGTGATGATGACTGGGGCTGTGATCTAGAAGATGATTTTGACGACTTAGATCCAAATTTCCTGGGTGATTTTGAGGATGAATAAATACTGAGATTTATCTTAGATTGCCGGATGATAACAATATCATCCGGTTTGTTTTTTTATGGAACATTTTATAACCTATTTCAAAATTAATCCCGGAAAAGGGGGATATGATATAATGGATGCGAGAAGAATCTTTAATTTTGGTTAGGAAGGTTTTGGCAATATGACAGGATACACTCCCATGATTCAGCAATATTTAAAAATCAAGGCAGATTATCAGGATGCCTTTTTATTTTTCCGTTTGGGTGATTTTTATGAGATGTTCTTTGAAGACGCCCTATCAGCATCGCAGGAACTTGAAATCACTTTAACCAGCCGTGAAGGAGGCACCGAGGATAGAATACCGATGTGCGGTATTCCTTACCATGCGGCTTCGGGCTATATAGATATTTTAATAGAAAAAGGCTACAAAGTTGCCATTTGCGAACAGGTAGAAGACCCGAAAAAAACTAAGGGCATGGTCAGGCGCGAAGTTGTTCAGCTTATTACTCCGGGAACAAAAATGGATGGAAAAGGCCTGGATGAGAAGGAAAATAATTATATTGCTGCGGTTTCTGACTTTGAAGACGGGACATTCGGTTTTGCTTATAACGATTTGTCCACAGGAGAAAGCAAGGCAACAATCATTAGCGGTACATTTGAAGATGTGTTTAATGAGCTTGCCATATTAGGCGCTAAAGAAGTGGTGGTGGCAAACGGCTTTAATCCTGACTGGCAAAAAAAGTGGCAGGAAAGAGGAATACCCGCTCTTTCGTTCGAGGATGAAACAGCAGAAAGCATGCAATTTCAGCATTTGATTGGAAGCCTCGAAAGCGCGAGACACCGCTTGGCGGTTTCCCGTCTGTTTCATTATCTGTTCCGCACGCAAAAACGCGCGCTGGATCATCTGCAGCCTGTAATAAGCTATGAAAGCAATCATTATATGAAAATTGATTATTATTCAAAACGGAACCTGGAGCTGACGGAAACAATCCGTTCAAAAGGGAAGAAAGGATCTTTATTGTGGCTGCTGGATGAAACGAAAACATCAATGGGAGGCAGGCTTCTTAAACAATGGATCGACAGGCCTCTTATTAATAAAAGTCAAATTGAGAAGCGGCAGTCACTTGTAGAAACTTTGAAAGATCACTATTTTGAACGCCAGGATATCCGCGAACGCCTTAAGGAAGTTTATGATTTGGAACGCCTTGCCGGAAGGGTTGCTTTTGGAAATGTTAATGCCAGGGACTTAATACAGCTGAAACGCTCTTTAATGCAGCTTCCTGCCTTGAAGGACATTCTATCTTCCCTGAAGAACGAGGATATGAAGCTTCTTTCTGAACAGCTTGATCCATGTGAAGATGTTACAAGTTTGCTTCAAAAGTCTCTTGCGGAAAACCCTCCTCTTTCCGTTAAAGAAGGAAACATTATACAAGACGGATATAACGGGGAGCTTGATGAATACCGGGATGCCAGCCGGAACGGAAAAACCTGGATTGCGAGCCTTGAACGGGAAGAGCGTGAAAGGACAGGAATCAGGTCTCTTAAAATTGGATATAACCGTGTTTTTGGCTATTATATAGAAGTGACAAGAGCTAATTTGCACCTGCTTGAAGAGGGAAGATATGAACGCAAGCAGACACTGACAAACGCAGAGCGTTTCATCACACCAGAGCTTAAAGAGAAGGAAGCGCTGATTCTGCAGGCGGAAGAAAAAAGTACAGGGCTTGAATATGACTTATTTCTTCAAATCAGGGAAGAAATCAAATCACACATTCCGCGCCTGCAGGCAATAGCTAAAAAGGTAAGTGAACTTGATGTTTTGCAATGCTTTGCAACCATTAGCGAAGAAAGGCACTACGTAAAGCCGGATTTTTCACAGGACAGGACCATCATGATCAAAGACGGCCGCCATCCGGTAGTAGAAAAAGTACTTAAATCCCAGGAGTACGTTCCGAATGATTGCCGCATGAATTCAGAAAGAGAATTATTGCTGATCACTGGCCCTAACATGTCAGGAAAGAGCACATACATGCGGCAAATTGCGTTAACATCCATATTGGCTCAGATTGGCTGCTTTGTTTCAGCGAGTGAAGCAACATTGCCTATATTTGATAAAGTCTTTACCCGGATTGGGGCAGCAGATGACTTAATTTCAGGACAAAGCACCTTTATGGTCGAAATGCTTGAAGCTAAAAACGCAATAAACAATGCAACAGAAAACAGTTTGATATTATTTGATGAAATAGGCCGGGGAACCTCTACCTATGACGGTATGGCTCTTGCACAGGCAATCATTGAACATATTCATGATAAAATTGGCGCAAAAACACTATTTTCAACTCATTACCATGAATTGACAGTACTTTCAGAAGAACTCGGCTGTCTTGAGAATATCCATGTCAGCGCAGTGGAGCAAAACGGACATGTAGTATTCCTTCATAAAATAAAAGAAGGGTCTGCAGATAAAAGCTACGGCATCCATGTGGCAAAGCTGGCAGAACTGCCCCATTCTCTTATCCAGCGGGCAAATGAAATTTTAGAGAAGCTCGAAAAAGAATCATTTATTGAAAAAAATAAGGATATTCCTGTGGCAGAAACGGTGCATGAATCAAACCCTGTAGAAAGTGATGCCCAGCTATCCTTTTTTACAGCTGAAACAGCAGCTGTTAAAAAGCCAGCTTCGCCTAAAGAGAAAAACGTCCTTGAAGAATTAAAAGGACTAAACCTTCTTGAAATGACGCCGCTTGAAGCTTTAAATGAGATGTACAGGCTCCAAAAGAAATTAAAATAACCGGAATATGAAAGCGAGGCGATGGTTATGGGCAAAATATTGCAGCTTGACGAAGCATTATCAAATAAAATAGCGGCTGGAGAAGTTGTAGAGCGTCCTGCATCTGTAGTAAAAGAGCTAGCAGAGAATGCAATTGATGCCAATAGCTCCATCGTGGAAATAGAATTAGAAGAGGCAGGACTGGCTAAAATCAGGATCATTGATAATGGTGACGGAATCCTGCCTGATGATGTAGAAAAGGCGTTCAGGCGCCATGCAACAAGCAAAATAAAGGATGAAAATGATTTATTCAGGATACGGACACTTGGATTCAGGGGAGAAGCACTGCCGAGCATTGCCTCTGTTTCTCATTTTGAATTGAAAAGCAGCACAGGAGAAGGTCCGGGAACACGAATTTTCCTAGAGGGCGGTTCTGTCAGGGAGCTAGAAGCTTCTTCAAGCAGAAAAGGAACAGATATCACTGTATCAAGCTTATTTTACAATACACCTGCACGCTTAAAATATATGAAGACCATTCATACTGAACTAGGCAATATTACCGATGTTGTGAACAGGCTGGCATTGTCCCACCCGGAGGTATCTTTCAAGCTGACACACAACGAAAAAAAACTCCTGCATACAACAGGTAATGGAGATGTCCGCCAGGTGCTCGCCAGTATCTACGGCATGAATATCGCAAAGAAAATGATACCTGTTGAAGGAAGCTCTCTGGATTTCAAAATTTCAGGCTATGTGGCCCTTCCGGAAATCACCAGGGCTTCAAGAAACTATATATCTACGATGATCAACGGCAGATTCATTAAAAACTATGCATTGGCCAAGTCCATATTGAATGGCTATCATACCCTTTTGCCAATAGGACGATTTCCCATTGTATTATTATCAATAGAAATGGACCCCATTCTTGTTGATGTGAATGTGCACCCCTCAAAAATGGAGGTGCGGCTGAGCAAGGAAGCTGAACTGGATCAGCTGGTTTCCGATATGATTAAGGGTGCATTTAAAAAGATATCTTTAATTCCAAGCGGCTTTGTTCCTCCTAAAAAGGAAAAACCAATTTCAGAACAAACTTCCCTGGATTTGGAGCATGCCGTCCAGCAGGGAAAACAAGTGCTCCAGGAGGCAAAAAAACAGTCTGAGCTTTTAAAGGAAACGCTTGTGAAAGAACAACCAAGCGAGCAGCCTTTTTCCGGCTTTACAGGCAATGAGGAAATAAATGAACAAATTCATCGCGGCGGAAATTCCAGCGGATTCGCCGGAGAATTGTCTTCCTTAGGCGAAAACCAAACCCGGGTTATTGAGGCTGAAAAACCGGATGAGCAGATTTTCCAAACAGCCGAGGCATTTATGACGACGGCCATGGAGCAGGAAGAATATGTATACAAAGAAACAGCAGAACGGGTGCCTCCTATGTATCCCATTGGCCAGATGCATGGCACATATATCTTTGCACAAAATGAAAAAGGCCTCTACATCATTGACCAGCATGCTGCCCAGGAGAGAATCAAATATGAATATTTCTCCGAAAAGGTGGGCACGGTTGAAAAAGAGCTGCAAGAGATGCTTATTCCAATTACTCTTGAATACTCAACAGATGAGTGCATCCGAATCAATGAGAATAAGGAAGAACTGGAAAAAGTAGGGGTCTTTTTGGAGGAGTTCGGCTACAACTCTTACATCGTCCGTGCACACCCTCAGTGGTTTCCAAAGGGAAATGAAAAAGGAATCATGGAGGAAATGATCGAACAGCTGCTTTCCATGAAGAAAGTGGATGTTAAAAAGCTAAGGGAAGCAGCAGCCATTCTTATGAGCTGCAAAGGCTCCATAAAAGCTAACCGCCATTTGCGCAATGATGAAATACAAGCCCTGCTTGATCAGCTGCGAAAGACGGCAGATCCTTTCACATGCCCGCATGGAAGGCCGATTATTATTCAATACTCGATTTATGATATGGAAAAAATGTTTAAAAGGGTTATGTGAAAAAAATCAGAAAAAAAACAAAGAAGGCAAGCCTGGCATAAACCAGGCTTGCCTTTATCTATAGGTGATGCTATAGGATTTGCTGGAAAGAGCAGCAGTTATCCGCGTCTTCCGCCTCGTCCGCCACGTTTTGTCTCAGTGTTGCGTTTGAGGGAGGATAGATTTTCTTCACTGGTTTTTAAAAAACGGGCCATTTTATCTTCGAAATTTTCTTTTGGCTTGAAATTTCCTTTTGAACGGCTATCAGGTCTTGCCTGGCGAGGCGGACGCTGTGAATAAGACGGTTTTTGCCCTTCAGGCCTGTCAATTGCCTTTTTGATGGATAGTGCAATTTTGCCTTCTTTTTCACTAATAACTTTTACTTCAATCAGGTCGCCCACTTTTAAGTGATCATTTACATCTTTAACATAGCTGTCTGCTACCTCGCTGATATGAACAAGACCGGTCGATCCTCCCGGAAGTTCAATAAATGCTCCAAAATTAGTGATTCCTGTAACTTTTCCTTGTACCTTGCTGCCTACTTCTACTGACATATAAATAATGTTCCCCCTCAATGATTTTAAAAACACTTAATTATAACAAACTATGTTAAAAAGAATCAACTATTGAAGGTTTTGTTCCATTTTTTCTAAGAAAAAAATCAAAATCCGCACTTAGTCTACTAATTAACAGCACTTAAACCAGTGATGCTGATTATTAAAGCAGCATTAGCTGTTTAGCACAAGTTACCAGCAGTTTTGAATTGCCGCTTAAGAAACCTGAAGCGGACATGCCAATGAGGTATAGTTTCATTATCATACTTTTCAAAAATGGAAATCTAAAGGAAAGCGGCCATGACAAAGTAGAAGAAGACGGTTCGACTATGCGATTCAGCATGGGAATCGAATTGATGGGTTATACCGAAAGAAGTCAATCATCTGGTATTAAAACGTTATAAACCAAAAGAGTGAGCAACGTTAATTCCATTTATTTTGATCTTGGAACTATTTCAAAAATAGTTCCTTTATTTAAATCAGTTACTTTCATAGATCCATAAACTCCTAAATATAATCTCGTTTGATCCAAGTTCGTTCCCAAACTAACATAATACGCTGATTGAGAACCAAAATCATAATCAATATCCATTACACTAAAATCATTTAATTTACAATCCGCCCTTACTCTGCTATAAGCTAAAACACCTCTCGCCGGGGCTTGAGTTACTTCATGCCTGGCAAGGTCGGTAAACACAATGCCTCCCGTTAAAGCGGGGATTTCATTCCCCATATAAGGCTGCACTCCTGTAAGTGCAGTGCCGCCAAACTTTTCGGGACGGGTATCTTGATGAAAATAACTAATTAATGGCTGAATACCCCTTACTGAAGTTTTTGCAGCTTCATCGAAATAAGCAATGGTTTTCTCATTCACACTGGGATTTGCAGGGCAGGGATTTATCACCGAAGTAGGAAAGGCGCCTTCCCATCCCCGCCAGCCAAAGTTAATTAATCCTTCTTTGTCAGGTAAAGATTTAGAAGCTTGAATAAGCTGAGTAACCGGCAGCTTTTTATAATCAACGAATGAAAAAATCGATTCTGCGGAGTCCTGGCCGACATTTCCTGCATATTTGATATACTGATTATAAAACCTTTGAAATGAAATGCCTGGTATATTTCGAACGCCTTTGGCGATTAAGGTGAGCGTTTCCAGTATAGCTGCCGGAAGTTCGGTAAAGCGCGTGACTGCTGGAGGGTTATTGATAAATATATTCTTAAATACATCAATTTCGATTATTTTACCGGCAATTTCATTATCATTCTGGCTTAAATTAAATGGATCAAAGCCTGATCCGCCATCTCCGGTTGTTAATACAAGTTGTCCGGTTTCAGGTGAAAAGTTTAAGCTATTGACACCATTATGATTTAAAAAGGGTCTTCTTAAGTTAAGTAATGTTCGCCGTTTCTGAGGGGAGCCGTTTGACGGCAGAATCCATTCTTCAACCGTATCGATATGATCATACCGGGTTTCTCTGTTTATCCACTCTAGGTTTAAAGTTCCGGAATCACACGGGTTAGGCTTAAAGCGTTCAGAAAGTGCTCCTGGACCCTGTGTTCCAGCAAGGGAATAATGCAGATAAAACAGACCGTTATAATAAAATTGGGGATGAAATGCGAGCCCGAGCAGCCCCCGCTCATCATATCCGCCAGACGCACCTAGTTTTATGATACGCGGACGAATATCTAAAAAATTCTTTACTGCACCGTTGGCTATGCAAAAAATCTCTCCTGCCTGAGTTGCAATAAATAATGTTTCAACTGAGTCACCTGGAAGTATAGTCGTTTTCAAAACAGTGGGTAAATTTATCTTACTTACAAGGGGCCGTAAACTAACCTTAGTTTTTTGCAACTAAATCTACACTCCTTTTTACTTAAAAGAATATGATTAGAACTATTTCATTCGGTACAAGATCTAGTGCGGGGAGAATGATACCCAAACAACGGACTTATAGAGATGAAGAGATTGTCTATCGGTGATTTTTTTTGAATAAATAGAGCAATACTTAAAAACATTGCACAAAAAAACGGAGGGCATGATCGGAGGCATGGTATCGGTTATGACAAGAATCATTTCCTACGTTTATTAGCCGGCAGGTATATCATCAATCGGTTTAGTATGAACAGGCCTAACTCTGCCCACACCCAGCAATATAAAAAACAAGAAACCAATATTACTAGGATTGCTTCGCAGTTGAGTATTGTAATAGCAGGACCAAGTACAGGGAACTTAAATAAGCAAATAAGAATCAATATACCGCATAGTAACGATACTGCAGAAAAAGACACTCTAAGAAATCTTTGTTTAAACACTTTGAATGTTAATCCAAGTGTAACTCCCAGCAGTCCAGTAGTGAAAGGAAAGACTAATAGTTTACCAGGCTGCATAAGCAGCAGTAACAATATAGCCAAAAAAATATGAGAGAAAACCATGTTTTATTGAAATTACAATTGAAATGAAAATGGGTAATGTAGCAAATGGACTTATGCCATAACCTATCCCCGGAAAAAAACCGCCAGCAGATTGAAATATTGCTGCAAAACAGCTGAAAACAGATGCGTTGATGAGTTTCCAGATGGGAGATGAATTATTTTGGACAAAAGAAAAGCCGTCCATATCCTGTTGCGCCCTGAACCAGTAACGTACAGTCCAAAACATTTCACTCACCTCTTCAACTTACTCTTTATCTATCCTTACTTATATACGCCATTGAATCCTTATTATGCAATAAAATGGCATAGCAGAACCACTCGATTGATTGCAGAATAGGACATCTGCAAATAGAAAACATGGCTGCCTATTTCCTAAATTGTATTTTTACGTAAATTATAATGAAAGAAAGGTGATTGTATGGGAGAAAAGAATGATGTTAATTTATATTCCTCAGATCCTTCACAGTGCTGCTTTGAACCCTTAATATGCCCTAGCCCCATTACTTCATTTAATCCTGTTCCGCAATATCCCAAATTGATAAAACAGCATTTATTAGCCAGTTTTCCAGTGTTATAGGAGGGGTTACTATTAAAAGTAATGTTTATGTAGCCCCGAATGTAAGTATACGCGCTGATGAGGGAACCCCATTTTATATAGGTTCAAATACCAATCTCCAGGATGGAGTAATTTTACATGGGTTATTGAATAAAAAGATTACGTCTGGAGGGAAAAAGTACTCTATATTTATTGGCAATGAGGTGTCCATAGCTCACCGTGCTCTTGTACATGGTCCTTGTTATATTGGCGACAAAGTATTTGTTGGGTTTAACTGCATCGTATATAATGCAATTGTGGAAAAGGGTTCATTTATTTCTTATAATGCAGTAGTAACAAACGGGGTCCGGATTCGGCCGAATCGATTCGTGCCTCCTGGGGCACACATCGACACTCAAGAAAAAGCGGATGCGCTGCCCAGGGTAACCAAAAGATAGCCGGGAACTTGCTATCGAGGTTCAACGGGTCAATCAGGAATTCCCCGCATCGTACCACCTGTTATTGGGTAATGATAGATGCTCCTGTGGAATAGGTTAGGACAAACATAATTAGGTGAAAATTGGACAAGTAATTTAGAAGTGTGAATGCATGTTATTTCTTTGAAGGATAAAAACAAAATTGCATCAGTTCAGAGAATAGTCCGGAATGTTTCCATGTGTTAAAATAAAAAGCAATAGAAAAGTGCCATGTGAAAGGCTCTTTTTTACTTTGAACATGATGAATAAGCATATAAACATCTCTAAGTCCCAGAAGGATATAGAAGCTGAATTTATTATTTACGAACAAAAAGCCCATGTCGGAGTGTGTTTTCCCTTTAAATGGATTCTCCTATCCATCCCTTTACAGTTTGTGATTACGAAATTCAGTTTCAGGATCAATACACATGAACTGGCAAATCTATAAAAATGAAACTCTGCACATTGTTGAATTTAAATATAGGGAGTATTCAGATGGAGTATTTTAAATATCAAGTCAAATCATTGAATATAGGAAAAGTCGAAACACTAACATATGGCGGCAGAACATTTGAATCAGCCATCAGAAAGAAATCTGTCCAAGAACCCATTTTCCTAAGTAAAACAGGATTAAGCAGTGATGAACAAGCCTATAAAGATCATGGCGGAGAGGATAAAGCTTTATGTTTATATCCTTATGATCACTATTCCTATTGGAGTGAGGTTTTACATTTTAGTGATACAGCCTTATTTGGCGAAAATTTAACTGTAGAGGGATTAAAAGAGGATAATGCTCACATAGGAGATATTTTTGCTTTTGGTGAGGCTGTTATTCAGGTTTCCGAACCAAGAAATCCCTGTTATAAACTCGCAGCAAAGTATCAGGTCCCGGATATGGTTATCCGAATGAGAAATACTGGCTATACTGGATTTCTTTTAAGAGTATTGAAAGAAGGGCAGGTCACGCCAAACGATGATTTGGTACTCCTTGAACCACATCCAGAACAAGTATCTGTTGCATCAGTGAATGATGTGAAATTTTTTGACAGATTAAATAAAGATAAACTGGAAAAAGTAGTATCGGTTGATGCCTTATCTGAAAGTCTTCGTGCATCATTATTAAAACAATTAAAATCAAAAGCTACTTGATTATAGTGCAGACTGAGATTGGCTGAATGAATTCCCAGAAAAGATATAAGGAAAAGAAGCGGTACTGCGATAAGTAAACTCCCTTATCTGTAAATGCCTAAAAATTCTTAGGGCACGATTATTAAAATAGTCAGCGGATGTTATCTCTACGTAATTGGAGTAAACCCCCAGCAAGCACCAGTATTAATGCAGAATACTCTTTCTTTGGATATCCATTATGAACTTTCTTTTGAAAAATTTTTAAAGAAGCATAAAAAGAATTGAGAAAGCTGTTCACATTTAGTGGACAGCTTTTTTACCTGTGTCTAAAGTAAAACATGGTATTAAGACGAGACAGGTTCCCCTGCAATTAAAATTAACTGTTTGATTTTACACCAGGGATCATTCTAGTAAGATCGGTTTTCTGTATTGAGTCAAACAAGGTCTGTATCAGGAGGATTGTAACCTAAATGACGAGCCATCGATACTATTTGCCCCTTATGATGAAACTCATGCGTTTCGGTATGAGTTAGAAGCCAAAGAGGAGTGGTACTCCATGGTTCTTTCTGCCACTTTACCTGGTTAGCTATTTTATCGAAATAGCGGGAATTAAATTCCTCTAAAAACTTTTGTACTATTTCATCAACTAAATCAAATCTCTCTCTAACTTTCTTTACATTAGAATGTTCGATTTCAAATTCGGCAGCGAACTTAAAATCCGGCTGTTTAAGAGCAAATCTCCCAAGCCAGCTTAAATAGCAGTCGGAAACGTGAATATGGGTTCTGATAATAGACGAGTGCCCGAAGCCAGATACTGTTTCATGCAGCTTTTCCAACGGAATATCTTCTAAAAACATAAACAATACTTGTCTTGTAGAACTAATAAAAGCGTATTGTTCCTTTAAAACATTTAACATTCAGATCCATCCTCTCTGTAACTTTGAAACTAATTACTGTATTACCTTTCTTTATAGATATATAAGATACCTTTTTCTTAATTAACAAATTATCTCTTAAGCTTTATAGCTGACGATTGTATATATTTTACAAAGTAGATAGAATTAGCTTGTTGATAACTGCTTTAATGTAAAGAGAAATTTTCGACTACTGTAATATCAAACCTGCCATCATGTTTGATACCCTTAATTTCAACTAAAATGGTACCGCGAAAATCCTTAGTGAAATTCTCGAATATATATTGTCTCTCCATTATTTTCAACTTTTTATTTTCGTGCATTAAGTAAAGTGGTGTTATGCCCGTAACATTCATGTTAAATAGACTAATTAGTTTCCTTGCTCCAGGTTTCAATATCTTAATGGAAGGAATTTTTCCCTTGTCTCTATCAAAGGTAACTGAAATGTTCTCCAAGATATGACTAGTATTATTGTCTATATAAATTAAAGGAAGAGTTTGCATACCGATAAACATATTTTCACCCGCTTGTAATTTTTATAAAAAATATCCAGACTATCATAAACTCAGTATCTACTTATGGGGGTCAGGAACTGCTCTTTATCTGTGGTATGACTGTGCGGATTTTGTTTAATCATAATGCAATGTTAATGCAATTGCTGAAAACAAATAAAAAAAGTAATTTATGATGAAATATATGTGTAAGGAGTAGAGTTAATTTTGGAAGATTTAATCAAGCAGCTTAAAAATGAAAATAATAAAGACAAGTTATCTAACATTTTGGAAGTTATTGAAAGAAAAGGATTAGAAGACTGTGCACCTATTTTACCTTTTCTATCTGATAGACGATATCAAGTTAGACACAGTGCAATTAAAGCTTTAAGAAAGTGCAATGGTATAAAAATAGAAGAGGCGCTTATTCAAGTTCTGCTTCATCCAATAGATATGGATGATTTAATATATGCTAATGGAGTCCTTTCTGAAATTGGTACAGCTAATGCGATACCTTTTTTAATAAATTTATTGGATCATCATAAAGATGATGTAAAAGGCTCTGCATTATATGCCCTTAGTGAGATTGGAGGTAATGAATTGCTGCCCGTTTTTATAAAGGCACTTACAGAAGGTACTTTCGGCCTGAAATCATGTGCAACATCAGCAATTCATCGTCATGGTGATGAAACAGCTGTCAATGCGGTAATAGCCAGAGTGAAAACCATTTTAAAAAGAAAAAGAAAACGTGGATCAGATGAATTAATTCTGGCAATAGATTTTTTAAATAAATTTAGAGAGAACAATCCACAAATAAAAGAGTTATTTAATTGGATAAAAGTTAAAAGAAGAGATTACTTATTTAGAGAAGAAGAATTTTGGATGGAAGTAAATATCGATATATAAGTTTATGAATTTTCTCGGCTAATGTATTTTAGGCAGGGGGCCTCTGACTTAGCTGGAATATCTTTGAAAGTCATATCTACTTCACACCTAATCTATTACGTTAAAGATTCGTAAGAAAAATAACTGATTATTTCTATTATATGGTAAAATATATTGTATTATCCAGTGTTTAGAAGGAAAGAAGGGTTCTATTTGTCACTTTCGCTAATTTTTTTACTTGGGCTGTTAATGATTTTCCTGATTACAGCCTTTAAAAATAATCCGCTACTGGAAACTACTTGACCAAAAATGCCATTCGCCTTTTGTACAAGAAAGCATGGTTTCAAGGATATTGGCGGAGCGGATTATTTTTATTTGCCGTAAATGCACTTCTTTTCAGTACCACGGTTCTTCTGCTTTATATTCTTATCTTCATCCAAATTCCTTATCTCCACATTGCTGTGATGGGGTTTGCCGTTTATGCGAGCATATTAGCCTGGTTTTCTATAGGTAAGTCATGGGATGGGACAAGGAGAAATCGATTAAAAATGGGGCTAATAGGCAGCAGCTTTTATGTCCTTGTTTCTGCACTGATTATTTATAAAGAGTGTCATTTAAAACCAGCATACCCAGGCGATGATACATTCATGGCAGCCATAGGTTTACTGGCTGCTCTGATTGTATCATCTGTCGCTTTTATCGTTTGCTTAGTTTTTACGGCATTTTCGGGAAGAAAAGGGAATGTCTGATTTTATACCCGCAGAGGTTAGGTTTTTGTAATAATATGAAGCTGATACTGTCTGAAGAATAGCGATAGAAAGCCTGGGATATACTAAGGGAAAAAAAAGGTTGTAGAAAATGACTCATATCAATCAGTATTTAAGTTCATTGGCGCATAATTATTTCCTCATTTCCATTGCCGCTGTTTTATTTTTTACAATTAAGGCAATAGCGGCTTATTTATCGTATCAGCACTATAATAAAAAGCTGAAGTACATTCAGGACACACTGGAAGAATTAAACAAAAAAATAACAGAAAAAGATTAGGCAAAATGAGAAAATGTTGAAATTTATAAAGAGCTGTTTAAACACTTTTAAGAGGGATGTTTCCTGGCCGTCCCGAAAACAGCCTGACTGCTATAACTCACTTCTGTGATAAATGAATGAAGCACTTTCTGCATGTAACATTCATTAGTTGTGTTCATTCTGCCAGTGCGCGAACCCGATAGAGTACTTGATAAACCAAGCTACTCTTTTCCTCCATAATCTCACCTATGTCTTAAACATCCAGATTGGACAGCGATCTTAATTAATTAGACTTCACGGCTATAAACCAATTATAGTTCCAGATTATTGTTTAAAACCTTACAGTTTCATTTTATTTTGTGGGAATACACCTTTAAAACCTTAATAACCTGTTTATACTTTTTTGGTACTGCTTTTCTGAATGTATACAATTCAGCATGAATATGCCTGGGCAGCGCCCTGCTGAAGAGTTATCTACCTCCCGCCGGGGAAAGTGTAGAGTACCGTTATTCAATTTATTACTATCATTTAACATAATGTTATGTCTTAGGTGATTTGCCGGATAAGTGGTATACGAAAAAGAACAATAAATTTAAATTTTTTTTCAGGAATAATTCTTAAATTGATCATCCAAAATGGTTAGAAGTTTAACTGATGCGAAAATTATGGTAAGATAGGGAAAAATAAAATAAGGCAGTGACAATGTTGGTACATGAAAAATCAAAGCTTATAGTGATCATTGGGCCGACGGCGGTAGGTAAAACAAAATTAAGCATAGAACTTGCCCGCCGCTTTAATGGGGAAATAATCAGCGGTGACTCCATGCAGATTTATAAGGGTATGGACATTGGTACCGCCAAAATTACAGAGGATGAAAAAGAGGGTATCCCGCACCATCTCCTCGATATCAAAGAACCTGAAGAATCTTTTAGTGCAGCAGATTTTCAAGAAATAGCTTCTGAGTTAATTCACGATATCCATAAAAGGGGAAAAATACCAATTATTGCAGGGGGAACTGGTTTATATATCCAGTCAGTTCTGTATGACTACCATTTTTCTGAGGCGCCGCAAAATCCTGCTTACCGAAAAGAGCTTGAAGATGCAGCTGCCGAAAAAGGAAATGATTTTGTTTATGACAAGCTAAGGGCAATAGATCCTGAAAGTGCCGAAAAAATACATCCTAACAATATACGCAGAGTAATTCGGGCTTTAGAAATTCATCAATGCACCGGTCAAACAATGAGTGACCAGTTAAAGAAACAGGAATTTGAACTGAAATATGATACAGCAATAATCGGTTTAATTATGGACCGTGAAAAGCTGTACAGCCGGATTAATGATAGAGTGGAATTAATGCTGGAGAATGGGCTTGAGGAAGAAGCTAGACGTTTTTTCGATGCAGGTTTGAAAAACTGTCAATCCACTCAGGCAATCGGATATAAAGAATTGTTTGGCTATTTTGAAGGAACATGCACGCTTGATGAAGCTGTAGTTGCATTAAAGCAAAATTCCAGGCGCTATGCGAAACGCCAGCTTACTTGGTTCAGAAATAAGATGGATGTTGATTGGTTTGATATGACAGATCAGGTAAATCTGTTGAAAAAAATAGAAGAAATAACAGCTTTTGTTGCAGGAAAGCTTTCAATAAAAGCGAATTAATAAAAGATAGAGAGAAAAGAGGAGGATTTAACATGAAACAATCCGTAAATATTCAGGATCAATTTTTAAACTCATTAAGAAAAGACGGTATCTTTGTTACCGTGTTTTTATTAAACGGATTCCAAATTAGAGGCCAAATAAAGGGATTTGATAACTTTACGGTACTATTCGAATCAGAAGGAAAGCAGCAATTAGTGTTTAAGCACGCAATTTCCACATTTGCGCCACAGCGTAACGTTCAGATTGACTTTGAAGCTAAAGAATAACGTCAGATATAAAAAAGACAGGTTTTCATACCTGTCTTTTTTTTATGCGTATAGATAATAATTGGCTGATTAAATAATGTGATTTCCACTGAAACATTGTATGACTCCTTAAAAACCAATTGTTTTTTAAACAAAATATACTGTTATCAATCCCTAAAGAATATATATGAATGAAGAAAATATTTCTTGGGAAAGCGCAGGAAATGACATTCTCCTTAAAAAACAGGGTGAATCAGTACAAATTATGTCGGAAATGCATTCATGTACATAAACAAAGAGAGAAATTTGTCCGCTTTTGTCTTGAAAACGTGAAATGCTACTATGATTTCTCTATAACCTGAGCGAAGAGGGCATTGGAAATATGGCGGCAGATGAAGAAAACGGTTTATAAAGAGGTGAAAGATTTGGATCAGCCTATCCGGATGAAAAATAACGGGCAAATAAATATTGTTTTGAGCGGTGAAAAGAGAAGAACTCAAATAAAAGAGCCGCCGGTCAGGGAAATACAGGAAAAGGATTTTCCTATTCAGCATATTGCTTTAAAAGAGATTGAAGAAGAGATGGGCGCTCTTGTCGGCATGGAAGAAATGAAGCGGATGATTAAGGAAGTATACGCCTGGATTTATGTGAACAAAAAGAGAGAAGAGCGCGGGCTGAAGGCTGGGCGGCAGGCACTGCATATGATGTTTAAGGGAAACCCCGGCACAGGAAAAACCACTGTGGCAAGGTTAATAGGGAAGCTTTTTCAAAAAATGGATGTGCTGAGCAAAGGGCATTTAATCGAAGCAGAGCGGGCAGATCTTGTTGGGGAATATATCGGGCATACTGCACAAAAAACCCGGGATTTAATTAAAAAGGCGCTGGGAGGGATTTTATTTATTGATGAAGCATATTCACTGGGGCGGGGCGGAGAAAAGGATTTTGGAAAAGAGGCAATTGATACTCTCGTAAAGCATATGGAGGACCGGCAGCATGAATTTATTTTAATTTTAGCAGGGTACTCAAGGGAAATGGATTACTTTCTAACCTTAAATCCCGGACTTCATTCACGTTTTCCGCTAGTGGTGGATTTTCCTGATTACTCTGTGGATCAGCTGCTTGAAATATCCAGGCTTATGCTCAGTGAAAGGGAATATATAATGAACGGTGATGCAGAACGAAAATTAAGGGAGCACCTCTATTTGATAAAATCGTACCGCAGCCTGACATCTTTTTCAAATGGAAGGTATATCCGCAATGTCCTGGAAAAATCAATTCGTGTCCAATCTATGAGACTTCTCATGGAAGACTCATATGAGCGCAATGATTTGCTCACATTGAGAAGCCAGGATTTAGTCTTTCCGGAGGATGAAGAATAAGGTAGGCCTTTGAAAAATGATTCTTCAAGTGATGATGTATTGCCTTTTGTTGTTTATTGCATTTTAATCACCATAATGAATAAGGTGCTTTCACTGTTGGATGATTCAGCCGAAAGCACCATGCTCTGTGTGCGCCTCAAGAGATACCTTATTTGCTTTGAATGGAGAGCAGGGCGCAAATTACTTGGCAAGAGACTTCAGTTGTTTATTCGGCAGTTTCCATTTGTATATATACGAAAATACTCTTAACAGGGTAACTAATATGAAAAGGGTATATAGCTGCCATGCGCTTTGGGCAAATCCCATTCCGATAACTGCGCCGATCAAAATGGCCCATACTGCATAGATCTCTTCCTTGAATACAAGCGGTTTTCTCCCGGCGAGCAAGTCTCGTACAATTCCGCCCCCGCTGCCTGTAAGTACAGCAGCAACAATAACTGCGCTGATTGGGTGATTCATCCGGACAGCGAACAGTGCTCCCTGGATTGCAAATGCGGATAATCCGATTGCATCCGTTAAATTCCCCCATCTGTTCCAATGTTTAAGCAGATTTGCGGGAAACAGAAAAACGGCCGTTATTGTTAAAAAAGCGATGGTGAAATACATGCTTTGATTCCACAGGGCAGAAACAGGAACACCGATCAATAAGTTGCGGATCGCACCGCCTCCAAAAGCGGTCACTATTCCAAGGGTATAGACCCCCAAGATATCATATTCTTCTTCCATGGCAATTACAGCCCCGCTGATTGCAAAAGCTATCGTGCCAATTATACTTAAAACTTCCCAAGTCATAGTACTACCTCGATGTAATCTTCATAATTTTTTAGCCAAATAAGATTTTAGCATGTTCAGAAAGATTTACAATGCTTTTGGTAAATTTTTTTGTTCACAAATGCACATTAAAATAGGACAAAACTTACCAAGTTGTTTTTTAAGCAGTATGCTGGAATTTTGTGATGATGTATTTTTTTGGTATGATGAAGAAAAGCAAAAGAAAGAGGTGCCTAGCTTGGAACAAAGAGAATATGAAAAGGTAATTCTGATAGGGTGCCAAACAAATGAGGATGATGACCGATATCAATATTCACTGGAGGAGCTATCTTCATTAACAAAGACTGCAAATGGTGAAGTGCTGGCAATAGTCACTCAAAAAAGAGACCGCATTCATCCATCTACATATATAGGTAAGGGCAAAGTTGAAGAATTAGCACATCTGGAAGAAGAAATGGAGCCCGATCTTTTTATTTTCAATGATGAATTATCTCCGAGCCAAATCCGGAATTTATCCAAAGAACTTCAAGCAAGAATTATAGACCGTACCCAGCTGATCCTGGATATCTTTGCACAAAGAGCACGCTCTAAAGAAGGAAAGCTTCAGGTGGAGCTTGCACAGCTGCAATATCTGCTGCCGAGGCTTGCTGGCCAGGGTGTATCTTTGTCAAGGCTCGGAGGGGGAATTGGGACAAGAGGGCCCGGGGAAACCAAACTTGAGAGCGATAGAAGACATATCAGAGGGAAAATTGATGATATCAAAAATCAGCTCAGTACAGTTGTGAAGCACAGGGAAAGATACCGTGAAAGAAGAAAGCGCAATAAGGCTTTTCAGGCAGCAATTGTGGGCTACACCAATGCAGGAAAGTCCACCTTGTTCAACCGCCTGACAGAAGCAGGATCTTTTGAAGAGAATTTATTATTTGCCACACTGGATCCTATGACAAGAAAGGCAGTCCTCCCAAGCGGGTTCAACATACTGATGACGGATACAGTCGGTTTTATCCAGGACCTGCCAACATCATTAATCGCCGCTTTCCGTTCCACACTTGAGGAAGTGAAAGAAGCGGATGTCCTGCTGCATGTAGTGGATTCATCTAGTCCGGACTATTTTAATCATGAAAAAACAGTAAATAATCTTCTTGCTGATTTAGAGGTTCATAATATCCCGCAGATAACCATTTATAACAAACTTGATCAGCAGCATCCTGATTTCTTGCCGCTTTCTAAAGAAACATCATTGGTGATTAGCGCATTTGATCAAAATGATTTAAAATCAGTACTGTCATCCATTGAAGAAACCGTGATCGGCCAGATGGAATTTTATCACGTTTACCTGCCATCCAGCGAAGGAAGACTTTTATCACAGCTGGAGAATGAAAGCATCCTGCGCTCTCTTTTGTTTCATGAAGAAGACGAACAATATGAATGCAAAGGCTATAGCCTAAAGGACCATCCATTGACGGGCCAGCTAGAGAAATATGCAAAATAAAGGAGTAACATCATGTATCAACATCTGAAAAACGGAAGCATCCTGCAAAAACTTGCTGATGAAATGGAAGGAAAGATAGCCCCATTGAAGCAGGAAGCAGCCAAAAGAGCTGAATCCAATCAGTTTCGGGTGCTGCAGAGCTTTCAAAAGCACAAAGTAAGTGATTCTCATTTTATCCCTTCAACAGGATATGGATATGATGATGCGGGCAGAGACACGCTTGAAGAAATCTATGGAGAAGTATTCGGAGGAGAAGCAGGGCTTGTAAGGCCGCAGATCATCTCTGGAACACATGCTATCTCCATTTGTCTTTTCGGTGTTCTCAGGCCGGGAGACGAGCTTCTATATATTACCGGTAAACCTTATGATACTTTAGAGGAAATTGTGGGTATAAGAGGTAATGGAACTGGATCGCTGAAGGAATTTCATATCGATTATAATACTGTTCTTTTAAATGACGAAGGTAAAGTGGATTATGAAGAAGTCAGGAAAGCAATAACTCCAAAAACTAAAATGATTGGAATTCAAAGGTCGAAGGGATATGCTACAAGGCCGTCTTTCACTATCAGCGAAATCAAAGAAATGATTGATTATGTTAAAGGCATTAATCCGGATCTTGTGGTATTCGTAGATAATTGTTACGGGGAGTTTGTGGAAGACATTGAGCCCTGCCATGTTGGAGCAGATCTGATGGCTGGTTCTCTTATCAAAAATCCCGGAGGAGGCCTTGCCAAAACTGGAGGGTATATTGTCGGGAAAAAGAAATGGGTGGAAGCCTGTTCCTACCGTCTTACCTCCCCTGGAATAGGTGCGGAAGCCGGAGCGTCCTTATATAGCCTTCAGGAAATGTATCAAGGCTTCTTTCTTGCTCCCCATGTGGTTGAACAGGCCTTGACAGGAGCAATGTTTACCTCAGCGCTTCTTGAAAAATTAGGGATGAATACATATCCAAAATGGGATGCCAAAAGGACAGACCTGATTCAGTCTGTGCAATTTGATGATAAAGACAAAATGGTAGCCTTCTGCCAGGCCGTACAATTTGCTTCGCCTGTTAATTCCCATGTTACACCGTACCCGAGCTATATGCCAGGCTATGAAAATGACGTTATTATGGCCGCTGGCACCTTCATTCAGGGTGCAAGCATAGAACTATCTGCAGATGGTCCAATAAGGCCTCCGTATGTGGCTTATGTTCAGGGAGGACTAACATACTCACATGTAAAAATTGCTGTGCTCACAGCAGCAGATTTCTTAATCGAGAAAAATCTGCTGAATATCGGAAATAAATGAAGAAACATAATCCGGAAAAAACAAAACATCGGCCCTGTGCCGGTGTTTAACTTTTTAAGGAAAGTGTTCGAAAAAAATTTCATGTTAGGAAACTTAACATTCCTTTGACATTTTTTCTTACGTATAATATGATATCTATATGAAGAATATCAAGGAGGATCCGAAATATGAGCGGCAACAGCATTCGGCGTTCAATGCCTCTATTTTCAATCGGAGTTGTCATGCAGCTGACGGAGTTGTCTGCGCGCCAAATTCGGTATTATGAAGAGCACCACTTAATCACTCCTGACAGAACAGAAGGAAACCGCCGTCTTTTTTCGCTAAATGATATCGACAGGCTTCTGGAAATTAAGGAACTATTAGAGCAAGGCGTCAATCTTGCAGGAATAAAAAAAATATTCGCTGTTAAAGAAGAAGCCCAGTTTCAAAAAGAAATGATCAATCAAGATGAAAAACCAAAGCGCGATTTAAGTGATGAAGAATTAAGGAAACTCCTTAGAGCTGAACTGACTCACGGCGGCAAATACCGCACAAGCCTCAGGCAAGGCGATATGTCCCGTTTTTTTCATTAATTTAAATAAATCTTACTTTATATGACTTGGGGAGGAATTTGACAATGGCAAAGTTTACACGTGAAGACATTAGCCGCTTGGCAAAAGAGGAAAATGTAAAATATATCCGTCTGCAATTTACGGATATATTGGGAACGATTAAAAATGTTGAAATTCCTGTCAGCCAATTAGAAAAAGCTCTGGACAATAAAATGATGTTTGATGGATCTTCTATCGAAGGATTTGTCCGTATTGAGGAATCTGACATGTACTTATATCCTGATTTGGATACATGGGTAATCTTCCCTTGGACATCTGAAAAAGGTAAAGTGGCACGCTTGATCTGTGATATTTATAATACAGATGGCACACCTTTTGAGGGTGATCCCCGTGCAAATCTAAAAAGAATTCTTGCTGAAGCAAGAGATTTAGGATTTACAAGCTTCAATCTTGGACCAGAACCGGAATTCTTCTTATTCAAACTGGATGCATCCGGCGAACCTACTCTGGAACTGAATGATAAAGGCGGATACTTTGATTTAGCGCCTACAGATCTTGGTGAAAATTGCCGTCGTGATATCGTGCTTGAGCTTGAAGAAATGGGCTTTGAAATTGAAGCATCACACCATGAAGTGGCACCTGGACAGCATGAAATTGACTTCAAATATGCGGATGCCATTACTGCTTGCGACAACATCCAAACGTTCAAGCTTGTAGTAAAAACTATTGCACGCAAACATGGATTGCATGCAACCTTCATGCCTAAGCCATTATTTGGTGTAAATGGATCTGGTATGCACTGCAACGTTTCTTTATTCAAAGAGAAAGAAAATGCTTTTTATGATAAAAGCGGAAAACTGGAATTGAGTGAAACTGCAGAGCAATTCATTGCAGGAATCATAAAGCATGCTCCAAACTTTACTGCGGTAACCAACCCTACAGTAAATTCATTCAAGCGGCTTGTTCCTGGATATGAAGCACCATGTTATGTAGCATGGTCAGCTAAAAACCGCAGTCCGCTAATCCGTATTCCAGCTTCCCGCGGAATCAGCACACGTGTTGAAGTAAGAAGTGTCGATCCGGCTGCAAACCCATACCTAGCACTGGCTGTACTTCTTAAAGCAGGCCTGGACGGTATTAAAAACCAATTAACACCGCCAGCCCCAGTAGACCGCAATATCTATGTAATGACAAAAGAAGAGCGTGAAGAAGTAGGGATCATCGACCTTCCAGCTACTCTTTATGCAGCACTTGAAAAGCTGAAAGAAGATGAAGTGATTTGTTCCGCTCTTGGTGAACACTTGCTTGAACATTTCATCGAAGCAAAAGAAATCGAATGGGATATGTTCCGCACACAAGTTCATCCTTGGGAACGCGAACAGTATATGTCAATGTACTAAGAAACTCAACCCCTTGAGCCATATGGCTTCGAGGGGTTTTCTTTGATGGGCAAATGAGGGGGATTAGCTGTTTATTTAAGGCTTGCCCATCATTTGCCCATCTTTTTTTCACGAGTGTTTTTGACCCAAAATGTCCTAAGTATATTCTTCAAATCTGTCCATTTGCTGTTCTTCTAATTTTTTCGAGTCTGTCAGCAATAAACGGCCATTTTACGGTGGAGAGTGGTAATGACGCCTCTCCCTTCAACATAGGGAAGCCCAAAAAAGTCTTTACCTGCAGCTAAGCGACTCTCTACTCATGATAAGACTCCATTACGATCTGCTGCATTTCTTCTAGCGTCCGCTCATCCAAATGAAGAGGAGGGGAGCTTCTTTTTCTTTTTAGTTCAGCATACTTCTCTGTTTGTTCAGTTAGTATCAACCCACGTAATTTCAGCACATTCCGATCCGGTATAATTTCTCCGCCCGCCTCACTCTTTTATAGGAATGTTTGTTTGTGTAAGTGTTCTTCTTAAGTATAAAGAGTTCAACTTTATTAGGAAACAGTAAAAAGAAAACTTTTAAGTTAATGTCGATATTTGTCGTGGAAATAAAAGTGAAAAGTGGGAAAACTATCGTATAATAGTCTTGTTAATTTGTGTTTTAATAGGAAAAATATATGTGAGTTAATATTCGAATAAAAAATATCTAAATCTATTTTAACCCCTTACTATTACAATAATCAGATTGAAGGTCACGATATGGATTATATACAGACAGTAGAGGAATTCCCGATATATTTCCCTGTATTTGAAGCAACAATGCGTATTACCTCAGAAAGGTTAATTGATTTTGATCCTTTTACAAAGTTCGTTTTTCAAATGCTTGGGAGTGGAAAAACAATTGCTGCGGTAGAAGAAGTAACAGAGTTGAGATCATATATTATCTTGGAAGAGGTATATCGCTTGCAGGGATGGGGGTTCTTTGAAGAAGATGATGGTAATTATAATTTAACAAAGATAGGACAACGTTATCTAAAACTTATGAGTCTTGTAGATGACCTAAATGAAGAATCACGGAAAGTGCTTGTTAACGCTTTTAATGGAAAAGTGATTGGGGGAGGTGCCCGATTGTTTAAAGCAGATGAATGCATGCCGAGGTTAAAAGTAAAAGTTGTTAAAGAGCTCCTCCAAAACAAAAATTTCAGTAATAGCCATGCATTTTTTGTGGAGCATGTCTGCTTCACCCATCCAAATAGTTATGATTTATCAAAAGAAGAGCTTGAAAGCATACAAGTTTGGATTGATTGTGATCCGCGTACACAATACTATGGTGCATCTATTAAAGAAGTACCGGTTCAAACGCTTGAGAAGGAATTCTTGGAATCATTCGATATGGCGATTCAAACAGGGATTATCCCCATTACAATTAAACTACATCACCCTTTGTTGGAAGAATACCGCCACGTTTGGCCGACATTGAAGCAATTAAAGCAATTTGATTCATCGCTTCTTTCAGAAAAAGCAGAAGAAATACTCGAATTACAAGAAATTCTAGTTGCAACTGAGGCTGTACTGCCAACATTTTATTATGAGCAACTGACAGGAAATATCGTATCGTCTTACGACGATTATAGTATTTCCAATCAAGTGTATAAATTGAAATGGGAACAGACCAATGTGCCTGATCAATTGAATATTGAACAGCTTCCTGAGGATATTGATATTCCGCCTGGCTTTGAAATTGAATTTAAGCAAGGGGATATAATGATGCGGACAACTCCATTATCTTCATGGTTTCTTGCATAAGGAGGAGTAAAATGAGTAACGTAGCATTTAGGTTTTTAGGCCATATGGCAAACCGGGGGAGCGGTATAATACGAGCAGCAGGACAGCAAAATATCCCTCAACTTGCTTTAGAAACAGGATTAAATGTTATGGAGCTTGTTGGCAACATAGTTTCTTACAATGAAGCTAAAAAACAAACTGATTATCTACACGAGCAAGTAGAAAATGCCAGAGCACATAATGACCGTATAGTTGAAATACAACAACAAAATTACGAAGAAAAGCTTTTATTACTTCAACAACGAATAGAAGAGGAATTGCGGACTGAACAAAAACAGTTAAAGTTTGAACTGCAAGCATATGCACAAAAGCTTGAAACACAGTATTCAGAGGATGCATCCATATATGAACAAAATAAAAAGCTGATAGAAGTCGTAAATGACACCCTGCATAACCTTCTGGGGATTTTAGATAAAGCAGGTCAATATTTAGATACGCTGACAGAAGAAGATAAGGTGAGGAAACAAGAATTATTTGAGGAATATCGTAAAATCCAAAAGCAAGTAAACCAGCTTGTGAAAACACTATATTAAGGAGAAAAATAATGGGCTTAAATATTGAAAACATAAAAAAAGTTGCTGAAAAAGTGTCAAAGGCAGAAAAGGAAACAAAAAAAGAAAGCAACAAAAAAACGCATGGCGAGAAAATGGATTACTTACAAAAAGGTATTGACGTCATTGAAAGTACGTCGAGTTTAATTGAAACGATTATTACGGCAAGAAAAGAAACGCACTTAGCTAAAATCAATTTAGATAGTAAGCAAATTGAACTCGAAAGAGACTTAGGGAAATACCAAACCACGCTCCAAAAAGAGATTAAAGAAATGGAAAAGGAAGTAGAAAAATATAGAATTGATTCAGAGATAAAGTTAAAGGAACTTGATGTAAGCATCCATGAACTAAAAGAATCAGAGGAAACGAAGCGCTTGCAAATCCAGAAAGATCACGAAACAAAAATGCGTATGTTAGATATGCAACAATCTATTCTTGAAACAGTAATGGAAATGTATAAACAGTATTATGCTGCAATGTTTGCAGGCGTTGTATTACCTGTTACACCTGCAAATATGACAAATGATATGCAAAATTGTATTCAATCATTGAATACATCAATTCAATATTTAAACCAGCCTCAATCACAGATCACGATGAATAAGCAACTAGATTATTAATGGGGTGAAAATATGATACCACTTGTTCCCATTGTAATAGGCGCGCTTGCTACAATTGGTATTGGTTCGGCTGTTGCTTCATTCATCTATGGTGAATTAACTGCTGAACAAAAAATACTTCAAAAAGAAATGCAGGATGACTTAGCGAGTCTTGAGCGTGACCGACAAAATAGATTACAAAAAATTCTGGAGCAATTCGAAATTGATGAATCGACATTCTTGGAATCTCGTGACGAACGCATTGTGTCAGCGCGTAAACAGTACTTTGCTGATCGTCAAGCTCAATCCGAAAGGCATATCGAACGATATATTACGTTAGCTCATGAACAAATAAAAATAACAGAAGGCATTCGTAAAGAAATTGAAGAGGGGCTTAATCGATTACGTACATTAAGAAGAACTCAAAAAACTATCTTACGCCAAGAAGCGATGGAACATTTAGAACGCGAATTGAACGAAGCGAAAAATAAAGCGTACGGATATGTACAATATTTAAAGCAATATGAAAAACAGCTGAGATATCGACGTAGTCAAGTCGAAGAAGAAGATTTATTATTTTCTTTAAAACTGCCAGAAGACTACCCTTATATCGGAAAACTATTATTTTTTAAGAAAAACCTATTAGAAGAATCACTCCTTCAGCACCACTCAAGGCATTTCATTTCTATAAAGTACGATGCAACGGACAAAGAACTTTTACAGCCCCTTGATGACGAGGCAGTAGTGCCAGTCATCGTTACTGAATTTAATAGAACGACTTATTCATATGACCTAAGCATTGGTAAGGGATCTTTAAAACATATTGCAATCAACCAGTCAAAAATTGGTGTTGAAGCAATGGTTAAAGAGCATACTGAGAAAAAGCTTATCCTACTTGATTATAAGGGTGTAACTCTGAAACTGCATCGTAAAAACTTGGAGAATCCACGCAAGGTACCTCCGATTGGGGCAAAATTACGTGTTTATCCTACCAATTGGGATTTCGCTTTGTATCATCCGGTCTTTGTAACTGAGAATTATCAAGACAGCTTAAAGTCATTTCAGTTCGATACCCTACCCATCGTTTTCTCCGCGCAAGGAACCGAGGAATTTATCACGTTTCTTGAAGAAAACGGATTTTCAAATGAAGCGGATGAATGGAAAATCGGCCCGATCGATGAAACATCATCACTCATTAAATTGCAGCTGGGGGACAAGCTCATATTTGCAGTGCGTTTTATTGAAGGGGCAAGAAGTTATTTTTACTTCGAGGGTATGTTGCCTTTAGAAGATAGCTTTAAGCCTGAAGATGTTTTTGTTGTCATGGATGCAGAATTTGAAATGGTGGAAGAACAAGACATTGAGCTTTTGTCAGAAAGTGCTTATGAGCACATGCTTGACTTAAGTATCATGCTGTTTAAAGAGTTTAAAATTCAGCAGCAGCTGAATGCAAGCATGGAAGGTCTTAGTTTTTTTACAAAATGGACGGAAGTAACAGAAAAGCTAGTTCAGTACTTATCTAAGGGGAAAGAAGTAATTTGTGATTTAAGTGAAACGGCACATAGTTATAGGTTGCCTAATGCACCCCTATTTGCACATGAGTACGAATTATTAAATGCAGAAGAAGTACGCCAGAGGTTAACTGATCTGGAGTTAACAGGCATGGTTGAATTTATTGTAGAAGTTAATAAGAACCAATACATGTCGGTTGAATTTGATGAAACAGTACAAAATCTCCGTATTTACACTGAAGCATCATCTCTCGTAATACCAACATCCCAACTAAAAGTGTACGTGAAAAACTTTTGCTATCCAGAGATACAGCAACTGAATGCTTTGAACACATTTCGCAGTGGGCAGCTTGTCAATGGACAGCTTCAATCATATACTTTAAACAGCAAAAATATTGAGTCTCAAAAAGCCATAGTAGAAGAAATAAATTTCAAGAATGAACGACTCACTGAAAATCTAGCTCAAAAAGAAGCAGTTGAGCAAGCATTACAGGAAGAAAATATTTACTTAGTACAGGGACCGCCAGGCACAGGCAAAACGACAGTCATTCGTGAGTTGATGGCACAATATTTAGAGAGATACCCATCTGCTCGCATTTTAATTGTATCTCAGGCAAATGTAGCGATTGATAATGTTTTAAAAGGCTTCGGTAAACAATATGAGGATCAAATGATCCGTTGCGGCAATGTAGATAAAATCGATTCTCAACTTACATTTATCAGCTTTGACACAAAATACAACGCTTATGTAGAAAAAATTGCCCAAAAAGAAGAAATAGGTCCTCAAGCTGAGTTTTTAACGAAATGGAAATCTCTAATTGGCTGTGGGCAAGACCGTGCAAATCCAATTATGGGAGAATTGCTGGTAAAAAATCATCAGATTGTCGGTGCAACTTGCTTAGGATTAATGCAGAGAAAGATAGGGCTTGATCGTGTTGAATTTGATTTAGTTATCATTGACGAGGCAGGAAAAGCATTACCTGCTGAGCTGCTTATTCCGTTAAACAAAGCAAAAAAGGTAGTATTGATTGGTGACCACAAGCAACTTCCGCCAGTTGTACATCCAGCTCTTTATGATACAGAAAAAATTGAACTTGAAAACCGATCTTACTGTGTAGATGATTTATTTGCTACAAGCCTATTTAAGCGTTTGTATGAAAACTGTCCAGATACCAATAAGCAGATGCTGAATACACAATATCGCATGCCAGCAGTTATCGGTTCAATGATTAGTAAATTCTTTTATGAAGGACAGCTCTTAAACGGACAAGGAACAGAAGAGCGTCCTACAAAATATTTTAACCGGCATTTAAACATTTTAGATTTGTCAGATGAAATGAAATACCGCGAAAGCACTAAGGATTCGGCAGTAACAAATGTGTATGAAGCCCAACTTGTAGCAAAGCTTGTAAAACAAGTTCGAGCCAAACTTCCAATGCAAGAGAAAATTGCAGTTATTTGTCCATACCGTGGCCAAATGCGCTGTATTCGTGAAGCTTTGCGTAAAGAAGGTGTCGATTGGACGCAAGGAAATATTGCGGTAAATACGATTGATGCTTATCAAGGCGATGAGGCAGAACTGGTAATCTTCTGTATGACGAGGTCGTTGCGTAAAACCCCTTATTTCTCGGATGAAGCACGACTAAATGTCGCTTTGTCCCGCGTAAAAAATGATTTGCTTATCATTGGGTCGCTGCGTTATTTACAGTCATATGGGGAATCGCATATTTTGCACAAAATCGCTCAATATATCACTGATCACGGGGCGATCCTAAAAGAAGAAGACGTGCTTGAAGGTGAGTTAGCCTTAATAGAGGAAGCCTAAAAAAGGAGCTAGCTATCATATCACTTTGTTCATCAGATAATTGTTTAATTACCATATAATTTTTACAATAAATGCGTGGTAAAGCTAACGCGGACTTACCATTCAATACTAAGGTTTTGCCCATATAGTTGCCCGCCACTTGCCCATCAAGAGGTTTTATTTAATTATTATTTATTCTAGGTATTTGTTTAGAAATCGCAGTATATCAAGGTTTTAATGAGTTGTATTTTCTTTGTTAGCTGTAAAAGATCTGTTCCGCACACAAGTTCATCCTTGGGAACGCGAACAGTATATGAGCATGTATTAATACCTAAACCCCTTGACACCATTTATGTTAAGGGGTTTTTGTTTGTTGTTTTGGAGGTCAGTTTTATTAATCTAAATGCTAACTGACCACATTTTGACCACTAATATTTAATGATTTTAATTTATTTAACAAGCCAAACATAATTTACTTTAGTAATGCTAACAGGTGTGTTAAGAGAATATGTCATGCAAGAGAGCAAATTTTTTGGTCTCTTATTCTATTGGAGCCTGAATGGTAGATTAATGCATCATCTCTCTTTTCCAGTATAAAACTGGGCGCCTCGTAATCAGAAGAGGATTAAAGGTCCTTATGTACCGTAGCTGCAAATCGCAATGGGCAATGGATACAGCTGAGGAGGATAGAACTTCATTAAAAGGCTCATTAATATAGTTCGAGTAAAGCCGTGCCGTATCAAAGCTTAGTCAGTCTTTTGGAGATTTCTGTGCTTGGATCCTTTTTCCTGATTCAATTTGGGAGTAATAGCTCCTGTCGATAAAAGCAGCGGATGCGACTTCTCCCGGAAACATGTTTTTTTCTATCGTAATTGTAATAACCATTTTCTCATTGTAACCACCTGAAACTTTTCATCTCTTTTTTCTATGATTATAAACATGGATGAAATCAAAATAATACTAATAATGTGATTTAGTCAAAAAATGAAAAATTCACTTTATCTTTATGTACCAGGTGATAAAGCGGTTTTTCAGGTTGAATTTACTCGCCTTATAAAAATTTGTTCTTTGTAAGAAATATTTTTAGCATACTTAATCATATGTTTGGAACAATACAAAATGTATTTAGGATAAAAAAGGAGGGGAATCAAAATGAATCAACAACATTTGGCTGCCCATGAGTCATTGGATTTGCATGAGGCCATTAACTTTAAAACGCTTTGTATCGCTAAGTCTAAATTAATGCAAGGACTTGCCTTTGATGATGATCTTAGGAACTTAATGAAAAAAGATGTTACACAATCGATACAAGATCTGACTGAATTGCAGTCGCTCTATGAAAGAGCACCTTTTCAAGCTCCTGTTCCTCAAAATCGCCCAACCCCCATTATTAATGGAAAGGAAGGAACCATACAGTGAATAATGATTATTTGGACCCGATAAATTCGCTGCATATGCCTGAACTAGCAGACACCACTTTTGCGATGGACTTTCTTCTTCGTGCCAAGGAAGGCGTTCGCAACATAGCTGTGGCATTAACCGAATCTGCATCACCTGATGTTCGAGCTACATTAAAAAAACAATTGATGCAGGGCATTGCAATGCATCAGGAAATATCTGATTTAATGATCGAGAAAAAATGGTTCCATCCTTACGAACTAACAGAACAGTATCAATTGGATCAGCTTTCGGCCAACAATACGATTAAGATTGGCAAAATGAACCTGTTTCCTGTTGAAACCAATCGAAAGGGCATGTTCGATCGGACACCTGATGAACATTAACACTGGAGGTTATATAGTATGAAGGCAGTAACGTATCAAGGGATAAAAAATGTTGTTGTAAAAGAAGTGCCAGCCCCTAAGATTGAAAAACCAGATGACATGATTATCAAAGTAACCAGTACAGCGATATGTGGGTCTGATTTGCATTTAATTCATGGTATGATCCCTAACCTGCAAGAGAACTATATCATTGGACATGAACCGATGGGAATCGTTGAAGAGGTTGGTCCTGAAGTGACTAAAGTTAAAAAGGGAGACCGTGTAATCATTCCATTTAACATCGCGTGCGGTGAATGCCGTTTCTGTAAAGACAATTTGGAAAGTCAATGCGACAATTCAAATGATAATGGAGATATGGGAGCCTATTTCGGATATTCCGGAACAACTGGCGGTTACCCAGGCGGGCAAGCGGAATATTTGAGAGTTCCTTTTGCCAACTTTACTCATTTTAAAATCCCGGAGACCTGCGAGGAACCTGATGAAAAGTTAGCGGTTATTGCGGATGCGATGACCACTGGTTTTTGGAGTGTTGATAATGCGGGCGTAAAGGGCGGGGATACCGTTATCGTTTTGGGATGCGGTCCCGTGGGACTTTTTGCACAAAAGTTTTGCTGGCTAAAAGGAGCAAAGCGGGTGATTGCAGTCGATTATGTGAATTACCGCCTGCAACATGCAAAACGGACAAACAAAGTTGAAATTGTGAACTTTGAAGATCATAAAAATTGTGGAGAATACTTGAAGGAAATCACCAAGGGCGGTGCGGATGTAGTCATTGATGCTGTTGGTATGGACGGAAAAATGACCGATATGGAGTTTCTTGCCAGCGGATTAAAACTTCACAGTGGTGCATTGGGTGCATTTATCATGGCGACCCAGTGCGTCCGAAAAGGCGGCAATATCCAGGTAACCGGCGTTTATGCTGGGAAATATAACGGATTTCCATTTGGAGATGTTATGAACCGCAATGTAAATATTCGCTCAGGACAAGCACCTGTTATTCACTATATGCCTTATATGTTTGAACTGGTTTCTACAGGAAAGATTGATCCGGGAGATGTGGTCAGCCATGTCCTGCCGCTCAGTGAAGCAAAGCGCGGCTATGAGATTTTTGACACCAAAACAGATGATTGTATAAAAGTCGTCTTGAAACCTTAAGGAAGGAGGATTGAAAAATGAACTATGCCCTACATGAAGTTCTTGAGGTTCAGGAAATGGCTGCTTTTAAAACAAATTGTTTAACCAAATCTAAAACAATGAAAGCGCTGGTTGGTGACTCAAGGCTAAAGGAAATTATGCAGCAAGACATTGATCTTTCCACCAGACAGTTAGAAGAATATACCTCTGTTTTATCTAATGCAAAGCAATCATTAGGAGCTGAATACAATTGAATTCATTCATTGAAAACTTAACAGGAATGGATGCACTTTCCGACCAGATTGTTGCGATGGATTTATTGATTGCAGCAAAAAGCGGAGTTAGAAATTACGCCATGGCTGTTACGGAAGCAGGAACACCTGAAGTCAAAGAAATGTTAACTCGGCATCTGGAAGAAGCTATTGAGATGCATGAACAAGTTTCCGGTTATATAGTGGAAAAAGGATGGTATCACGCTTGGGATACGAACGAGCAAATCCAATTAAACTTGACAAATATGCAGACCGCTTTGAATTTGCCAACACTATAGAACATGTAAGAGGCTGGGACAAAACCCAGTAAATAAGAGAGGCCGTCGCAGGTAAGTATGCGACGGCCCTCTTTTTATTTTTAATTTGATATGAAAACCTTCAAGGAATGTAACAGTTATCCGAACGGATCCTGATACGGCGTTTTGCAAATGAATAATGATTACATGAAAAATGGACAACTTAAGGCCGGTTATAATCTTCAGATTGCAACACAAGGTCAGTTTACGTTCGCTTACGGTTTATTTCAATGCCACCCACGTATATTGAGTCCATTTTTGAATTACATTCAAAAGAACTACTTTGAAACTCCCAAAGTATATTGTCGCGGATGCGGGGTATGGAAGCGAAGAAAACTACGCGGATGTCTTGGAGAATCGGAAACGGACACCTCATTACCTATAATACCTATCGTAAAGAGAACTAAAAGAGTTTCAAGAAGAACGGGTACCCGGAGCCATTTTGGAGAACAAGGAAGATGATGACTCCACAAGCCCAAAAGCGAAAGATGGGAAGAACCGTAAAATCTATTATAACGAGAAGAGGGAACAACAAAAGAATAAGGTTAAGCAGCAGTTTTTGGAAGAAAAAATAGGCTCGATCTACGCTCAAAGAAAAACGGACGTGGAACCAGCTTTTGCAAATCAAAAGGCTAAATTTCGTTTCAGCCGAATAACCGTGAGGGGGAAAGATAAGGATGAAAACGAATTAGAATTCGCCTTCATGGCGAGGAACTTGATAAACTACACCGCCATGAACACCAAAAAGTCCATAGAAGTGTGGACTTTAGCGCATAAAGGGTTCCAACCAGAAAAACATCTGATTGGAACCGTTTTGTCCCCGCCCTTTATTAAATTGTCAGTATGCAGGAGCAGGCAATTCATCTATGTTTATACGAAGCAAACTATACGGCTTTTCTCTCAGGTCCCTTCCATAATGAAAGCGGGCCTGCCGGTGTAATTGGTTCACAATGAAATATAAGTATTTATCCGGACCAATCGAAAACGTATCCGGCCATAAAATCCGCGGGTCATGTGCAATGGTTTCCATGTTTCCGTTCGGCATGATCTTTCGTATGCTGTTGTTTTCATAATCCCCTGCATAGACGTTTCCTTTTGCTCCCGTGATCATTCCGTCAGATGCACCTTTTTCTCCCCTATACTCCACTCGGGAAAGTAAGTCCTTCTCCGGTATTGTTCTGTCTCTCAGGGCTTCTGTTGAAATGGAGAACAGATAACGGCTAGTTAATGGACAAAAAAATAATGTCCTACCATCTGCAGATATCGCGATACCATCAGACGCCAGTCGGAAGGGAGATATGGAGCCGTCTTTATTTCTATTCATCAGTATGTTGCCTTCTACTTTTGGCATAAGATAGGAATCGGGAGATGTAGGTGGAGTTCCGCTTAACCGTCTGAATGCTTTTCCAGTTGCTAAATCCACAACAATGATCCCTCCTGGGCCTTTGGAGGATGAATCAGTAATATAGGCATAACCGGCTTTTCCTACGCGAAAATCAAAGCGAACATCATTCAAATATGTGGTTGGCAGGATTACTTCTTCTGTAAAGGTGTACACATTTCTGATTGTATTTGTTTTTAAATTAACGGCGACCAGTTTTGCCCCCCCTTTAATTGGTTCAGAAAAATTGGGCGCTGCTGTATCCAATACCCAAAGTGTTCCCCTTCCATCAGCCACTACACTTTGGACACTAATAAATGACATAGCAACGTTTGCCGGGTTAGCCAAATTTGTTTCTAAATTTGGATAGGGCTGCAATTGTTCCCCTGCAATTTCCGCCACCGTAAATTTTACGTCATCTCCCCATTTCGGGAAGCACACGAAAATACGCCCGGTTTCTGACACGGTAACGCCTGTAGGCATAGCCCCATAAAATGAATGAACAAGTTCAAACTTACCGAAATATTTTTCCATTGGCAGCATAAAATTCATTCCCCTCATCCGATTTGAATGCAGTTTTTCTTGTGCTAGGCAAAAAACATTGACGGAGCACTTGCTTTTTCTTTGGTTAAAATCAATTCCTCTGAACATAATAAAGGCAGAAACTATTATTAAGGTATTCGGTCAGGTGGTATGTATTGATGTTCAGTAAAAAGAAAAGTGCAGCAGCCAATCAAAAAAAAAATGAAGAGAAGAACTGGAATACTCAAGATGTGACACTTGAATTACTGAAAAATGTAATAGCGAAAATGGATGATGCCAAAATCGTACAGAGGAAAACAAACAACGGTGCTTCTTTTTCGCTTGTTTACATACAAACGTTAATTGACAAGGAGAGACTCAACGAGGCGGTTATTCAGCCACTTCTCCTGACCCGGGATCAGCCGTTTATTCAGGGTATATCCACCTGTAGCGTTTTAAGATTCTATTCAATAGAAGAAGCCAAAGAACAAATGATGTTTGGTGCTGTTCTCATCCATGATCAAGAAAATAATGAATGGTGGGCGGTGAAACTGGAGAATTCGCTCAGCCGAGCAATCGAAAATTCAGAAGTTGAGACAATAATGTACGGGCCAAAAGACAGCTTTACGGAAAGGATTGAGCAGAATATATTCATGATCCGTCGGCGTCTGCCTGTTACTGAGCTGAAAGCAGAAAAATTCCAGGCGGGTTCGAATACCAAAACCCAGGTTCAGATGCTTTATATTGAAGGAATTGCCAATCCAGATATCGTCGAAATTGCACGGAAAAGTATTTCTAAAGTTAACTTTGACTTGATTTTGGAGGCATCCAATCTTTCCGCTTTTATGGATGATCATACGCACAGTTTGTTTCCGCAGTTTATGCAGACGGATCGGCCGGACTCATGCGCCTATTCACTGGGGCTTGGAAAGATCATTATTTTGATAAATGATACACCTTTTGCACTCATCGCCCCCATTACCTTTTTTCATCTGTTTCAATCTCCTGAAGATTATGTTCATCGCTGGGTGATTGCGAGTTTTTTACGAATCCTTCGTTATTTTAGTTTTTTTATAGCCATCACTTTGATTCCTCTTTATGTCGCATTAACTAGTCATCATTATCAGATGATTCCGCTCCAGATTCTGTATGTACTCACGGAATCACGGACCAAACTGCCATTCACCCCATTTTGGGAATCAGTAATCATGTTGGTTATCATTGAAATTATTAAAGAAGCGAGTTTACGGATGCCGACAAAAACGAGTCAAACTATTGGAGTGATTGGTGGTATTGTTATCGGACAAGCTGCTGTCGAAGCGGGATTTGCCAGCAAAGTGTTGATTGTTCTCGTGGGAATCTCGGCGATTGCATCATTTTTAGTGCCGAATTATTTAGTCACAAAAGCAACTACCGTTCTTCAATTTTTGATTCTTATTCTTGCATCAATTCTGGGGATCTTGGGGATTGCCTTTGGATTGATTCTTCTGCTCGCTCATCTGAATGGTCTTTCTTCCTTAAAACAGCCATTTTTTGCACCGGTTGCTCCGCTTTACTGGAGAGATTGGAAAGATCTTTTTGTTCGCGCACCATTGCCATGGGCAAAGCTGCGGCCGGAATATTTGAAGACGGTAAAAAAATGGCGGGTTTCTAAAGGGGAGGGGAGCGAATGAGCAGCAGATTCCGCTTGTTTGATAGAACTGCTGTTATGGGGAGCGGTTATATCTTTGCCATGGTGAACCGGATGCAAATGCTGTACTATGTATTAATTTTGCCCAAACATTTGGTCCATCCTTATATGATGGCAGGGATCCTTGGAGTGGGTATTCTTTCACAGATCAATCTTTTGATTTTGTCCAAATATTTAACATCAAATTATTTTGTTCTAGGTTATCGCGGCTTTGTCCAACTATTTGGCGAAAAGCTTATCCGATTCTTTGCACTTCTTGGGTTTTTTTTCATTTTAATTAAAGTGATTGTGACCACATTGGGGTATGTCGAAATTGTCCACCAATTTATGTTTCCCTCGATGAAGACGAGCTGGCTTATTTTCTTCTTGATGGCGTCCGGGTTTTATATCGCTTGTCAAGGGATGGAGAAAACGATTCGCTTGTCCATCATCTGTTTTTTTGCCACGATATGGGTGGTTCTTGTCTATATTCCATATTTTTTGCCGCCGATTGCCGAAACTCATCATTTGTATCCGTTGGTGCCTGCGGCGGGTTCACTTCCTTCATGGTATGGACTGTTGATGATTTGGTCTGCCCTATCTGGACCTGAGTATTTAGTTTGCCTCGGCCCCTGGATCGGCCCTAAGGAAAAGATTTTAAGGGGAATGAGTATAGGCAATGCACTGTCAGTCTTTGAATATCTTGTTCTGTTTGTGGCTTGTCTTCTATATTATGGTTCAACATACTTGGAGAAGATTAGTTTTCCGGTTGTGAACATGATCCGCTATCTTCAGTCACCCATTTTTGAAAGGGTGGATCTTATATTAATTTCTCTAAACATGATTTATTTTCTCTATATTATTGCCCTTTTTCTATTATGTTTGTATGGAGCATTAAGAATCGTTTCAGGAAGAATAAATATCGATACGAATCGCAAGGGCTTTTTAGGCAGTATTATTGCCGTTTTTATTTGTATGATAGTCATTAATGGTTGGTTCTGGAGGGAAGGACAGGAATTAAATGTATGGGTAACACTTCAGCTATGGCTGGGTGCAATTACCTACCTTTTGGTTCCTTCAGTACTTGCCATTGCAATAAAAAGGAAAAGGGGGCAGCCTTAGATGAAGATTCTTTTATCCATCCTTTGTATCCTCCTCCTCGTTTTTTCAGGCGGCTGTTCATCACCTTTTGTTGAAGACAATACTGTTGAGGAGATTGCTCCTGTCACGTTTTGGTCCCTGAATAAAGGTGAAGGAGGCAAAATGAAAATAACGACCCTCGTCCCTCCGGTTACTAATGAGAAAAAAAAGCTGTTTACACTGAATGTGGATTTATTAAAGCAGGGGAAAAAAGAATTTAACCTGAAGTTTTATCGGGAATTGAAGAATGGCCAACTCCGCATGCTGATCATTAATGAAAAACTGGCAAAAAAAGAAATCATCTCGATAATTGATACGATCCTTACCGATCCTGATGTATCTCCGCGTCTTTTTCTTGTACTGGTCAAAGGAAGCTTTGAAGATTTTTTAGAAAGCGAAAGCAAAGTGGAGAAGAATCTGGATTACAACCTTTACCGGATGTTCCGGCATTATGAAAGAAGAAATCAAGGGGAAATGAGCATCGTCAATTTGCATGAATTTATGGAAAAGGTCTACTCTCCTTATTCGGATCCAGTGCTTCCGTTATTTAAGGCAGACAAAGATAATTTTACGTATGAAGGAACTGCTTTATTTAAAGAAAATAAGTATGTGGGTTCCTTTAATAAAAGGGAAGACCAAATGTTTCAGCTCATTGCCAATGACCACTATTTAAAGAATCTTCCCATCCCGCATCTCAATGTGTCCTTGGGTCAGGTACGCTCAAAGGTTCTTATGCAGGCCGATGATCAATTCAAAACGTTAACCATTCATGTTAAGCTAAAGGGAAGAATTGATGAATACCGAGGACACCGAAACATACTCAGCCGAACTGAAATGAATAGGATGATCCACGATATCGAGTCTTATTTTCAACGAGAAACCGAGACGCTTGTAAAGGAAACACAAAGGTTAAAGATAGAACCGCTGGAAGTAGGGGCCCATACGCTCTCTCCTTTGGTTCATCCAATGACACGAAGTGTATGGCTGGAAAAATATGGAAAAATGAAGGTTCATGTGAAATACTCGGTGAAAATAGAACCGCTAAGTTTGTAATTTTAATAAGCTTTACACTTAAGGAGCCAGCTTTTTTATTTGGAGCAAAAGAGAGATTAAACAATAATAGAAAAAACGAGTACCACACCGAATTGATCTCGACTACCAAATTTCATGTGCCTTTTTTGATATGCCTATTTTTCATATGTTGGCTTAGAAATGACCATGTGAAATCTTTGGCATGATATGCCTTGGAAGAACCAGAGAAGTGATTTAATAATAGAAAAAGAAAAAGTATACAGAAGAACAATTCTTAAAAACAAGCAAGAGGGAGGTATATGTATGGCAGAGCAGGTATAAGAAAGTATACATTGATACATCCTTGAGCGGGCACAACTTAAAGGCACATAAACAGTATTCAATGATTCATGTTTGGCTGCTGCTGGTTTTTTTTACAGCGCTGATCGGTATTAAATACTCATGCAGTATCAAAAACATGATATATTTAAGAAGCTGATTTTACAAACTTTAAAATCACCAGTCCTGCCTATGTAGAAAAACTGATTATGGCTGATTGGATGCAACTGTTATTCAGTGGGTATACATTGACAGTAACTATTAAATATAGTAAGCTTAAAATAATTAAATGAATCGTTCTCCTGAAGGGGAGTAGCTTTTACAGTAAAGTCGTCATTACGGAATTCTTTCCCGGCTTTGCTGGCAGCTTGATGCTGTTAGCGAGACCTTTGCCAATTTGGTAAAGGTCTTTATTTATGAGAAAAAGCCTTTACCATTATAATGGTAAAGGCTTTTTCTGTTGTTAATAAGTAAAACAGAATAAATCCTAAGGGTGACATTCAAAGAAAAAAAAGGGGTGTCCAAATGAAAAAAAGGAAACTTTCCATGAGGGAATTAGTGGAAAAAAATAAAAGGGAACTGATGAAAGATAAAGTGATGAATGAAAAAATAGAAAAAAGATTAGAGGATAAATATTTAAAAATGAAATATTAATAAGGCGACAAAAGACTTGTTAAAAAAACAAACAAAGGAATGGATGTTCATGATCTTAAGAAAATATATGTCTATGTTAGGTATTGGTGCAGCAAATATTGATCTAGTATTAGAAAAAAACACATATAAGATGGAAGAGCTGGTATATGGAGAATTTGTAATCAAAGGAGGCACGATAGAGCAGCAGCTCAAGCGAATTGAATGCAGCTTTAACCAGGTTAATAAGAATGAAAAAAAACAGAAAATCATTGATTCTTCGACTATTTTAACTTCACGAATAATAGAACCAGGAAGTATACATAATCTTCCATTTGTGTTTAGGCTTCCGTTCTCTATAGACCCATCGGATCAAACTACATCTCACTTTTTCAGGACGAGGCTGATTTTTGATGAAGGAATAGAAAGCAAAGATCAAGACGGGATCAAGATAATCGGATAACAATTAAATAGTTTAATAGATTATTGCCACTTGAAGCCATTTTAACAGTACAGTGCAGGCACCACACGTCTCTTAAAGGCTGTGGTGTTTTTTTGCTAATATAAAAGCCGGGTCAATAACCTGAACCATCCAAAAAGCATATGGAACGGGGGAGGAAGTAATGTTTTTTATAAAAAGGAAATTCTATCTATGAATATATCAGCATATATTAAAAAAAAAGCGCAATAGCATGCGCTCTTAATGGATATTTCTATAAAGGCCAATGACTTTCCCTAATATAGCTACATTTCTCAAAATGATAGGGTCCATCGAAGAGTTTTCAGGCTGAAGACGTACAAAATCCTTTTCCTTAAAAAATCGTTTAACAGTAGCCTCGTTTTCTTCAGTCATAGCAACAACGATATCTCCGTTGTTTGCAGTGCTCTGCTGTTTTACGATAACGTAGTCTCCATCTAGTATTCCTGCTTCGATCATGCTTTCACCCATAATTTCAAGCATAAATACCTGTTCATCATGTGAGGCCATGCTTTCAGGAAGCGGAAAATATTCTTCAATATTTTCAACAGCCGTAATCGGCAATCCTGCTGTTACCTTTCCCAAGAGAGGAACGTTCACAACCTTGCTGCTTGGAATGCTGCTGCTTTCTTCCATTTCCAATATTTCAATAGCCCTTGGCTTAGTCGGGTCTCTGCGGATTAATCCTTTGCTTTCCAGGCGTGATAAGTGCCCGTGGACAGTCGAACTGGATGCCAAACCGACTGCTTCGCCAATTTCCCGTACGGAAGGCGGATATCCTTTTTTGCGGACCTCATCTTTAATGAATTCTAAAATATCCTGCTGTCGTTTAGAAAGTTTTGTCATATGCACACCTCTTCTCAAAATCCTTTGTCTCATTATAACATGCTGTTTTAAGGGATACAAACATAAGTTCGAATTTTTGTTGACTAAAAACACATGTTCGTATTATACTATTGGTATAACAAGCGAACAAATATTCGATTTGAAGGGAAGATTGTTATGAGAAGCCTAGTCAAAAAGCATTCTTATACTTTATTATTAGCAGGTTTAGTTTTTGTTCTTTCTTTAATTTATTCTATGAATCTTAATAATGATGGCAAACAATCCTATCAATCAGTAACTGTGCAATCGGGTGACACGCTATGGAAGATAGCTGATCAATATAAAACAGAAGATTTGACAAAAGTTGAATTCATTGATTGGATAGAAAAACATAATGATATATACTCCAGCACCCTTAAACCGGGGGACAATCTCATTATTCCAGTAACTAAAGGAGAACTTGTCAGTAACCTGGCAAGTGAACAATAAAAAAGGTTGGGAAAAAATGAATGCAATGATATACTGCCGAGTCAGCACTGAAAAATCCTCACAGGAAACATCTCTTGCCAGGCAGGAAGAAGAATTATTAAAGCTTGCCGAAAAATTAAATTTCGAAGTTTGTGCCACTATCAAAGAACAAGCGAGCGGATATGAGCTCAATAGAGACGGAATATTTGAAATTCTTGATTTAATTAAAGATAAGAAAGCGAATGCCTTACTGATACAGGATGAAACAAGGCTTGGCCGGGGAAATGCAAAGATAGCTCTTTTTCATGTGCTTATCAAAGAGGGGATTACTATTTACACGCTTTCACATGAAGGAGAAATTGAATTATCGGATTCTGATGCCATGTTAATAGAAATTGTCGGCATTGTTGAAGAGTATCAAAGAAAACTTCATAATCTAAAAATCAAAAGAGGCATGCTCCGGGCAGTCGAACAAGGATTCCGGCCAGAAAAAAACCTGAAAAACCATGGTAATCCTGCCGGCAGAGAGAAAAAGGAAGTTCCGGTTGAAGAGATTGTTCGCTTAAGGATGAATGGGCTGACCTTTGAAGAGATTTCAGCAACTTTAAGAGGATTTGGCTATAAGGTTTCTAAAGCAACGGTCCACCGCCGTTATCTTGAGCATCAAAAAGGGGTAGAAAGTCAGTCATAGAACTTGTTTTTTTCGATGATTTTATATAACATGACAGTATCAGAAAAAGAAAAAAGAAGGAGCGAGACGATGCTGTCGAAAGAAAAAATCGCCCGTATTAATGAATTGTCAAAGAAGTCAAAAGCAGAAGGCTTAACAAATGAGGAAGCGAAAGAGCAATCTAAGCTTCGAAGTGAATACCTTCAGACTTTTAGAAAATCAATGTCCGATACCCTTGAAAACGTGACAGTGATAGATCCAGAGGGCAATGATGTCACGCCCGATAAAATTAAAGAAATTAAAAGCATGAAAAAAAATCTGCATTAAACATTGCTGCTTGAAAAAAGAGAATGCATAAAATATGTATTCTCTTTTTTAAATTTTTGGAATTTCGAGTGAGTTACCTTTAAGAAGCCCCAAGATAAGTCTGTTTCCAATTTATTAGTGTTAAGTAATTGATAAAAAACCTCTCAATAGTGAATGAATTATGTTTTCGACAAAATCATTTAATTTTTTTACCATATAACAACATTTCTTTCCGATAATAGCAGATATAATAAGAAAAAGGCTGTTGGGAGGCGTTGTATTGAGAAATTATCGGATATATCTTATAGAAGATGAATTTGCCTATCATTTTTATGGCAGAGAGAAGATGTTTTTCAATTTGTTTTTGGAGTATACTAATGCCTCTGGTGAGAAGAAGAGTATTTTGCAAAAGCAAATCGAATATGTAACAAAAACGATACCAGAAAAACAGCTGCAGTCAGAAATAAAGAATAAAACTACAAAAAAAAATAATATAACGAGTCAGAATGGTGTTTATCTCTTAGATAATACAAGAGGATTCAGTAAAGCAGCTCTAATCATCCATGTCGATTATTTGGCTTTAAAAGCAGACGGCAATTTTGAAGCTGAAACTGCATTTTTTGAATGCATTAGAAAATGTGATTCCAATTTTCTTGCGCTTGATTTCGATAACAATCGATATGGCTGGCTAAAACCGATAAAAGAGAGAAAATTTGTCTAAATAGAGGACTTTCTACTTCGGAGTATTGTATAATATTCCTTGGTCTAGTACACTGTATGATAGACAACATGAAGGAGGAAATAGTATGTGGGTATACATTCTAGTTGGTGTTCTGGCATTAATCGTCGGAATAGCATTAGGATTTTTCATAGCTCGGAAATACATGATGGACTACTTAAAGAAAAATCCGCCAATCAATGAACAAATGTTAAAAATGATGATGATGCAAATGGGTATGAAACCTTCCCAGAAAAAAATCAATCAAATGATGAGTGCTATGAACAAGCAGCAAACAAAATAAATCCTGATATATCAAGGGTTTATCACTTGATTGAAGGCAATTATAGGTCAAGCTTTTCTAAGAATACGATGTAGAGTGAATTTTTCATCGGAACTTTCAACTATAATTGCTTTATCTTTCATCAAACTAATCCGAAACCACTTTTTCTATTGGAAACTAAACCAATGAAGGGTGGTTTTTTTGTGTTATTTGAGGATGTTTTAGAAGAGTATATGTATCACTGCCAAGCTAAAGGATACACAGAAAAGACGATGAAAAATAAACGCCAAGAGTATAAGCAGTTGAAGATTTATTTGAAGGATAAGAGAGCTATTACAGAATTAGAATCTATTACAATTCATGACTTAAAAGCGTATGTCAGATTGAAGCAACAGCAGGGATTAAAAGCACAAAGCATTAATGATGTTGAGAAAGTAAAGGAACATGTAAAAAATAAATGACCACAAAAAGTGGTCTTTTTTTAATATTGAACTGCTGTATTACAAGCTAATTTTACAAATATATTTGGGTATTCGAACTAAGTAAATTAATCAATTAGTGAATCACAAGAAATTTACGACAGTAAGGATTCAAGTTACATAAGTAAGATTGTGTCCTGCTTAAACTATAGGGTGCTTTACTTAAACAACTGGTGATGATTTCACCCCGAAAAGGGTTAAGAGGCTCTTACTCTTTTCCTCAATAATTTCTCTATTTCCCTTTTCGGTAGTGGTTTACAGATGTAAAAACCTTGTAAATAATCGCATTCTTTTGCGAAAATCTCCATTTGTTCCTTTGTCTCTATGCCTTCTGCAACGACTTCCAGTTTTAAGCCTTTCGCCATTAGCAACATGGATTGTACAATCGTTTGATCCTTTTTCTTATGAATATCAATAATGAAGCTTCGATCCAACTTCAGTTTATCAATCTCTAATTCTTTTAAAAAATATAAGGAGCTGTATCCTCTTCCGAAATCATCAATAGAGATTCCCACTCCTAACGCTTTCAGTTTTTTCACCGTATTCATAATTAATTCCATATTACCGGTGACACTTTCAGTTAATTCAAGTTCTAGGTAATGGGGATCTAAACCTGTGTTTTCCAATGCATTTTTTATATTCTCAACCAATAGCTGGTCTGAAAATTGCTTAATGGAGAGGTTTACCGCTACTTTTAAACCTTTTCCGAATCGTAGATGCCATTGTTTGATTTGCTCACAAGCGGTTTTTACTACCCAATCCCCCATTTGAAGAATAAATCCAGATTCTTCTGCGAGAGGAATGAAATCGCCCGGTGCAATCAAGCCGAACATTGGATGATTCCAACGTATAAGAGCTTCAAAACCAACCATTGCACCTGTCTTAGCGGAAACTTGAGGCTGGTAATGAAGAGCAAACTCATTGTTCTGTAATGCTTTATTCAAGTCAGATGCTGCAAAACCATAAACGGAGATATTCTCTGCTGTATTTAAGAATTCGCTCATTTCCCCTGAACCCACCTTGTTTTAGAATAGGATCAGAAACTGTGACAATAAAAAAAAGAGCTGATTCCTCAGCCCTCTTAGCAGATTATCCTATTGCCCCATTATCTTTCTTGGATGGTTTCTTATTAATTATCATCAGGATAATGGCTACAACTGCTCCAATAGCAGTAACTGTAAACCCTGTTTGATTCCTTACGGTTAGACCATAAACTAAGCAACCTCCGAACAACAGCACAATTAAAACATGAATGAGATAATACTTAGACATACATTATCCTCCTTTAGTTTTCATAATTATACTTGGTCAATGTCTTTCCTCTAAACTTTGTATCTTTATAATATACTGTTTTGACCTTAAACTGATAGCCTCTTTTGTCTGATTTTTTCATATATGTTTTAAAGGATAGATAACTCTTATAGGTCTCTTTCCAAGCATACCCTGTACCTACAATAGCTGATAAGAAAGATAAAGGCTTATTAATAAAACCTGCTCCTGTAATCAGGACACCACTCATAATAATGCCTGACCTCCTATCCTTTGACTGATAGACCAGAGTATACTTAGTCGGCACATGTTAAGTATAGCACTTATAGGCTGGGTAACAAGCGGAGGCTTTCTCAGGTTTGACTGCTACAGATGCTCCTAAGATGGCTAGACATAAGGCAAAAGCTGACACAATTTTAACTACTTTCAGTTTCATGGGTTACACTCTCCTTATCTGCTATGGTATTGAGATACAGGATACTGCATCACATGTAAAATATTAAAATGGAAGTAATTATCAGATAATACTATAAAAGTCCCATTTTCGCCTTGATTAGACCTATTTTTCAGAGAAAATAAAAAAGAGGAGCTGATTACTCAGCTACCTCCTGTATATCATCTATATCTAAGTATCTTACCTGACCATTAACCTCTACATCATACTGACCTGAGCCTATCTCTACTACTCATTCTATACCATGTTTAAGGTAAAAACAAAGGGGAAATGTCGATTATTGGATGAAAGTCCAAATGCGTTATTTTGAACAAAAGAAAAAACAGACCTCAAAGGTCTGCTTTTAAATATAGAAAAAAAGTAGGGTTTCCACTACTCTTTCTATTCGTTTAGGATTGAATATGAAAAAATACCTGTTGTAATTCACAACACGGGTAAAACATATGAAATTAAGTTCTTGGAGGAAACTGAATATATTGAAAGGCTAAATGAAAAACTTTAAGAAGAAATACAAGAACTTTATAATGCAAAACCCAAGGAAATTGCTGGGGAGATTTCTGATGTCATAGAAGTTTTATATGCCATAGGTGATACTAAGGGTATAAAGAAAGATGTAATTGAGAAAACAAGACAATTGAAATTGAGGAGCGTGGCGCATTTAGAGAAAGAATACTTTTACTGTCAGTAACCGATAAGATAAAGGTCCGGCGTTCTTTTTTAGTCATAGTAGATTCTCCTCTAGTTAAGTATCTGTAGTCTACTTGACCTTAATTTTTCTGTCCAACTTAGTGTAGCCTATCCAAGAGCAGGCGAACACCCGAAACGTTTTTTAACGGGTTATCAAGGTTATTTACAAGTGGATGGATATTGTGGTTACAATCAAGTACCGGATGTCACCCTTGTGGGATGTTGGGCGCATGCCAGACGTAAGTTTAATGAAGCCTTAAAGGCTTTACCTGATTCACAGGAGGGTAAAAAGGTGAAGGCGAATGAAGGGTTGTATTTCTGTAATCAACTCTATTCTATCGAAAGAAAGCTAAAACATGTCGACCCTACAGAACGATATGAGCAGCGACTGGAAAAAAGCAGGTCCATTCTGGACCTGTTTTCAGCATGGCTTTATGAACAAAAAGATCTCGTTCTACCAAAAAGCGCGCTAGGAAAAGCCATCATTTATTGTTTGAATCAATGGAATGATCTTGAAGCTTTTTTATTGGACGGACATTTAGAAATCGACAACAACAGAAGTGAACGTTCCATTAAACCGTTTGTGATTGGGAGAAAAAATTGGATGTTTTCTAATACACCGCGAGGTGCTAGAGGGAGTGCCGTCATGTATAGTGTGGTTGAAACGGCAAAAGAGAACGATTTGAGTCCCTATCATTATCTTCGCTATTTGTTTTGAAACGCTGCCAAATACGGATCTAACAAAAAAAAGAAATAGATAAAGTCTTGCCGTGGTCATCTAGTTTACCCTCTGCATGCAGAGTACCGATAAAAATTGAAGCAAACAAAACATAGTCGCGAAATACACCTCCCATGTAATATTTGGGGGCTTCTTGACGTTTACGCTTAAACTCACCATAGCTTTATAGGTGCGAAAGTTGAGTTATAATATAAATTGAAACAACGTATTTCGTCTTTATCTTTATTTTTTCCTCTTTTGTATTTCCTCTGTCACGACAAAAACAAGGTCGTCATTTCCAAATAAGGATAATACTCCTAGAATAGTTTCATCCGATACTTCACCGGCTTCATCTTTTGGTACGGTTAATTCGATAGCTTCTCTCAATGCCGGGTTCGCGCTTTGGTTGGGATAGGCACGTAGATAGATTTCTTCAGGTTCGAGATCATGATTGATGCACCACTGCGCAAAGACGAGAATCATCATCTTTTCTTGACCTTGGTAGTTTTCGATTATTTTTTCTTCCAATTCTTTCTGATTCATATGAATTCTCCTTTGAAGGATTTAACAAGATTATTATACAGTGAAAACTGCAGGAATGAAAAAGGAAAAATAGAAGAGATAAATATATCTTTTATGAAGAATATCCTTTAAGGCGGGGGAGTTCAACAATATAGCATTCATGAAGTGGAAGAAATGATCCTAATGCTGCATTTCTTTGGAGTCAAGAAGCATTGGGTGGGAAAACAAGAGAACCGTCCCTTTGTTTCCAAATTTATTCCTTTCAACTATTCCATTTTCTGTGTTATAGTTAAATATTGAATTATAACACAGAAAATGGAATAGTTTAATATTGAACTATAACAATCAGATGAACGATTTTATAATTATTTCCTAAACTAAACGAAACAAAATAAAATGAAATTTAAATGAGGTTAAATATATGAGTGTATTAACGGTTACAGACCTAAACCACGGATTTGGCGATCGTACGATCTTTGATAATGTTTCCTTCCGCTTGTTAAAAGGTGAACATATAGCTTTAATTGGGGCAAACGGCGAAGGTAAATCGACGTTTATGAATATCATTACAGGGCAACTTCTGCCTGACGATGGAAAAATAGAGTGGTCAAAGCATCAACGAGTCGGTTATCTTGATCAACATACGGTTTTACAAAAGGGAATGTCAATCCGTGACGTATTAAAAACGGCTTTTCAATATCTCTTTGACGTTGAAACGAATATTAATACCATTTATGAAAAGATTTCAGACGTTACACCTGAAGAAATGGAAAAGTTGTTAGAGGAAGTTGGTACATTACAAGACATATTAACAAATAATGATTTCTATATTATTGATTCTAAGGTAGAAGAAGTGGCACGTGGTCTTGGACTTGATGGTATAGGATTAGAAAAAGATGTTCATGATTTAAGCGGTGGGCAAAGAACGAAGGTTTTATTAGCCAAGCTTTTACTTGAGAAACCAGATATTCTTCTTTTAGATGAGCCTACAAACTATTTAGACGAACAACACATTGAGTGGTTAAGACGTTACCTGCAAGAATACGATAATGCTTTTTTATTAATTTCTCATGATATTCCATTTCTTAATAGCGTTGCAAATGTGATCTACCATTTAGAAAATCAGAAATTAAATCGCTACGTGGGTGATTACAACCATTTCCTTATTGCCTATGAAGCTAAAAAAATACAAGTTGAAGCTGCCTTTAAGAGACAACAATCAGAAATTGCTAGTTTAAAAGATTTTGTAGCCCGTAATAAGGCAAGGGCATCTACCAGCAGCCTTGCCATGTCGAGACAGAAAAAACTCGATAAAATGGATGTTATTGAAATAGCACAGGAACGACCAAAACCTGATTTCAACTTTAAAGAAGCAAGAACCTCAGGTAAATTAATTGTAGAGACGAAAGAATTTGTCATTGGGTACGATGAGCCACTATCAAAGCCGTTAAATCTTTATATAGAGCGTGGACAAAAAGTGGCATTAGTTGGAGCGAATGGGATTGGTAAGACTACACTCCTTCGAAGCATGCTCGGAGAAATAAGATCTCTTTCTGGTTCACTTGAACGCGGTGAACATCAGTATATTGGGTATTTTGAACAAGAAGTGAAAACGGAAAATCAAAACACGTGCATCGAAGAAATATCGAATACGTTTCCTCAGTTAAGTCAAGGACAGGTACGCGCTGCTCTTGCGAGATGTGGGTTAACTAGAAAACATATTGAAAGTAAAATATCCGTATTAAGTGGTGGAGAGCAAGCGAAAGTCCGGTTATGTAAGCTCCTTAACCAAGAAAGCAATATCCTTGTTTTTGATGAGCCAACCAACCATTTGGATAAAGATGCAAAAGCTGAGCTAAAACGAGCTTTGAAATCGTATAAGGGAAGCGTGGTCCTTATCTCTCATGAACCTGATTTTTACCAAGACGTGGTAACAGATATTTGGGACGTAGAATCATGGACAACGAAAGCCATCTAAACTTGAACGATCCGAGTAGGAGTCGCCATTTCTGACTACCCATATGAATAGTAAAAAAGGAGAGCCGATCATGATTACTCTCCTTTTTTCTTATATTCCATAAATCTTCAGTGAAACAGGATTTTTACGTGTGAAATACTAACCAAAAATCATAGCAAATTTTCCAGCGAAGGATAAACCACTTTTTAGAAAAGTATGTCACTTTATATAGACATTTAAGGCGAAATAAGGTATGTTTTTCATAATAGAATAAGTGATTCGGATTAAGATGAAAGATATGGTTGAATTTATCTTTTACAAGTGGCTTAAACCCTTGATATTAAAGAAAAATCCGCCAATCAATGAACAAATGTTAAAAATGATGATGATGCAAATGGGTATGAAACCTTCCCAGAAAAAAATCAATCAAATGATGAGTGCTATGAACAAGCAGCAAACAAAATAAAATTAAGGTTGAACCCTTGATATTACTAGGTTTGCCGTATTCATTTATCTGAATGTAAGCAGGGATTAACAGGGTGAAATTATGACTTTGGTTAATCTTTCTTCACGATTTTTTATTGAGAATGGTTTATCATTCTTTTTGACACTATAAGACCACTTTTTCTGGTGAAAAATTAACCAGAGAAGGTGGTCTTTTTTTGTGTTTATAGAGGATGTTATCGAAGAATATTTCTACTATTGCCAAGCAAAAGGTTTTACTGATAAGACAATGATCAATAAGCGACAGGAGCTAAGACATTTCAATACCTATTTGTCGGAGAAGAGGGCTATTACTGAATTGGAGAGTGTTTCTGTACATGATTTAAAAGCCTATTTCCGACTAAAACAAAAATCAGGTCTTCAACCTCAGAGTATTGTTTCTATGTATAAACTGATTTCGGCATTTTTCAATTAGTCTGTAAAGAAAGATTATCTGAAAGAAAACTTAATGAAAAAAGTGGATACTCCTAAAATTCCGAAGAAGATATTAAAAGGATTTACCACTAAAGAAGTAAATTCCATGATTAATGCTTTTTCATATAAGAATTATATTGAAGCAAGAAACAAATCAATTATCGCTATGCTTGCTGATTGTGGCCTTAGGGCAATGGAATTAAGGGGATTCTTGACTAAGAATGTAAAAGAAACCACCATATTAGTAAACGGAAAAGGCAACAAAGAGAGATTGATATTTATAAGCCCTGCATTGAAAAGAATCCTTATTAAATACGAGCGTATAAAGAAAGCGAATTTTAATCAAAAGGAAACGTCTAATCATTATTTTTTATCCTATAAGGGTTCGCAAATATCGCATGTGGGATTAGATAACATTATAAAAAAAGCGGGTCAGCGTGCGGATATTGAGGGGAAACGAGTCTCTCCGCATAGTTATAGACATTTCTTTAGTGTCCAGTGCATTTTAAATGGAATAGATATTTTCACTTTATCTAAACTTCTTGGCCACTCTGAAATAAGCACTACTCAGCGATATTTACCGCAATGCCTTCTAGTCCATTGATGAATATAAGAGAGAGGAATTAACCTAAGGATAAGCCTAGATACTGAATGGGTTGAGCTATTGCTCGAAACCAAACAACTAGGTCTAAAAAATGTGGAAATAAGAGAGTTTTTACAGTTACAAGAAAAATAAACAAATAAAAGAGGCCAAGGTACTCACAATACCTTTGACCTCAAAAACTACCTGAATCCCATAACTAAATATGGAATTTCCCAACCCTTATAGTATCGAAAAAAATTTGATATTGCAAGGTGTCTTTAGTATTGCCTTTTTTTAGAAATCCTCATGTGAGCAGCCGTTAAGCACATGTAAATAAATTACGTCAGGTATTGATCCAGCCAACGCTTAAAAATGGAGATAGTGTACAATAAACAGTTCCCTATTTCTGTTTGTACACGAATGGAGAAGGCTGCCATTAAGTGCCGATCGAAGGAAGGTCATTCGCAGATATGCGAGCAAGACAAGCTATAAGTCCGTTAGGGAAACTGTCAGGGATGATTGAAACAGTAGGCTTGTTGTAGAGAATATCTACCGATAAATAGGGGCTATACAATACGGATACCATAACCCGATATACAAAAGTGTCGCTTGCCTACGATTGATTGTATTTTTTACTTTCGATTGTAGGCAACAATTTTGCACCAAGCCGTTTTCCATACACCTCAACCAAAAGATAAAAACCTTTTGAAACACAAAGTCAAGCAAAAACTTTCGAAAGATAAGGATTAATTATTTATGGTTGTAAGGGGATGAAAGTCTCGCAGCGAGTAGCGGCTGATCTGCAACTTGGTATTCCGAAAAGGCCGGCAAATGATAACACGTTCCTTGCTACTTCTATGTGGTGAAGGCAATCGATAATTCGATTTAATAACTCGTTACAAATGCTCTCTAGATGCCTTTACCAGAATGGAATGAAAGGAGGGAGCAAGCAAGGTTAACACTTTAATCACTGGCGGCTTATCAGTTGCGGAATTTTTTTTAAGGCTTGTTAAAGATTAATGTTGATTTTCGAGCAAATAAATAAGACCACCTATAAGTGGTCTTCTCTAGTTCACCCTTAATGAACTAACGCACCCGATAGTTTAAGTAAATCACTTCACAAGATAGATCTTTTTATACATATTATTATTTTCTTTTAAGCGAATTGATATTGAAAATTACTTCATATCTTTTACAAATCCAATATATATATATGTTCTCCATCATCTGAAGAAAGAAAAGTAAATTTAAGTTTTTTAAGTAAGTTGATTGAAGCAAGATTTTCAGGTGAAACACCCGCATTTATTCTGATACAACCTTTTTGCTTGAGCCAGGCTATAATTGCGACAAGTACTTCATATGCATAGCCTTGCTTAGCGTGAAAAGGACTTATAGTGTATCCAATCCAAAACGTGTAATTTTCCCTTTTTAAATAAATATCACCAATCAATCGATTAGTTGTATTGTTGATTATAGCAAGTTGAACACCTTTTAAAAAAGAGGGTTCGCTAAGTAATTCTTTAGCATACATTTGCTTGGTCAATCCTTTGAAACCTTGAAATTGCATCCAGTTTTCATCATTTCTATATTGTATAAAATCGTCAAGATCTTCTTTTTCAAATCGACGTACAGTACATCGATCAGTCTTTATCTCCATAAAACTTACCGCCTTTTTCTGCTTATTTCCTTTCAACAATCCTGCCCCGATAGTTCCATAAAGAAAAGGCTGCCTTATAGACAGCTCATATCTTCAGCTAACGCACCCTTTAGTTGAAGAAGTTAAATCACTTTAAATTTCCTACCTCCATTTATTGATCAAACAAGGTAGAACTAAATCAGTTCTTACCTAACATTGATTTCTTTACCGCTTTCATCGAATAACTTAAACGTTAAACCCATTTGATTGGCTCTGTCGCCTTTGTAGTATGGTAGTGACAGGTCTTTTGGGACTGGTTTAGCGATGAAGAAAACGTCTTTGTTCTTTGGTACGGAAACGGTTATTTTGATGTGTGATGTAACATGTTTTTGTTTGGTGACGGAAAATTGTTGTGCTTGTAACACGACGCTTGCAATGGGTACATTCCCGTATAAATCATTGATTCGTTTTCCGTATAGGATTTCACGTAATCCATCTTTTGTTTCGATGACACTTGCTGTCAGATCATTTGTCCCCCACTGTACCATCCAATCTTTTTTTTCTGAGATAGGCGGAATCCTATACTTCCCGTTCCATTTTTTCTCTAGCAATGCAAATCCATACATCTCTCCATATTTTTCACTTTTGACGCTAAAGAAGGCGATCGCTGATTTGTCACCAAGTTTGTTCGTTTGAAGCACGCTTACTTTTTCGCGGGTGATGGTTTGTATGGCAGCCGCCATTTTTGGATCGTGTAAGGTGAGTGTTCCCTTCTGGCTATTTAAAATGAATCCTCCAACAATCAAGCCAACTAATAATAATACCATGTTTAATCGTTTCATCAATTCTCCTCCAAGATACCTGTAATAAATAATCTTATTTATCAAATTACAAAAGTATCTCTCCAACTTCATAATTTCGATTAGAAAAGTCTTTTCCCCTTCTTGTTCAACTATCCTGCCCTGTTAATATGGGTGAATACACAAAAAGGATATTCGTATTTAAAGTTAAAAACAAAATAAAAAGATGTCCTTAAAAAAGGACACCTTCAGCACTTATAAAGTAGAATATCCTCGAATGTTTTCACGTTCAATAAGCAAAATGTCTTCTCTTATTAACTCGTTATATTCGTTAAGCAGAAATCCAAGATCAATATCAGATAAGTTGTTTTCCTGCATCAGGTTAGCGACTAAAGGAGACGAACTAGGATGTGAAGGGTTAAGCGTAATCTTCTTATTCTGCTTCACTAATTCAATAAATTGCTTGATAATATTTAATTCAGTCTGTTTCTTACCAGAAGCATAAGCGTAGATCATAAAGCTGCCGTTTCTTTTAACATTCATATTTTCTTTTTCAAGGTACATTTCATTTTCAAAACTGTCTAATATCTTAAATAGCTTTCTTCCACTAAATCGGCGGTAAGTAAAATTTATAACACTACGATCAGAAAGAAGTAGGTCATCTTTATTGAATTCAACCTCTCCGTGTTCCTTCACAAGTTCAGAGAATTCTTTTACAATTTGTTCATCCGTTAAGGCCTTTTCTTCGTTAATAAACATATTATTTACCTTCCTTTTCATTCTTCAATAGTCATATCAGGGAAAATTTGTCGAAACTCTTTTAAAATGTTCAATTCTGGTTGCAATAATTGTTTATTTGATGCTTTCTTCTTGAGTATTTCTAATATACCTTTATCGTTGAACTGTTTTAACAGTCGTATATCTGCGGTTTCTAGTTTTTTGATGCCTTCAAGGTAATTAATAGATGTTTCATTTTCGGCTGCTAACCACTTTAGATCATCATTATTAGAAACAAGTTCCTTATCGTTGTCTTGCTGCTCAATGCCTTCTAACCAATTTTTCATAATCCTTTTGCCTCCTCGTATTAGTTCAAGTTTTCAATACCTTCAAGGTAGTTAATTTCATAATTCGAAGCTACTTCCGGCAAATTCAATTCTGTATTTGATTTTTTAGCAACTTCCCAAGATAACGATTTAGAATATTGGCCGGCTGGTTCCCCGACTAGCGCGTTACCGATGAATTTTATTCCTTTTAATATCCTTCCGTTAATCGTTTGCTCTTCAGAATTATAAGAACATTCCATAGAACAAAATAACTGTCCGCTTAAATGCATTTCATGAAGAGAAGCAACTAACTCCGGATAGCGGGACTTATATAACTTTGCAGTAACTTCCAAGTGTTCTTTACCGTCATTTTGGATAATCCTAGAAGCTGTATGATGTCCAACTATTAACGCTTCTTTATCGAGCTTAGGGAAGCTGTCAGAGTGGTTTGTCGGCGATCCTAATAAATCCGTTATTACAATCAGCGGTGTTCCGATAATAGTGTCCTTTGCCTTTATAACTTCGTCCTTAGTAAAAATAGCTCCGTTTAAATTTGGGTGATCCAGAGTTACGAGAATTAACGTAAGAAGTACGTAATCTTCAGTTGAGCTTGTTCCATATCCGTCAAGTTCATCAATGCGTTATATTCCTTCTAAAAAGCTCATATTGCTGTTCCTCCGTTCTGCTTTGTCCTCACATATACCATTAATACTAAAAACGTAAGAAAATTTCTCGCTAAATTTCAAACAGTCGTAAAAAACTTAGAAAAATAATAAAAACGGCCACATTTCTAAAGCGACCGGCAATTTATATGAACATTGTTAATGCCATTACAGTTAATTATTTGCGAGAGGTATAAACAAAAAGTCATATCAATGATATGACTTTTTCTATAACTAAACTCCAGTTTGTTATATAAGACAAAACATTGCTTACTGATTTGGGTCGTTCTCTTTTAAAAACTTAATCAATTCTTTCTCACTGTAAGTTTTGTACACAATATTTTTAGTATCGAATACAACATATGCTGGAGATTTTTCTAATTCTAAGAACTTGTACTCACCATTTGTTTTGTCCAATGAAGTTCGACCATATTGTCTTAACATTAGTTATTTGTCATCTTCAGGTGAAAAAAATTATGTTCATATTCTTTTACAAGCTGAAACGCAAACGATTTAATAATACCTTTATCCCTGCACGTCCGTACATCATTCTTTTGATATTTTTCAACTTGTTTATGGTTCCTTCTGTTATGCCATTTGACCAAGGTAATGAGACGCAAATGGATACTCGGAAGGTCTTGATAGGCAGAGTTTACAGGCGTTTACTGGACATTTATACACTTGCCTTTAACAAGGACAACGGTGGCTGTATATAATAATTCATACTGAATCAAGGAATACCGATTTTCACCTTGATATGCCATGCCATCTCCTTTGATGACAGTGGTTTACTAACTGTAAATACAATAGAAAAATGGTTAGAAAGGAATGAATGATGAGAAAAACTGCTCAATTACGTAAATTAATCCATTCTGATTCTTTAGAATTTATTATGGAAGCTCATAGCGGCCTGGCAGCCAAAATTGTTGAAGAGGCTGGTTTTAAAGGCATTTGGGCGAGCGGGCTCTCTATTTCCGCCGCATTGGGTGTAAGGGATAATAATGAAGCTTCCTGGACACAAGTGCTGGATGTATTGGAATTTATGAGTGATGCCAGCTCTATTCCTATTTTGCTTGATGGAGATACCGGATACGGAAACTTCAATAATGCCCGGCGCCTTGTTAAAAAATTGGAATCCCGGAATATTGCCGGTGTATGTATTGAAGACAAACTTTTCCCAAAAACCAATTCCTTTATCGGAGGGGAGGCCCAGCCACTCGCTGATATTGATGAATTTTGCGGAAAAATCAAAGCGATGAAAGATACTCAGACTAAAGATGATTTTGTTGTAGTATCACGGGTGGAGGCTTTCATTGCGGGATGGGGCCTTAAAGAGGCTCTTCGACGTGCTGAGGCATACCGACAGGCGGGGACAGATGCCATTCTTATGCACAGCAAGAGAGCCGACAGTTCTGAAATTGAAGCTTTTGTAAAAGAATGGGGGAACCGCCTGCCTGTAGTGATAGTTCCTACCAAATACTACAAGACACCAACCGAAAAGTTTAGAGAACTAGGTATAAGCCTTATTATTTGGGCAAACCACAATTTACGCTCATCAATAAAATCCATGCAGAACACAACAAGAACTATTTTCCAGGATCAAAGCCTCATAAATGTAGAACGTGAAATTGTTACAGTCAATGAAGTGTTCAGGCTGCAGGGTGCAGAAGAATTAAAGGAAGCCGAAAAAAAATATCTCCCCAAATCAATTAAGAATGCAAACGCCATTATTTTACCAAGGAGAGACAGTGATTTTGTTCCTCTGCCTAACCATATTTCTGATGTGGGAGGGAAGTCTTTTCTGTCTATGCAGGTTAATGTGTTTAATGAATTTGGAATTAAAGATATTTCTGTTGTCGGAGATTTGCCCGATAAAGACTCTGGTACTTTTGGCATCTCGGTGATTTCCAAAGAACCAGGAGAGGAAACCAATGAACTCCATTCTCTTTATCTTGCAAAAGAACATGTTATGGAAAATACAATAATAAGCTATGGAGATATCATTTTTAAACATCACATCCTCCAAAATCTTCTCACCGACCTGTCAGACATTCTTATTATTGCAGATGCCAATGCCGACTTTTATTCTCCCCAATCCATATACTTACTTACAGATCAGCCCTATTCCAAAAACTATTTTTCTCAAAACAGCCGGCTACTTAACATGTCAGGGGATTTAAAAAAGGATGACATTCATGGAAAATTCATCGGGCTTTGGCGAGTGACGAAAAAAGGTGCAGCGATTGTAAGTGAGGCTCTGGAAGAACTATCACAACAAGCTGATTTTAAGAAGATGGATTTAACATATCTTTTTAAGCAAATAAGCTCGTCTCACCCGGTTTACGTACATTACATTAAAGATTCATGGATTGACCGGTATACCCTTCTAAATTAAATAAAGCAGGTGGTTGATTTGCTTGACACCCATAGGTTTGGAGAAGAATTAAGAAAGCTGGGATTCAGTTTTTTCACGGGAGTGCCATGTTCTTTTCTAAAACCGTTAATCAATTTTGCCATTAATGAATGTGATTATGTTGGAGCTGCTAATGAAGGGGATGCTGTAGCTATCGCTTCGGGTGCTTTTCTTGGCGGGCAGAAATCCGTGGTTCTTATGCAAAATTCAGGATTGGCGAATGCCGTATCACCATTGACTTCTCTTAATTACCCTTTCAGATTGCCAGTTCTCGGATTTGTCAGCTTGAGAGGAGAACCCGGTTTGCCGGATGAACCACAGCATGAACTGATGGGGAAAATTTCACCCAGTATGCTTGATTTAATGGAGATCGAATGGGAGTATTTATCCCCAAATTTTGAAGAATCAAGAAGGCAGCTTGAGCGGGCAAATTTTATGGTGGAATCCAATAAAACATTCTTTTTTGTTGTGAAGAAAAATACATTTGCAGAGGAGCTGCTTAAGAAACAGGAACCTTGTTCCCATCAAAATATGTTAAAAGTTGTAAAATCGAAAGAAGACCAGGTTCCCGCCCGGATTGAGGCGTTAGCTGTGATCAATTCACTCAAAGATCAGGATACGGTACAGATTGCTTCCACGGGAAAGACTGGACGGGAGCTTTATGAAGTTGAGGATGCCCGTAATAATTTGTATATGGTTGGTTCAATGGGCTGTGCCAATTCTTTGGGCCTTGGCCTGGCAAGGGTCAAGAAAGAGAAGGATATCATTGTTATAGAAGGGGACGGTGCCCTTTTAATGAGAATGGGGAGCCTGGCTACAAATGGATATTATGCTCAGGACAATATGCTCCATATAATACTCGATAACCAATCTCATGATTCCACCGGTGGACAGAGCACAGTCTCCCATAATGTTAACTTTGTAGAAATGGCAGCAGCGTCGGGCTATTCGAAAGCCGTGTATGTTCATAATCTTTCAGAATTGAAAGCATGGATTATGGACTGGAAAAGGGAAAAGGGACTTACTTTTTTATATATTCAAATTGCAAAAGGATCCAAAAAAAATCTCGGACGGCCGAAAATAAAACCTCATGAAGTAAAAGAGAGATTGAAGGTGTTTCTGGATGAATAAAGTGAAAAGAAACATTCTGCTCAACCCCGGACCTGCAACTACAACCGATACAGTTAAGTTAGCCCAGGTAGTTCCCGACATTTGCCCAAGAGAAACTGAATTTGGGGAAGTAATGGAGTTTATTTCAGAAAAGTTGACTGGTTTTGTGGGAAATAGCAGCGATTATACCACTGTCCTTTTTGGAGGATCCGGAACGGCAGCAGTGGAATCAATTTTATCCTCGGTGGTTGGAGAAGGAACTATTTTGATAATCAATAATGGAGCATATGGCAAGAGAATGTGTGAGATTGCCGGTGTATACCGGCTCAAGTACATCGAGTTCCATAGCAGTGCCCATTTGGCCTTGGATCTCTCTAAACTGGAGCAAATCATTATAAATTCTCCCGATCCTTTCACTCACCTGGCTGTTGTCCATAATGAGACAACAACAGGGTTGTTAAATGATATTGATGCTATAGGAAAGCTTTGCAGCGAACATGGAATCAAGCTTATTGTGGATGCCATGAGTTCATACGGCGCCATTCCGATTGACATGAAAAAAATTAACATATCTTATCTTGCGGCATCGTCCAATAAAAATCTTCAGGGAATTGCTGGAGTGGGATTTGTTATTGCAAGGATAAACGAATTAGAGGCTACTAAAACCATTCCAGCTAAAAGCTTTTATTTAAATCTTTACTCGCAGTATAAATACTTTATGGAAACAAAACAGTTGCGGTTTACCCCTCCAGTTCAGGTGGTTTATGCTTTAAAGCAGGCTATTATCGAGCTGGAAAGTGAAGGGGTCGAAAACAGGTTCAAAAGATATACACAAACCTGGGAGACCTTAATGAAAGGAATTTCCCGACTCGGTTTGGCCTCATTGGTCGAACTGGAATATCAATCAAAAATAATTACTGCCATTGCGGAGCCTGTCACCGCTTCTTACAATTTCAATGAAATGCATGACTTTTTATATCAAAATGGATTTACCATTTATCCGGGAAAGATATCAGGCCAAAACACATTCCGGATTGCCAATATTGGAGATATAACTTTCCGGGATATGGAGCAATTTATCAGCTTGCTGGAACAGTATCTTTTAAATATTGGTTTCTTGCCCAATCCAGAGAGTCAATTGGAACCTCTTGAGCATGAGAAAAAAGGTTTTCAACCGGAGGAGAGCTTATGAAACCGATTACTGTTAAACAGCTAGTTTCGATTGTGGACGGCACCCTTGAAAAAGGAGACAAGAAACTTCTGCTAAAAGGAGCTGTATACAGAGGCGATAAATTGAGGAGCACACATTCAATTGTATTTCACAGGAAACGGATTGGTATGACGAAAGAAATATTAGAAAAATTTGTTCCTTGTGTAGTAGTGACCACTGATTTATCAGGGGAATGGAGTTCCATAGAAGGCTTGAGCATCATTGCGGTTAATGATATTGAAAAAGCTTTTTGGAAGTTTGTTGATTATTACCGGAAGTCGATATCGGCTCCAGTTGTCGCCATTACAGGTACATGCGGTAAAACAACAACTAAAGATATGATTGTCCATATTCTTCACCATGAAAGGAATGTCCAGGCAACCCGCAGAAGCAATAACTCCAGATTAATGAGTCTTCAGTACCTGCTGAAAATGAATCGTCATACAGATGTAGGAGTTTTTGAGACAGCAGTGGGAGTGCCTGGGGATTTGAAAACCCATTTGCGTTATTTTAAACCGGATATTGGCATTATTACCAATATTGGTGTTTATCATTTGGATGGATGCAAAACACTTGAACAGTATATTGCTGCGAAAGCAGAAATGCTGGAGGGAATAGCAGAAGGTGGCACCTTATTTTTGAATGCCGACGATAAGAATACTGGAAAAATAGATTTAACAAAGTTTAAAGGAAGGATTGTCTGGTTTGGAGTAAAGAACAAAGTAGACTTCCAGGCCAAAAGGCTTCGTTATATAAATAATGGCATGTCATTTTACTTAATTACAGGGAAGCGGAGTTACCCTGTATTTGTCCCCGGTTATGGTGAGCATCAAGTCTATAACGCCTTGGCTGCGTTGGCTGCAGTTTCTGAATTGGGAATGGAAATGTCCATGGCGATTCATTATCTTGCCAATTTTAAAAATGAAGAGAAACATTTAGAGATCCTCTCTGGAATACAAGGGTCGACGATTCTTGATGATACATGGAGTTCGGCTCCGCTTTCCATTGAAGCAGCACTTAATGTTTTAAATAAAATTGGCAAAGGCAAACAGAAAGCGGTATTAATTGCTGATATTAAAAGGCTGGAGGATTATTCTCTCCAATATCACAGGGAAGTTGGTGACATGATTGCCAGTTCGGAAGTGGATGTCCTTCTAACAGTTGGGGAGCAAGCCAAGGAAATTGGAAATAGGGCTCGTGAAAAAGGGTGGCAAGGCAAGCTTTTTTCATTTGAAAACATAAAGGGTCTCCCTGAAACAATCCGGGCTATCCTTAACCCTGACACCATTCTTCTTTTTAAGTCCACAAAAACATATACAGATTTAATAAAAATAAAGGATGAAGTCATAATAAGGCACTAGAAAGGCAAGGGGTAAAAAACTTCCCCTTGCCTTTTTACGGACTACAGCCAGGTATACGTCTTCCCCCAGCTATCTTTTGCCAAAGAAACGACTTCTTCGGCTAATTCATCTTCGACCATGTATGTGTCACCCTATTCATAAGGGTTGTAATGGAATGCATACATCCTTCTATCGAACCTTCAATATGGCATAGTAAACACTATCCATTGTATTCAGGCGATATTAGAATGGATATGTTTAAACATTTTGAAAGCGAGCATAGATAATAAAGTAGGTTTTCAATGGTAATAAAGATACTTTTTTAAAAAGGGAAGAACATTAGCACGAGGATACACTGATTATTTACAAGCTTCTAACAAAAAGCTAATAATAAATCTTGTTCGTAAAATCGTTTTCTAAGTTTTTATCGCAAGAGAACTTGAATGATTGAGTGACAAACAAAATTTTTGTTGAGTGCTGTTACCGTTTATAAAGGATCGTTAGAAGATTTCCCATTACCAGCTCAACCATCTTTAACATTATCTCCATTGAAAAAAGCAGAGGTAGCTCATCGCAAAAAAATGAAGACAACAAAAGTACCATTATCTGTATTAGGTAGTTTGTCATCCATAGGAGTAAAATCCATTGCGGGAAATTTCAATAATTTAGATATTCACAAGTACTTAGTTCCTCCTTCTCGGGACTTTAATAGTAGCTTAGAGGAGTATACAGTGACTGTTTTCTGTGATGAACTTATTCATTTGAGAAGGAGGCAGACTGGAAATAAATATATTCTTGTTCCTAAATTTGTAGGGGAATACGAGATAAAGGTTTCTGTAATTTTGAAGAATATTCAAAGCGAGTGGAATTAGTTATTCCACTAGTTATTACTTATTACCGAATAGAAACTTTGTTTTAATATGATTCCTCAAATTTTCTAATAGGTATATTTGTACAAAATTTATCCACTGTAACATTAATATCGTAGTTTACTAGGTTTCTTTGATAAGGAGAAGAAGATGGATTTAGTAAAAAAACTAGTAGCATCCGGATAATCTAGGAGGTTCATAACAGTGAAAGGTAGTATCAAGAAAGACAAGAAAACAGGTAAGTATTTTTATATAATCGAGATATGGGTACTGAACCATTGACAGGGAAGCGAACAAAAAAAGAAAAGGGGATTTGTAACTAAGAAGGAAGCAGAGCTATCTCTTAGTGGATTTCTAAATGATGAAGGATAAATCAAGTTTCTTCCTTAGTATGAATCCATCATAGACAAACATCAAGAAATATGGTATATTTTTCATCATAGAAAATTAGTTTCGGATGGATAAAGAAGATACAGCAAAAGCCTTTAACGCCAATCAATGAACAAATGTTAAAAATGATGATGATGCAAATGGCCTTCCCAGAAAAAATCTATCAAATGATGAGTGCTATGAACAAGCAGCAAACAAAATAATATTTGTTTAGATGTTTGTTTTACATCAGCAAAAAACCGCCTTTCCCGGATTATATCCTAGTGAAATTGCGGTTTTTTTCTTGCATCTATCAAGCACTTACTGCATTTTTTAGGATGAAGCAGTTTATAGCATCGGGCTAACCTGAAACCAGCTACCATATGGCAAGATGCAAAGTTTTCTAATGTGAATGAAGTTGAGAGTAGGGGAGGTTTGCTGTTTAAATTCATTCAATGGAAGTATTATAATCTGAGGATTAAAAGTGCTTATGAAATGAAAACCTAAAAACTCATAACTGGAAGTGTTCAAGTCTCTAGATCGATAATTTATTTTAATAAAGATAATTATCGAAAGAGAATTTGTTGTTAATTAGAAGTATGTTTATTCCACTTTGATATATTTGTATTTAAATTAAGCAGGTAATCAAGTTCCTGGCTTTTTCTTACAGTAACTGGAGAGGACAATCCGTATTTTAATCCTGCTTCAATCATTTTACCTCTATGCGTTTTAATCATTTCAGATAATAAAAGAACAGTCATTACTGAATCCTCATTTCAAAGGTATTTATAATATATATCGGTACGTTTTGTGGGGCATTAAGATATATTTTACAATTTTTGAAGAATATAGGAGAATTGGCAGCCGAAAGGTCCAAGTGAAATGGATAAAAGGTATATATTTCATTCAGCACATAAACCTGCTGCCTTTTTCACCGCCCAGCGTTGATGTTCATGTGTTAATGCTTTTACAGCATCGCTCGGAATTGCCCATTCAAGGATATGGTCTTTTTCAATAGGATCGCATAATTTTACTCCTAATTTACACAGATAGAAATCTCCAACCGCCAAATAGTGTGCAGAATACCTTGTTGAATAATGATAAAGCTGTGCTTTTCCAATATGTTCACCGATTATAATGGAGTAGCCCGTTTCCTCTATAATCTCTCTTTTGAGAGCGTCAAGAGGAGTTTCGTTTACTTCAATTCCGCCACCTGGTAAAAAAAACCTTTCCTGTATCCGGATAATTGCAATTTCATTTTTGTTGTTAAATATTAACCCATAACTACCTTCGCGTTTAAAATAATTAATATTCGTCTCTTTGGTGCCAAAAGTTTGCATATGAATCATGCAGCTCCCTTAAACTTTTTTTTACATATTATCTCATTATTTAAATCAAAACAATTTTTTGCTTCTAATTATACCTGTAAATTACTTCCCGCAATAGAAATTTCGTTTATATTCTGTTGAACTGCTAATTCTTTTGTTTTTTAGCTTCTTTATAACTGATAAAGCCAAATAAACTGCAAACTATTATTGGAACTCCGCAAAATAAAGCTGTTTCAGATACCAATCCTTTTGGGTACCCGCCGATTATAAGGAAAAAATAGCCCGCTACAATCAAGCAAAAGAAAATAGCTATGGCTGCAAGAAGTAAGGGGCCGCCAATGAAATTTTTCACTTTTTCACTCCTTGCCAATATTAAAGAATTACATATAAGTTTTCCTGAATGAGAAAATTTATGTTAAGAACTCATATTGGCCATTGGCTATGGAGGGTCGAAACCTGTATCTGATTCCCCGCTGGAGCCGTACGCGGCGAACCTCCGCTGATAAACAAAATCAAAATTATGTTAACGAAGCCTTGGATTGCAAAACTTTACTTAGGAGAAATAATGAATAAAAAGGAGGGTTGAAAGAGAGTCTGCAAAATTATATTAAAAACAAACTATTTAAGAATAAGAATGATAGTAAGCAAACTTTTGCAGGGAGAGGAATAATTTCATGTATAGGCACGTTGTTATTTAAGAATAAAACTTTGTAAGCATTCAGGGATCTATCCTAAGTACTGTACTATATAATATCAGACTGCATTTGCTTTAAAAAACGTCTGGTCATACTGATTTAGCAGCCGGTCAAGTTCCTGACTGTATTTAAGTGTAATATTTGAATTTAAACCATTCTTAGATACAATGAAAATAAGCTCAGTTCTTTTTTCTTCAATTAGATCAAGGAACTCTTTTTTGTTCACAGCTGTTTTTCCTTTCTGAAACCCAAAGAAAGTTTTGGGACATAGTATGTATTGTAATTGTAAATAATGTATGATTATTACAATTATAATGTTTTGTGGTAATTAATTCAAATGGTTCTAATCGATAAATTATAAAATATATAAGAAATATAATTGTTTTAATAAAAATATTTATACATTGAAAAATTAGTTAGGCTATATTTTAAAATTGTTAGTTATCTTTTGGACTATCGTTTGTTAAAATAGTAATATATTGCTAATAATAGGAGTTGGCTAAATTTTGGCAGATGTTAATTTTTTTCTTGCGTTCGGAGCTGGAGTTTTAAGCTTTATTTCTCCTTGCTGCTTGCCTTTATACCCAGCTTTTCTCTCTTATATAACAGGAATGAGTGTCGGGGAGATTAAGTCGCAAAATGTCATGCTTCATAAAAGGAGTTTTCTGCACACCTTATTCTTTTTAATTGGTTTTTCTATAGTCTTTCTTGCGATTGGTTTTGGAACATCTTTGCTTGGTAATTTTTTTACCTTATATAAAGATTTAATACGCCAGGTAGGGGCAATCATTATTATTTTCTTTGGATTAGTCATAGTTGGTGTTTTTTCTCCTTCTTTTCTGATGAGAGACAAGCGATTTGAGTTTAAAAACCGCCCAGGGGGACTTATAGGTTCTGCACTCATTGGTTTAGCTTTTGCTGCAGGATGGACGCCATGCACGGGACCTATTTTAGGATCTGTTATTTATATGTCAACAAGTAATCCCGGTTCTGCATTAATATACATGATTGCTTACATACTTGGCTTTGCCATTCCGTTCTTTGTTCTTTCTTTTTTTATCGGAAAGATGAAGCTAATAAAAAAATACAGCAGTTCTATTGTCCGGGCGGGGGGATATCTCATGATCGTAATGGGAATTGTGCTGTTTTTTGATTGGATGACAAAGGTATACATGGTTTTCACATTGATATTTGGAGGCTTTAAAGGATTTTGAATTCTTGAAATTTGTAAGGCAGACGGTTTCTAATGATGAATTCATTGAAAATATTACTTGATTCGGATATATTTAACATTGTGTTTATTACGGGCCTAATGTGCCTTTCGAATTAATAATACGAGTTTTACACAAAATAATAGATTGTGTTTTTTGTTGTATTAAAGGAGGATCCGGCAATGGCCAGAATATTAATAGTCGATGATGCAAAATTTATGAGAATTACCTTATCCAATATTTTAACTAAAGCAGACCATGAAATTATCGGAGAAGGGGAAAATGGCAGAGAAGCAGTAAATCTGTATCGTGAATTGCATCCTGACCTGGTCACAATGGACATCACTATGCCGGTAATGAGCGGACTTGATGCTGTCAAAGAGATTAAAAGTGAGTTTCCTGATGCTAAGGTAATTATGTGTTCAGCTATGGGACAGCAGAAAATGGTGGTTGAAGCCATAGAAGCAGGGGCTAAAGACTTTATTGTAAAGCCGTTCGATGAAAATCGGGTTGTGGAAGCGATTAGCCGGGTTCTGGATTAAACCGTTTAGAGTACTAAACGGTTTTCGTTATTTCAGGAAAACAGAAACAATTATTTTGTTTCTTGTATTATCTATTATATAATTAACATGGAGATTATATATAAAGAGGATCTGTTTTACCCTTTATGTTGATTTTGGTTCATTGCATTTGGCGCAAAAGGCGTTACACGCTTTACACCCAAAGTATTGAGCACGAGCGTTGCGTAAAAAGTGTGCATATGAAGCGGTAATCTGCTGCAAGATAAACAGAGCCTATAAAAAAGGATGATAATAGGTGCTATATATTTCATCAGGACTTGCAATTGTCATGGCAATCATGGTTTTGGTCATTAGAGTGAAGGCGGCCAAAAAGCCAACTAATATAAGAAAAATCATCTTACCGCCTATATTTATGAGCACGGGGGCACTGATGTATCTTGTTCCTGAGTTTAGATTAACAAAAAATGAAATTTTGGAAGCGGTCGTTTTTGGGGTGCTGTTTTCATTTTTGCTGATAAGGACCTCCAACTTTGAAGTGCGCGCTGACCAGATATACCTTCAGCGCTCAAAAGCATTTATTTTTATTTTGGGAGGCCTTGTGGTAGTAAGAATCATTGCCAAACTTGTGCTGAGCTATAGTATAGATGTTGGCCAGCTTAGCGGCATGTTCTTTTTGCTGGCATATTCCATGATAGTCCCTTGGAGAATTGCGATGTTTCTGCAGTACAGGAAAGTGAAAAATGAACACATGCTGAAACCGAAAATTCTTTAAACCCGCCTATTGCGGGTTTTTTGATATCGGTCCAGACTATAAGATGATTATAATGGAGGTTTTAGAACAATGACTGAAATTATCTTAAATGATGTGCATATTAAAGCTGAGAATTTTACAGCAGAAAAGGCTGGGAATTACAAAGGAGAGAAAGAACTTAATAAAATAAGTTTTAGCTTTAAAGTTTCGAGCAGTGAATATCACGATATTACTGTACTCCTATATGGTCTTAACTTTGACGTGCGCGTTCCGGAGTTTGATATGGAGTTTCCAGCTACCATCCTTAATTATTCAACATCCATTACCAATTTATATAAGGAAAATGAAGTTGGCGATTTCAGTTTAGAATTGATAGAGATAACAGAATAGAGGTGTAACAGATCTGTTATCTCTATTTTAAGCGGTTCTAAAACATTGTTTTTATTATATTTTCCTCAAACGAACATTCTGTGCATGTCACTGTGATTTCCAGTGCGTCTTCACTTAATGAATGAAGGGTTTCTTTTTTGCAGTTTTTACAATATCTCTTTTCAGTAAACTTCTTCACTAAAAGGACTCCTTTCTATAATGCAACATCAAAAACAGCTTGGTTTATCTGTTTATTGTACCCTTATTTTTATGCGTTACTATTTTCTGTGATAGGATTTATAAGCGGAAAAAAAGAGTTGACTTTATACGTAGATTCAAGTATTATTAAAAAGCTGTCAACGATAGCTGATGAAAAATGATTTTTGCAGATTGTTGAGTAAAAACATTGCTCTTTGAAAACTGAACAAAACTAAGCGCCAACGTTTTAAAATAGTGAGCACACACTCTAAAAGCAAATGAGCAAGTCAAACATTTCTTCGGAGAGTTTGATCCTGGCTCAGGACGAACGCTGGCGGCGTGCCTAATACATGCAAGTCGAGCG
>NZ_FOMA01000010.1 GCF_900112495.1 Bacillus sp. OV322
AGATCCCTGAAAGATGATCAGGTTGATAGGTCTGAGGTGGAAGCGTGGTGACACGTGCAGCTGACAGATACTAATCGATCGAGGACTTAACCAAATTGAAAAGCGGAGAAAGCCCGCATAAACCGATAGGATGATGGAGCTTCTGGCGGAAGAGACGGACGTCTCGGACAGAAGAAGCGAAGCAGCCGTACGGTTTGGCCTTCGAAGCCAGACAAAATGACGCGAAAAACCTTCTCTATTATCTAGTTTTGAAAGAACAAAAAAAGTTCTTGCAATTTGCTTAAAAAGACATTATAATAGATAATGTCCTTACAAGTGAATGAATGTCTGGCAATGATGGCGAAGAGGTCACACCCGTTCCCATTCCGAACACGGAAGTTAAGCTCTTCAGCGCCGATGGTAGTTGGGGGTTCTCCCCCTGTGAGAGTAGGACGTTGCCAGGCTAAATCTTCTAAGATGTGCATCAGGAGTTTTAGGAAACATTATACTATTCCGCAGTAGCTCAGTGGTAGAGCATTCGGCTGTTAACCGAACGGTCGTAGGTTCGAGTCCTACCTGCGGAGCCATGCTTCCATAGCTCAGCAGGTAGAGCACTTCCATGGTAAGGAAGAGGTCAGCGGTTCGAGCCCGCTTGGGAGCTTCCTAGTACACATCATGCATCGGCCCGTTGGTCAAGCGGTTAAGACACCGCCCTTTCACGGCGGTAACACGGGTTCGAATCCCGTACGGGTCACCATTATATCGGAGGATTAGCTCAGCTGGGAGAGCATCTGCCTTACAAGCAGAGGGTCGGCGGTTCGATCCCGTCATCCTCCACCATTTTTTAAAAACTTAATAGATTTATACCATCTTAAAAATGCCGGTGTAGCTCAATTGGTAGAGCAACTGACTTGTAATCAGTAGGTTGGGGGTTCAAGTCCTCTTGCCGGCACCACTTTATGGAGGGGTAGCGAAGTGGCTAAACGCGGCGGACTGTAAATCCGCTCCTTCGGGTTCGGCAGTTCGAATCTGCCCCCCTCCACCATTTTAATAAAAAAACATTGTGGATGAGTTATATTTTCCTTCAAGCTGGGGATTATATGATTACCACCTATTTTTTTGTAAAATATTTTTATTGGGCTATAGCCAAGCGGTAAGGCAACGGACTTTGACTCCGTCATGCGTTGGTTCGAATCCAGCTAGCCCAGCCATTTATGAGCCATTAGCTCAGTTGGTAGAGCGCATCTGACTTTTAATCAGAGGGTCGAAGGTTCGAATCCTTCATGGCTCACTCTTTTGCGGAAGTAGTTCAGTGGTAGAATACAACCTTGCCAAGGTTGGGGTCGCGGGTTCGAATCCCGTCTTCCGCTCCAGAGAACTGCATGCATACATAAAAATATGGGGCCTTAGCTCAGCTGGGAGAGCGCCTGCCTTGCACGCAGGAGGTCAGCGGTTCGATCCCGCTAGGCTCCACCATCTAACTACATACACAATTATTCGTCTTTGATTATATAATCAAAGGCTTTTTTTATATCCTTTTCCTATGGCTTTACCAGTATATCTGTTCTATCGTAATGAACCTTGTAAATCGGCGTTTGTTTTTGAGTGGATTAGCGGGCTTTGGGTATGAGGTGCATTGCAGGAGAGTTTATGCCCGGTTAATGGAGATCCTCTATATAAAATGAAACAGTAACCGGGGGTTACTGTTTTTTAGTTATGCGATAATATTGATTTATGAGCTGATCTAGTTCTGTGCTTGCCTTAACCACTTGGGTGTCAATTCTGGAGGAAGATAAAGCCAAATGAATCATACGCTGTCTGCATTCTTCTATATGGTGTAAAAGCTGTTTTGCAGTCATTTCAGCTGTTCCCCGCTTTCACATTCAATTTTTCTCTATATATCCCTTTTTGGCAGAATTTAAACAGGTTTCTGCTATTTTTGTTAAAATTATTTATATCCTTTTTTGAAACCTATATATGGCTGAATTCGTAAGTATCTTATAGCCGCATGAGCGGGGGTAAAAAACCAAATGGAAGCAATCATAAAAAAAAGAATTAAACAGGTTCTAAAAGGTGATCAAAATGCATTCAGTGAAATCGTAGAGCTGTATAAAGACCGCGTCTATCAGCTTTGCTACAGAATGCTTGGCAACAGCCATGAAGCGGAAGATATGGCACAAGAGGCATTTCTGAGAGCCTATGTCAATATTCGGAGCTTTCATATCCAAATGAAATTTTCGACCTGGCTATACAGGATTGCTACCAATCTGTGCATTGACAGGATTCGCAAAAAAAAGCCGGATTATTTCTTAGATGCGGAAATTGCGGGCACAGAAGGGCTGGATTTATACTCGCAGATTGCTTCAGAAAGCTCAAATCCTGAAGAAGAAATCGAATCTATGGAATTGCAGAATACGATTCAGGAAGAGATTTTAAAGCTTCCGGAGAAATATCGGTCTGCTATTGTTCTGAAGTATATTGAAGAATTATCACTTAAGGAAATCAGCGAGATACTGGATCTGCCGGTTGGAACTGTAAAAACCAGGATTCACCGGGGCCGTGAAGCTTTGAGAAAACAGCTGGGCCATTTATAAAAAGAAGGTGAAAATGATGAGTTGCCACAATGAATTCTTAGAATATATGCATGAATACCTTGATGAGGAAATCTCTGATGAAAGAGAGGGGCAGCTAAGGGAGCATTTGCAGACCTGTACTGAATGCCGGCTGCACTTTCATGAATTAAAAAAGGCGGAAGCTATGGTCCAGGGTCTGCCAAGCAGGAAAGCTCCGGCTCATTTTACTAATAAGATTATGGCAAGCCTTCCTAAAGAAAAGAAAAATGCAGGTGCAAGGCGCTGGCTGAAAAATCATCCTTTTATCACAGCGGCCTCCCTCTTTATTCTATTAATGGCGGGATCTGTTATCTCTATCTGGAATCAGGATCCCCATTTTTCGGTATCCAAAAAGCCTAATATAGTAGTGGAGAAAAACACGGTAATTGTTCCTAAAGGGAAAACGGTCAATGGAGATATCGTGGTGCAGAATGGCGATATTCGGATCGAAGGGAAAGTAAAAGGGAATGTGACAGTAATCAATGGCCATGAATACCTGGCTTCGGCAGGAAGCGTCACAGGAGAAATAGAGATGGTCAATAAGATATTCGATTGGCTATGGTTTAAAATGAAAAATGCTGGAAAAGCGGTTTTCCAGGTAGATGGGCACTAATTAGTGTCATTCAGGTCTCCAGGTCAGGTAGGACAGACAGGCTATGCCATAAGGCGGCCTGCCACGTTTTGTCCCTTTCTGACGGGAGGCTTTTTTGAATTAATCAAAAAAGAGGTCTACAATATTTAGAAGTGCGGAAAGAAAAATGGTATACTGTTTAGGTTATATTAAAAATCTATGGCTATGGAGTATATACCGACTGGAGGAAGTAACATGTCATTATCCAACTTTTCCTTCTTGGATTATGTAGTGAATTTAATTGATATTCTCCTTGTTTGGTTTGTGATATATAAACTGCTTGTGGTCATTCGGGGAACAAAGGCTGTTCAGCTCTTAAAAGGGATATTCGTCATCGTAATTGTCCGTGCCTTGAGCAGCCTGATCGGCCTGAATACACTAGGGTGGTTAATGGAACAAGTTATGACTTGGGGAGTCCTTGCTATTATCATCATTTTTCAGCCTGAGCTGCGGAGGGCGCTTGAGCAGCTTGGAAGAGGAAAGCTGTTTGTAAGAAGCACCGGCCAGGAAGAAGATGAGCAAGACCGGCTGGTGGAAGCAATCGTAAAGGCAACGGCCTATATGGCAAAACGGAGAATCGGTGCATTGATTTCCATCGAGAAGGAAACTGGACTGAGTGATTACATAGAAACCGGGATCCCGCTTGGATCACAAATTTCTTCTGAACTCTTAATCAACATATTCATTCCCAATACACCGCTTCATGATGGTGCCGTTATCCTGCAGAATAACCAGGTGGCTGCAGCAGCCTGTTACCTGCCTTTATCCGAAAGCCCGTTCATATCAAAGGAGCTTGGGACGAGGCATCGTGCGGCAATGGGCATCAGTGAAGTGACCGATTGTATCACGGTTGTTGTATCAGAAGAAACGGGAGGCGTTTCTTTAACGAAAAATGGCGAACTGTATCGCGAATTAGACCAGAACACCTTCAGGAACATGCTGCAAAAAGAATTGGTCCTGGATAATAAATTGGCTTCCTCAACGTTATGGAACTGGAGGGGGAAGAAAAATGGATAAATTCATGAACAGCAGCTGGTTCACAAAAATTGTGGCGCTCGCTTTAACTGTCCTGTTATTTACTTCCGTTAACTTTACACCTGGAACTGGAAAAAAATCCCTCGGTTTTAACACACCGGGAGAGATTGGCACGGAAACCATTAAAAATGTGCCCGTGGAGGTGTATTACGATCGCGACAACCTTGTCGTGACGGGTGCACCGAAGTCAGTGGATGTTACCTTAAAAGGGGTAAAAAGCCTATTGATCTCGGCGAAAAACCAAAGGGAATTCAAAGTATATATCGATTTGTCGGACCCTGAGATCGCTATGGGCGAAAAAAAGGTGCCATTAAAAATCAGGGATATAAATGAAAAGCTGACAGCATCAGTAAATCCTGAATATACTACGGTGAAAATTCAGGAAAAGGTGACAAAAGAGTTTTCAGTCGATCCGGAGTATAATAGGTCCCTTATTGAAGATGGATATACAGCAGATAAGCCAGCTGTCAGTCCGCAAACTGTTAAAATAACCGGCGCCAAAGATATTATCGACCAAATTGCCTATGTGAAAGCCACAATGGCACTTTCAGGCAGGGTTAATGAGACGGTTCACCGCCAGGCTACGGTGCGGGCGCTTGACAGAGATCTGAACAAGCTCAATGTATCGATAGAGCCATCTGTTGTGGATGTTTCCCTGAATGTGAATATTCCTTCTAAAACAGTAAAGCTCGTACCCGTACAAACCGGCACACCTAAAGACACTGTCAGCATTAAAAGCATGACCGTTTTCCCTAAGAATGTTACTTTGTACGGAAAGCAATCGGTTTTAGATTCCATACATGGAGTAAGCGTTCCTGTAGATGTGTCCAACATAGATAACAGTAAAGAGGTGGAATTGCCTATTACTGTTCCAGATGGTGTGAAAAAAATGTCACTGGGCACAGCGACGGTGAAAATCCAGACAGAGAAGGTAGAGCCGGCTGACAAAAATACAGCTGATACGGAGAAAAAACCGCCAGAAAAGCAAGATGAACAAACAAAAAGTCCAGATACTTCGACGCAGACAAAAGTAATTAAAAATCTCGACATTGTTTCATCTGGACTTGCTGATGATCAGGACTTGACTTTCATATCTCCGAAAGGCGGCAATATTGATCTGACTTTATCAGGAACCGCCGATGATCTGCAAAAGGTAGAGCCTGATGATATTCAAGTCACGGTAGATGCTACAGGTCTTGAAGAAGGGGAGCATGACGCAGCCATTCAGGTTAAGGTTCCTGCGAATATTAAATGGGAGCTGCCGGTTAAAACGGCTAAAGTCTCCATAACAAAAAAAGATAAAGAAACATAATACGTGCAGCGTATCATATAGGATTATTAGAAAGAAGGAGCGATATTCTATGGGTAAATATTTTGGGACAGACGGAGTAAGAGGGGTTGCAAATAGTGAATTAACCCCAGAGCTTGCCTTTAAGCTTGGCAGATTCGGAGGGTATGTTTTAACGAGGGACACAGAACGCCCTAAGGTCTTGATTGGCCGTGATACCAGGATTTCCGGGTATATGCTTGAGGGAGCTCTTGTCGCAGGACTGCTGTCCATCGGAGCAGAGGTAATGCGTCTTGGTGTTATTTCGACGCCAGGTGTCGCCTATTTGACAAAAGCATTGAGTGCAGAAGCAGGTGTCATGATTTCTGCTTCTCATAATCCCGTGGCGGACAATGGAATCAAATTCTTCGGACCGGATGGTTTTAAGCTTTCAGATGAACAGGAAAACGAGATAGAACGATTAATGGATATGGAAAAGGATGAACTTCCCCGCCCCGTCGGCGGAGACCTTGGCCATATGAATGATTATTTCGAAGGAGGCCAAAAGTACCTTCAGTATCTTAAGCAGACGGTTGATGAAGATTTCACCGGCATTCATATAGCTTTGGACTGTGCGCATGGCGCGACTTCTTCTCTGGCGACACATTTGTTTGCCGACCTTGATGCAGATATTTCTACAATGGGAGCATCACCAAATGGATTGAATATAAATGAAGGTGTTGGTTCAACTCACCCTGAAGCTTTGGCTGCCTTCTTAAAAGAAAAAGGAGCAAGCGTAGGCCTTGCTTTTGACGGAGACGGAGACCGTATGATTGCCATCGATGAAAATGGAGACATTGTGGATGGCGACCAGATCATGTACATCTGCGCCCGTTACATGAAAGAAAATAATCGCTTGAAACAAGGTACTGTCGTTTCAACAGTCATGAGCAACCTGGGATTCTACAAAGGGCTCGACCAGCATGGAATCCAAAGTGTGCAAACTGCTGTAGGAGACAGGTATGTTGTGGAAGAGATGAAAAAAGGCGGATATAACTTGGGCGGTGAACAGTCCGGCCACATTATTTTCCTTGATCATAATACAACGGGTGATGGCCTCTTGTCCGGCCTGCAGCTGGTGAATATTATGAATCAAACCAAAAAGCCGCTGTCAGAATTGGCTGCTGAGATGAAAAAATATCCTCAGACACTTGTAAACATCAGAGTGACAGACAAACATGCTGTCACACAAAATGAAAAGGTCCACCAGGTCATCACAGAGGTAGAAGCTGAAATGAACGGAAACGGAAGAATTCTGGTCCGCCCTTCAGGGACAGAACCTCTAGTGCGTGTTATGGCAGAAGCTCCTGACGCTGGTCAATGCCGCCAATATGTCGACAGAATAGCAGCAGTCGTAAAAGAAGAAATGGGTTTAAACGAATAAAATGATAGGTATGCATAAGGGGAACGCTTTATTCTTCTTATGCATATTTTTATATAGGGAGTCTTAATCCCTAGTCTTAGCCTGCCTGACTCGCCAAGGTCTAATTATAGTTGACGAAGCGGCCTGTTATAGGGTATGATTATCCTGTTTTTCGGATCTTCCGATAAACAGCAGACATTAAAAGGAAGGGCGGGCAGTGTGGATATTGAATACTAAAAGCGCCAGGACTAAGCCGGAACGGAAGCGGTTTAGTTGACGAGGTGGAGGTTTATCGAAAGTTCGGCGGATGCCTCCCGGCTGAACGTGCACAGCCGCAGGAATTCTTATCTTAAAACAGCGGGGCAACCTGCTGCACAAAGGATAAGAAATGCACATCTAAAAAAAATATGAGATAAGGGGGCAAGGCTGCCCCTGGGCATTCTTGCTCCCTGATCATCGGCTGGAGGAGCAATCACTATGTGCGGTATCGTTGGATATATTGGTAATAATGACGCGAAGGAAATTTTATTAAAAGGTCTTGAAAAGCTGGAATACAGAGGCTATGATTCTGCAGGAATCGCCGTTATAGATGGTACAGGAGTACAGGTTTATAAAGAAAAGGGACGGATTGCAGATCTTCGTGCGGTAGTTAACGAAAATGTTGCGGCGAATACAGGCATTGGCCATACGCGCTGGGCAACCCACGGTGTGCCAAGCGTTTCAAATGCACACCCGCATCAAAGCACTTCTGGGCGCTTAACACTTGTTCATAATGGTGTAATCGAAAACTACAGTCAGCTGAAGCGCGAGTACCTTGAAGGTTTCACTTTTAAAAGTGAAACAGACACAGAAGTTGTGGTGCAGCTGATCGAAAGGTTTGTAAACGACGGTTTAACTGTGGAAGATGCATTCCGCAAAACGCTGAAGCTTGTTAAAGGATCGTACGCTTTGGCATTATTGGATAACCAAAACAATGAAACCATTTTTGTAGCCAAAAATAAAAGTCCGCTGCTTGTTGGCACCGGTGAAGGTTTCAATGTTGTAGCATCTGATGCCATGGCTATGATTCACGTAACCAATCAATTCCTTGAGCTAATGGATAAGGAAATGGTTATAGTGACAAAAGATCAGGTATCCATACAGACACTAGATGGCCAGGCAATTACCCGTGAGCCGTATACTGCTGAATTGGATGCTAGTGATATTGAAAAGGGCACATACCCTCACTATATGCTCAAGGAAATCGATGAGCAGCCATTAGTAATCCGGAAGATTATCCAGGCGTACCAAAATGAACAGGGCAAGCTTGCAATCGATTATAATATTGCTGAAGCAGTGAGCGAAGCAGACCGGATTTATATCATTGCGTGCGGAACAAGCTATCATGCAGGACTGATAGGAAAACAGTTATTTGAAAATATGGCTAAAATTCCGGTTGAGGTCCATGTTGCTTCGGAATTCACTTACAATATGCCGCTGCTTTCAGAAAAACCGCTGTTCATTTTCATTTCACAAAGCGGAGAAACAGCAGACAGCCGTGCCGTGCTTGTAGCTGTTAAGGAGCTTGGCCACAAGGCGCTTACAATCACTAATGTATCCGGGTCAACATTATCCCGTGAAGCTGATTTCACTTTGCTTTTACATGCAGGTCCAGAAATTGCCGTTGCCTCTACAAAGGCTTATACTGCTCAAATTTCAGTTCTGGCCATCCTGGCTGATGTAACGGCCCAATTCCGCGGTATGTCTGTAGATTTTGATTTAGTTAAAGAACTTGGCATTGCAGCCACTGTTATGGAAGCTCTTTGTGATTCAAAAGAAGAAATGGAACAAATTGCACGTGAATATCTGTCTGTCACCCGCAATTGCTTCTTTATCGGTCGTTCTGCTGATCATTATGTGGGCCTTGAAGGTGCTCTTAAGCTCAAGGAAATTTCATATATCCAGGCAGAAGGCTTTGCAGGAGGAGAACTGAAACATGGTACGATCGCTTTAATTGAGGATGGTACACCAGTTATTGCTCTTGCTACACAGGAAAATGTTAATTTGAGCATCCGCGGCAATGTGAAAGAAGTAGCAGCCCGCGGTGCTAATACGTGCATTATTTCCATGAAGGGCCTTGAAGAAGAAGATGACCGTTTTGTCATCCCTCAAATACATGCCCTGTTAACACCTCTTATCTCTGTAGTGCCAATGCAGCTGATTGCTTACTATGCAGCTCTTCACCGCGGATGTGACGTGGATAAACCGCGTAACCTTGCGAAAAGTGTTACTGTGGAGTAAGTAATCATAATGAAAAAAGGGAGCTTCCAATGCGGAATCTCCCTTTTTTCTGGTAATTGGACTTTATAAGCCGTGTTGTTGTCCTATGTATAGTGGCCGGCAGCCAAAACATAGACAAATTACATTATTAACGAGTAAGCCATTTTTGATTATATTGGGCGTTAAATTCTTCATCTGATTTGCATAGATAAATGATGCCTTCGATGAGTCCGATGATTCCGGGAATTCCTGTCCAGCAGAACACTAAATATAAAATCCCCATTCCGATTTTTCCTAAGTAAAATTTGTGTACCCCGAAATTACCCAGTAAGATTCCTAATACGCCTGCGGCTACTTTATTTTTCATTGTCATCCTCCATTAAATTATTAAAATTGATATATATCCTATCTACCACTATTATCAATTTTTTCAAACATATGTATATTTATTTATAATTTGTTTATTTTCCTGCTGTTAATATAGGCTTCCGCTAGTGAAATTGTTTCATGTGAAACATCCAAGATGCTTAACTGTATATTAAAAGCGCTTTAAGGTACAATTTTAAATTAATAATATTATTCATCTGCTGCAATAAAAGAAAGGATGAGAGTATGATTGTTATCTCTAGTATCGCTCAGGATAAAATCAGAGAAATGAAAGAAGAAATGGATAAAGATATTATCTTAAAGTATGGGGTGAAGTCTGCCTGCTGTAATGAATTAAATTATGCTTTAAGTTTTTCCAAAATAAATAAGAATGATAGGATTTTTGAGTTTCCGGGATTCAAAGTGGCGGTTCATCCTGCAGATATCCGCTATATAGCGGAAACAAAAATAGAATACAGCGAAGAGGGAGAGGGAGGTTTTTATATAATCGGGCGCCATCCTCTGGTTTCTCAATTGACTTGAATGTCTGTTTTTGAAGAATTGCCAATGCCCCGAAAAGATACTGCGGGGTAGTTTTAAGCTTTGCTGTTTTTTAAACAGGCCCCAGTGATAATGCAAAGAGTACAAGCATGTGATGATTGCTTTAAATGAGAATCACCATTTTTTAAAAAGAGACAGCTGCTGTCTCTTTTTTTTTCGTAAATTTTGATGCTATGGAAAAAGGGGGGGCGATTTCCGCTCCAGGAGTTTCGCTTCACAGAACATATTAAAAAACAACAATCACCTTTTTTGAATTCTTTTACCCGGAAAAATGGGGGCAGCATGCATCCTTTTTTCTACATAATTTTTCCTCCGGCTGTAAACAATAATTTATAAATACTTGCGGGGAGGAAGCTGAATATGGTGAGAAAAATAGCAAAACGGTCCAATAACAGCAGCCCCGTCCAGAAAAGTGATAGTTCAAGTGTTTCGATGAAGCTTGGGCCTGATATAGAAAAAAATATTGAATTGATTAAAGCTGAACTCGGCCACAGTTCGGATTTGGCAGTCAGAATCATGAAAAATAGGGAAACGGAATTGACTCATTTTGCTGTTTTTCATATTGAGGGAATTTCAAGCGCAAAGAATATTTCGATGCAGATCATGGAGCCCTTACTAAAATTACTGCAAAGAGATGAATGGCCTTCCTTATTTGATGTGGCTGACATGTTAAGTGTGCCCATTCTCACTGAAACGGAAGATATCAAGGATTTGATTCCTTCTCTGGTGAGCGGCAATACGGTCATTCTTTTAAGAGATGCTCCTCAAGCCTTAGTCGCATCGACAGCAGAGGTGAAAAAGCGGGCAATAGAGGAATCTACTACACAAACGGTAATCCGCGGGCCAAAGGATAGTTTTACAGAAGACAACAGAGTCAATACTTCCCTTGTGCGCATGCGTGTCAAAAACCCGAGTTTGCGGCTGAAAGCCTTGGAAATAGGCACGCTGACTAAAACAAAAGTAGAGTATATGTACCTGGACGGAATCATTGAACCTTCTATTTTACAAGAACTTGACAAAAGGCTGAAAGAAATCCATGCAGATCAAGTTTTAGATTCTAGCTATATTGAAAAATTTCTACAGGATCACCCGGAGTCTATTTTTCCAACCATGATAAGCACAGAAAGGCCAGATTCTGTCGCTGCCAATCTTTTAGAAGGAAAATTTGCCATATTTGTTGAAGGCTCGCCGTTTATTTTGATTGGACCCGTTATATTTTCTCAATATTTCCAGTCGCCTGAGGATTATTATTTAAGTAAATATATCAGTTCCTTTGTAAGGATTCTAAGATTTATTTCGTTTTTTCTTACCTTGTATACACCTGCCCTGTATATTGCCCTGATTTCCCACCATTTAGGGCTTATTCCGACAGTTCTTGTTATCAGTCTGGCTGCCCAAAGGGAGGGTGTCCCATTTCCGCTTATTATTGAAGTTATCATCATGGAACTCGCTTTTGAAATCATGCGCGAGGCAGGTGTACGGATGCCCCGTGCTGTAGGAAATACTGTTTCCATTGTAGGGGCAATCATTATTGGCCAGGCAGCCGTGGAGGCGGGAATTGTGTCAGCTGCAACGGTTATTATTGTATCGATTACGGCTATCGCAAGCTTCACACTGCCTTATTACAATATGTCCAATACAGGCCGGATTCTAAGATTTTCGCTGATCTTAGCAGGAGCGTATATTGGATTATACGGGATACTGCTCGTCACCCTTGCAATTGCCGCTCACCTTTGCAGTCTAAGAAGCTTTGGCATGCCATATTTTGTTCCTTTTGCACCTGCAAGGCTTAGTAAACAAAAAGACACATTGATCAATCTTACGGTAACCCAATCACCAATAAGAAAAGAGGAAAATACAGGGGGGGATTCCAAGTGATAAGGGTTATTATTGCTGTGTCCATGTTTGCCCTCCTGCTCGGCGGCTGCTCCAGCTACAGTGAGCTTAATAAAACAGCGGTCATTGTAGGGCTGGGAATTGATTATGATTCTAAAAAAAATCTGTATGAGGTCACATTCCAGGCAATTAATCCTACGGAAAAATCAACCTCAGCCTCTGCTGGAAGAGCTTTGCCGGTAGTTGTTTTCAGCTCAAAGGGTAAAACAATCAGCGAAGCAGCCAGAAAGTCTACTGAGCGATTTTCAAGGGAAAATGATTATTCCCATATTGCGATCATTATGATAGGTGAAGAACTGGCCCGAAAAGCAGGCATAAATTATCTATTCGATGTTTTTGAGCGTGACGGCAGGATAAGAGTGAATGTCCCGCTAATGATTGCAAAAAAAGAAAAAGCCAAAAATGTGATGAATATTCTTCCAAGCATTGAAGACCCGGCGGCATCGTTAGAAAGTAAGCTGAAAAACAGCGCACAGCTTCTGGGTGAAACCTCCTATACAAAAATTTATCAGGTTATCGCAGCACTAGAATCAAATGGGGAGGAGCCGGTCATCTCGGGGATCGGAATATCAGGAAATGTGGAGCAGGGATTAACCAAGAAAAACTATGAAAAACTGTTTTATACCCATACCCAATTGAATGGATTAGGAATGTTTAAAAAAGGAAAATTAATTGGATGGATTGAAGGAAATAAAGCGAAATCCGTCCAGATCATCAAAAATACGATAAAAGGCAGCAATTTAAGCTTGTATTGCAGTAAAAAAAATTATACATCTCTTCAGCTGAGATACTCAAAAAGCAAGGCAAAAGTAATAATGAGGGATAATAAACCGATCATTACTGTTAATGTGAAGGCAATCGGGGTTATAGACGAAAGCCTCTGCAACAGGAACATATCCAGTCTTTCAGGGATAAAAAGTTTTGAAAAAGAAGCCAGCTCAAATTATGGGAAGCTGATCCGCGAAGGAATTGACTATGCCCAAGATTATAAATGTGATGTATTTGGCTTTGGAGAAATGCTGAGAAAATCAAATTTAAAAGAGTGGCAGAAAGTCCAGGGAAAATGGGAGAAGACTTTTCCAAAGGCAGAGGTTCAGGTAACCGTAGACTTTAAAATCGAGGGAACCGGCATGAGAGTGCAGCCATACCCATTTTAAACGAGAGGGGGGGAAGCATTGTGGGAAAGATAAAAATAAGCTACTTTCAGCTATTTTGCCTTATATTTCTTTTTGAACTGGGAAGCTCCGTGCTTTTCGGCATAGCTGGAGCTGCAAAGCAAGATGCGTGGATTGTTATTCTCCTATCAATAGTTCCGGGGTGTGTGCTGATTGGTTTATACCTGAAAATGCATCAGATGTTTCCTGGGCTTTCTCTAACAGGATATGTGCAAAAAATATTCGGCTCCGCTATTGGCCGTATCATTGGTTTTTTATATGTCATTTACTTTATTTATATTGCTTCAAGACTGCTTCGTGATTTTGGAGAATTACTTGTGATTTCAGCATATCAGGAAACCACATTGATGGTTATTGGAACAACCATGCTGCTGTGCCTTATTTATACATTGTTTAAAGGTTTTGAGGTGTTTTCGAGATTAACGGAACTATGCTTATATGTTATATTGCCTACCTTTTTGATCATTGTTTTGCTTCAGGCTGCCAGCGGGCTGATTGTATGGAAGAACCTCACACCGATATTGGAATATGGCTGGCAGCCTGTATTGAAAGAGACGTTTCCGAAAACTCTTACCGTTCCTTTTGGAGAGCTAATCGTTTTTACAATGGTGTTTCCTCTTCTTAATAATGTAAAGAAAACCATAAAGACTACGCTTATTTCAGTTATAATCAGCGGGCTGTTTTTGTCCCTGATCACGGCGTTAACGATTGCTGTTGTCGGTCCGAGTGTGCGCTATCGATCTGCCTTTCCCATTTTGACTGCGGTCAGCTATATTGATATTGGAGGCTTTATCCAGCGTCTTGATGCGCTGGTTATTATCAGCATTATCATTGTCGGCTTTATAAAAATATTCATATTTTTCTATTGCGCGGTGAAAGGGAGCATGGAAATTTTTAAAGTGAAAGAGCCTCGAACCTTGATATTCCCAATCAGCTTTATTATTTTAATGGGTTCAATATTTATAGCTCCCAATTATATCGAGCATATAAAAGAGGGCCTGACATATGTGCCATTTTATCTTCATTTTCCGTTTCAAATTGTTCTACCGGCTTCTTTTTTACTCATAGCATTGCTTAAACAATTAATTGCAAAAAAGCGGCAAAAGACATAAGTCTACTGCTGCTTTTTTGTTTTTTTAGATATCGTTCTCGAGGCATGGAACCAAAGCAGAAAGAAAATAATGAGCAGAGTAGTTTCTTCTTTGGAAAATTGTATGGTCATAACGTGAATATACTCCAGCATATAGCCCAGATTGCCCTGCAGAATATCAAGCAGGAAGATCAGGGAAAAAGTAAAGGTGAATAACAGAATAAAAATGATGATGTTTTTCATTAACATACTCCTTATTAACGGCCATGGATTTATTTTACTCAAAGGAAGACAATATTAACAAAAAAACTGGCCGCAATGAGCGGGCCAGTTTTTTCATCACTTATTTATCATGATTGGCAAGGCAGCTGTCACACTCGACCCGGTATGATTCGGCTTGTTCGGTCATGTGCTCTCCGCATTTCGGACAGGTTTTCGGCGGCAGGTTCCTGAAAAATTCCATTGGATTTTTAGTTTGCATGTTAACTCCTCCTTTTTATAGTACAGATTATTCAGTGTGTTTTCTTGTTATAATACAGTATATACCCCGACAAACAAAAAGTATAGCCATTTGTCTAAAAATTTAAAAAAATATGACTTTGCATTCATGAGGGAATCCGGCTTTCTATCATATTTATTGTTTGAATAACAATTCATTAAGGGTATTGGCTAATATGAGCCGTGAGATTAAGAAAATGGAGGTTTCCCTGTGACAAAAGCGATGATTATCATAAATCCTTCATCAGGAAAAGAAAAAGCAAAATCTCTTCTTCCACAGGCAGAAAACCTGCTGGGGAGTTTATATGATGAAGTAATTATTTGTGAAACAAAGGGTGAGGGTGATGCAACTCGCTTTGGGGAGGATGCATGCCGGAATCATTTTGAAGCGGTGATTTCAATGGGTGGAGACGGGACGGTAAATGAAACAGTGAACGGACTTGCAGAAAAGGAGCACCAGCCGGATTTTGGTATTATTCCCCTTGGGACGGTGAATGATTTTGCAAGGGCCATCGGTATACCTTTAGATCCTGAAGAAGCCCTTCGGCTGATTTCTTTCAAAAAAACCGTGCCGGCGGATATTGGCAAGGTGAATGAGCGCCACTTTATGAATGTCCTTGCAGTAGGGGCGATAGCTGAAGCCACAAGCAATGTAAGTGCGGTCCAAAAAACGAAAATGGGTTCACTGGCTTATTTTATTGAAGGTGTGAAGACACTGATTAATAAAACGCCTTTTACGCTTACAATCGAGCATGAACATGGAAGCTGGACAGGGAAAACTTATTTGATGCTCGCTGCAATGACAAATTCCGTAGGCGGATTTGAAAAGCTGGCACCAAATGCAGAAGTGGATGACGGAAAGATGCATATCTTCATTATAAAAGATATTTCACTGCCGAGTATCCTGAAAATCCTGCCTAAGCTAATGCGCGGCGAACTGAAGGAGCATAAGCATGTGGAATATATCCGCTCTTCATTTATTGCTGTAACGGCATCAGAGGAACTTATTGTCAATGTTGATGGAGACGAAGGAGAGCCCTTGCCGTTTCAAGCCAAAGTTTTGAGGAAGCATCTGAATTTTTTTGTACCGGATACTAAGGAGATTTCCTCCAAAGGAGAAAAGTAAAGAGGCAGAGTGGTTGTCCCAGGCAGCCAAAAAGGGGCATAAATTGTGTCTCTTTTTTTGTGTGTTATATCCACAATATGCAATAATATGGATTTATCTGTAAAATCCCGCAAGAAAAATATGATTTGGCAGAAGTTCTTTATCCATTTTTTTAAGATAATTTGTTATAATATTTGTTTGTAAGACAATCATGTATGTATATAACAAAAGCCTTGTACGTTATATCTTGCAAATATAAATGAATAGGTGGTAACAAAAAATGGAAAAGTATAGAGTATTGCTATATTACTATTATACGCCAATTGAAGATCCTGAGGTATTTGCAGCAGAGCATCTTGCTTACTGTAAAGATTTAGGTTTGAAAGGCCGTATCCTAGTAGCAGCTGAAGGAATTAATGGAACTGTATCTGGAACAATGGAACAAACAGAACAGTATATGGAAATGATGAAAAACAAACCTGGTTTTTCAGATATCATATTTAAAATAGATGAAGCAGATATGCACGCATTTAAAAAAATGCATGTGCGCCCAAGAAAAGAACTGGTAACACTTCGACTGGAAGACGACATCAATCCGAATGAAGTGACTGGAAAATACCTAAGCCCAAAAGAATTTTTCGACAGCATGCAGGATGAAGATACCATTGTACTGGATGCCAGAAATGATTATGAATATGACCTGGGCCATTTCAGGGGTGCTGTAAAACCTGATATTAAAACATTCCGGGAGCTTCCGCAGTGGGTCCGAGAAAATAAAGAAATGCTTGAAGGCAAAAAGATTTTGACGTACTGCACAGGAGGCATCCGCTGTGAAAAATTCTCTGGATGGCTTGTAAAAGAAGGCTTCGAGGATGTAGGACAGCTGCATGGCGGAATTGTGACATACGGAAAAGATCCGGAAGTCCAAGGAGAGCTTTGGGATGGACAATGCTACGTATTTGATGAAAGAATTTCCGTTCCTGTCAATCAAAAGGAGCATGTAGTGGTCGGCCGTGACTATTTCACAGGAGAGCCTTGTGAACGCTATGTTAATTGTGCAAACCCTTCATGCAATAGACAAATTATTTGCACGGAGGAAAATGAGCATAAGCACCTGCGCGGATGCTCTCATGAATGCCGTACAACACCACGCAACCTTTATGTTAAAGAGCATAATTTAACAGAAGAAGAAGTAGAAGAAAGACTTCGCAAGTTAGGCGAGGAAACTGTTACTGCATAATAAAAAAACACTTTTGGATTCTGAAAAGAGTCTAAAAGTGTTTTTTTATGGAGATTTAATAATAGATACAAAAATAGAAACTTGACGCAGTTTGGATATAAATATATACTTAGTTACGAAAAGTAAGTAAATTGGAGGCAGTTACATGAATTCTTTATTTTTAGCTCATGGTTCACCAATGCTGGCGCTTGAGGATAATGAATATACAAAAACCCTTAATGCAATTGGAAAAAGGCTGAAGCCCAAAGCTGTAGTCATTTTTACCGCACATTGGGAAAGCGGGGTTCCGGAAATCACATTTACGGATGGGGAATATGAAACCATTTATGATTTTTATGGATTTCCTGAAGAATTATATGCTGTTTCGTATCCTGCTAAAGGATCTAAGGAAATTGCTTTAAAGGTAAGGGAGAGCCTCAGCTCTCACGGCATAGCCTCCAAGCTGGATAGCATCAGGGGATTGGATCATGGATCATGGACACTTCTGTCACACCTATTTCCTCAGGCAGATGTGCCTGTTGTCCAGATCTCCATTAATCCGGCGCTTGATGCTAAAGGACAGTTTAAGATTGGTGAAGCCCTCAGAATATTAGGCGAGGATGACATATTAGTAATTGGCAGCGGAGTAACCGTCCATAACCTGAGAATGGTGAAATGGGGACAAAAACATCCGGAAGAATGGGCAGTGGAATTTGATGATTGGCTGATTGAAAAAATATATGATAAAGATTATTCCGCTCTATTTAATTGGGAAACTCAGGCACCCCACGCTAAACTGGCCGTCCCTAGAGAAGAACACTTTGTTCCGCTATTTATTGCAATGGGCAGCGGAAATGAAAAGAAAACTGGAAAAGTGGTTTATCGGGATTACGAATTTGGGAATTTAAGCTATCTATGCCTGGAATTTTAAAAAAGAAAGATTCAAGTGAATCGGCAGTTTTAAGGCAAATGCCGGATGGGTTGCTTTATTTAATAGGCTCTTTTCTTAAAGGTTGTTGTTATTTAATAAGTTTTCGAGGCAAAACTATTGTTAAAGCAGGTTGATTGGAGCGAAAGGTGCGAAGACTCCAGCGGGATTAGCGTGACAGATGAGACCCCGCAGACGCAAGTCGAGGAGGCTCAGCGCACGCCCCGCGGAAAGCGGAGCATCCTGTAGCGGATATCAACCCCTTGTTCCATAGCAACAAAGTTTAAGAAAACAGCCATTTAATATCACGCATTCTTATTCATTGGAATAGGTAAAATAGCCAATAAAAAGAAGCTGAACAGCATACGTAAAATGTGCCATCAGCTTCTGTTTAATTAGATAGGCATTATGCCTATGGTGCTTATATAATCTGCTTTCCTGTCTGCGAAAGGGCAAAGTAAATGCCGTGCTGCAGAGTCTGGAAGCAATTGAATTGGGCAAGGTCATAATCGGTCTGGGCTATAGTCATTCCCAGCTCAGCTGAAATGCCGACTAGAATGGTTTCCGTACCGATTAAAGCTGCAGCGGAAGCCAATTTATTAATAAAACCGACTGTATATTCATCAATATGCTTTTCCAGTCCGGTTAAATCAAGAACAAGATAATTAGCTTTGTAAGCTGGCAGGTTGTACAGTGTCTTCACAGTCAATTCCTCAGAGCGGAATTCGTCGTATTTCCCGAGAAGCGGAACAACTACAATGCCTTCAAGCACCGGTATGATTGGGGATGATATCTCCTTGACTAATTCTGACAGCTCTCTTGTTCTTTCATTCACCGTTTGCTCCAGGCTTCTGATATGCTCTGCTTCTGCTTTTCTGGCCAGATCATGTATATTTTGCTCAACGGTTCTATCAGATGGGAAAAATTCATAGATGAACTGCTTATTAGTATTCCCAAAGGAGGTCTGTACGTCTTTGTACCATATGTTTGTATCTAATAAGCCGGTCAATAAGCCAGAAAAATGCCCTGGAATAAATGTTCCATGACTGGATTTGCCCTGTGCTATATTAATTTTGGATTCCCAGCTGTTTTCAATCGTGATGGTTGCCGTTTTCATCTCCTGATTCATTTCTATGATATTAATTTTCCCCCAGCCTGCCGAAGCGTAAGTGTTGGGTATCATTGAAGCTACTTCTGCTATAGCTAAATTTTGGCTCTTGTAGTATTCTCCTACTGTAATTCCCTGGCGGTAGCCGGTAGTTTCTAAAACCACGCTTGCGGCATCATTTCCGGAAATTTCTTCAATGGTATCAAAAAATGATTTCATGGCAGATGAAATCCAGAATAAAACAGCATCATCATTTTCATATTGAAAAACGCCCTTTTCCAAATCCCAACCGAATTCCAGACCGCCGACGTTCACATTCATATTACTTTCAGTTCTCATAATGATCTCCTTTACTGCCAAATGACTATGCTCAGTTCCTCCTTTTAACAAAATAAAAGTGAAAAGGCAATAATTTTAAATTTTATATAATGCTAAGCTGACTATTTCTTTATCTTATACTTAAAAGGGTATAATAAACTAAGGATATCACAATTTGCTTTTAATTACGGACAATCCTGCTTTCTATATAGAAAAAGGGCTCCCGGTATAAAAAAGGAGGCACGCTGCCCTTGGAAACTTTTTTAGTAGTGCTCATTCTTCTTGCTCTTATAGGGTTATCGAATTTTATTAACCACTTTATACCGATAATTCCTGTCCCGCTCATCCAAATATCGCTTGGGGGCATGCTTGCAGTATTGCCTGCAGGCATCCATCTGCCGCTTAATCCGGAACTGTTTTTTGTTTTGTTTATTGCTCCTTTGCTCTTTTATGATGCGAAAAATGTCCCGAGAGCCGATTTATGGAAGCTTCGGTCGCCAATTTTGCTTCTCGCTTTAGGGCTCGTTTTCATAACAGTAATTGTTATGGGCTTTATCATCTACTGGCTTATCCCTTCCATTCCGCTGCCCGCAGCTTTTGCTCTTGCCGCCATTCTTTCCCCGACAGATGCAGTTGCCGTGAGTGCAATTTCAGAAAGGGTCAAGATGCCGAAAATCATCATGAGAATATTAGAAGGCGAAGCTTTAATGAACGATGCATCCGGCCTAGTGGCGTTTAAATTTGCTGTGGCAGCGACTGTCACAGGTGTATTTTCCATTGCACAAGCCACCTTTAGCTTCTTCATTATTGCAGTAGGCGGTCTAGCTATTGGTGCTGCCCTGGCTTTTTTAATTTTAAGGCTTAGGACTTTTATAAGGCGGCTGGGTATGGAGGATGTTACCATACACATGCTGATCCAAATCCTGACTCCTTTCATCATTTATCTGGTTTCAGAAGAAGTTGGAGTATCCGGCATTCTTGCTGTGGTTGCTGCTGGTATTGTTCATGCCATTGAGCGTGATAGGGACGAATCTCCCACAGTCAGGCTGCAGGTTGTTTCTGCCAGCACATGGACTGTTTTATCGTTTATATTGAATGGTCTAGTATTTATGCTACTTGGGGTGCAGGTTCCCCATGTTTTGAAGGTCATCATTTCAGATCCTGCTTTTAATAATACGAAGGTTTTTGGTTATGTCACTATTATTACCTTGCTTTTGATTGCTCTTCGCTTTATCTGGGTGACGGTGATCATTCTCATATCCCCTAAATTAAACATACGCATGCCTGGAATGGGAATGAAATCAGCCTTGACTCTGTCGTTTGCCGGTGTCCGCGGAGCTGTTACACTTGCCGGTGCATTTTCCATTCCGTTCGTTTTGGAAAATGGCAGCAAATTTCCGCAAAGAGAGCTATTCATCTTTATTTCCGCAGGAGTCATTCTCTTAACACTTATTTTTTCTAGCATTGCTCTTCCGATTCTCGGCAAGCAGAAGGAAGATCCATCTTCCAATGATGCAAATCAAAAAGAAAACCAGGCTAAAATTACAATTTATAAAGAAGTTATTCAGTTTGTGCAGTCTCTGGCAAACGAAGAAAACCGTGTCGCAATATCGTCTGTAGTTTCAAAATATACACGAGCAATTGAGGAAATTAACTACAGCGGCGTTCCGAAAAACCCTTTCCATTCACGTGAAATGGAAGCGGACATCCGTCTTTTGGGACTTCATGCAGAAGAGGAGCTAGTACGCAAACTGGCAAAAAATGAGGAAATAAAAAAAGAGCTGGCCCTTAAGTTTCTTCAAAATATCCATTATAAGGAATCGGCGGTGACCAGCAGGCTTAAATACAGGCTTTTGATTACGGTGGTCTTGTCAAAGCGTCTCCTTCATAAACTGTTTTCAAGAAATAGATCTTTTACGGATTGGGGACAGGAGTTTCTGGGAAATGCAAGAAAGCTGAAGGTCAGAACTTCGAGAGCCGCTATCGGCGCCATTAAAAAAGGGATTACTGAAGAAAATAAGGAATTCTCTTTGTTGGTGATAGCTGAATACAGAACGCTGATTGCCAGACTGAATCATGCGTACCTAAATCTAAAGACGAATGAAGACTTGTCTAATATTGAAAGAGAGCTTCATTACAAAGCCATTCAGGTAGAGAGAGATCAAGTTCAGTCTTTATTTGAACACGGTGCAATCACCCGTGAACTTTCCCATAAAATACGGCAGCAAATCAATATCAGGGAAGCTGCTTTGATAGATGAAAATAGCTATGAGTAAATTCAGGGGTTTCGCATTCGCGAAACCTCTTGTTTGTGTGCCCGGATTTTTTTAAAAATGCGGACGTTCCAGGCCATCAGGGGTGCTTAACCATAAAACAATACGTACGGGCTGATTAGCTGCTTGTGATTAGGGGAAAAAAGAAACGAATGTAAAAAGAAGGCGGGTGATGTTTTGTTCATTTATAGCGCAGAAGCCATTAGAAGAGCAGACGAAGAAGCAAGAAAGCAGGGAATGGATGCTTTTACATTGATGGAAGTTGCAGGCAGGGAGGTTTACTTGGCACTTTCTGGAAAAATCTCGAAAAGTCAGGAAATCACCGTTCTTGCCGGAAAAGGAAACAATGGCGGGGATGGAATTGTGGCTGCTCGTTATTTAAAAGAGAATGGGTATTCCTGCCGGCTGATGTTTCCTGACGGGGAGCCCTTATCAGAATATGCCATAAAACATTTGAACTATTTTAGAAACAGGGGTTTTGAGACTTCTGAACAAGAAGGACCTGCGGATGTAATAGTGGATGGCCTCCTTGGAACAGGGATAAAACTGCCATTGAGCGAAAATCTGGAAAAAACCATAAAATGGGCAAATGAAGCAGATGCCTTACGGGTTGCCATAGATATTCCTTCAGGTGTAGAAGCAGACAATGGCAAGACGGGCACGGCGTTCAGGGCAGATGTAACATTAACGCTGCATGGGTACAAGCCATCAGCATTCTTAGAGGGAAGTACCGAATACTACGGAGAAATACAGGTTTTGGATATTGGGCTCCCCCATGATTCCAAATGGCAGGTATGGACAAAGGAAAAGGCAGCTCAGACATTCAGACAAAGAATGCCAGGGGCACATAAAGGCTCTTCTGGCACCGGGCTGCTCCTTGGCGGCTCAGATGAAATGCCAGGGAGTGCCATGCTTGCAAGCCTCGGAGCAATGAGGAGCGGGATTGGGAAGCTAGTGGTAGGAACAACACGCTTTGCTTCAGGAATCATTTCTGCAAGAGTGCCAGAGTGCACCTTTGTTCATGATGGCCTAAAAAAAGCCGCGGCAGGAGACCTTCCAAAAGGCATAAAAGCAGCAGCTATCGGTCCTGGGCTGGATGACCAAGAGAACATTGAAGATGCGCTTAGGCATTTGTTTGCTGGCAATTTGCCGATTATCCTTGATGCAGGAGCTCTTAAAGAGCGCAGGTATCCAGTCAGAGAGGCTGAAATCATTGTGACGCCCCACCCTGGGGAATTCAGCAAGATGACTGGCCTTCCTATTGCGGAAATTGGGGCGAAAAGGCTTGACCATGCCAGTGATTATGCGAAAAAACATGAAATCATTGTTGTGTTAAAAGGGAGGAATACGGTTATAGCCTATCCTGATGGTTCACTGATTGTTAATAGAAGCGGAAACGCCGGTCTTGCCAAGGGAGGTACGGGCGATACATTGACTGGCATTATTCTTGCCATGATTTCTTCACAGCCTGAAATCAAGCCAGCGATTGCGAATGCCGTATACTTCCATGGAGCCAGTGCTGACTACTGGAGTGAAGATAAAGCGCCTGAAAGCATGCTCGCAACAGATGTTAGCGAGAGTATTGCATGTGTGATTAAAAACATTACAACGTAGCAGAACTGTTGTTGACTTTTCTTAGTCTATGGAAATCCTTGGAGTAAATCTCGGAAGCTGAACCTAACAAGCAGTGACCTTTTACAGCAAAACAGCCATTACAAAAGAAAAAAACCCGGATGACATCCCTATGCGGGAGGTTATCCGGGTTTTTTTAGCTTAATTTTTTCTCCATGGTCCAATCTTTTTCATCCTCTGAGGCATCCTTTTTGTCATATGCGCTTATGAGGATGCCGAACAAGGTCCCTGCGATTGCTGGAATGATCCATTCAAGGCCATATTTGGAAAGAGGGAGAAATTTCCAAACTTCCTGCAAAGGTCCAAGAGTAAGCCCAAATGCAAAGATACCGTCAATCAGCGCAAAGATGCCAGTGAATAAAATGGCGCTTCCGTAAACTTTCCTCTTGTTCCGGAAGTATTTGCTGAAAAAGGTTAATGCCACAAGAACGATGGTTAACGGATAGGCGGTGACAAGAAAGGGTACAGAAACCTTCAAAATTTGATCCAATCCTAAATTGGATAAGAAAAATCCAACAAGCGTCACCGCTGAAATAATCTGCTTATAGCTGGCCTTTGTAATAAGCTTAGAGAAATACTGCCCGCAGGCCGTTGTTAAGCCGACGACTGTTGTAAAGCAGGCGAGTGTGAAAATAAATCCAAGAAGAGCTTTGCCTCCTTGTCCCAGTAAGAGAACAGAAGCATCGGAAAGCAGCTCGGTGCCATTGCTGTAAGAGTGTCCGGCGGCCATTTTAGCGCCGATTTCACCAAGGCTAATATAAACAAATGAAAGCAGGATGCCTGCAATAATGGCAGCTTTTAAGGTATATCTTGATAATTGTTTTCTGTCATCTATTCCTTTTTGGCTGATGGATGTCAGGATAACAATCCCAAATGCGAGGGAAGCAAGTGCATCCATTGTTGAATAGCCTTGAATAAATCCTTTGAATAGCGCTCCGGATTGATAGGCTTCTGCCGGCTGCTGGATTGGTGCATGAAGCTTGAAGAATCCTGCAGCGCACAATACGACCATGCTGATAAGCAAAACCGGAGTGATCCAGCGCCCCATATACTTTTCCATTTTGGAAGGGTTTAAGCTCACCAGATAAACGAGCAAGAAAAAAACAACCGTGAATATAAATAAAAACAGGAAGGAATGCGATTGTCCAGGAAGATAAGATTTCACGCCCATTTCATAGGCAACATTGGCATTTCTCGGAATGGCCAGAAATGGTCCGATACATAAATAAATGACGACCATGAAAATAGTGGAGAAGAGCGGGTGTACCCTGTTTCCAATTGTTTGGATGCCGCCCTTTACAAGTGAAACTGCCAGTAGTACTGCAAATGGTAGGCCTACTCCTGTCAAAATGAATCCTGTCATTGCCAGCCAAAATGAAGTACCTGACTGTGCACCAAGAAAAGGAGGGAAAATGAGGTTTCCTGCTCCAAAGAACATGGAAAATAGCATAAAACCAATAAATAAGATGTCTAATTTTTTCAACGTACTCTCTCCTTTTAGTCAAAATAAAAAACTCGCCCCCAATAACAGGGACGAGTTTAACTCGCGTTACCACCCTAATTCCGGAATTCAATCAAATCCGGCTCTCAACTAGCGTACAATACATACGCGTTCCGTATAACGGCGGAAGTCCCGTCAATGCCTACTAACATTCGGCATTGCGTCTCGGAGATGATTTTCAGAAACATCCTGAACGCCTGCTTTCATCAAATGCCGGCTTTCTGTGGGGCAGGAATAAATCGTACTCTTTCTCGTCATCGACTTTCTTAATATAGATAATTTATCAAACAGATAATATTATGTCAATATATTTAGAAATTTTTAATTATTCTGTATAGCCAGCAGAATTGACCACCTCATTATTTTACATAATCGCTTTGTTAAATCTCAATGTTAATTTTTGCATTCTCCAGGTAAGCGAGCAATCGCGGAATATGGATATGGGTGGCTCTGCAGACTAAAAGCGGAGAGTACAAAAGGAACGCCTGCTGAAAGATTACAACAAGCGCGAAGCAAAGCTTTGGTAATGAAAATTGATATACCGCAATTACTTTTGGAAGAAATATCTAATGGTGAGAATACATTGTGGGGATAAAGTGGAAAATAAATCGTCTTCTGCACATTTAACACAGCAGGCATTATGGAAGCTCCCGGCCGCCGATGAAAGCGAGCGACCAAAAGCAGAATCAACATGCAATATGAAAGGTGCCCAATAAAGGAAAAGGTAACTCGGAGGTGGAAGCTGTTGCTGAAGAAAAAAGTGAAGAGTGTTCCGATTGTCTTGCTTGTGTTTATGCTCATAATTATTCCTTCGGTCAAAGATAAACGTGAACTTGCGCATGCTACCCATGGCCGAGAAGAGCTGGGACGGAAAATAACGGCTATCCTTCAAGACCCCCATTTAAACGGAGCGCTGGCAGGAGTCAGCATCCGGTCCGCTCAAACAGGGAAAATACTGTATGACAGGAATGGGAATACACAATTAAGGCCGGCTTCAAACCTGAAGCTAATGACTGCAGCGGCAGCCCTTGAAACACTTGGAGAACAATATGTTTTCCAAACAGAGGTGCTGGCAGAAGGGCCAGTGATAAACCACTTTTTACATGGCAATCTATATTTAAAAGGAAAAGGAGATCCTTCTCTTTTACAGAAGGATTTTGATGAGCTTGCTTTAAAGCTTAGAAAGGGCGGCATAAAAACTGTTTCTGGCAACCTGATTGGAGATGATTCCTGGTTTGACAAGGAAAGGTATTCCTTGGATCTTGCCTGGACTGATGAACAGGAATATTACGGAGCCCAGATTTCAGCTCTATCGGCATCTCCTGATGAAGATTATGATACGGGTTCAGTCATGTTAAAAGTGAGTCCGGCCAGCGAGACAGGAAAGCGTGCCGAAATTACTGTTACTCCTCGAACAAATTATGTGAAGGTTATCAATCATGTTCGAACATCTGGACATGATGCAGAAAAAGAATTGAAAATTGTCCGCAAGCATGGAACGAACATCATTACAGTAGAGGGGGCAATTCCGCTTGGTTCATCCCCTGTTAAACAATGGAGCGCTGTATGGGAGCCAACCGGGTATGCATTGGATTTATTTGATCAAGCACTTAAAAGGCAGGGGATTAAGCTTCTTGGCAGGATTGGGACAGGAAAGGCTCCAGAAACAGCTGCAGTTAAAGCTGTTCATTCATCAATGCCGCTATCAGAGCTTATGGTTCCATTTATGAAGCTAAGCAATAACAGCCATGCAGAGGTGCTTGTGAAAGAATTAGGCAGGGTGAAAAAAGGAGAAGGAAGCTGGAAGAAGGGTATTGAAACTGTAAGAGAAATAGCTGAAAGCTGGGGGCTGGATACTCGTGCAATGCAGATCAGAGACGGCTCTGGAATTTCCCAGGCTGATTTGATTTCAGCCAATTCAATTTCTGAGTTACTGTATAAAATACAGAAAAAACCATGGTTCCCGGCATATCTGCATGCATTGCCAACAGCAGGCGCAAGCGGCAGAATGGATGGAGGGACCCTTAGAAAAAGAATGAAGAACACAGCTGCTGCGGGAAAGGTATTTGCGAAAACAGGAACCATTTCATCGTGCAGTACATTATCCGGTTACGCAACTGCGAAAAATGGGGAAACATACATTTTCTCTGTTTTAATAAACAATTTTATAGAAGAAGACGGAATCCAAAAGATACAGGATGATATAGCCGTTGTACTCGCAAGCGAAAAATGACTTCAGGCAACGAAACCCTTCCGTCCTGTTTTTAATACTGAAAATTGAAATCAATTTTACCGGGAAACAATAGAGGCGGAGATGGTAGAATAAAGATATAAAATGCTGAGCCGCCAATAAGGAGTAAAGCAGGCAAGGGGGGGTATTATTAAAAGCTATCTATATAATCTGCCGGGGGAAAACAGCTGGAAACGGTATATGCTGTCGCTCGTGACAATGGGGGCAATCCTCATTGCAGCATCCATCTTTTACGGAATTGCAATGGCCGCATATTTGTGGGCTACGGGGGAAGACCTGTCATTAATCGATTCATTTGGGGTTCATCATCCCATGCTGGATTTTGCCTTAACCATGCTGGCAGATGTTTTTTGGATCCTGGGACTTTGGTTTTGTATAAGGGTGATTCATAAAAGAAAGCTTAGAACACTGATTACCGCAGGAAAACGGATTAATTGGAGGCAGATCTTCTGGGCGTATGGGATGTTTTTTTTCTTCATGGTGGTTTTTCAGCTAATTGATTACGCCCTTTTTCCATCTGATATTTCTTTAAACAGTGTGAAGTGGAAGGATTTTTTGATTCTGCTTGTCTTGATTCTGGTGCTTGTCCCAATCCAAACTACAGTGGAAGAATTATTTTTCAGAGGGTTTCTATTGCAATGGTTTGGCAAAAAGATCCGTAATCCTTATATACTCGCCGGCATTATTGCCATTATCTTTGGCTCCATGCATTTTTCAAACCCGGAAATGGAGCGTTCGGCTATTTTTGTAGGACTCGACTATTTATTTGTCGGATTTATGCTGACACTCCTTGCAGTTAAAATGGGGGGGCTTGAGCTGTCCATTGGAGTCCATGCTGCCAATAATATGTTTTTGTTTATCTTTTTTGCAGACGACCAATCTGTAGGCGGCGCTATTCCGTCGTTGTTTAAGGTGAAAAATAACGACCCGGTATACTCCCTGCTGTTTGATCTTTGTTTATTTGGCTTTTTTTATTATTTGGTCTGGAGAAAATATCGCAGGCAGCAATGAGGTGCAGAAAGTCCGTCGAAATGACGGCTTTTTTTATGCTTTTACGGTAGTACAGGCATAAGGCAGTGGCGGAAATCGGCAACACCGGATAATTGTTAAATCCGCGGGAAATATATTGCGGTTTACGAAATGTCATGTATAATGGATAAGGTTAAAAGTAAACTTGGAGTTTAGTATTTGAAAACAATTGTGCCTTAATGTTTACTATTACTAAACAATAAATCGAGGCTATATTATGCAAATCGGCAAAAAAATAAAAAATCTGCGCTTGAAAAAAGGATTAACGCAAGAAGAGCTTGGAGAAAGAACGGATTTAAGCAAAGGCTATATTTCACAGCTTGAGCGTGATTTGAGCTCCCCATCTATAGAAACCTTTTTTACTATTTTAGAGGTGCTTGGCTGCAGCCCAAGTCAATTTTTTGATGAAGAAGAACGCAAGCAAAAGGTCGTGTACACCCAAGAAGATCAGACTTTTTACGATGACGAGGAAAGAGGCTATCAAATTCAATGGCTTGTCCCGGAATCCAATGAAAAAGAAATGGAACCGATCCGGCTGACTTTTAAGGAAAAGGGTGAATTTAAGACATTCGAGCCTTCTCTTTCAGAGACATTTGGCTATGTGCTCAAAGGTCAGGTACAGGTCAGGCTGGGCCGGCATACCTATATTGCGAAAGCAGGCGAATCAATATATTTTCATGCTTCAGATGAACATAAAATCATTAACGACCATAAAGGGATGTCCGAGCTGCTGCTGGTGGCTACAGATTCCTATCTGTAAGAAAAATATGTATCCGAGAAGGAGGAGGCTGCAATGGCAGACCAGACAATTATCCGCTTTGAGCAGGTAACAAAGCAGTATGATCAAGATCCGGCAATACTGGATAACGTAAGTTTTGAGATTGAGAGGGGAAAGTTTTATACACTGCTGGGACCTTCAGGCTGCGGAAAAACCACTATTCTGCGCCTGATTGCCGGTTTTACGGACGCAACGAAAGGCAGCATATATTTTAACGGGAAATTAATCAATGATGTGCCGGCGAATAAACGCCAGGTTAACACCGTGTTTCAGGATTACGCCCTATTTCCACATTTGAACGTGTTTGAAAACGTAGCATTTGGCCTTAGGATTAAAAAAATGAAAAATGCTGATGTTGAAGCAAAGGTGCTTGAGGCCCTATCCTTTGTTAACCTGGATGGTTATGAGACAAGGGAAATCAGTGAGATGTCCGGCGGCCAGCGCCAGCGTGTGGCGATTGCCCGGGCGATTGTGAATGAACCGGAAGTCATCCTCCTTGATGAGCCATTATCTGCCCTTGATCTTAAGCTTCGGACGGAAATGCAGTATGAATTGCGCGAGCTTCAAAGGCGCCTTGGAATTACCTTCATTTTTGTTACACATGACCAGGAAGAGGCTTTGGCCATGTCAGATGAAATATTCGTGCTGAATAAAGGAATTATCCAGCAAAGCGGGACTCCTACGGATATTTACGACGAGCCGATTAACCGGTTTGTTGCCGATTTTATCGGAGAGTCTAACATTGTTAAAGGAACGATGATCCAAGACAATCTGGCAGCATTCGGCGGAAAGCAATTTGATTGCGTGGATCAGGGTTTTAATCCGAATGAACCTGTTGAAATCATCATCCGCCCTGAAGATCTGGAGATAACCACAGTAGACAGGGGCAAGCTGCAGGTACGTGTAGATTCGCAGCTCTTCCGCGGTGTCCATTACGAAATCAGCAGCTATGATAAAGAGGGGAACGAGTGGCTTGTCCATTCCACCAAAAAGGCTACCGTAGGCGATGAAATTGGACTTTATTTTGATCCGGAAGCCATTCATGTCATGCGTTTCGGGGAAACGGAAGAAGAATTCGATAAGCGTCTGGAAGCTTATAATGGCGGGTCAAGCTATGCAGAATAAGGCGTCGCGTAACATATATCTGATTCCATATGCATTATGGATCCTGCTTTTTGTTATTGCACCCATTCTGCTTGTCCTTTATTATTCTTTCTTTGATATTGAAGGGAATTTTTCAATTTCCAATTATCAAAAGTTTTTTACACCCGTTTATTTGAAAATGACATTGAGTTCTTTTTGGTATTCGTTTTTGATCACAGCTTTTTCACTGCTCATTGCCTATCCGGCAGCATATTTGTTAACTAAAACGAAACATAAGCAGCTGTGGCTTCTTTTAATCATACTGCCGTCCTGGATTAATTTACTGTTAAAGGCCTATGCGTTCCTTGGCATTTTCGGGACATACGGGGCAGCTAACAGCTTCCTGAAAGTAATCGGAATCGGAAGCAAACAAATACTGTTTACAGATTTCAGCTTTATTTTCGTTTCGGTATATATTTTCATACCATTCATGATTTTGCCGATCTTTAATACATTGGATAAGTTGAATCCCACATTGCTTGATGCGGCTAATGATTTGGGGGCTTCTTCCTGGACTACTTTCCGCCGGGTCATTTTCCCTCTCACCATTGAAGGTGTTAAGTCGGGATGCCAGGCAGTATTCATTCCATCATTATCACTATTCATGCTGACAAGATTGATTGCAGGAAACCGTGTCATTACGCTTGGCACAGCAATTGAACAGCATTTCCTTGTTACCCAGGACTGGGGCATGGGGTCAACGATTGCGGTCTTTTTGATTATTATCATGTTTGCGATCATGGCCCTGACAGGCAACAGAAAGCGGGGTGTCTAGAATGAGAAGAAAAAATTCAGCATTATCATCCGTCTATCTTGTTGCAGTTTTTCTGGTGCTGTATGCTCCTATTTTCTTTTTAGTGTACTATTCATTTAACAGCGGAGGTGACATGCATCAATTCGATAAGTTTACCCTTCAGTGGTATAAAGAATTGTTTCATGATACCCGCCTGCTGATTATTGTGTTGAATACCCTGGTCATTGCGCTGCTTTCCGCTGCAATTTCAACAATCCTGGGAGTGCTCGGGGCACTTGCTATCCGCAGTGTAAGGAAGAGAAAGACAAAAAATGCACTGCTTTCCCTGAATAATGTCCTGATTGTAAGTCCTGATGTTATTATTGGTGCTTCATTTCTTATTCTTTTTACCATGATTGGGCTTAAGCTAGGGTTCTTCTCAGTCCTGCTGTCGCATATTGCCTTTAGTGTGCCGATTGTTGTCATTATGGTTCTTCCTAAACTTCAGGAGATGAGCCCGAGTTTGCTTGATGCAGCCAGGGATTTAGGGGCAAGCCGCTGGGATGTGCTGTCAAAGGTAGTCATTCCTTATATTACTCCGGGCATTTTTGCTGGCTTTTTCCTTGCATTAACCTATTCGCTTGACGATTTTGCAGTAACATTTTTCGTGACCGGAAATGGATTTTCTACACTTTCTGTAGAAATATACTCACTGGCCAGAAGGGGAATTTCCCTTAATATCAACGCGCTATCTACACTGCTATTCTTATTTACCATGGTGCTTGTTGTGGGATATTATTTCATCACCCAGCGCAATGTCAGAAATGGAATGGGGGCAGGAAAATGAAACAGCTGAGCCGGGTTTTCCTTGTGATCGCTATTATTTCAGCGGTGCTCCTGTACGCAGTATCGCGACTGAACTCCTCTCAGGGATATTCAGGAGCAAAGACTTTGACGGTTTATAACTGGGGAGATTATATCGATTCTTCTCTGATCAAGAAGTTTGAAAAACAAACAGGCATTAAAGTGATTTATGAGACCTTCGATTCCAATGAAGCGATGATGACAAAGATTCAACAGGGCGGGACTGCCTATGATATTGCGGTTCCTTCAGAATATATGATTGATAAAATGAGGAAGGAGAACCTTCTTCTGCCGCTCGATCACAGCAAGCTTCCGAACCTTAAGAATATTGACAAGCGATTTATGGATCTGCCGTTTGATCCGAAAAACAAGTATTCCATTCCATATTTTTGGGGAACAGTCGGGGTTGTGTATAACCCTAAAATGCTCGGCAATAAAAAAATCACCAGCTGGGATGATTTGTGGGATAAAGACTTACGCAATCAGATTCTGCTGGCGGACAGTGCAAGAGAAGTAATCGGAATGGGACTGAACAGTCTGAATTACTCGCTGAATGATACGAATAAAAAGCATCTTCAGGAGGCAAAGAGGAGACTGGACAGTCTGACACCGAATATTAAAGCGATTGTCGGTGATGAGAGCAGGATGCTGCTTGAAAACCAGGAAGCCTCCATTGGGGTTGTATGGTCTGGGGTTGCCTCAGAAATTATGGCAGAAAATGAAGATCTGCAGTACGTGCTCCCAAAAGAAGGAACAAACTTATGGTTTGATAACATGGTTATCCCTAAAACCGCTAAGCATATTTCGGCAGCACATAAGTTTATTAACTTTATGCTGGATGCAAAGGCAGCTGCTAAAAATGCAGAGTATGTTAATTATTCTTCTCCAAATAAAATGGCATTAAAATACATGCCAAAAGCGACTGTAAATGATAAACGTTTTTATCCATCGCCTGAAATGACCGATAAGCTTGAGGTATATAAAAATCTCGGGCAAAAAAATCTTGCCTACTATAATGAACTTTTCTTAGAGTTCAAGATGCACAGAAAGTAAATAAAAGTCGGCGCCAGGCATTGGCGCCGACTTTTATTTTTGGCTTGCTCAAAAGATTCTTTACAGGAATTAAGTAAGAAAAGCCTTTTTCTGTTTTTATCAGTAATTTACATATTGCGGTTTTGGTTTATGTCAGCGGATGTATTGGAAGTGCCGCCATTTTGTTTTTTACTGTTTGCTTCCTTAAGCTGTGAACCGGCATCAGCCACTTTGGATCCGATATCCTTCAGTTCACCAGTAGCTTGTTTTGCTGTTGAAAGAGCATCAGTTGAAATGTCCTTCACTTCTCCTACGCGCCCAAGAACCTCTTCATTCACCATTTCATAAAGGCTTTGTGCATCACTGATTGCTTCCTTTAAAGTTGTTGAAGCATCTTTGAAACGGCTGATCATTTGATCCTTCAGCTCGCCTGGGTTTTCCTTTACCTGAGCAATCATGCCCATAGAAGAATCCTTTAGATCGACTGCTGTTTCTTTCACTTTAGTACGAGTGCGTGAATCCAATAAGGTTAAAGCTCCTCCAATGATTCCCCCAATAATTATACCTTTTAACATTTTACTGTTTTTCTCATTATCGCTGGTCATTTGCTGAGTCATATTTACTTCCTCCTTATTTTATAAGTAACGATGCTTGTTGGTTTTTTCCCGATATATACAAAAGTCAAACAAAAAAATTTAAAAAAGTTAACAACAAACCATTTCACTTTCTAAACTTTCAAGATGTGCATCTTATTGTTTAGCTCCAAGCCAGGGAGGACGTATGCTTCTGGACAAGGGGCATCCCTTTTGGTTATTGACAGTAAAAAAAAACCATATTATAGTTAAATACATTAATAGTTAAAGGGTTGAACTAATATGAGGATGTTGATTATTTATGCATAATGACGAGGTTCAAGGGTTAATTGACCGTTATTTAAGAGTTTCCTTCTATGTTTCAAAAATAGGAGAATCACTGATAAAGGAACAAATTTGCAGTGATCTGACAAATGAGCAGTATTATACGCTGCGATTCATCCAGCAGGCACCGCAGTGCAAGTCCACTGACCTTGCAGAGGCCTTTTATGTTAATAAAAGCGCAATCTCAGCCATTATCACCCGTTTAACCGATAAAGGGCTTATTCAGCGTAGACGGGATGAAAACGACCGCAGGGTGGTATATCTCACCCTGACAAAAGAAGGAGAAGCATTATTCGCCTCAAAAGAACAGAAAATTCACAAGCTCGTAGAATCATTTATCACAAAGTTTAATAATGAAGAAATAGAAGCTTTCATTCATACATACGAAAAACTTTCCCGAATATTAATCGAAATGACAAAAGAAATACAGGAGGAACCTTCATGAACGCAATATTAAAAGGAAAATGGCTGATCCTTGCTGCCTGGATTGCAGCAGCTGCCGTATTAATGGGGCTGGCACCCAATATGGCTGATCTTGTCAGTGAAAAAGGGCAGCTTTCCATACCTGACACCTATTCTTCTGCCATGGCTAATAAAATTATGAAGGATATCAGCGATGATGATGAATCGCAGGTGGCACTTGTTTTTCATAGCAAGTCAAAGCTTACAGCTTCAGATCTGGCTGATATAGAACAAGGAATAAACAAGCTTGAAAGCGATAAAAGTAAACTCGGAATCAATGACATTACGACCCATTTTAAAGAAAAATCCTTAAAAGACCAGCTGGTTTCAAAGGATGGAAAAACTATTTTGGCTTCACTCTCCATGAACATGGGGAACCGCGACCGGAAAGAAACGTCTAAGGCTCTGTACAAAGAGCTTAAAGAAGTAAAGGTCGGGCATTACTATACCAGCAGCTGGATGATCGATGAAGATCTTAATACAAACTCCCAGGAAGGACTGAAAAAAACGGAAGGCATTACAGTTATTTTTATCCTTGGGGTATTGCTCCTCGTATTCCGTTCGGTCATTACGCCCATCATTCCGTTGGTGACGGTAGGGATTTCCTATCTGGTTTCTCAATCTATCGTGTCCTTCCTGGTGGATTCGTTTGACTTTCCTATCTCATCTTATACACAAATATTTATGGTGGCGATCATGTTTGGGATTGGAACAGATTACTGCATCCTGTTATTCAGCAGGTTCAAAGAAGAAATATCAGAGCACGAAAGCTTGGCGGAAGCAATTATCACTACCTACAGGACAGCTGGAAAAACGGTATTTTTCAGCGGGCTTGCAGTCCTTGTCGGCTTTGCTGCCATCGGCTTCTCAACCTTTAAGCTTTATCAATCCGCTGCGGCAGTAGCTGTTGGAGTAGCAGTGTTATTATTGGCTCTTGTAACGGTCGTGCCTTTCTTTATGGCTGTTTTAGGAAAGAAAATATTCTGGCCCTCTAAAGGAAAGCTTGAGCATAAAGAAAGCAGGTTGTGGGGAGCTGCAGGAAAATTCGCGCTTGCCCGACCATTTATTGCTTTACTTATTGTAGCGGCAATATGTGTTCCATTTTTGGTTTTTTACGACGGGAAGCTGTCATATAATTCCTTAAATGAAGCAGGAGATGATATGGCATCTGTTAAGGCATTTGATATTGTTTCATCTGGATTCGGCCCAGGGCAGTCCATGCCTACACAGGTTGTCATTAAAAATGATGTGAGCATGAATTCAGCAGAGTATGTAGCCTTAGCCGAAAAAATTTCCCAGGAAGTCGCGAAAGTCGATGGAGTGGATACAGTACGTTCCGTGACCCGCCCAGCAGGAAAGCCTATCGAGAACTTGTTTGTATCCAAGCAGGCAGATTCACTGGAAAAGGGTGTCGGCAAAGGAAATGAAGGTATCAAAAAAATCAGTGATGGCCTGAAGAAGGCAGGCGGCGAACTATCCAAGTCAGCACCTCAGCTGAATAAAGCGACAGATGGAATTAACGGCCTGATTAGCGGGACGGATGAGCTGAAAAATGGAATGGGTAAAGTCCAAAACGGATTAACTGCCATTGAAACAGGCATCCGCAGCGGGTCGATGGGTGCCGGGGACATCAAAAAGGGGATGCGTGAGGTACAGGCGAACCTTGTTAAGCTCTCAAATGGAATGACAAAACTTACAAACGGCTATAAACAAGCCAGTGTAGGTTTGGGCGGCCTCCAAAGCAAGTATAAAGAAATCGGGACGGGGCTCACACAAATTTCCCAAACTCTCCAAGGACTCGATGCAAACTTTAAAGGAATAGAAAATAAATATCCTGATCTTCAATCTGACAGGGATTATCAAACGATTAAAGGAACTGTCGGTTCTGTTCAAAAAGGCTTACGGCCTTTATCCTCGGGTCTTACTCAGCTTAACGGCGGACTGTCAAAAGTGAAGGGCGGCATTGATACTGCCAATGCAAGTCTCGCATCAGCAGCTTCTGGCCAGAGTGAATTGGACAGCGGAATGACAAAGCTTATTGCCGGAATGAACCAGCTGCAGACAGGGTTGACTAAAGCAGCAAACGGACAGGAGCAAGTGATTGGAAATATTTCGAAATTTCAAGGCGGCCTTACTAGCCTGAATACAGGACAGAAGCAGCTGCTGAATGGATTTTCAAACCTGAACGGACAGATGAATTCATTGACGAATGGGCTGAATGACAGTGCGAATGGCTTGAATCAGGTCCACAAAGGATTGAATTCTGCCCAGGGTTATTTGTCTGGATTAGCCTCTTCGGACAAAAACGTATCAGGACTTTATATTCCGGATGAAGTACTAAATAGCAAAGACTTCAAACAGGCACTTGATGCATATATGTCTCCAGACCGCAAAGTGATGACCATGGATGTGATATTTAAGGATAATCCATATTCCAATGAAGCCATCAGTGAGATTGATCCTATCAAGAAGTCTATAGCCATTGCAGTGAAGGATACGAGTCTTGAAAATGCGAAGGTAGCCATTGGCGGTGTAACAAGCACCTATAATGATATGAGCAAAATATCAGATGCAGATTATTCAAGGACCGTTGTGCTTATGCTCGCAGGAATCGGTATCATACTCTTTCTGCTGCTCCGCTCAATCGTGATGCCGATTTATCTAATTGCTTCGCTGGTTTTGACATACTATACTTCCATGGCTATAACAGAAGTGATATTTGTTAACATCCTTGGCTATGAGGGCATCAGCTGGGCCGTGCCGTTCTTTGCATTCGTCATATTGATAGCGCTCGGAATTGATTACAGCATATTCTTAATGGACCGGTTCAACGAATATAAAGATATGCCGATAAAAGAAGCTATGCTTTTATCAATGAGGAAAATGGGAACGGTGATTATCTCTGCTGCCATTATCCTTGGAGGAACCTTTGCTGCCATGATGCCGGCTGGCGTTCTCTCCCTGCTCGAAATTGCCACGTTAATTCTTATAGGCCTTGTGCTGTATGCCCTGGTTATACTGCCACTATTTATACCGATTATGGCGAAAACCTTTGGCAAAGCAAATTGGTGGCCATTTATTAAATAGGCTGTTTTCGCAAACTTTGTTGCAATGGATCTTGGCTGTTGATTTCCGCTCCAGGATGCTCGTTATTCTCGGAGCGGGCGGTGAGCATCTAAGTAGGAGTCTCGCTCCTTACGCTCCTATTTAAAAATGGGAACCGCCTCACAGAACTCTGTAAAAGCAACAATCTTTAAGATAAGAGTCATTAAACTATGAAGTTTTCATAAAACAAAGAGGCCGATCACATAATGGTGATCGGCCTCTTTGTTTTTAACTTAGCTTGTAAAGCAAAGCCTCGTGCTTTGCAAGGCATTTCGCTTTTATGCTAAAACAAGATCCGGAGAGTTTGCCTGAACAATTTCATCAACTTCTGTTCCTTCGAGCGTTTCCTTCTTGAGAAGTGTTTCCACAAGGTTCTGGAATTGGACACGGTGTACATCTATCAGTTCTTCTGTTTGAAGAATGGCTTCCTGGAATAATTCCTGCATTTTTACTTCTTTTTGCCCTTTGTTGAAGGTCAGGGTGAAGCCGTCCTGCAGCAATCCAGTTTCAACCATTTGTTCGAGAACATGTTTGGCCTGCTTTACGTCTCCTGATACGCCTATGCTGTGCTCGCCCAAAAACATGCGTTCAGCTACACCGCCGGCAAGGATCATTTTGACCTGATCCAGCAATTCGCTGCTTGTTGCAAGATGAAGCTCTTTGGAAATAGGGGCAACATAGCCTAAAGCTTCTCCCCGAGGAATGATGGTTGCTTTACGCACTGATCCCGGCTTTGTCAGAGAGGCAATTAAAGCATGTCCGCTTTCGTGGATTGCGACTCTTTTTTTCGTGTCCCAATCATTCAGAGTGCGGGAGGTGCTTCCCAATATTGTACGGTCTATCGCATAATCCATATCTTCTTTATGAATGGCTTCCTGTCCATTTCTCAAAGCCTTTCTGGAAGCTGTATCAAATAATGAGCTTAAATCCGCACCTGAAAATCCAGAAGTGCTTTCAGCCAGTTCATCCAAGGATGCTAAAACATCCTCGGCAAGATTTTTGCCTTTGGCATGTATGCTGATAATTTCTTTCCTTCCTTTTGTATCCGGAAGAGGCACCTGAAAAGAGAAATCAATTCTTCCGGGACGCAGAAAGGCTTCGTCCAGCATATCCTTCCGGTTAGTAGCAGCTATGAATAAAATCCCGTCATTTGGATGTCCTCCGTCAAGCTGTACCAGAAGTTCAGTCAGGGTTTTTTCCCCTTCTTCTCCTCCGTTTGCTTTCCTTCTTGCAGCAAGAGCATCCACCTCATCGATAAAGATGACCGCGGGTGTCTGTTTTCTTGCATTCTGGAAGAGACTGCGCACCCTTGAAGCACCGACTCCGACAAACATTTCATTAAATGCTGAACCGCTTGTTGAAAAGAAGTTTGCATCGAGTTCCTTTGCGATGGCCTGGGCAAGCAGTGTTTTTCCAGTTCCCGGCGGCCCGTATAGTAAAATGCCCTGAGGCGGCTTAATTCCAATTTTTGAAGAGCGTTCCGGCTCTTTTAAGATAGTCAGAGTCTGGAGAATTTCGTCTTTGATTTCTGTCTGCAGTCCGCCGACATCCTTGAGTGTGATGGATGGGAGAGGTCTTGCAGCAGAAAGGCTGTTTTTCATTTTATTGCCGACGCCAATACCGCCTTTAGTTTTTTGCTGTATGAAAATGGCAGCAGCAACTATTAAAGCAACAAAACCGCCAAGCAGCCAGGCGCTTGTCCTGCTGGTAGATGAAAATGAATATTGAACATTATAAGTTTCGACAAGTTTATTGACCATCTGACTGTTTGGAGGCACATGAGAAACAAACTTTCCGCTGTCTGTGCCAATGGTAAGAGTGCCATTTGGCTTCTCCTGCAGGGATACAGGTTTGCCATGCTGATCTTTGATCGTTTTTTCAACAGATGAAAAAGGGATCTCGGCAGGCCCAGTCCTTGAAAGGGTATACCATGCTATTCCAGCAGTTATCACAATGAAAGCCAAAAATATTGGCAGCAGCTTCGAAACAAATTTTGAATTTGAGTTCAATATTCCATCTCCTTTTTGAATATATATCCAGTATAGAAAATTTATAATTATTATACATAGGTAATTAGTACTAAAACTAGAGGTAAATTATGCTAATTTTAAAAAAGAGGTTTAAAATTCATTTTACTTGATTTTAATATAAAAAGATGGCTAGGGGGCAGCTGTTAGACAAGCATACATAGGAATGATAAAGTAGAATTGTATGTGGTAAAAAGAAGCCTCTAAGAAGACGCTGACTGGCGATGCTTAAAGATTTTAATGTAAAGGCAGATGATTATTGCAGTATGAATAAGTTTAAACCAGATTATATACTGACTATGAAAGATATTATAAAAGAAGGCGATCCTATCCTGCGCGAAATTACGGATGAGGTAAGCCTGCCGCTTGATGAAGATGATAAGGATACATTGGCCTGTATGATGCAGTTCCTTAAAAACAGCCAGGATCCGGTCATGTCAAAAAAATATAACCTGCGCGGGGGAATTGGTTTATCGGCAAACCAAATCGGTCTGAATAAACGGATGTTTGTGATGTACTTTACAGATAGTGACGGCAAGCTTTATGAAGAGTGCCTGATTAATCCAAAGATTATAAGCACGTCCGCTTCCATGATCTATTTGCCTCAGAGCGAGGGCTGCCTGTCGGTAGACAGGGATGTAAAAGGCTATGTGCCGAGATATGAACGGGTAAAGGCAAAGGCGTTCAACATTAAAGGCGAGGAAGTGACCTTCCGTTTGAAGGGCTTTCCTGCCATTGTGTTTCAGCATGAGCTGGACCACTTGAACGGAAAAATGTTTTATGACCGGATCAATTCCGAAAATCCATTTAAGCTTCCTGAGAATACAGAGATTAAAAGCCTGTGAGAGCAGGGAGTATAGGGGCAAAGCATCTGCTTTGCCTTTTTGCCATGTATTTCAGCTTTTCAGCGGCTCGGGGATGAGCTGTTGTTTCTTTAAGTTTTCAAGGACTGCCTGGCTCATTTTAAGATAGCCTTCCCTTGTTAAATGGATGCCATCATCACTTATTAGAAGATTAAGATCACCGGCTGACTTAATGAAGGAACGGACATCGATGAGTGCAACATTCAGCTCCTTGGCAAGCATTTTCAGCCTGCGGTTATACATGCCGTGCCAGTGTTCAATGCCGCCTACAAAAGAAACAAAATGACCGATGGATGGACCGTATCTGTCAGCAATCGAACGATAATAACGGGTCGGGTCTAATGGAGGGAGAGTCAATAAATAAGGGGTTATATGCCTTGTCTGGAATTCCCTGACCATGAAAGACAGATTTTCCAGGTAACGGTCAAGGGGGACAATGGGCTGATGGTTTCCATCTGGCTCAAGCGCCACTTCTTCCCATTTAAAGTTGCAGTCATTTCCGCCTACACTGATCAATACGGCATCGGGATTTTCTGCAAGCACATCTTTTTCCAGCCGGTTTACAAGGAAGTCGGAGTTATCGTTGAAAACGCCTTTATTAAGGATTTCGATACCAGAAATGGATTCGGTCAATTTACCGAGAACGCTCGGATAATTATCCTTTAATATTCTCATTCGCCCTTTGACGAATGTAATGCCTCTTGTTAAGCTATCACCAAAACAAATGATCTTCAATCGTATCCACCTCGTTTAGTGCGTCTGCTTATATTTTAAGTTCTTACGGTAGATTTTTCAATTTATATACATCAGAAAAAAGGCACTGAAACGGGGTTCCAGTGCCTTTTTTTACACAGATTTTTTCGTCTTTTCTTCTAGAGAAGCAGATTTGACGCGGGCTTTGCCCATAAAGAAGACAGCAATTGCGGCTAGTCCAATCGGTATTAAAGCAAGGGTGAATGTAAAGGTAATTGAATCCGACATAGCCTGTAAGATTTTATCCAATATAACGGAAGGGATTTTTGCACGTTCGCTTGATTGGAATAAGGTTTGGGCATTTTCACCGTTCACAGGCGATTGAAAGCCGGCACCTTTCATTCCCTTGAAGGCATCCTTCAGTTTATCAGTAAATGCATTGTTTTGGATGGACCCAAAAATTGTAATGCCTAATGTCATTCCGAGAGAGCGGAGGAATGAATTTGTCGAGTTGGCCGAACCGCGATATCTTGGCTCGAGATTGTGAATGCTTGCAGTCGGCAGGAGGGAGAAGGAAAAGCCCATCCCAAAGCCTACGATAATCATATAGATAGTTAATAGGAAACGGCTGGTGTCTGGTGTAAGTGTACTTAATAGGAACATTCCTGCAAAATAGGAAACAACAGAAACGAACATTAAGTTCCTGAAGGTCGTTTTAGTCTGGAAAATCCCTCCGCCTGCACTGCCGGCGACAGAGCCAAGCATCATTGGCGTCAAAATGAATCCTGCACTTGTCGCAGATCCGCCGTATACCCCCTGTACAAATATAGGAATAAACACTGTCAGGATGATAAATGTCGCGCCGTAAAAGAGAGCTAAAACCTGGGAAGCTGCGAAGAGGCGCTTCTTAAACAGCCAAAAAGAAATAATAGGATCTTTGGCACGTCTTTCAAATAAAAAGAAGAGAAGGATAAAGATCAAAAAGCTGCTAAGCAGACCGGTGATCTGGATTGAATCCCACTGATATTTCTTGCCGCCAAGCTCAAGTGCGAACATCAGGCTGACAACGGAAATGACCAGTGTAATGGCTCCTCCCCAGTCAATTTTTTGTTCTTTATGCTCTTTTGATTCTTTATAATAACGAACGATAAAGAACAAAGACAATAATCCTATCGGAACATTTACATAAAAAATCCAATGCCAGGTAATGTATTCAGTAATATACGCCCCTAGAAGAGGGCCAAGTACACTTGAAGCGCCAAAAACTGCGCCAAGCAAACCAGTCATTTTTCCCCGTCTTTCAGGAGGGAAAATATCAAACACAATGGTGAAGGCAATCGGCATAAGCGCACCGCCGCCAATCCCCTGAATTGCACGGAAAATACTAAGCTGAATAATATTATGCGAAATTCCGCATAGTGCTGATCCTATAAGGAAAACAGCCAGTCCGAAGACATAAAACCGCTTGCGGCCATACATATCGGAAAGCTTCCCGAATATTGGCATCCCTGCCATCGTGGCTGCCATATAGGCGGAGGTAACCCAAATGAACTTATCATAGCCTCCTAAATCCGAAACGATCGTTCCCATGGCTGTCGCGACAATCGTGTTGTCCATGGCGGCCATCAAAATGCCTAATAAAAGTCCGGCTACAATATATTTCTGTTTTTGATCACTAGTAACCATATTCAATCTCCCTTCCAATAAATAAACTCCAGAGTGTTTTACAAAGATGATTGCTTTTCGGTAAAATAAATATAATAAAACAGGATTATCTTGATTATCAAGATAATTTTAAGTGTAGTGAGAGGGGCTTATATATGTCAAGGGAATTTTACAGTAAAGAAGAACTGACAGAGAGTTTGTCGCAAAGTCTGCGTAAATTCAGCACTAGAACTGTACTTTTTCAGCAGAACGTAGCTTACAAATTGGGTGTTGTACATACGGATTTAAAAACCGCCGATATATTAAATGAAACTGGGCCCATCACTGCCGGAGAGCTGGCCAAAATTACAGGATTAAGCTCAGGCTCTGTGACTGCGCTGATTAACCGCCTGGAAACGGCAGGCTATGTAAAAAGAGAGAAAGACCCGGAAGACCTTAGAAGAGTCATCATCGTTCCGGCAAAAGAGCGCCAAAAAGATATCAAGCAGCACTACACCTCGCTTTCGCGTGCCACAAAGGAATACTGTTCCCGCTATAATGAAGAAGAACTTTCCTTGCTTAATGACTTCATCGTGCACCTTTCGCAAATCATGCATGAAGAAAATCTTAAATTAACAAAGGGCGGACACTGACGGAGACAAAAAGACACTTAAAGGGCATCCATGTTTCGGTGCTGTTCTTCATTAACAATAAACTTACAATTCTTTTCTATTTTTAATTGAAAATGATTATCAATATCTGTTAGAATGGAGGTAATATCATACCAATGTAAATAGAGGAGAAACCATACATATGAAACATTTAAAAAAGACTGCCGCACTCTTGGTATCTATCAGTCTGCTGGCTGGCTGTGCTGGGACCAAAGAAACCAAATCACCTGAAAAGGAATCAGCTAAACCTGCTGAGTCTGTTTCAGAAAAGGAACTTAAAGGCGTTTCATCCGAATACAGAGAATATGCACTTGGCCAAATTGAGGAGTTTGTAAAAGCTACGGAAAACTTTACAAATGCTGTTAAGTCGGGGGATTTGAAAAAAGCGCAGGAATTATATGGACCCGCACGAATGTATTACGAAAGATCCGAGCCGATTGCTGAAGCATTCGGAGACCTTGATCCAAAAATAGATGCCAGAGAAGGAGACGTTCCGGAGAAGGACTGGACTGGCTATCACCGTATTGAAAAAGGTTTGTGGATGGACAAAACGACCAAAGGCAGCGAAGTATATGCTGATCAATTGATGAAGGATGTGACACTGCTGCGGGCAAAGGTGGAGGCTGTTGAGGTAACTCCTGAACTGTTGATTACAGGGGCGGTGGACTTATTGAATGAAGTATCCACTTCCAAGGTAACTGGAGAAGAAGACAGGTATTCACATACCGATCTTTATGATTTCGCTGCAAATGTCCAGGGAGCAGAAAAAATCTATCAGCTATTAAAGCCTGTGCTGGAAAAGAAAGATGCAGCAGTATCCGAAAATATTGCAAAGCATTTCCAAGCAGTTTATTCTCTGCTGAATCAGCATAAAACTGGAAACGGCTATAAGCTTTATACAGAACTAAAGGAAGATGAGGTTAAGCAGCTGAGCCAGGCAATCGATGCGCTGGCTGAACCGCTGTCCCAAATCGGAATTGTAACGGAGGAATCCTGATTGGCAAAAAAACCAGAACAAACACCACATGAACCTTCCTTATTGAATAAAAAATTCACAAGAAGAGATATGCTGAAAACGGCAGGCGCAGGCGGTGTCGGCGTGCTGATAGGTGCATCGGGCCTCGGCGGCATTCTTTCTTTGGCGAATGCTGAGGCGGACCGCAGCCAGGCAGATAAGGGTACGGACATCGTGTCCTTTTATGGGAAGCATCAGTCAGGAATTGTTACAGAAACACAAAATCACCTGTATTTTGTTTCGTTGGATACTACAGCTTCAAACAGGCTGGAACTGATTCAATTATTCAAGGACTGGACAGAGGCTGCTGCAAGGCTGACAAAAGGCAAACCGGTAGGAGACCAGTCCCCAAACGGATTTCTTCCGCCAAAGGATACAGGTGACGCGGCTGGTTTATCGCCATCAAACTTAACGATTACTTTCGGGGTGGGGCCAACCCTTTTTATGAAAGAGGGTAAAGACCGATACGGTTTAAAGCATAAACAGGCTAAGGAACTAAAAGAGCTCCCTGCGTTTTCACTTGATGCACTTGAGGATAAATGGTCAGGCGGTGACATCTGCATCCAGGCATGCGCCGATGATCTTCAGGTGGCCTTTCATGCTGTTCGTAATCTTGTGAGAATTGCAAGAGGAAAAGCTGTCATCCGCTGGGCACAAACGGGATTTCAGCGTTCAAAGCAGGCGGATCATGGAAAGGAAACCCCAAGGAACTTATTCGGATTTAAAGACGGGACCGTCAATCCGGACGTCAAAAAAGCCAGAGACATGAATAACGAGGTTTTCGTTACCCCTGGCAGCGATAAAGATTGGATGGTTAACGGCAGCTATATGGTCGTCAGGCGCATTCAAATGTTTATTGAGGTTTGGGACAGGACGACGCTGAAGGAACAGGAAAAAACATTTGGCCGACATCGGGACAGCGGGGCGCCGCTAGGCTCGCTGCGCGAATTTGATAAAGCAGATTTTGAAAAAAAGGATGAAAACGGACAGTCCATCATACCTGCTGCTTCCCATATGAGTTCTGCCCATGGAGATGGAAAGCAGCAAATTCTGCGGAGAGCCTATTCATATGCTGATGGCATGGATCCCAAAACAGGCAGCTTTGATGCTGGCCTATTGTTCATTTGTTTTCAGAAAAGCCCAAGCAAACAGTTTATCCCCATTCAGGAACGCCTTGCTAAAAACGATAAACTAAATGAATATACCGTTCACCGCGGCAGTGCCATTTTTGCCTGCTTGCCGGGAGTCAAACAGGGCGGATATATAGGAGAGACACTATTTGCATAATGGTGTCCTCTTTCTTGAAGGAGAGAAACTCGATGATATCCCCAAAACGAAGATCGATAGCCATATTAATTTTTTGTTTGTGCATGCTGTTTGGCGCTGCCCCTACAGGACATGCCGAGGATAATACGGACGGACTGTTTATGTACATTGGCGACAGCTTAATGAAAGCAAAAGCAGGGGATTTAAAAGCCGTTTCCGTAAATATGAGCCAGTTCAGCAAAGAATGGAATTCAAGCAAAAAAGAGGGTAAAAAAGCAAAACGGGTGGATAAACATCTTCTTGAAGTAGAAAAATCCTTAAAAGCAGGGGGGAATCCTGCAGAAATCAATACCCTTCTTTCTGCTCTTTCAGGCTCTCTCGCTGCCTATGATAAGGAGCAGAAACCTGATGACAGCAGTGAGGGAAAAGCACGTGTTAAAGCCATGCTTCCTATAGCTGACAGCTTGAAGTCTAAGGTGGAAAGTAAAGACTTCAATGCTGCAAAATCAGAATACCAAAATCTTATGTCTGCATGGACTGATGCAGAAAATGATGTGCGCAAGATAAGTGTTGCATCGTATGGTGATATTGAGAAGTATATGGCCTTCGTCAGAATTGCCATTACCCAGGAGCCTGCAGATCCTGCAAAGGCAAAAGAGAATATAGCAGAGTTGAAAGAATCAATCAATGGTTTGCTGACTGGCAACATCAAAAAGTCTATAAAAGGAAATTATTCATTAACTGATGTTTCCGAGCGGTTAGAACAAAGTAAAGACTACATAGAAGACGGCAAGAATAAACAGGCAATAAGCAGCCTTAATCAAATCCTGAACATTTGGCCGATGGTTGAAGGTGATGTTTCGACAAGGGACAGCAAACTTTACAGTGATATGGAAACGAAGGTTCCCTCAAGCATCTCACTGCTTCAATCCAAAAAACCTCAAACAAAAGAGGCGAAGGCCATTATTGAAGATTTGCATGACAGACTGAATCCCTTACTGAAAGATACCAGCTATTCCATGTGGGATGCTGCCCTGATTCTTCTCAGAGAAGGATTAGAAGCTCTCCTGATCGTGGCAACGCTGTTATCCTTCCTGAAGAAAGTAAATCAGGGAGACAAGCAAAAATGGATATGGGCAGGTGTCGCAGCAGGACTTGCTGCAAGCTCCGTGCTCGCTGTCATTATAAACATTCTATTTTCCAGAATCACAGCCGCTTCAAGCAGGGAATATATTGAAGGCCTGGTCGGAATTGCGGCTGTCATCATGATGCTGACTGTAGGCGCTTGGCTTCACAGCAAATCCAATGTAAACGGCTGGAACCGTTATATTAATAAGCAGATGGGAGAGGCCATTGCTACAGGAAGCCTATTCTCTTTCGCTTTTATCAGCTTTCTCTCCATTTTTAGAGAAGGTGCTGAAACCATCATTTTTTATACAGGCATGGCGCCATATATGAGTTTAAAGCAGCTTGTTATTGGAATTGTAATTGCGCTTGCCATTCTGGCGGTAATTGGATTTATCATCATTCATTACAGTGTGAAAGTGCCAATCCGCTTATTCTTCATGGCTGCAACATTACTGATTTACGTATTGTCCTTTAAAGTACTTGGAATCAGCATTCATTCTCTCCAGGTTTCACAGCTTATTTCTGCACATACGATTCATTCTTTCCCATTCATTGAATGGATTGGACTTTATCCTACGGCAGAAACTCTAGTGCCGCAGGCAGTGCTGATCCTGATTATTATACTAGCAGGCTATTGGATTAAAAAAAGAAATCAAACAGCTTTATAAATGGGGAGGCGCCCAAGCCGGCCCTTAAGCTCGAAAATGAAAAAAAGGTTCCCCCTATGGAGGGAACCTTTTTTTAGTATCTTACGTTCCGGATCTAGATTTGCGGTATCGATATTGCTGCCACTGAAAGCGGATAAAACATCCGATGCAAAAGCCAAGGATGGCAACAAAGGCGGCTAGTGCTACCATAATGGTGAAAACATATCCCGCTATCGTCCACCCTATAAGGAAGCTTGCTAAACCAAGGGCAAGGCACACAACAGCGATGACCTGATTAAATTGCTGCTGGCTATGTTCCTCCGGTATATATGAAGAAGGAGATTTCCTTAGAAACAGTTTTGCAAGCCTCATAACAGGATTATAATTGAAAACCAGACCAAGCAGACCGGCGAGTAAAGGGATGGCCAGAATCCACTCCTGTCCTGAAATCCAAGAAGATAGTACGCTTAACACAATGAACCACTGATTTGTCCTGACAAGGGGACGGGGAATGGTCCGCACTGTATTCTGCAAGTTAATCCCCACCTTTCTTATAAATTTTATCTGTTTTTTATATTTTATAAATAATTCTTTCTTTTGTGAAGGATAAAGCTCGCATAAACCCAAGAAGGAATATAATGGATGCGGGGAGAATAATAAGGGAACTGCCATATTGTTTGAAAAATCAGGAATATTGTTTAATTACCAGGAGAAAGAAGTGTGTTTATGAAAATTAGAGAGCTTGTTTCTCATCTTTTTCACGCAGATATTTCAGGAGATGAACAAACAGAAATTACCGGTCTTAAAATGGATTCCAGAAAAGTGAAACCTGGAGATTTGTTTATGTGTGTTCCGGGGATAAAGGGATTTTTAGAGGACAGGAGCCAATACGCCCAGGCTGCAGTTGATGCAGGTGCTGCGGCACTGCTGCTTGAAAGAGATGTTAATGTTAGTGTTCCTAAAATATTTGTTAAAGATGTTCGCGCTGCTATGTCAATATTATCAGCAGCTTTTTACGGGAATCCAAGCAAGGAAATGAAAGTGATTGGAGTCACTGGTACGAATGGAAAGACAACTACTTCACATATCTTAGAATCTATACTTAAAAAAGCCGGAAAAGAAACGGGAATGATGGGAAATATCGGTGTCAGTATAGGCGGAAAGCTTTTTGAAACAGACATCAACACTCAGGAGCCTCCCGTTCTGCAGGGAAATCTCCGGAAAATGCGGAATGCACAAGCAGAGTACTGTGTGATGGAAGTCACTTCACAGGGGCTTGATATGGGAAGAGTGATAGGGACTCATTTCAGAACAGCAATTTTTACAAATCTCTCAATTGACCATCTTGATTACCATGGCACAATGGATGCTTACCGGGAAACCAAAGGCCTTTTATTTAGCCGGCTTGGGAATGGCATTTTTTCATCCGAAGCAGAAAAGCAGTACAGCGTTATTAACCATGATGATTCTTCAGCTCCCTATTTTAAAAGAATAACTGCATCTGAAGTTATTTCTTATGGAATTGAAACGTCAGCGGATGTTATGGCAAAAGACATAAAGATGACTGCAGCTGGTACGGAATTTACATTGATTACTACTGATGGACATAAGCATATCAAAACCAGGATGATTGGAAGGTTCAATTTATACAATATTCTCGCTGCAGCCGCTGCTCTTGCTGAAAAAATCTCGCTGGATACAATTGCGGAAAGCGTAAGGGAGGGCGGGAATGCACCAGGGAGAATGGAAATCATTGATGATGGACAAAATTTCCTGGCCATTGCAGATTATGCCCATACTCCAGATGCACTGGAAAAGGCGCTTACGGCACTGAAGGAATTTGCACAAGGAAGAATCATAACGGTTTTTGGCTGCGGAGGAAATAGAGATACGGGCAAAAGACAAGTTATGGGAGCAATTGCGCAAAAATACAGCGATTATGTCATTATCACTTCAGATAATCCAAGGGATGAAAATCCTGATGATATCATAAATGAAATTGCGGCAGGCTTTACAGGGGAACATGTTTCCTATTGTAAGGAAGCGGACCGCCGAACGGCCATTGGCAAAGCAATTGAACAGGCGGGGACTGGAGATATCGTGTTTGTTGCAGGAAAAGGACATGAAACTTATCAGATCATTCAGGGAGAACATATATATTTTGATGATAGAGAAGAAATCCGGAAAGGGATAAAGAAGGTGAAAAACAGAAGTAATTTATAATAATTATAAACTAATATTGATTATTAATTATAATGTTATATAATATATATTAAAGAACTATAGCAAGAAGAGGAGGACACCAGAATGGCTGCTGTAAAAATATGCGAAAATTGCGGATCTCCTATTAAAAAACTCAAGCATTCCATCCTATGTCAATGCAATCATAAAATTTTAACCGGACATCCTGTTCAAAAAAAGCAATAATCCATAAAAAACTGGACAAGATAAACTTGCAAGCCGATTTATCCTCATATTGATGAATCGGTTTTTTTAATGTTCATCAACCTAAATGAATGTATGACATTCATTTAGATATGAAGGCATTAGCCTAAAAAGCCAATAAATTAGTGATTGATTAGATTTCCCTTTATAATAGAAATAAATTTTGAAACGAAGCGCCGATTCATCCGTACATATAGGGAGAGATAAAATAGTACAATTCCGTAAGAAGCTTTAATCGCGGAATGGACAAGGATATCAGGTAACCGGTTTTCTGGGGTATCCTGTCTTCTGTACAGTATAATGAAGAAATATGGAACATTACGGCAGGAGGTGCCTGGGATTTGATCATTGCCGCTCTATAGGAAGTGTATAGTGAAATGGCTTTGGTTTTCCTGACACATTGGATATAACGCTAAAATTATTTCTGGTCGCAATATTAATCGCAATGACGGCTTTTTTTGTATCATCTGAATTCGCCATTGTTAAGATTAGAAGTTCGCGTATCAATCAATTAATAGAAGAAGGCAATAAGCGTGCCATAGCAGCCAAAAAGGTAACAGATCACCTCGATGAATACCTCTCTGCCTGCCAGTTTGGCATAACAGTAACCGCATTAGGGCTGGGGTGGCTTGGGGAAAGTACGATGGAAAGATTGCTTAGCCCTTTATTTGGCATGTTGAAGCTCGATCCTTCTCTTGAACATATCATGTCATTGGCTGCCGCCTTTGCCATTATTACCTTTTTGCATGTAGTTATGGGAGAACTGGCTCCCAAAACAGCTGCCATTCAAAAAGCAGAAGAAATTACCCTGATGTTTGCTAAGCCTTTAATATGGTTTAATCGCATTCTTTTTCCGTTTATTTGGATTCTGAATAGTTCGGCGCGCGGCATTGCAGGATTGTTTGGGCTAAATCCTGCTTCCGGACAGGAACATGCCCATTCTGAAGAAGAATTGAGAATTATTTTATCCGAGAGCTATGAAAGCGGAGAAATCAATCAATCTGAATATGGTTATGTGAATAATATATTTGATTTTGATGAAAGAATATCGAATGAAATTATGGTGCCCCGGACAGAAATGGTGACTATTGAAAAAACAGCAAATCTTTCAGATGTGGTAGAAATTGTACATGAAGAACAATTTACACGTTATCCAGTAACTGACGGGGACAAAGATAACATTATCGGAATGATCAATATCAAAAGCCTATACACGGCTGCCATTACAGAGGAAAACAGAACATCACTTTCCCTGGAAGCCTTCATTAGTCCGGTTATCCGCGTGCTTGAAACAACACCGATACATGATTTGCTTTTAAAGATGCAGAAAGAGCGGACTCATATGGCTGTTTTGACAGATGAATACGGAGGAACCGCCGGGCTTGTAACGGTTGAGGATATACTTGAAGAAATTGTCGGAGAAATCAGAGATGAATTTGACCAGGATGAAAGGCCGCTTGTTCAAAAATTGGATGATACAAATTATATTCTTGATGCCAAAGTGCTTATTGGCGATGTGAATGATTTGCTCGGTGTAGAATTGCCTCAGCAGGATATTGATACGCTTGGCGGCTGGATGCTGACCGGAAGATACGAAATAGTAACGGGCGACACAATTGAATATGATGGCTATGCGTTCACGGTCAAGGAAATGGATGGACATCACATTTTATACATTGAGGCAAAAAAGGTGTAAACCAGTCCGCGACAGACATAGCAACTGAAAAACAGAGGAATAATGGCTGTCCCATGCTGAATGTCTGTCGTGTGAACCTGCGGCAATAGCTTATGGCGACAGTAACTGTCGCGGAGGAGATGCATGATTTTACAATTGCCTCAGCAGAGAGGATCTCACTCCAATTGAAAAAAAGCAGCATGGACAGACTTGGCCAGAAGGATATATCTTTGTATCCTTCTGGCTTTTTTTCTTGGCGCGACATAAAATAACATGTCTTTTCATAGGGTAATTGTGTAATAATAAAGATAATCATAAGGGAATAAATGGAGATAAAACATACAATGAAAAAACTATTTGCAAAAAACCCCTTGCTCCTTAAGTCTGTTTTTATCACAGTGATCATGCTTTTTATGATATACGAGGCTTTGCATATTAAGTCCAATATTAACTTTGGCCTTCTTTCAAAGCACATCAATGATTTAAGCTTCATACAGTACTTGATTATTCTGGGTCTCGGAGTGATTGCAGTTACGCCAATGGTGCTGTATGACTTTCTCATATCACGTGCCCTTAGAGTGAAAAGGAAGCGGTCTGAAGTGTTTATCTTTTCCTACTTAACTAATACCACATCTAACTTAGTGGGCTTTGGAGGGATTGCAGGGACGACGCTTCGAACCATCTTTTATTCTAAAGAATATTCAAAAAGGGAGATTGTTCCGCTTGTCGGCACTTTCGGATTGTTTTTCCTTTCTGGTCTATCCATTTACAGTCTGTTAATTATCACTGGTGTATTTGATAATGCCTTTATAAAAGAAAAGCATTCTTTATATATTGGCATCTTGGGCATGTCGCTGTTTTTTCCTATCATGCTGGGGATTTCACTGCGGAAGAAAAACCTTTTCGGGAAACATTTCACGCCTAAATCAGCCGTTATCTTAACAGGCATTTCTTCGCTAGAATGGCTTTCGGCCTTCTTGCTTGTCTACTACATTACACGACTGCTTGGAACGCATGTGCCTTTTTTTACTCTGTTTTCAATTTTTGTCGGGGCATCGATAGCCGGGATCATCAGCTTGATTCCTGGAGGTTTGGGGTCCTTTGACTTTGTTTTCATTCTTGGATTTTCTTCATTGGGCCTGCATGAAGAGCATGCACTGCTGATATTAATCATATATCGTTTAAGTTATTACATCGTACCGGTAATATTCGGTTTTCTGCTTTATACAAGAGTGCTTTGGGCAAAGCTCAATCAGGAATTCAATCACCTGCCTGGACAAATCCTGAGCTATATAAGCCATAAAGGGCTGAATCTCCTGATTTTCATATCCGGTACCCTGCTTCTTTTATCTGGCGCAGTACCAGGGCTGATTGAAAGGATTAAATTCATCAGCGGAATCTTGCCTGATTGGGTAATCAATTTATCGCATATCATTTCTGTAAGCATCGGCTTTGCTCTGCTGGGAATGACGCGTGCCATAGGATACAAGGTAACCCGTGCCTGGTACATTACCCTTTTTATGCTTATTCTGGGGTCAATTGCTGCATTTTCGAAAGCTCTTGATTATGAAGACGCCATCTTTTTCCTCATAGTAGCCGTTTTGCTTTTTGCTGCTAAAAAGCAGTTTTATAAAGAGAACTTTGTTATGACGTGGGGAAGAACGGTGATGGATGGCCTGATTCTTCTTGTCTTCTTTGGAGGCTATTTGTTTGCAGGTTATGTGAATCTTCCTGATACCAAAATAAAGATTCCTCTGGCTTACCAAAAATACGTAATTGGAACCTCGGATGATCTGTTAATGAGTGCATTTCTGGGCTTTTCAATCGCAGTAATATTTATTTATATAACGTTCTTTCTGTACAGGCGCCATAAATTCCCGTTTGCGATTTCCGAAAGTTCCCAAGCTGAAATCAAACAATTTTTAACACAGTATGAAGGCTGCGAACTTTTGCACTGGGGCTTGCTGAATGACCGGCATACATATTGGGATAATCATCATAAAGTATTGTTTTACTATAAAAACTACAGTGATAAGCTCATTGTCATAGGCGATCCAATCGGGGAGGACAGCAGTGTGTTTAAGGCAGTGGCCGAATTCCTTGCAGAAGCGGACCGCTTTGGATATACTCCTGTCTTCTATCAAGTGAAAAACAGCCTCCTGGCATTTTTGCATGATGAAGGATATGACTTTTTTAAGCTTGGTGAAGAAGGCCTTGTAGATTTGAAGAACTTTGATTCAAATACTGCTCCTGCGCCGATACGAACTGGCTGGGGGTCATTGGGTGAAAAGCCCTTTGAATTTGGCATCCTTAATCAGCCTATCGGGGAAGGAACGGTTAAAGAGTTAAAGGCCATTTGCGATGAGTGGCTATCCGAAAGAGATGACAAGGATATTGCGCCTTTTTATGTGGATGAAGAGTACCTGAGGAATTCACCAGTTGCTATCGTAAAAGACAGTAATGGCGATATTGCAGGCTTTTCCACCCTTGTTCCTGCATTCGATAATGAGAGTATCTCGGCAGACTTAGTGCGCTGGCGCAGCAATCAGCCAAAAGGGCTTCTCGATTATATGTTCCTTAACATGATTGACTGGTCGAGAAAGAATCATTATAAATATTTCTCCCTTGGGCTTGCGCCGCTGCCTAGTACAGGAAGTTCGCGTTTTTCTCTGCTTCGGGAAAAAATTGCTTCTCAGATCTTCAGCTACGGACATCGCTTTTATCAATATAAAGACCTGAATACAATTAAGGATAAATTCGTGGATGTTTGGAATCCAAAGTATCTTGCGTACAGGAAAAAAACGTCCATAACAGTGACAATGCTCGAGGTTACCTTTTTAATATCCAAAGGGCAGGGGACTAAAAAAATCTAAGGACTCTAAAAGGCTCCGCACAGCAGATTTTTGCTGTGCGGGGCTTTTTTAACTGGATGAATTATGAAAAAATAACAGGCTGGAAATCCCCTATTTTTATAACAAAAATGGTATAATGATAGGCGCAAGGCTAACGTTTATTATATAGCAGGCGTATTTTACGTTTTTATATCCAATATATTAAAGCAGAAGGCAGGAGAGGGAATGGGATACAAAAAGAAACAGCTGTTGGGTTTCGGTTTAATCTTGCTTTTTTTGGTCGTTTTGCTGACCGGCATCGTCATGATGCTGAATAACATAAAAAGCAATTTAACGGAAATCGTCGAGGACAGATATTACAAAGTTTCAAAGGTGGCAGAAATCCGCCAGTTATTCTCCAATTCGGACAGGGAAATCCTATTTGCTGCAAATGAAGCGAACAAAAGCGAAAGGGCCGGCAGCCTTGATATTATCAATGGCAATCATTCCAAGTTAGATAATGAAATTGCCACTCTATCAAGCGTCGCCAATACTGTAAAAGGGAAAAAGCTGCTGAAAGAGCTTGAAACTAACTACGGTTCCTATTCAGTGACAGAAGCCGATATCATCCAGAAAATAGAGTCCGGTAAAGGACAGGCTAATCTGCAGTCTCTGATGAGTGACCAAAGGGATAAACGGACCAAAGTCATTACTACGATGGACTCCTTTAAAAAATATCAGGAATCATTAATGAATAGGGCGCTAAAAAGCTCCAAGCAAACGTATGATCAAATCATCCGATTTATCATTCTTGCTGTTTTAATCAGCATTGTGGTAATCGCCATTACAGTGATTTGGATGATCAGAAGTACTTCGAAAAATCTGCAGTCCATTACAAATGTAATCAAAAATATTGACTACAATGACCTAAGCGAGATACCAAGGATACAATTTCAGTCGAATGACGAAATCGGCGACATTGCGTATTCCTTTAATGAAATGGCAGGTTCGCTTGAAGCGTATAATCAAAAAGAAAAAGAATTTACCGCCAAAATCAGCGAGCAAAACTGGATTCAGACGCGGCTTGCTGACATTGCGACAATGTATCAGCGCATTATAGATCTTGAAGTGCTGGGCCAGCGTTTCATCTCCAGGCTGGCGCCTATGGTGGAAGCCTCCCTTGGCGTGATATATCTGAAAAGAGGAGAAGGAGAAAACACCAAATTTGTTAAACTTGCCTCTTTTGCAGAAGAGGGAAAAGAGGCCGGCCGCACAAACTTTATGCTTGGTGAAGGCCTTGTTGGCCAATGTGCTCTTGAGAAGCGTTCACAGATTATCAATAACGTTCCAGATGATTATAGTCTGATTAAGACAGGCCTTGGTGAAACACTTCCTAAAAGCATTTTTATCGCACCGGTTATTTTTGAGGATGAAGTTGTGGCGATGGTTGAACTTGCCAGCCTTACTCCTTTTACAGAATTTCAGGAAACCTTCCTTGGGAAAGTGCTTGAGACACTGGGAATTACCATTAATAGTGTAAGAGGAAGAATGGAAATTGAACGTCTCCTCAAGGAATCACAGGCTCAGACAGAAGAGCTGCAGGTGCAATCAGAGGAGTTGCAGTCTCAATCTGAAGAAATGCAGGCTCAGTCAGAAGAACTGCAAACACAGTCGGAAGAGTTAAGAATGATCAATGAACAGCTTGAAGAAAGAAACAGGGATACAGAGCTGAAATCCAAAGAGCTTCAGCGGGCTAAAATCAATCTGGAAGCCCAGGCTGAAGAATTAAAACAAAGCTCGAAATATAAATCTGAATTTCTTGCGAATATGTCACATGAATTGCGGACACCGCTTAACAGCATATTGATCCTGTCCGAAATGCTTTCAGATCAGGGTGACAGCAGTCTGACGAGCGAGCAGCAGGAATTCGCGCGGGTCATTCATTCTTCTGGACAAGACCTTCTTTCATTAATCAACGATATCCTTGATTTATCAAAAGTGGAAGTCGGCAAATTGGATGTTGTCTTTGACGAAATGAATGTAAGTGAACTTCCGGAATTGCTTAAAAGGAACTTCGATCATGTCGCACATAAAAAGGGAATTTCCTTTAAAGTTACAAAAGACAAAAATGTTCCTGACATCTTCTTTACTGACCAGCAGAGATTTCAGCAGATTCTTAAAAACTTGCTGTCTAATGCCTTTAAATTTACTGAAAAAGGGACAGTGCAAGTCACAATCAAGCGGGCTGAAGAAGAGCTTGTTGCACAGTGGATCAATACAAAAGGCGCCAGCTCATGGCTTGAAATTAATGTGACTGACACAGGAATCGGAATCTCTCCTGAAAAGCAAAAGATAATATTTGAAGCGTTCCAGCAGGGTGATGGTGCAACAATGCGGAAATACGGCGGCACGGGCCTCGGACTTTCGATTTGCCGAGAGTTTGCCAAGCTGCTTGGCGGCTGGATTATAGTTGACAGTGAAGAGGGCGAAGGAAGCAAATTCACTCTGTTCATTCCAAGTCTTCCTGAAGGCATGAAGGGAGCAGGGGACGTCTCCATTGCCGCAAGCCAGGTTGCTGCTGCGGAAGTCCAGGAAATAGCTCCTCCTATTGAAAAAGAGGAAACGGTCGAGCTTTCATCTGGAGATATTTTAGATGAACCTGAAGGTGATCAGCTATTCAAAAATAAAACTGTTTTAATTGTAGATGATGACAATCGCAATATCTTTGCCCTTTCCAATGCCTTGAAACAGGAAGGCATGCAGGTCATAGCGGCAGAAAATGGACTAGAATGTTTGGAAGTGCTGCAAAACGGACATAGTATTGATGCTATATTAATGGATATTATGATGCCTGAAATGGACGGATATGAAACCATGCGCAGAATCCGCATGAACAGCATGTATGATAATCTGCCAATCATTGCATTAACAGCGAAAGCAATGAAGGGAGACAAAGAAAAATGTCTTCAGGCTGGTGCTTCAGACTATATCAGCAAGCCGCTAAAATTGGATCAGCTGCTTTCAGTGATGAGGGTATGGCTGACTAATTAATTGCCAGGAAAGCTAGGAAGGAAATACCATGAAAGATACGTTAACTGCCGAAGAACGGGAAGATTTTGAAGTTGATTTGCTGCTCCAGGCCATTTACCGCGTAACTGGTTTTGATTTCAGCCAGTATATGCGCTCATCGATAAAAAGAAGAATTGAAAACAGAATGAGCCTGGATCGCATCCGGACGATCAGTAATATGATTGAAAAGGTGCTATATGAAAAAGGTTTCGTTGAAAATCTTTTGAACGATTTCTCTATTAATGTGACCGAGATGTTCAGGGACCCAGGATTTTTTCTAGCTTTCAGGACTAAGGTCGTTCCGCTTCTTAGAGAACTTCCTGAAATTCGGATCTGGCATGCTGGATGTTCCACCGGTGAAGAAGCATTCTCCATGGCGATATTGCTAAAAGAAGAAGGACTATATGAAAAGGCAAAGATATATGCGACTGATATGAATGAAAATGTTTTGGAACAGGCTCGAAAGGGAATTCTCCCCCTTAACCGCATGCAGTCATATACGAAGAATTATCTTCAGGCTGGCGGCGAAAAGGCATTTTCCGAATATTACTCTGCTGACTATCAGTACGCCTATTTAGATCCTTACCTGCTTCGGAACATTGTATTCTTTCAACACAACTTAGTAACGGATGGATCCTTTAATGAATTTCATGTGATTATGTGCAGGAATGTCATGATTTACTTTAACGGCGATCTACAAGGCAAGGTTAGCGATTTGTTTTACCATAGCCTTTGCCGGGAAGGGTTCATGGCGATGGGTAATAAGGAAACGATACGCACACTGAGTTTCTCTGAGGAATTTGAAGATTTGGATCTGAACGAAAAGATTTACCGGAAAAAGTAAAAAGCAGGAAAGCCCATGGCTTTCCTGCTTTTTATATGTATGGAATGCTTTATTGAGCCTGTATGAACACAACGCACATGTCATCTGGCTGATCGTGCTGGAGTTCTCTTGGCAAAAGAAAATCAATGGGAGATGAGGTCCTGCAATCCAGCCAGCCTTTTGAGACGGCTTTTTGAATTTTCTCCAGTCCGTCTACACCATCTTTCTCTAATGCCTCCATCACGCCATCGGTGAATAAAAGGATTTGAATGCGGTCCTGAAAAGAGATAGTGTTCTTTTTTACATCCATTTCCGGGAAAAAGCCGACCGGACAGCATCCTGTGGAAAGAGCAAATACTTCCTCTCCATCCAGAAGGGCATATCCCGGGGGGTGTCCCGCATTCACATATTCCACCGTTTTGTTTTCTGTATCAATGATCATGGAGATGGCGGTGAAATAATAATGAACAGGATTTTCCGGTTTATTTAAAAGATTCATCCAGCGGTTCAGTTCGGTAATGACGCGAGCGGGATCTGTATAGGTCCTCAATGCATCTCTTAGAACAGAAGAGATATACATACAGACAAGTGAAGCTGAAATTCCATGTCCCATCATATCAAGCATGATAATGGCAGAGCGGTGTTCATCAATGCGATGCCAATAATACATATCTCCTGCTAATTTATTTGCGGGCAAATAGGAGGCTTTGATCAGCAGTTTTTCCGTTTCTACCGGCTCACTCAGCAAGCTGCTTTGCACCTGCATGGAAAGGTCCAGCTCGTTCCGGATCTTTTCATCCTGCTCCCGGTGCCAGTCTTTTTCATATTTAAGCCGGAGTCCCACCCGTATCCTTGCTAAGAGGTCTACCTTATTAATCGGCTTCATTATATAATCAATTCCCCCGACATCAAGCGCTTCCGCCACTTTATTCGAGTCTTCAAGAGCAGTCACGAATATGACGGGAATATCCTTCAAATGAGGGATTTCCTGAAGGCGCCGGCATGCTTCAATCCCGTCTATTTCAGGCATCATAATATCAAGCAGAATGATATCAACAGATGTTTCCTTAGGTGAAGGGGTATCAGCATCCAAGTAATTAAACATTTCTCTTGCTGAAGTCAGAGAAACAAAGTCATTATATCCAGCCCGTTTTAATATTTTTTCAATAACGAAAAGGTTAACCTTGTTATCATCTACGATTAAGATCGACATTCTCAATATCTCCTTTAGGTTACCTATAATTCTGTATCTATTTGTATATATTCAGATGATTGTTTTGCTGGATTTTTTTCAAGCTTAATTTTGCTACTTTATATTGTAAGGATGTAAGGAATCTGCAAAAAAACAAAAAACCCCTAATAGATAATACCCCGATATTTTTGAGCTTAAACATCTAATTTCGTAGAAAATTAAAAAGCTGCATATTTTTTTAATCCTTTTTTAGAATCGAGCTAAACAATCTTGAGTCGATGGTTCGTGTACCATTATAAAATTTGTACCTTTTGTAATACCGATATGGCTCTTTAAAAAAATGAAGTGGGGTTTTTGCTTTTATTATTTCATTTTTTTGAAATGATTTTTACACAATTTAAACACAATAGTGTAAAATTACACTATGGGTGAATTGACATTAAAAAAGAGGTGAAGACTTGAGAAATTTATTATTTAGCATTCTAATAGTCAGTTTGTATTGTTTTCCATTTGTCTATTTCGCAATGTACCAAGACTTTTCTCATTGGTCTATGCTCGGTTATTTAATTATGATTATAGGGACTTCGATTCTTGCTTTTTTCTGCAGATCTTTTAGCAGCACAACTACTCTTATTATAGGCAATATAGGATCTGCCATCATTTCATTATATTTCGTACACAAGATGGCAGTTTCGTTAGGGGGTAGATGGGATGGTTATTTTAAACCAGTTTCATCTTATCAATTATTGCTTTTGGTTAGTGCTTTAAACTTGATTCCTCAATTCTACATCATGAAATTAGCAAATAGAGGTAAAAAGCAGGGCAAAATTATACGAGAATTACTCTGCTCTTTTTATTTAGGCTCGTTTCTTAAATAGTTGTTTCTGTCCATAGTTAACTGGCTGATTGGAGCAGAAGGTGCTCACCGCCCGCCTCGCGGTAATCGAGCATGATCAACCACCTGTTTTATGGCTTTTCTGCGGTTCTGTGTTTTGCTGGCGGGGTTAATGGGAAAGAAATGTAATAAGTTCGAGTGATCGTGAACGTTCCTACAAAAGCACAGGGGAGGAACTTATGTCTTCTGCAACTAATCATCTGAGCCGCAATCTTTGGTCGGGGATCCTGTTTGGTATTGGCTTGATCGCTTTTATTGATGAGGCGGTTTTTCATCAGCTTCTGCACTGGCATCACTTTTATGACAAGTCCACTCTTGCTGTTGGACTGGTTTCTGATGGCCTGTTTCACGCGTTAAGCTGGTTTGCCACCATTGCTTCTTTGTTCATGGTAGCTGACCTTCGCAGGCGAGAGGCCTGGCGGCGGACAAGATGGTGGGGAGGTGTGCTGCTCGGAGCAGGCTTGTTTCAATTTTATGATGGTACTGTCCAGCATAAAGTCATGGGATTGCACCAGATTCGTTATGTGTCAAACTTATTCTTTTATGACGTGGTCTGGAATATCTTCGCGGTCGCTATGATAGTGATTGGAGCAGTTATTACCAGCAGAAAGGGAAAAGCCTCAAGCCAAGAGGAGAATATCTCGTGAATCATCACATGGATCACGCTAGCGGCAGCTCACTTGGAATTATCTTTCCGATGTTTCTCATCGTTCTCTTCTCGTTTTTGTATATGGGTGCGGCCTATGTATTGAAACGCCGCAAGCAGCTGCGTCAATGGCCGCTGCACCGCAGTATTCTTTGGATTCTTGGTGTATTTTGTGCCATTTTTGCTGTCGATGGACCTCTGGCAGAACGGGCACATACTGATTTTAACTGCCATATGACTGCCCATCTCCTTCTTGGGATGCTTGCGCCACTGCTTATTGCTCTGTCAGCTCCTATGACTCTTTTGCTGCGCACAGTCAAGGTTACTTTTGCGCGAAGGCTTACACGGGTTATGAAAATTAATGTCGTCCACCTGTTCGTTCATCCCGTTGTGGCTGCTGTCCTTAATATTGGCGGCCTCTGGCTGCTTTACACGACAAACTTATACTCAGTAATGCACAAGAATATGATATGGTATGTTGTCATACATATGCACATCTTCATCTCCGGGTATCTTTTCACCGTTTCCATGATTTATATGGATCCGGTCAGCCGCAGATACCCATTTGCTTATCGTTCAATAGTATTAGTGCTGGCTTCCGCTGGACACGGGATTTTATCAAAGTACATCTATGCAAATCCGCCCGCTGGTGTAGAGGCAGCCCAGGCAAAAACAGGGGGGATGCTCATGTACTATGGCGGGGATGCAATTGATCTCATCCTGATTTTTATTTTTTGCCTGCAATGGTTTAGAGCCACGCGACCTAAAGCATTTGCATCGGTAAGCAGGGAGACTTCTTTATAAAGTAAAAACAGCAGCCCTCCAAAAAAATGGAGGGCTGCTTGTGCGCATATAGAACTTTACTGCTTTATCGTAATAAGGAAGCTGCAGGTTTTCTGCAGCTTCATAGTGTATGGTTTAGTATTAATCTTTCAGTTTGCCAATTCCTTCTTGGATTTCGCCTTTTAACTTATCTTTCTTGCCTTCGCCCTGCATTCTTTTATCATCGCTGGCATTGCCCATTTGGTCCTTGGCTTCACCTTTGACTTTATTTACAGTACCTTTGACTTTATCAGATAAACCGCTCATCTTTATCTTCCTCCTTCATTGGTTTACTTGTTATTTACCCGCAGAGGAGTCTGTTAAACAAAATTATGATGCCATTTCTTTCCTGGAATGTTCTTCAATAAAGCGAAGCGTATTTTTGATAATGTGTTCCTTATCATAATCAAGGGAGGCCACATGGTAAGACTGTTTAAGGGCGATGAGTTCTTTTTCAGGCGATGCAGCCTGATCATAAAGATAAAATGAACATTCTGCCGGAACCACATGGTCTTCAACCGAATAAAACAGAAGCAGCGGACAGGTTGTTTTTTTAACGTTTTCACTAGTCTGATCCATAAGTGACAGCAGCTGCTTGACTGAGTTCAGCGGCACTTCTGGATAGGTGATTTCTTTTGCAGATGGATCCTTGATATCTGGTGAGCCATCCGGGACGAAAAGGGGGGACTGGACTTTTCGGTATTGCTCATATTGAGGCACCTTTAAAGCTGCATTAACTGTAATGACGCCATCACAGTTTGTCTTGGAAGCCAAATCAATGGCCAGAGCCCCGCCCATGGACTGTCCCAGGATATAAACTCTGCTGCAGGTTTGCTGAAGAACGCAGTAGGCGTCTTCCAGGTTTTGAATCCAATCCTGATAAGAACAGACTTTCAGGTCGCTTGCAGCAGATCCGTGCCCTTTTAAACGGGGTGCATAAACCGTATATCCCTTCTCGGCAAACTGGCTCCCTAAGTATTCAACACTCTGAGGAGTCCCATTAAAACCATGGCAAATTAAAATTCCTGTAGAATTGCCGGGATGGAAAAAGGATTCAGCACCAGGAATAACTGGGGATAATGACATGCGAAAAACTCCTTTCTAATATAAAAAACTTTCCTTGCCCGGCTGCAAAGAAAGTTTTTTAGACAAATCTTATCAGCCAAAGCAAATATGCTTTGCTGGTAGGAGCACCTTTCATGAGGATGCTGTGAAGTCATAGAGCCAGATCTCTCGTTCACTCGTGATAATGGTATATGAAGTTTATATTAACTATTCTTATTAATTTACTTGGTTTTATAATAACACGATATGATTTTCTCCGTCAACCGTTCCCTTTTTTTCTGTAAAATCTTGTTCTGAATTCTTTTTGTAGACATAATTTAGAAGGACCAGCCGGAAATTTTTTATTGAGAATTTTAAAAAAATATTGACTTATCTCATAAGTCTGCCTAATATTGTAGTTACAAATTAAAAAACAATTGAATAAATGCTATTACTTATCCAGAGAGGTGGAGGGACTGGCCCTGCGAAACCTCGGCAACGGGTTTGCTGCTTATTGCAAATACCGTGCTAATTCCTGCAAATCGGTACAATCGGTTTGAAAGATAAGAAGTAGATCGGCTTATACATATAAACCCTTCTTCTTATCTGTCATGGATAAAAGAAGGGTTTTTTCGTTTCCGGGAGATTGATGAAAGGGGCGTCTTATATGTATATTTCTGATTAAACTTATAAGAATAATTGGTTAATTGCGCCGTAGGAGGAATTAAAATTGATTGAAATCAAAAATGTTTCAAAGGTTTATCAGGGAAAAACCCCTATTCATGCACTAAATAATATTTCTCTGACAATAGATAAGGGAAATATATTTGGAATCATAGGATTTTCAGGAGCAGGAAAAAGCACGTTAATAAGATGTCTTAATCGGTTAGAGGAACCGACAGAAGGAACAATCAGCATTGATGGATTGGACTTGATGTCATTGAATGAAAGTGAGCTTAGGAAAACACGCAGGGAAATTGGGATGATTTTTCAGCATTTTAACCTGCTTTCTGCTAAAACCGTTTTTGACAATATTGCAATGCCGCTATATCTACAGGGAAAAAAGAAGCGGGATGTTCAAAAAAAGGTGCTGGATCTCATTGAATTTGTTGGACTAAGCGGAAAGGAAAATGTTTATCCGGGCCACCTGTCTGGCGGACAAAAACAGCGTGTCGGAATCGCCAGGGCCCTTGTGACAGATCCCCAGATCCTGCTTTGCGATGAAGCAACATCTGCATTGGATCCAGAAACAACAAGAAATGTTCTTGAGCTGTTAAGAAAGGTGAATAAAGCTTACAGCATTACCATTGTCCTGATTACACATGAAATGAGTGTGATTCGTGATTTATGTGACAAGGTGGCGGTAATTGACGACGGGGAAATCGTTGAAGAAGGGACAGTTTATGATGTGTTTACTAATCCTCAGAAAAGAATTACCCGTAATTTCGTTAATACCGTTTTACAAAATGAAATACCGCCTCATTTATCGAAAAAAATAAGAAGCGGGACCTATTACCGTCTAGTTTTTCTGGGGGAAAAAGCGGCACGCCCTTTACTATCGGAAGTTTCCAAGCAGTTTGATATTCATCTGAACATCCTGTATGGATCTATTACAGAACTGCAGGAAAAACCATACGGAAATCTTTTTATTGCGATTGACGGAGAAATTGAGGAAAGAAATAAAGCCGTCCAATTTATCTTGAATAGCGGAATCGACATAAAGGAGGCTGAAGCGCATGGAGCTTAATTGGGAATTTTTCTGGCCGCAGTTTTTCCAGGCTTGTGAAGAGACGTTTCTCACTGTGTTTGGATCATTTATTTTTGGAACAATCATAGGACTGCCTTTAGGCATTATTCTAGTCATCACGAGACCCGGACATATCATGGAAAATAAAGCGGTCTTTCTTGCCCTGAATACCATTGTGAATATTGTCCGTTCTGTACCCTTTATTATTCTTCTGGTCGCTATCATTCCATTTACAAGGCTTGTGACGGGGACATCAATTGGTGTAGCTGCAGCGATTGTGCCTTTGTCCATTTTTGTAGGCCCGTATCTTGCAAGGCTGATTGAAAATTCCATGCTCGAGGTGGATAAAGGCGTCCTGGAAACAGCTCATGCCATGGGAGCCACAAAAATGCAGATTATCACTAAATTTATTATCCCTGAAGCAGTGCCATCATTAATACTTTCGTTTACTACAGCGACAATCGGACTAATCGGTTCGACAGCAGCGGCGGGCGCTGTGGGTGCAGGAGGTCTTGGGAACCTTGCAATTACTTATGGCTATCAGCGCTTTATCACGGTCGTTATTGTCATTACAGTCGTATTGCTTATCGTTAGCGTTCAGCTTATTCAAAGCTTTGGAAATACATGGTCAAGATATGTGAGGAGGAAAAGAGGATGAAAAGATTAAGTATTGTTTTCGCGGCAGTGGCAAGTCTGATATTGGTTTTAGGAGCATGCTCATCAAATTCAGCTTCCAAGGATGGAGGCACGCGCACAATAAAAATAGGGATAAATGGTGACGACAATGATCTTTGGAGCCTTGTACAAAAACAGGTAAAAGACGATGGAATCAACCTGAAAATTGTATCTTTTTCAGATTATGTCCAGCCTAATACAGCCTTAAATGATGGCAGCATTGATTTAAATTCTTTCCAGACCATCACCTATATGAATCAATTTAAACATGATCACAACTTGGATATCTCAGCAATCGGCTCAACAGTTATAGCACCAATGGGGATTTATTCAAAAAAATATAAAAAGATAGACGGCATACCGGACGGAGCTACCATTACAATACCTGATGATGTAACAAATGCAGGCCGGGCCCTTAAGCTTTTGGCGTCGGCAAAGCTTATTACTCTAGTGGATAACTTTGATCCGAGAGGCAGTGTGGACCAAATCAAAGACAATCCAAAGCATTTGAATATCAAACCAATTGCAGCCGGACAAACAGCCAGATTGCTTGAGGATGTGGGAGCGGCTGTCATTAATAATGGGTTTGCCGTGCAAGCCGGCCTGAAGCCTTCCAAAGACCCGCTTTATAAGGAAGATCCGAATGACAAATCAGCCCAGCCTTATATCAACGTAATTGCTGCTGCCACAAAAAATAAAAAGGATAAAGATTTCCTTAAAATCGTAAAAGCATATCAGTCGAAAGCAGTTCACGATTACATCATCAAACGCGATAAAGGTGCCACGGTGCCAGTAGTAACCTCGATAGATACAATTAAAAACTTATAGGCTGAAAGTTTTTTTCTGGCCAGCCCAAATATAAAGATAAGAGAGAGGAGAAGTTTATATGACAGTAGAAGTTGAAACACAAAGAGATTTGATTGTGAGAAGCATTGAGGATGGCAGGGATAGATATATAGAAGTGAGCCATTACATCCACGAGAATCCTGAAATAGGAAACCAGGAATATCTTGCATCCGATACATTAACTAATATCCTGGAGGAAGCTGGCTTTGAAGTGACAAGAAATGTCGCCGGCCATGAAACGGGCTTTATAGCAAGAAAATCGTCAGGAAAACCGGGCCCCTCCATTGCGTTTTTAGCAGAATATGATGCTTTGCCGGGTCTTGGGCATGCCTGCGGCCATAATATTATTGGAACAACGAGTATTGCTGCTGGAATTGCTTTATCAAAAGTGGTTGAGGAAACCGGCGGAGAAGCTGTTGTTTTCGGTACGCCTGCAGAAGAAGGAGGCCCTAATGGAAGTGCGAAGGGGAGCTTCGTTAAACATGGATTGCTCGAAGGCATAGACGCTGCGCTCATGATACACCCGAGCGGTAAAACAGGGCTGACAAGTCCGTCTTTGGCAGTTGATCCTTTAGATTTTTTCTTTTACGGAAAAGCGGCACATGCTGCGGGATCACCGGAAGAAGGAATAAATGCCTTAGATGCAGTCATTGGTTTATTCAATGGAATCAATGCCCTTCGGCAGCAATTGCCTTCAGATGTAAGAATACACGGAATCATTACCCATGGAGGCGATGCACCTAATATTATTCCTGACTTTTCCTCTGCCCGTTTCTTTATTCGTGCCAGCACATGGAAACGTGCGGAAGAAGTGTCAGCTAAGGTCAGGAATGTTGCTCAAGGTGCCGCACTTGCTGCAGGAGCTACCGTGAAGATTGAGCGATTCCAAAATGAAGTGCATGATATTGTTATCAATTCATCATTGGATGAAGTTCTTCGGGAAGAGCTGGAGAACCTCGGAGAAACCGTTGATAAGAGAAGCGGAGGAATTGGCTCCACAGATGCCGGCAATGTAAGCCATGTGGTGCCGACAGCACATCCTTATATAAAAATCGGCCATGACGAACTGATTGCACATACAAATGAATTCCGCGAGGCAGCCGGCTCCAGTCAGGGAGAACATGCATTAATAACAGGAGCCAAAGCCCTTGCATTGACAGGCTACCGGCTCCTGACAGACAAAGAATTGCTGCAAAAAGTCAAAACAGAATTCCGCAGCGCGGAAAAATAAACCAGGCAAAAAAATCATAAAACTCTGAATCAGAGGGTTTTATGATTTTTTTTAGGGGTCTGACCCCATTTTGTCGAAAAGTATTTAATTTAAATGAAGTTCCCGGCGTTTATACTGTGTATAAACAGTGGTTAGGAGTGGTGATATGGTCCCGCAGCGTGTATCGCTTATTACAATAGGAGCAATTGATTTGCCGGAACTTCGCGCTTTTTATCAAAAGCTGGGCTGGAGTGAACCGGAAATGAGTTCAGATCAATATGCAGTGTTTAAAACAGCTGGTGTGCTGTTGTCCCTCTTTCCTTTAAAAGAACTGGAAGCTGATTCGGGAGTGCAGATTCATAAATCTAAGGATACCTATCAAGCTATTACTCTGGCCATTAACGTAAATACACCCGAAGAAGTTGATGCCGTTATTAGCCATATCCGAAAAATAGGAGGGAAAATCCTCCGCGAACCAAGTGCTGCATTCTGGGGAGGGCGGACCGCTTATTTTGCAGATATTGAAAATAACATCTGGGAGGTAGCTTGGAATCCCGATTCGGTATTTGACGAAAAAGGAGCTATGACTTCTTTTTAGTAATGGTCTGTATATCTTTCCTGTTCGGCAGAAATTCATTTATGGTATACCTGACATGAGTGCAGTAAAGAGAAAGAGTTAGACGCAGGCGCCATGGCGCCGCGTCACCCTGCATGGCGCCCCAAAGCCAAGGAGGACTTACAGAAGACGAGCGACACAAATACTGATCTAAATAGCTTTAATGCACATATCACCCGAATAATTGTAATATGGGAAAAACAAAAATGCCCCTCACGGAATGTGAGGGGCATTTGACTATTAAAGCATTATGCTTTATTTCTTTTTTTCTTTTTGCCGAAGCTTGTGATGAATTCGTATACGACAGGGACGATGACAAGAGTTAATAAAGTGGAACTGATCAAGCCGCCAATTACGGTGACGCCCAGTCCTTTTGAAATTAATCCCCCGCCTTCAGTGCCGATTGCAAGCGGAATGAGTGCTCCCACTGTTGCGATGGCTGTCATAAGGATTGGACGTATCCTTGTTGCTCCAGCTTCTAGAAGGGCATCACGTTTGTTTAGTCCTTCTTCTTCCTTCTTGATTACTCTGTCTATAAGGACAATGGCGTTGGTCACGACGATTCCAATCAGCATAAGTGCGCCAATCAATGCAGATACACTGATTGTTTCACCTGCAAGGAATAATCCGGCCAATCCGCCGATAATCGTAAATGGCAGAGAGAAAAGGATAGCAATAGGTGCAAGCCCTCCGTGGAAGGTGATGACAAGAATCAAGTAAACAATCGCGATGGCAGCTAGCATGGCAAGTCCAAGCTGGCTGAATGAATCGCCTATTTGTTCGGAAACTCCGCCAAGGGAAATGCTCGCTCCCGCAGGCAAGTCCAGTTTATCTATCTTATCCTGAACTTCTTTGGTCACTTTTGAAACATCTTTGCCTTTAATTTTAGCGGTAACGTCAGCATACCTTTTTCCGTCGCGGCGGGTTACAGTATCCGGTGATTTACCTTCTTTGATTTTGACAACCTCTTTTAGAGGAACTTCCATTCCAAGAGGGGATGTAATGGTTTTGTCAGCTAAATCATTTTTATCCTGGAACTGTTTATTTTGTTTTTCAATATAGATATTTACATCTTTTCCGTCTTTTTTGATGGTTGTTAATGTTTCTTTTTCACCTGTTGCAGAAAGGGCCATCGCGACCTGTGAAGCAGTCAGGCCAAGATCACTCAGTTTGCTTTGGTCAGCAACAAGCGTGTATTGCTGATAAGACGCAGATAGTGTAGTATCGGTATCTTTTAAGCTGCTGTTATCATTCAGCATCTTAGTCACTTTTTTGACGATCGGCTCTATTTGATTCAGATCTTTTCCGTAAACATGGAGTGTTAGCTCATTGTTGGAGCCTGAGCCGCTGAAGTCCTGCGATTTCCATGTTCCGGCAGTGCTGAATCCGGTTAGATGCTTTAATGATTTGTCTTTCTCAGCTTCAAAATTCTCTGTGTTATTTTTATAAGAGACGTACAGCATCGCCGAATTGCCGGAACCTGGCATCATCGGGTTTTCACCGCCGATTGTGTACTGCACAGAGGTTACCTGTTTTTTATCCATAAAGAACTTCTCAGCTTTAGCGGCTGCTTTTTCAACATCTGTTTTCTTTTCTCCCGGAGAAGGTTTATACGTGACAATCATGGTTTTCTCTTCATCCGATGGAATGAAGCTGACGCCAATCTTTGGAACAAGCAATAAACTGCCTGCCAGCAATAAAATGGCGATGACAAATGTGATGAGTTTATGGTTCAAAGACCAGTTCAGTACTTTGCGGTAAGAATTCGATAATTTGCTTGGCTTGCTTTCGTGACTTTTCCCTTTTATGCTGTTTTTAAATAAAGAATGGGCCATAGAAGGAACAATGGTAATGGCGACAAGCAGGGAAGCCAGCAGCGCAAAAACAATTGTTAAGGCAAATGGCAGGAATAGTTCTCCTACAGGTCCTTTTACAAGGGCAAGCGGCAGAAAGACCGCAATCGTTACAATGGTAGATGAGAAAATTGGAATGAACATTTCTTTCGTTGCTGAACGGATGAGTTCGCCGCCCCTTAATTCTTCGTCTTTCAATGTCATTCTTCTGAATATATTTTCAATAACAACAATGGAGTCATCGACTACACGTCCGATCGCTACGGTCATCGCTCCTAAAGTCATGATGTTCAAGGTGATATCGAATTGTTTTAAAACAAGAACAGCGATCAGCAATGAAAGCGGAATTGAGATGACTGATATAAGTGTAGTGCGGATATTCCTTAAGAAAATCAAAATGATCAGCACGGCAAAAATCCCGCCCACAATTGCTTTGTTAAGCATGGTTTTTACTGATTGCTCAATTGGTTTTCCCTGATCAAATGTTGTGTGAATCTTTGATCCTGGCGTATCCTTTTCGAATTTTTTCAGCTCTGCTTTTACGTCGTTTACAACATTGACAGTATTCGCATCTGGAGATTTGGTTACTTGAATGCCGATGGAATCATGTCCGTTGGTTTTGGAAATAGTTTCAGCCTGGCCGGTAATTTTGATGTCGGCGATGTCAGAAAGCTTAACCTTTGCCAGCTTCGTCTGCGGCTGGGAGGCTGCAGTTGGCTGGTTTTGGCCTTGAGCTGCTTGTCCGGCCATTCCTTGCGGCGGCTGCATCCCTTGAGTTCCTGCAGGTTTAGGTGAAACAGGAATTTCAATGTTTTTTAAGTCCTTAAGAGTGCCGATGTTGCCATCAACAGCAATGGTTTTTTCTTTATCTTTAAAATTGAATAATCCAAGAGGCACTGAAACATTGGAACCCTGAATCATCTGTTTGACGGTTTGTTCGTCAAGGCCGTATTGTGCCAGCTTTTCTTTTTTGAAGACTAATGCCCCTTGCTGGACCTGCTGTCCTGAGGCAGTCACTTCTGAAACTCCGTCAATTCCCTCAAGCTTAGGGACAAGGTCCTCTTCTACCTGCTTTGTCAATTCGGTCAGATCGGCCCCGGCATTTGTTGCGCTCAGGGCAATAACAGGGAAAGCGTTGAAGTCGATGCGCGAAACTTTTGCCTCCTGTGCCCCTTCTGGCAATTCCAGTCCTGAGATGGCTTCTTTGACTTCATCCACGGCTTTGTCCATATCTTTATCATAGTTATATTCTATTTGTATGGAAGATGCGTTCGCCATGGATGATGAACTGACAATATCTACTCCTGAAAGATTGCTGACTCTTTTCTCAATCGGTTCAGAAATTTTATTCGCTACTTCATCCGGTGCTGCACCAGGGTAAACCGTGGATATGCTGATTACCGGTGTCGATATGCTCGGCAGTGTTTCGAGTTTCATATTCAAACCGGAATATATTCCAGCGGCAACGACGATAATTGTCAGCAGCCAGATAGCCAGTTTGTTTTTAAGGGAAAACTTAATAATCGATTTCATCTGATTCCTCCGAGATCAAATTTATGACCAACTAGTCACTTCTAGAATATATAGGAATTAATGTTTCAATGCAATAATAAATACCCTCGACTATAGGCTCTATTGAGATTTGCAAATAAATAATATACAATGGGAGACATAATGACTGAATGGTCATTTCATTTGAATGGATGTTAGGTGGATGTTCTATGAAAGAAAAAAGCAGGCTTATTATGGAAGCGGCCTTAGCGTTATTTGCTGAGGGAGGATATCATGCCACCTCGATACAAGAAATCGTGGATAAGTGCGGGATGGCAAAGGGTTCCTTTTATAATTACTTTAAATCAAAGGACGAATTGCTGCTTTTTATATTTACTCATTTCTATGAATCGATCCAGAGTGAATTATCATCTGTAGAAGGAGACGATTCCTTGGGTGAAAGAGCAAAATTTGCTAAACAGCTATCTGTTCAAATAAACCGGATGCTTGAGAATACAGCATTTATTAAGATGCTGATGAAAGAACATATGCACCATATTACTGAAGAGCTGGATCAATTTTTATTAATAATCCAAAAAGGGAATTTTTTATGGCTCCAAAAAAAGATGGAAAGCCTTTATCCTCAATTGAGGGAAGAGTATATTCCTGATTGTGCCATAATGATGGATGGCCTTTTTAAATCCTATATGTCTTTGAGTTTAATGGAAGGGAAAGCTGAATTTGACAGTGGAAGGCTCCCTGAGTTTCTCTTGAACCGCCTGGATTCCATAGTGGAAGGACTGATGGATGAACAGGGACCGCTTCTTAAAGATATTGCTTTTCCGAATGCCGCAGATACGGAGGGTATCTTGACACTTCTTAGGGAAGCTGTAAATGAAGCGATTGAGTCGGTTATCTCCAGCGGGGGGGTTCATAGTCCCAGCAAGAAAAAAGAACTAGAAACACTTCAGGCTATAAAAAGCGAATTGGAGAAAACATCTCCAAATTCAATTATTTTAGAAAGCCTCCTTTTGATGGCTGAAAAAATTAATGTGAAAAATTCATCGCTCCTTATACTTAGGAAGCGGCTTAAAAAATACCTTTATTAACCAGGCAGCATAAAGCTGTCTTTTTTTAGTGTGTCAGACATGCTGCTGAATATACAAACCCTATTATTTGAGGTCATTTGAAGCTTTTAAATGGTTTGGGTTTTTTTTACAAAAAAGTTTATAATAATAAAAAAGCATTAAAGCAAAGTATTTTCTGAACAATAAATAATGTTTTAAATCCATGGGTTTAGGAAAGCGTTAGACATATACATTTTGAGAAGCAGAAAGTAGGCGGGACGATGAAGTGGAAAAAAGGTTTGCTGATTTATAATCAAAATGCCGGCGGCGGAAAGCTTGAAAAGAATTTGGGAGAATGCCTGCCGGTCCTTTCGTGCAATATTGAGGAGTTTCTGGTTATTCAAACAAAAGAGGCTGGTGATGCAGAAAGGTTATGCAGGGAATACGGGGAAGATATGGATGTAGTATTTGTCCTCGGAGGAGATGGGACGGTTCACGAATGCGTAAATGGTTTGTCTGTACTTAATAAGCGGCCAGTCTTAGGCATTTTACCTGGCGGGACCTGCAATGACTTTTCAAGGACGCTTAATTTGCCGCAAAAAATCGGAAAAGCAGCTGAAGAAATGATGTCAGGCAGGATAAAGGAAGTGGATGTCGGCAGAGCCGGAGAGAGGTATTTCTTGAATTTTTGGGGAATCGGACTTATTACGGATACTTCGAGCAACATTGATGAACATGAGAAAAACCTTTTTGGGAAAATCGGCTATTTTTTAAGTGCCATTCGGACGCTAGGAGATAATGAACCATTTTCCTTCACAATGGAGTATGACGGAAAAACGATAGAGGATGAAGCAATCATGATTCTTGTCCTCAACGGAAAGTACATTGGGACAAACCTGCTTCCGTTTCCCCTGATCGACAGCCGGGATGGATTAATGGATATCGTCATTCTAAAGAAATCGAACATAGCCGTATTCAAAGAACTCTTAGCAATGAAAAGGCTGGCAGCCGAAAGCGCAGAACCTGACTCGGGTGTATGGTATCTTCAGGCAAGTGACATTAAAATTCAAACCGCCAAGGAGATGGAAGCCGACACAGATGGAGAGATTTATCTGAAAACACCTGCCAATATTCAAGTCATGAAAAACCACCTCCCTATGCTTTGCGGACCAGAAGCTTAACCTGCATATGTCTTCAGTGGCGGCGGTTACAATAAAATTAACATAAAGTTTACAGCATTCGTTTGTTCATTTTGTCCAGTTTTACGTTAAAATAGGAGATAACATATTTTAAAGTTTACGGGGGAACATAAATGATCTATCAAATGCATTTTGTAAAAGGCCTGCTTCATCCGGCATTAAGCAGATATCAACTAAAAGAGGCGGAAGCTGTGACCCGGTTTGGCCCTTCCTTGTTTTTGCTGTATGCTGTCAGCTTGCTGGTTTATGGAGTGGGAGCTTATTATGGGTTAGGATCAGAGTCAATCTCCAAAGAGCTGACAAAGCTGACGCCAGGGGAATATGAAGCAGCGAAAATGCTGTTTTTATATGGAAAGCTGGCAGCGGGAGCTGTGTTTCCCTCTCTATTTTTCTTTGGTGCATCCTTGGTTTACTGGATGCTTTTGGATATTTCATACATAAAAATTGTGATTGTCCAAATGATTGTATTCAGTTTATATCTGCTGGAAAAGCTGCTGCTTGTACCGATTTCCATTTTCCTTAACGTAAACCAGGATGCAAACCCTTTTTCATTCGGGGTCATCAGCCAGCATTTTACTTCCAATGAGTATTTGATTCACTTATTTGGAAATATTACGCTGTTCCAGCTTACTATGATTGCGCTATCCTGCTATTATTTGAAATTTTTGTCTGAAAAAAGCAGATTAATAGTTTGGCTGTCGGTTGCATTGGTTTTTATCATCACTTGGACAGCTGGGGCATTCCTCGCTTATCTTGATGTTAGTGTGATTCTGTAAGGGGCTGTGGAGATTATGAAAACTACGTACAAAACTATCATTCTATTGGCGGCATTATTATTTATTTGTATTAATGTGTATTTAATTGTAAAGGAAAACAGCAAAGTGGAAAGAACGCTCTTTGTCAGCAAATGGTCGTCTGTCAAAAAAGAGAATTTGACAAAATCCTTTCACACTTCTGGTGTAATAAAACCAAATAATGAATATCCGGTTTACTTTAACGGCGGGAACGGAAAGGAATTCCAGAAGTTCCTTGTTGAAGAAGGCGATGAAGTAAGTGCAGGCACCGCACTTTTTCAATATACTTCCCCGGAAGCAGACAGAATCAAAAAAAATCTTGAAGCAGAAAAATCCCAGGCTGCAGGCGACATGAATGGAATTGACGCGTACATCAGCAAGCTTGAAAGCTATAAGGAAACCATTACAGCAGATATGCCTGTTACAGATGAAAATGCAGATATAAATAAAAATCTCAATCTTGCATCTGATGCCTCTAATCAGGCAATCCTAAGCGCGATTGAACAAGAAATTTATAAACAAGAATTAGAAAAGACCAAGCTTGAATCACAAATGAAAAGATTTGACGAACAGCTCGCCTTCATGGATGAACAAAGCAATACCGCAGCCGCAGCAAGCCAGGCAGATGGGTTTGTGAAAAAAATCAATAAACATTTGAAAAATCCCATTCTTACAATAGCATCCAAGACACCTTCGGTAGAAGGTATGTTATCAGAAAAAGAATTTAGAATGGCTAAAACAGGGATGATTATGACCATCAAAACATCCGAATTAAAAAGACCGCTTAAGGGAACAATCGTAAAAATTAATCCCTACCCTGTTAAGGAGCCTTCTGTCCATTCCAAAAATTCCTACCGTTTTAAAGGGAGCATAAAAGAAACCCAAAGAGAGCTTCCCATTGGTTCTAACGTTGCTCTAACCGTCACAGCAAAAAATGCAAAAAGAGTATCAGCTATTGAAGAGGAAGCTGTGCATGTAAAAAAGCAGCCTCATGTTTATAAAATAAACCCAAAAGGGTATATAAATAACCAATATGTTGAATTAGGTCTTCGTTCTCAAGGAAAGCAGGAAATAAAAAGCGGTTTGACTGCTGGCGAATTTGCTGTAGTGTCACCATGTAAAACGCCTCAGGATCACAGTTTGTTTATTACTCCTCTATTAGTCAGTGAAAATGGAGCCCCAGATTATAAGAAAATTGCCAAGCACTTAACAATCCGCTATCTATTGACTGGTTTTTTGGAAAAATAGATCTTTAATAATGGTGTTGGGCATTTCCTCGTGCTGTATATTTAGCATGAGGAGATTTTTTTATTGAGGGCAGCGAGAGGATTTTTTGATGCGTCAGGAAATCATTTCTGTTATCCAGCATTTTCTGCAGGGAGTTATAAACAAAAAGGATTTACAGATTTGCTTTTATAGGATAATATTTTATTATAATTCAATTTCCGCTTAATCTTGTTTTTGAGAACGGGGGAACCAACTTTGCGGTGTATTCCGCTTGGGGTGAATTCTGACTTCAGAAAGGGCTAATGTGTGTTTCCTGGCCCTAACCCGACAGCTAACCTCGTCAGCGTCTTAAAGGGAACAGTATGTGAATTTCGTTCGCATGAAAAGACACCCTACGTGTCTTTTTTTTGAACCAAAACATCTATTTGTTTCCCTTGCCGAGACAAATTTCTTTTCCACAATAGAATTACACAGAAGGTGAGGATGTAGATGAAACGAATTGGTTTGGCTTGGCAAATATTTATAGGCCTGGTGATTGGAATTATTGTAGGGGCCATTTTTTATGGAAACTCTGACATAGCTAAATATTTGCAGCCTATTGGAGACATTTTTCTCCGTTTAATTAAAATGATTGTTGTACCGATTGTTATTTCAAGTATTATCATTGCTGTTGCAGGTGTAGGGGACATCAAACAGCTTGGAAAAATTGGCGGTAAAACGATTTTGTACTTTGAAATTATCACGACTGTCGCCATCTTATTAGGATTATTGTCGGCAAATATCTTCAAGCCGGGTGCCGGTGTAGATATGGGACACTTAAGTAAAACCGACATAAGCTCATATGTGGACACAGCAAAAACGACTGAACAGCATTCGTTTGCTGATACAATCGTTAATATAGTTCCTGCGAACCCGATATCAGCGATCGCCAATGGCGATATGCTTGCCATTATCTTTTTTGCCTTGATGTTTGGTTTTGCTATTTCAGCCATAGGTGAAAAAGGTAAACCTGTGATTCACTTCTTCCAGGGAACGGCAGATGCCATGTTTTATATGACAAACCAGATTATGAAAGTGGCTCCAGTGGGTGTATTTGCGCTTATCGGTGTAACAGTTTCCAAGTTTGGGCTTTCTTCGCTTATACCATTAGGCAAGCTCATTATTACGGTTTATGGAACAATGTTCTTCTTTATAATCGTTGTGCTGGGACTTGTTGCAAAAATAGCGGGATTCAGTATTTTCAAATTAATTAAAACATTGAAAGAAGAGCTAATATTAGCATTTTCTACCGCGAGTTCTGAATCAGTGCTTCCTAAGCTTATGGAAAAAACGGAAAAGCTCGGCTGTCCGAAGCACATTTCATCATTCGTTATTCCAACTGGCTACTCATTCAATCTGGACGGTTCTACACTTTACCAATCGCTTGCTGCTATTTTCATTGCCCAGATGTATGGGATTGATTTGAGCATCACCAAGCAGATTTCATTGGTTCTTGTCTTGATGGTTACTTCAAAAGGAATCGCAGGTGTTCCTGGAGTTTCATTCGTTGTTCTCCTTGCCACACTTGGTTCTGTGGGAATTCCGGTTGAAGGACTTGCGTTTATTGCAGGTATTGACCGTATCCTGGATATGGGCCGTACCGTTGTAAACGTAATAGGAAATTCCTTGGCTGCAATTGTTATTTCGAAATGGGAAGGCAAATTCGACCCTAATAGAAATATGCATGCGGCAGAGAAGGTTAACGGATAATGTAAAAAAGCTCGTATCGCTTAATGGCGGTTCATCTGAGGATGGCCTGCATTAACCGATGCGGGCTTTTTTTACGGCTAATGCGTTCATTCTGGGACCAGCAAACAAAAAGTTGTCTAAAGTGCCTTTGACCCAGATCCTAAGTAAGACTCCATATTACTATGAGCTGTATGTGTCTGTGAAACTGAGTCTGAACGCATAACCAGGAAGCGGGAATCTATCTTTATGAAGGGTGCCTGGCTGCTTGGCTTTTACTGATAGTAAAACTGAGACAGAAATTGGCGGAAGCGCGTGCCCTCTTCATGCTGATATTTGGCAATGAAATAGCTGCGGGCCATAGGAAGGGAAAGTTCATCTGTTAATATTTCCGAAAATCTGCCTTCAAGTAATTCCCTTCTGACGATAGAGGACGGCAAAAAGGAAATTCCGAGTCCTTCTTCAATAAATCGTTTGGTCACTTCGATTTGTGTCACGACCATTGTTTGGACATAAGCGTATTTCTTCTTGATTTGTTTCAGCAAATCTCCCCAATATTCTGGGTGGTTATGAGTTAAAATTTTATGCTGCTGGAACAATTCCTCCATATCGACCGGCGGGCTGCTATCGCTATACCAGCCATCATGCGGGGCAATCATGATGACAGGATCCTCATAAAGCGGTGAACACGTTAACTCTGTGTGTACAATCAGCATTCTCGAAAGCCCGCAATCTGCTTTTCCATCTAATATGGCAGCGGGGATATCCTTAGACTCCATAACCTGAATTTCCAAAGAGATATCAGGGTTTAGGATCATGTATTTTTTCAGGATTGAGGGCATGATTGAAGAAGCAATTAATGGTGATATAGCAAGAGTCAGCTTGCGGGAGCGGCCTTGTTTGAAATCTTCCATATCCTCAATGCCTTCTTGATGTATGGCGAGGAGCTTTTTTGCGAACGGCAGGAAGCGCCTTCCTTCTGCGGTCAGCTGGACCCTTCTCCCAATTCTCTCAAAGAGCTCGCTTCCTAAGTACTCTTCCAGCAGTTTAATATGGACCGTAACGGAAGGCTGGGAAATGAACAACTCTTCAGCAGTCATTCGGAAATTTTCATATTTTGCCGCAACTGTAAAGGTCTGAAGCCATTTTAAGTCCATAAGGAACCTCCTGATTAAAAAAATTAATCAAAATTAGTGTAAATTTTCAATATTTTCTATTAATTATACGGCTTATTATATAAGTAGAAAAGGAGGAGTTAAAATGAGTAAAGGGTTAAAGGGAATCATTGCTGCTGAAACTTCCATAAGCATGATTGACGGGGAAAAGGGTCTGCTGATTTATCGTGGATTTGATGCTAAAGAATTGGCTCTGACAAGGTCATTTGAGGAGTCAGCCTATCTGATATGGCATGGAGAATTGCCTGATGAAGTCCAGCTTAATGCGCTAAAGGTAAAGCTTAAGAAAAAAAGAATGCTGCAGCCTGAAACAATAGCAATACTTAAGGCTTTACCTGCAGATATGGAATTAATGGCGGCCATCCGCACAGTTATTTCATCCATGGGAACCCGGAACTTTAATGAAATGCCAGTTATAGAGCAGGCGGTTGAACTAACAGCTGTCATTCCTTCCATCATTGCCTGGCGATATAGGGAAAGCAAAGGGTTATTGCAGATTGAACCTGATGAATCGCTCAATCATGTGGAGAACTTTCTCTATATGCTAACAGGGGAAAAGAGGCTGGGGGCCAAAAGGGAGGCTCTGGAGGCCTATATGATTTTGACGATGGAGCACGGAATGAATGCATCGTCATTTGCGGCAAGGGTAATAGCATCAACAGAATCCGATTTAGCATCAGCAGTTACAGGCGCGGCGGGTGCCATGAAAGGACCTTTGCATGGGGGCGCGCCGAGCGGGGTCATTGAATTATTAAATGAAATAGAGTCAGGAGGGGGGATAGAAAGAATACTCCGTCTCAAGCTAAATAACGGGGAAAAACTGATGGGTTTCGGACATAGAGTTTATAAAACAGCTGATCCAAGGGCGATTGCTTTACGTGAAATTGCCCAAAGAGTTAGCGGAAATAATTCTTGGCTTGAATTGGCTGTAGAAACAGAAGACTGTGCGGTTAAATTACTCAAGGAATATAAGCCTGGAAGAAACCTTTATGCCAATGTAGAATTTTATGCGGCTGCCGTTATGAAAGCAATAGGTATGGAAGATGAATTGTTTACTCCTGCATTTACAGCGGCAAGAATAACAGGGTGGACTGCTCATGTGATGGAGCAATGGTCAGATAATGCTATTTACAGGCCGGATGCGAGATATATAGGAGTAATTAAGGAAAAAGGATAAATGATTATCGTGATATTGAACATGAATGAATAGTGTTTCGTGCATTGCATACGCCAGGGGGGTATGATAGTATTTTTGTAGAGGGAGGCTGTGCAATGTGTGAAAAAAACCCTAATGAACAAAGTGTGATGCCGGTAGACCGGGCAGCGGATTGCTGCGAAGGGGAATCTTCCCGAAAGAGCCATCATTCTGACGCTGTTAAAAAGAACCTGATAACCCGCTTGAACAGAGTGGAGGGTCAAATAAGGGGCATTAAAGGACTAATAGAAAAAGATACCTATTGTGATGATGTGATCACCCAAATCGCTGCCACTCAATCTGCTCTGAACGGTGTAGGAAAGCTTTTGCTCGAAGGCCATATGAAGAGCTGTGTGGTTGAAAGGATTCAGGAAGGTGACATGGAGGTCCTTGATGAAGTGCTTGTGACCATCCAGCGATTAATGAAGAAATAAGAAACCAATAGTCAGTGCGAACAAGCAATGGCTGCGTTCGGAGGGGATTAAAGAGCCGGATTTCCGTTAAGATGCCATTGCTGATTACACTAATCTTTTGAAAGCTTTCTGTCAGAGAAGGCTTTTTATTTTTGCTCTGCTAAAAAGCACATATAGAGTCTGCTGTGAAGACGGGCAGGAAACCGTGTGGAGAAAGCGAACTGGCAAGATGCCTTGTACAAATCCGGCTGTTCTTCTTTCCCTGTTGATGGCTCCCTGAGCTACATTATCACAGCGGAATGCAGATTTAGGATTCACCAGGAAAATTCCTATTCAAATTATACAAAGGGGAAGTGTTTTTGGTAAAATAATCAATAATGAACTTTTTGGGCATTCTATTGGAAACAGGAGACAAATGCCAGTTCGGAGGGATAGTATGAAAAATGAAAGAAAAGACATTCTTTATATGCATGTGCAGGCTTCCGAACGATTTGTGATTTCCTATGGAATGAGCTTTCAGGAATTTGTTTATTCCCTGCAGCATCCTCTAGCCAATCTTCTGCTGCTGAAGCATCAGTATGAAGATGGGGAATTTAATAGAAATACGCTTTTGGATTATGTTCCAAGTGACAGTGTGATGAAGCTTCTTAAAGAGGATGTCAGCGAATATGGAGATTTTTGCTGGATAGACTTTGAAGAAGAAGCAGCTCTTGATGATATAGAAGATAAGGAACTTGCGGAGCTTCTGTTTTTGGGACACACCAAAAGCCATTTAAGGCCGCCCTTTTTCAGAAAGCTGAATAACCATTATGCATACCTTTCCCATGATGATGGATGGTTTAATAAAACATACTACAGATCCCTGGATACGTATTTTAAAATGCTTGGAAACTTACTTTCCATTAAGCTAGAATCGCTTCGGGTCGAGCGGACATGGCTCGGCATCCGGAAAAAAAGCGAATATCCCCAAGTGCCGCTAGAGGTTTTCGAAAGCCTGGAGCCTCTTATGGGAGAGGGAATCGCCATTTCCCTGATTGGGGTGCAGCAGTCAAGGAACCGTATTGAAATCCCTATTTGGACTGTGGGCGATTACTTGAATATGGATGATATGATTGAAGCCTATACTGAGGCAAAAAATGACAGCCCCCATGCACTTGTTGTGTATAACCGCAAAACTAAAGAATGGTCCGTAGTCCTGAAATAACAATGACTTTTTATCAGGTGAAAGAAGGGTCTGAAATACCTGCTGGCAGAATTGGCGGCATAAAAAAATATGCAAACAGGGGCTGACTGCCCGCAAAGCCCGGTCCTAATGTGACCGGGCTTTTTTGAATTTATCCTCCGGAATGATGGTGAATGCCCCGGCTAATGGCGGCATGCATGTTTACGGAATTAATTTTAAAGGTAAACAGGTGTAGGCCGTGCCCCTTATTTCATAAAATAGTGGCAGGTCTTTATGCTGTGAAAAAATGGTGGAATTAGAAAAAAGGAATAATAGAAATTTTATTTCTTTGCTTCAGAAAATGATACAATAGAAAAGTCAAATTTCCTCGCATGCATAACAGCTGCCCCTAATTTGCTATACAGCAAGCGTTAGGCCTCGCGCAAATGCTTACGAAGGAATATATTGCCTGAAAATTAATTTTTGTCTTGAATAATGGAGGTTACTGGAATGAAAACAAAACTGGGTCTGCTTTATGGCGGAAAGTCTGCTGAACATAATGTTTCCCTGCAAACTGCGTATGCTGTCCTTAAAGCACTGGATTTAGAAAAGTTTGATATACATCCTATCTATATTACTGAAGAGGGACAATGGGTAAACGGCCCGCAGCTGACTGCTCCTGTAGAATCTGTGAAAGAATTGGCTTATGCTTCTGAACAAACTTTTTCGCCAATGGCGTTAAGTGCGTCGGCTGAGGCTGGAGAAAACCGGGAAGGCTATGATGTTATATTTCCGCTCCTTCATGGACCGAACGGAGAGGATGGAACTGTCCAGGGAATGCTTGAACTGTTAAACATTCCTTATGTCGGGAATGGAGTTCTTGCCTCATCTGCTGGAATGGATAAAGTCATCATGAAAAATATCTTTGCTCAGGCTGGTCTTCCTCAAGTGAAGTACTCTTGGTTTGTGCGCACTCAATGGGAAAAGGACAAAGAAGGTGCATATCAGAAGGTTGAAGAAGAGCTTGGATATCCTTGCTTTGTAAAACCTGCCAATCTTGGATCCAGTGTCGGCATCAGCAAATGCACATCCAAGGAAGAGCTGGAAGCTGCCTTTATTGAAGCCTTCCAATTTGACCGCAAAATCATCGTGGAAGAAGGAGTTACAGCCAGGGAAGTGGAAATTGGTGTATTGGGCAATGATGAGCCCAAATGCTCTGTTGCCGGAGAAATCATTCCCAAAAAAGCCTTCTATGATTATAAAGCCAAGTATGAAGACGGTGAAACAGCCATGGTTATTCCAGCGGACATTTCAGAAGAGGAATACAGCAGCCTCAAGGAAATGGCCATTGATGCGTTCAAATCACTTGATTGTTCGGGCCTTGTCCGTGCCGATTTCTTTTTGACTAAAGAAGGAGAATTTTATATTAATGAAGTGAATACAATGCCTGGTTTTACACCATTCAGCATGTTTCCGCTTTTATGGAAGCATACAGGCGTTGACTATCCTCAATTGATAGAAAACCTGGTTGAACTGGCCCAGCAGCGCCATGATGAAAAACAAAAAATAAAATATACTTTCTGACTTTGGATAAAGAGATACTTCCGTCAGCGGGAATCTTTCTGCCTGATAATGCGGGATATGAAGAGTAAGCAAAAAAAGCAGAAGCTGCGGTTATCCAACTGCTGGCTTCTGCTTGCTTTGTTTTCTGATAGGATCACAGGGTTAATATTTTAAGGAGGCGCAAGAATGATTAGACGAAGCTTGAAACGTGTTCATGAAATGGCGGGAGGCCTGAATGTACTGGAAAATTTCCAGGATGCGGAGGTTTGCGGCGTTTCAATTGATTCGAGGAATATTGAAAAAAACAATTTGTTTATTCCTCTGAACGGCGAGAATGTTAATGGCCACCAGTATGTTGAAGGAGCTATAAAAAATGGGGCAGCAGCTTCATTGTGGGAAAAGGGTGTACCGAATCCGCCTGTTGGGCTTCCCCTGATCATCGTGGAAGATGCATTGGCTGCTCTGCAGCAGCTGGCAAAAGAGTACCGCAGCGAGCTTTCGCTTAAGGTGGTAGGTGTGACAGGCTCAAACGGCAAGACCACAACAAAGGATATGACTGCAAGCCTGCTTCAGACCCAGTACAAAGTTCATAAAACAAGCGGCAATTTTAATAACCATATTGGTCTGCCGTTAACGATTTTATCCATGAGTGAAGATACAGAAGCGGCTGTGCTTGAGATGGGCATGAGCGCAAGGGGAGAAATCAAACTGCTCTCTGAAATAGGGCGCCCGGATGTTGCGGTTATTACCAATATCGGCGAGTCTCACTTATTGGATCTGGGATCGAGAGAAGAAATCGCGAATGCCAAGCTTGAAATCCTTTCAGGCCTTTCAGAAGACGGGGTATTAATTTACCATGGAGACGAACCTTTATTGAGAGATCGGATTAAAGCTGAATTCCCGAAAGTTCGAGTTCTTTCGTTCGGCCGTTCTGAGAATAATGACATGTTCCCTATATCGATTACTCAGGAAAAGGACAGCACATCGTTCACTTTAAATAGTAATCCAGATACAGTGATGACCATCCCTGTACTTGGAAACCACAATGTTCTGAATGCCATGGCATCAATGCTTGCAGCAAAAGAGGCGGGAGTTCCTGAAGCATCCATGCAATCAGGAATGGACGAAATCCGTTTAACAAACATGAGGATGGAAATGGTCGAAGGAGCAAGGGGAGAAAAAATCATCAATGACGCTTATAATGCCAGTCCTACTTCGATGAAAGCGGCCATAGAGCTAATGGAAGGGATGTCAGGATTCAGGAAGAAAATCCTTGTGCTTGGTGACATGCTGGAATTAGGAGAGCAGGAAGGCGATTATCACCGGAAAATTGGTGAACAGATTTCAGCCGAAAAAATTGATCAAGTATTTACATTCGGTCCATTAGCCGAAAAAATCAGCGAAGGGGCTTTGACTGTTTTTTCAAAAGAAGATGTTTTTGCCTTTCAGGATAAAAACGAACTGATAGAGGAGCTTAAAAAGCATACGGGCACTAACGACCTTATTCTGGTTAAGGCTTCAAGGGGAATGAAGCTGGAACAAGTGGTATCAGCCCTTCGATAAAAGAACCATCAAGATAAGCAGCAAAACAACATGAAAGTAAAGATGAAGCTGCCCCTGGCGATGTGAAACCGCCAGGGGTTTTTCCGCTGTAATAAAACAGGTAAACTGATTTTTAAAATGATGTTATTTTGGGCGGTTTTCCGGGCAATACTTAAGTAGGAACATTTTTATGGCGGCGGGGTTCGGAATAAGCAGCGAAAATCTTCCGGATAGGCATGTTATACACACCAGAGGCTTCATGTCTAGTATAAATCTGCTGAATTTTCCTGTTTTCCGGGAATTCAGAGTAAATAATCGCTGAGGTATGGAATAGAGTATAGTAGAAAGAAACCTGTAATGTAAATTTAATGCAATGTGAAGATATCCTTTATTGCATTAAGGCGCTTAAGGTGGTAACATACAGTATGTGATTGCGTGTCATTTAATCGATGATAACTGTATGTGTATAATTATCTTTGCAAAAGACACAAATCAATGAAAGAGAGTTTACTGTTCCTTTTGAGAGAATTTCCGTTAAGTTTCTTCATTGTTTGTGAAGAATTCTGTACTTTTAGATAAAATAGGCCGCGCGTCTTGAAACCATATAAAAGCTGCCAGTGTGGCGGCTTTAGTTGCTAATAGGAAAGTCCGGCGTGACTGAGAAGTACTTCTTGGCCAGGCTGCCTCACAAGCCGATTGCTATACCCGCAGGGAGTTATTCTTTATAGGATGATGAACTGCCTGTATCCGCAGCGACATATTCTTGTGATTCTTTTCCACTTCCGCACCCCTCAACGCATAAGGGCCTGTTTTTTGTAAGAGCCTGGTTTCTTCCGGGTTTCCATGCAGCTTCGCAAGCTATGACTTCTGCTGAAAGAAGAAAGGTGCAGCAGCCCTCACCTAATAACCGGCTATCTGCCGCGTATTGCTACTTTGACATTTCCGTTTTTTTGAATTTAATTTTGGTTACATGTACTATTAAAAGGGCGATATTTATAATTGGAGCCAGCGTTTTTTTGATTTTTCCTGCGCTTGTTATGTTCTATATGCTTTTCTTTTTAATAAATCATCATTGAGTTCATTATTTTTTTTATTGTAGTCATTCTTTTAGGTGGTAATGAGAAAACTTTTCTTAAGGGTAAATTAATGATGCACTTATAATGCAAATTGCATTGGTGCCGTTATTCAACTGTCGTGGGCAAGAAAGTGAAAATTTGCTTATGATAAATTACATGATAAAAAAGGAGTACGACAATTTTGACTTTGTTTAGTGAATTAGGTTTAGACAGAACATCCATGAAATCGATTGAAAAAATGGGATTTGAAGAAGCGAGCCCGATCCAGGCACAGACTATTCCTTTGGCTCTTGAAGGAAAAGATCTAATTGGCCAGGCGCAGACTGGTACGGGAAAAACAGCTGCATTCGGTATTCCTCTAATTGAAAAAATAGATATTAAAGATGATCATGTACAGGGAATCGTAATAGCGCCAACACGTGAACTGGCAATCCAGGTATCTGAAGAGCTTTATAAGCTTGGATACGGCAAGCGTGCGCGTGTTATGGCTGTTTACGGAGGACAGGACATCGACCGTCAAATCCGTGCCCTGAAGAAACACCCGCATATCATTGTTGGGACACCGGGACGCCTGCTTGACCACATCAAACGCAAAAACATCCGCCTTGGCGATGTTCATACAGTGGTACTTGATGAAGCGGACGAAATGCTGAACATGGGATTCATCGAAGATATCGAATCAATCCTTTCGAATGTTCCTGAAGAAAGACAAACACTTCTTTTCTCTGCTACAATGCCTGAACCAATCCGTAAAATTGCGGAAAGATTCATGAATGAGCCGACGATTGTCCGTGTTAAAGCAAAAGAAATGACGGTTTCTAAAATTGAACAATTCTACGTGGAATTAAGAGAAAGCGAAAAGTTTGACACTCTTGCACGTTTGCTGGATATCCAGACACCTGATCTTGCAATCGTATTCGGACGCACTAAGCGCCGTGTGGATGAGCTTGCTTCTGCTTTGACCATCCGCGGATACATGGCTGAAGGAATCCATGGTGACTTGAGCCAGGCAAAACGCCTTTCCGTTTTGAAAAAGTTCAAAGAAGGAAACATTGATGTGCTTGTGGCAACTGATGTAGCAGCTCGCGGCCTTGATATTTCAGGCGTTACACATGTGTATAACTTCGATATCCCTCAAGATCCTGAAAGCTATGTCCACCGTATTGGACGTACAGGAAGAGCTGGAAAACACGGAGTTGCCATCACTTTTGTAACACCAAGAGAAAGAGGACAGCTTCATGCTGTTGAACATACAACAAAGAAACGCATGGAGAAATTGAAAACTCCTACGTTAACAGAAGCACTAGAAGGACAGCAAAAAGCAGTTACTGAAAAAATCGTCAATGCAGTTGAAAACGAAGATTTATCCCTGTACTTGTCTCACGCTGAAGAATTGCTTCAGAAGCATAGTGCAGTAGATTTGGTTGCTGCTGTGCTTAAGTCCATGACAAAAGAACCGGACAGCACTCCAGTTAAACTTACTGAAGAAGCGCCAATGCCGATGAAACGCGACCGCAACCGTTTCGGCAACAGCAACAACAGACAGCGCAACGGAAGAGGAACATCCGGCAAAAAAGAATACAGCAACAAGAGAACAAACAACCGCAAGCCAAGCGGCAGCTCTAATGGAAACCGCAGCACAGGGCAAAAAAGGGAACAGTTCAATAAATAAGCTCCGTTAGCTTATGTATTTCAGGCAGCCAGCCTGACTGGTTGAGCTGAAGGAAGCATCACTTATGAACAAACTAAGGATCACTCATAAAGGACGACTCAGCAGGGATGTATATGGATTGATAATCTGTATGCATCTTATGAGCCTGTCTTACTGGGGATCCTTTTTTTATTGCGGTAATGCGTGTTTTAAAGCTATTGGCAGGATTGAATGAACCGGTTTTTTATCAGCCAAGGCGCTTACACTTTTTTTAAAAAAAGGGCTGCCAAAAGAAAACCGCCCGCAAGCCCGCCTAAATGACCGATGCCATTTACTTCAGGCTGAATGAATGAAGCAATGACAGATACGATTATGAACGTGTAAAATATGGATGGCTGCCGCATGGGGATTATATCTCTTTTTACAAGTGCTGAATAAAGGTAAAATCCTAAAATGCCAAAAACGGCGCCGCTTGCACCAGTGTGTGTGTAGGTGAGCGGCATGCATAAAAAAGTGGCTATGTTGGACATTATTCCTGATAACAGGAATAATAGCGCGAACTTTAAGCTGCCGAGAGTGCGCTCTGCCCTTGGCCCGAGGAGGGCGAGGGAAAAGCCGTTGAAAAGCAAATGCCCTAAAGAGGTGTGAAGGAATATCGGTGTCAGCAGTCTCCACAGCTGCCCATTCCTAATGAAAAGATTGACGCCAGCCAGCTTTTGAAAAATAAGCAATCCAGGCATTGTTGGTATCAGAATAACAATATAACATATTCCTATCAGAGTGAGTATGCCGGTGACAGCAGGGGAGATTCCGTAAGGCTGCAGATTAAGAGCTGTTTTTTTATACAATTCAATCATTCCTTTAAAATAAATGTTTGTTTGAAATTTATATGCCAGGCATGTCCTGAATAGAAGGGAGCGTGAACCAGAATGATAAAAGGAATTGGAATGGATATCATTGAAATATCAAGGATCGCAAAGCTTGTTGAAGCGCATCCGAAGTTTCCAGAGCGGATCTTGGCGGGCGGCGAATTAAAAAGGTTTTCTGAATTAAAGAATAAAAGGAAAATGGAGTTTCTTGCCGGCCGGTTTTCTGCAAAAGAAGCATTTTCAAAGGCTTATGGTACTGGCATCGGAAAAGAACTCTCATTTTTGGATATGGAAATTTCATACGATTCAAAGGGAAAGCCCATCTTCATAGCTCCTATTTCCAAGGGCGTGCATCTTTCAATTACACATAGCTCAGAATATGCAGCGGCCCAGGTTGTTATTGAAGAATCAGAATAGGGAATCCCGGTGAAAAAGCATGGGGTAATAAATGGCCAGGCCCCCTCATATACTTTTATTGCTATAGGGAGACAAGGCCCGGTATAAGGTACATTGCAGGAAAAGCGCTCTCGAAAAATGTGAATGCCTTCCGGAAAGAAGGCATTCAAAACTGTGAAGACCCAATCATCCTGCCGAGAAAAACGTTGCCTCAATGTCTGGATCCTGCCTTTTCCTCTCCCTTTTTAAGTTCAATAAAAAAAGGGGTTGAAAAGATGAAGAAAGTGCTTGTGCTTTTCACTGGGCTATTGCTCGTGTTTGCTCTTTCTGGCTGCGGTCAAAAATCGCAGGAAGATGTGGTAAGTGCCTTGAACGAGAAGCTTACTGACATGAAGGGGTATAAAGCGAATGCAAAAATGACGCTTGAAATGGGAACAGAGCCACAGGTTTACAATGTTGTTATCTGGCATAAAGATCCTTCTTTTTACAGAGTGAATCTGAAAAACAACCAAAAGGAACAGAGCCAGATGATTCTGCGCAACAATGAAGGAGTGTATGTCCTGACTCCTGCTTTGAACAAAAGCTTTAAATTTCAGAGCGAGTGGCCGGAAAACAGCAGCCAGGCATATCTTTACGAGTCATTGGTGAAGGATATTATAGAGGATAAAAATGCTTCCTTCAAAACGGTAGATAATCATTATATTTTTGAGACGAAAACGCGTTATCAGAATAACAAAATGCTTCCTTATCAGGAAATCACCCTAAATAAAAAAGACCTTTCTCCGGTACAGGTAAAGGTTATGGATCCGGACCATAAGACCCTGGTCACAGTAAAGTTTTCAAATGTAAAGTTTGGAACCACCTTTGATAAAGACGCTTTTGATATGAAGAAAAATATGACAAGCGCCCAATTAGAGGTCCCTGTAATGGGCAATGTCGGGGACGACAGTTTTTCTGTCAAATATCCGGCGGATCTATCTGGATCCAGTTTGATAGAAGAAAAGAAAATTGATGCGGAAAATGGGAAGCGGGTTGTTTTAACATACGAAGGCAATAAGAACTTTACGCTGGTACAGGAGAAAGCAGAAGTGATGGAAACGACCATTGTTCCGACTGATATGAATGGAGAGCCTGTTGATCTGGGCTATACAGTTGGGGCAATGTCTGCACACTCACTTGCCTGGACGCATGATGGTGTGGATTATACGCTTGTTTCTGAAGACCTCTCTAAACAAGAAATGGTCACAATTGCAGAATCTGTTGGCGGGGATTCTGTTAAGTAATTTAAAAGCCTATACATGCAAATGATCTAGCCGGAATGCTTCCGTCTGGAACTTCGCATAAACTAATTTCTCCCGGCCCTTGTGCAGCGGAAAGGTATTTTTCTGTTCCCTGCTTTCCAAGAGCCGGTTTTTTTGATTTAATGCTGCCTCACCGACTCATTTTCTGCATGCCCAATCCGCTCAAATTGGAGGACCCTTCTTTAAATCCCCAGTAATATTGCTATAATAAAGGAATACTGATTAAATGCCATAAACTTTGGCTGGATGACAGGGTTGTTTCTGTCAGACACTAACAGCGATTACTATGAAAAAAAGAAAATAAGGGATGCAATATAAAGAAGGAAGGTTTGCAGGTTTGGAGACGCTAAAATTCCACAGAGATACGTGGGCAGAGATTAATTTGGATCATATCTATGACAATGTTGCTTCGATGAAAAAAAGGCTGCCGGAAAATGTGAAAATTTTCGCAGTTGTCAAGGCTAATGGATATGGACATGGAGATGTGCAAACGGCAAAAACAGCTTTGGGAGCTGGTGCTGATTTTCTGGCAGTAGCTTTTATTGATGAAGCTCTGTCTTTAAGACAAAAGGGAATTTCCGCTCCCATTCTTGTGCTTGGGGCGGCAAGACCTGAAAGTGCCGGTATTGCGGCCGAGAACCATATTACCTTAACCGTGTTCCAGGAAAACTGGATAAGGGAAGCCGGCCAGTATATTCCTGACGGCCAGACCCTGAAGCTCCATTTAAAATGTGACAGCGGAATGGGGCGCATTGGCATTAAAACAAAAGACGAATTGGAAAAAGTAGAAAAGAGTCTGGAGGAAGATCCAAGGTTTTATCTGGAGGGGATTTATACCCATTTCGCCACCGCTGATGAAATCAGCAAGTCATATTACCAGAAGCAGCTGAATATATTTAATGAGATGCTGTCTTGGCTGAAAAAGAAGCCTGAACTTATTCATGCCTCAAATAGCGCAGCATCCCTTCGCTTCTCTGATTCTGTCTATAATGCAGTGAGGATGGGTATATCCATGTACGGGTTAAGCCCTTCCCCGGAAATGAAGGAGCTATTGCCGTTCCCGCTGAAGCCCGCTCTCTCTCTTAAAACGAAAGTTGTGCATGTGAAAAAATTGCAAAAGGGAGAAAGTGTCAGCTACGGAGCAACTTATACAGCGAAAGAAGATGGTGAATGGATCGCTACGCTTCCAATCGGGTATGCAGATGGCTGGATCCGCAGGCTGCAGGGACTGAAGGTGAATGTATCAGGAGAAATGGCGCCAATTGTAGGGAGAATCTGCATGGACCAATGCATGGTGAAGCTGTCCAGGCAAGTTCCGCTGGGTACTGAGGTTATATTGATTGGGGAAAGTGAAGGGCTAAGCATATCTGCAGATGACATTGCAAAACGTCTGGAAACGATTAATTATGAAGTTACATGTATGCTGGGAGCGCGCATTCCGAGGGTTTATATCAGAAATGGAAAGGCGGCGGAGGTTTCCAATACTCTTTGGAAATGACTTGGGTCTTCGGTGAGGTTTCCTTAAAAAAAAGAAACAAGTTATATCACATCTTGTATGATTTGATTTTTATATTATGAAATTGTTTTAATATGAATAGAACACGTCCTTTTTTGCTGATAATAGTACAGAGTTTGGAATATACTCTTTGCAGAAGGCTGTTTTAATGGTAATATGAAAAAGGATATATATATTAAAGGTGTGTAGTGATGGTGGAGGTGTATGTTTGTGTCTGAATCCAGCGCAACAAGAGAAATTTTAATTCGATTACCTCAAAATTTTTTATCCGAATTAGATGGGTATGTTAGTGAAGAAAATGTGAATCGCAGCGAATTTATTTATCGTGCGACAAAAATGTATCTTCGCGAACGAAAAAAGAGAGAATTTCGCGAATCAATGAAACGTGGCTATATTGAAATGGCAGCCATTAATTTGACAATTGCTTCTGAAGCATTCCTGGCAGAATATGAGGCTGGACATTGCGTTGAACGATTAGCTAGCGGAGGCTGAGCCGTTGATTGTTGTTAAGCGTGGTGACGTATACTTCGCAGACCTTTCTCCGGTCGTGGGCTCTGAACAAGGCGGAACACGCCCGGTATTGATTCTGCAGAATGATATCGGTAATCGCTTTAGTCCCACTGTAATCGTGGCAGCAATTACAGCGCAGATCCAAAAGGCCAAACTGCCTACACATGTTGAAATCAATGCAAAGAAATATGGCTTTGAACGTGATTCTGTTATTCTTTTAGAACAAATCCGAACCATTGATAAGCAGCGCCTGACAGATAAAATTACGCATCTGGATGAACCGATGATGCAGAAAGTCAATGATGCACTGCAGATCAGCCTGGGTCTGGTTGATTTTTAAAAGAAAGTCTGGGAAAGTCTGGATATGAACAAAATGATCCTTTAGGCCTTTATTATATTTTTATCATGGTCCGTTAATGCGGGCGAAAAAACGGTTCCAGAATACTGGAGCCGTTTTTGCAATTTTGATGGTCTCCGCCAAGGGCGCTCAAGATTGTATCTGCAGATGAAGAAGTTTTTCCTTGTATCCAAAGGACAGGCCTTCTTGCTTTATGGTGTTCCGATACCGTCCTTTTCCTATTTTTTCTCTTGTTCCGCATTTTTTGCAGGGAATACACTATCATTTGACGAATGAAAGGACAACGCTATATAGTGAAAATATAGGAAAGAAGATTATTTGAAAATCAAAGAGGTTATTTTCTGAGAAATGACCCTGTAAATAAAAGAAGGATTCAAAGATTTGCAGTCATTCACAACTTTGCCTTATAAATTCTTGCCGTTTTAGCAGGGGGCATGCCGGAGTTATATGGGTTTTTGGCGATTGTGATAGAATGGGAGGAAAATATGAATCAGCTGGTTTACGATTTTATTACGAAAAATCACGATCATATCCTGTCTGAATGGATGGAAATGATGAAGCAGAATGCAGACGGCAGGCTGCTGAAAATTGTTTCTGATAACATGTTCAGCCAGACAAGCAGTGAATTTATAGATGTGATTATTACCAATACAGAAAATAACAACGAAGAATTTTCAGCAAAGCTGAATGACTTTGCAGAAAAGGTGGTCCGCCTGGGGTGGCCTTTGACATTCGTGAATGATGGATTGCATAAATTCACCAGAATCGTGCTTACTGGCCTCCTAAATCAGGGGCAAGTGGCCCCTGAGGACATATCATCCGTCATTAAGGAACTTGACGAGTGGTCAGCCCCTTTAAATAATGAGATAGTCGATATGTATACACAGACATGGGAAAGAACGGTCTCTCTCCAGAGAATTGCGCTTCAGGAGCTTTCTGCACCGCTGATTCCTGTACTGGAAGGAATTACTGTCATGCCGCTTATCGGCACCATAGATACGGAAAGAGCGAGACAGATTATGGAGAACCTGCTTGTTGGGGCAGTTAAGCATCGTTCCGAAGTTGTCTTGATTGATATCACGGGTGTCCCTGTAGTGGATACCATGGTAGCACATCATATCATTCAGGCTGCCGAAGCTGTCAGGCTGGTAGGAGCTAAGTGCATGCTCTGCGGCATCCGGCCTGAAATTGCCCAGACCATTGTCAACCTGGGCATTAACCTAAATGAAGTGGTAACTAAAAACACCCTGAAAAAAGGGATTGAAGCTGCACTGGAACTTACAAGCCGTAAGATTGTGGATGTGGAGGAAGAATCATGAGGATTCCAATATTAAAATTGTATGATTGCCTTTTGGTCTCTATTCAATGGGAGCTGGATGACGCGACTGCGCTGCAATTCCAGGAGGATTTGCTTCATAAAATCCATGAAACAAGCGCAAATGGTGTTGTTATTGATATTACCTCCATTGATTTCATTGATTCTTTTATTGCCAAGGTTTTAGGCGATGTTTTCAGCATGTCTAAGCTGATGGGTGCAAAAGTTGTAATTACCGGGATCCAGCCGGCTGTTGCGATTACTTTAATTGAACTAGGCATTACTCTAGATGATGTCCTTACAGCTCTAGATTTAGAGAAAGGCCTGGAGAAATTACAACAGGAACTGGGGGATTAAATGTATGGAGTTCCAATCCTGCGTGAAAATTATCAATGAATGGGACATCGTAGCGGCTCGCCAGCTTGGGCGAAATGTTGCCAAAGAGCTGGGATTTGGTACGGTTGACCAGGCTAGAATCACTACAGCAATAAGTGAACTCGCCAGGAACATATATTTATATGCCGGACAAGGCAGTGTCTGTATAGAAAAGATTTTTGACAGCGGGAAATCAGGCCTCAAAATCATCGCAGCGGATGAAGGACCTGGAATACAGGACATTCGAAAGGTGATGGAGGATGGGTTTACGACCTCCGGGGGACTTGGAGCAGGCCTTCCGGGTGTTAAACGCCTGATGGATGAGTTTGACATCGATTCCGTTCCCGGAAAGGGCACGGAAATCCGTGCAACCAAATGGCTCCGCTAAGGGGGGGGAACTATGAACTTTAGAGAGAACATGGAAGAAAAGTACCGTGAAGCTCTCTCTACCTATTTGCAAGACCAGACGGAACAAGCGTTGTATCAAGGGCAGAAGATCAGCAGAAAAACAATTGAATCTAAGATATCCCCAGAAGAAATCATCAGTCTGCACAAAAGCATTCTTCTGGAAATTTGTCCTGATACACCCGAAAAGGTCCTTAACTCAATGGATTTCTTGCTTGAGGTTATGATGGGATATGGAATTGCATACAGAGAGCATCAGAGTTTGCGGCATCAGCAGCAGGAATTGAAATCAGAGATTGAAATTGCGGCCAATGTCCAGCATACATTGCTTGAAACAAGCATACCGGTTGTTGACGGACTCGAAATTGGCGCAATCAGCGTTCCTGCGAGGCAGATGAGCGGTGATTACTATCATTTTGTCCAGGATGAAAATGAGTGCATTGGTGTTGCGATTGCCGATGTAATCGGAAAAGGCATACCCGCTGCACTTTGCATGTCCATGATCAAATATGCAATGGATAGCCTTCCTGAGCACCGGCATGCTCCGAGCAGCGTGCTGGAAAGCCTGAACCGGGTAGTGGAGCACAACGTAGACCCCAGCATGTTTATCACGATGTTTTATGGGCTATACAATCCCAGGAAGCATGTATTTTCTTATGCTGCCGCAGGGCATGAACCGGGATTTTATTATAATGCCGAAACGAAAGAATTCTCGGATCTCACTGCAAAAGGACTCCTTTTGGGCGTGGAGAAGAAAACAAGCTACCGCCAATATGAGAAAAATGTCGAGCCTGGCGATTTGATTGTGCTGCTGTCAGATGGCGTAACAGAGTGCCGCACGAGCGAGGGGTTCATTGAAAGAGAAACCCTTGTTGAATATATACAAAAAAATATACATTTAAAAGCACAGGATATAGTAAATAATATATACAGACAGCTAGAACGAATGCAGAATTTCCAGCTGCGTGACGATTTCACTCTAATTGTAATGAAAAGAGAGGTTTAACTCTCCTGAAACAGGGTATTTATATATTGCGATAGCATGTAATTAAGGATTGAAGAGGTGGGTTAAATTAGATGAATATAAATATTGACGTTCAAGACAACAATTCGCAGGTTGAAGTGCAAGTTAAAGGCGAAATTGATGCTTATACTGCTCCAAAGCTTAGAGAATCCTTATTTCCTCTTTCTGAGCAGAATCAAATATCATTGGTAATAGATCTTAGCGAAGTATCCTATATGGATAGTACAGGGCTTGGGGTATTTGTAGGATTATTTAAAAGCGTAAAAGCCCACGACGGAAAATTCAGGCTTATTGGTTTATCTGAACGTTTGCGCCGTCTTTTCGACATAACAGGCCTTGCAGACATTATTGATATAAAAAGTAGTGCAGAGGGTGGGTTAGAATGAGTCAGACATACGAATACATCGAAATGAAGATACCTGCAAAACCGGATTTCATTGGAGTCATTCGTTTGACACTTTCTGGAATTGCCAGCCGGATGGGATTCTCCTATGACGAAATTGAAGATTTGAAAATAGCCACCAGTGAGGCATGTACCAACGCTGTGCAGCATGCATATAAGGAAATGGATAAAGGTGAAGTAATTATTGGGTTTGGCCTTTATGAAGACCGCCTTGAAGTGATGGTTTCCGATAATGGAAAAAGCTGCAATTTCGATGAAGTGCGCCAAGGCATCGGACCATATGAAAAAGGAAATAACGTAGAATTCCTGAGAGAAGGAGGCCTTGGTCTTTATCTCATTGAAACCCTGATGGACGAGGTGAAAATTCACCAGCATGAAGGGGTTACAGTCTTTATGACTAAGTTTCTAGAAGGAGAGCAGGTGGAGATGGATGCAAAAACACTCTCAACCTAATCCGGCGGTAAAGGAAAAAGTAAATGAATGGATCAGAGCTTATCAGCTTAACCAGGATGATGAGGCCCAGAATCAGCTGGTGCTGCATTATCAAGGCCTGGTTGAAACCATTGCACGAAAGTATTCCAAGGGAAAGTCTTTTCAGGAAGATATTTCTCAGGTAGGGATGATTGGGCTGCTTGGTGCAATCCGGAGGTATGATGAGTCATTTGGCAAAAGCTTTGAGGCATTTGCGGTTCCTACAATTATTGGTGAAATTAAAAGATTTCTGCGGGACAAAACCTGGAGTGTCCACGTTCCAAGAAGAATTAAAGAGCTTGGTCCAAAGATAAGGGTCACTGTTGAAGAACTGACTACAGAGCTTCATCGTTCCCCAAAAATCGAAGAAATTGCCCGTCATCTGGATGTCCCTGAAGAAGAGATACTGGAAGCGATGGAAATGGGCAAGAGCTATCAGGCATTGTCTGTGGATCATTCGATTGAGGCAGACTCTGACGGCGGAACTGTTACCCTTCTTGATATCTTTGGAAATGTGGATGAAGGATTTGAAAAAGTCAATCAGCGTATGGTGCTTGAAAAGGTACTGCATGTGCTTAGTGAAAGAGAAAAGAAAATCATCCAGTACACCTATTTGGAGAATTTAAGCCAAAAAGAAGCTGGAGAAAAACTTGGAATTTCTCAAATGCATGTTTCCCGTCTGCAGAGAAGAGCCATTAAGAAACTGCAGGAAGCTATAAATGCGGAAAGCAACACGGAGTTTGTCCAATGATTAAAGAAGTGCTGCGCGAAACGGAAATCGAAGTGCTCGCCTCTCAGTCCTCTAAGGATGATATGCCATATTGCGGAGATGATTATTTTATCTGCCAAACAAAGGAGTACTTCCTTTGTGTTCTGGCAGATGGCTTAGGCAGCGGCAAGTTTGCATATGAGTCTTCCCATGCAGTTATTGAAGAAGTAAAGAAGAACCACAGCAAAGGGGTAGAAACCCTAATGGCGAATTGCAACAGTTCCCTGGTAAACAAAAGGGGAGCTGTCGTTTCCATTCTGAAGATTTATTATGATACGAAAGAATTTGTTTATAGCTCTGTTGGCAATATTCGTTTCTTTCTATATAATCCTCAGTCAGACAAACTTGTTTATCCTCTTCCTGTTACAGGTTACTTATCAGGAAGAAAACAAAAGTATCATACACAAAGATATAAATATGAGCCACATGCCAAATTTCTTCTTCATTCCGATGGTTTGCAGATTCAAGGAGCTAAAACCATTTTGAAGAAGCATTATTCTCTTGAACAAAACGCACATCATATTCTGCAGAATAATACAATGGAATCTGATGATACTACATTTATCCTGGGAAGCTTACTTTCATGATTTTAGTGAAGGGTAAGCTTTTTGTTTTTTTTATTTGGCGGTTTTCGTAAACTAGTGTTATGGAACGGGTTGATTTCCGGTGTAGGATGCTCCCTCCAGATAATCTAAGCAGAAGTCTCGCTCCATTCAACCTCACTTAAATAGGAAATTGCATTTTACAGAACTAAAAAAACGAAATTTTTTTTAAAAAAACCCTTTTATTTTTGCTCTTTTAAAGATTGATATAGATTTCGGCACAATAGTGTTTGGGATGTTAATCACCATACGAGAGCAGCGAGTCTTCCTGTTGAAAAACCATATTGATTGATGCCATACATATTAGCAACATAGATTTACATTTGATATGCTGTAAGTGAAACTTCAGTATGCAGGGCCAAACATGCCTGTTCATGCGGATAAAGAAGAAAAGATAAACGATGCTTGGAGGAAATGCTCTTGATAAGTGAAATTACTGCCCAAAAAGCTTTGATCGCACAAATTGCGAAAGAATTAACCTTGAAAGCACATCAAGTCCAAAATGTTATTGCGATGCTTCAAGACGGAAATACAGTGCCTTTTATTGCACGTTATAGAAAAGAAATGACAGGTTCTCTTGATGAGGTGCAAATCCGTTCAATTATGGAACGTTCTAATTATTTGGAAGCACTTGGCCAGCGAAAGGGTGAGGTAATCCGGATAATTGAGGAACAGGGAAAATTAACAGATGAGTTAAAAAAGCGAATTGAGGCTTCTGGGAAGCTTCAGGAAGTAGAAGATTTATACCGTCCATATAAGCAGAAAAGAAGGACAAAAGCCACTGCAGCAAAGGAAAACGGGCTAGAGCCGCTTGCTGTCTGGCTGATGGAATTCCCGCAGGGCGAGGATGTTCACGAAAAAGCGAAGCAATTCCTTACGGATGAAAACGGCCTGACTGCACCTGAAGAAGCAATCAACGGGGCCAAAGACATTATTGCAGAGCAGATATCGGATGATGCATCTCTAAGGAAGTGGATTAGAGAAGAGACCTTTAAAAAAGGCAGATTGATTTCGGCTGTTAAAAACAATGGCGAGGATGAGAAAAAAGTTTTTGAAATGTACTATGAGTATGAAGAACCTGTACAAAAAATTGTTCCTCATCGAATATTGGCGCTGAACAGGGGAGAAAAGGAAGATGTCTTGAAGATATCCATTCACCCTGATGGAGAGGCCATCCTTCGTTATATGGAAAAAAGAATTATAAAATCCAACCATTCCACGGCGGCTGGTTTTGTCAGAGAAGCTTTAGAAGACAGCTTCAAACGGCTGATATTTCCTTCAATTGAAAGGGAAATTAGAAAAGAGCTAACGGAAAAAGCAGAAAACCAAGCCATTCATATCTTCTCGGAAAATCTCCGGAACCTGCTATTGCAGCCTCCGCTTAAAGGGAAGACAGTTCTGGCTGTAGATCCTGCATACCGGACGGGCTGCAAAATGGCGGTTATCAATGAGACAGGTAAAGTAATGGATATCAGCGTGATTTATCCCCATCCTCCTGCAGCTAAAAAAGAAGCAGCAAAGGAAAAGATTAAAGAACTGCTAAAAGCATTCAGCATAGAAATAGTAGCCATCGGAAATGGTACTGCATCAAGAGAAACAGAACAATTAATCGCGGAAATATTAAAGGAATCAGGAAATGGCATCGCGTATATCATTGTAAATGAAGCTGGAGCAAGCGTTTATTCCGCTTCTGACATAGCGCGCGAGGAGTTTCCGGATCTGCAGGTAGAAGAAAGAAGTGCTGTTTCCATCGGCAGAAGACTGCAGGATCCTTTAGCTGAGCTAGTAAAAATTGATCCTAAATCTGTGGGGGTCGGACAGTATCAGCATGATGTTTCACAGAAAAAACTTTCTGACTCGCTGTCATTTGTAGTAGAAACAGCGGTTAACCAGGTGGGCGTCAATGTTAATACAGCATCTCCCTCCCTATTGCAATATGTAGCTGGGCTTTCTAAAGCAGTCGCGCAAAACATTGTAAAGAAACGCGACGAAGAAGGGCGCTTTACAAGCCGAAAAGAGCTTAAGAATATTCCGAGGCTCGGAGCCAAGACATATGAGCAGTGCATCGGATTTTTAAGAATAATAAACGGAGATGAACCGCTTGATCAAACATCTATTCATCCTGAAAATTATCAGGCTGTGAATCAATTTCTTCATAAGGTTGGTTATAGTTCTGGTGATCTGGGGAATGAGGACCTCAACAAAGTCCTTGTCACTCTTAATATTAAAGAGGTATCAGAGGAACTTGGAATCGGGGAGATTACCTTAAAGGACATAATAGATGCACTAATGAAACCGGGAAGAGATCCTCGGGATGATTTGCCAAAGCCGCTGCTCAAGCAGGATGTGCTTAAGATGGAAGATTTGCAAACTGGCATGGAGCTTCAAGGAACAGTGCGCAATGTAGTAGATTTTGGCGCGTTCGTAGACATTGGCGTTAAGCAGGATGGACTCGTGCATATCTCCAAGCTAAGCAGCCGTTTCGTCAAGCATCCATTAGACGTGGTATCGGTAGGAGATGTAGTCACTGTTTGGGTGGATCATGTTGATGCACAAAAACAAAGAGTTGCCCTGACAATGCTCAGTCCCGATAAGAGTTAAAAACAGGTCTGCCTTCCTTCCGGTATATTTGGGAGGGAGGTTTTTTTATTGTACTCAGGAACGATAGCTTTCTTTATTTGTATAAAAAAACCAGCATTGATTCAGAATCTTGATTTGCTGATAATCTTTTTCATAAAATGCTCTCCGCATTTGGTTTTGAAACCATTTAGGCATGAGTACACCCCTTTATTTGAAATAATCATTTAGCCTTCAGGAAAAGAAGCCCTTACAAGAGTGTATGTTATAATGGGTTGTCACGATACAAGAAGAAAGGAAGAGTGCGTTGGATAATCGTGAGCTTCAAATGCTCGTGGAGGAAATTTCCGAAAAAGACTTCAATAAACCTTTCTCGCATAAAGCCATTTTTAATCACCGCCTTAAAACTACTGGCGGCAGATACTTGCTGTTATCACATAATATAGAGATTAATAAAAAGTATTTTGAAGAAAGAGGCATGGAGGAATTAATCGGGATTATCAAGCATGAATTATGCCACTACCATCTTCATCTTGAGAAAAAAGGATATAAGCACCGCGACCGGGATTTCAGGGAGTTATTAAATAAAGTAGGTGCGCCCAGATTCTGCAAACCTTTAGAAGAAGTGGCGAAAAAGGCAGCGAAGCCAAAAAAGATCTTAAAATATGAATGCCTGGAATGCAGGCAGATTTATATACGCAGAAGACGGGTGGATACAGCCAGATATGTGTGCGGCAAATGTAAAGGGAGACTGGTGTTTTTAGAGTGAAAACAGCAGGGGAAGCGTAAGAATGACCTGCCGATTAAAGTGAATATAAAAAAAATAAAAATAGTGTTGACTTCGTGAGTAATCGTCTATATAATCTAAAGAGTCGACAAAACAACAACACGTTGATGCGGCACTTAAAACCTTATTATTCCGCAGTAGCTCAGTGGTAGAGCATTCGGCTGTTAACCGAACGGTCGTAGGTTCGAGTCCTACCTGCGGAGCCATTTTTGGGGAAGTACTCAAGAGGCTGAAGAGGCGCCCCTGCTAAGGGTGTAGGTCGCGCAAGCGGCGCGAGGGTTCAAATCCCTCCTTCTCCGCCAGCCGGACTTATTTACATAAAAGGCCCATTGGTCAAGCGGTTAAGACACCGCCCTTTCACGGCGGTAACACGGGTTCGAATCCCGTATGGGTCATTAAGACGAAAGTCTTCTAATATTATCATTCATGGTCCCGTGGTGTAGCGGTTAACATGCCTGCCTGTCACGCAGGAGATCGCGGGTTCGATTCCCGTCGGGACCGCCATTTTTATTTTAAAAAAAGTCTTGCATAATATAGTGAGTGTGTGTTATAATATTATCCTGTGCTTCTAATTTTCATTGGGCTATAGCCAAGCGGTAAGGCAACGGACTTTGACTCCGTCATGCGTTGGTTCGAATCCAGCTAGCCCAGCCATTTTTTGAGCCATTAGCTCAGTTGGTAGAGCATCTGACTTTTAATCAGAGGGTCGAAGGTTCGAATCCTTCATGGCTCACCATTTATATGAATATGCGGGTGTGGCGGAATTGGCAGACGCACCAGACTTAGGATCTGGCGCCGCAAGGCGTGGGGGTTCAAGTCCCTTCACCCGCACCATATTCATCTTGACACATTTGTCAAATCTGTTTTATTTATTCTTGCTGCTTTGCGGTCGTGGCGGAATGGCAGACGCGCTAGGTTGAGGGCCTAGTGGGGGCAACCCCGTGGAGGTTCAAGTCCTCTCGGCCGCACCAAATATATTAAAGAACATTTTAAAAATGCGCCCGTAGCTCAATTGGATAGAGCGTCTGACTACGGATCAGAAGGTTATGGGTTCGACTCCTTTCGGGCGCGCCATATTGCGGGAAGTAGCTCAGCTTGGTAGAGCACTTGGTTTGGGACCAAGGGGTCGCAGGTTCGAATCCTGTCTTCCCGACCATTTCCTCAATGAATTTAATATGCGGGTGTAGTTTAATGGTAAAACCTCAGCCTTCCAAGCTGATGTCGTGAGTTCGATTCTCATCACCCGCTCCAATTATTGCTCTTTGAAAACTGAACAAAACTAAGCGCCAACGTTTTAAAATAGTGAGCACACACTCTAAAAGCAAATGAGCAAGTCAAACATTTCTTCG
>NZ_FOMA01000004.1 GCF_900112495.1 Bacillus sp. OV322
AAGGGAAGGTTATTTGCCATGCACATTTTTAGTATAGCATGAGATATTTTAAGTTTTTATTGAAAAATATTGACAAACTATTAGCTGGTTTAGTTTAAGTGTAACAGTTCACAAACAGTCCCACCTTAACAAAAATCAACCCTTACCTTTAACAAAGCCTTATTTTTTTATAAATTCTATATGAATGACGAACGAAATCTAATACAATTGATGGAATTTTAACTGGCATTCTATATAGGGTTTTTATATAGAATTTGTAGTACGCTTTAACTAAGTCATTCCATTTCTCATCCTTACCTTTTTTATGAAAATCGGAAATATCAACCACATACCCCCGTCCGTGCTTCATCATCACATTTTTACCGTGAACGTCATAGGGATTTAGCCCTCGTTTAACAGCATACACTAATGCTTCATTGATATCTTTAATGACACGCTCAGGTATTCTGATTCCTTTTATAATCGCATCATATAGAGTAATTCCCTCTAGCCTTTTTAGAATTAAATACCGGCCGCCTTTATGTATCAGCTTTGAATAAGCCGGATGTTCACCTAACTGTTGATACACTCTGGCTTCTTTTTCTAATGCGGAGCTATCATCCAGGACGACTTTGACGACTAATTTTGGTTCTGACTTATGAACAAAAACAGCAGCATAGTTTCCGGTCCCAATACACTTCCAACCTAGCGGGATATTCTTTACTATAAGGGGGTCGTGTGGTTTGATCCTTTCAATTTTCACTTGTCCTAGAAGTTCATTTTCAACTATATATGTAAAATCATTATTTTTCATTTAGAGCAAAAACCTCCTCGAAGTTTCATAAACCTTTAAATGGTCCTTCATTTCCTCCCCTTTTCCTTTGATAGTTGTTCTCGATTATGACCTATTATAAAAACCTTTGTGTCTCTGCTCATTATATCAATTATTAACTGCATATCTTGTGCTGTTAATTTCATCGGTTCAACGATAATATATTTTATGTCCATATGGGTCTCCTTAGTGTTAATTTTATATCTAATTCATACAAAAATAGCCTTCGGATTTACCGAAGACCATTTGAGTAGAACTCAGTTAAGATATAGTTTTCCTCTAAACTTAATCGATTTTATCATTGATATTTCCACGTTTGCTTTGTTGCTACCAAGTAAGTCACCATTCAAGTGATTAATAACATTATTTTCAACTTGAACTTCTTCATCACTATGTAAGATAGCCCACACTTTTTTCGCGGTTTTTAAATCGGTTCTCAGGAGCTCCAGAATTGCTTCAGTTTTAGCTAAAGGCATTGTCTCCTTAAGAGGATCTCTCTTCTTATCTGAGTCTACGGAAATAGAACCAACAGTTGATTTTACCTTCTTGGTATCCTCTGTTTCAGTTTCCATTTCCGAAGCAGCCATACGTTCTTCAACAAACGCACCCTTTAGTTGAGTAAGAATTTTTATTTCGATGATTGCCATAATCCTCCTGAACCAGGTGTAAAGCCACATGCTTTATAAAATTCAGTTTTGTTTTCCTCGAATGACACCGTTACAATTCTTAATCCAAATCGTTCAGACTCTCGCAATAATTCCTTTACCAACTCAACTCCAATTCCCCGTCCTTGATACTGAGGATGAACGATTATATCTTCCATATATCCATGTTCTAAACCCATTCCACAAACATACCCAAAGGCAATCAGTTTATTATTTTCATTTCTAATGCCAGCCCAGAAATTACAACGTTCAAACAATGTTGGGTAATCTTCATCTCGTCTACCCCAACCGACATGTTCTCTTAATTCTGGTACCTCGTTATTAGATATCGAAATGTTTATAATAACTTTATAGTTCATATAATTCCCCTCTTTTACAACAATGCTAATTTCTATATGAACAAATCCTATTCCTTCTTCTATTAATCTGCCTGTTTAGAGGTTGCTGCAGCAACCACAGTTATTGAACTAAAGAACCCGTTAGCTAAATAATATCAGTTCCGTTAACAACAAAGTCTGCTCTTTCATCAGGTTTTTGTTCTTCAACATAAATGTCTTCTGATATCATCCATTTATTTTCCCACATGTCACGAGCCTCTTCCCCGTCTCTTTCAATACCTCGTGAAAGCCTTATTTCTCGTGGACATTCCACCCATATTGTATAGTCATATTTATTTGATAATTCCATGCAAATGGAATAAACACCTTCTATTATGACAATTCCTCCGATTGGAACAGTATGCCACTCTGCTAGATCATCCGACTCCCAGTCATATCGCTGATAACAACCCTCTTTGTTTTGTCTAATAGGTTCTAGAACTTGTTTTAGTACTCGATTCAAGTCAAAATCCGCACCAATGATTTTTTTCTCTGGATGGGTTTTTACTTGTTGGGAGGATGGTAAATAAAAATCATCCATATGTACAACAGTGACATTAGAACAGTCAACCTTCAAATTATTTGCGAATGTACTTTTTCCTGAACCCCCACAACCATCTATTCCAATTAACAAAGTTGATTGTTTTTTTGAAAATGAATTTATTGAACTAACCAATTGCTCAAAATTTTTAAATTCACGCTTTTTAGTTTTGAATCTCACTTTATCACCACTTTAATGTTAGTAAGTATTAGTTCTTCAAACATTCAATATAAACCTGTTTATTGAAGTTAACTGCCTTGTTAGTGGAACAAGAAAAGCCTCACTCCTTCTTGAAGTAAAGCGCCAGTTAGTATATTAAAGAAATTTTACCATTACTTCGGTTCTAATCGTAGCCGATCTAACCTATAATCCTCAGTTAATTCGATATTCCTTTTGTTCTTAATATAGTTTGTTATTTGCTTATTAATATTTGGTATCAGCAAAATGGAGTCTAGTTCTTCTATAGGAATCCATTTAACTGCCGTTTGATAAGGATCTGGGAATTGAGGTAATCGTGGAATTGAATTATTCTTTAATGTACATTCAAAAATGAGATGCAATCCGTGTTTCTCATTGACGTTATAATCTCCAGACTGTTTATGCGGGGTAAACTCATAAATTAATGCTAACGGACCAACATCAACTTGTGCTGTAGTTTCTTCTAACACCTCTCTTGCAACACCCTCTAATATAGTTTCACCCTGCTCTAGTCCTCCACCAGGTAAATTATAATGAATTCCATTATCATCGTACTCAACTAAAAGTACAGAATTCTTTTCTATTATTAGTCCTGTACAGCGTATTCTTACGTGTGACAAGTCTTCACCTCATTTGTTTTTTAGATCCTGGTTAATCTCTATATAATTCGTCTTATCTATGAAAATTACCTTCCTTGGACTAAACTACTCCGTTATAAAGAAAATGGCTGCCGAAGCAGCCATACGTTGTTCAACTAAAGCACCCGTTAGTTCACTAAAGTACTAATTGTTTTAAATAATAATTGAAGCTTCATTACACCTATTTTTAATATAGTTTTAATTATCTTTTTTACTGAGGGTTGGTTTAAAATTGCTAACAAAATTAAAGTAAACAAAGCATAAATCACTACTTTTTCCCAAGACATTTGTGCAATAAAAGTACTATTGTCCAAAATTTTCACATTATAAAGACTCCACCAACTCCGAGGGTCAACAAAACCATTGCTACCTAAAAATAACACTAAAAACACAATTACGAAGTGGGAGTATAAACTTTTTATTTTGTTAATCAACTATTCACCTCCCTTTCCTTTATTTAACATAGTAATTCAATTTAAATACATTTATTCCTTCTTTAACTATACTGCCCCTTTAGTTCCATAACAAAAAGGCTGCCGAAGCAACCCCTGTTATTGAACTAAAGCACCTAATAGTTTAAGTATACAATATTTCACAATCTTTTTTATATGAGAAAAAAGGCAACCTTCTCCTTAAAAAATAGTACACGTTAATTCAATATTACATACTAAAATTAACCTTTAATATCAATCACAGTAACTTTATCTGTTTTGACTTCAAATGTTATGATAACTGGACCTTCTGGTGGATTATGTGCACCAGTATAAGTATCATACTTAACCTTCACCTTAAAATCATATTGAGAATACCCTCCAGTCATTCTTTTTACCTCTAATATGTCTGAATTCCACAATGCATAACTACGAGTAGGGTACTTTTTATTAATTGCTTTTTGGGCATAAGGGTTTAAAAAAACTAAAAAGGCATCATAAAAAACATTATGCTTTTCTTGGAGAAAGTCTCCTTCGATTTCCGCCTTTATTGGAGTGGATATGGTTAATCCCAAAATGGAAAAAGATAAAACAATCCCAATTATTATGTGTTTCATATTATTAGCCACCACCTTGTTTTAAGGTAGAAATGCCCACTTCAGAATAAATCTATGCATTTTCTTGTGTTACTAACCTGCACCTTTAGCATAATAAGAAAAAACGCTGCCGAAACAACCTATAAGGAATAGCAGTTTAATGGTATTGAAACCAAACAAACCATTCTTTTTCCTTATTTTTAGCTAAAAATATTTGACCTTGGCCTAAGTTAGCTCCAGGTGCTTTGGGGAAATCTAAACGTACAAGCCACGATTTTTCAGCAATTTCTTTGCCACAAAAGGTCTTTGCCATTCCAAAATAGTCTTCTTCATCTTTATTGCCAACTGTTTCGGGAAAAGGTTTGGCTGTTACTACATCCCACTTAGTATATATGTCAGGAAAATCATCTATTCCAGTTCCATAAGTTTTTGGTATTAAAGTATTTAACGCTTTTATTACCTCTTTTTTATCCTTAATCGTTGTTTTCTCTAATTCACTTAACACAGGACATTCTTTAGGTTGTGCGTATCCTTGAAGTGAACAAAAAAACAACATCAGAATGGTAATAATCAATATATATAGCATTTTCATAAAACTCACCTCAGAAGTTATCTTTCCTAATTTTAAGAAAAATAGTCCAGTTTAAAGGTATAATAGCTCAATTGTTATTCAACAAAAAAGCTGCCTAAGCAGCTGAGTGATCTTCAACTAACGCACCCGTTAGTTTAAGTAGATTTCACACAAAATTTTTAGTATTTCAGTTAATACAGGACAGGAATGCCGCCCTGTTAGTTTACCCATTTATGAATTTCATTAATGAATAAATCAATAGTAATAATAATTGATAAAGAGTTAAGGGGATTAGTGTAAAGAATGGGATGTACTTCATTTTATCTTGTTCTTTCCTTACCACAGCGATAATTGTACATATAATAGAAACACCATACAGGCTCAAACTAATATATAGTAATATATCACCAAACTCCATTATGTCAATTGCAACAAATAAAAGGAATGGAGCCACAACTCCAACTACGGCTGACGTAAAACTAAACATATTTTTCTTCATTTCAATTTCCATCCTAGATTCATTTGATAATGGTGGTGGCAGCCACACATCTTGAACTATAGCACAAGTTAGCTTAAAGTTATCTCTGTTATCACTCTTTTTTTAAATAATAGATTTATTTAATTCTACTTGTCAAAGCAACTAACCTGCCCGTTAGCTGAATAACAAAAAGGCTGATGTAGCAGCCCAGTCCCCCTTCTTTAATTAACGCTCCCTTTAGGCCAATATTCAGATTAAAGTGTACTAAGTGGGATTTTAACTGGAAATAATCCCTTCTAGATAGATAATCAGGAGGAGATTATATGTTATTAACCAAAGCGTGGGAAAATTATGAAGTCGATAAACGGATTGAAGGTTACTCACCCCATACGATAAAGGCATACAAAGTTCAATTGTACTTACTGATAAAATACTTCAAGGACATAGATATAAAAACACTTACCACGGAAGATTTAAAACAATACCTTATAAGTAATGGGGATCATTTGAAGCCAGCAAGTCTTGCACATCGTATACGATTCATAAAATCCCTACTTAGGTGGGCATATGAAGAAGGCTATTTGGATCACAACCCAGCCATAAAAATAAAAGAGCCTAAGTTGGGGCAGCGAATACCGAAATTTCTTACTGATCACGAGATTGAATTACTTAGAGAGGTTTGTTATTCCCCAATAGAAAATGCATTGTTTGAATTTATGTTTTCGACAGGGTGCAGGATTGGTGAAGTTGCAATGCTCAACAAAGAGCACATAGATTGGCCCAGCAGATCAGCGATAGTCAGAGGGAAAGGAGATAAAGAACGCGAAGTTTATTTCAATACACGCAGTGATATTTGGTTAAAGCGTTACCTGGCTGACCGGCAGGATCAAGATTCAGCCCTATTTGTCACAGAACGCTGTCCTCATAGGATGAGTACAGCCCAGATACGTTACATTATAAAGCGAATTTCGAAAAGAGCATCCTTCAATAAAAATATTTACCCTCACCAATTCCGCCATAGTTATGCCACTCATTTATTAAATAATGGGGCCCCTCTTGAAGTTATTCAGACGTTACTCGGACACGAAAAAAGTGAAACAACCAGGGTCTACGCCCATCTTAGCGGGAAAATAAGGAAAGATTTCTATAATAAATACTTTTAGCGAAGGCTGCTTCAGCAGCCTCCATTACTTTAACTAATGCACCCGTTAGTTGAAGTATAATCCTTCACAATCTCGAATTAAAAAAAGAGGTAGATACCCCTTAACCATCGCTTACTTTAATTTCCTTCTTTCACTAAACTGCCCTTTAGTTGAACAAGAAAAAAGCTTTACTCTCTATTTAAAGTAAAGCACTTTAGTTTCTGTTATTGAAATATGAAATAAATTAACCCAGAAATTAGTAAAGAAATTATGCCTACGAAACCAGATATTAATGCTATTTTCGTTCTGGAATTTCTGTCTTCTGGGGTTGATGAATAAAAATTTCCTCTTTGACGGTCTCCATCAACCCACGCCCCGATAAAAACACCTGAAATAATGATACCTACTATCCCTACAATTAGAAAAAACTGAATCAATTAAATGCCCCCTTTTTCACCGCCTTATTAATACATACGCATTAAGGACATCTTTGTTTCATATTCGTTTTCCTCTTTCAACTATCTTGCCCGTTAGTGCCATAAGAAAAAGGCTGCCGCAGCAACCCCTGTTAATGAACTAAAGCACCCGTTAGTTGATTAAGATATTTTAAGTATTGTCTTTTTAACCAGTAATCGATTTTTTATTTTCTTCGAAATAACCAGCCTTTGAAGGAATAAATATTGTAATGAAAAGAACCGTTGCAAGAATTGCTCCGACAATAGAAAAAATAATACAAACAACTTGTAATGAAAACCATTCTATTGTTAACCCTAACAGCATTGTCAATCCAATTTGAATTATACCTTGAACCATATCTGCAAAACTACCGAACCTTCCCATAATTGTTACTGGTACATTACTTTGAAAAAAGGTAGCATATCCTGCATTCGCAAATGCCATAAAAAAGCCTAAAAATACAAATGCCAATGTTGCGGTTATAAAGTTAAAAGATGCATAAAACAAAACATATCCTATTGATGTCAGTAACATTCCAGCACCTATAAATAACCTTAGTTGCAACTTCTTAGATACAACGGTAGCGACAGTAGCTCCTCCCAATGCCCCAATACCAGTAATACTTACAATTAAGCCATAATCTCTATCAGACAACTCCAAGTGCTGCTTAATAAAAGTAACCTCTTGCGAGTCTAGTGCAAAGCCAATTAGCATTGCACATTGAAACAATAAATAAACTGATACAAAGAACTTTGCAACCTTAGTAAATTCCCTAACTGCATTCCAATCATTTATTAGAGTTTTCCACTGAACCGGTTCTCTTATATTATCTAGATCTTCATCAACATCAGGAAGAAGATAGATGAAAAATGCACAAATTATAAAAGTAATGGAATTTATTACAATGCATAATTCTGTCCCTACATACATAATAAGTATCCCAGAAATAGCTGGGCCTAATAAAAATGCACCGGAGCTGGCCAAACTCATAATCGAATTAAATCGTTTTCGATTTACAGGAGGTACCAGCTTTGTTATGTAAACGGATGAACTTGGACCAAAGAATGAACCAGCAATATTAATCAATAAAAGGACTGTATATATAGTCCTTAATGATGATATGAAAGGAATCACAAATATTAAGACACCTCTTATAATATCAATAGAAATCATTAATCTTCGTTTATTAACACGATCAATGACACTCCCAGACCACGTATTAGTGATTAATACCGCAATAGGCCTTATAATATAGAGCCCCGCAACTGCTGTTGCAGAGCCAGTTAAGTTTAATATCGAAATATTAAGTGCAATTAAGTAAATCCAATTTCCTAAATATGAAATCCCTATTCCTGATATTAAAAGAATAGGATTCTTCCATTTGGTCATTCACTCACCTTTTCCCCTTAAAGAATTACTTCAATTTGCATCTGAACAAACTCATTTTCGGTAAAATATTACACATTATGTATAACTAAATAATACCATTTAATTTCATTACAGATGAAATAAAAATTTCTTTATAATTCTATAAAATCAACCAATAGTACCCCTCATTATTATCATTTCTTCTGCAACTAACCTGCCCTGTTAGTTGCAGAAGAAAATCAATAACATACATTAACAGAGCCTACAAATTAGATAAAAAGTTTTTAAGTCAATTCCTGTAACCAGTCCTCAAACCATTCAAGAGGGAGCCTTATTTTAGAAAAATCCAACTGCTGTAGTTCTATAAGTGAGAACATGTTAGCTAAATATAAATCCCACTGTGCAGAAATATCCCCTAATATCCCGTATAGCTTTTCATCACCTAGCTCAGCCTCATTCATATATTTCATATAATGCTTGTCACACCAATTACAAATCTGTTGATGAGTATATTGATTTGTTTTATTTACTACACTCTTTAACAACTCAACAAGGTTTTCCTTATTAAACGACCAATTGATTTCAGTAAATTTTGATTCAGACCAGCTACCTACATATCGGTTTCTTCCCACCAATTACACCTCGGTTAATATATGATTTATATTTAATTCAACGTATCTTGAATGGATTCCTATTTCAAGTAACCTACCCTTTCGTATTATAAAAAAGCTGCCACAATGACAGCTTGATCTACAACTCTTGAAATTTTTATAGATAGTCAACAGGCTTACCAATTTCAATGTGCCCATAAACCCTAATCCTTCTATCAAGTTCCTCTCCAGGGACGTGGATCTTTTTAAGCATTTTTAAAACCTCAATACTTTTTTTTAGTTTCTGCCCTTATTTCTAGCCACTCAATGAACTTATAACTATCCAATTCACTATCAATTTGAAATGGTAGTACCATTCTCCATCCCAAGGGCATATGTACCCCGTTTTAATGACTTTTGTCCTCCATTGATGAGTATTTGGAGAATCAAGCATTGCTGATCTAATTTCTTCCCACTTTGTATTATTCATAACTGGCTGGTATTGATTTAATTCAATATTAAATCACCACTTTTCTTAGGCATTGATGTATGTATTCTACGGCAATTAATGAGATATCTTATTCAACTAAAGCGCCCGTTTCTTGAATAAAAAATCGCTAAACTGAAAATTGATTATTGCTCTCATAAATTCTTGAACTACTTCCCCAAGGATGATATCCGTCACCTATATAAGCGAATCCATATTTTTCATAGTATCCAATGTGGTCAGTACAAAGGAAAACTTTATTGAATCCTGCTTTTTGGGCATCAGTTTTAGCACGTAAAAGTAGCTCTTTTCCTAAAGACTTACCACGATAGCTTTTTTCAATGTAAATAGCACATATCCAAGGATATAAATCCATACGACTAATAAAGTCATTACTAATAAGACCTGCACAGCCAATAATTTCACCTAAATCTTCCATTAAATACCAAATAGGAAGGGGACTGTCCGTTGTTATGCTATGTGTAATACAGTCCTCATATAATTTCATACTGTTTTCATTTGCCCATTTGCTCTGAAAATATTTAATTGCTTTTTCTTTATACTCTGGATGTTCTCTAACGTTAATAATTTGCATATGATTTTCCCTTCGTAATCGTATTTTATATAAATTTTTTAAGCGCAATCCTTATTAAAGGATCGCGCCCTTTAGCTGAATAACTATTATGTTTCTTTGATTATATCCTTCCAGTAGATCCAAGCTTTTAGATAGTCATTTAAATCATTTGGATGATGTCTAATACAGGTTGCTAACCTGAGATATAATCCAATAAGTACTTCCTCATATAATAATTGTTCCCTTATGTTTTCTTTAATTAGTAAGTGACTCGCTGCTGAAATGATCGTTTCTTTAGATAAATCATCTGGTGAAGAACAAAATGCATAGATTAAATCATAAATGGGGTCTCCGATAACAGGAGTCGGGTCAATCACACCACTTAAACGTCCATCATTAAAGATGAAATTGTGCACTCCACAATCCCCGTGCAATAAAAATGGTTCTCTGTCTAGGTTATTTATTTTTGAACTTTTGACAAGGTTAAGCACAAAGGTAAACTCATCTTTTTCTAGGTATGAATCTAAAATCTTATTTGCTTCAATAATTTCATTCAAAAGAAAACTTTGCCAAGAATCTGTTAATTCATCCGCCCATCCCCAACCAATATCATTTGGCACTGCCTTATAATGGTTAATGAGCCCTTGCACAAGTGCTTTTAGCACTTCCTGTTTATTTTTTCTTACATAATTTGTAGAACCAGTAATGAATGCATAAACTATGTAATTAACTGATGGTTCAACAAAGAGAAGACGAGGTAATAGATATAAATCCTTGTAAAAGGTAAGAAAATTTGCCTCAGATTGAAGAACTTGCGGTTCATTCAACTTAACGACATATCTTCCACCATCATAGGTACTCAGGAGATACAAGTCACTTACAGTGCCTCCATTTAATTGTTCATACTCAACGGCACTTGAATGGATTATTTCTTTATTATTTAATTCTTTAATTACCTCTTTGATGTCCATATTTTTCCTCTTTTATTAGAATGTTACTTAATTAATTTGCTCTCTTTCAAAAAAGCGCATCTTATTCGAGAATAGCGCCCTTTAATTGAAGATAACTTATATGATCTCAACTAAATTATCGGCAAACTGTTTATCTGAAATTACTTGTAAACCATTTCTTTTTAATAAAGCAGCTGTAACTCCATTCCCAGCAATTTTCTCTCCTATAAATTCACCATTATAAATCATTGAACTTCCACAGGAGGGGCTATACTCTTTAAGTACAATTACTGTTGCATTAACATCAACAGCTTTTTTTAAAGTGGTGTATGCTCCTTTTATGTATAGTTCAGTAACGTCTCTACCTGATTTCTCGACTACTTTAGCTTTCCCATCCAATACATCTTCCCCGGTACCACCTATTATTTCAGCAGGTTCTCTAGGAGTTGAAAAGCCACCAAGTAATTCGGGGCATACGGTAATTGCTTTTTCCTCTTCAATTAATTTCCTGATCTTATGATCTAAACAATGTGTGCCGTTATATCTTAGCTCTAATGCTGCTAAACAAGAACTTACTAATATCATTGACATCACCCCAATTTTGCATCATCTAATGACATTGTATAACTAACTCCCATTATAAAATAGAACAAATTGAGCTCCATCTTTATTAAAGAATGGAATGAATCTTTACCAATTCTTCACATCCACCACTTTAAAACGCTCACAAACAAGGAGCATATCTTCCGAAAATTCACGTCCGATTGCGTTTAACTCATTTCCGAAGAACTTTTCATGAGCTTCCCACCAATATTTATAGGTCCTATCTCCTTCACCTTCTGCAATAGCGAACTCTTCAGTGACTTCATTCATAGGAGTTAGCGTAACCTCTACTGTCTTAATAATTGCTACAGGTTTATCATCGCTGTTTAAAATAATGCTGTAATCCTCCGTTGTTGGCAGTGGTTCATTCTCCAGTTCATAAAAAATATATCCTGAGCATGTTGCAGTTTTACTTCCATCTATCACCAATTGCGCGAGATAATCAGGATCAGCCCCAAATTGCCATGCACTAACAGACTGAGGTTGATTTTGATTCTTCCAATATTCATTCCAGTACTCCTGAGCCGCCTGATTCATAGTATTCCTCCATATACGTCTTTTATTTTAGTAACATTCTATCAAAAATAGCTTAAGCAATCTAAAATCTTATTCCGTTATATGGCCCTTTAGTTGAACAACATAAAGCTGCTTAAGTAGCCAGGTAACCTTCAACTAACGCACCAGTTTGTTTAAGTACATTAGTTCACAATGTATTTAATATCCATCAGAACAATAAAACAGGAAACGAATGACTTTTACCTGGATTTGTTAAGAACGAGGAATGAGACAGTAATAGATTTTTTGGATATAGTTAAAGTGAATCATTAACAAAAGGAGTAATCTAATGTTCACTGTTTATAGCGATATCATTCAATTTAAAGGGACTCATTATGAGTTTGGATATATGCAAGGAGAAACATTAAAAGAGTCTCCTATTTTACCAAATCGAGCAAAGCAATGGACTTCGAGAAGAACACGTCATTTTGCTACCGACCAAGAAAAGGCACTAACTCTACTGTCAAAATATATACCGGAAGTTATAGAAGAAATACATGGATTAGCAAATGCTTTACAATGGAGCATTGATGACGCAATAAGAGAATTTGGCGGGTATTATTTGGAGTACGGAAAAAGCGGGTGCTCTATCTTTACCGGCCCCGACTACCTTATACGGAATTACGACAGTCATCCTGGTTCTTACGAAGGAAGATTCACTCTTTATCAACCAACCGATGGTGGATACGCAGTTATTGGTCCTTCTATGCAAATAACCGGAAGAATTGATGGTATGAACGAAAAGGGTCTTGCTATGGGGTATAACTTTATCAATCGTATCCATTCGGGAGATGGATTTATTTGCAACATGATTGGGCGAATGATACTAGAGACATGTTCCAATGTAGAGGATGCTATTAATCTACTGAAAGAAATCCCGCATCGAACGTCATTCAGTTATGTATTGCTCGAACCAAAAGGTGATTCTTATGTAGTAGAAGCATCTCCCCGCTCCGTAATAGCTAGAAAATCAAACACCAGCACGAATCATTTCGAAATGCTTCTAGAGGAAAATCGTTATCGGATGGACGATTCGAAACGAAGACAACAAATTATGGAGAAACAACAAAAATTAGGTGTTTACGAGGCTTTTTCTTTATTAAATAACAAAGATGAACAAGTTTTTTCTGAAAAGTACGATGCTTCATCAGGAACCTTACACACTTCTGCTTACATTCCAAAAGAAAAAAAGGTTTGGTTCGCAATCGGTCCAAACCGTAACCCAGTCATTTTTGATTTCGAGAAGTTTCTAGGTGGAGAAAAAAATAATATCAAAAAAATAAAAGGGGAACTAAATTTTAATGTCCCCTTCCTGAATATGAATTTATAATTATTCGTACCCATTATTAAAGTAATAAATCTATAATAAAAGAAGGCGTTATTAATGCCTTCTTTTTTTGTCATAGCTTCAATGCTCTTGCTATCAACAAATAAGGACAAATAATTATCTAAGTATTTAGTGACACACCCTTAAATCTCCGAATTCATTCCTTTTAACAAAAAAAAGGCTAGAAAAAGTCTTTTTTCAAAAAAACGCGTGTGAGCCTTTAACTATTTTTTAAAACGTTATTTAACTAACGCACCCGTTTGTTGAAGAAGGTCATTCAGTATCACTTGTATATTTTTCTGGTAGTAATTGCATTACATTACATTTTACTAATTCACCTTTATAAGAAATGATTACATCAGTATCTTTCCCATAATCACTTATTAACTCACGACACATACCACATGGTGCAACTACCCAACATTTCTCTATATCCTCGTGTGGATGAGGGTGGGCTACTGCAACAATCGTTTCAAATTCATGGTCTCCCTCAGATATAGACTTACCAATAGCCATTGCTTCGCCACATACTGTAATTCTTCCTACATTCGCTTCAACGTGAACCGCCGAGTAAATATTTCCCTTTTTCGTCCTTACGGCTGAACCAATGTGATGTCGTTCGTATCTATAATTCTTTTCAATAACTTTTTCTGCTTCCTTAATCAGTTCATAATCTATACTCTCTAAAGGTCTAACTTCTAACATAATAATCTCCCTCTCACCATTTTTTATCTCTTTTTCTTATACTAACCTGCCCCGTTAGCGGAACAACAGAAAGAAGGCTGCCGAAGCAGCTATCCTTCTTCAACTAACGCACCCTTTAGTTTAATAAGAACTCTTTTTCCACTTTATTAAAAATCAGTCCATAACTCCTTTTCATTTACGGTATATTTCTCTTTATTTAATCGTTTTACTATAATTTTAACTGCTTCTCTAAGATTATTGATGAGGTACTTTCTAATATCCAGACCATTAATGCCCTCCCAACGAGAAATAGGCATACCTATATCTACAGTAATATAACGGCTCTTTTTACTAAGTCTTAGTTTTTCACAACCTTCAAATCCAAATCACCATAAATTACCATCCTACACGGAGAACTGGAGCAATTTCATCCACTTCAACACAATAGTTTTTATTACAGAATCGGACTAGAAGTTTACTTAACTCTACAAGATGAGGAGCAACAGCATTATCCGCTTCTATATCACCCATTTGAGCACCGAATGTTATAAATGGGTTATCGTTATTCTTCATTTATAGCACCCACTAGTATTTAATTTACTCTTTACCTAAAGCACCCGTTAGCCATCCATGAATCGCACTCCTTTGTTCTCTTAACGTTATTCTAAACAATAGCTTGTCCGCTGGACAGACGGAACGGAGATTTGCACCAGATGTAATCACCCGGAAACAGAGGTGGAATATGAGGGTAATCGATAAGAGGAGAGGCTAAGAAAATATGAAAAAAGGAACTCTTTTATAGAGTTCCGAGTTGAAATGTCATCTTCCCTTATAACATTTTTTGTATTGATTTTTCATAGCTAAGCTGTTGCAGGCATTACCTGATTCGTCGTAAATTTCATTATCAACATTTAATTTATGACCGTGAATGTTTAGTATATTATTGTTTTCCCATTTCATTGAAAAATTGTAAGATTCAATAGATCGATAAATGATCTTTGACTTATTTGTTTCATTGTTTACTATTTCCACAATTACAATTGTTGGTCCGAGTGCTCCTGGTTTGACATCAAAATAAGATTTGGCAATCCTACTTCCATCTGGTGATAGCAAAGTATCCGTTAATTTTCCTTTTGAAACATCCTTTTCAAATGAGAAGGAAAAATAAGTAAACCCCCAGTAGAAAATAAATAATATTAACGGAATAGAAATAAGAAACAAAATTAATTTTAATTTTCTTTTCATTTTCAATAAAACCTCCAAAAAGAGCGATATACAAAATAATAAAGAAAACAAGCCAGAAATTACAAGCTTGTTTTCTTTAAATTGATTTACTTACCGCTACTTCTGAGATTATATCCGTATTCAATCATCTCTTTTTCTCTTGCACTGTCTCTATAATTACTTAAATCCGCCCACTTTCCTGCTCCAATATATGTTGCGAAATTCTCCCTTGTTTTAATTCAGTAAGAGTTATTCCTGAATGATTCAATTTTTCTTCCGGATTTTTTATAGACTTCATACTCAAAAAATCACCGCTTCACCACAGAGAATGAAAATGGTTAGTAAGTGTCAATACTGATCTGACCTTAATCCAGTCAACCCAATCCTTAGACTAATTAATTAAACGCTCTCCTCTTTTTTTAAACGATTGAGCAGGGTCTTCTTAAGTATTGTCATTTTTCTTTTAAAGAAACTTATTTTCATGGTAGTTAAACAAGTTTTACATTAACCCTGACGTAATATTTTTTGAAACATACTTGGTTTATGTTTTTCAAAACCTTTTATCAATTCTTTTCCAAAAATAGTGTGGTTTTTTCCCAAGGGTGTCCTAATAATCCCCATTCAAAATTCTTATGAATAAAAAAGTAATAATCACCGTTTGGAGAAATAGGTACCGTCCATTCATCAAATTCACTTTTCGGAAACTCCATACGGGGGTTTATCCAATAACCTGTTTGTTGCCAATCTAATGCATACATATATTCATTTTTTTGTGTAAGTTCTTGAAAAACCAGCAATGACTTATCCTCTAGATCATTGTTAATCTCATCATAAGTATCTGAATCCCCGGACCAATTTAGATACGGGGATACATCATATGTGATAAATGGACTTGGCACTTCAAAAGATGGGAACTTTGATATGCTTGGTTCAAAAGTAAATTCATCATATATCCTATCCCATACCTCTTTATCTTCTATTGTAGATAATTCAATCCAATTTCCCATTTGAATAGCCACCTTTACGATGCTTTTAATCAGGTTTAATATATCATTTATTGTGCAACTAATCTGCCTGTTAGCTGAAGACCAAAATGTAGGATTGAAATAAAGTTTGATTAAAAATAGGCTGTACCCGTTGAATTTACAGTGGAATAAACCAAAGCATTTTGAATAAAGATTGATCAAAATACGTTGGTTTTGTTTTTCATTGTGAAAGTTTTTATAAAAAAGAATGATTATTCTCCTTTAATTACGCCACTTTCTTGCCGGATTTTTAAATGTATTACCATCTAATCTCTTTAACTTTCCAAAATAAATTTCATCGATTCTTGAATAATTAGTGTGGACGCCTGCGAGTAACTCATCAAAATATGCTAATCGATTTGCTAGATTTTCAACACTTCTGTGTTCATAAATATCGTTATACTTGCCTAGAAGCTTACTAGCAAATTCATTTGTAATTTCCCTGAAAGACTCCTTGTCGTTTTTATCGAGTTCTTTTCTATATGAAGGGATATTATCAATAATTAGCTCTTTTTCTTCCAGTGTCCATTTTTTTCGATTAGTATATTTAAGTGTGTTCTTCTTAACTAATTGCTCATCATGTTCAAGAAAATAATTTGCACAAGCACTTTTAGTCTCAACCCTTTTATTCGCTACTATCCATTTATCAGATTCAATAAATTTATCATTATTATAGTTTAACAGCTCATCGTTAGTATTATTGAATTCTATGTAACTATTCATCTCTAAAAAACACTTTTTTAAAATCATTTTTAATACTTCTAAGAAATCATTTTCACTCTTAAATTCAAGGAAATCATCATATAAATAATTCGCTTGAATTTTTACTGGATAATTAAAGTCATCCACACAGTATAATGTCATCAATGTAAATTTTTGTTTTTCCTGACCTTCTAAAAAAAACTTTAAACGAACCCAATAATGTGGTGATTTCATAGAAGTCTCACTAAAATGTTTAATTTCAATTTCATAATCATATCTAACATTTAATTCTAAAAAAAATATTTTAACAAGTTCTCTTTCTACTACCATTAAAACTTCCCTTAAAAATTTAGGTGTAATATGTACATTTTCATTTGTATATTTCCATCTATCCATATCTGTATCATCCTTAAATATCTACTTCAAACACAATTGGTAAGTGATCTGAATAATTATTGTCGATAACTTTTTTCTTAATTTTAGTTGTTCTACTTGTTACATCCTTCAATAGTTCCTTTCCAGATATCTCTGTAATAATTTTAAATGAGTTGCTAATGTATGCGTCCATCATACTTGAAGAAATAAGAACTTGATCTAGTAAATTCCAATAAGGATTTAGAGAAGAGTTATTATCACTATAATAATATGTGCCCTGAGGTGAACTTAGTTTATATGCATCCCAAGAAGCATTATAATAAAATGATTTATTTTTATAACCAAATTTTCTTTGTGGATTATAAATAATTTCTTCCTTACTGAAAATTGCATTAAATCCTGTAGCCCCCATAATACCTTTTTCATAGGGATTCATATTAAAATCTCCAATCGCTATAACTTTATCAATTTTATAGCTGTCGATAAATTCTCTATGTTGTCCTGCTAAATCAAATAAGTCACTCAAATCATGCGTATAACGATCTCTTAAATGTACACCTACTACTAAAATTTCCTCGTTATTAATATTATATTTACAACTAGATAATCTTTTATCTTCATCTGTACTTACATTTTGACCATTTTCTAAGCTATCAATTAAAACTATTTTTTGACCACTTCTAAAACGAGAAATATATTGTTTTCCAGTTTCATTATTTAAAATGGTTTTTAATTCAGGTAAATTAATAGCATTTTTTCCACTCGCATTAGAGCTGCTTTCTTGGAGTACTTCGGCCAATATTATTACATCTATTGATAATTCCTTTACCAGTTCAACAATTAAGTCAGAGAAATTTTTCTTATTAACATTCCAAAACAAAAACTTTTTTGCCATTGCATTCATATCCATTCCATCTAATAATTTACGTTAAACACAATTTATTTTAATTATTTTTAAATGATCCTTAAATTTTACTTCTTCTCTCATCAACTATCTCACCTAATAAAAAAATATATATTACCATTCTAGATCTATTCTCAAATTAGGTGTGTTATACAAATATAAAAATGGTGATTCTTGAGCTCTAATAAAATCTCCTTGTTTCGGTCTATATCTTTGCTCTCCTATCATGATATAACAAACTTCAATTGCTCTCGTAACTCCAACATAATGTAAATTTAATGCTTGTATATAATCTTCCTCAGATAACCAATCTCCTTCTTGTGGTAAAATCCATCTATATAAATCTAATAAAAACACACACTTAAATTCTAATCCTTTCGATTTATGCAAAGTCATAATATTTACTTCATTATCCGTTGCTGGCTTGAAACTTTGCAAAGCCTCTTCATTATTTAGAAGATCCTTTAACATCGCTAAAATTCTTTTATCTTCTTGCTCTGGATCTATCAATTTTGCAATTTTGTTAAATTCTCCAAAATTATTTTTCAATTCACCTTCCGGTAATCTAAATATTTTATCAACTAATTTTAATCCTTTTTGGAATACCTTATAATTTAGTTCTTCATTTATATATTTACTAATAAAATCAAGAACAGTAACTTCTTTAATTTGATATAGATAATAGGACATTAAGAGATCATTAAATAAAATTGCCCAACTCTCTCCAACTTTATCCAAAGCTGTATCTACAAATAACTTGTTTTCTATTGTTAAAAAGTCAGCCGCTCGCCTAGCGGTACCATTGTTTCTACATAAAATTGCAAAGTCGCTATTTTTACTTAAATTAAACTTCCTTTTTATTTCATCTAGATTATTTTCTATACCATAAATAATATGTTCATCTGTTCCTTTAACATTAATTTTAAGTACTCTTTTATCTTCTTCTATACTTTCCCTAGCAACCCCCATTAATTCTAAAGAATAATCTGATATTGACTTATGACATCTATGGTTACGAGTGATTTCTAAATGAGTAAAACTATCATCACCTATTAAAGATAATAAATATCTAGAATACCTGTTACTAAATGCATAAATAGCTTGGTCTAAATCTCCAACAGCTATTCCTGTAATGCCGTTATTAACTAGTTTCAAGAATATTTCATGTTGAATCTCACCACAATCTTGATATTCATCAATAAAAATATGAGTATATCTAGCCTTAAGATATGTTAAGCACTGTGGTACTTTATTTAATATAAATAATGCTGTTTCGCCACTAATTTCTAAAAACAACACCCCTTCTTGCAATGCTTGTTCTAGTAATTTAAATAACTCTTTATCATCTCTAGTATGCTTCAACTTCTTTAAATCGTTATACTTTGAATAATCATCTATCGAATCTTTAACTTCCAATTTCTTTCCTACGCCAAATAAAAGCTTTGAAAAAGGTACAATAATTTCGGAAATATAAAATTTGTCTATAGTGCCAAAAAAGTGATAATTACTTTCAATACTTTTTCTTTTGTAACGTAGCTCTAGCTCCTTGCTTGCTTTTCTTGTAAATGAAATAGCTATAACACCTTGATAATTTAATAAATTTCTAGAAATATCAATTATCTTTTCTACTATAGTATATGTTTTACCACTACCTGGTTTAGCAGTCACCACTAAATTCCCCTGCTCTTCAATAATTTTCATTTGTTCAGATGTAGGTTTAGTCGCTTTTTTCATTCTCATTAACAACCTTTTCAGCTAAATTTTTTATTTGTTTAAGTGGTTCTGAAATCTTATCCTCACTTAAACATTTTAAATCATCAAAGTGAGCTTTTAAAAATTTCAGCATATTCTCGGCTTTTGCTTTTTGCATCTTACCTACAGTGCTTTTTATTGCTCTAGTATTATAGAATTTTTTTAGCGAACTCAATAAACTACTGTTAGCTAGGTCATTTTCCAAATCAATTTGTGATATATATATATTATTTTTTTCTACTTCTTGAATAATATTATTTGCAAGATCCTTAGCTACTTGTGGATGCTGTCTGATTTTTAACCATTCATTTTTTAAATGGTGAGTTTTCCAATACTCTATTAACCCTTGATTATCTACTGTTTTTAGCAATTCTGTATATATCCCCATAACTCGCGATATGCCACCTTGGAAATAAAACTCAACATTCTTTTGCCCAATTTTTTTTGTTTTACTAAAAATATCGTTATCTGTTCTTAATACAAAAGGAATGTCTAAAGCCAAACAAATCTTAATATATGGTTTAAAACCTACACCGTTAACAGATAAAATTGACACGTTTAAACGGTCTAAATCAATCTCTAATTGTTTAGCTAAAGCAGTATAGAACAACTTTTCTGAGGGCCCTTCAACTAAAAATACACCATTTACAAAAAAAACATCTGATGTAATAGCATCTAGCCTATAACCAAAATCATCAAAATCCGTGTTTAGTTCTTCACTACATCCACCTTTGGCAGCTTTAGTAAATTTCCCTTTAGAACATAATTTAACAATCCTATCAGGTTTAAACTCTGTTGCAATATACGGAGAATGTGTAGTAATAAAAACTTGTTCTTCAAATTTATCTAATAAATAGCTAGAAAGCTTACGTTGTTGCTGTGGATGTAAATGTGCCTCTGGTTCTTCTATAGCATAAAAAGTTACTTTTTCTAACGAACTTACATTTTTTTGTTTAGAAACCCATGTTGCTAAAAAGATTTGATTATTTCTACCATCTCCGCCTAAAGTTAAGGCACCTTCATCAGTGCTATATGTTAATTCTAAGTTATCTAGCATTCTCGTAGCATCAGAATTAGAATTTTTGTAAGTCAATACTTTGCCTTCATTATGTATAGCAAGAGAACTTAATTCATTATTTACTTTAGTTAAAGATTCTTGAATATAATTTAAGCGATCCACTCTTTTATTTACAAGTTCTAAATTACGCTTAATTTTGAGAACAGATTGTTCGTCTGATTGTGTTTGTTCTTCTGTTAATTTTAATTTTGCATCTTCTAAAATTCGGTTTTTCTCCCTTTTCATAAAAGATTCTAAATTACGGTTTGTATTCACATATTCCATATTCAAACGTTTTATATAAAATCGAGAATTTCTTTCTTCTAACGTTTCTTCTGTGGCCCCCGAAAGAATACTATATTCACTATTCTTTGAATTTTTATATTGTATATAAACAGTTTCCTTGTTCAAATCTCCTTTAAATACGGTTATTAAACAGTCCTCCGTAACTTCTACAAGTTTCACTGTTATTTCAATAGAATCTGATTTGGTATACACATTGTAATCACTGTTAAATAAATCCAAATCTCTATCACTTAAACTACGATCAAAAAGAAGACGTAATGCGTATATTAAATTTGTTTTCCCAACATCATTAGCTCTCCAATGATTAAAGTTTGCTCTGCAAAATTAATTTTTTCATTATCAAAATTTCTAAACCCCTTTATTTTTATCCATTCAATTTTCATTTGTTAAAGCCCCCATTAATAAGAAAAAGTTTTGATTTTACTATATAATACCACCCGAAACAAAAAAAGGAATGTTATCATTGTAACATTCCTCCTTCTTTACGTTTTTCATTAATTGATACAGCTTCTAATATCTTTAGCTAATATTTTCGTTCCCGCAACCCCTTTAACGGATTTTAATTCTCCGTTGGCTGACCAATCAATCTCCTCTAAATTCAATAGCTTATTAGCAATCTTTAATGAATCAGGTTGTTGCGATTTTACTAAGTAATTCTCATTAATTAACTCATTACCTACAATAGCTAATGCATTTAAAACCTCTTATGGATATTTTACCCATAGAGGTTGTTTTTCATCAAACTTTATTATTTATCATCAATCTTTATTATAAATTATCAATCTTTATTAAAAACCAACACAAAAAGTTGATGTAGCAGCCCTCCTTCTTAAACTAACGCACCCGATAGTTTAAGTAGCATATTTCACAAAGTAGTTGGTTCATAAATCAAATACACCTTACTTTAAATACATCAATCTCCTTCCCTTCAGGAGCTGTGGACCGATCGATAGAAAAGTATGTTCAAATGATATGAAGCTTTGTTATTCTAGTAAATAGGCAATTCAGGTCAACTTAGGAGTGAATGCAAGCATGAACCAAAAAGACATTGCACATATTCGAAAACAATTCAAAGCAGGAAATGATTTACTCACCATTTCCGATATCTTTAATGTTTATATCACGAAGGAACCCAGTGACATTTATCATCATGAAAGCCAGCCTTTTGAAATGCTCGACCAGGAACAGCAGGAGTTATTCATGAATAACTTCAAAAAAATGCTAGCCGGTCAATTGGATGAAAAGCTCTTTGAGTTAAAGTTCAAGCGGGACGGGGGAGAGAACAGCCAGCTCATTTTGCATCAAGGATTGCTGAGCTCTGATGTAGACGGCTGGAAAGAGCAAATGCACCACATCGTTGGCAGAATGCTGGAACTCCGCCAATACGAGAAGGATATCGTCGTCACTTTCATTCGCGGAGAATATTTTAAACCCATGAAGCGGCGAAATGAAGAGGACGGGACAAGCAAACGGGATACCGTTTATTCCCACCCGTTTATCCTGTGCAGCATCAATAACACACAGGAGCCGAAGAAAGAGCTGCTTTTCGACTATGTAGAAAAAGAATTTAAATATCACTTTGTCGTGGACCCCATTATCAACCTAAAGGCGCCGATTTCAGGCTTTTTGTTTCCCTGCTTCACCGAAAACGCGGCAGACGTCAATCACGTTCTCTATTCGGCAGGCAAGGTTCACGAGCCTGACCATGCGTTCATTGAAGAAGTCTTAAACGGCGAAGAAACAATGACGGCACAAGATGACAAAATCATTTTTGAAGAAATCGTGAAAGACATAACAGGGGATCAGTTAAGCACCTCTGCCCTTTCCAATGTGTATGAAGAGATCCACCGTATGATCGAAGAAAATGAAGAAGAGGAAGAGCCGCCGAGATTAGATGCCAAAGATGTGGAACGGGTACTAAAATTGAGCGGCCTTGAGGACATTGATTCGGAAAAGGTTGAGTCAGCTTACCAAAAAATCATCGACGATGACAAGTATGAGATTAAAGCCAGCAGCATCCTTCCGAAATATACGTCCAAATCGATTAAGATTAACACAAAAGCGGCGAACATTTCGATCAGTCCACAAGACTTAAGGTATGTAAAGCAAATTATGTTTGACAGAAAACGCTACCTCATGATCGAAGTGGAAGAAGATGCTGTGATCGAGGGCTTCACGATGATTCCGGAAGCTTTGGGCAGCGAACCAGAACACTGATATATAGGGAGTATAAGTCCCCGGCTGTTTCACCGGCAATGAGGATTTATGCTCCCTTCTCTTTGCTCTTCGGGAAGGCACACCCCGCTATTTTTTTCTTTTGCATATTTACAATTATTCTCTTCCTTACTTCAAAAAGCCTTCTTGTACTAACCTGCCCTTTAATTGAAGAAGAAAAAGCCTTACTCCTTATTGAAGTAAAGCACCCTTTAGTTTAAAAAGAACTCTTTTTCCACTTTATTAAAATCAGTCCATAACTCCTTTTCATTTACGGTAAAGTTCTCTTTATTTAATCGTTTTACCATAAGTTTAACTGCTTCTCTTAGATTATTGATGAGGTACTTTCTAATATCGTAGCCATTAATGCCCTTCCAACGAGAAATAGGCATACCAATATCTACAGTTATATAACGGCTCTTTTTACTAAGTCTTAGTTTTTCACAACCTTCAAACCCAAAGCACCATAAATCACCATCTACACGGAGAACTGGAGCAATTTCATCCACTTCAACACAATAGTGTTTATTACAGAATCGGACTAGAAGTTTACTTAATTCTACAAGATGAGGAGCAACAGCATTATCTGCTTCTATATCACCCATTTGAGCACCGAAAGTTATATATGGGTTATCGTTTTTCTCCATTTATAGCCCCCACTAGTATTTAATTTACTCATTTTCAATATAGCATCTTCCAGCCTACCACGTTAGTGGAAAAGGCAAAATCGGAGGCAATCAGCCCCTCCTTCTTTACCTAACGCACCCGTTAGCTTAGCAAGGTGGAGTTGATTCTCGGGAATTCAGTTTTAGGGATTTGCTTTTCAACAGTGATTATAAAACATCTTCAACCTGCCCTTTATTAAACACTCGGGTTGCAATCCAATTATTTCCAATGATCTTTCGCCACTTGTTATTGAAAAGACTGAAAAAATCTTCTTTGGTTTAAAAGATATCTGTAGAGGGCAGATATAAATATGCGGTGACGCTGAAAAATAAGTGAAGGAGACTTGATATAATGGAATTTTTATGGTCATTAATTATAGGTGGCATTATTGGTTGGTTAGCTGGAATGATTCTAGGCCGTGACGTTCCAGGAGGCGTAATTGGAAATATCATCGCCGGGTTTATTGGTGCCTGGTTAGGCGGATTGATTTTTGGTGATTGGGGTCCTCATATTGCCGATTTTGCCATTATTCCAGCATTGATCGGAGCTATAATTTTAATCCTTATTGTTAGTTTTATTATGAAATCTGTAAGAGGACGAAATCACAGACATTAATAACACTATCATCTTAACTTAATATAGAAGGCAAGGACCCTTCAAAAAAGGTAAAACTCTATATTTTCTGAGTTTTACCTTTTTTGTTTTTTTACGAAATAACCCTCATTGGCCTCACTAATAAGGCTGCCGTAGCAGCATGTCTTCTTCAACTAACGCACCCGTTAGTTGAAGTGAATAACTTCACAATATCTTTTTTAACTAACACAAAAAGACCACCTTGCCCCTGCTCGGTGGTCTATTTTTTTAATTTTATTCAGTTGAGTTAGCGATTTTAACTAATATTTCAGGTGTAACTTTATTTGATACCTTTTTGTCAATTCCGAGCATATATTGCCAATTATCTTTTTCAAAAACAAGAAAATTCATAATTGGACCATCATCCATATAAATGGCTTTTTGACCATTTTCAAGTGTATAGACTTTTTGATTGCCTCTATCCTTAAAATTTATTTTATTTTTTAAGGGTCGAATATCAACTTTATAATTATTTTCTCGTGACTTTTCATTCACCAAATGGATTGATAGAAAATCATTTGTGTCATAGTCCTTATCTTCATAAAATCTACCGAATTGATGGGTGAAAGGAATAGAAGGCTTGATTTTTGGCAATTTTACATCTTGTTCAAAGTGATTTTCAAATTCCTTAACGGCATCTTCAGCAGATTTATATCCAACTTGAGTGAACATTTCCTCAATGGAAGGAGGATTATCGTTTGGACTTGCAAAGGCTATCTCATTAGTTGGTACAATATAAGCAATACAGAGTATTAAATAAATAAAGTTAATTCTTTTATTCAATGTTCCACGCACCCGCTCTATCCTTTTAATAAGTATTCTTCCCCATTAATGAAAGATTATTTATCGTGAATGTAACTAACCTGCCCCGTTAGTTCCATAAGAAAGTGTTACGTAGCAACCAATTTGTTAAACTCAAGCACCTAATAGTTTAAGTACAATATTTCACAATCTTTTTTTATATGAGAAAAAAGGCAACCTTCTCCTTAAAAAATAGTACATGTTAATTCAATATGACATACTAAAATTAACCTTTAATATCAACCACAGTAACTTTATCTGTTTTGACTTCAAATGTTATGATAACTGGACCTTCTTGTGGATTATGTGCACCAGTATAAGTATCATACTTAACCTTCACCTTAAAATCATATTGAGAATACCCTCCAGTCATTCTTTTTACCTCTAATATGTCTGAATTCCACAATGCATAATTACGAGTAGGGTACTTTTTATTAATTGCTTTTTGGGCATAAGGGTTTAAAAAAACTAAAAAGGCATCATAAAAATCATTATGCTTTTCTTGGAGAAAGTCTCCTTCGGTTTCCGCCTTTATTGGAGTGGATATGGTTAATCCCAAAATGGAAAAAGATAAAACAATCCCTATTATTATGTGTTTCATATTATTAGCCACCACCTTGTTTTAAGGTAGAAATGCCCACTTCAGAATAAATCTATGCATTTTCTTGTGTTACCAACCTGCACCTTTAGCACAATAAGAAAAAACGCTGCCGAAACAACGTTTTGTTCAACTCTTGCACCCGTTAGTTCTATAAGGAATAGCAGTTTGCTACTTGTTCCAAAGTTTCACCAATCTCCAATGAACCTCCAGCTAATCCCCAGCAGTTATTGTCATTACGGAGTTGCAATAATATCTCTTTATCATCATTTATTAAAATAACACAAGCTCCAGCTATTATTAGGGGACGGCTTCCCACTATTTTCCTCAATTCCATTATATAACCCACATATAACCTCCCATTATATTAAATATGTATCGAGGTGATATTTATTTTACTAATTGAAGTAAATGGCCTTCAAGACATAATGAACATCGACTTTAGTATTTAGAAAATTTTGATAATATAAGATTATCATATATCGTATCTATTGAGAACAGGCAGCTTTCAACAATAATTTTAATAAAAGTAGTGTGGTCATTACGATGTTTAATTTGCTCAAGAAATTCACACCAACTCAAATAATAATCGAGTACTTCGTTGTCACGCGATTAAAATCTATTCACATTCTGGATATGATAACTTGAACACGCTCCTTACTACCTGATATTAACAGAGCCTTTTATTTAAGCATGTATCTCTCTATCCTTTCAGCAAAAAACATCCACTCCTTTCCTGCCCAGACAAACTTGATTTTTTCAATGGTTCTATAATATTGCTAATATTATTTGCAGTTTAGAAATCACCCATAAAAAAAAATCACCCATAAAAAAAGCCGATATTCCTTGAAGGAAATCGACTTTATGCTACCATGGAAAATAACATTATATGTACTTCGGATCCTATCCATTTTTTACTGATTATTTATAGAAATCAGAATGAGGTTCTGAACAAACTTTTAAGCATTACCATAGATCATCCATCACCTCCATTCTGATTATCCCTTGTATGCTTGCCGTAATTTCTCCAGATCAAATTTCTTCATTTTAAGAAAAGCATTCGTCAGGCGTGCACGCTGATCCGGCGTGGCTTTGCTCATCATCTCATTCATCTCGCTTGGCACAACCTGCCAGGATATACCGAATTTATCTTTCAGCCAGCCGCATTGTTCTGCTTCAGGAACTGCAGATAGCCTTTCCCAGTAGTGATCAATTTCTTCTTGTGTGTCACAATATACCATGAATCATGATGGTTCCTTCTTTATCAGGTTCCATGCCTTGAGGGTAGCCTGTTTTGCATTCTTAAACACAGATAAATAAAAATGAATCACCTCTTCGGTCATGCCGCATTTTTCGCCGACAAACAAAAGTGATGGAACGATAGCAGGCCGTTCTTCACCTTCTAGATTGGTAAGCATTAATTGCCAGGACAATCCATTAGACCGTCTTTTAACCAAGGCATTGCAGCTGCACCATAAAATATCATTATTTTTTTATTAATGATAAAATAGATAGACTATATTATGAAGAATAGAAAAATACTTTTGTGGTTCCATTAAGATTTGGAGGAAGTACATTGAATAATGAATTGAAATTGTTAGGGGAAATGATTTTAGAAAAGAAAGATGAAATTGCCGCCACCATACATGGAGACAGGATGGCTGGAGTGCAAATGTCTGAAAGTGAAAAAAGGGAATTTGAGCAAATAGAAGCACATATTTTGGAGATTCGGGCTAATTTCATTGGTTTGTTTGGAGAAGCGTTAATCGAACATATGGACAAAGAAAGAGCCTATGAAAAAATATTTAATTGGGGAAAAGAAACCGGCGAATTCTTTTATAAGCTTGGAGCGCCGCTGGACGAGGCATTGAAAGATACGAGCTATTACCGGACTTATATGTGGGAAGCTATCGAGAAGGAAGCAGCCTCCAAAAATATGACTGCATCCACTGTATTTGATGTCATCCGAATTATAGATCCCCTGTTAGATCGGGCTGTTTATAGTTTTAGCCTCACTTATGTTGAATTTCATCAAAAAACCCTTGAAAATGCAAAAAATGCGTTTATGGAGCTTTCCGTCCCTGTTGTTCCACTGACAAAAGGAGTAGGCATTCTTCCATTAATCGGAAACTTAGATACTGATAGAGCTCATTTACTCATGGAAACTACCTTGAACCGTTCGGTTGAACTTAAGCTCTCCCATCTTATCTTAGATGTGTCAGGTGTGATGATTGTTGATACGATGGTGGCCAATCAGCTTTTTAAGGTAATTGATGCTTTATCCTTAACGGGAGTAAAGACCATTATCACAGGAATCCGTCCAGAGGTGGCACAAACCATGGTCAGCCTTGGATTGAACCTTGCTGAGATCAAAACAATGGCAAACCTTCAGCAAGCATTCGATGACATAACGAGAATTTCTAAACATGCAAAGGGTGATTAAATCACCCTTTTTTATTTTAGGTATATATCAGGGTCCCTGCGTGAAAAGAAGAAGCTCTCAATGTCTGATTATCACTTGTATGCTTGCCGTAATTTCTCCAGATCAAATTTCTTCATTTTAAGAAAAGCGTTCGTCAGGCGTGCACGCTGATCCGGTGTGGCATTGCTCATCATCTCATTCATCTCGCTTGGCACTACCTGCCAGGATATACCAAACTTATCTTTCAGCCAGCCGCATTGTTCTGCTTCAGGAACTGCAGATAGCCTATCCCAGTAGTGATTAATCTCTTCTTGTGTGTCACAATACACCATGAATGATATGGCCTCATTAAAATTGAATCGATGCTCATGTGCGCTATCCATTGCGGAAAACCACAGGTCTTCCAGCATAAAATCGGAGAACATGATGGTTCCTTCTTTATCAGGTGCCATGCCTTGGGGATAGCGGGTGAGAAGTCCCTGTTTTGCGTTCTTAAATACAGATAAATAAAAATGTATCGCCTCTTCGGTCATGCCGCATTTTTCGCCGACAAACAAAAGTGATGGAACGATAGCAGGCCGTTCTTCACCTTCTGGATTGGTAAGCATTAATTGCCAGGACAATCCATATTTATCCTGAATCCAGCCAAACCTCTCACTGAAGGGATACTTATCGAGCGGCATTAACGCTGTGCCGCCTTCCGACAAATTGTTCCATACCTCATCTATTTTTTCTCGCGCATCACTTTCCCTCGATGGATCGAAATTAACTATGAATGAAATCGACGGATTGATTTTGAAATAAGGTCCAGCACTGATTGCCATGAACTTCTGTCCCCATAGCTCAAATGAGACAATCTCGGAGTCGCCCGAAGGTGTGTCCTTGATAGTTGTGACATTGGTGATTTTTGAGTCCGGGAATATGGAAGCATAAAACTCGGCAGCTTCTTTTGCCTCCTTTTCATACCATAAGTGTGGAACGATTTTTTGGTTTGATTTTGACATATTCATTCCTCCATGAAAGATTTAAATTCTTAGCGATTGCCTGTGAATGGAAGTTATCCCAAGCTATACTATCCAGATATTTCTTATTTCGTTTACTTTATTTATAATCAGCCGCAGTAGCCCTGTTTTCTTCCATGCTTAGTTTAAGTATATTTTTTCACACTCTATCTAGGTTCTTTCCAAGTTATGATTTCTGCATTGTTAATATCTACTTCACCAAGACTTAATACATGTGGAATATAAGGAAACAATCCAAATCTATTTCCTTTTCTGCTTTCTTTTTTGTAGTATTCAAATGCAGCTGGAGGCAGTTCTGTAAGTTCTTTATAGTCTTCAATATTTAATAATTTAATTTCATCTTTTTCGATGGGTTCCGATGGACCTTTGTAATTCTCTTGGGAGTATAGGTAGATAGCATTTTTATTGTTTTTCAGATTTACAATAGGAACTTTAAAAAAACGTTGTTTTTCTTTAGCTTTAATATCTAACTTTGTAAAAGCCATGTAAACGTAATAAGGATGTAAAGGCAGAAAATGCAGAACATCATTCCATAAACAATTTAGTTTTGGAACTTGTTTACTAAGCAGTTTTGGTCTCTCAGGATGGTCAAAATACTTTTTAGTATATTTCTCATACATTTGAGGATAAGGATACTTTAACGAATTTAGCGGTATCAATTTTTCCCCTTTCATCTCACTCGGTACCATATAATATACATACTGTTTTATAAGCACACCTCCAATTTCATTCAAATTCTACATTCAGCCTTTATTTCCCTTCCTTCCTTTATCAAACTAAACTGACTGTTAGTTACCTAGCCCTCCGGGGTTATCTTAGTAACACCTCTCTAGGAAAATAGGCTTCATGATTGGGTCAATTGGGGTAATAAAAGATAAGTTCGATTTTCAGGAAAAGTATATTAAATATTTTTACCAAAAAAAATACTCTCTCAAGAGTACTTCTGCCAGCGCAAACTCCAATAAACCTATTTTTTCAAAAAACTCCATAAAAAAACATTCGACGTTTTTAGTGTTTTCGTACATATTCCTCATCAAAACCATACAGCTTTCATCCAAGAATGCTAAAAAGCCTCAGCACCAAGAGTAAAATCAGGTCTATTGCTGAGGAAAGCTGATGGAATTTGTGTTGTTTGTTTTACAAGAATTGGCGGTATACTGAGAGTATAAATTATAAATAATGGCAGTTTAACATAAAAAACTAGCGAAGGAGAGATTATTATGAAAATCAAAGCCGGAACATGGAACTTGCTAACAGCGCAGGAAAAAAGATTCGTTTTGGAAGCGGTCAGCTATTATCGTTCACATGCTAACTTAAAGAAAACGTCATAATAGTATATTCGGGATGAAAGGATACAGCCTTTCGTCCCCTTTCCTATTTAAAAATATCTTCCCTGCTCATCGCCGCGCTTAGCCGCATACATTTTATGAACTCATCTCAAGAAAAAGCAGCTCATGATAGCACTCGTGATGCTGGCATAGCAGATGCGCTCACCCTCTAGCTTTGTACTTTGACTTTGCCCCTTATACGAATGTGTAATTTTTATATACCCCAATAACTTCAGGCAAAACAGATTTATAGTACAATATCTTCCTTTTTTTAAATATGGACTATATCGAAAACTAGCACACATACATAAAGAGACCCGCTGTCAGCAGCCGGACTTTTTTTATCTTGGATGCTCGTAGTCCTTCGCCTGGCTGCTGTCACTATATCCTTTTGTAGTAGGATCCTGAATATTCGTGACTGTGGACAAAAGTGCCGCAACAGCATTTACAAGTGACAGCACCCACCCTTTTATATCCTCTGTCAGCTTAAAATCAGTAAGGCCAATCGCATGTGCCCCCACCAGCAGGATTTCAATGACTATGAAAAGCTGTGACAGAAAACCTGTGAGCCAAAGCCTATTTTTAAATCGGACTTTCCAGTTTATCATGCAGAAACCTCCCATACTATAGATTCTCTATATCCTATGTAAAATCTTGAGGAAGTTGTCCGCATTTCACTCTATATCTTCTGATTTACGACAAACATTTTCATGCCATTCGGCCGCCACATGACAGTTTCCTTATCAGGCTGCATTTATAATAAAAGAACAGCCCGTGTTTTTCATAGTCTGCAAAAAACCTGTGGGGGGAGTGTGGTTTATGAAAGAGGAGACCGGCGGCTTTTCAAGGGGATTTGTTTGGGGTGTTTTTTTAAGCATCCCTCTGTGGGTGTCTGCAATTGGATGGGCGAAGATTGTTCACAGCTGGTTCTGCTAGCAAAATGTAAAAAGTACCAATAATTACTATATCGCCATCAAGCCTGCTATATCAGCGTTTTCATAGACTTCTAATCAACGTAATTATTTTGTAATATACCTGTGATGTTTTTGTTATCTCATTTGTATATATTGAGTTTAGCAAATATGATTCGGGGGTAAATTACATTGTTAAAGAAATTGTTATCGTTAGTTTTACTTGCATCAAGTATCTCAGTGGTCGCACCTACTTTAAGTGAAGCGGCTACAAGCAAATATGTGAAAGTCAGTTCAGGAACGCTAAACGTACGGAAAAGCGCTTCTACTAGAGCATCCATCGTGGCTAAATTAAAAAAAGGCACAAAGGTTACGGTTTACTCAACTTCAAAAGGCTGGGCTAAAATCAAAGCAAGTTCAAAATCAGGATATGTAAGTTCAAAATATCTTGCTACATATTCAGCTCCTAAAAGCACGGCGTACCATACAAAAGCTATTTCTGTTGCCAAAAGCAACTTAGGCGTCAAATATAGATACGGCGGCACTACACCAAGCGGATTCGATTGCTCAGGACTTGTGAAATATTCATATGCGAAAGCCGGCAAAACATTGCCCCGCACAGCAGCGGATATGTACCAAAAAGGAAGCCGCGTCAGCTCAAGCTCATTAAAGACAGGCGATTTAATGTTCTTTGCTCCAAACCGGGCATCCCGCCCAACTCACGTTTCCATCTACATGGGAAGCGGAAAAATGATCCAAGCTGCTACATCAAAAGGAGTATCCATTGCTGCAACAAGCAATTCATACTGGAAGCCTAAATTTATCGGTGCGAAACGTATATAAATTTAGCAAAAAAGAAGGCCCCATCGGGTCTTCTTTTTTTTGCACTGCAATCTATTAGAAGCATTATTCGAATCAATGAAAGTATTCTTAAATCACTAAACCTAACATTAAAGCCTGCCTCAGATTGTATACTGATTTCAGCTTCCATTTCATAACCAATATTTTCGCAGGAGATTCTCTGAAACTGCTCAGCATTGCTCTATATCGTGCAGCATCTGCTTTAATATAACACAACCTTAGCTTTTGGAAGATCATAATGCTTATCGTACTTGCACATTTTGCACTTAATTTTCATGTAAAACACTTTTTCTATACCAAAAATAAAACAAAAAAGTCGTTTAAATCTAGAGGTTATACAACAACCGCGCCCGATTGCTGAAGATCGTTTTTGGATTAAAGCACCTTGTTAGTTGAAGTGTATTTTTTCAAAAACTGCCTGAATTTCAGATCAAGAAAAAGACGATACCTTCTAAAAGAATCGCATCGTTTTAAAATTATCCAATACTCTCATAGATTTCGATTAGTGAACCATCAGGATCTCTAAAATGAGCTACTTTAATTCCCCATCCTTCTTGTGCAGTAGGCTTTGTTATGAATTCCACCTTTTCTTTTAATTCCTTATATTTCTCTTCAACATTATCGACCTTGAAAATTAAAGCAATTCTATCAGACTTATGAATATAAGATACACTCTCTGCACCTATAGCTTCAAGCATTTGTTTTCGTTCAAATAGTCCTAAAGTACAACCACTGAACTTGAAATCTGCATATAAAGTTTCTTCGTCTCCCCACGATACTTCGAAACCTAAAACATCTCTATAAAATAAGAAACAATCTTTATAATTGTCTACTAATAAACGTGTGTGTGTTAGCTCCAAACGAATTCACTCCATTTCATCTCATTACTTGAATATTTTTTCAAGTTTCTTTACCGATTCATTACTGCATAAATTTGAAAAATGAGCTATAAGAAATTTCTTTGTTTCTTCTTTATCTGTCTTAAAAGTGTCAATTTTATTCCTCCTTGCCCAAGAATCATAAGTCTCAAAAGCTGTACTGCTCCAACCGTTCTTTTCACCGTCGTCATTTTTTTTCTCCTGTATGCCTGAAATTACAATATCCATTGATCCTTGTAATTCTAATAATGCGTTCTCAAATATCCTTTTTTTATCACTTTCCTTTAGTCCTGCTTTTATTCTTAATGCCCTTGTGTCTATCCCTTCCTCTTGTCTAATTATTTTGTATATATCAAATGCTTCTTTCGATATATTTCCATTAAAATAGCGTTCCTCAACGGACTCAGCATAGCCTAAAACCCTTTTTACATATGGAAGAAGCTGACGGGAAACCAATACCGATTTTTTCTTAATGAATTTACCGTATCCCGCAACCCCGTCAGTTGAAAATTTTGTCCTCCAAATCCAAGGATCAAACTCTGTTTCTGAATGCCAATACTCTGATAAAGTAATGGTATTTAAAGAAGGGAAATCAGGTATTAATGGGGCTAGAGGAAGTAAACCAATCTCTTCTATTACATCTATGGCTTCCTCATATGTTTTCACTTTATATTCCATCAATTTGTTATCTCCTTTATAAAAATAGACATATACCTAATTTCTATGTATAACCAAGACTTTCCTCCTTTAATAAAACTGCCTCGTTACTTTAAGTACAATCCTAGACAATACCCAAATCTGCATAAATATCAATTATTTGTTTGAAAGTCTTATTCAATTAAATGGCCCGATTGTTGAATAGCATAACTGACGTTTAGTTTTAAATGACTTTATTATTTTTTAAACGACTTTAATATGATTTAAACAACTTTATTATCACGAAACACCTCCCTTGAAAAATCATCCTCTGTATTTTACTATACCCTGTTTCCAGAGGCCTCTTTCTCCATTTAGCACAATACATTATCAGACGCATGAAAAGTTTTGAAAAATCGTCAAAATTCACTAAAGGAAATATTTTCAAACACACTATAATGAGGGGATAAGGGAGATGATGAGATGCTTGTGTGGAAGCTTGAGGATAAAAACTATATCTGGAAGGTCCTGTTAATCCTGGTGCTCGGATCAAACGTATTATTATACCGCTCGCCCCTTTCACCTATATTCCTGCCGGAAGATACAAATTGGATCGTGCTTGGCTCCATCCTTGATTTGGCAATAGTTTCTCCCCTGCTGCTACTCGTTATAAAGAGGAAAAAGAATGGCCATGTGAAGCGTCTAATTCTTTCAATGGCTGCCGGCATTATATTGGCACGATTTCTGATCCCGCAGGAATACTTCCAGCCGTACAAGGTTCTTTCATATGGAGGATTTGCAATTGAAGGACTGCTTCTGTTTTTGGAGCTGGGACTGCTGTTTATGCTCATGCGCAATCTCCCTGCAATAATACAGGAAGTCCGCCGGAGCGAAGAAGGCCTGCTGTTCTCCGTTCCGTCTGCAGTTGAAAAGAAAACAGGCAAACATCCTATAGTGAAGGCAGCCGCTTCAGATTTCCTGATGTTTTACTATGCCTTACTGTCGTGGAGAAAAAGTCCAGCTGCTGAAGAAAACAACTATACACTCCATAAAAATACTAGCATGATTGCTTTTCAGATTATGCTGCTTCATGCAATTGTGATTGAAACAGTCGGCATACACTGGTGGCTTCACAACTATTCATCGGTCCTGTCAACAGTGCTTCTCATACTGAACATCTGCTCGGTCATATTTTTTCTTGGTGACATCCAGACAATCAGGCTGAATCCTGTTAAACTGTCCGACAGCACCTTGTACCTTTCTCTTGGATTGGCAAAGAAAATGGCATTGCCGCTTGATAACATCGCTGAAATCAACACAAATCCGATAGAACTTAAGCAAAAAGCCGACAGTACCACAACAATCGAATTTATAGCCAAAGACTTCGAGGCACTGCACCCTCACATCATTTTAGAATTAAAAGAACCACAGATGGCAGTTCTTTTCTTCGGTATAAAAAAAACATATACAAAAGTAGCTATACGCTTGGACAATCCGGGAAAATTTATAGAGCAATTAAAAATAAAAATACAAACGGAGACCAAACATGATTGAAAAAATGCTGCTTTCCCTCTCCATGATTATTGTTGTCTTTCTTCATCCTTACATGGCGGATGGATATCATCATCACCATCACTATTTGGGCAATCAACGCCATATCGATCTTTTACTTGTTTTTTGATAAAGCTATGTTAAAGGAAAAGGTTGATTTGTTGAAAAATGTTCTGATGACTTCTCCTTCCATCTAATTAAATTAGTTTTACCTAAACTGGATATTTACGGTAAAATAAGAATGATATTGTGAAGGAATGCACTTTAACTTTATTGAAGTCGTTTTTTAACATCAAACCTTAGATAGAATGAACATTTTTTTAGGAGGGGGAGAAAGTAATGGAATGGAGTATTTTTTTTGTATCGGTAGGGATTGCAGCTGCAGGATATTTTATCGGAGATGGACTGAAAAATTTTAAAAACCCGAATGCAAAAAGCCTTTTCGATTCGTTAAATGAAGATGATGAACACCAACTAATTAAAGAAAATGATGTGCATTATTTTATAGGGATATCGAGAGAAGATGCAAAATCTTTAATTCAAGAGCATTCAAACATTCCGCATATTATAATAAGCGGTAAGGTGTACTACCCGAAGGATAAATTGCGTAAATGGTTATTGAATTTAGGAGAGTAAACATACTTTACTTTAGTAAAAACGGACAGCAAACACACGAGCTAGGAGATACAAAATAACTGGTGTAATCTTCAACTAGAATGCGTAGTTTCTCAGTTTTAATTTATCTGCGGCTTCCCAAGTTCCATAAACACTTGCCAAGATAAGCATTTGCTTTTTCTTACTCAAATGGCTTTCCATTTTTCTATTGTCGAGGAATTGAAACCACATTAAATAAAGTTGTAGTGCTCCACATTGTCGCTAGAACTGTAAGAATAGTGGGCATCGGAAATAAACACCGTGTCGCTCTTAAAATGTAATGTAAGGATGTTTTCAATTTGTTTCATTAGAATTCTACTGATATCACAAGAAAACCTTCTTTCTCTATTCACCAATTAAGGCTCCTTGTTTGGAAGCCGAAACCGAGAAAAGGCGATTTAAATAATCTAAAATAGATTCTTTATCCCTATCGTTTAAAGTAATTTATACAGTCAGGGATATCATTCAGAATCAACCAATAACTTTAACTTCGCCTTTGATAAAAAGGCTGAAAATCATATACAATAGCCTGTATCAGTCAAAAAAAGCGAAAAGAGCCCGTTTTCCTTACTTTACAGAGCTCTTTCCGCTTTTTAATTTCCATTTTCCTGGATAATAACTCCAAACCAGCTTTGATTCGAGCGAATTCAAAAAAGGCCTAAATGAACGCCTTGACAAACCAAACAGAGAACGAACATGGTTGGCGTTGACAAACATTCCGAAATTACCTCTTACTCTAGCAAAAAAACCTGATATCTCGCCCTGATATTTGTCTTAAGGCGCACTCTTCGCCATTAATATATTCAAAACATCTCTGTTTCCCTCAATGCACAGGGCTGTCACGCACTTTAATTTCCATTTTTCTGGATAATAACACCAAATCAGCGCTGATTCGAGCGAAATTCCCCTTCATTAGAGCCAAATGTACAGTGATTCGAGCCAAACTCCCTTTGATTGGAGCGAATGCACAAAAAAAGGACAAATCCCTAAAGATTTGCCCCTCACTCTACTCTACCCGCGTATCCTCCGCTCAAACACACTAAGAAAAAAGGAGACAAACAAGATGCCCAGTGAGTCAATGCCAAGATCATATAATCGTCCGTCCCTGCCGAAAAACAGCTGGAAAAACTCCGTAAAAAACGCAAAGGCAAATGAAATCAGAATCGCCCGCTTATGATTTTTCAAAAGCCAATACAGCAAAAGGTCCATCACGGCAAAACCCGTGAAATGTCCAAGCTTCACGATGATAAAGTCCTGGTGTATCAATGTTAAATCATAAAAATAAAAAAAGGAGACAAAATCCGGAGACGAGTCCCAGGTAAAACCCAGCGATTTAAAATCAAGAAAATGCTCAAGGCTTTTTGTCCAAGTGTTCACACAGAGTACAAAACCCCAAGCAATAATAACCAATATTTTAAACAGCTTTTTATCCCTGCGTGCAATCGTCTCATTCGTTTGCGGCTGATTCATTATATTCATCCTAACCCATGTATTCTTAGTACCCTATCATACATAAATGGCAGGACAATCACAAATTCATGATACTAAAAAAAGCCGGGAGTTCTCTCCCGGTTCAGCTTTTAAAGGAAAATTCCATCAGTTCAGCCCGTTTTTCCTTCAATATATTCATCACTTTTTCCCAATTACCTTTAGCCTGCAAAAGAGCTTCCTTACGCTGCAACATCATCCTTTCCACTTCATCAGGATTCGGTCCGCCCTGCACCTTCCTTATTTCAACAAAATATTCCGGGGAAATAATTTTCTGCCACTCTTCTTTTGTAAGTGTGACGGAGACAAAATCCTGCAGCATATTGTTTATGTCCTGAACGTCCCATTCATATAACTCCATATTCTGCTGCTTTGTTTTTTTGGCTATATTACTTGCAACGGAATGGGCATGGCGGAAGGATATCCCGTAGTCACGTGATAATGAATCGGCCAGCTCGGTGATGGTGATGCTTGATTTACCGGCCATCTTTTTCATATGCCCCTCATTGACCTTTAAAGTGGAAATGACAGCATACATCAGCTTCAGCACCCGGTTCGCATTATTGAATGACCGGTATAGATGCGGCTGCAAATCATCCTCTGTATCCACGATATCGCCAAACGGTGTATTATGAATCATGTTCACTGCAGCCATTGCATCCCCGAAAGAGCTGCTGGCAAGTGCCCTCGCATGCTCAATGGACACCGGATTTCGTTTTTGCGGCATAATGCTGCTTACCTGCACATAAGGATCCGCCACAGTAAAGGAGCCGAACTCTCTTGTCACATGCTGCAGGAAATCCTGGATCCACCGGCCCGAATCCACCATTAACGTCATAATAGCAGAAGCTGTTTCAAGGAGATAATCAGCACCCGCAATCGAGTCATAGGAATTCTCAATCACTCCCTCAAAGCCAAGCAATTCACATGTCCGGCTGCGCGAAATCGGAAAGCCTGTAGTCGTCAGGGCGGCTGCTCCAAGAGGCGATCTGTTCACCGTTTCATACGCAGTCTGGAGCCTTTTCGCATCTCTTTGCAGCACATCATAAACAGCGAGCAGATAATGACCAAGCGTTGTCGGCTGGGCCGGCTGTGTATGGGTGTAACCGGTCATCACCGTATTACTATGATTTTCTGCCTGATACAGCAGCGCCTCGCTCAAGGAATGTACATGTCCTATGGTTTCCAGGAGGTGCTGTCTCAGCACGAGCCGGTACATTGCCACTCCCATATCATTCCGGCTCCTGGCAATATGAATCTTACCGGCAAGCTCAGCGCCTATTTCCTCCCCAATCCTTGCCTCCATCATAAAAAACAAATCCTCAAACTCCGGCTCATAACATAATGAAGAAGAATCACAAACCGCAGCCTTATTGATTCCCCCTAGCATGACCTCAGCTTCAGACTTTTTGATAATCCCCTCTTCAGCAAGCATAATCACATGTGCCCGGTGAATATCAAACATCACATGAAACAGGAAATCCCTTTGATCATTAAAAACAGGCTTCAGCAATTGCTCCACATAAGTTTTCCCGGGAAAGACCGTGCCTTCGCTTTTAATAAAATCTTCAAACATACAATACCTCCGTTAAAGTGATTGTTCCGCCTTTACACCAAAGAATTTATTTGAAATAAACAGAACAGCGGCAATTAAAATAATTTGAATCATGCCATAAGCTGCCGCTTGCCCCATATTAAACATGCGAAGCTGATTCATGATTTCTATGGATATTGGACGGTTTGATAAGGTATACAGTAAAACTGAAGTAGGAAATTCTCCCACTGCTTCAACAAAGGCAAGCAGTGTTCCAGAAAGGACACCTGGCATAATAATTGGCAGTATCACTTTTCTGAACGTATAAAACCACTTTGCACCGAGACTCCGTGACGCTTCCTCAATCGAATCATCCAGCTGCTCAAGGACCGCATTTGTAGACCTCACCACAAGCGGAATGTGCCTGATAAAATAAGCGAGCGGCAAAATCCAGAAAGTTCCTACTAAAATGTTTCCAAAGGAAAAAATATTCGGTTCATTAAAAGCAAAAACGAGATTCATCCCGATTACTGTTGCCGGCAGCGCCCAGGGAATCATCACTAAGATATCCACAAAGTTCTTCCCGACGAATTTCCTCTTCACAAGCAAGTACGAAGTAAGCACACCAAATACCAGGTTGCCTGCGGTTGCAATCACAGCCAGCAATAAGCTGTTTTTAATCGGCTTCAGAATATTGGGATCTTCAAACAGCAAACGGAAGTTTTCAAAGTTGAATGTCGATGGATAGGTCTGCCATGTCCACGTGCCATCCGGAACAAGCGAAAGAAGCAGGATTGTAAAGTGCGGAAGAAGCAGAATAATGACAGCCAGTATTCCAAAAATTACCATTATCCACTTCGTGACAGGGTTTTTCACTTCACTGCGGTGAGCTCCGATCCCCTTTGTCGCCATTCGGTAGTCTTTCCTGTTTTGATACCACCTCATGAACAGCAGGAAGCTGATTGAAACGATCGAAAGAATGACAGATTGTGCAGCAGCTATTTCCATATCACCATTAATTTTCGAAAAATATATCTGCAGACTAAGGACCCGGTAACCGCCTGCCAATAAAAATGGTGCACTAAACGATGCCATAGAAATCATAAATACAAGAAGCGAAGCAGCCACGATCGCAGGTGTCAAAAGCGGAAACGTCACCTTCCAAAACACATTGAATCTTGAACCCCCAAGGTTGTGGGCACTTTCCTCAAGTGAAGGATCAATTTTATTCAGAGCGGATGAAACGGTCATATAAAAGTACACATACATCGTATAGGCGTGCACGAGCAGAATTCCTGATACTCCCCCAATTTTGAAGGGTACCTTCTTTAGTTCAAACAAATCTTTTATTAAATTAGGAATCAGTCCGGTTTCACCGTATAAAAACATAAAAGCCATTACACCGACTAACGACGGAAGAACAATTGGCATGATAGCTGCCGTAGAGAAAAATTTCCTTCCAGGGAAATCATAGCGGTTGAAGATCAATGCAAGCGGGATACCAATGACAGCACTTGCAGCCACACTTAAAACAGAAATGTAAACGGAATTCCAAAGCGCCTCCAAATTGGTCTTTGATTTCTGTGAAAAGAAATCCTGATAGTTTGATATAGTCACACTGCCATCCTTATTCAGACTTTCCACAAGAGTACGGATCGATGGATACAGCACATAGGCAATAAGGACAAGCACAACAGGTATCAACAGCCCATATGTCAGCCTGGAATCTCGATTTTTCATCATAAAGCATCATCCTTTACCATTGGAATAATGCGGATATGATCTTCAGGTATATGAACCAGCACCTGCTCTCCCCTTTTATACAAGGCAGAGGAACTATTGTTCAGGATATTGATCTTAAGACGATGTCCCGCTGCCGAAACATCAAGATTAATGACCGATCCAAAAAACTGGATATCTTCAATCGTGCCATTAAACACATTAGATAGCCCGTCATGGTCAGCCTCTAAAATCCTGATTGCTTCCGGCCTGACAGAAAGAGAGAGCTCGCCCTCTAACTCTGACTTGATGTGATGGGTATGTATAGAAAAACGCTGGGTTTCATGTAAAACTTCTGCTTCCAGTTTTCCATGATCCCTATAAATCTCTTTGACCGGCAGCAGATTTATGTCACCTATGAAACTTGCAACAAAATCGTTTGCTGGCTCATTATAGATTTCTGCCGGCGTTCCAACCTGCTGGCAGACTCCATAATGAAACACCGCAATCCGGTCACTCATCGATAATGCTTCCGCCTGATCATGAGTCACGTAAATTGTGGTGATTTTATATTCACGCTGCAGCCTGAGAATTTCACTTCTCATTTCATCGCGCAGTTTGGCATCCAGATTGCTCAAGGGTTCATCCAGCAAAAGAATTTCCGGCTCAATGACAAGCGAACGGGCCAGGGCCACACGCTGCTGCTGTCCTCCGCTTAACTGGCTAACTTGTCTTTCAGCATACTTTTCCAGACGTACCTTTTGAAGAATATTGCCAACACGCTCTTTAATGTCCTTGAGAGAGGTTTTCCTCACTCTAAGTCCGTACGCTACATTTTCAAACACGGTCATATGAGGAAAAAGGGCATAGTTTTGAAAAACCATGCCTGTATTTCTTTTTTCAGGAGGTACTCGCGTCATATCCTTTTCCCCAAACCGGACGATGCCCTTTGTCGGATAATAAAAACCGGCAATCATGCGCAGTGTTGTCGTCTTGCCGCATCCGCTTGGCCCAAGAAAGGTAAAGAATTCACCATCCCTAATATCAAGGTTTAAGTGATCAATTGCCGTTACCTTTCCAAAGGTTTTTTGGACATTTTCTATTTGTATCGACGCCATACCTTTCACTTCCTATTCCTTGATTTCTTTGTTCCCGCTCTTTATATTTTCATCCCAGTATTTCATCCAGCCATCGCTTTCCTTCTGGAAAACAGACCAGTCGATATCCATGCTCTTAATTTCTGTATTTTTGATCCAATCCGGCAGATCTTTAATATCGTTTCTCGTCGGAATCCTGTAGAAGTCCTTAGCCAGAATCTTGGCGGCCTCAGGAGAATTCACAAACTCATAAAAAGCTTTCGCCGCTTTTGGATGAGGCGCCTTCTTCACTACAGCGATCCCTTCTGTTAATACAGGAGTCCCGCTTTCCGGAATGATGAATTCGAAAGGATAATTTTTAGTTTCCTTCAGCATAACAACATCCGGCATATCCCAGACGGTCACGACACCTTCGCCTTTTGCCACTTTGTTATACATCATTTCTGGATTCGCAGAATATTCCTTCGTATTTTTGTCCAGCTTCTCAAGCCACTTATAGCCGCCTGCCGGATCTTTTGAATCTTTAAAATCACGGTAAATCATAGAAGAAAAGATCGTTCTCATAGTTCCTGATGCTAAAGGATAGCGGATAATTAGTTTGTCTTTCCATTTGGGGTCAAGAAGGTCATCCCAATCTTTAGGTGCTTCACTTTTGGATACCTTTTTGCTGTTGTACATGATGACTTCTGGAGTTTGGCTAGTTCCTGTCCAATACCACTTTGGATCGTGAAAGCCGTCTGCGAGGGTATTTGCGTATTTTGGCTTGTATGGCTCAAGCAGTCCTTCATCCTTTGCCTGGTCAAAACTTGTAGACGGAGCTCCCCACCAGATGTCTGCCTGAGGATTATTTTTCTCAGAGCGGACCCGGTCGAGCACCTCCTGTGAACCCATATCGAGCCACTCTACATCAATGTTGTACTTCGCTTCGAACTTCTTCTCAAACTCTGATAAAATATCCTTTCCATGAGGAGAATAGACCACAATTTTTTCTTCCAAATCCTTTTTCTTTTCTCCATTTGTACCAGAGCTTTTCTCTGAACTGCACGCCGTCATGAACATGGCAGCTGATAGGGTTAATGCCGTTATTGCCGATATCTTTTTATTCATCTTCACAAAAAATCCCCCTCTTCAATATGAGTAAGAATGCTTTTATGTTCCCTTAAAAACAGAGAAACTGCTCCAAGAACACCAGCATGATTTCCAAGCTTCGTCGTCTGGATTTCCAGTGATCCCGGAAGATACTGTTTGACCATTTCACACAGCCTTGGCAAAATTTGATTAGATGATTTCGAGACACCACCTCCTAGAATGATTATTTCAGGATTAAGCAAGCTTGCTGCATTAATGACACCAAATGCCAAATGCTCGGTCGCTTCCCCGATTACTTTATCAGCAGTCCCGTCTCCTTTTGCTGCACATAGAAAAGCCATCTCCCCAGTTAATTCCGAAGACAGGGCATCCATGTAAAGCGGGTGGCCAGGGTCGTTTCTCACGCTCCTGGTAAATGCCTCCCCTATGGATTTCCCCCCTGCAACACTTTCCAAATATCCATAATGCTGAAAAACCGGTTTAAAATCCCTCTTTACATCCTGCCGGTCTGTGACCATATAACCCATCTCTCCTGCTGCGCCAAAGGCTCCCCGGTAAAGCTGATTATTAATTATAATGCCGCTTCCGATTCCAGTTCCGACAGCTATGAATAATACATTTTTCTTATCCCTTGCCGCTCCCAGCCATTGCTCTCCCAAAGCTGCAGCATTCACATCGTTATCCACCACAACCGGAAATTCAAAGTACTTTTTAGCTTCCTCAATGAACGGGTAGTTCACCCAGTTAAGGCTAGGGGCTTCCGATACAATGCCACGTTTAGAATCCGTGATACCGGGAACACCTGCCCCCAGCCCTAATATGGAATCCCTGTTAATGTTCTTATCCATAAGCAAGGAGTTCACATCTTCTGCAATTTTTTCCAAAAGCCCGCTCTTTAGAAATTCGGCTGTGTGAAAGCTTTTTTCTCCCATGATGCTGCCGTTTAAATCACTGAGAATAGTATGGACTTTTGTGCCGCCGATATCTGTACCCAGAATGAACATGGCTTTTTCATTAAAGTAAAGCTGAATAGGCCTTCTTCCTCCCTGTGATGAAGATTCACCGCTGCCTTTTTCATACACCCAATTTTCCCGGATCAGCTCCTCCACAAGCATGGATACAGTAGGCTTAGATATGTTAATTTTAGCGGCAATTTCTGCCCGTGAAATTGGTGCAAACTCCTGGATGCACAGCAATATTCTTTTTTTATTCATGTATTTCATATGCATGGGTGTCCCTTTTAGACTCATCACATCACGGCCTTAACTTTTTTGGTTAGTAAGTTTTACTAATTAACTAAACTATAAATTATAAATAAAGCGGTTTCAATATATTTTTTTATTATTTAGATAATTCTGTTAAGTAAATGTTATTACTGTATTTACAAAGTCAATTTGTTGTGTTATTCATTAGCTAAGGGGTTTTTTCGTCCTGTTAGTTAGGAATATTAACTAACCTACTATATACCCAGGCCAAAAGGAGGAAAGTTTGTAAAACTCCGCAAAAAGATGAAAGGGGTTACAAAATGAAAAGAATTCTATTCTCATTCCTTTCGATTCTGCTTTGTGTATCCTTTTTCCCTATCGAAGGAATTGCCGCTCCAGCAAAAGAACCTGATGTTGCCCTTTGGAATGCTGTAAAGCCTCTTGGAACAACCGTCTCTTTTTTGAATACCGGAGCCCATCCTGATGATGAGCGCAGTGACTTTTTGGCCTATTTATCAAGAGGGCTTGGAGTCAAAACATCAAGCCTGATTGCCAACCGCGGCGAGGGAGGACAAAATGAGATTGGTGATGAATTAGGTAATGCACTTGGCATTATCCGCTCAAGAGAAATGATTGAAGCTGCCAAAATCACAGGCGTGACGGCTTACCATTTAAGCAGAACCACTTCTGACCCTATCTATGATTTCGGTTTTTCAAAAACACCTGAAGAAACCCTTTCAAAATGGGGAGAAACACTCACCTATGAACGTGTCATCCGATTTATCCGCACCTATCAGCCAGACATTGCGATGCCCTCGTTCCGAAACGATGACACACAGCACGGCCACCACCGCACCATGGAGATATTGACAGAACGGGCATTTAAAGACGCCGCAGATCCTAAAGTGTTTCCAAATCAATTAAAAGAAGGTCTATCCGTCTGGCAAATTAAGAAACTCTACCTCCCTGCCGCCTCCAAAGAATCAGCAGCCACTTCCATAGAAATCGGCAAATATGATCCGGTCTATAAAATGACTTATCCTCAATTAGGCGAACAATCACGGTTCATGCACAAAAGCCAGGGAATGGGTTCTGTCATCCCTGCAGAACCAAGACAAGTTGATTTGGAACTCCTGAAAAGCGCAGTCGGTGATAATAAAGACCTGTTTGCAGGTGTACCTTATGACTTAAAACAGTGGGCAAAAAAGCTCCCTAAAAAAGAACAAGCCTTAAAGAACCAGTTTACAGCCCTTCAGTCTGACCTTAACTCTGCTATTTCTTCTTATCCGAACCGCAGCAAGGTTTTTGACAAAAGCCAGCAGGCATTAAAAGAAGTCCGCTCTGCACTTGCAAAAACCAAGCGTGCAAGCCTGGATTCTGCCCTGAAGGCTGACCTGCTGCATAAGCTCTCACTCAAGGAAGACCAGCTGCAAAATGCCAGCTTTGTTTCCTCGAGCCTCTCAGTTACGGCAAAAGCAACTTCAAATATTCTTACAAAAGGACAGAAAACTACTGTAACAGTAAAACTAGTAAACAATGGAAAGCATACCATCACAAATGCCGGAGCGTCTCTCATCATTCCAAAGGGCTGGAAGGCTGCCACTCATAATCAGAACAAAACTCTAAAGCCAGGCAGAACGGCATCTTTTACTTACAATATAACCGTCCCTAAGAATGCTGCCTATTATGACCCGTACCAAGCACCTGCCATACAAGCTAAGATAAACTACAAGGCCAAAGGAACAGCTGCAAGCCACGTTCAGGATCTGGAAGGAACCATTGCAGTTCTTCCGGAAGTCGGTTTAACTTTGTCACCCGATAACCTTGTTGTAAACACACTTGAGGTGCAAAAGGAAATTCCCGTCACAGTCAAAGCTAAAAACTATCAAAGTGGAGCTGCTAAAACAGCCGTCTCTTTACACATACCAAAGGGGTGGAAGGTTTCTCCTCAAAAAGCTGTTCTTTCTTTTAAAAAGAAGCTTGAAGAACAAGATGTCACCTTTAAGCTTTCACCGCCAGCTGGCATTAAAGCGGGAGATTACTCTATTGATGCCATAGCAGAAAGAAATGGACAGAAACTCGGCTCCACCATCCAGGAAATATCCTATAATCATATCGGAACCTTTTATTATCAATACCCGGCTAAGCTAAAAGCTGTAGCCTTTGAACTGAACAAGCCAAAAAACCTGAACGTCGGTTATGTGGACAGCGGATTTGATAAAGTGGCAGATAGCCTTATTCAAGCAGGTTTTCACGTCACGAAACTGACAGAAGCAGATTTATCCACAGGCGATTTAAGCAAATACGATACCATTGTTACAGGCATTCGCGCCTATCTCTCCCGTGCCGACCTGCTGAAAAACAATGCACGTTTGCTGCAATATGCGGAAAACGGCGGACACGTCGTTGTTCAATATCATAAACCCGGCGACAAATGGGACCCTGCTGCCACCGCACCGTACAAACTTAAAATTGGCGACCCTTCCATACGATGGAGAGTAACCGATGAAAATGCCAAGGTAACTGTAACAAATCCGAACTCTCCGCTATTCAGCTACCCGAACAAAATTACCGATAAAGACTGGGAAAACTGGATTCAGGAAAGAGGACTGTATTATCCGATGGAATGGGACAGCCGCTATGAAACCTTCGTCAGCATGGCCGATCCCAATGAAGCTCCTTTTACAGGAGGCATACTCGCTGCCAACTACGGGAAGGGAACCTACTTATATACAAGCTTAGTATTCTACAGGCAAATCCAAAGCCAGGTGCCTGGCGCCTACAGGATTTTCACTAACATGATCAGCTATGGTACCAATAAATAAGAACCTAATGCAAGCCCCTGCCTCTTGGCGGCGGCTTGTTTTTTTGACCATTTTTTACCAAAATCCATCGTTTTTTTAATTTTCTTCTTATATAATAGCTAGGTACCTTAAATTATACGGAGGGATATTATGAACATACAAAAAGTCTTAAAGACCCTGCTTGTTTTGTCACTTTTCGTTTCCTTGCTCGTCACAGCTCACGGGGCAAGTGCAGCTTCGGTAAAGACAGCCTATGTGAATACCGAAACTACATTAAATGTCAGAAGTGCTCCAAGCACAAAAGCGAAAATCATTGGTTCATTATCAAGTGGCTCTAATGTAAATGTATATGCAAAGCTGAGTTCCGGCTGGTCTGAAATTTTGTATAAAAATAAGAAAGCCTATGTTTCTACCAAATACCTGAAATTCTACACAGCCATCAAGGTAACTAAACACACATACAAAGTAAGCGATCTTAGCTATCCACAAGTTTCCGGCATGAAAAATAAGACTGCTGAAAAGAAAATCAACCAAACCTTATTGAATGAAGCAGCAAGATCTTATAAGGCATATTTGGCAACCCAAGCGCAGGAAAAAAGAGACAGAGGCGAAGAATGGTGCAGCGGATTTGCCTGTAACTATGAATACATCACCTCTTATAAAGTTAAATACAATGACGGATCAAGATTGAGCATACTGATTAGCGACTATACTTATCTAGGCGGCGCCCACGGAAACGACTATGTTGAAGGCTTTAATTTCAACAGCAGCGGCACCCGGGTAAAAATAAGCGACATCCTTACCACAAAAGAAAAAATGGAAAAAGTCAGAACATACGCCTACAACTACCTAAGCAAGCATGAGTCCACCAGCTACTTTGTACATAAAAGAAGCGATGTCCCAATGAACAGCAAATCTCAATTTTTCTTTGCCCACGGTGGCATTTACCTGATTTATCAGGAATATGAAGTGGCACCCTATGCTGCTGGAAATCCGGTTTTAAAGATTCCCAGTTCGGTATATAACTGATGTAAAAAGGTGTGAGGGCACCTCCTCATGCCTTTTTTCGGATAATAGAATAACCGCTTGGCCATTTTTCCATCCAGTTTGATTATGTTATTTTATTAGGAGGCTGATTTGAATGAATTTGTTTACTCTTAAAGCTATTGGAACCGTTTATAATGAGCGAAAAACTCCTGAGGATGATTATTGGGGAAACATCTCTTCCTTGATTGAGCTTGGCGAGGAATGGGATGAAAGCTGCCTGGACGGAATTGAAGCGTTCAGTCATGCTGAAATTCATTATATATTTCACCTCGTTTTGGACGAAAATATTCAGAACGCTGCAAGGCATCCTAGAAATAATCCTGCTTATCCTAAAGTGGGCATTTTTGCACAGCGGGGCAAGAATCGCCCGAATAAGATGGGCTCGACGATAGCTGAGGTAATCAAAAGAGAAGGACGGTCTTTATGGGTCAGGGGATTAGACGCAATTGATGGCACACCCATCATCGATATAAAGCCAGTTATGAAGGAATTTTTGCCAAGAGGAGAAATTAGGCAGCCCAAGTGGTCTTGCGAGTTAATGAAAAATTATTGGGAGTAGCAAATACAGCCTCTAATAAGCACTTTTTATCTAAACAATCCTCGTTAAACTAGAATTGTTTTGTTTAACGAGGATTTTTAACAGAAACAGCCTCAAAGGCAGGACTTATTTTCCAGTTAAATGGATAATTGCGCCAAATCTGCTTCCATTCGAGCCAAATCCTCTCTGATTAGAGCGAAATTAGGCTTCATTAGAGCCAAATCCCGCTTCATTCGAGCGAGTTGAAAATCATCCTCCTTAAGAATCCAGAATAATACAAGGCTCCCCTCACATAGGGTATAGAAATATACCGCTACATGATGAGGAGCCTGGCTGACATGAAGAGAAATAAAAATATGCCGTTTGTCCTTTTATCGTGTTTTATTTTATTGATATTTTTACTTGTAAATATGATCAGCCACACCACTGTTTATTTTGTGTACAGTTCAGGGATTGGGACTTTCATTATATTTGGATTAATCATTGCCGTTATCATCGTTTTATATGTAAAAGGAATGTAAAACAAATATGTACGCGGCTGCCTGCTCCCTATGCAGGCTTTTTTCTTTGTCGTCTCACCAGAAGACTTTATTAACCAAAAACAAAATCAGGGCCCACAGCGGGATGGACAAAAGCACTCCCCAAAAGCACCCTTTAAAAAATGAATTTTCACTATCTAAATTCTCCATTTGATAACCACCTAACACTGTTAACCAATCTGCCCATTTTCCAGAATTCTATGCGATTGTACCGCTATAAAAAAACCGACTCCAATAAAGCCGCCTTGAAATTTATGGTAAAATAACGGTAAGCTTTCATTCTATTAAATGTCCTTTTACGACAAAGAAAGGCGGACAACATGTTACACAGCGAAAAAATATACTTGAGACCCTTTACTGAAGCGGATACCGGTGCATTGCTAAATTTATTTGTCAAAAATAAAAGCTTTTTCGAGCCATTTTCCAGTGAACGCAAAGAAGATTACTATACTTTAGAATTTCAAAAAAAAGCTATCAACTCACGGCAGCAGCATTCAAAAGAAGATAAAGCCTATCATTTTGGCATTTTCCTTACTGAAAATAATACACTCATAGGAAATATCAATCTTTTCCAAGTGCTCCGCGGCTCACTGCAAAGTGCGTTCATCGGATACTCTCTCGATAAAGATCATAATGGAAAAGGCTACACAACGATTGCTGCCAAGCTTGTGGTCCAATATGCTTTTACGGAACTACAACTACATAGAATTGAAGCCGGCGTGATGCCCCACAACATCGGTTCCATCCGGGTATTGGAGAAGGCTGGTTTTCATAAGGAAGGAATCGCCATCAAGAATGTAAAAATAAACGGAAATTGGGAAGATCATCAGGTACTTGCCATTATTAATCCCAACGACTTATGATAGTAAAGTTTCCACAGCCCTAATTTCTTGAATCTCCCATTTAAAAGGACTATGCTTGTTTAAAAACAAATGAAGGCTGGTGGGATCATGCAGTATAAAAAGCTTGGAAAAACCGGTTTGGAAGTCTCGAATTTATGCTTAGGCACGATGGCATTTGGCAGATGGATTGATGAAGATGCCTCACATAGCATTCTGGATACGGCTCTTGAAAGCGGCATTAATTTTGTGGATACAGCCAATTTTTACGGAAAAGGCCAGGATGAGGAATTCAAGCATGGTACAGGGGAAAGTGAAGAAATCATTGGGCGTTACCTGAAAGGAAAACGTGATCAAGTGGTTTTGGCAACGAAGGTCGGCATCCAGATGGGACGCGGCAAAAATGAACGCGGCCTTTCAAGGGTACATATCATGAACGAAATCGACAACTCCCTGCGCCGTTTGCAGACCGATTATATTGATTTATATCAGGTTCATATTTTCGATGAAAGTACACCACTTGAAGAGACGCTTCGCACACTCGACGACATCGTCCGTCAAGGCAAGGTGCGGTATATCGGCTGTTCCAACTATGCAGCCTGGCAGATCGCCAAATCACACGGGATCAGTCACAGATTAAACCTCGAAAAGTATGTGTCTGTTCAGCCGCAATATAACCTGCTTTCACGGGAAATCGAACAGGAGCTTCTGCCATTTTCACAATCAGAAGGCGTTGGAGTCATGGTGTACAGCCCGATGGCAAGAGGCATGCTATCCGGCAAATACCAAAGCCCGGAAGATGCTCCAGCCGAAAGCCGTGCAGCACATGGCGAACAATTATTGAAAAAGTACTTTACATCAGAAAACTTCAAAAAAGTGGAACACTACAGGGAAATCGCTGAGAAGAACGAAGTCAGTTTGTCACAGCTTGCCCTCTCATGGGTTCTCAACCAAGACGCCGTCACATCCGCCATCATCGGCGCAACCAAAATCCACCATGTAACAGAAGCAGCAGAAATCTGCGACTGTAAATGGAATCAGGATATGCTTGATGAAATCGATCGTGTTTAAAAAAAGATATAGGGAAACCTAACGGGTTTTCTTTTGAGGGACAAAAGTTAAAAAAACATACAAAATAACAATAATTTAACACCTAAAAAAGCATCGGTTTTAGCACCGATGCTTTACTGTTTTTATTTGTTTTTCATCAAATTAAATAGCACAATTTTAACTATTCCTTTTTTAAGTTAAAACGAGTTATTTCTTTACCATCTGAAGTTACTATTAGAGATGCATCTAAAGCATTATCCTTAAGTTTATTTAGCTTTTCTTTTGATGGAACTCTTAAAGGAACTTGTGGGTTTTCTTCGCTTACACCCAAATCGAAAGATAAAATGTATTTCCCGTTTTTATTAGGAAGGATTTCCCCATCAGAAGAAGCTCCGTATCCTACACCCGTTTCATTATATGAAGAGGGTTCAAAAAAATTAAAACCAACTGTTTCTTTGGAGATAGCTGCTAATTTATCATTTGGTTCAATTTTTACTTGTAACCCCTTATCACCAATTCCTCCTATTTTTTCATTACCTTTATTTTTGATTTCAAACTCATAATATAACGCCGTTGGTACAAGTTCCTGCCCTTTCATGTCACCTTCTGTTATACCTATTGCACCAACCTTGCTTTTATCATTAACAATATCAACTTTTGATTTTACAAGTTCTAAAGATGATTTAGACGAGCAAGCTGTTAAAAGAATAAAAAGCAATATTAAGCCTGAGAGCATTATAAATCGTTTCATTTTGTATCCCCCTTTTTTTATCCAACCTATACATAAATTTTATCATAACACTTCCATATTTTAGGAAAATTTTTCTTTCCTCAACTTCCTTCGGCTGCATTTATTGCAGAATAAACTTTCTCTAACTAAGTAAAAACAGCATACCTTTTGGACTATAAAATCGTAAACAAAATCATACGAAATACCACTGTACAATAGCTATTTTACAAGTATTTTTTTGTGCTGAAATTTGTTTTATTTTTGTTGCTAAAATTGTGTAAATGGCTTCATATCAATAAAAAATAACCTATCCGATTTTGCGAATAATTCTGCGATTTTAAGTGCTATTTGATTGTTTTGTCCCCATCCCATCAAGAGAACCCGTGGAAACCTGTATCTTTTTTATAGGAAATGGCTTAGTTAATGTTATGCCTTTTAGGGTACTCCGTTGACAACAATACAAAAAGTTCTCAGTTGTACGGGTGTAATATGTTAAGATGAATAATATATGTTAACCATTAATAATTTTAGTTAACACTTAACATCAATTAAACCTGAAAACTGGGGGGAGAAATATGTATAAGCTGCGGGGTCATCATCTTTTTTGCCTTCTGGGCTATCGGGGAATGGGATATTCTGAAGAATACGTGGAAAATATGACACGTTTGCATCAAACCTTGAGAGCTAAACCCAACACGTTAATTTTGCTTGTAAAGGGACCTGATCAATTGTGTGAAAAATATCCTAACTCAGGTAAATATCACTGTCAAGACGACAATATTTATGAAAAAGATGCGATTATTTTAGAGAAAATGGGGCTTAAAATCGGACAAATCCTGACCTGGATGGACATTGAGGCCTCAATCCGAAAGTTTGTCGTCCCATCCGATATTCAAACTGTCTGTAAATCTTGTTCCTGGCGTTCCTATGGAGTTTGTGAAGAAGGTATTCAAGAGATTCATGAAGGGAAGCGCTTAAGGAAACTTCTCTGAATTTTTTACAGAACAAAGCCGTTTCCCAAAAGAAAACGGCTTATTTACTGTTATGCCTCTAATTTTTCGTTATTCATGTTGTTTTTTGCCAAACTAAGTTTTACGGAAGATGCCAGTATCATTACAGTGCTTATTAATCCAATCCATACAAGTGCTGATACTGGAGAACTCCAGGTTAATCCTTTTCCAAAGAAGAACAATTCACGCAAACCTTGAATCATAAATCTCATCGGCAGCCAAGAATACACCCAATCCCGATAAAATGGAGACATTATTTCCGGGGCCATTGCAAGCAGTGGCGCACCAAAGAATAACATTAACCCGAAAAGAGCTATACTTCTGATTCCCAGCAGGGACAGTACCGCTGTAATCATCAGGAAAAAGCTAAAAGAAGTAATCGATAGGAATAAAGCTGTATCCGTAAACTGCGGTATATGAAGTCCTACCAGCCCATCTGCGAACCAAGTTAAACCAAACCCAACGACAAGTGAAATAATTGCCCCTATTAAAATTTGCCCTAGCTTTGCGATAAGGTTCTCTTTCCGGTTTGTAATGGATAATTTACTGACAGCCATAAAAATAATTGCCGCACTTGCCAAGCTACCTATCCATAATGGCTGAAATAAGGAAACAGGAGAATTTCCGTTTGCGCTATTTGTACCAATTTCATTCACATTTGTAACTTTTTTTGATATAGGAGCCGCTAAAACGGCCGTTTGTTTTGCTGTTAATGCGGCTCCTTGAGCTTCAAATTCTTGAAGGAGCCGGGTGCGAATGGTGTTGTTCATATTGTCATACACACCATTCAAGATCTGTCCCGCCATTGTTGAGGCTGCTGTATTCATTCCCTGATTGATATAAATTTGAACATGGGGTGAAGAGGGTGCGTGTGTCCTTAATGATGCCTGTTTAGCACTAAAATCTTTCGGAATGACTAATGCTGCATAATACTTTTGATCATCCATTCCCTTTTGTGCTTCCTCTGATGTTTTTACTGCAACCCATTTTACAGCAGGGTCTTCTCCTTTTGCCGATTTTGAAATTTCCCTCATCTTATCAACGATATTTTTCCCCATATTCATTTTTGGCCCATTAGGAACCTGCACACCGCTATCTCCATTTACGATGGCAATAGGCAGATTTTTGGGCTGTGGCTGGACTGATGGAAATAATGTTAATGAAAAAATAAAAATAATTGCCAATGCAATGATTGGTGACAGCAATACTAGTTTGTTTTTGAACATATTTTATCCTCCTTGGTTTCATGCTACAATAAATGAACAACCTGTTGTTTATTTACAATCAGATTATAAAGTGTAGTCAAGTACTGTTTCAATAATCAAAAATGGCAGATGTGTTGGTTACGGAACATTTGTCATAAATGTGTTGGATAAAAGTAAGGAGGAAATAGCTTGCGGGATAGTAATACGGATTTACGGGTCATTCGGACAAAAGAATCCATCCGGGATGCACTTGTTGAATTGATCAATGAAAAGGGTTTTGAAGCCATAACCGTTAAAGACATAACCACTAGAGCAAAAATTAATAGGGGTACATTTTATGCCCACTACCAAGACAAATTTGATTTAATCACAAAATGCGAGGAAGAGATTATGCTCGAGATGTCCAGACTTGCAAAACAAAACTTTCCAGGAGTTATTGCCGCACTTAAGACCAACCCCTCGACTGCAACACCATTCTCCCTTGCCGTTTCAATATTTGAGTATTTTAATGAAAACAGCGGTTTTATGAAAGCTGTATTAGGTCCAAAAGGCGATGTATCTTTTCAGACAAGACTGAAAGAATTCATGTGGAAAACTCTATTTGGAAATGATTCAAACGCACTCCTTAAGGAGGAACATTTACTTGTTCCAGGACAATACTTAGCTTCTTACGTTGCTTCTGCACATATAGGGGTCATTCAACAATGGTTAGATAGCGGCAGGAAGGAATCTCCCCAAGAAATGGCTCGAATCTTATCCACAATAACAGTAAATGGACCCTTCTTTGCATTCGGGTTAAGTAAATAATCAGATAAAAGGGACAATACCTTAGAAAAAACGGTACTGTCCCTTTTCTAATCTGACTTTCCTGTTTTTTCTTATATTCACACACCCAAAGCAACCATTTTAAATTGCACCCTACAGACAACATCAGCTGATTATTGAATTCCGCCTAATTCATATAAATCTGCGCCTTGTTATTTCCATTTAATTGGATAATAAGTCCAAATCAGGCCTGATTCGAGCGAAATCTTCATTGATTCGAGCCGAATTCCGTCTCATTAGAGCCAATTCGCCTCCAATTCGAGCGAATTAAATCATCACACAAAAAAATGCCTGGATATCCAGGCACCCTTTACAAAATCTTCTCATACTCCAATAAACTCAGACTATCATTTATTTTGCTCGCCCCTACAACTTTATAGCCCAATTTTTCATAAAAATAGCGGTTACGAAAATTATCCTGCGGTGTATTCAAACTCCACATCTCCGCTTCGGGAAAGTTCCTTTCTGCCAAAGCTATTACCTTGGCACCCAGGCCTTGATTTTGAAAAGCAGTGTCAAGAAAAATCCGGAACAGCCGGTAATGGTGCTTCGTTATCTTCATAATGTCAACACCGCCAGCAATCCTGCCATCCGCTATAATCGTATAATGATTAGAAAACCTGATTCTATGGGCAAGCATACGCCTTGTTTCTGCCGCTGGACTAGTAGAATAATCCCTGTACTTCTGCAAATCATCCCTAAAAGCTTCTTTTTGAATGTTAAGAAGAACACCCGCTTCTCCCATTTTCGTTCTGCGCAATTGCAAATCCAATGAATACACCGCCTCATAACTTCATTTGAAATATATTATGAAACTGAGTGGATCCATGATCATTTCATTTTTTAGGGAAAAGCATCTATTTCACGACAAAAACACAAAGAACCTCACCACAAAGGCCAGGTTCATTACACCTATAGTTTTAAAGACGCCCTATTGTCTATATGAATCTCTCATCCAGGCAGCCTTCTAACAGTGTCTCGTTATAACTTTTTAAATAAAGATGCCACTTCGGAAGAAATCTGGTTGTCAGGTTCATTAGAACTCTCCTTTATGATGGGTTGTATTCATTATATTCCCCAGGAGAACACTAATATGCTAAGCCTTTCGTTTCATTTTTGTCGAATTTTCAGCCTTTTTCTCCAAAATAGCAATAAAAACTCCAGCAGCAACTTCTACTTCCTTCACTTTTTCGAATCCAAAACGTTTATAAAGATTCAAAGCAGGCACATTTTTTTTGCCTGTACTGACAATGACCTTGTTGTTTCCCGCTATCTCCAAAACATGTTCCAGCAGTTCCCTTGCAATACCTTTTCTGAAGTGAGAAGGATCCACCACCAGCCGGCAGATATCAACCACTCCCTCTTCAATGGTATAGGAAATAAACCCAAGCAGCTCGTCTCCTGAAGTATACCCGATAAACGTTTCCCTGCATTCCGTAAGATCACAAACCGTATCCTTTAATTGAGGAATGCCTTCAAAACCGATAATATTGGCTTCAATCTTATATGCCGGCAGCTGGACATGTAAAATCTTTTCTGCAATTACACTGCTTTTGTTATCAAGCTCTATAATCATCCTGTCTCTCCAATCACAATTCGTACTGCTTCTCTTCTATCTCACGCACAACATCCACAAGCTCAGAAATCGCAGAAATCTTAACATCCGCATCACCGATTTCTTTTTCATCTCCGAATCCGTATGTACAGCCAACTGTCATCAGCCCGCTATTCGTCCCTGCTTCCATATCAGAATGGCGGTCGCCGACCATAATGCCACGCTCTGTGTAACCATGATTCTTTATTAAAGCCGCCACCAAGTCACTTTTCGTCTTTGTCCCCTGACCTCCTGCACTGAACACTCCATCAAAAAAGCCATGGATCCTAAAGTCCTGTAACACGAAATCCACATATTCCTTGCTGCCATTGCTCGCGATAAACAGCGGGTATCCCTGACTCTTGAGCGCTGCAAGCGTATCTTCCACACCCTGATACAGCTTCCCAGCCTTCGGGATCAGCTCCTCTTCCACTTCTATCAGCAGATGCTCCGCTTCATTCACAATCTCTCGGCCTGCATTCGGCAATATTTCTGCAAAAATATCCTCCGTCACCGTGCCAAGGAACCTTTCATACTGCTGGAAGCATTTAATCTCAAGCTGCTCCCCGTACTTTTCAGAAAGCCTCTCAATCACAAGCGGAAACGTCTGATTCGTCAGCTCCCTACAGTCAAATAACGTTCCATCCAAATCAAATACAATCGGAAATTCCTGTTTTTTCACCATCATCACTGCCTTTTTTCCTTCATTATACCTCTAAACAGGACCCTCTAAAACCCCAGTTCAAACAGCTCGCTGAAGTACAATTCATCCAGTTTTTTCTGCAGAATGCCCCAGTAATACGCAAACTTATTCCGCCGAAGTGTTTTCTTCTTTATTGCCCGCACCGTCTGCTTAAACGAAACAACCGACATATTAAGCATCGTATCACTGCAATAACCCAGCCCCTTAAAAGCAAATCCCGTCATTCTCCAAAATTCCTCTATCACACTGAAGTCATCAAAAATGCATGAAACAATTTTCGTAAATGCTGCTGGAACTCTTTCGCTTGTGAAAGACGCATCAAGAATCTCAGGATCAGGAGGCGCGGTGTTACGTTCTTTTTCTTTTATGTTGTTAGTTTCAAAAGATTGATAGTTTTCTGGGCGGTCCAATTGTTCGCCTTTGGGTGGTTCAGCGCACTGTGACAAAGAAATACGGTTGAAAACATAAAGATTGGCGGTCTGCGATCCGTTCTTCCTCTCCAGCTCATGAATCGTCAGCAGCCCGGAGTCCTTGGCCTTCAAAACCGCTCTTTTAAACGTCGACCTTGATATCCCCATTTCCCCGTCTTTATGTGTCGCCGCCACAATCGTCCCTATTTTGGCCAAACAAACACCTGGTATTTTGGCAGCATATCGAATAAGCCTCTTAATGGCAATACTTTCACTTTTCGTAAACGTCCCCTTCAGCTCAAGCATCTGCTGTTCAATGCTATTGTTAAACTCTTTTAGTGATGAAAAATTAGATAAATAAGCAAATTCCTCAATATGTGCTACCTTCACAAATCCGCCCCCCAATATGTAAACACACAGGAAAGACTTCCCCCACTAAGTGGAGAAGCCTTTCCTTCCTTATTAAAAAGAATAATTAGTTGTCGTTTTTTCAACGATGCGTGCTTCCTTTTTGCTTGTGTAAGTGCCGGTTTTGGTAATGAAAATGCCTGAAGAGAGCATCTCATCCATCGCTGCACTGATTGCCTGCGAATTAAGATTATCAATCGGATCCTCGACCGATACCTTGGCCGTTTTTCCATCAGAAGTCGTAAAGTATAGTTCTAATACTTTTTCCATTATGGTTTCCTCCTTTCATAGTTTCAGTGAAATCGATTACTCGATATCCCACGTATCCAGACGCTTCACATTCACAACAGCATGCTTTTGAAGTCCGGCAAGTGCATCCGCTCCTTTTTTCAAAGCCGCTGCATCTGCCTTTTTGTCGATGTTAGAAAGAGTTTTGCGCTTAACCACAGGCTCACCCTTCTCATTCACACCAGACTCAAGCTCAATCTGCAAACGAGTCAGTTCCAAAATTTGATTTTCCATGTTCTCACCTCCCTTTCACTGTCTATATATCTTTTACTTAAGAAAAAGGAGCATAGTGGCAATTTTTTTTATATAAGGCTTTGTTAAAGTCCATTGTTGATTTCAGGATTTTGTTGATTGGAGCGGAAGACGCTTGACTCCTGGGGGATTAGCGTTTCAGGCGAGACCCCGCAGGAGCGACAGCGACGAGGAGGCTCGGCGAACGCCCCCCGGAAAGCAAGCGTCTGGAGCGGAAATCAAGAGGCAAGACTAACAGAGCTTTCCATAAAAAAACAGCATCCCTGAATAGGGTGCTGCGCAGTAAATTAAATTGAATATTAATTCAATATTATATATAATTATTCACATATAGACAGAAACGGGGGAAACACCATGTTAACAGCAGTATTAGTAGATTCAGAGTTAAAGGCTTGGGCCATTGAACAGCGGAGGCACCTGCATATGCATCCGGAGCTTTCAGGAGAGGAATATGGGACAGCATCTTTTGTAAAGGAAAAGCTTGCTCAGTTCGGAATTCCGCTTGAGCCGCAATTTTCCGCACCAAGTGTTGTGGCCTTTTTTAAAGGAACAGAAGGAGCAAAAACCATTGCTCTGAGAGCGGATATGGATGCTCTTCCTATTACAGAAGAAGTTGAAAAACCCTATAAATCTACTGTTCCAGGTGTGATGCATGCCTGCGGACATGATGGCCATACCGCCATTTTGCTTAGCGTGTCAAAATGGCTGAGCGAGAATCCTGAGTTAGTGAAAAATAATATCCGCCTCATTTTCCAAAGCTCTGAAGAAGCCTCGCCAAGCGGCGCACAAAAGCTTGTTCGTGAAGGGGTACTGGAGGGAGTGGATGAAATCTACGGAATCCATTTAATGTCAAGCCTTGCTCTTGGGAAAATCGGATTTGCAGTTGGAGCATCCCGTGCTTCCTGCAATGACTTTGATATAACGATCGAAGGAGTGGGAGGACATGCGGGCCAGCCTCACCTGGCAGTTGATCCTGTTTACGTGGCCACACACTTGATTCAGGCTTTCCAATCCATCATCAGCCGCAGTCTTTCGCCACAGGAAGCAGGCGTCATCTCAATCGGCGGGCTGCAGGCAGGAAATTCCTACAATGTCATCCCATCAGAAGCAAGACTGCAAGGCACCATGAGGGCCATGACGTACGAAGCAGCCGACCTGCTGCAGTCAAAAACCAGGCAGCTAACAGAAATGCTTTGCGCAAGCTTTGGTGCAAAAGGACACTACGAATATATCGAAGGAACCATCCCGCTTTACAACCATCCAGAAGCATGTGAATTTGCACAAAAAATCATAAAAGAAACCTTCGGTGCTGACACCTTCGTTACCGTGGAGCCATCAACAGGAGCAGAAGATTTCTCTTACTACTTAAAAGAAAAAGTGGGTGCCTTCATTGATGTGGGCATGCAGAGTGAAAACAGCCAATACCCTCATCACCACCCTCGTTTCGATATTGACGAGGAAGCCATTCCTACAGCGATTGAACTAATGATTCAAATTGCGCTCAAGACATAAGTTTTTTGTTTAACAAAGGGAAGCTTCCGCTTCCCTTTCTTTATGGAGATTTCTCTTTCGTATTCTCATATAATGTAGCACTTCACTATCATTCTTTAGGATGTTTTCGTAAACTGTGTTGTTTTTTAGTAATGAAATTAATAATATAGAAGAAAGGGGTGGTTTTGTGGCACGTTGTACCAATTGTAATAATAAATGGAAAGCTAAAGAAATTTGGTCGCTCGGATTTTCAAAGAAGGGTAAAAACTGTACCAACTGTGGACATAAACAGTATATTTCCTCTGATACTCAAAGGACTTTTTCTTTAGGTTATCTAAGCCTTATATTTATTGTAATTCTTCCTTTCTTTATCAAGTTAAGTGACAAAGACGAACCATTATGGTAGCTTCCGCCATTTTTCTCTGAACGCTGCCTGCCTAAGGATGTGTATCAAAATCCGGGGATTAAATATGAATAGACGCTCAAAGGTTTTTCCGTTCTTAACGGCAATGATCTTAATAGCTTTCATCTAATACATAAGTGTTTTAGCACCGTATAACTTAACAGGAAAGCTGTTCCATAATAGTTTAGGTATTATAAACCAAAACAGTTTTAAAGAAATCGATGAATTGGCTCAATACTTTAAAGGCTATAAAATTGATATAGTAAAATATTTGGGCAGCGACACCTATAAAGTGACTATAGATAAAGGTGAATTTATAATACTGGCCGATTACTCAGATACCATGAATTGGACCTATAAAATCTATAAACTTGATACCATGTAATTGCTTATAAAACACAAAAAGAGCTTTGAATTTAAGCTCTTTTCTTTATAATTTGGTTATACCTCTGTTTCTTTCTAAAAATAGCTATATTTTCAATAAGGATGGAATCAATCCAAAGTCTCTGCAAAATGTGTAAATTTCATTTCCACTTTCATAGACATTTGGCTTCTTTTAATGGGCATAAAATCTGTACCTTTTGCGAATTCAGTTCCCCAAAGTCTCAATGACTATAATGATTGAACAAATACTATATTCATTAGCCATGAAAAACTGAACTTAGACAAATGCAAACTATTAAAGGTATCTGTCCACCTCGGAATCATGCAGCTTTCCTTTAGAATCATGCGACTTTTTATGAAAATCATGCAAGTTTATTCCGAAATCGTGCAACTTTTCGTGATAATCATGCGACTTTCTCTCGGAATCGTGCAACTTCAGAAGTACCGCCATTTCCTTTCGAAATCGCGTGCCTTCTCATAATCATCGTGCTCAACATCCGCCCCTCGGAAAACGAGCATCCTGAAGCGGAATTCAGCCTCCATTTTCTGAATGGGACGGGTGTATATAAATTTCTTTCACACAAAAAACAGCATTAAAATTCACATTTGAATTTTTAATGCTGTTTTGTTCGTCTATACCCGCCTTAAAATTCTTAATAAAGAACAAACAACCAAAAAAATTATCGCATAACTTTCCTGCGTGGCTTACTTAAAAACTTAATATAAAGAATGTCATCATCTGCTCTATAAAATCTGATTCCGACCATTTTTAGTGGCGTCCATATTTCTTTCATATAAAATAATGGCATAATGTCCTTCATCCTTTTTGTGGCAGCCCAGCCATCTTAGCATTTGCTTTAGATCTGTGGCTTTGCGTCCTAACCTTTCGGAAAGTTTGCTTTTCTCTAGAATTAATAGCTTAATAAACTGTCCTATAACTATATAAAGAATAATTAGTTCTCTATAAAGAATATCATAAATTTACTATCATTCATTAGACATGTCAATATCTATATAAAAAAAACTAAAGCAATCCGCTGCCTCTTCACCAGAATTTCTCCCTCTTAACATACAACTTAAAAAGCCCGCTAACTATTCATTAGCGGGCCAGTCTTTTAATATTTAAACCTGTGCTACTAGCTGCTCACTTCTCACGCGCAGGTCTTTTTCAACCACACCGTCTTTTGCCACCAGTACAATATTTTTGGAGTCTTCAAGGGATGTGATATTTTCCACGGGGTTTGTTTTAGTAATAACAAAATCGGCTGCTTTCCCTTTTTCCAGTGTTCCTACCCGGTCTCCCCAGCCCATGCATTCGGCTGCCACTTTGGTTGTAGCAACAATGGCTTCCATTGGAGTCATTCCGATGCTGCACATAAGTCCCAGCTCGCGCAGGTTGGTGCCATGAGGCATGACTCCTGCATCTGTACCCATTGCAATTTTCACTCCAGCTTTATATGCTTTGGCAACACTCTCGCGGTGAATATCGACGACTTCCCGCGCTTTTGCCACGGCATACTCCGGCATGTTTTCTGTATTTTTGCTCGCTTCAAGAACAGAAACAGGAGCAAGCAGTGTCGGCACAAGGTAGGTGCCTTTTTTAAGCATCAATTCAATTGCTTCATCATCGAGGAAAATTCCATGTTCAATGGAATGAATGCCAGCACGGACGGCATTTTTCACTCCTTCCGCTCCCTGGGCGTGGGCCATGACCTTGACGCCCCGGCGGAAGGCAGCTTCCTGAACGATAATGGAGAGCTCTTCTTCAGAAAACTGAGTGAATTCCGGATGATCTGTCGGGCTCATAACTCCCCCTGTCGCATGGACCTTAATAATATCAGCGCCTGCCCTAAGCATCTCCCTTACTCTTTTGCGGACTTCTTCTGGACCGTCGCATAAACCGGACGGCATTCCCGGGTAGGTCTTGCTTGTAACATCTATGCCTGAGCGCATCCAGGAATCCCCGTGGCCCCCAGTAATCGTTAATGGATTGATGCTGACCTGCATCCGCGGTCCTTTAATCAATCCCTGTTCAACCGCCTGTTTCACACCGACATCAGTAAAACCTGCATCCCGGACGGTGGTGATCCCCACATTTAATGTGCGCTTCAAATGTTCAATAGCCTGGTAGAACTTAAGTGAAAAAGGAGTGACAAGTGTCTCGCGCATATCCTTCACTTCAAACATCATATGGACATGTGTATCGATGAGACCCGGAAGAATGTATCCACCCTCGGCATCAATCACCTCGGCATCATTTGGAGCAGTGATCGAATCCAATGTGCCAACCTCTTCAATTCTATTATCCTTAATTAATACCGCTGCATGACGGACAGGTTCATTTCCTATTCCATCTATAAGAGTTCCGTTTTTGATCAATATATAAGCCATATTTTTCCCCTCCTGAATTTATAAGGTTTTTACAAGAATGCTGGCAATGATGACTGAGCCAATCGTAACCGAGGTAAATCCTCCAATAAGCATCGGCGGCAATATTTCTCCGAGAATCTGTTCTTCTTCTTCTTTCGTTCTTCCAACACTTCGGCTCACTTCCTGTGATATCAGGAAGTCACCAGGGAATCCATACATGGCAGTCAGTACAACGGCAACTCCTTTATAAGGATCCCATTTGAAAATTTTCGAACCGATTATACCGCCGATCACCAGTCCTGCTGCACCGACAATAATTATCAAAGCAACAGCTGGCAGGACACTGACAATGCTTTTGATCGTAACGCTTGATAATGAACTAAGGACGATGAAAACCAGTCCCACCATTGCAATGCTGAATCCATTGGCTTTTTCCAGCACCTTTTCCGGATAAAAGCCAAAGTAAGAACCTGCAATCCCAATGGCTAAACCCCATAAGCTGTAGCTGATACCGGTTACTCCCTGAAGTGCCACTGCAAGGGCGCTTCCAATGAAAATCAAAAACAAGAGGATAAAGCTGCTTTGCTGAAACTTTTCCGGAATCAGGTTCCTTTTTTTCTTTTCAACGATTGGCTGCTCGAACTCTATGACTTCCGCTGTTGCAACACCTGAGGCAATGAAGGTTCCGGCATCGATGGTACGGCGAAGGTTTGTGGCATGCCTCCTAAGTAAGAAAGAAGTCAGCGGCATCCCGACAACACTGTGAAGGGTCAGTACAATGATCGGAATCAATACCAATGCAGCCAGTCCCGCTTTTTTAAGGGCTTCCGCTGTTAAGATGTAGGCAATGAGTCCTCCAGTCATTGGCCCTGCACCTGCTACAGCCGTTTTATAATCGAAGAAAATCGGAACAATGAGAAGCATCAGGATAACCGAACAGGCTAGTCCTATTAATGTAATCAATACCGCTTTATATTGGCCCTTTAATACCTTCATAGGAATCAGCGTTCCCATGTGGACTAATAGTGCCGGCTGCAGGACCGTCCCGACCACTGCAAAGGTCGATGCTTCAATGATATTGCTTGGAACAATTCCTGTTTTAAAAAGAATGAATGTACCGAACATCATAACGAGCAATGTCGGAACCTTTGCCCTCGATACAATCGAAACTATTTCACCAACTGTAATAATAGCCAGTACAATCAACGTGGCGTATACCGGATTCATCATGTCATTCCCTTCTTTCTCACAGTGAATTTTTTTGTGCTGCAAAGATGAATCCTAACCTGCTATTCTTTGTTTAATCGAAGCGGTGCTTCCACCAGAATTTTCATTCCATGCTCAAGCGCAGCTTCGTCAACGGAAAAACGCGGATGATGGTGAGGATGGATAATCCCCTTTTCTTCATTTCCTGCTGCTACTAAAAGGAAGCAGCCAGGCACCTCTTCTGAAAAAGCAGAGAAATCTTCACTTCCCATCATGAAACATGAAGGCAGGCGGAGAATGAATTCCTCACCAAGCGCTGATTCGATAACGTTCTCCATTTTCGCAGTCAGCTTTTCTTCATTCACAACGCTGCTGTATCCAAATTCATAATCAAATTCATAGGAAGCTCCGTGTGCATCTGTGATTCCTTTTACGATTCGTTCCATTAATTCCGGTACTTTTTTACGAATGTCAGGATCAAAGCTTCTGACTGTACCATTTAAAGTAACACTTTGCGGGATAATATTTTGGGCGGTACCTCCGTGAATCTGTGTGACGGAAAGCACAACCTTCTCTCTTGTCGCAATGTTGCGGGACACAATGGATTGAAGGTTTGTCACCACTTGAGCACTGATGACGACAGGATCGATTGCTGTATTAGGCTGTGAGGAATGCCCGCCTTTGCCGTTGATGGCGATGTTAAAAACATCACAGTTAGCAGAAAGCGTTCCGTACCCAATGCCAATTTTCCCAGTAGGAATGGGTGAGGATAAATGAAGCCCGATTACATAATCCGCTCCTTCAAGCACCCCTGCTTTCACCATTTCAGCTGCTCCGCCGGGTGGTATCTCCTCTGCATGCTGAAAAATGAACCGAACTTCACCAATGATCTGATCCTTCAGCTGAGTAAGAACCTTCGCGGCCCCAAGCAGCATCGCCGTATGTCCATCATGGCCGCAGGCATGCATCACACCAGGGTTTTCGGAAACAAATTCGAAATCATTTTCCTCCATGATCGCCAAAGCATCCATATCGGCGCGCATCGCCAGCACCCGTCCAGGCTGATTTCCCTTTAACACAGCCATCACACATGTTTTTGTTGGCCTGGTAATCTCTAAACCTCCAAAGCTTTCAAGCATTTCATAAACAAATTGAGAGGTCTTTTCCTCCTGAAAAGATAATTCAGGATGCTGATGCAGATATCTTCTCCACCCGATTACCGTATCTTTTACTTCTTCAATTAATTGTTCCGTTACTAAGATTGTACTCATCCCGCTGACACCTCCTGTTTTTCCGCCTCAGCTTTCAGGATTTTTTTAGATAGATTCACAAATATCCGTACACCATCTTCCAATGCATCTTCATCGATATCAAAGCGCGGATGGTGATGCGGATAGGTAATGCCTTTCTTCGCATTTCCTGCACCAACAGGGATAAAGCAGCCGGGTGCTTTTTGCAGGTACGCGGAAAAATCTTCGCCTCCCATAGCTCCTTCACCATGTTCAACATAGTCACGGCCAAATTCCTCCAAGATGAACTCCTCCACAACCTTCGTGAGTTCTCTGTCATTGACCACTGAACTGTATCCATAGTGATACTGAAAATCATAAGAACCGCCGTGAGCATCCGTTACACCCTTTGCAATTTGTTCAATCGATGTAACCGCCAGCTCCCGAACCTCGGGCAAAAACGACCTGACCGATCCGCCAATATGTACAGTTTCAGGAATGACATTTTTAGCAATGCCCGCCTGAAGTGTTGTTGTCGAAACAACAAGCTTCTCTGCTGGATCGAGATTTCTTGAGACAATCTGCTGAAGGCTTGTGATAAATTGTGCGGCCATCAGCACAGGATCAACGGAATTTTCCGGCTGTGAAGAATGCCCGCCTTTTCCCTTAATCGTTACATCAAAGGTATCCGAGTTAGCGGTTACCGGACCGTAAACAATGCCCACCTTGCCTTTTGGGATCGTCGACATGAGATGGATTCCTACGATATAATCCACATCATCTAGAACCCCTGCATCCACTAACTCCTGTGCACCGCCTGGAGGCAGCTCTTCCGCATGCTGAAAGATAAAACGGATTTCCCCTTCGATATCCTCTTTCTGCCGGCTTAATAGTTTGGCAGCGCCAAGCAGCATGGCCGTATGTCCATCATGTCCGCAGGCATGCATCACTCCGGGGTTTTGGGACACATAATCCACTTGATTTTCCTCTTGGATTGGAAGAGCATCCATATCTGCACGCAAGCCCAATACCTTCCCTGGCTTGCTTCCTGACAGTGCAGCAACTACACTTGTCTTGGTTGGGCGAGACACTCTTAGCCCGCCGAAGGAGTTCAGCTGCTCATACACGAATTGAGCCGTTTTTTCTTCTTTAAACGACAGCTCCGGATGCTGATGCAGATATCTTCTCCATTCCTTCACTTTATCGATAATCTCTGTGAATTCATCCAAACCCGTGTTTTGCATATCATCACCCTTATTTTCTGAATTTTTTAATTATTCATAGATAAATCTTAGCACGGTCTGTCTGCCAGCAAGTAATAAAAAATTTTTATACCCTATCAAGGCTTGAAAAGCTGGCGGTTTTTCTATGATTTATTTACTAGTTTTTATTGTGAATATAGAAAAATCGTTGTAATATATACAATAATAAGAAAATTCAGCTAACAAAAGAGCGCATATACATACAAAAAAATGCATAAGACAGGATGTGTGCGGTAATGGATATAGACGGATTAGAATCTTTTTTAACGGTTGCTAATAAGAAAAGCATATCCAAAGCGGCGGCTTCCCTGCATATTACGCAGCCGACACTTAGTACGAGAATTCGAAAGCTTGAGGAAAGCCTTGGGTTTACATTGCTGGAGAGAAGCTGGGAAGGTGTTACTTTATCGAAACAAGGAGATTACTTTTTACCCTATGCGATTCAGCTTCTGCGGGAATTAAGCAATGCCTCTGCGGTTTTTACGAACTTCAGCGATCTTATTGGTTATGACGCACATTTAAAAGAAACATCAAATCTCCCTCAGCAAAGGATACGAATTGGGATGAACATCTGGCTGGCCCCTGTTTTCACAGATAGTATTATTGCGGATTTAAGCAATCACTTCCCGCAATTGGATTATCAATTCTTCACAAAGCCCACTGATACCTTAAAGGATATGCTTGAATATAACGGGATTCACCTCGCCATCTTTTATCAAAATGAAAGAAAAACAGGCCACTATAGCCGGCCGCTCTTTGAAGATGAAATGGTCCTGATATGCCCCGACGAAGATTGGGCCCTGATGGAAAAGGACATCCACCATTTAGGACGGGTAGACAAACCCTTTCTCCTGCTTGATAACCCAGTGCTTGCAAACAACAAAAAATTAATCAATTCCATAAGAAGCAAGCTGGACATAAAAAAGTGCCAGATCGTTGATAACATCAATGTGATGTGTTCACTGATTTCCTCCAAAAAAGGCTACACAATTTTGCCCAAAACAGCGTTGTTCCAAATCGCCAATCTATCTTCTCTTCCATTAAAAATCGTTCCGCTAGAAAGAAAGGTTCCAAATATAGCAATTCACATTGAATATAATGAAAGCTCTCCATATGCAGAACCTATCCGGTTAATCGAGAATAAATTAACTGCTTATTTTGAAAGAGTTTCTGCAAGCTAAAAAGATTCATTCTCTGTGGCCCTGCACATGAAAAAGCCCGCTAACCAGAAGATTAGCGGGCACATATTAATTATGTTTAAAGCTTTCATTGCCTTCTTACGACAATCCATCCTTTGGAAAGTCCGACCATTTTAATGGGTTCAACATTAATATTAAGTTCCTGAGCAATTTAGCCAATAAGAAATGCTGCTTATTTTTAAGCAGAAGTTTCCTTAGTAACTTTAACCACTGGTCGAATGGGCAGCATAATTCCAATGAAAGCAATAGCTGCACTTACAAGAAACATTTTATCAAATCCAAATACTGCAATACCTGCAACACTACTAAAAATTAAGATGTCACAGAAAGAGTCAACGATTGAAAGTAAAGAAATCGTTGTAGCCCTTACGTGTGAAGGAATAACTTCATTTGCCAATTGTGAATATACAGGATATCTTACAGTTCTCACAAATCGAAGTAATACCATTACACCAAGTAGAATCCATAAAGTTTCTCTGAAATATGCGGCAAGTAAAAGTCCCATTACACCAATCAATCCGCTACCATATAAAACGGTTACTCGTGAAATTTTGGACGTGATCCAGCCAATTGATCTTGAGACAAAGAAGCTTAATAATGCTAGTCCCGATAACACAAAGCCAATTAAATAGACTGGTAGACCAGCATCACTAAGTAATTTGTCACTAAACTTATCGAAGATGGCTGCTGTTGGGATAAACACCAGAGTAATATTTAAAAACATCCATAATACCTGTGGCGCTTTTTTTATCGCAAGAATGCCTTCTTTAACTTGATTAAATGGATTTTCACGATAATTTCCGTGGTTTGATGGATTTTTTATAAAAGTTAGTATGACAAGTTGGACCGATTGAAAAACTATACCTAGCATAATAAGCAAATTAAATTGCTTGTTCGTTAAGTCTTTAGCAATTATTGCTCCAAGAATCAGTACGACTACCATAATAATAAATTGCGCCGATTGGATGAGACCCATGGCTCTATCCATCATGTTTTCTTCATTAGACTCTTTTAATGATTCGTATAGTAATGCTTCATCCGCACCACTAAAAAAGGTAACGGCAAAACCACTTACAAGACTACTAGCAAAGAACACCCACGGTTCATAAGCCCATATAAGCATACTATGACTAACAATACTCAATATGGCACCTATCATAAACGATTGTTTTGCCCCATACCGATCTGCAAACATTCCAGTTGGGACTTCCCCAATTAAAACACCTATACTCCAAAAGAGCATGACCCAAAGTATTGACGCTTCATCGAGTCCTCTTGCAAAATAAAACAAAGCAAGTACAGGTTGGATGAACTGAACACTTCCAAATAAACTAGACCAAAATAAAACACGAATATTATGTGAAGCTAACGTACCTTTTTTCATGAATTTTTATCCTCCTGCTATAATAAATGAATTGTTTGCTAAATTAAAGACAAGCAGGAGTGAATGATTTTGAATAAGCCTTTAAAAACTTACTATTCTATTGTTCACCCCTACTTGTTGGTTTAAAAAGAATATTAAGTTTTTTTGCATATTAATTTCCTCCTCTTAAGTATTTAGTATCATTATACAAGAAAGGGGATTGAAATAAAGGTTAAGTGGTATTGTTTACCAAATTTAAGCGTTAGATCCAAAAAGTTGGCTGTATCCCAAGTACATGCTTAAAAGCCCATTACCTGATAAGTGATAAGCTTGTTATTTAGACTAATTCATCTTATTCATTTCGCTGTGATTTCATCCCTCTTACAATCGAATCAACAGACACCTGACGGGCGGCAGATTTCTGTGCAATATCTATCATTTTTTTCATGAAAAAACCAGACACCTAGGGCATCCGGTTATCTATTCCTTATCACTGATACATATCGCCTCTTTTAGCTGCAAACATTAAACTCATTATGAACAGCATAAAAAAAAGATCCGGCAAATACCCCAATCACAAAGTTAATCATACAATCCTCTCCCAAGTCCCATAATTCGCTGGAAGGTAGTTTCGGCAGCTGGCTGGCTTAGTGTTTAACAATGAAGCCCCTTTAGCTTTGCGTCACCACTTTTCAATGGCTTTGCCCTTATAACAAATTATGATTTTAGGGATAGGCGGTGGAGGTTCTACCATTTTTATTATCTTCAAAAAGAAGAGACTCAAAAGAAATTTGATTCATGGTTTCTTTTACTCCTTAAACTTATTTGTATCCTATAATGACCTTTTCTTTACAATAAAAGCGCCCATCCTTCCCCAGGCAGCATTCAGCGGATTTCATTGCTCAGAGAGTAATAATTAATAAAGAACAAAAGCTATACAGCCAATTGGTGCTTTGGTTAAAGGTAGGTTTTATTTTGTAAGTTAGTACTATAAATACAAGTATTGATGGAATAATTGTTAACTTAAATAAAGTGAAGAACCAAAAAGCAGGAATCATTCCAAAGAAAAGTGAACCTATAATAGAAACAGTAATTCCTGCTAAAACGCCAATAAGCATTAACATTTTCTTCCCACCTTAATCATATTTATCTATAAAATTCATTTTATCTTATCTCTTTTACTTGCTTTGAGTGGAAATCTCCAGATATTATTTTAGTAATTTAGAAAGTATGTTTTTTTTGCATTTGTTGTACTCCACCAACGGCGCCTTCTGAAAGAGTCTTAATCCAATGCTGCTCTTTTTCCTGGGCTTTATCTAACTTAGAAGAAGCTACAGAGAGGGATTTGCTCTTGTGAAAAGGTAATAATACAACCTAACACCCTTTATTTTGTACGTAAAATGAGTCTCCATTTATCAAATTTCTCAAATTGAATAACATGATTTTCCTTTTCATAAATAAAGATATGACCTGGTTTTGAAGGTTCGCCCATTAACTTTATAATCTCGGATTTTGAATAATTCAGTTCTACTTGAATATTATTTATCTCGTTCATTTCATCTACATAAATATAAAACGTTTGATTTTTAATCGTATACCGATACAGTTGGCGTTCTTCCAAGTCACGATGCTCTTCTGGTTTGCCCCAATCTTTCTCGATATCGCTCAACTTCAAAGTCTTATCAAGTTTAAAAGGCGTTCCTCTTAAAGCTCCGTTTTGCAGATCTTTAATCGAATCCATATCTAAATTAAATACGCTGTTCTTCGGATTGTCTTTTGCAGTATTTGTTTCTTCTTTTATTTTCATGCTACAACCAGATAAAATAAATAGAGCAATACTCAATATCATTAATGCATCTATTGTTTTCAAATTCAACCTCCTTTTTACTTCTTTTTCTGTGTTTACTATTTTCATCTTAACCTCCCTTTCCTTATTTTTTAAGTTTTTATATTATAATCATAAAGACGGGCGTTATAAGAAGTATAGTAGAACGCTGTTAACACCGTTTTTATCCAAATAAAAAAGCCCCCATCATAAGGAAGCTCTCGTACTAATTTATAAGTTGTAATCAGTTTCTTATCCTTCATTCTTTATGAGTAAGCTTTTATTCACTGCCTTTAATTTAATTTTCCTCTCTTTTCACTATAAATATTGACTTCATATTGATCGTCTTTAATCATATGTTGTGCTTTCTCTGAATCAAGGAACTCCTGGACTGTTTTTTCAATTTTATCTACAACATCATTTACATCTGGATCTGTAGGTGATAAATTCGTCTCAATTGAAATGGTAAAAGGAATTAATTTATTTGAATAACCTACCATCTTTACTTTATATTCAGATTTTGCGGTTAAACCCTCAGAGATAGTATTAACGATAGGCAACCATCTACTTTCTCGTTCTCTTTTATAAGGGTCATATGTGTGTACTTTTATTGAGAATTCTCCCATTTGTTGCTGTCTTAAACTTTCAACAATTTGTTTTTTAATGTCTTCTGTTCTCGTCTCCGTTTTGGGTAATTCAAATTCAATCAAACCATTATTAATTCCATTTTCTTGCCCCAGAGAGTTGTAACCATATTTTTGTAGTACTTCTAAAACTACATCGCTTATTTTTTCATACTCCTCCCATTCTTTCTTTTCATCTAAAGTCGGTTCCTCTATAACTGGAGCTCTTGACACTTTTATTTCGTAGGCATCAAAATTTCTAGATTTCAATATATCTCTAATAAGTTCTTCTACTGACAATTTAACTTGATTGAAGTATTCATCTGAACCAACTATCATTACGCTTACCTCTCTAGGTTTAACAACAACACCTAATCCGTCCCATTTATATCCCTTTTCATCAAGAGCCTCACTAATTTCATCAATTACTGGTTTAGATTCAATTACCATATTCAGATATGGAATTTTAGAAGCTATTTTTGCCATAGCTGGAGATACAAATGTTGAGCCAATGAAAAGAACACAAGCTGCAGCAAGGGATAACGAGAAAGTAACCGCCTTTTTTCCAAACGTTCTTTTTTGCTTCTTTACGTCAATTCGAAACGCATTCCAATCTTTATCAATTTGTTCTTCTATTTCTTCATTAATATTTCCATCAACATATCGCTCTGGCAGTTCCTCAATAAATTTTTCAAGAGTTTTAGGAACCTGTAACTGGTCTAATGAATGGATAATAACTTCCTTTTTATAACCCATTAGTCTTAACCTCCTGAGAAAAACTGTTTGATTCTTTAATTGTTTGAGCTAACTTTTCTTTTCCCCTTTTCATCCTAGTCTTTACTGTATTGATATTTTCATTGAGAATGAGAGAAATTTCCTTCACGGTCAACTCTTCAAAAAAATAAAGAAAGATGGGTAAACTCTGTTCTTTTTTCAATTTCATTATATGACCTATCATTTCATTTTTATTTTCTTTATTGATAGCAATATGTTGGGCAGATTGAGTTGTCATTTTCATTTTGGCTTCGCTATTATCATCCATATCAATATGTAAAAGTCGATTATTTTTTCGATAAATGTCTATAGAACGTGAATAAACGATACGGTAAAACCATGCTTTAAAATTTGTCATATCCTTACTTTTCATAATGCTAATATAAGCTCCTTCTAGAGCATTTTGAAGTGCATCTTCTGCGTGTTCTTTTGATCTAAGTATAAGATAAGCTGTTTTATAAGCAGATGGCAGCAAGTCCTTTACCAGTAGACTAAATGCCTCTTTATCTCCTCTCCTTATTCTTTCTACTAATTCCTGTTCCTTCTTCAAATGGGGAACCCCCTTTTATTAATTCTATATAGTATAACGATATTAAACGTTCGTTTGGTTTCATTTTGTCTAATTTATATATCGATATCATCTTTGTGATAAACAAAGTATCGCGTAATTACTTGATACAATACTTTAACATGATCAATTTTATAGATATGGAAAAAAGGATCTTCAGGTAGAATCGAAAATCCCTTTATGCTGCTTGTTCAAATCCCCATTAATGGATGAACAACCCTTTTATTAAGGTTTCTTCCACTCTAATTTATTTAAAATATATTAATTACATAGTTCATTCTCTATCCTCCTCAATTAACTCCGGTAAGTGAATCCACGTCTTTGAATAAAATAATTTATTTGATATATCCGTCTATTAAATTTTCTTTATTGGAGAATATCAGCTGCATGGTGCGCAGCGATTTTCATCCTAAAACTTTTTTGCCCCTTGACCGATTATCCCGCCGCCTTGGCTTCCGGCATGGGAGGTTCGGGTGTCCTTCATGCTGGAAGGTTAGCCGTCCTTAATCTTGCATTTTGACAGGACAACCATCTACATTATTCACTAAATAAAGACATTGAGCATATTCTAAATCATCACTTCACCTTGGCCCAACTTACTTTCACTCAAGCAGCCTTATATTAGGTTGCTTTTGCTTTTTCAGTGATAGGTATTTACAGGATATTTCCATCACACCTATTTAGCCCGATAAAAGGGAAGGCACGCGAACAACATGCAGGTAAAGATTGCCTTCAACACACGGTTCAACAAGGAAAATCCGGTTCATATTGACTTGCTTTAACCAATGACATTGAAAAGGACTGTCATTTCATTTATTCAAGCATATGAAACTCATGTAATACCTTCCCGGTATAAAAGGAGGATTTGAAATGTCATATGGATCTGGAGTTGGAGGATACGGTGGCAGAGGCTTTGCTTTGTGGTTGTTCTGTTTATCCTACTAATCATTGTTGGATGTAGTTGTGCCGGCGGTTTCGGCGGAGGCGGTTACGGATACGGCGGTTATTAATACTTCTGCAAAAGCATTAACAAAAGGGAGTCCTTATTTTCGGGCTCTTTTTTTTTTGCAACCAAAAAGGGATTAACCAATTAGGAAGTCATTTTAATCTCAAAACAAAAATAGGGTTAAGGAACATAAAAAAAGCCTCCAAAACGGAGGAAGTCGAAATGATCTATATAGATAAATAAGGGGGGGTACTCATTATTTTAAACACAATCCTTTACTCACATCAAGAAAATAATATCAAGTTCTGACTGATGTGTTGTCTTCACGATATTGTGCTGTCTAGGTGGAAACTTGTGAGGTAAGTTATATTTTTAATAAACCTTTTCACATCAAAACCGTCAACATTTAATTTTTCCTTTTAGATTCATCATGTTTGGAGCCAGTTGCACCAACTATTTTTCTAAATCTCATATAGTTCAATCGGCAGTCCATCAGGATCACGGAAAAAGGTGAATTTTTTATCTGTATATGGATCAATCCGAATTGTCTCAGCACTTATACTTTCTTCTGCAAGTTCTTTTACTGCCTCATCTATGTTTTCTACTTCAAAAGCAAGGTGACGAAGGCCTGCAGCTTCCGGATAGCTTGGACGCTTGGGCGGCTCAGGAAAGGAAAACAATTCTATGGCATACCGTCCGTTCACCTCTAAATCCAGCTTATACGACTCTCTTTCTTTTCGGTATACTTCTCGAACCGGTTTTAACCCAAGAACTCTGACATAGAAATCTTTGGACTTTTCATAATCAGAACAAATGATGGCAATATGATGGATATTATTTAGCTTCATACTTTCTCCGAGACCTCCTTTTCCTCACTGCTCCAAATAATACATAAAGTAAAATGGCAAGTATCATTCCGGCTGAATCGAATGTATACACATCAATAAAATGCCCCGTCCTATCAGCTACAAAGGATTGATGAAACTCATCACTGCAGGCAAAAACAAACGAGCATACAAAACTAATAACAACAACTAATCCTTTACGCAGCCTCGTGCTGCTCCACAATGCTAAGAAAATCAGTGTAAGCACCGTATATTCAAAAATGTGGCCGCATTTCCTGATGATAAATTCAATAAAATCATAAGGAAGTTTTGACGTCACTTCTTCATGATCATACGAAAAAGAAAGGTCTGGCAGTGAATGGGGTGTAAGAGTGATAAGATTCCTCAGCTGCGGTTTGATATCCTGCTGGTGATAAGGAGTATTGGAGGCGCGGAACATAAAGCCCATACAAATCAGCAATATGATTGCGATTAGAGATATTTTGGTTCGGTTATTCATTCTTTTCAACTGCTTTCGTGTAAAAATATGACTGCTTCTATCCAATAACCATTATAACTTATAAACTAGACCAAAATTAGTTAACATTACTTGCCGAGAAATTCAAGTTATTCATACCTCGTTACAAAAAAAAAGGAAAGCATTCACTATGAACCGTGAACACTCTCCCTTTGTAATGTACATAAAGATCCAATCAATTCCTGCCAGTAAAGCTTATTGCTTTAATTTTATTGAAGTTCCTGTCGTACTGATAGTTATCAAATACCAGCTTTAAGTTCGAGTCCGGATTCGTTTCATAGTAAACATATCCGCTTGTCATAGACCCTGGATGCAGGGTGCCCATAATGGTACGATCGTTATAGATCGGGTAATATGGGTGCTGATATACACTTCCGCTATACAAATTCAAGTCAGTGCCGCCATCAACGTATTGAGTTTCTTTCCCGACATTTTTCACTGTCACTTTGAATTGGACCACATTATTTACACCAGAATAATCATCCTGAAATGCATAATACGGATCGACATTCTCAGGCAAGCCTACCTTCACTTCGAGACTGCCGAAGCGTACACTTTGTCCGAACACATGCCCTGAAGCTGCTGGCTTTTGGGAAGACAGGCCGCTTTTATACACATATCCGGTTTTACCCTTGTACGTCACTTTATACATAGTGGAAGAAAGCGGGCTTCTTGTAGTCAGCGCGGTTCCCGCTCCAATAGAAGTAATTTTCTTCTTTTTAGAACTAGTAGAAGTATATAGATTCAAAGCTGTTTTTACATATCTAGTAACAGCAGTGGTCCCTGTGGATAAATTTGATTTATACACGTACCCTGTTTTTCCCCCGTATGTAACTTTGAACATTGAAGATGTCTTTTTTGAATAGGTTGTTAGCTTTACATTAATATCAAGGGTTTTCAATTTAACCTTTGAACTTTTTGTTGAGCTATACAAATAAGCTGTTTTGTGGACATAGTACGTATACTTGCTGCTGGCTGAAGCAGAATGTGAAAGTATACCAAACAAAAAGATAAAAACAGCAATCACAGCCAATAACTTTTTCAAACTTCCCATACTAGATGAGCCCCTCTTCCTTTATGAAAAAATGATAATTACCCCACTATATCCACACACATCCACCTTTAGCGGATAGTGGAAATCAGTAGGCAAGTTATTATACCATCAGAAAGAGATTCCTATAATAGTCCAAGTTATGGAAGTTTACTAGGTCAATAGCATATTGAAAGTTCCTTATGACTAGCTGAAAAAGCCCGCTAGTCTTAGAGATTAGCGGGCTTTTGGTATTTTACATATATTTAGAATCAGGTAAAATTGAGCATCTTCCTATCCGTCAGAATAAGGAAATGACTGCTATGATCCTTTAATAATCATCAATAACTTTGCTGACAAATCTTCTACAAATTCATTGATAGGTACGCATACTTCACTCTCGCCCTTTTCAAATGCGTCCCTAAGAATAGTATAAAATTCTTCATTTGATGTCTTTACTGTCTCCAAATTAATCTTCCTTCATTTGTTTAGTTTGTATAACAATAGATTTTACCATTAAAAGTAAAAAAAAGAAGGGTACATCTTTAATATTTCGGAATTTTTTTCTCACGCTAATAGATCGATAACCTTCTAATTGAACAGGTTGCTACTACATCACATAGTAGATTCCACTTGTACACTAAGCATCCCGCTGAACATCCCTCTTTTTTTCCTTTTCTAGCACCTGGTATTCTCCCATTTGGATCACCTTCCCCCCATCCATGACGAGCACCTGATCTGCATTGCGGATGGTGGTTAATCTGTGGGCTATGACAATGATGGTCATAGTTCCCTTTAGCTTGTCGATTGCACCTTGTATTTTCGCTTCATTTTCTGTATCGAGCGCACTAGTCGCTTCATCTAGTATAAGAATTGATGGTTTCCTGAGAATAGCCCGGGCAAGTACAATCCGCTGCCTCTCTCCTCCAGACAGCCTGATTCCCCGGTCGCCAATCAATGTATCGAGACCATTAGGGAGCTTTTTGACAAAATCAGCTGCTGCTGCAAACTCCAGTGCTTCCCATATGCTTTCTTCGCTGGCATTCTCTTTAATGATCATTAAATTTTCCCGCAGTGTCGCATTAAACAGAAACGGATCTTGAGGAATATAACTCATGGCCTTTCTTAATGATACTATCCGTTCACCGCTAAGCGGGATTCCATCAATGCTAACATGTCCGCTTTCAGGCTTGTTCAATCCCATAAGCAGATCAATCAGCGTACTCTTTCCGGCTCCTGAACGTCCTACAACAGCTGTCATACGGTTCGCCGGAATGTTAATGTTAATATCCTGAAGAGCATAGATATTTTCTTTTTTGCTGTATCTAAAAAACACATGATGGCAGCTAAAGCCCTGTTCCATTTTAATTGGGCTTACTGTTTTATTCTGATACTCTTCAAGCTCCCTCGCTTCCAGGCATTCATTTTGCAGATCTGCTACTGCTTTGAAAGAAGGGATAATCGCCCCTATCATTTCAAGGTTGGACTGAATGCCTGTAATACTTGGCCACAGTCTTGAAAAAATCACCGTAATCAGCATGAGCTGTGCAGTTTGAGCCATGAACATCTTTATCGAAACAAAGACAAAAATGGCAATTAAACAGGTAGAGAAAATTTTAAATGTCATTTGAGAAGTTGAATTCACCGTTGTTGATTGAATTCTGTTTTTCTCCATTTTTTCATTTAACGATTGAAACCAGTTCACATGAACCTCTTCCACGGAATTGCTTTTTATATCCTTAATTCCATTAAAATGATCAGTTATGCCAGCTAAATATGTTTGCGTCAGCAGAACTTGTTCCTTCCCAAGTGATTGTGATTTTCTAATGAAGGTTTTCGAAAAAGCAATCAGCAACACACCAAAAAATAAAAGGAAACCCGTCATTTTGATAGATAAATAAAAGGCGATTCCTACTTGAATAAACGTAAACACAAAGGAGGATAAAAACTGCAGAAATAGTTGGATGCCAGCACTTACATGAAAGGTTTCATTTGTCATGATATTGATAATATCGGATTTCCTTTTTTTAAGAAAAAATCCCCAATTTGCTCCCAGCAGGCTTTTATAGGTCTCATCTCTTACATGCCTGATAAAATTCTGCTGAATCTTTGCGCCTAATATGGTCTGCTGCCGCTTGAAAATACTTTGTCCAATCATCAGCAAAACATAAGCACCCAAAATAATCACAAGGCTTACTGTTTCAGGCATGGATTGGAAGAAGACATTTACTGCTTTTAGTACAGGAAGCTTCCCTATGTTGATATCAAGAATGCCAGTTAAGCCAATTAAAGGAATCAATAAAAAAATTCCTGCACTTTCAATCAATCCTATGAAAATCATGCATAGTAGATTGATATAAAGAACCCTGCCGGAGTAACGGTAGATTTGCTTGGTAAAATACCAAAGATGGCTCAAAATCTATCCTCCTTCCCGCTGCGATATGTTAGAGAATGTTGAAAAGATAGAAGATGATACAAATTCACTAGAAAATTCATGGCAATACCGCCTCACTTATATAATCACTATCCTTTCAAAAAGGAGAATACAAGCCAAAACAATGGCACAAACTATCCCGGCTGGTTCAAAACTGGTTCATTAGCAAACTGGGCTACAACAGTAAATCTTTCCATGACCTCAGCACCTGTCAGATAAAAAGGGCCGCTCCTAAGCCAGGCATGAGCGATAAGCTCTCCCTGTTCATCCTTAGCCGTCCCTAAATAAAGAGTGCTTTCAATGTTTCTTTTTTCTAGCATTTTCATCCCGGCTATAGCCTTAACAAGACACTGGCTTTCCCAAAACGTATACCTGCTCATAATATGAATAGCTTTAGAAACACGGACTAAAACCTCTTTGTCTAGCGTTTCCGCTTTAAACGATGTCTCCTTTAGCTGTTCTCCTAAAGTCGGGGCCACTTTTGAAAAGGGGATGCTTTTAAGATACCGGGCTCTGCCTAACTGGATGAAAGCCTCCATTAACAGCAGCTTGGTTTTCATGTCGAATCTTATGAACGATTTTGCCTTCCTGTATATGTTCATGATTTTCCTCCTGCAGCCAGAAAATGATGAAACGATTAATTGCTGTCCTTAAGTTGTATTAATTCTTCATCTAGCATTTGTTTTAAAAAGGCAGTGACTTGATGTTCACATTCGTCGGGGGTAACATCATACTGGGAGGTTAGATTACTGCACAAATCTTGAAGGGATATTGGCTCTTTTATACGATCCCAAATTTCTCCGCCTAATACCCCAAGATTATAATACTTGCCCTTTTCAATGCTTAACATCACTTTTTCTCCATCCATATTGCTGACGATGTTCCCTGGACTTTGGCTAACCATACTTTCTTTTGTGAATGAATGAGTACGAATCATGATCTTTTCCCTCCGCCATGTATTGTTTTTACGATCATGTCTGCTAAGTCATTTGCCGTAAAACGATTTACTGGTCGCCGCAGCTGATAAAAGCCGAATTGATTAATCATTTTTGTACAAAGATTAAAATGCCACTCCATTAAACCGGAACGCTGAATAAAGAAATTCCGGTACGTATGATAAAACAGCTTATAAAATCGCTCTAAACCTAAAAACTGCTGTATTTCTATCGCATCACTGTCATCAGTAACCAATTCAAACACACCAGCAAGCGGCAAGGATTCAGCAGCAAACTGTGAGGGAACAGGAACTGCAAATTTATCTTCCCTGACAATAAGCGGCTGATACCGGGTGGATTTCATACCAAAATGCTTCAGGCTATCAAGCCATAATTTCTGCTGCGGATAGGAAGGTGTGACAATTGGTTGATGGTTATCATTCAATGTGACCGGAATCACATCATCACTCAGCAATCGATATCCTCTCTTCATTAAGGCCGAAGCGAGAGTGGATTTCCCTGCACCAGAATCACCAACAATAGCATAAGCCTTTCCGTTTATCGCGATTGCACTTCCGTGAATAGGCATGATTTCCCGCTGCAATAAAATGGCCCCCATACAGGTGCCAAGCAAGTATAGGCGAATCTCACGCTCGTGGCTGCCTTCAAATGGAGAATAGAATATTTTGTTTCCATCCTGAACGAGGAATATGGCTTTTTCGTCCAAATGGTACATCACCAAATTTTGCTTGATGACAAAATCATCTCCTGGTTCAGAGTGTGCAGACCACATGTCATACAGCTCAGCTTCTTCAATGACGACATCAGACTGATATTCAACATCCAGCTTACGTAGAGGCAGTTCAGGCAGATGAATATCACTTGAAAGGGTTAATCCGAAAGCTTTATATATGGTTTTCGATAGAGTACTAATCATCACTAACTCGCTCCCATTCAAATATAACGGCTGATTTTTTTTATAAAGCCCCTATATGGTATAGGGACTTGTTACGATAATTTGATTAGTTCTATTTTACATAGGTTAATTAACTTCTAAATGTTATTTTTCCTCTTGGGGTATTTTCTGGAAAAGCAGCATCAGTGTAATCACCACTAGTCCCCAGCATGGTCTTATTAACATCCAAGACTTCCAATACAGGTTTTGTCCAAACCTTTTTCATTGTAATCACCTCCTTTAATCAAACCTTTTAAGAAACCTTCCCACTATTAAACTTCTCATTAAAAATTTAAGATTCGGGTCTGTTGCGGCTTCTGGACTTGGTACGTCTTTCAGTTTTGATAACGCTGTCTTAATGGTTTGTCCATCTAAATATTCCATTGCACAATCATCGGAACCAATCTGCTGGAGTTCATTTTTAATTAAATCCCACTTCGGAATCATCCTGTGCACCCAATCAGCACCCTGCACCCCTCGAATGCGCTGATTCATTCTGATTTTGTCCGGTAAATAATTTTCTGTACCCCTTCTAATCAATGCCCGGTCTATGCCTTTCTGAACATATTGGTTTTCCGGAAGTGATAAACAGAAGCGGATGACACGCAAATCATTGGTAGGATCACGTTTCCATAACGAGTATCTTAAAGAAAGCTTGGATGTTAGTGTGTTTCCTGCATTCCACTGGAAAATGTCTTCAAAGTGCTTTTTTCTTTCAAAAAAGATGTTTGTATTGGAATACCAGCCTGATTGATCTATTCCATATTCGTTAAATTTAGAATACACTTTAGTTCTTTCAGCAAATGCAGGGTTAATTAATGAAGGTATTTTGTAGGATGTGCTATCGGGCTTGACCCGATCTATTATCGGAAAAGCAATCCTCGCAATATATTGCAGATTCCGCTTTCTTGAGCCGCCGCCAACACATCTTTGATACTGAAGCAACTCTTGATTAAGACGAATCCATTTCAACCCTTTTAATAGAATAGAATAATATTCTAAGGGGAAACCCCAGGACACGGAGAAGTTGCCACGGTCACCATTCAGCAAAACCCCTATGTTTTCTTTATAGGCGTTTTCAAACATGCCTTTTAACCAAAATGAGTTCTCGAAAAATTTATAAGGCATTTCCAGAACGTCTAGAAAATCATCAATTTCTGAGTAGGAATCTCTCCCCGTAAAGTTATCATAATGATCGGTAATCCCCCCCACATACTCGACAGTAGATTTGATATAGGGCCGCTCATCTGCCAATAAGTATTTGGGTGTAAAGTCTTTAAAATCATCGGGAGGAAAATAGCTGAATGTATGGAGCGGCTTTCCCTCGCTTTGCAGCTTTCTAGCAGCAAAGCCTACAACGGCACCAGAATCTAGGCCTCCGCTTAGCTGTGAACCGACATTTCGATTAGTTCTTAACCGCGAATTTACCGCTTCCTGAAAAACACTCTGAAACGCTTCTACATATTCTTCATCAGAACTTAGCTTTAGCCGCTTACCTTGAGTTAAGTATGAATATCTTTTAACATATACTTTATTTTTTTCTATTGTAATACTGTGTGAAGGAGGCACTTGCTTTACCGTTTGATAAGGAGTCAGTGAAGAATCGACAGCATCTATCATGCCAGAAACCGCCAAATAATCTGCAAGCCAATCTTCGTTGAGTTTTTTCTGAACATATGGAAGTGACAACAGCGGGTCAATCGTAGAACAAAAGGCTAAATTTTCAGAATTTTCATGATAGTAAAGGGTCCTGCTTCCCGAAAAATCTCTGGCACCAAACAGCGTATGATTCTTCTGATCCCATATCATAAAAGCAAAATCACCAACCAAAAACTTCGGAGCATCCTCTCCCCATTTATAGTAAGAAAGAAGAATGATTTCACTGTCTGTCATGGATGTCTGCTCCGATGCTTCAACCTGCAGCCTTCCAAACAATTCACTTCTGTTGTCGATAATAGCATCTGCAGTAATGGCACACTGCCTTTCAGAATCATAATACGGCAGCACCTCACCCACAGACTCAGCAGTAATCCACTGAGCATGGCAGCCCAGAAAAACTTTGTCAGAATGCCAAGTCCCGATTTGATCGGCAGGATATCTCAAAAAACCCCTCATTAAAACATGGCCGTATTGATCATTCAAAACCCCCCTGCCTAAATGAAAGACACCCGTAATAGCACTCATCTTATCCCCCATTGTAACAATTTAAGATTATTCCAACTTTCTTGAAAGAATAATCATGAACACAAAATGTTCTTAATAAAGAACTATTTAATGTAAAAATACTCTATTTTAAGAAATGTGTCAATATTTAAAACTAAAGCGTTGGAATTAAGATGTCTTTTGTAATATTTTGCTATGATTTACTTAGTTAATAATATATTTTATAAGTACACCTTAAACTCTTTGGTAATTTAGTTTAATTTCTATTAGAAATATTCCGCACATATTATTATCATTTAATTTCGAGAAATTCCCGCATTTGTTCTTGATTTTCTAATTGCCCATAAAAATGGACGCAATGGAAAATATAAAAAATGAAGGGTTTTAGGTAACCTCAATGTCATTGCATCAGCAGAACTAGGATAAAACAAAACCATTATTGAATATATTTTCTGCAGATTTTTTGAATTTAAGGATAAACGATATCGTTTATAGTAAATGCTGGACATGGTGATGTCTAATGGCAAAATATCTTTTATAAAAGGTAGTGCCTTATATGCTAATTCCTTTGAACGACTTTTAACAATCAATAGGTTCATATCTTCATTAGTTGGAGTTTTTAATAGGAGCGAAGATAAAATTAGTGCTTGCCCAACTAGATGGAGAATTTGGTAGTTTTTTAAAAGTATGTTCACCTTGTTAAGATTGATTCCGCCTCTTACCAACTTATCAATATCTAAAAGCCAGCGAAGACGAAACCAAGCATGTCTGGAACCATGAGAAATAAGAAATAAAAATAAATCCTCTTTTCCTAAAAAATTAACTGGGTGGCTAGTTATTGTACTTACTCTTTTTCTTTTCCAGAGTTCTTTAAATTTAGGTTCACTCGAAGGAAATGGATTCAGTCTCCAATGAATTTCAAGCTGAATATTTCTTGCAGGATGGTAATAAACGATGTGGTGTATTCTCCATTTCCATTCATTTAAGATATACGGTTCTAACTTTTTTTCATACCCAGAACTTAGAAGAAGTTTATCTGCTTTTTGAAGGGAATCTATCGGAATAAAAATATCTAAATCCTTAGATGTTCTTAATGAAATATCTCCGTAAATATCGGCAGCGATTACTGGCCCTTTTAAAAATAGGGTAGAAATGTGGTTCTCGGTAAATAATTTACTTATTCGTTCCATTTCCCCGCATAGCGCAAGCATGCTAAATGTGTTCTTATGATATTCTTGGTATAAAGTTTGAACAACAAATTGGGGTATCAGTTTATCATCTAACATTTTTAATTTTGAATAAATGACGGGATAAACACGATGATGCATAGTTAATTGAAGAAATAGCTTCCAATCAATCTCCTTAAAAGAATAACTTGAAAAGTAATCATCTATTTCTTCTTTTTCCATAGCTAAAATTTCTAGTAATAACTTTAATTCATTTGGAAATAATTCTTTTTCCAGATTAAAACTATTTTCCATTGTTATTCTCCCTGTATTCTTATTCTTATTTTATTGTTTATAACTTAAATATTTTTAAAAGTACAGAATAGAAGATGTAGGTAAGAAAATTTTAGATGGGCTTCAAAAAGTTTAAACTATATTGTTGAAATATCGTTCTTTATAAAGAATTTTATTGATAATTTACCTCACCTTACTGATAATGTCAATAATAAAGAATTATTATCACTTTTTGTGACTTGACACAAAAACAGGAAAACGATTTAGAATTTGTGGCAATAATGTTAGCAACACACAAACATTACAAGAGAATCCTTTGTTACTAGAATTTACAAAATTCGAAGTTGTTAATCAAAAGATTTTTCCCACTCATTACTTTATCTATGTCGATAAAAAGTCGGCTGAGAAAATCCTCTATATCTAATTTTGTTGGTCATGTCAACGCCGGTTTATTTTTCCCCATTGTCATCGGAATAAAAGTCCCCATTTATATCGGTTACTCAGTTACTTTGGCTGGGAACATTCCAGCCTTTTTCTTTTCTTTGAGGCGATAGGACTCTCCTTTGATATTAAAAGTGACAGAGTGATGAAGGAGTCGATCTAGAATCGCTGTAGCTAAAACATCATCCCCAAATACTTTTCCCCATTCAATAAATGATTTATTAGATGTTAAGATCATAGCCCCATTTTCATATCGTTTGGACACCACCTGAAAAAAGATATTGGCTGTTAGTTCATCAAATGGAAAATATCCTACCTCGTCTATGAGGAGTAAATTGAGGCGGCTCCATTTGTTAACTAAGCGATGGAGAGTTCCTTTTGATTCTGCCTTTCGGCATTCTGATACCACTTCATCAGCTGTTAAAAATAACGCAGTGTATCCTTGTGTAATAGCTTCTACGGCAAAGGATATTGCTAAATGGGTTTTTCCTACACCTGGTGGACCAAATAGAATCCTATTTTTCCCATTTGCGATGTACCTACAAGTCAAGGTTTCCTTCACACGCTGTTCACTTACACTAGGCTGAAACGTATACTCAAAATCATGGATGTTCTTCATGTAAGGAAGCTTGGCGCTCTTCATCCTGTTGGACAGGAGATTCCCCTGTCTAGCTTCAGTTTCTCTCAAAACAAGAGTGTGCTAAAAATCAAAATATGATACATTATTTCTAGAAGCGTTCTCTAAAAGATCATCTAATTGGTTGGCTATTTCCTGCCAACCAAGATTCTCTAGCTGCTCTTCGAGTTGGTTTTTCATATTGAATCACCTTCTTCCAGAGCAGCATAAGAAGCTAGAGAACGTGTTTCAACAATAGGAGTAGGGACAGTTCCAGAATCTTTGGCCGCCAAACCAGTGGGATTCTCATGTTCCTGCTCTTTTCCTGTTTTGTGTAATCCTTCATAATGCTCTAGCTTCACATGAACACTCGTTTTACCCGTTAAAATAGGGTGTTGAGCCAAGCACTCCTTCTCATCATAGATTTCAATTTGATGATCCAAGGTTACTTTAACCTTTACTTTATATCCCGCATACCGGAAAGGGACGAAATACTTTTTGCCTAAATAAGAGATGAAACAATCCCGGCTTACTTCACGTATCTCCCAATGACTAGTCGGGAAGAGGGGTTTTGTTCCCCAAGTCTGAAGAAACCTTTGTTCGTGTTGTAGGCGTTGAACCGGTGGTTCATTAGTTGTTTGATTCTTCTTTTGATTCGCTGTTTGATCAAGCCATATACGGATATCATGATTTAAGGCGTATATTGTAGGTTCATGTTTTCTTTGGAAGAAATTATTCTTTACATATAGAACCGTTCTTACCACTTTCCCCTTGGTTTGTGGACGATGAGGTTTACATGCTTTTGGGATGATTCCATAATAGGCTAGAAAATCTTCAAACGTTCTATTAAATCGAATCTCTACTGGACTATGCTTCGTGACGACTGTTTTCATATTGTCATAGAGAATCTGTTCCGGTAGACCGTTAAAGTATGCGAAGGCATTCATGTGGCATTTCATCAGAGTTTCTAATTTCATATCTGTTGTAAACTCCACATACTTCATTCTGGAATAACTTAAAACCATGATGAATGCATAAACTTTTTGAAGCTTACCATCTACTTCATACATACCTACATCCGCCCAATCCATCTGAGCTTGTTTTCCTGGTGTTGTTTCAAATCGTACAGTGGCTTGTTTTTTCGGTTGAACCCGATAGGGTTTTATAAACTCTCGGAGGATAGTTGTTTTTCCCTCGTATCCCATGGCTTGAATTTCCTCAAATAGCACCATGCAATTTGTTGTTCCCTCTTGAATCCTTTGAAGAAGATAAGGCTTAAATGTTGCTAATTTACTCTCCCTAACTTTACGCTTAGATGATTGAGGTAATTGATCTTGATTTATGTATTTACTTACTATTTTACGATCAAACCCTGTCTCTTCAGCTATAGCTGTTTTTGTCCATCCTTTTTGATGTAATTCTCTTATCATAAAAAATTCCCCAGTCTTCAGCATCGTCTCAAACACTCCAACCCTCTTAAGTGATTAGACAATTATCTGTTATTATTGGGGAATTTTAAACCGCTGATATTGGGTATTTTAGCACCGTTGATGACAGGTCAAAAGTTATATGAAATTAATGTCGAAATGTTTAGATATAAATATGGACATTATATTCGACTAATTATGGACAGGCACAGGCAATACCGTCAACTTTCGGAAATTTAGGGGTGTCAAAAATAGATATGCTCACCCACGCCATGGAAGAAGGAGACTTCTATGCCGGCTGCTTTGACCGTGCAAACAGGATCGGGGGAAAGTGTGGCTGCATTCGCAGTAAGAATATTTTCTTTTTTGATATGCAATGTAACAGGGACGATGGTAAGTTTTTGTGGAGGCATGGAAAAGCACCTCCTTTAATTAGATACGTTTATCGTACCCGAGGTGCCTTTCATTTTATATGCGTTGTTTGAATACGGGCTTACAGAATTGGAAATCAAAGGTTCACTTTTAATGTAATCAAAACTTATAAAAGTGGGTCAAAACTAACTTATCAAAAACGAAAAACAAAAAAGCCCGCCAAGCTATTAGGCCTAGCGGGAAATAATCTTATTTAGAATTCTGTAATTCTTTATTATTCTTCTCAAAACGCCAAGCATCTCTGCACATGGCGATAATATCACGTTTCGCCGTCCAGCCTAGTTCCCGCTTTGCTTTTGAAGTGTCTGCATAGCATGAAGCAATATCTCCAGGTCTGCAATCCACTATTATATAAGGAACTTTAATACCATTAGCTTCTTCAAAAGCTTTCACTAACTCTAGGACGCTGGTACCTTGACCAGTTCCCAAGTTATAAACATGAGCACCTTCTTTAAGATTATCTAATGCTGCAACATGCCCCTCAGCAAGATCAACTACATGAATATAATCTCGAACCCCTGTTCCATCCACTGTTGGGTAGTCGTTACCAAACACACGTAATTTCTCAAGTTTACCTTTTGCTACTTGAGATACATATGGCAAAAGATTATTGGGGATACCATTAGGAGCTTCACCAATTAAACCGCTCTCATGAGCTCCTACTGGGTTGAAATATCTAAGAATTGATACCGAAAGAGCTGGATTTGCCTTTGCTATATCGATTAAAATTCGCTCACTCATAGCTTTTGTTTCACCATAGGGATTAGTCGTTAGCAACAAGTCCATTGACTCTACAAATGGAACTTTATTATCCCCGTAAACTGTTGCTGATGAGCTAAAGACAAAACGATTTACACCAAATTTCTGGCAAGCTTTTATAAGAACCATTGTACTTACGATGTTATTATAATAATAATCCAGAGGTTTCTCTGTAGACTCACCTACTGCCTTAAATCCTGCAAAATGAATAACTCCATCAATCTTGGAATTTCTAAAAATATTATCAACAGCTTCAGCATCTGTTACATCAATCTCGTAAAAAGTTACTTCTTTTTCAGTTATTTCCATAATTTTTATAACAATCTCACTCTTACTGTTAGAAAGGTTATCGGCAATAATGACTGAATATCCTGCTTCTAAAAGAGCAATACAGGTATGTGAGCCTATATATCCGGCACCGCCGGTTACTAGTATGTTCATAAATTTACCTCCCTTCCAATTAAAAAAACTTTAAATATAAAATGAAATATTATTTCTCTTATAATTTTTTAATATTCAACAAGCAATTTCTTCTATAAATAACGAAGGGTTATTCCTTAATCATTTCATACTGAAGAATTGAGTCTTCTGATATATCCATTACAGCTACTTTCCCAATAACATTCTTTATATCTGCAGGTGAAATACCTGTACCAGGTCTTTTAAAAGTAAGCATTTCGTTAGTAATAATCTGGCCCTTTTTAATAGAATATGCTGCAACTAAAGATCTTCTAGCATTCTGTCTAGAAGTTAATTCTGATTCAAGGTAATTAATCTCATACGATCCTCTAATTTTTTGAATAAACTCAATACCTTGAACTATCTTTTTCGCATCACTAGGGTCCATCGCATGATAATGGTCATTACCAGGTAAAGTTTTATCCAGCGTAAAATGTTTCTCTACTACATTTGCTCCTAAATTAAAGGCCGTTTTAACTATATCTGCATCAACATCGGGTTTTGTATGGTCAGAATAACCAATAATTACATCTGGATATCTGTTCTTTAAGCTAACTATCTTATTAAGGTTAGCATGACTACAAGGAGTTGGGTATTCTAGTACACAGTGCATTAAAACAATAGACTGATCATTATGCTCTCTAATCGTTGAAATGGTTTGATCAATTTCTTCTACATTTGCAGCTCCAACCGATAAAAGTATAGGCTTACCTTTCTTAGCCTGATACTCAACAAACGGTATATTATTTAAATCTGAGGAGGATATTTTATAAACATTCATTAAATCATAAAGGTAGTCAGCTGATTCTATATCAAATGCAGTTGATAAAAACTCAATTCCTAAATCATTACAATATTGAGCTATTTCTTTATAGTCTTCATAAGTAAAGCTATCAAATTTTTTAAAGAGTTCAAACTGTGAAGTGGTGGCTTCTTCATTTGTATCCCAGTAGGAAGGCGATTCCTTAGCAGCTAATGTTTCAGCTTTATATGTTTGGAATTTCACAGCATGAATACCTGCCTTTTTGGCTTCCTTTACCATTAGTTTTGCTGCTTCCATTACAGAAATCTGCATTTTTTTAGCTATGTCATAGTAATTTACACCTATCTCAGCTATTAAAACAAATTTATCATCTTTAGCTCGTTCAATAATTGTATTCATTATCTTAGTCCTCCTTTAAAATTATATCAATCACTCTTTTTATCCCTTTTTTCAAATCATGTCTCAACATTAGCTCTCTCATTTCATGCCTAATCTGATGTGCTTCTACCAACCATTTAAAGGTGGACTCAATAGTCCCGATAGATATATTTTTTCCTAGTCCTAAATTCATAAATCCATTTTGCATTTGGGCAAAGGTATGCAATTGTTCTCTTTCATTTTGAGATAAGACAATAGAAGGAATTCCTAATGATGCCAATTCAAATACAGTTCTACCTTGTGAGGTAAATGCTATATCAGCATTTATCATATAATCACTTACCCTTTTAACATCGTTAAGGACAAATATTTTTTTATCTTCAAGGGTATAAATACCATTATCCTCACTGTTATATCCTTTGCCGGTAATAAAATTAAATTCAAACCTTGGATTATTCTTGTTTATTTTTGTAGCGAAATGATATATTTTTTTGGTTAAGTTCGAAGGATCCGTACCTCCAAATATTACCAAAATGTTTTTTACTTCTTTAGAGAATGTTTTAGGCTTATTAATCAGGAATTCATCCCTAAGACAAACATAGCTTTCCCCATAATATTCGTTAGATAATTTCTTCTCCTTATTATAAAGGGCATTAATTACAGCATCGGCATACTCAGCACCTTCACCCAAATCTTCTATAGTTATGACTTTACTTACAATTTTTTTTAATTTTTGAATGTAATTTTCATCAGTATCCAGGCAGTCATTAACAACTATATCTGCATCCCATTCAACTAAAAAATCAAAGAACTCCTCATCAGAATTAATTAGGGTATAAGGCATATAACTACTTTTAATCTTATTTACCCCTTCTGTACATTTTTCTTTTGTAACAAACATTATTTCATGACCTGTCAAATTATAGGCTAAGGTTAGACAATGATATATATGTCCCATACCTAGCTCCTTGTATCCATCAACACGAAATATAATTCTTTTCCTTTTCAAAGCATTTTCACAAATTAACCAATCACTTTTAGTATCAATATCCACAGATTCTTCTTCAGGAACCTCAAAAATAGAAACGTCCTGTCCCATACGACTATTTGGTTTAACATATTCTCTTTTTGTAATAAAAAAGGCACCTGTTTCAATATAGTTAGGAGGTAGCTGTTGTCTATTTACTCGTTCTTCATAATTAGGGAAATATCCACTTTCATTTGCCGACCATGATAAATGTGGAATATTAACAGCACTTATATAAGTATCCATCCCACTGTTTATAAAGCTTTCAATGGCATTATTTAAAGTAGAACTTTTTAACAATGGAGAAGTTGGTTGAAGCGTTACGATAAAGTCATATCCTATATTTTTTTCTTTTTCCATTTTGAGTACTGCGTCATAGATAACTGGATCCAAAGTAACGTTATCTTCTGCTAATTCTTTTAACCTTTCAACATAGGCAACAGTATTTAATTTAGCAATACCTATAATTTCTTCGTCATCAGTTGTTATTACTACATCTGTAATCCATTCACACGATTTAGCATTTTCAATTGAATAGGATATTAAAGGTTTTCCATTCATCAATCTAACATTTTTTCGTGGTATACCTTTGGAACCACCTCTTGCAGGGATAACTGCTAATATATTCACAAACAATCACTCCATTTTACCACTTGTTTTTTTTGTTTATCATAAAACCATCTTAAATATTACGATATTTTTTCAGAATTTATTTGTTTTCTTATTTTTATTAGAAAAACGATATTCATTAAAATACAATAAATAAAAAATGATATAGAAGTTGCTAAAGCAACTGAACTAATCGAATAAACGTAATGCAGAAATACAATACTTAATATAACATTTAACAATATACAAAATAATTGGATAGAAACATATACTTTTTGATTATCTGTAGAATTAAAGTAATTGGCCGCTATTCCGACTAATGTTAGGGGGTAGACTCCAAAGAGTAGTATTTGTGCAGTTTTAATACCTTCATTATACTCTGGCATATACCATTTAATAAAATATGGCAATAAAAAGTACCCACATATAACTATTCCTAGCATTATTAATGCCAAAATTTTATTTACCTTGAAATAAAGTTTTTTCACTTCAATAACTTTGTTTTTACTAACCAGACTTACAATTTCAGGGTAGAAAATTTGATCTAAAACTTGCGGAAAGAGCATTACAGTACTAAATACAAACATTCCTACACTATAGTTTCCTAAGTCTTGTGGAGTCATAAATATAGTTATTATAAATCTATCTGATGCAATCGTTATACCCCAAACAATCCCGACTAACAGTATTGGGAATCCAACCTTAATTAATTCCTTGAAATTACTTGAATTACCTTTTTTTCTTTTAAATGGAATTACCTTTCTAGCTATAAACACCTGTATTATTAAGGCAAGTAACATGCCTAAATACATGCCTAAGTAGCCAAACCAGACTACAAATGATAAAGTTAACACAGACTGTGTAATACTTCTAATGGAAACTAACTTTGAAGTTTTTTTAAAATCCTGTTGAGACTTAAAATACATTTCAACATAATTTGATAGATAACTAAAAAACACAATTACCGTTACTAGGAATAATCCAGATTTATATTCATTAGGTATATCTGAAAAAGACATAAATATACTTGTAAATAATAATAATACAATTATATAAATAGGTACTGTAAATAAAAAAGAAAAAACTGACTCTCTAATTTCTTGGACTTTTTTCAAATCATTTCTTGCTAGGAAAAATGGCACCTGCCTATTCATTGCATTTAAGGTTCCTAAATGAAATAAGGGAGTAAAAGTAAATATCAATGTAACAGAAACCCAATACCCATATTGTTCAGGTCCAAGGATATTCCTTGTTAATACACCGATTAAGAAAGACAATAATGCATTAGTTAAAGTTGCAGCTCCTAAAGAAGTAATATTTGATAACGTATCATTTTTTAATAATTTACTTTTCATTTAATTCTCAACCCATTTTCTTCAAAAATGCTGTTAATAGTAAATAATATTATAAGACTTTAATTATTTTTTATGTCTCTTCATCATTGTTTGTGATGGCGGTGTTTGTTATTTTTAAGCTTAAATAACTGAGCGGCGTCTCAAAATCATTCGATTGGTAAAAGTCACGAAAACGTTTTTTAGGAAAAACACATAAAATAAATTTTCATGGTCTTCAAGGAGTTTATTGAGTCGTTCCTTTTGCCAATCTTTGAGGTTTTCATTGCTATTCACAGGGTAAACTGGGCTTTCTACATGGTACTTATCAATCACAATCTTGGCTTGTGGAAATACCTATATCAAAATATTTTCCAATTTTTATGTTAAATCACAAAAGGTGATGATGAATCTTAATGTTTAATAGTATGAGCATTTTTTTTTACTTTCATTAAGGTTAAATCCACGGTACATTCACCTGATTCTTTCTACAACAGAATACATCGATTATTCACATAACCTTATTTATAGGTTTGATTAGCCAACTACCATCGTCCAAACTTTCTTTCTGCATAACCTTGTTTATAGGGTTATTTTCCTGATAAAAAATTATAATCCCACACTTCTTTATTTATATATACATATTAACATTCCTATTTTTTATATAATCTTGGTTTTACCAATAATTATGAGAAAGTCTTAAAACCAGGCACTATTCCTTGTTGCTCTCTAATACATTAAGAATATTTTCTAATTCTTCAATTGTTTCAGGTATGAAAAACTTATTTATATCTCTATAACTATTCTTCACCTTAAAAACTATATCATAAAATGTACTATTTAATGGTTGCTGTATAGAATTATCCAGTAACTTGAACAACAATATTACATAAGGTTCTTCATCATATACTATTTTAGGGTTTAAACAGGCAGTAGAACTTATTGAAATTAATACTTTTTCCTCAACTTCATTATTAAGCTCAAATAATTCAAATGGTATCGGTAAATTAGTAACCTTACATAAGTTTTCATATGTACTCTTAACTGTTCTAGGGTGTAACTTTACAGTTACTTTATCTGATTCTGTCTTTGTTATTATAAACTGTAAAAGCTGCTTCCCTCGATTCATACTCGAATTAAACTGAAAAGCTTGATCAAAAAATATATATGGTTTATCTAATTCCCTCTGATAAGAGTCTTGATAATTCATTATTTTATTTAATAGGTTCTTAATATTAATATCTTTTTTATTTATAGAAGGCAGTTTATTTATTTTGACCATTTTATTAGTTTGTAAAAATTCTGGTCTGTAAACATATACCCCAGTATGTTCATTCATTATGTCTCTTCCAAAAATAACCTTTATAAAAAGTTTTTTAAAAAAATTAAATTGAAAATCAAAATAACTATAAGCAAATGTTCCATCCTCATACATAAATAGTTGAGTAGCATTAGTTTTATTTTTATAAAAGTAATATATTAATTGACTAGGGATATCCGGGGAAGAAATAAAGATACTATCATAAACTTTGTCATTAAAAATCTGATTGGTTACATATCTTGAATTTAATAAATGTTTAAAAGAATTGTAATAACGGATCAAAGGAATGCTGCTTCCTCCTCCAGTTAAATTCTTTGTTCTCAAAAAAAGGATGTTATCGAATATTTTTTCTCCCTTTAAATTCAAATATATTTCATAATTACTTGCGGAATGGTCAAGTATATATAAGTCTTTCTCACTATCACTATATATAGTATTTACCAAGCTAACCGCGTTATATATATGGTATGGTGTACTACATATAAAAAGGACCATCCTTGTTACCTCTCTTAATAGGATCTTTGTTATTAAAATATGGTACTAGGTATTATTCTCAGGTAAAGACACAAATACTATATGTTACACTAAATAAATAGTTTAATCCGATTATTATAGTATTTTTATACTAAAGCTTTCCCTCTATCTCTTTTCTCAGTTGCCGTCTTATAGATTAACATCCAAAATAATAAACCAATAAATAATTCGGGTCTTACTAATAAAGACTCCAAGGCATTGTAATACAAAAAACTAATAATAAATGAAACAGATTTACTATCAGCTGCATCAATTAAGATATTTAGTGATTTAACAATTAACACTAAACTAAAGATAAAGAAAGTAATACCCATTGAGCACAATAATAATAAATAACCGTTATCAACGTCTCTTTCCGTTGTCCCCCCTAACAAAAAGGTTTTCATGGTATTAGTTTCTAAATAAAATGTATTTAAAGTTAATCTCAGACTAAAAATTTTATCTAATATTGGATAGTTTTTTAAAAGAAATGGAGAAACTACAGATAAAACTAAAGGGATTATACAAATAATGGTAATAAAACCTTTTAATACATTTTTGTATTTTAAATTTTCCTTCATGAAACTTCTTAGAATAAAATAAAATAATAAAAAAATTAAAATACTATATAGTACACTTCTAGTATCTGTATAGTTAAAAATAAAAGTTAAAACAATTAAATTAATAATGATATGAGTTAATTTGATAGTTTTCCTTGATAATAAATAGACCATTAATATAGAATACTCTAAATTAGAAAATGCATTTACATTATTAAATCCAAATGTACTTCTTACTCTATCCCCAATAATCTGTTCGACATTTTGGGTAATTCCTAATTGTAGAAATATTATTAGAAGGAATGCAACAAAAAGGTTAAAATAATTAAAATATTTATAATATTTATCGATAGAAATACTTCTTGAAACTATAATTACTAATAATAAATAACTGAAGTTAAAAATTTTATCATTGAAACTAAACCCAAAAAGTGCAGTCATGCTAAAGAAAAACCAAACCAAATCAATAGGTCTTATTTTTATAGCGTTTTTTTGTATTAAAATCGAAAATAATAATAAGGATATAGATATTATTCTGATACTACTTTTTTCTATCGGATTCAATCCTAATGAATTATACAAAACATAATTTAAGTTTGCTATACATAAACTTGCTAGGACAATTATTCCCCTCATCTAAAATTTCCCCAAATCCAAATATAAATTCACAACAAAGACTCGGTGTACAAATTTATATATTGATTATATTTTTTATTTTTCTCATATAATTTAGCCCTATTAATACAAGAATTTTTTGTGATTGCTTCAGATTTTAGCGTAAAAATAGCTTCTTTAAGCATTGATATATCTCCTTTATCTACCACCAATCCACAGTTCTGATCTACAATTTCTGGTAAAGCTGTTGCATTAAAAACGATTACAGGGGTACCACATGCTAAAGCTTCAACCGTAGTTAACCCCATTGTTTCTTCAACACTTAAATTTAGATAAATATCTGCAGATGAGTATATACCAATTAATTCTTGAATATTATTAGTCTTGGGCAAACCAATAATATTTTTAGGCAAAGTATTAATCTGTTCTTTGTTCAAACCAACTAGAACAATTTTATAATTGTCTTCTAGATTTTCAGACAACTTTAAAAAGTACCTAAGTCCTTTCCTCTCTTCCCATTCACTAGCTACTCCAAGTAATACATATTGATTTTCAATATTATATTTTGTTTTAAAATCACTATAAACTGGTTTAAATATATTTAAATCAATCCCGTTTTCAATTACTTTAATAGGATACTCGTTTAAAAAGGATTTCTCGACTACACTTCTCAACCATTTAGAAACAGTTACTATTTTTAGGTTTTTAACATCAGTAAAAATTTCTTTTTTAATTTTAAAATTCTGTTTTGAATTATCTAATAACATACTACTTGGATATGATTTTTTCTGCGGGCAACTATGGCATAAAGACATCCATTTATTACAACCTATATCATCAAAATAAGTACAATGGCCTGTGAAACTCCAACAATCATGGAGTGTCCATATTACAGGTTTGTTAGATTCTTTTAAGTATTCAAAGAAAAGTTCTATATTTAAATAGTATCCATGAATATTATGCAAATGAATAACATCCGGATTAAGTGTCTTTAACACAGTAATAAAATCCCTAGTTACTCTTTTAGATCCGAACCCATGTCTATCAAATATCCTTGTTATAGTTACATGTTTATAATTATCATATTTATTACCTATTCTGAGGGCACTATCACAATTTATCGGATTCTCTCTTCCAAAAGCTATATAGCTTTTGTGACCTTGTTCTTTTAAGATTGCATGTATATCAGTTGCAATTCTTCCTGTACTTCCTATTCCACATACGGAATTTATCTGTAATACTTTCACTGGGTTTTCCCCCAGACAACTCTATTCACATAATCAGTATATGATAATATTATTCTCAGAACCTTATCGGATACATTAGGCATACTATAATCGCTTACAAGCTTTAATGTGCCATTTTCTTGTGTTTTTAATATTTCCATTCCTTGTAAGACTCTCTCTTTCCTTAATCCAACCATCATAACTGCTGCTTCTTCCATTGCCTCTGGTCTTTCATGAGTTTGTCTAATATTAAGTGCTCTAAACCCAAGAATTGAAGATTCCTCACTAATTGTTCCGCTATCACTTAATACTGCTTTCGCCTTAATTTGGAGTTTAACATAATCATTAAACCCTAAAGGCTTCAGAGTTTTAACTAAAGGATTGAACTCAACGCCTTTAATCTCAATCATTTTTCTAGTCCTTGGATGAGTACTCAAAATTACTGGCATATTATATTTTTCTGCAATCGCATTTAAACTATCAACTAAATCTAGGAAATTGACTTCTGAACTAATATTTTCCTCTCTATGAGCTGATACTACAAAGTAATTACCTTCTTTTAGGTCTAATCTTTCTAATACATCCGAACCCTCTATATCGTCTTTTCTAGAGTTAAGAACTTCAAACATAGGGCTTCCAGTTTTAATAATTCTATCTGAAGGAAATCCCTCTCTAAGAAGACACTCTCTTGCGATATCACTATAGGTTAAATTAATATCTGCTGTATGATCTACAATTTTTCTATTAGTTTCTTCCGGTACTCTTTGGTCAAAGCATCTATTTCCTGCTTCCATGTGGAATATAGGAATAAGTCGTCTTTTTGCTGCAATTGCACATAAACAGCTATTCGTATCTCCAAGCACTAAAAATGCATCTGGTTTGACTTCCTCCATAATAGGATCTATTTTAACCAGTATATTTCCAATTGTTTCTACTGCTGTCCCGGTAGCTGCATTAAGAAAATAGTCCGGTTTTTTTAAATTAAAGTCTATAAAAAACACTTCGTTCAACTCATAATCATGATTTTGTCCCGTATGAACAAGTGTATGTTCAATCGCACTTGATTCTTCTAATTTATTTATTACAGCTGACAATCTAATAATCTCAGGTCTAGTTCCAACAACTGTCATGACTTTTAATTTCTTCATTTATTATACCTCCACGAAGTAAGTGTCCGGCTTTTCTGAATCAAAACATTCATTTGCCCACATTACTGTTACGAGCTCTCTCTCTCCTACGTTTACAATTGAGTGTGTATAGCCAGTAGGAATATCCACAACCTGAAACTTTTCCCCACTAACTCTATATTCAATAATTTCTTCAGAACCTATCTTTCTAAAGCGAATTAAACCTTCTCCACTAACAACTAAAAATTTCTCGTTTTTAGTATGATGCCAATGGTTTCCTTTTGTAATCCCAGGCGTTGAAACATTTACAGATACTTGCCCTCTTTCAGGTGTTCTCATAAATTCTGTAAAAGATCCTCTATGGTCGCGATTCATTTTAAGATCATACGAGAACTGGTCTTTAGGTAAAAAACTTAAATAAGTACTATAAAGTTTCTTAGTTAAAGCATTTTCCATATTAGGAATATCTAAATTTGTTCTACACTCTTTGAAACTCTTTATAAGGTTAGCCAATTCTCCGAGTTTAATATTTTGTGTCACTGGTACAATACAGAAATCATTTTGTGTTGTGGGATTTCCCTCTAAAGCTCTTATAAATTCATCTAATACATCATCTATATAACAAAGTTCTAGTTCTGCATCTGGATTGTTTATTTGAATATCTAAACCTCTTGCTATATTATGACAAAATGTTGCTACCACAGTATTATAGTTAGGTTTGCTCCATTTACCAAATAAGTTTGATAGTCGATATACATACACATTTACATCTGTCTCATAATAATAATTAAACAATAAATCTTCTCCAGCCTTCTTACTTTTTCCGTAAGGATTAGTCTTTTCTGCTTGTATAGAAGAAGTAAGAAGAACAGGAGCTTTATTATTATTTTTCATTAATAGCTCTAGTAAATGAGAAGTAAAGCCATAATTACCTTCCATAAATTCATCTTCATCTTCTGGTCTGTTTACACCAGCTAAATGAAAGACAAAATCACATTCTTTTGTATACTTTTCAAGTAGAAAAGGTTCACTTTCCCTAGCAAACTCAAATATATCGTCATAACCCTTATTTTTAAGTTCAGCAATAAGATTTTTTCCCACAAAACCTTTTGCACCTGTTACAAGAATTTTCATGATTTACGTACCACCTTAGCTCATTACATTAACTTTTTTATTCCATTCCTTTAGCTCATTCTTCACATAATCTAATTCAAGTAGTTTTTCTTTAATCTGCTCAACTGTAAGAATTTGTGTATTGTCAGAATTATATTCCGCTACAGTAGTAAGTTTTTGATCACCCTCAGCAAAATATTTATCATAGTTAAGATCCCTTTGATCAGCAGGAACCCTGTAAAAGCCAGGTAAATCTTCTGCCTTTACATATTCTTCTTTTGTAAGAAGTGTTTCATAGCGTTTTTCACCATGACGAGTTCCAATAATTTTTATTTCATTGTTTACATTAAAGAGCTCCTTTACTGCTTGAGCAAGGTCACCAATTGTACTAGCCGGAGATTTTTGAACCATAATATCTCCCGCCTCAGCATTTTGGAATGCAAAAACAACTAGCTGGACTGCTTCTTCTAGACTCATTAAGAACCTTGTCATATTAGGATCTGTAACCGTTAAAGGATCTCCACTTTTAATCTGCTCAATAAATAATGGAATGACTGACCCACGGGATGCCATTACATTACCGTATCTCGTACCACAGATAAGTGTTTTTTCTGGTGATACTGTTTTTGACTTTGCAACAAAAACCTTTTCCATCATTGCTTTCGAAACTCCCATTGCATTGATTGGATATGCCGCTTTATCAGTTGATAGGCAAATTACCTTTTGTACTTCATAATCAATAGCAGCTGTTAAAACATTATCAGTCCCTAGAATATTCGTTTTTACTGCTTCCAATGGGAAGAATTCACATGATGGTACTTGTTTCAGTGCAGCAGCATGAAAAATGTAATCAACTCCGTGCATTCCATTTTTCACACTTGCTAAATCCCTTACATCTCCAATATAAAACTTTAATTTTTCGTTTTTATACAATTTACGCATATCATCTTGCTTTTTTTCATCACGTGAAAAAATTCGAATTTCTTTTATATCACTTTCTAAGAATTTTTCCATGACAGCATTACCGAAGGATCCTGTTCCTCCAGTAATTAATAATGTTTTATCTTTAAACATGCTCTATACCTCACTTTTTAAAATGGCTCTCTAGTATCTCAACAGAACGATTTACATTGAAATTTTCTTCTAAATACTTACGACCATTAGCCCCCATCAAATTCAATCGTTTTGATTTGGACATTTCCTTAGCCTTATTTATAAAAGTTTCTATATCTCCTGACCAAACCCACTCACCACATTCCGCTTCTTCAATTAGCTCTTTTAAGTCAGTCACTTTATCTGTAGCTGCCAGCACTGGTTTGGCGTACTCCAAATACGATAGGATACGTGAAGGATAATTTGGTATAGAGAATCGTGGATCTAATACAATCAATCCAACATCACATTCTTTTGTTATCTGTTCATACTCAGTTCTTGGTAGATTTTCAATTACAAGAGCATTGTCAATATCCTTTTCCATTATTGTCTGCTCTAATTTATATCTATCAGTTCCTCTACCAATAAAAAGAAAGTACATGTCTTTCTCATTTTTGCACCCTTCAATAACCTTGCATAAAAGATCAATATACTGTGGTCTTCCCATATTTCCACCAAATAAAAAAACACAAGGCTCTTTAGGAATCCCAAGCTGCTCTCTCATCCGAAATTCATTAACATCTATACTGTTTGTCATTTTTTTAGTGTTAGGAAATATCTCGACCTTTGATGAGCTAACCCATGAATTATGATTTAATACGTATTGCAAATTAGCATTAGACATACACCCTATGTAATCAGCAGTTTGTAATAACTTTTTTTCCTTTGATATAAAAAATCGATGTAATATACCTTTTTCCCTTATAATCTCTAAATCTACTGCATTTTGAGGGAATATATCTTTGAGCATTAGATATGCTGGGCAGTTGAATTTTCTTTTTGCCCATGCAACCAAGCCCGCATTTGTAACTGGTGGCGATTCAAATAAAATAAGGTCAAACTCTTTTTTTTCTAAAAACTTTTTAATTCCATTTTTCATAAAACTTGGTATTTTTAATGTTGTGATGCCTTTTTCTATAAAACCTACATCATAATAGTTACCCGTCACAATACGTAGTACATCAAAACCACGTTCTTTCTTCATTTCTGTATGTTGCTTATTTCTCGCCTGTTCAGAAACAGCCACTGTGATCTCATTACCAGCTTCATTTAATGCTTCAGCTAAATCTGTATATATAGTAGCCCCCTTAACTGGCTCTGGAAAAGAAGTCGCAATGTATAGTAATCTCAAAAATATCTCTCCTCGTTTTCTGCCACACACTTTATATAATTTAGTAAAACAACACTATAAATTCCACAAATGATAAACTTGATGACATCCTACCTGTTTACAGCCAACTTTATGATAAAAGTTAATAGCCCCCAAGTTTCTAACTTGCGTACCAACTTTAATTACGTTAAAACCTTTTTGATGTGCTTCATACTCAACTACCTTAAATAGAGCACTACCAATGCCGCCTTGTGTCTCTTTTCGAGATACAGCAATTAGTTCAATTACACATGAATTATCAACATATGAAAATAATAAAAAACCATTTATATCGCCTTTTTTATCACTAGACAATGCATAATACTTGTCAGCCTTTCCAAAAGAATTAATAAGCCATTGTTGATAAACTTGATTCCCACCTCGTTTGGCTAATTCAGGATCCTCTGTGAATTTTGAGAACTGGAAATCTGCTATTTCAATGACTTGATCATTCTTTTCTAGTGCTTGGTGTATAGTTACATTCTTTGGTTTTTCATCTATTCCTACTAGTTTTTTCTCAAATTGTATATTAACATCTCCAAAAAAGGCTGATGTGTCTTTTCCAATCAACTGTGCATTAATAGGTTCAGAGTTTTTATTAATGATTGATATAAACTCATAATCTTTAAACCTAGTCTTTAATTCAATCCATTCATATAATGTAAGAGGTAAATTCAGAATAGCTTTAGCACAAGTAACACCAAAAAATTCTGTATCCCAATTCAATTCATTAAAGGTTACCGCATTTTTGAGATTTTCCAAAAAACTCACCCCTTACATTCCTAAACCCGTATTTTTGTTTGATTTCGTACTCTTTTTGGTTACAAATACATCTTCACGCTTCAGAACAGATTTAGCTGTTTTGAAAAATATCTTAATATCGAGCCACCAAGAAAGATGATCGATATAGTAAATATCATTTTGAATTCTTTCTTTCCAAGGCACAGTGTTTCTAAAGTATGCTTGATTATATCCCGTAACACCTGGCCTAATTTCAAGCTTTCTTTCCTCGTTACCCTTATATATTTCACGATGTTCTGGTAAGTCAGGTCTAGAACCAATTATACTCATATCACCCTTAATAATGTTTAACAACTGTGGTGTTTCATCAAGGCTAGTCTTACGGATAAACTTTCCGATCTTAGTTAATCTAGGATCATCTTCTGCATTAAAAGTTGATCCATCATCATTTCTTAGGTCAGGAGCATTTATTTTCATGGAACGGAATTTATACATTTTAAATACTTTTCCACCCTTACCGAGCCGGGGCGCATTATAAAAAATTGACCCTTTATCTTGAAAGTAAATGATCGGCCCTATAATCACTAGAATAATAAACCAAAATGGCATGGCTACTAAAGCTAAGATAAAATCAAATACTCTTTTAAAATAGTTCTTATACACCTTGTAACCCACCTTGAACATCACTAAGTACTTTTTTTAAATTCTCAACTACATATTTTACATCCTCATCACTCAATAGAGTATGAAGCGGAAGTGTGACTTCATTTACATATTGCTTATAAGCATTTGGGTAATCCTGAATATCAAACCCTAAATTCTTATAAGCCGTAAACATTGGTAATGGCTTATAATGGACGTTACATGCAACTCCAGCTTCAGCCATTTTAATAATAATTTCATTTCTCTGTTCTTCACTAATACCAGGTATTCTTACTAAATAAAGATGACCAGAGGAAGCAAAGTCCTCACAATAATGCCGCAAGCTTTGAATACCTAATGGTAAAAGTGCTCGATTATACATCTCAATAATCTCCCTACGTCTTTCCAACAATTCTTGGTATCTATTAAGTTGTATTAATCCAAAACCGGCCATAATGTCAGTCATATTGCACTTATATGCTGGATAAATAATGTCATATTCCCATGCGCCTTTTTGTGTTTTAGCAAGTGCATCTTTTGATTGGCCATGAAGGCTATACAACATGAACTGCTTATATAGCCATAAATCATCTAGACCACTGTCATTTCTCCAAACAACCGCTCCACCTTCAGCAGTTGTAAGATTCTTTACAGCATGAAAAGAGAAACAAGTAAAATCAGCAACTTGCCCACATTTCAATCCTTTTCTCTCAGCACCAAAGGCATGAGCAGCATCCGTCATAACTATTACTCTATTAAATAACGACTGAATTTCATTGTTAGGCTTAAACAGGCTTTTCTTACTTTCTACTATTTCATATATAGTATCGTAATTACACATCTTTCCTGCTATATCAACTGGGATGATTGCCTTAGTCTTTTCTGTAATTGCATCAGCCAATTTTGCATAATCCATTTCAAAAGAATCCGGGGCTGTATCAACTAGTACAATTTTCGCTCCTACATGTTCTATAATTGAAGCAGATGCCGTATACGTATAAGCTGAAGTAATGACCTCGTCATCCTGCCCTATTCCTAATATGCGAAGAGTTAACTCCATAGCAGCTGTTGCTGAATTTAAACAAACTGCTTTATTTACACCTACATATTCGGCAATTCTTTTTTCAAATTCTTTAGTTCTAGGTCCCGTAGTAATCCAACCAGACTTTATTGCTTTTACAACTTCTTCAATCTCCGCATCGGTGACATCTGGCGGAGAAAAAGGTATATTTCTTAATTCGGTATCAATCATTTTAATAGCCTCGCTTTACTCAAATTTTAGATTAAGAGCAATTAAGATATAATTTAGTTTGATAGTACTTAATTAGAATCCAATCAACTACTAACTCACTAAAATTGTTATCTACTTTTGATAGCCACCTCGTAATATCTATTCAATCTGCAAGCAAATACGAAATAGGTATTCATTCCTAATTCACCTTTTACCGAGTTTCTTCCTATTTAACATTCAAACGTTTATAACCCAGTTCTTTTTCTGAGAGGAAACTAATTATTTAAAAGAAACCGGACAATCTCCTTACTCCTCATCGCTGCCACCACTAATGCCATGAACAAACAACACTTTAGTATATTCATCGTTGATTTCAATTAGTAACTAAGAGTAAACTTTTTCGAAAAATTAAAAGTTGCATACTCTCATACATGATTTTATCTTTTATCAGGTTTTCCTGTATAAAAAGGCTAAGCAAAATAGTAAAATTAATAATAAGTCTTTCATTTTAACAGAATACCTACTTGTAAAATTTTCCTAAAACAAGTTTTTTTATAGTAAGTGAATAATATTGTTACCTAACATAACAAACGTCTATACCACAAACTGACTTATATTAATATTTGTAGATTAATAAAGCGCAAAAGTTACCTAAGAAAAGCTAACTGCTTCCCTCATTACCTCTTTCAACCCATCCTTCGTATTCGCAATCTCCACCAGCAGCTTCTTCAAAGTCACGTTATCTTTATCTATCAAGCTGGCAATAAACTCATAAAAGATTGGATCATCGACAACAGCTGCTTTTCCAATGTGTATCTTTGGAAATACCTGTTCCGGATGTACTTCATATTTGTTGAGCAGTTCTTCATACATCTTCTCCCCTGGTCGGATACCTGAGAATTCAATGCCGATATCTTCTATAGAATAGCCTGACAGTGTGATCAGGTTTTGGGCAAGGTCAACGATTTTGACGGGCTCTCCCATATCGAGTACAAAGATTTCTCCGCCTCTTGCTAATGACCCAGCTTGAATGACCAGCCTCGATGCTTCTGGAATAGTCATGAAGTAGCGGGTCATATCCGGATGGGTAACTGTGACCGGACCGCCTGCCTGGATTTGTTTTTTAAACAAGGGAATAACAGAACCCCTGCTGCCAAGTACGTTCCCGAACCGCACAGCAACGAAATTAGTTTGGCTTTCTCTTGCGAGGTTTTGAATAATCATTTCAGCAATTCGCTTTGTTGCCCCCATTACATTAGGCGGGTTAACAGCTTTATCTGTAGAAATCATAACAAAGCTTTTTACTCCAAATGCGTCAGCTGCCTCTGCTACATTTTTAGTACCAAATATATTGTTTTTCACTGCTTCCATAGGGTTATATTCCATTAATGGTACATGCTTATGCGCTGCTGCATGATACACTACATCCGGTTTATACTCGCTCATAACATCAAATATACGTACACGGTCCTGTACATCTGCTATAAGTGGAATAAAGTTAATCGTATCGCAATATTTATTCCTTAGTTCCATATCAATTGAATAAATACTGTTCTCTCCGTGGCCAAGCAACAGTAGTTTATCTGGATTGAATTTACAGATTTGACGGCATATTTCTGATCCAATTGATCCGCCTGCACCAGTAACCAATACTGTTTTTCCAGTTAATTGCTTCGATATTGTACTCAAATCCAGTTCTATTGGCTCTCTTCCAAGTAAATCCTCGACTTCGACATCTCGAATTTGATTGATGGATACATTCCCTGATGCAAGGTCTTCAATCATTGGCATGGTTTTTGTATTCGCACCTGTCTTTGCGCATTGTTCATAAATTCGTTTCAGCTGCTTTCTTTTTAACGAAGGAATTGCGATGACAATATTCTCAATAGACATCGTCGCGACTAGATTCGGTATTTCTGAGGTATCCCCTACTACCTTTATATTGTAGATTTGCAACTTTAACTTTTTAGGATCATCATCCACAAAAGCAACAGGATATAAATCTGTGTTTGTGCTCTTTAGCAGCTGTCTGGCAATCATGGTACCTGCCGATCCGGCTCCTATTATTAGCGTGCGTTTTTTATTAGGAGATGAAGTAACATAACGATCTCTAAGAACTCTCCAAGAAAACCTCGACCCTCCAATGAAAATAATATGCATCATCCAGGTTAAGCCTAACACTCTAAAGTAAATATCATGATTAATTAGCAATTGGACTAGTGAAGTGGTTACTGCAGAAAAGGTAACTGCCTTTGCAATGGCTAACAATTCACCTATACTCGCATACTCCCAGGCCTTCTGATACAAACGGTAAATGGAAGCGAATAAATGATGGCTGCATAATAATGTAATAGAACTAATCCAAACCATTGGGACCGTATAAATATCCATATAAGGGTTGAGGATAAAGTATCCGACGAAAATAGAAAATATAACAATAATGGAATCAAGTAACACTAACAGTGGTAACCTGCGTCTATAAGCCACTTGCAACCCCTCTTTAATTAGGATTTTTCACTTCGTACATTGTTAAACTCTTCTCTAAGAATGAAAGAATTTCATTTCTTATTTCTTCATCTTGAAGTGCGAATTCAATCGTTGTCTTTACGAAACCAGCTTTTTCTCCCACATCGTATCTTTTGCCTTCAAAGTCATAAGCAAATACCCTTTGAATTTGGTTCAACTGCTGAATGGCGTCTGTCAGCTGTATTTCACCGCCTGCACCTTTTTCATGGCGGTCAAGGAACATGAATATTTCTGGTGTCAGAATATATCGGCCCATGATGGCTAGATTAGATGGTGCATTACCTACACTAGGTTTTTCTACAAAATGATTCACTTGGTAGCGGCGACCCTCCTTTGTTGCTGGATCGATGATCCCATAGCGATGTGTTTCTTCACTATGCACTGTCTGTACACCAATGATAGATGATAATGTTTCATCATACTGATCCATTAATTGGCGTAAACATGGTGTATTGCTTTGGACAATATCGTCACCAAGTAATACAGCAAATGGTTCATCACCTATGAAATTCCGTGCACACCATACCGCATGCCCCAGTCCTTTTGGTTCTTTTTGACGGATATAGTGTATGTCAGCAAGATTGCTTGAGTAGCGGACCTTCTCTAAAATATCCAACTTATCTTTTTCTAATAGATTTTGTTCAAGCTCCCAGGCATGATCGAAGTGATCCTCTATCGCCCGTTTCCCCTTGCCTGTCACGATAATAATTTCTTCAATTCCAGATGCTACTGCTTCCTCCACGATGTACTGGATAGTTGGTTTGTCTACTATCGGCAGCATTTCCTTAGGCATCGCTTTTGTTGCCGGCAAGAATCTGGTCCCTAGTCCGGCTGCCGGTATGATGGCTTTTTTGACCTTTCTCACATGTTTTTCCTCCTTGGCATTTGATTTTTCGCAAAATAAATATCCAATGATAATGCACGTGTCATGACATGACCTATCATCAGATATTTATAATGGTGGAATAATTAATAAAAATGGGCATCTAACCCGTCCTCACATCATGCTCTTGACGACGAACGTGTCTAAGGAAATCTGTGTTTCCCACAGCACAACCGAGTGCTTTCCTGGATAACGGACAGAAAGCTTCGCCGGTCAGGTTTTTCCTGACATTTAATATTTAAAATAAGCCTAAAAATTTCTTCTTTGTGATTTTTTCCGGGATTTCTTTATAAACAGATTGTCCCTGAACTATTAGCTCTGCGTTTTCCTGGAAGAAATAAACCATATCCACACCGAACTGCTTCTCAACGTCGTCAAGCGCTTCCATTAGTTTAAAGCTGCGGTTGGTCGTATTGTGGGCATCTGATGAAATGAAATGAGTTAGATTTGCTTCAATAAGCTGATGAGAGAATTTTGTAATGTTTTTTCCGAAATAACCAGCAAGGCTGGAGGCTGTGACTTGGGTTAATGCGCCGTTCTTTACTAGCTGGTATAGAATATCAGGGTTTTGAATCAGTTCCCGATTTCGTTCTGGATGTACAATGATCGGGGTCAATCCTTTATTTTGCACGTCGTAAAGCAAGCGTTCGGTATAGCGCGGCACATGCCCAGAAGGCAGTTCAATGAATAGGTAAGAACTGCTGATATTCAATGGCAGAATGTCACCAGCGTCATAATCTTCAAGTAGTTCACCATAAATTCTTGTTTCCTGGCCAGGCAGGATGGTGAGAGGGACAGAGGAGTTTTTCAATACTTCGTTCAGTTCTCTTACTTTGCTTAAAATATCCTTTTTTGTATTATCATAGCTTCCATTTTTATGATGAGGAGTCGCAATGATTGACGTGATGCCTTCTTGTACGGCAACCTTTGCCATATCCAGGCTGTCTGCGATAGTTTTTGCTCCATCATCAATACCAGGAAGTATATGACAATGTATGTCAATCATTTACCTATCCCTCCTTTTAACATTTTTATAATTAATCAATCACTCTAGCATATTGCTTATTTTTTAATAGTTTCTGATTAATATCTTTTACTTTCCTCCATAATAATAGTAATACTGGCCTTCTTTTACCTTTTTATTGTTTAGTACGATGCCTAAGATGGTTGCATTAACAGTTACTAGAGCTTCCTTTGCCTTAAGTGCTGCATCCTTTTCGGTCCTTCCGCTGGAGACTACTAATATCGTTCCATCACTGCGGTTAGCTAGTATTTGGGCATCGGTAACGGTCAACAATGGTGGTGTATCAAATAAAATGATATCGAATTCTTCCTGCACATCATCCATGAATTCTTCCATTGCTCTTGAACCTAGAAGTTCAGCCGGGTTAGGCGGAATCGGGCCGCTAGTTAAAATGTACAAGTTCTTTTCCTTTGTCTTAACAGCTGCTTCTCTCAATTCCATTTGCTTTGTCAGCACCGTTGTTAATCCAAAGGTATTTGTTAAGTTGAACGTATAATGTGCAGTAGGTTTTCTGAGATCGGCATCAATCAGCAGTACAGATTTTCCCTGCTGTGCAAATACAACTGCAAGGTTCGCTACTGTTGTTGATTTCCCTTCTGTCGGCCCTGAAGATGTCACGACTAGTGTCCGGATTTCTTTATCTACAGAAGAAAACTGTATATTCGTCCTGATGGTCCGGTATTGCTCAGAAATCGGGGACTTGGGATTTAGTCTTGTAACAAGCTTTCGCTTATGTTCAAATAACTTCTTTTTGGGAGCCAATGGTTTCACCTCTCCTCTTTGCCGTTCTTTCCGATTTTGAACCCACATCTTCTTGCTCATTTATTGTTGTAATGACTCCCAGTACAGGAAGTTCCAGAAGTCTTTCAACATCCTGCTCGGTCTTGATTGTGTTATCAAGGTACTCCAGGAGAAATGTCAGCCCGACTGATACCATCAAACCTACTACCAGTGCAATCGCAATGTTCATTAGCGGTCTCGGTTTAACCGGTGATGGAAAATCTGATACTTCTGCTCTGGAAAGAATCTTTACGTTATCAACCTTCATAAGACTAACAACTTGTTTCTGAAAAACTTCGGCAACGTTGTTAGCTATTTCTGCAGCTGTTACCGGATTAGGGTCATCCACGGTAATGTTCATGATTTGGGTATTTTGCGCACTCGCTACTGTAATCTTATTGCCAAGTGATTTTCCATTACCATCCAAATTTAGGTTAGATACTACTTTATTAAGAACAGCTGGACTTTTAATGATCACGTTATAGGTATTTACAAGCTGCAGATTGGTTTGTACCTGATTATACTCATAGGGTGAACTTATACCTTTATTCTCGTTAACTAAGATCTGTGATGTAGCCTCATAAACAGGAGTCAGATAAAAATAGCTGACTGCTGCACTTGCCACTGCGGCAAGCCCTGTAACCACTAGGATTAAGCCTAGCCGTTTCTTGATAACACTAACTATTTCTTTTAAACTGATTGTCTCTTCCATTGCTTCCTCCTGTTCAGAAAATATAAAAATTCTCGAGCTAATTGCCATCATACAATCCACGATATTAATTACTTCTAACAAAATTTGGTTAATGATGTAATTCATTTAATAACAAAAACAATGAAAAGGCTACACATTTTTGTAAATTTTTCAAATTAATTATACAAATCACTTTGTTCGTTATAGTGTACAACATGTTTGTGGAAAAATCCACTATAATACTCATTTTTCTCGCTTGTATCGACAGGAACTTTGGCAGCATCCAAATAAAATTGCTGTAATGCGATCGAATAAAATGAATGTCTTCGTTCAATAAAAAGACAAAAGGAAATCTTCAATGCAAAATTTGTTGTAAGGCGACTACTGTAGATATCCGAAAATACAAAAACGCCCTGGATGATTTCCAGGGCATTTCTTGGGTTGATATTTAATTAGCCACGATGGTAATATGTGCACTAAAACTATTGCTGCTGTTACGGCTTGTTTTCTTCTCTTAATCATAGATTCGGGTGCATCCAAAATCTTAACATCAATTGTTCTTCTTTAAGGTTTGATGGCAGCTGACTGATTTTGTCGAAACCTGACAGAATTCCCTATAGCTTTGCGTCATCCCTTTTCAGTAAATTTACCTTTACTCTCTCATTGTGAGGTATCAAATTATTTAAGCGGTCACCTAATATTCCACGGCATTTCATGAAGGATATATTCTTCTAAACTAGAGCTCAGGTTTGAAATTTTAAAGAGCGGAAGAGAAATAATATAATTAGGAAGAAACACGGTTTTTAGATGAATAATGTATGGGCTAATATTTGTTTTACCCATCTCTTTAATCCTCGTTCAAAAAGGCAGAGGGATAATTAAGTGCAGGTAATGCACATGATACACCACCAGCATCAGCTCCGTCTATTCTTCCTGAAACCAGATATGTCGAAATACCTAGAATTAGCACTTTTATTCTTTAACTATTGAACCCTCTTCTTTGGTAAAAGATTACCTGTTAGAACATCCATCTTAATATTTTCACAGTGTTTTTTCTGTATAATGCCGTCGAAATTATAAGAAAAGTATTGATTCAGCGTTTACTACCTCTATGGTAGGATTAAACTACCAATTTATTAACGAAAGGAGGGTTAAATGTATGATCGACATCAGCACTCATATATTGCCAGGATGCGGCGATGGTCCTGAAAGTATGTCGCATAGTGTGGAGATGGCCAGGAAATTTTCAGCCGCAGGCATTTCAGCAGTGTTTGCTACCCCTCATCATAAAAACGGCAAATATGATAATTTCAGAGATGATATTCTTCTGAATACCGGACGCTTGAATACAGAATTGCTGGAGGAAGGCATTTCTTTGACGGTCTATCCGGGGCAGAAAACGAAACTATATGGAGATCTTATTGCTGATCTTGTTAAAGGTGAAATCTTGCCGCTGAATGACGGAATGTATCTGCTGTTAGAGCTTCCTTCCGACCATGTGCCAAAGTATACCGAACAGCTTTTGTACGATTTGCAAATAAAAGGGCTGATCCCCATACTTGCCGGACCAGAGCACAATCCGCAGATTATGGAGCAGCCGGATCTGCTGTATGAGCTTGTCAGGAGGGGTGCACTGACCATGATAGGCACTTCCAGCATTCTGGGCGATCACAAACGGGCTATCCAAAGATTTGCCCTGCAAATGATTGACTGCAACCTTGCCCATTTCATCTCATCTAACCATAACGGCAGCCGGGAAGCCCTTCAATTATCCAAAGCTTATGATATGATCGGCAAGAAACTTGGCAAAGACACGGAATTCCTATTTCGCGAAAATCCGCAGTATGTCATTGAAGGCACATCCATCCTGAAAGATGCACCAAAGCGTTTGAAGAAGAAAAAAGCACTCGGCATTTTTTAAATGATTATCTATATATAGAACCATCTCCACTCCTGATATCTATATGTCAGGAATATGTGAACTTGGTTCTTTTTCTTGGCCGATGGTGCGAAATTTGTAGCAAATTCGGGTGTTTCATTTACATAAAATGGCGGTATAAGACATGAAAGGCAGTTCTTCTGGTTTTACAATTTCCTAAAAAATATAAGGAGTGAAACAGAATGAGTATTAAAGCCGGTATTTGGAGAATTCTTGCGTCACAGGACAAAATATATATCCTGCAATCACTTAGCAATGATTCGCGGGTAATAAAGAACGAAGATTGATAGATGATTTTGAATAGAAAATGAAGGAATGGACTTAACAGCGGCTGTTTTAAAAAGTTCATTCCTTTTGCATGTCCTAAAAATATTTCAATTTCCGTAATTTTTATCATGTTAAACAATGGCCTGCTATGTATTTTTCCTGTAAAATAAAGTCATCATTAGTATATAGAGGGTGAATCCAGCATGAGTGAACCATTAGTAAAAGAAGCTTTACAGCGTAAGGAAAGAATTTGGACACGAGATTTTATCCTGATTTGCCTGGCCAATTTTTTTATTTTTCTCGGCTTTCAGATGACACTGCCGACCATTCCCTTGTTTGTCGAGCATCTGGGCGGCAATGATCAGCTGATTGGTTTTGTTGTCGGCATCTTCACATTCTCTGCCCTGCTGACCCGTCCCTTTGCCGGACATGCGCTGGAATCAAAAGGAAGACGTTTTGTATACATACTTGGATTGGCGATTTTTGTTGTTTCTGTCGGATCCTTTGGATTCCTGGTCAGCATGTTCATGCTGTTTGCCATGCGGATTGTCCAGGGAGTGGGCTGGGGCTACTCCACTACCGCCTCCGGTACGATCGCAACTGACCTGATTCCGGTAACACGGCGCGGAGAAGGAATGGGATATTTCGGCTTATCCGGAAACCTGGCTTTAGCTTTCGGCCCGTCGCTTGGCCTCGCCCTATCAGGAACATTGCCTTTTAAGGAACTGTTCTTTATCTGCGCTGGGCTCGGTCTCATGGCCATGCTGCTTTCTTCTCAAATTCGCTACAAAAAGGTGGAAAAGGCCTCGGTTGATACCGTAACCGTAAAGTGGGACTTTTATGAAAAAAGCGCGCTAAAGCCGTCCCTCCTTCTTTTTTTCATCACTGTTACCTTCGGCGGCATTGCAGCCTTTCTACCACTGTACACAGCGGAGAAAGGCATCTCCGGGATTCAGTGGTACTTCCTTGTGTATGCCATTGCCCTGCTTTTGACAAGGACCTTTGCAGGAAGATTGTATGACGCGAGAGGCCACCGAGCCGTGTTCATTCCGGCCACAGCACTGATTGTCATCGCCATGGTCCTTCTCGCCTGGCTGCCTAACACAACCATTCTTTTGATTGCCGCCTTTTTGTACGGCTTTGGATTCGGCTCGGTCCAGCCCGCTCTCCAAGCCTGGAGCATCGAGAACGCCGAGCGCAACAGAAAAGGAATGGCCAACGCCACTTTCTTCTCCTTCTTCGACCTCGGAGTCGGAGTCGGCGCGATGGCCTTTGGCCAAATCAGCCACATTTTCGGTTACAGCAGCATCTATATCACAGCCGCCATCTCGGTTCTGCTCGCAATGGTTGTTTATTTGATGATCACTAGGAAAAGAACAGTGTAAGCTGCGGGAATTGATCCTGCAGCTTTTTTTGTGGGGCGGAGTTGCTTTTGTCTATTCTTGGGGTTAATTGGTACTCAGGAGAAACAATTCACTTACAGTGCCTCATTTAATTGTTCATACTCAACGGCACTTGAATGGGCTATTTCTTGATTATTTAATTCTTTAATTACCTCTTGAATGACCATAAATCCCTCGTTTATTAGAATGTTACTTAAATAAGATGCTCTCTTTCAAAAAAGCGCATCTTATTCGAGAATCACGCACATTTGTTGAAGATCACATGCCTTAGAATGAATCATTTTTCTTGTAGATAAGCACCCTTTTGTTTTGATTAAAAGTGATTTAAAAAAAGAGAGTTTAAGTATATCAATATGTTATGTTTGGGCTTCTACGATGCTTTGTAGCCTGCTCAAAGGCATAAGCGACTTTTATTAAAACACCTTCATTAAAAGCAGTACTTGCCAAAGTGAAACCAAAAGGTATTCCATTTTTCATATATCCAGCAGGTATAGCTATGGAAGGATAACCAGCTTTCGCACATATTGTCGAACCTATATACGAAGGGAATAGAATCACATCAAGACCATACGTCTTTAAGGCAAAATCAATGCCTTGTTCCTGGGAAAAATACAAATCTTCTAATTTTGCATTCAAATATTCAGGATTTCTTAATGTGTTAGGGAAACTTTCTCTTAGCTCCAACTTATTTTGACCGTACTTTAATGCTTTTGCTTCGATGTTTTTGTTAAACTGAATTAATTCAGCAATAGAATGTACAGGTGTATTCGATGGTAATTTTGAAAGATAATTTTCTAAGCTATGTTTCAATTCATATAATGACACTCCCCAGCTCCATTCTCTATGAAAAGAGGGGATTTCTATATTTTCAAAGACCTGTGCGCCTTCATTTTTTAGTGTTTGAATGACATTTTTAAACAATTCCTCATCGTACTCTTCAGATTCATAATAATCATTAGAAGCTTTGTTGAATACTCCAATTTTCGCATCCTTAAGACCCATAGAATCTAAATAAACTGTATAATCCTGTTGCAACCTTCCTTTATTTTTATGTGTAGCAGGATCAAGCTTATCAACTCCAGCTAAAGTTCCTAATAAAATTGCTGCGTCTGTAACAGTTCTTGCGAATGGTCCTGCTGTATCTTGAGAATATGTAAAGGGAATAATCCCACTGCGGCTAACTAAACCAACAGTAGGTTTAATACCAATCACAGAGTTTGTAATAGCTGGACTAAGAATAGAAGCATCTGTCTCAGTACCTACTGATAATACGGTAAAATTTGCAGCAACCGCCACTGCTGATCCTGAGCTTGAACCACCAACAAAAAGACCAACATCCCCATATGGATTTAATACTTGTCCCCCTCTTGAACTGTAGCCAGCCTGCATTTCAGAAGACATCCCATTAGCTAATTCTGTCATATTCGTCTTACCTAAGATAACTGCGCCTGCTTTACGGAGTTTTTTAACAAGAAATGCGTCTTTACCACTAATATTATTCTCAAGTGCAATTGTTCCTGCACTTGTATGCATTGAATCATTTGTTTCAATATTGTCTTTAATAAAAACAGGAATACCATGTAAAGGTCCTCTAACACCTTTTGTTACTCTTTCATAATCTAATGCTTCAGCAATGAATATTGCGTCAGGGTTTATTTCAAGAATAGAATTTATTTTCGGGCCGTCTTGGTCATACTTTGCTATTCTAGACAGGTAATACATTACCAACTCTTTTGAGGATACTTCTCCATTTTCCATAGCTTTTTGTATGTCATTAATCGTTAACTCATCTCTGAAAAATTCATTAAAATTAATTCCCATTAAACTCTCCTTGTACCATCAAATTTAAATGATTTATATTTAGACCTACATTTCTATTCTATATATAAATTCATTAATCCTTCTTCAACTATCTGGCCCCATACATTAGAAAGAGCGCAATTCTCATTCTGGAATTGCACCTGATATCCGCTATAAATTTGAATAGTTATTGAAACAAAATTATTCGCCTTTATCAAAACCTAAATGAACAGAATCTGCAATCCTTTCATAGCCAATTTCCCTATAAATCTTATTTGATGTAGGATTCATCAAATCTGTGTATAGTACGCAAAAATCGAAATCTTTGAGCAGTTCTCTTGAAACCGCCGCAACAAGCGCCCTAGCATATCCATTTTTGCGCTTTTCCTTTGGCGTAAATACCAAAGTAACGGTTACACCGTTCTTTGTCGGACGTGACTTCTTCATCATAGATACAATCTTTCCTTTATCCTCCCAAAGAAAAACCTCACGTTCCTTTAAAAACATTGCGACACGTTTTTTCACGTGTTCGATTGGTGAAATCGGCATTCCGGTATCAATTTCGAATAAGTTGAACCACTTTTCGATAAGTGAAGAATCATTTTCTTCTGCATAGCGCCAATTACCAGGACTATGTTCAAGCGTTTCATTTACCTCATTTAATCGATACAATCCCTGATCCATAAGTAGTCGATGAGTCATATCGGTTTTAATTTCCCACTTCTTCGCGACTTTATATGCCCACGGTTTCAAACTGATAATCGAACGAAAGTCAATGTCATGTTCGAGCATATTTTTTATGAAGAACTCTATTATTTCTTCTAAACGGATTTCATCGACAAAAATTAGATTTAACGGATGCGGGGGAGTCATTTGAAAAAGGGCTAATATTTTTCCGTCCTCTTCAATTGCCGCCATAAATGGATTCTCATAATTACCAGCTTTAATCGCTTGTAGCACACCAAAAAACAGACTGAATATATCTTCCTTTTCCAATAAAATCGGCTCTATCTTTCTCTCAAAATCATGAGCATTATCGTAAACTTTAAATTTCATTTTCAATACCCCATTCTTAATCAGATAATATCGAAAGCACCGATTTAGAAACACTATTTTATCCGGAAATCTGGCCCGTTTGACGCAAAGTCTTTACCCAGCAAATGCTCCCTCTTAATGGAATAACCTGATATGGCCTCATGCTTAGGAGCGATTAATTGTTCTTCTTCTTTCGCCGCGTTAGCTTAAGTATAATTGTTCACAATCTTATGTCACAGTTTATTAAATTCAGAAGTGTTCATTAATTTTTGGAAAAACTCATTTTTAGCTTCCCTATACTCATCCATTTCTTTCCCTTCAAACTCTCTTTTTAACTCATCATATTCCAGCCTGTAAGTATCATTTAGTAATAATACATCTCGAAATTTCCAAAAGAAATCATATTCAGAATCTATGACAGTTAATTGAACTCCTAAAGGAGGAACGGTTGAACCATCTTTAAAAGCCCTGAACCAGTCGGTTTTTACACTGCCTTCATTAAGCTCATAAACTGCTGAAAGTGTCTGAACTGCCTTTAGGAATTGCTCTGGAGAAACTCGTACCTGTATATCTATATCACCTTTTGTAAGGCTATTAGGTACAGCTGTACTACCGACGTGCTGAACATCAGATTCTGGCAAAAGCTCTCTAATTTTATTTTTGTGTACTAAGAAAGCTTTCTCAGCCTTTTCATAAACATGCCTATATTCAAAAAAACTAACATATTCCATATTCCCCCCCCCATAGGATATATTTTATGGTTAATTTTACCATATTATTCAGCTATACTGCCAAGTTAGCGACAGCTTTCTAAGGGCCATTCCTTCTTAAAACTAACTGACCTGTTTGCTGCAAAGTGAAAGGTTATTCACATAGGGATTCTACTTGTTTATCAAATTTTACATTTCCCTTGTAGTACACATCATTTAATTTTAACAGTATAAAGTCACCAACTTCTTTTTCGTTTCGGTAAGCTTTGACTAAGCAACCTTCGTATGTTAAAAGCAGCTCTCTTTCTTCTTGATTCTGGTCACGGATAAACTTTATTTTTCCTGCTCTGTCTATCCATTTGTTAATATCTTCAAGCCTGGTTATTTTCTTTACGTTTACCGTTTTTTTCTTTAATTTCAATTTTTGTTATATAGTTAGCGGTATAGATTTCCCCAAAAAGCATTTCGCCTTCTTTTTTTTGACAAGACATTAGACTTGCTATTAAAACAACTAAACAAGTGTACAAAAGAATGCTTCTCAAGAAACCTTTCCTCCTAATATCACAGAGTAATTTTGCTACTTATATTCTATTAATAGTTCATACAGTCCTTCTCTTATTCGAAATAAAGACTGTTGGAGTAATAAAAAAGGCTGCCGTAGCAGCCAAATCTTTGTTCAACGAACGCACACGTAAGTATATTTCTTCACTAAGCCAACCTAAAATGACTGAGCTGTATTGTATTACGCAATAAATCTTTTTACTCAACAGGCGCTCGAGAGTTGAATAATACTAAAGAGTTTATCAAGCAGTTTTAATTTCATTCCTCATTATTGACCAACCATTCTCTAATCTCTTTAATTGACAGCCCAGTTTTTTTTAACTTGTTAATTGTCTCAATTCTTTTAACTGAAGCTTCTCTAGGGTACCGTCGGGTTAAATTTTCTTCTTTTTGTTCAAATGGAATTAAGCCTGCCTCAGTGTAATGTTTTAAGGTGCTGTATCTTGAATCTGTAATTCGAGCTAGTTCTCCTATAGATAAATAGTCGGATTGCAGAATATCATCTAATGACCGCCTTCTGGACACTAAAATCCCTCCAAATCAACCGACAGACGCGATAATCGTAGTAATTGTGTGTGATATTCTATCTACTAGAGCAAAGATCTCTTTGTTTAATTTTTCATCGTGAAGTTCAGATAGTTTCTCATTAAGATCTTTTTCCTCAAACTCACTAAAATAATACTTTAAGATATGGCTTCCCAGTAACAAACTCGCCAAAGCAATTGTATCTTTTGTAACTGTTCCTACTTCTAATAACTCTGCACGGATTTGTTCAACAATTTGTTTCTTAGTTTCTTCTCCACCTGCATAGCGGTTAGAATGACCTAAAATGCCTCCACTATTTTTAGTGACAATATCCATATCCACTAAATAATCGCCAATTGAATTAAACATATCTTTGAAAAGACTACGGTTAGTAACTAATTTCCTTGCTAATTTTTTAAAGTTAAGTGACCTTTCAGCAAGAACTTCATTATAAATTGGACTTAAAAACTTTTTATTACTTGGTAATTCTTGTTTTACCATTACCTGATCATCTTCAATTAAAATAACCTCTTCTAAAGCAAGTTCCAAAATTCCACTTGCAATCAAAAAAGCGCGAATGCGTAAGCTTCCGAGAGGAGAAACCCCTCCTTTGTCATTTAATGATAACAACAAAAAGCTTTGAGAAATCTGTATATCCTTCATAAAAACACTCCTGAAATTATTATTTAACACTTACTACTTACTACTTACTACTTATCACTTACTACTTACTGTATAACTCAATTTGATTCTTGTCAATGCAATTTAAACTAGAAAGGCAATCCAAATTTTAAAGTTATGATTATCGATCATAAAGAATTTCACTTCTTTTAATCAATTTAATTATCTGATTGTTGAAAACTGCCGCCACTAAATAAAATCTCTCGTAAAGTACTTTCTTTCATAAACGAAATTATTTATTGCGCAGTGGCGTGGAGCATGTATATCACTTGGTAAAATGTAGAGTAAAATGTAACTCCTTATGCCTTCACGAATCCAAAATGACATGAACTCATTTCATTTAATCGCTAAATACATATCAAGGGTTATGAAATCCTACGAATAAGCGAGTATTCGTGAGAAAAACTGTATTTAATTGAGTGAATTCAATAAGATAGCAATGCATTATTCTTTATCATCTGGATTAGAGACCCTTAGTTCCAACAGATTCTGAATGGTATAATTGACTTTTTGAAGGTAATAAACTGAATATGCATAAAGTGATGGATAATATCATCATAACTAAAACACCTATAATCACTACATTCTGAATGGAAGTAATCTGAGCCATCATTCCCATAATGCTAGTTGCCGTTATCACTAAAATTGCTTGAACTAGACTATATAAACTGCCAATCCGTCCCATCACATCAACTGGTATATTATTCTGATAGAAGGTAAGAAACCCAGTATTGGCATAAGCGATAAAAAAGGCAAGAATAAAGAAACCAACTGCTGCAATAATAAACGAACTTGAAAATGCGTATATAATGTAACCAGTTGAGACTAATACCGAACCTAGACCAATTAATACCGATGTATGAATTTTTTTCACAATGATGGAGTTAATTAATGCTCCGACAGCAATACCAACTCCTGCTACCGTGACCAAAAAACCATATTCACTGTCTGATAAAAAAAGTACCTCTTTGGCAAAAGCAGCTTCGAGTGAATCAACAGCACTCGCCATAATAACCATCACACAACTAAATAAAAAGTAAATCAACATTATATAACTGTAGCGGCGGCTATATTCTGCAACAATATACCAATCCTTTTTTACTAATTCGAATGATATTCTGTCATTCGTTGATGTAACAATTGTTTGTTTCTCTATATCAGGCATTACTAAAGTAATTATTCCTGATATAAATAAAGAAACCGCATTTATATAAATTGCAACTATTGGTGTACCAATTAAAAACAATAATCCTGCAACTGCTGGACCTAATAAAAATGCACCTGATGTCACTAAACTATGCAGGGAATTAAATTGTTTTCTTTGTTCTTTCGGAATTAATTTTGTAATATAAGTCATTGATGTTGGACCAAACACCGAACTCGCCATATTTATGATAAATACAATTAAGTATATTAAAGCAATAGACGAAAAGAACGGTAATAATGCTATAAATATAGCTCTGAATACATCAAGAAAAACCATTAATTTTCGTTTGTTTAAACGATCAATCATACTCCCTGTCCAAAAGTTAGTACATAGAGTAGCCAAGGGTTTTATAATATAAAGACCTGTGACTGCAAGTGGTGAGCCATTCATATCCAAAACCATTAAATTAAGAGATATGAAATATATCCATTCACCGATATTTGAGACTCCAATTCCTAATAATAAAATTGATGGATATTTCCAAGAAGCTAGTTTTTTCTTTAAGCTCATCACTTTATCCTCCTATCCCAGCACAAATAAAGACTTCAAAAGAATGATTGATACTTAATGTTATTTATTAATTTTCCCAACAAAAAAATCTCGTCCCCAAGACTCTATGCTAACTAAAGTCTTGGGGACGAGATTTTTTAATCGTGGTGCCACCCCAGTTTATTAATATGTCGCCATATTAATCTTATTAGGTAAAATAATCCTATACCTTAGCTCTATAACGGGAGCTCCCGTCACATCATCCCCTAAAAGGTTCCGATATAATACTCAGAGGCTTGATTCAATAAATCATACTTACTCCTTTTCACCAAACGGAGCTCTCTGGAAAGAATTGATTTTATTTACTCTTCTCTTCATCGCATTTGTTTATTATTTCTATTTTACACAGGTTACCATTTTATGTAAATATAAAATTTTTCGCTATGGCTTCTAGCTATGCCCACAGTGCTAAAGCAATTATACGAACTCAGCTGTGGAAATACTTCATGGTTAGCGAAAGAAGAACTCCCATCAGTTCCTAAAATGCTGGTAGCTCACTCAAAAATCCCAAATGTTACTGCAGATCAACTAGAAAAGGAAATATATGAAGGATACACCAACCACTTTATTGAATGTATTTTATGATGCTTTAGGATATTATCAGGTTTAACACTCCCTGTTTTAGGGAGTGTTTTTGTTTGAACTAATCTCTTTGCAGCCAGGTTAGTCCCGATTTCTATGTAATTAATTCAAGGTAGCGGGATTTTTTGAAAAGATGATGGGCTGTCGATGAGGTCTCTGTCGTCGACTGCGCTTCTTGTGCCGATAAATCCGCTGTCGTCTCCAAAGTTTTGGCCAAAGCCTTGTGTTTTTTTATCTGAATTGTTCCAGTCTGCCAATAAATTTTGTCCGATATTGACCGCTGAAGCATTTTCAAAGGAATTAATTTTCAATAAAAAAATATTAATATTAATAGAAGCACCTGTCATGGTAGTCCCCCCTTTTTTCAATTTATATTCAGGGATTTGATTTTTATCACGCATTAAAAGGGCTTGAAGCCTATAAGCCCTTAGAGTGGCTAGGCAAGGAGGTGGCAGCATGGACTTTAATAAGCTGATGCAATGGATGGAGCTCGCCCAGAAATACCAGACGACGGATTTTTGGAATGGTGTTTTTGAACAGACCTCCTTTAACCAATTTATGAAGGAAAATATGGACATGAGTTCACCGCAGGGTCCCTCGCCTGACAATGGTGCAGCACCCATGCCGCGCAGTGATTTTCCAGCCGTTGATATTTATGTGACAGACACGGAAGTTATTATCCTTGCCGATCTTGCGGGGTATACGAAGGAGAATATTCAGGTATCTGTTTCCGGGGCAAGGCTTTTGCTGAGAGGAAGCATGAATTCAATGATTGCCGGCCAGGCCTTTTTAAAGGAAAGATCGCAGGATGGATTCCGGCGGATCATCGACCTGCCGGAGCCGGCTGAATCGAATCTAATCACTGCCAAATTCGAAAACGGACTTCTCCGTTTAACATATAACAGACAATTTATGGAGGAAGAGCGGGTCAATATCGAGTAAGTTCCGTATCAGAAAGCGAGGATATAACATGCCCTTATTCAGCCAAAAAAAGAACGGAGAAGACACACCAGACTTCGAAACACAGATACGGAGAATCAATACGCTTGAAGTCCATGTTGACCGGTTATTAAAGCTGGAAAACAAGGTCTCTCCCCTGCTAATTGGAAAGAAATATGCTGAGAAGAAGACTGAAACAGGCAGCACGGCTGGCGCTGGTGACCGCTCACTTCAGGATATTAACAAAAGACTTCACCGCCTCGAACAATCCCCCAGGGAATGGGCCAGCAAACTGAATGCGATTGAGCAGCGGGTAAAAATGGAACAAGCCTCAAGAAATTATGATGAATATCTGAATGAAATGGATGAACGGATTTTTGCCATGGAGGAGAAAATGATTCAGCTGCACGGGACACAGCTAGATATCCTTTCCCGCCTTGATGAGATGAGCGCGGAACTTTCGCAATATAAAGGGCAAGGCCCAACAAAAGATAAACAGCAGGTGATTGTCAAAGAAATCAATATTGAAAAGTTTTACCTCGATAAATACGAGCAAAACAATAACTTTGCACAGCTTGGCATCAAGGAATTAAGCGGTGCCCTCAATATCGGGGCAACTTACGGAACCGGAGTTTTTCCAGAGGCGCTCACACAGCAAATGAAGGATGATATGGCTGAGCTGCAGGCGGCGAAGGATGACTTGCCGGACAAGCAGGTGACACCGGAAGAAACAGAGATGAAAGTTGAGGAAGAGTTTTATTCAGAGGTTTCTATTGATGATGAATCAAGTTAGATCGTATTGCGGTCCTTTGTTATTCATGATAAGCGAATTTAATATTTAGATTCGAGGTGCAGTTATATTGGGGCCAAAGTCAAAAAATGATTCACTTCTAAAAAAAAGAGCATGTTTGTATAACATGCCCCCAACTTATCTATTTTTTTGGCCGTTTTCGTATAGATTGTTGCTTTTTTTACCAGAACACTATTTACAATATATGTTAAAATGACACTATGCAGTTAATAATGGCTGGAGGTAATTATAATGATGATTGGAATGCCTTTTTTGGTAGCTGTTGTCCCAGGTTTTTTAGTATTACTTCTAACTTGGTGGTTTAAAAAACTTAATTTATCGTTAGTTGTAAGGCTTTTGCCAAGTATTTTGACAGCTTGTACGTCTATTGTATTGTTTTTCTATGGATATATAGAGGTAAGGGGCTTCGAAGGAATAGCTTATGGGTTTCTTGCGTTTTTTTTGTTGTGTTTTTCCGCACTGAGTTCTGTTATTGCAACTAAAAGTTTTCGTGCAAAACAAGCTTAAATCCTCGTAATATCGTTTAAAGGTGTCAGTCATATCTAGAGACCTTTTATTTTTTTTATTAACAACAAAGTTTACGAAAACAGCCATTTTTTTTAGTATACTGGCATTGGACTTTATGTATTAAAAAGTGTTCCCTGCAGTGCTTTTATATAACGATCTGCTGACTTCTGAACAGCAAGGTCCGCATGCTCTGACACGACTCGGTGAAAAGCATTATAAATACGGTTGAATGGCAGCCCTTTTACTTTGTCCGCCATCTCTCTTACTTTACTGGCTGGAAGTGGAATCAGGTTAGGATAACTGTACATGAAACTCACCCACTGGCGGTCGGCAGCTACTTGAATAATATCACCTGTTAGCAGAATACCTTTATTATCGTTTCCGCCTTCCCAGTGTAAAACAGTTCCTCCTTTAAAATGGCCTCCAAGACGATTTAAAGTAATGCCATTTGTTAATTCAAAAGACTCTCCCGACCAAAAAATGATTTTGTTACTTGGACGTGCTACCCACTCCTTATCGTCTTCATGGATGTAAATAGGTGCATTGAATGTCTCGGCCCATTCAACTTGTGAAGAATAATAATGCGGATGAGACAGGGCAATTGCTTGAATTCCACCCAAACCATTTATTTTTCCAACCGTCTTTTCATCTAAATATGTAATACAATCCCATAACACATTAAAACCCTGATCTTGAATAAGATAGGCTGTTTGACCAATCGCAAATTCGGGTTTTGTTGTAATACTATATAAATGTTTCTCTTCATGCAATATGCTGTTTGAATATACCTCACGCATAGCTTCTAATGTTGTCCAAGACTGTCCCGCAGGATTTACATATTGTCTCTCTTCATTACAAATCAGACAGCTTTTGATTTCCCCCAGTTTTTGAAGGTATTGAACACCGCATGTTGTACAAATAGAAAATGACATAGTTTTTTACACCCCAATAGTAATCAATTGACTAAATATATCAAATATTTACTTATTTCTTCATCTTGAGTATACAACAGGAAACCGAAACACAGGGAGGAAAGTTTTAATTTAGATGGTATATACGGTCCTTCGTTGTTCCGGTTGACGGCAGGTTTAATGATTTAATTAGTTTAGTGGTGACAGATTTTGAAGGCAGGCGGAGAAATTCTCGGATTCGAGGGCCAGTTATGACGGGCCCAAAGAGGAGGATATAATCCTGAAGTGCCTGAATATGGGCATCCGTAGAGGTTTGCTGGCATTGATTGCATATCCACCTGCCGCCCCAAGCTCTAATCATGCTCAGAGCTTCACAGCATGGGCACCAGACACCTGGTAAGAGGTCTTTTTTTGAAAGGTAAAACCGCTGAAGGATGTTAATGTCACTCGGTGTATGATTTCTCAGGAGAAGATTGGAAAGTTTCCTCATTTCCTTTTTAGATAAAACGTCTTCAGTATGTTTCTTTTCGAGCTTGTTCATCAGGTTTTCAAAATTTCCGCTGTGCGTCACAACTCGCTGCAGTTCATGATTTCCTTTAATTATCGTATAAGGACTTGCCACTACGACCAGCGCTTCAATAGGGATAGAAATAAATTTTTTAGATTCCAGCCAGGCACTAAGTTGGCGCTGCTGCCGTTTCACCTGTAAAACGGGGTCTGGAAAAGCCTCCTCCTTTCCATTCAATGTCCGGATCAGCTGGTGAAAAGCTGTATCAAAAAACAGCGTGCCCGAGAAGTTCTTCACTTCAAGGATCAAGATAAATGATGGTGTTATTATTAATGTGTCAATCTGAAAGAACCGATCTTGATCTGACAGCCTAAGATCATGAAGGATGCAGTAATCTTTCGGCAAAAAACTGAGGTGATAATCGAGCGACTGCTCTCCGCGAAATCCCGCCTGCCTTTTTGCCAATTCGTCAGCAATATCCTGGCGTTTAGCATGACCCTGCGGCAGTCTCCTGAGCAAAGCCTCCAGTTTTTCATTATAAATGGGGACAACTCTCTCTTTTATGACCAAAACACCACTCCTTTTTAATAGATTCACAAATATTTCTATGTATATATATGAAACTCCTCCTGAAAATCAGGCATTTCTGTAAAAATCCGTTCTTTCATTTCCAAAAATATGGATAATAAGTCCAAATCGCCTTTCATTCAAGCGAAATGTCCCCTGATTAGAGCGAAACCCTAATCCATTAGAGCCAAATCCGGAATGATTCGAGCCAAATGCCGAAACCCGCAAAATTGAGCATTTTTCAACATGTGAAAGATTTGGATACTCTCTTCTGGTAAAACACTATTGAACCAGTACTCTATCTTCAGAAAATCCTCCTCTATCACTGTGTTTCACCAAAAATGACTCACTTCGTTCTTAAATCCCTTAAGAAGCTGGGCCTTTTTTGTTAACGGGCTAAACATTAGATACTCTTATCTTGTAAAACACTCTCTAAGAGGGTCAACCCTCTTAAAAACGACTCCTTTCTCAATAGTGAATTTCCATTTATTTGGATAATAAGTTCGAATCAGCCTTGATTCGAGCCAAATCCCTCCTGATTAGAGCGAAATCACACGTGATTCGAGCCAAACCCCTCCTGATTAGAGCGAAATCACACGTGATTCGAGCCAAATCAGCCTTGATTCGAGCGAATCCCCTTTCCCGCCTTTAAACCACAAAAAAAAACACCTCAAATGAGGTGCAAATGAGGTGCATCATTTATGCAGCAATTTGATACTCTCTTCTGGTAAAACACTATTGAACCAGTACTCTATCTTCAGAAAATCCTCCTCTATCACTGTGTTTCACCAAAAATGACTCGCCTCGGTCTTAAACTCCTTAAGAATCTGGACCTTTTTTGTTAACGGGCTAAACATTAGATACTCTTATCTTGTAAAATACTCTCTAAGAGGGTCAACCCTCTTAAAAACGACTCCTTCCCAATAGTAAATTTCCATTTATTTGGATAATAAGTTCGAATCAGCCTTGATTCGAGCCAAATCCTCTTCGATTAGAGCGAAATCACACGTGATTCGAGCCAAATCAGCCTTGATTCGAGCGAATCCCCTTTCCCGCCTCTAAACCGCACAAAAAAATACACCTCAAAATTTGAGGTGCATCAATTATGCAGCAGGTAGGCAATCAGGATATAGCGCTGCGGTGCAGATCCAATATATGAAAAAGGATAGCAGGTGCTGACTGTCAGTGTCGCCCTGGGCTTTGGTACAATCACGGTCCGGTCATTTTTATCTACGATTCTCACCTTCCGCACCTTATAGGTAAACTTACCGGCAGACGTTTTTACAATTAATAAATCGCCTACTCCCACTTCGCCAAGTCTGCGGAAAACGGTATCGCGGTGGCCCGAGAGGACTGAATTGTCATTTTCGCCGGGAAGGACACTTTTCGCGTAATGCCCGACTCCCTTTTTCAATTCATCCTCATCAGTTCCGTGGTAAATTGGCAGGCTCGCCTTCAGCTTAGGAATGTACAATGTGCCCATCTCTTCCCCTTGCTTCGGCCGAACAGGGTAAAGCTCTGGTGCAACATTCTGTTTAACGGAAGCTTCAGGAACTGCTGCCGGCTTACTCGCAGGTTCAGCCTTGCTGTCCATCTTGTATAGAAAATATCCTTTTGCAAACGTATAAGCATTTGTTGAGGTAAAAGCAATCCCTAACACAATCAGCAGCAGCGCAGCAATCAGGAGTCCTTTCTTTTTCATCAAGCAGACCTTCTGTATGTTCTGTAAAGCATGAAGCCTGATAAAATCATGGCTAATCCAAGGATAACGTTAGATACATAGTTTCCAGCTGTTTTAGGCAGTTTTCCGCCTTTTTCGGTATGCATGACAGCCGATTTTAGCTTCTTCGCTTTCTTAGAAGCTGTTTTCATAGACTCTGCCTTCTTAGGCTCAGCCTTCACAGCTTCTTTTACTTTAACGGCTGCTGTAGAGACATCTTTCCCGATATCCTTAACTGTAGTTGAGTCTACCATATCACCGGTGATAACCAGGTCAGCCAAAAGCTTTCCGGAAAGGTCATAAATACTTACCTTTAAATTGGCATTCGTCAATTCGTCCATATTTAACAGATCCCAAAGAGTTAAAGGAGTTTCTTTTCCTCCCTTTACAAGGTGGAAATCTGCCTTCAGCTCAAGCATTGAAAACATTTCATCATATATGGAAAGAAATTCTTTTACCTGCTGTGGAGAAAGCTGGTCCAATGTTTCAAATTGGTCGAACTCTTCCATCCTTGTTCCAAGTTCTTCAAACTTCGCAGTTGCTTCAGGCGTAGATAACTTCTCATCGAGTGCAGCAAAATGTTCGCTAATATTTTGAAGCTCTCCGTCTGTTAAGCCGATTTCATCCTTCATGGAAGAGAGGATTTCTTTGAAAAATGCCTCGTCCATTACAGGGCCATCTTCAGAATCTCCATAAAAAGAAACAGCATCATCCAAGTCGCTGACAAACACATAATCATCAAGACTTTCTCCGTTATCCTTCAAAAGGGATTTCAGCTCATCCATCGTTAAATCATAATCGCTCAAAAGTCCATCAAGGTTGCTGTAATCAGCGGCAATAGCTTCCCCTTGATAATCCTTCAATTCGGCAATATTTTTAAAATCTGCAAGCTCTTCATCATATTGTGACAGAGACATTTCGATATCTTCTTTTGTCACATCAAATCCCCGGACAGCAGACAATTCTTTTAAATAGGCATTCAGGTCTGACTCAAAGTTCTGGTCTTGAGCGGCAAATGATAGATTTGGCGAGAAAGACAGCGCGATCAAAAAGGCCAGCAATAGCAGTGAAATTTTCTTCATTAATTAACCCCGTTTCTGATTTATCATACGCCTTTGATTATATGACACTAGCATATTTAAGCACAATCGGTTTATTTTGGTAATTTTATAATGAGATAGTCATCTGCCTTTTGTATGGCCGTAATAAAATGAAAAAGTGTTGATGAATTGTCATTCCGGAGACTATTCTTATTTTACATAGACGTCAGCGGGTATCAAAGAGAACCGCTTGACAGAACCTATTAAAAAACAACAATCCTTATAGACACTTTTCTTAAAGTATGTTGCTATTAATGTAATATATCGGAAATAATTACAGTTTATTATTGAAACAGGGGGAGCAAATGAACAAGATTAAAGTATGGTATGTCCTTTTAGTTTTATCTTTTTTCTACCAAGTTACCTTTTTATACAGTTATCTTACAGAGCGATTAGCAGATTTTAACCTTGTGTTAGCAGATACTTATTGGATTACGGCAGGGTTTTTCGGAGTCATAATTGGCACCTGCATTATGTTTAAAAGGAATATTGGTCTATTTGGCAAGATATTAGCATTTGTCGTTATGTTCTTGGGGATGGGCTTAATTGGTCTATGGTTATTAGCTTTAGCCATTACATCCATGTAATAAGAGGGCTTATCCATAGCAGCAAGATTTACGAAAACAGCCATATAAAAAAAACACCGTTCACAAATTAGAACGGTGTTTCTCAAGCTTATTCTTTTCCTTCTGCACTTGCCTTCAGAAGTGCATTCACACTTTCATTGATTGATTTCCGTAAATCTTTGCTCACGTACATGTATGATCGTTCGTTATCCCACGAAATTGCTTTACTCATATATTTCCCGTTTGGGAGCTTTTCTACATCTATATCAATGAATTCCTCATTATGAATGAAAAATTGTCTTTTTCTCAATTTATCTCCCCCATATAATTTGAATAAATCCTGTTTATGATGGAATCCCCAACAAATCAGCATTTGTATAATTAATGGTAGCACATATCGTCCATTATTGTTCTGTTTTAAGATCTGTGCAAGAAAAAAACAGTGCAAAAAACCTGAAATTCCAGCTTTTTCTCTAATAACTCTCAATTTCTGCCTGATTAACACCCTTAAGGCTTTTCATGTGATAATAAATGTCAGTCGTGTAGACATCATTTGTGGAAACTACAACACAGCTCAGCGCCACATGGTCTTTCTCCTCCTTGACCTTTACCTTCCTTACTTTCAGGTTCTTGCTTTTAAGTTCTTTCAGTAAATCTGTTAAGTTTTGTTCTTTTTGAACCGCAAGCTTTACCCTCACCCGTTTTTCCTTTAAACGGGGTGGCCCGATTTTGTTCAGGACAGGAGGAATGACTTCTACGGCAATCAAAATGAAGATGAGGGCGACAATTGCCTCTTCATAAAATCCGGCTCCGATCGATATTCCGATGCCCCCAGCCACCCAGACAATGGCTGCGGTCGTGATGCCTGATATCACATCATTACTGCGCTGAAGAATGACGCCCCCTCCCAAGAACCCGATTCCAGATACAATCTGAGCAGCAAGCCTGAGCGGATCCATCGGTTTGGTATAGGCTTCGCTGTACAGAGCAGCGGAATGGATGCTCACAATGGTGAGCAGGCAGCTTCCCACAGTCAGAACCATGGTCGTTTTGATGCCTGCCGGCTTTTGCTTTAACTCCCTTTCCAAACCGATAATGATACCGACAATTGCCGCAATGCCAAGCTTGATGACAGTATCGTTATATAAATAAGGCAGAAGCACTTCCTTTAATGTATGCATGGTTTTCCCCCTTTTTCTCTTTCTTATATTTTAGCTGTTTTTAAAAGGATTGATGCCCACTTAAAAAAATAAAAGAGGTTATGAAACTACAAAGGGTTTGTGCGCCTGAAGCAGAAATCGGATAAGACTTTCTCAAAAACTTTCCCAAAAATATATGTATTATGCTATCATTCTTTTCAATCAGCATAACATACTTCGCGAGGAGGTGATTGAATGAACGAATATAAAGTTACGGTCAAGAATGGCAGCAGCATAATACTTTCTGAGATTGTGAAAGCTGAGGATGAAAGAGACGTTCTTGGCGCACTCCTCATTAACAGTGAGCTATTTAATCAGTCATTTACTGATATAAAGATTTTAGAACGCTGATCCATTGCGAGAAACAGCACTTAGTGATACGGGTGCTGTTTCTCGCAATGGATCTGTTAAACGTTAAGGTTGATATTTCATCAAAAACAAAGAACCCATTTATGAGTTCTTCTTGCAGGCATCTTCTTCAACTAAACACCCGGTAGTTGAAGTACAATTGTTCACATTTCTTTGTTAAAATAAAACAAATAATATATTTAAAGATTAAATGGACTAGAGGTGAAGCAAATTGTATTGGACTCCATTATTTGAAAACGATGTACCAGTAGCACACTTCTGCTCTTAATGGAGTAAGAGTGGCTACATCTCTCCGTTAGGGGCAGCTTTGACCTAATTAGACTACGGAGGGAATAAACAAATGAAAAACACCTTATTAGGTTCTTTATTTTTGATTTTGGCTTCAAGTATTTGGGGCGGAATGTATGTGGTTGTCAAAGTTGTAGTAGCGGTTATACCTCCACTGGAACTTGTGTGGTTAAGATACTTGGTCGCTATTGTAACACTTCTCATTGTCGGCTTCATAACACGGCAAAATTGGCGAATAGAGAAACGATATTTCTCATTAATTATAGCCATTGGAATTATTGGCAACGCCATTTCAATAGTGACTCAGGAAACTGGAACAATGCTATCATCTGCACAAATGGGAGCCATTATAACTTCGTCTACACCAGCGTTTATGGTTATATTTGCTCGCTTAATACTTAAAGAACGGTTGACCTTAAAGAAGATACTTTCCGTTTGTTTAGCAACAATTGGGGTTTTTCTTATCGTTGGAGTCGGTCATATAGATGTATCCAGTAAACTTGGTGGCATCTGGCTGATGACTGCTGCTTTAACGTGGGCACTTATGTCTGTACTTGTTAAGCGTCTGCCAAGTGACTATTCACAAGTTGTGGTAACGACCTATTCGATCTTGGTATCCCTAATTGTGTTGACTCCTTTTGTTTTGCCACGGTTACAAGCAATAAATATATCTCAACTGAGTCACCCAACAATCTGGGGAGGACTTTTGTATTTAGGGATTGTCTCAACAGCAGGTGGATTTCTACTTTGGAACCGTGGATTACAAATGCTAAATGCCTCAAGCGGGGGAATATTTTTCTTCTTTCAACCCTTGGTTGGAACATTGCTTGGGTGGCTTATTCTAGGAGAGACCATAGGTGTAATGTTTTGGTTAGGCTCTATCCTAATCCTCATAGGTGTACTATTCGTTATTAAACAGAAAGATTAATATTCACCCCCCTTCGATCAAATCTGAAGGGGGGTGATTCTGGAATGGAAATAATTGATTGCTTCTTAAGTTAACCTGCCCCATAAGCACGATAAAAAAAAGCGTCTCTGACGGCTCTTACTCCAGAGAACGAATCTGCAGTGAGTGAAGAAGGATAACAATATACCACGGAGTATAGTTGATATCCTATTCAAACACTTACGAAGCTATCCTTTAACACCAATTCATGTACTGCCTGCTGTAAAGTTCCAAATATCTGTATTAGGGATAAATCGGCTCCGAGCTGAACAACACTTTGGGCAATTTCGGGTCTTACTCCCGTTACAATAGAACGAACACCAAGCAAACCAAGTACGGCACTAGTTTCAAACAAACATTGGATTACTATTGCATCAAGTTCATAGATGCCTGAAAAATCGCTAATCAAAGTATGGGCATTCTGTTCCTGTACTTTTAAAGGCACATGTTTTAAAATATAATTCGCTCTTTCAGAATTGATAAAACCTACTAGGGGTAACACAGCGACCCCATCCAATATAGGGACGACTGGAGCTGATAGTGTGTTAATTTCTTTGGACACTTTTTCGAGTTTTCTTTCGATTTCTTTGCGCTTTGTTATATCTCTGACGACAGATTGAATCGCTTTTTTATCCTCATACAAAACAGGAGTACAATTTGCTTCTACATCAACTAGTGAACCATCAAACCGTTTTAATTGTTTTTCGATCATTCCAGTTGGTTTATTTTCATCCAAGATAGATTTTGTGTGACTTACTGTCATCTCTCTATACTCTTCGGGTATGATATCGAATACAGATTTACCTATAACTTCCTCACTGGAAGCAGCCCGTAAAAAGTCTACTCCTGCAGGGTTTATATACTTAAATTCTCCATCTTGTTGAATAATAATTGCCTCCGTGGTCGATTCCACAATTTGACGATACAATTTTTCATCCGTATTATTTCCCATGAAAATTCATCACTCCTTCCAAATGCTATAAATTTTCAACTATGAACATTATACAATATGTGAATAATTATTGTACTTTAGCCCCTTATATGTGCTTATTAGTTTAATAATCCTTCTTCCACTAACCTGTCCCGGTAGTTGAAGAAGAAAATCAACAACATACATTAACAGAGCCTTTTCTTTAAATAATTTCCTGGAACTTCACCCGATATAAAAATATGGTGCTTTTACTTAATTCAATAACGTTCTCTATCTCTATTTCAAAAGGCAGCCCCATATTCGTTCCTTCATATTGCCGGTTTATTGCTTCAACAATTTTTCCGGTACAGGCCTCCTGGACAGAAAAAAGTCTTTCAGCATTTAAGTCGACAGTGTCTGCCGCACATATGAATTGAGTTTGCGATGTTCTTTTGACACTGATGTTATTCATCATTCAATCATCCTTTGCCGGTTCGTATTTCTGCAATTATACCTTAAAACTTTCTTTATTTGAATGAAGTAGGCGGACTTTCAGAAGCCTGCTTATTTCTTTTTGAATTTGTCTGTCTTTCTTTACCGTAGACTGTGATGAATAAGAAGCCGATGCCGGCAAAAAAGGTATAAATGGTAATCAGCTGTCCATAACTGATCAGAGATGAAATAAAGCCGAAAAGCAGGTATCCTGCCGTCGAGCCAATTTGTGTGACATTCATATAAAGTGTTGTTGCTGTACCCGGTGCCTCAGGGATGAAGTCCTGGAAATAAGAGATGGCGATTCCTGCTGTAATGGATACTTGAGCTGCGCTTAAAATCTGAAGCGGATAAATCTGCTGAGGTTCTGAAACGAATCCAAATATCAAAAAGTAAACAAAGGCCAGGAAGTAGCCGGCTTTTATTAATATGGAATTATCCATTTTGGTTGCCATCATCCCTACAATAATCATCAAAGGCACTTCAAAAATTGGCGCTACACTAAAGATAATTCCTACCTGCATTTCCGTTCCGTGAAGGGTCTTTGTAACGAATTGAGGCACATTCAGCATGTGAATAGAAGATGCCGAGTATAACAGGAAGGCTGCAGCAAGATTTGCAAGTATATGCAGCCTGCTGACATATTTTTTTACCTTTATGCTTTCTTTATTGGGAACTTCCTGGCGTGCTATTTCTTTTAATAGAAAGATAGCTGTTAATGATCCTAGTAAATAACACGCTGCCACAAAATAGAACAGCCCTTTGAAATCCAGCATCATTACAAGCCAAGCTCCAAGCGCCGGACCGCCTATCCATGATAGGGCAAAAAACATCCGGAAAATATTCATGATGAGCGGAGTCTCCTCAGCAGGAACTTTAGCAGCAGTCATAGTGTCTCTCGCATATGCCCATAGCTGCGGAACGGTCGCAGCCGCACTGCCAAGCACGAAAAATCCGGTTAAACACAGCGCATAATAATTACGCAAGTAAGCAAAAAGGATATAACCGGCCGCTCCGGCTAATGACGAATAGATCAGTATCCTCCGCCGGCTGAGCGTTGTATCAGACTTCTTTGCTATATAACTGCTGATCACCACACCTCCGACCGCCATTATGGTCATAAATATCCCAAATCCAATATTGCTCATCCCTGCTTCATCAATCCCAAATAATGAAGAAAACGGGGCAAAAAAAGACATCCCCAATCCATAAATGATATTAAGCAGAAATAAAACCGGCAAGCCGGGAATCCTCCAAATATAAAGCAACTTATCTCTGAAAGCCGCAATCTTATTCATCATGTTTCGCACTCCTGACTATTTAGCAGTCTTTACATATAATTCGCAAAAAAAATCAGCCTTACAATAATTAATAGTTTCCTAACATACATGCACAAAAAAAGGCTTAAATCTCATCAGATATGGGAAAAAGCTAATGGACGATTATGTTTCTGCGTACTATTAGAAAGGTTTGGAAATTCCTTTTGTATCTTATGCTTGCTTCAATCTTATCATTCTCCTTCCACAAATGGTTACTTAACGGAGGAAAAATGTTAGTCCATAGTGCTCGGGATTCCCATTTTGCAGTTTCAAATGTTCCTTTTCACTTTACATATATACTCAAGTGCCGATAGAAGAAATAAGGATAAAAAAATTAATAGAGGAAAAGCAATATATGAAAAAAGGAGAACGCAACATGAACAATCAAAAAGGAGTTGACATTCAGGGAAGTATCTTTGCGGGTAATGGAGATGTTTCCCCGTGTGAATTCCTTGAAATGTTTAAAAGTTTCATTCGCCAGCACGGGTGGCATTTTGAAGGAAAAGCCATTGCCATTGAAGAAAACGGAGACTTTGTGAAAGAATATGCAGCTTATCACGGGAAATATATTAAGCTTTATGACTACCTTTTACAAAAAAGAAGATCTTATTCGGTTTTAACTCTATCATTTCAGGAGCTGGAAAACATCCTTCAGTTTCATCTTCCAAAATCCGCCTATAAATACGGGGCATGGTGGTCAAATGAATCAAGCGGCACTCATTCTCACGCCTATTCCTGGCTCAACTCCGGTTGGAAAACATCCAGAATCATCCTGGGTGAAAGTGTCGACTTCATCAGAAACGAACCAGAACCGAAGTAAAAAACTGACGGCGGCATAGATAAGAAACAGCCAGTGTGCATCGATGGATATTCGATGCACACTGGCTGTTTCAATTAATGTCCGCCAAGATAAGCCATTTTAATCTGCTCACTCGAAGTCAATTCTTCGGCATTTCCGGAAAGGACAATCCGGCCTGTTTCCATAACATACGCACGGTCTGCGATGGATAGCGCCAGGTTGGCATTTTGTTCTACAAGAAGAATTGTTGTTCCGGCAGCATTGATTTCTTCAATGATCCGGAAAATTGTTTTTACAAGCAGCGGTGCAAGACCCATGGACGGCTCATCCAGCAGCAGCAATTTTGGTTTGGCCATCAAGGCCCGTCCCATAGCAAGCATCTGCTGTTCACCGCCGGATAATGTGCCGGCCTGCTGCTTGAGACGTTCGAGCAGCCGAGGAAATAACTCGTATATTTTATCCATATCTTCACGGATGCCGCTTTTATCCTTTCTCAGGTAAGCACCCAGCTGCAGATTTTCTTCCACGGTCATATTGGCAAAAACGCGGCGGCCTTCAGGAACATGTGAAATCCCCTGCTTCACGATTGTTTGCGCCGCTTTTCCGCCAATCGAATTTCCTTCATAGACAATCTTGCCCTGCTTCGGCTTCAGGAGGCCTGAAATGGTCTTCAACAGCGTACTCTTGCCGGCACCATTCGCACCAATCAGGGTCACGATTTCACCTTCATGTATTTCCAGGGAAACTCCCTTGATTGCCTGGATGTTTCCGTAATAGACGTTAATATTTTCTGCTTTCAGCATTATGAAACCTCCTCGCCGAGATACGCTTCGATGACTTTTGGATTGTTCCGGATTTCTTCAGGTGTGCCGTTAGCAATCAGCTGTCCATGATCCAGTACATAAATCCTTTCGCAGACGCCCATAACAAGCGGCATATCATGCTCAATCAGCAGAACGGTCAGATTGAACTTTTCACGGATCAGCGCAATCAATTCCATCAGCTCTTTTGTTTCTTTAGGGTTCATCCCGGCTGCTGGCTCGTCCAACAAAAGCAGCTTCGGACTGGCAGCAAGAGCCCTCGCAATTTCGAGGCGTCTTTGCTTCCCGTATGGAAGGTTTTTCGCTTTTTCATCCTTATAATGATCAAGATCAAAAATCTTAAGGAACTCCAGCGCTTTTTCATCCATATCCTTTTCTCCGCCAAAATGTCCTGGCAGGCGAAGGATTGAACTTACAATGGTATGCTTGGCAAGCGAATGATAGGCTACCTTGACATTGTCGATTACCGACAGCTCGCTGAACAGGCGGATATTCTGGAAAGTCCGGCTGATGCCTTTTCTAGTAATTTTATAAGGAGGAAGCTTGTTCAGCTTTTCTCCATTCAGGGAAATGGTTCCTTCTGTCGGAACATAAACCCCTGTCAGCAGATTAAAAAATGTGGTCTTGCCTGCGCCGTTTGGCCCGATCAGGCCAACCAGTTCTCCCGGGTACAGCTCAACATTCACATCAGAAACTGCTTTTAACCCGCCAAAACGGATGCCCGCTTGATCTACCTTAAGCAATGGTTTGCTGCTTGCCATCTTTAGGACCTCCTCCGATGTCTTTTCGCTTTTTGAAATATGAAGTCAATTCCCTCGTACCCATCAAGCCTTGCGGACGGTACAGCATCATAACAATCAATACAAGGCTGTAAATGATCATCCTTGTTTCCGGGTAATCCTGCAGGAAGGTGGAAATGATGGTCAATAGAATGGCCGCAATCACTGCACCTGACAAGCTGCCAAGTCCTCCAAGAACAACGAAAATCAGGATATCAAAGGACTTCAGGAACCCGAAGTTCGATGGCTGGATAATATAGAAGTTATGTGCCCATAATGAGCCGGCAATTCCGGCAAAGAAAGATCCGATAACAAAGGCAATAACCTTATAATAAGTTGTGTTGATCCCCATCGCATCGGCTGCCGTCTCATCTTCGCGGACAGAAATACACGCGCGGCCATGAGTGGAGTTGGTGAAGTTGCGGATCACGATGATGGTCACAAGCACACATCCGAATACCCATGGCCATGTGGTGTAATGGGCAACCTGCATGCCGCTTGCTCCGCCGATATAATCAATATTTAAAAAGATAATCCGGACGATTTCCCCAAATCCAAGTGTTGCAATTGCCAGGTAATCTCCTTTAAGCCGCAAGCTCGGAATTCCTATGAGCATTCCGGCAAGCGCCGCTATAAGCCCGCCAACAATCAGTGCAGCGAAAAACGGCATTTCAAGCTTCATGCTAATTACCGCTGATCCATAAGCCCCGACTGCAAGAAAACCTGCATGTCCAATTGAAAACTGCCCAGTAATGCCTATGATTAAATGAAGGCTGACTGCTAAAATAATATTGATTCCCATGAATACCAGCATATTGACGTAAAAGGGATTAAGTGAGCCTCCGGTAATCATAATCTGGACGACCGCGAAAAATACAGCCGATAGCACTATTGAGAGCCAAAAACCTTTTGTCTGCTTCAGTTTAGTCATCGCTTTGTCTCCCTTACACTTTTTCTCTTTTATTTTTTCCGAACAAGCCCTGAGGAAGGAATATCAAAATCAGGATTAGGACCACAAAGGCCACTCCGTCCCTCCAGAGAGAATATCCTGCAGCACTTACCAGCGACTCGATTACTCCAAGTAATAGCCCGCCGACCATCGCTCCGGGAATAATCCCGATTCCGCCAAGAACAGCGGCAACGAATGCTTTCAAGCCTGGAAGTATTCCCATCAATGGCTCAATCTTGCTATAGTATGTACCGAAGATGACACCAGCAGCTCCTGCAAGTGCTGAACCAATTGCAAAAGTGGCAGAAATCGTATTGTTCACATTGATTCCCATCAGCTTTGCAGCTTCTGCATCAAAGGAAACCGCACGCATTGCTTTACCGATTTTCGTTTTATGTACAACGAACTGCAGAATGATCATAAGTACCACGGAAACCACAAAAATCATAATCGACTGGCTGTTTACAGATACACCGAACAAATTGATTTTATCCTGTGGCAAAAAGTTGCTAGGATATGCTTCAGGCTGTGCGCCGCGGATATAGATGACGCCATATTCAATTAATAGGGAAACGCCGATTGCCGTGATTAAAGCCGCAATTCTTGTGGCATTCCTCAGCGGTTTATAGGCGATTCTTTCAATGATCACCCCAAAGGCTGCACACACAATCATCGTTAATAACAAAGCAGGGAAAAAGGATAAGTGCAGAAATTTAATCGAATAAAAACCAACAAACGATCCGACCATGAAAACATCTCCATGTGCGAAGTTAATCAGTTTCACGATTCCATAAACCATTGTGTAGCCGAGAGCGATCAGAGCATATATGCTGCCAAGAGAAATACCGTTAATAATCTGCTGTATCAGTTCCATAGTTCGCCTCTCCTCAACCATTCTGTTTAAATTTCGAATAGGGGGACTATGCCCCCTATCCTTTTTTAATTTAGCTTTAACACCTTGGCCCCTAGGATGGGATTGTAGTCACAACGACGTTTCCGCAGGACGCAGTGTTCTTAGTCGTTGTTCCTTTTGTTCAGGCGCTTGCGCTTTTTTACTTAATCCAGCTCCAGCGCCTAGCCTCTCGAGGTCATAAGTGAATTGAAGGCAAAGAGCGCCTTCTATTCTGATGCGTCTTATGCTTGTCGGAGGCCCCCAGGATGGGGGTCACAAAGACGTTGCCGCAGGACGCGGCGTTCTTGTCTTTGATCCTCTGAACAGGTGCTTGCGCTTTTTGTTTAATCCAGCTCCAGTGCCTAGCCCCTCGAGGTCATAAGCCACATCAGAATTGAAGGCAAAGAGCGCCTTCTATTCTGATGCGTCTTATGCTTGTCGTGGCTGAACAGGCACTTCCGCTTTTTTTATGGGTTTACCTTTGTTTCATATGTTTGTTTGCCGTCGACGTATTTCAGGATAACGGCTGATTTGATTGGGTTGTGTTCTTTGTCCAGTGTAAGCTTTCCAGATACAAGGGAAAGGTCCTTTGTTTCTTCTAGAGCTTTTTTGATTTTTTCAGGACTTGCATCTTTAGAGCGTTTGATAGCATCAGCTAGGAAGTATGCTGTGTCATAGCCAAGTGCTGCGAATGCATCCGGGTCCTGATTGTATTTCTTGTGGTAGGCGGAAACGAATTCTTGAACCTTTTTATCCTTGTCTCCTGCAGAATAGTGATTAGTGATGAACGTGTTTTTCAATGGATCAGCACCGGCAATTTCCGTAAGTTTCGGAGAATCCCAGCCGTCTCCGCCCATGAACGGCACTTCAATGCCTGCCTGGCGGGCCTGCTTCAGGATCAGGCCGACTTCTTCGTAATAGCCTGGAAGGAAGATGAATTCAGGCTTCTTGGCTTTAAGGCGTGTAAGTGTGGCACGGAAATCTGTATCCTTCGCCTGGTATGCTTCTTCACCTACGATTGTACCGCCTTTTTCCGTAAATGACTTCTTGAATGCAGCAGCAAGTCCTTTAGAATAGTCACTCGCACTGTCAATGTAAATGGCTGCCGTCTTAACCTTCAGTGTATCGATGGCATAGTTTGCTGCAACCGTTCCCTGGAATGGATCGATAAAGCATGTCCTGAATACATAATCATTCACTTTTCCGCCTTTTGAAGTGATATCAGGGTTCGTTCCTGTCGGTGTGATCAGCGGCACTTTATTGGTGTCTGCAATCTGGACCTGTGCCAGCGTGTTCGTGCTTGTTGCAGCACCGATGACAGCAGCAACTTTATCCTGGCTGACTAGTTTGATTGAGCCGTTTGTTGCTTCTGCAGCTTCTGATTTGTTATCCACTGCGACCAGCTTCAGCTTTTTGCCGTTTATTTTCTTTTTGTTAATTTCTTCGAACGCAAGCTTTACCCCTTTGTTTACAGATTGGCCGTATGAAGCAACCCCGCCTGAGAGCTCAAGGTTTCCGCCAATCTTAATTGTATCTCCTCCGCCTGAACCGCCTGTGCTGGCAGCTCCGCATCCGGACAGCACACCTGCCGCAAGTGAAAATGATAATGCCATTCCTGCAAGCTTTTTCTTATTCATCAAAAAACCCCCTTAGTAATAGTTCCTATGTACTACCCTGAAAAAGTTAAAACGTAATAGCTTGAATAAAAATAATATTCTGAAAATATTTTATATCATAAATACGAATTCGTCTAGATACTATTTTTCAAGTTGAAAAAAGCGAACGTTTGCACAGCACACATGAGCTTAGAAGAAAAACTATTCTGTCCAAATGGTTATCCTTTTGCTTGTTATACAAAGGATTGTGGTGTTTTATGGATTTTGCCAAGAGGGAGTGGATAAGCTTAATATATCCAGGTGAAGTAACAGTGGCGTGAAGATGTTATTTTAAAAGAATAAAAAAGAAACTGATTCCGTTGGGAAACAGTTTCAAAATTTATAGTAATTTTTAATCATTTACACGGGAAATCGGGATGTCTTTTAAAATTTCACGCATAACCCAGCTTGCGGCAATCAGTCCGGCAACCGACGGAACAAATGCATTTGAGGAAGGAGGCATTTGTGCTTTCCGGATTTTGGCGGCATCATTGCCGACTTCTTTCCGTACTTCTTCTTTGATAACGATAGGGCTTTCGTCAGAGAAAATGACTGGTATCCCCTTTTTGATGCCTTCCTTGCGCAGCCTTGTGCGGATTACTTTGGCAATCGGGTCGGTGTGCGTTTTGGAGATATCGGCAATCTGGAATCTTGTCGGATCCATCTTGTTGGCAGCTCCCATGCTTGAGATCATCGGGATGTTGCGTTTAAGGCATTCCTTCATTAAATGAAGCTTATACATGATTGTATCAGAAGCATCCACTACATAATCAAGGCCATAGCTGAAAAATTCTTCGTATGTTTCTTCTGTATAAAACATTTTCAGTGAAATGACTTCACAGTCCGGATTGATATCTTTGATGCGTTCCTTCATTAAATCTGCCTTTGGCTGACCGACAGTTGAAAGCAGGGCAATTACCTGGCGATTGACGTTTGTGATATCCACATCATCTTTGTCCACCAAAATCAAGCGCCCAACTCCAGAACGTGCCAGCGCCTCCGCAGCAAATGAACCTACTCCGCCGATGCCAAGAACGGCAACCGTTGTATTTTTTACAGTCTCAAGACCATCTTTTCCTATAGCTAACTCATTACGCGAAAATTGATGCAGCATAGTCAGTTCAACTCCATATAATTGTCTTAATCTTTATAATTCCCATAGATGAATATATCATAAACCTCGCTAAAAACAAGCAAATTCCTCGGAATTACATGGGCTGCTGGATTGGATTTTCTTTGCTCTTTTTTGAAAAGCTTTTTTCGTAAATTTTGCTGCTTTGGAATAGGGTGGTTGATTTCCGCTTCAAGATGCTCGCTTTCCGCGGGGCGGGTGTTAAGCCTCCTCGGCTGCGCCTGCGGGGTCTCAACTTTCTCGCTAATCCCGCAGGAGTCTCCCACCTTACGCTCCAATCAACCAGATTTTACAATGGGATCGCCTTGCCGAACTATTTAAAAGACAACAATCTTTAAAAAGAGAGCTTTTTGAAAAAAGTCATTTGGCTCCAATCCCCTTCTATTTCGCTCGAATGGACTGTGAATTCGCTCTAATTAGGGGCTATTTGGCTCGAATGAGGCTTATTCGGAACTATTATCCATTTAACTGGAAATTAACCTGGTGTAAAATCTGTAATTACAGCCATCCATCGAGGGCAGCTTGCCTTATGATGGGTGTTTTTCTAAAAAAGCGTATCAAATGTTTGTCCCAGCGTTTAAAACCAGCCTAGTTTCTTACAGAATTCAGCTTACATGCGAGTCCTTTCGAAAAAATCCGGTGAGCTAGGATACCAACTCTATGAAATAGGGAAAAATTATGATTTACTTACGTTTCAGCCACTCTTCAAATGTCATCATTTCAAAATCTTCTTCTGTATCTAATCGTATTGGAGTTATCAGTTCAATGGAGTTGCCATCTGGATCATCAAAATAGATGGCAGCATGTGCTTGAGGATTGTTAGGCAATACAAGCGGCTGGCGATGTTCATCAAAACCAAAAGCTGTACGAATTGCAATCCCTTTTTCATTTAGCCATTGTTTCGCATGTAAAATATCCGCTCTATCTACATTAAATGCTATGTGGCGTAATGAAGGATGATAAGGCACCTCTACCCGTTCCGTTTCCCACAATCCCAGCCAGCTCTCTCCTTTTGCAATCCAGAAAAATACTAGCTTTTCCGTTTTATAGGCAATTTCCAATCCTAACTTTTTGTAAAATGAAATCGATACTTCTAAATTACTTACTGGCAAATGTGCTTCATATAACCCTTTTATCAATAGAATCACCCCTTTTCTCAGTATATGTTGAAGAATAGAACTTTTATATATTTTACGACATGATCTTGAACCCATAAAAATACCAGCCAGCATGCTACTCCTAAACCAATTGATGTAAATAAATGAATGGAGTTTTGTAAAGCCAGATAAACAGTTATTAACAAAACAGCAGTTGCGGGAAATCCCCAAAGCACTCCTAGTGCAAACTTGCTTAATGTTGCTGTTTCTTCTCCTTGAACATATAGCCATATAATGCTAAGTAAGCTGACAAGCGGAAGAGCAGCTATTATTCCTCCATACGAAGGGAACCTTCTTGAAATCTCCGTAACAACACTGATAACGATAGCTGAAGCAATTATTTTTGCTATTACATACATTGTTTTGCCCGCTCACTTAAAATTTTCAAGGCTTGTTCTACTATATTCACTTCATTTTGGTCGAGTTGTTTCAAAACATCCTCCAATTTTTCTTCATCTAAACTTGTATTTCTATGTAATACTTCTTTACCAGCATCTGTTAAAAAAAGGATTACTTTTCTCTCATCAAAAGGATCTCTTTCCTTTGTTAAATATTTTTTCTCAATCGCTCTTTTAACATGTTCTGAGGCTGTATTATGGGAAACTTGTAAGTATGAAGCTACTTCATTTACCCCTATCTCTTTCTGCTTATCTACAAGCTGAAGAATCCTGATAACTTGGTGGGAGATTTTTTCTTTATGGGGATAATGTAAATGGAAATATATGTCTGTCCAATATTGGTTTAAGAGTGAAACTTTGCTGTTCATTAATACCTCTCCTTTTTATCTTATAATGCGATTATATCGTATAACAGGATATAAAGTAAAGACGTGCTTTAAATACGAATTTCTCTGCCTAAACTAAAAAAACCCCCAGCACATTCAGTACTGGGGGTTGGATTAGACAATATAAAGGCAAGAGTCCCGATTGTGCCGTTTACGCCTTCGTTTTGAACCCGCTCTCCGCAGGTGGGTGCTCGGTTCTGGGCTTCTGTAAGTCCTCCTCGAGGGAAGGCTTTTACGCAGCCTGGAAACTAGGGGCTCCCGTAACTATAAGTGTTCGGTCAAAACTTATAGGTTAAAGAACGTACACATCAGGACTCTTGCTATTGAATGTATCTTATCATATTGTCAGACTATTTTTCAAGAGATATATTATAGGACATTATTCATGTTTTTTTGGTGCAATGCTTAGGGAAAGTTCCTTCAGCTGGCTATCACTTACGCTGCTTGGAGCCGCTGTTAACAGGTCACTTGCACTTGCTGTTTTCGGGAATGCAATGGTGTCGCGCAGGTTCGTGCGGCCTGCCAGCAGCATGACAAGGCGATCAAGTCCAAGAGCGATTCCTCCGTGCGGCGGCGTTCCGTATTCGAAGGCCTCCATCAGGAATCCGAATTGTTCATTTGCTTCTTCAGCAGAGAAACCTAATACTTCGAACATTTTTTCCTGAATGCCGCGTTCGAATATACGAAGAGATCCTCCGCCAAGTTCGTAGCCGTTCAAAACTAAGTCATAGGCTTGTGCGCGGACGCTTGCAGGATCGCTTTCAAGCTTATCCAGGTCTTCGCGGAAAGGCATTGTGAATGGATGGTGAGCTGCAAAATAACGGCCCATTTCATCGTCATATTCAAGAAGCGGCCAGTCTGTCACCCAAAGGAAATTGAACAGGCTTGAGTCAATTAATCCTCTTTCTTTTCCTATTTTAATGCGCAGCGCTCCAAGGGCATCGGCCACAATGCTTTTTTTGTCTGCTACAAACAGCAGAAGGTCGCCGTCTTCGGCTTCAGTGGAGGCAAGTAGTGCTTTTTGTGCTTCTTCGTCAAAGAATTTAGCGATTGGCCCTTTAACAGCGCCCTCTTCAGCTTTAAGCCATGCAAGGCCCTTTGCTCCGTAAACAGCAGCGAATTCGCCAAGAGCATCGATATCTTTGCGGGAATAAGCGGAACCTCCGCCTTTCACATTAATGGCTTTAACCTGTCCGCCATTTGCAACCGCACCAGAGAATACCTTAAATCCGCTGTCTTTTACAAGCTCGGAAAGATCAATCAATTCCATAGCAAAGCGTGTGTCCGGTTTATCAGATCCATAGCGGCTCATTGCTTCATCATAGGTCATTCTTGGGAAAGGAAGGGTTACATCAAGTCCTTTCACTTCTGTCATGACTTTGGCCATCATGTTTTCCGTCATCTTAATGATGTCTTCCTGGCTCAGGAAGCTTGTTTCAATATCGATCTGTGTAAATTCAGGCTGTCTGTCTGCACGCAGGTCTTCATCACGGAAACAGCGGGCAATCTGGTAATATCTTTCTACGCCTGAAACCATCAGCATTTGCTTGAATAGCTGAGGAGACTGCGGCAATGCGTAAAATTCGCCTTCGTGCACACGGCTTGGCACCAAATAGTCACGCGCACCTTCTGGAGTGCTCTTCGTCAAGATTGGCGTTTCAATATCAAGGAAGCCTTCGCTGTCCAGATAGTCGCGGACTGCCTTCGTTGTCTGGTGGCGCATTTTCAATGTCTCGAACATGGCCGGACGGCGCAGATCCAAGTAACGGTATTTCAGGCGAAGATCCTCAGATACTTCCGTTTTGTCTGCAATCATAAAAGGAGGAGTTTTTGCTTCATTAATAATGCTTACAGAATCAGCAGAAACCTCAATTTTTCCAGTCGCGATATTGCTGTTGATGTTGCTTTCGCTCCTTGCAAGCACGGTGCCTGTAATATCAAGCACATACTCTGTACGGATCTTTTCGGCCGTTTCCAGCGCTTCCTTTGAAGCATCCGGATTGAAAACAACCTGGACGATTCCTGAACGGTCTCTAAGATCGATGAAAATCAATCCGCCAAGGTCCCTTCTTTTTTGTACCCAGCCTTTTAATGTAACCTTTTCACCTATTGCTTGTTCAGTGACTTCACCACAGAAATACGATCTCCCAAACATTTCGTTTCCTCCTCAGGATTGCTGCTTTTTAAATTCTTCTACAAATGACTCAAGCGCCATTTCTACTTGCTCGCCTGTTGCCATATTTTTTAAATTGATCTTGTCATTTTCAAGCTCATCATCGCCAAGAACAGCCACATATCGGGCTCCAAGGCGGTCCGCTGATTTGAATTGAGCCTTTGCTTTGCGGTCGAGATAATCCTTTTCAACAGCAAAGCCTGCATTCCGCAGCTGATAGGCAAGCTTAACGGTATAATCTCTTGCAGCATCCCCTAATGAAACAAGATAGCAGTCAATGCCCTGTTCAATCGGAAGCTCTACCTTTTCAGCCTCTAATGCCGCAATCAGCCGCTCGATGCTTAATGCAAAGCCGATCCCTGGCGTTCCCGGTGCATCCGAGCCGCCGATTTCTTCAGCAAGGCCATTGTACCGGCCGCCGCCGCATAATGTTGTAATGGCGCCGAAGCCTTCTGCATCGCTCATGATTTCAAACGCGGTGTGGTTATAGTAATCAAGCCCGCGGACAAGTGTAGGATCCAGGATATATTCAATTCCCAAATCGTCCAGGTGCTGTTTCACCTTTTCAAAATAAGCCACAGATTCTTCATTCAGGTAATCCAAAATGGAAGGAGCTGTTTTCATCAATTCGTGGTCATGATCTTTTTTGCAATCCAGAATGCGCAGCGGATTTTTGTGAAGGCGGTTGTTGCAGTCACTGCAGAATTCATCGATCCGCGGTTCAAAGTGTGCAACAAGCGCATTGCGGTGCGCTGTTCTGCTTTCTTTATCGCCAAGACTGTTCAATACAAGCTTCAGCTTTTTTAAGCCAAGCTCTTTGTACAGGTTCATTGCAAGGGAAAGGACTTCAGCATCAATGGCCGGATCTGCACTTCCCAATGCCTCGATACCGAATTGGACGAACTGGCGGAAGCGTCCTGCCTGCGGGCGTTCATAGCGGAACATTGGGCCCACATAATAAAGCTTTACAGGCTGGTTCGCCCAGCCGAACATTTTATTTTCCACATATGATCTTACAGCTGAAGCGGTACCTTCCGGACGAAGCGTTAAATCACGGTCGCCGCGGTCCTTGAAGGAGTACATTTCTTTTTGCACAATATCCGTCGTATCTCCGACTCCGCGAAGGAAAAGCTCAGTGTGCTCGAAAATCGGTGTCCGTATTTCCTTATACTGATAGCGTCTGCACAGCTCTCTTGCTTTGTTTTCAATATATTGCCAAACCTCTGAAGTACCAGGCAATATATCCTGGGTGCCTCTTGGTATCTGAATCGACATGAATTTTCCTCCTTGCATTTTTTCATGGTAAAAACAAAAAACTCCCGTCCCGTGTAACATCATCGTTACAAGGGACGAGAGTTTGAATTCCCGTGGTGCCACCCTAGTTGAAGCACAGATTCATGCTTCCTCTTAAAAACAGTTAACGCCTGTCTACGTCCATCTCCTACTAAAGATCACTTTTTCAGAGTGAAGCCTACGGAGTGTTCATTCATTAAGGCAGCATGCGGAAATGTTTTCAGCCTGAGGCATTTCCTCTCTTTTCATGTGGTTCTTAACTACTGTTCTCCATCATTGGTTATTGCTTGATATGTAATATAATGTTCTAATCATAAAGACACCCGGTCTAATTGTCAAGACCGGTTTCTGTGAAATCTTAATTTCCTTTTTTATTTTTCAGTTTTTTAACGGCCCTGACATTCATCCCGAATTCTGTGCTGAACTCCATTCCGCTTTGTTCTTTTTGGGTAAAATCCCGGAAATCCACACCTGCCAATTGATTGGCGCCATGCAGGCTCACCTGTCCTTTTTCGCTGAACTTCATGTGTCCATCCTCCTTCAATACTTTCCATTTCCTGCCGATATATAAGCCACAATGACTATTCTTCCCTTTCTCAGCTTTTTTTTGCAGGGAAATTCATTTTTTTATCGAAATTACAGAAGTGGAAAAAGGAGGCCTATTATTAACAGATGAAAAAAAACAGAGTGTTCGCTATACTTACAGCCCTCCTGCTTTTAACTTTGCTTGTGCCATCGCTGAATGTTAAAGGAGAAAGCAGCAAAAACATCACAGTTCCATCTGGGACCGTAAATGTGCGTCAGGGACCTGGTTTAACGTATCCGGTGATCACAAAAATATCCTCTGGTGAAAACTATGAGGTGGCCAGTGAAGATGGAGACTGGTATAAGATACATACAAGCTCGGGTGAAGGCTGGGTCGCAAACTGGCTGGTATCTGCCTCATCCCGTGAAGAACAAACGGAAACCGCCCTAAACTCACGAAAGGGCACCATTACAGGGAGCTCAGTCCGGGTCAGAACAGGGCCAGGTACTGATTTTCAGATCGTTGGCAAACTAAAAAAGGGAACTTCGGTCAGCATTATCGAAACTAGCGGAAATTGGGTGTCCATCGCCTCAAAGGATGATAATGGCTGGATTTCGGCAGATTTCATCACTGCTGGTGTGAAGGAAAAAGAGAAGAAGAAGAAAGAAAAGCAACAGTCTTCTTCAGGAAAAACAGGAACCATAACAGGAAATCATATCAATCTGCGCTCAGCACCTTCGCTTAACGGAGGGGTGCTCGGAAAGCTTGGCAAAAATGAAATTGTATCTGTAATCAGCGAAGAAGAGGGCTGGGTGCAAGTTCAGGCTGAAAATACTGCAGGCTGGGTTTCACATCAATACATACAAATAAACGGTGACAAAAAGAAACAAAAACATGATGCTGTGGCCAAAATCACGGCAGATGATCTGATTGTCCACGAAACTCCCTCCCTATTAGGCAAGGTGATCGGAGTCGTCCATTCGGGAAAAACCTTTCCGATTCTGGATGAGTTAGGCAATATGACGAAAATCAAAATATCCGATTCAAAATCAGGCTGGGTGATGAACTGGTTTACAGTCAGGGAGAATGTGAAAGCACAGACACCGAAAAAAGATGACTTTAAAAACAGTACAGCAGAAATTATCCACGACGGCACAAGCATCCGCAAAAGTCCTGATACGAATGCTGCCATTGTAAAACGCGCCCATACAGGTGAGACCTATAAAATACTTGATGTAAAGAAGAACTGGTGCAAAATTCAGCTTCCATCAGGAAAAACCGCCTATGTAGCAGGCTGGGTCATCTCGATAAAGGGAAGCATGCAGCAAATTGAAAAAGAAGGCATTGAAAAGTATCTCACAGGCAAAACCATTGTGCTTGATCCGGGACATGGCGGCAGGGATAACGGCACAACCGGAATGAGGGGCACTCTTGAGAAAAACCTTACACTCCGGACAGCCCTCCTGCTCAGCGCCAAGCTTAGGGCAGCTGGTGCCAATGTCATTTTAACGAGAAGCAATGATACATATATCCCTCTGACTTCACGTGTTGCAACAGCACATATCCATAATGCCGATGCTTTTGTCTCCATGCATTATGACAGCACACATGATGAGCTTGTCAGCGGGCTCACTACTTATTATTATCATGACTACCAGCAGCAGCTTGCGATGGCCTTAAACAGCTCCCTGCAATCCTCGCTGCAAGTCAAAAACCGCGGCTGGCGTGTTGGAGATTACCATGTAATCCGCGAAAACAAACGTGCCGCCGCTTTGATCGAACTTGGCTATCTGAGCAATCCGGCCGAGGAAGTCATGATCACATCAGACTCCTACCAGGAAACACTTGCACAGAGCATCTATACGGGGCTTGCCCGGTACTTCAAATAAGTAAAGCCTGCAGCACTTACGCTGCAGGCTTTACTTATTTCTTCTCTTTACTGTCAATAATCAGGGTTACCGGTCCATCGTTCGTAAGCTGAACATCCATCATAGCGCCGAATTGGCCTGTTTCAGTAACAATTCCTTTTTTGCGGAATTCTTCGTTGAACAGTTCATAGATGTTGTTTGCTTCTTCAGGCCTGGCCGCTTCCATGAAGTTTGGGCGCCTGCCTTTTCTGCAGTCCCCGTACAGGGTGAATTGGGAAATCGAAAGAACAGCCCCGCCAACATCGATGAGAGAGAAATTCATTTTTTCATTTTCATCTTCAAAGATGCGCAGGTTGGCAATCTTGTCCGCCAGGTACGCGGCATCCTCGGCTGTATCGCCGTGTGTGACCCCGACAAGCAGGACAAGGCCAGATTCGATTTCTCCTATTGTTTCATCATTCACAATCACTCTCGCTGCTTTTGAACGCTGTACGACGACACGCATGCTATCAGACTCCTTAGTTCATGATCCTTCTTACGGAATAAATATCAGAAATTTGCTTGATCCGATCGACGACCTTTTGAAGATGGCTGATGTTATGGATCATGATCGACATGTTGATGGTCGCGACTTTATTGCGGTCAGATTTACCTGACACCGCAGAAATATTTGTTTTCGTTTCATTGACCGCCTGCAGCACCTCGTTCAGCAGTCCTCTTCTGTCATAGCCTGAGATTTCGATATCTACGTTATATTCCTTGCGGTCATTTAATGAGCTTTCCCATTCAACAGGAATTAAGCGGTTTTCCGCCTCGTCTGTTTCAAGGTTAGAGCAGTCGGTGCGGTGAACGGATACGCCTCTCCCTTTGGTGATGAAGCCGACAATATCATCGCCAGGCACCGGATTGCAGCATTTGGATAACCGGATCAGCAGGTTATCGATGCCTTGCACACGCACTCCAGACTCCCTTTTCTTGTTCTTATGGAAGGATTTAAGTTCAGAAACAGCTTCGGAAATGGTCGGTTCCTGTTCCTGCTCTTTTTTCTTCCGCAGCTTTTCAGTCAGGCGGTTTGCAATTTGAAGAGCCGTAATGCCGTTATACCCGACAGCCGCGTACATATCTTCTTCATTTGAAAAATTGAATTTCTCAGAAACGCGTTTGATATTTTCGGCGGTCATGACTTCCTTCAAATCAAATTCCATATTTTTAATTTCTTTTTCAACAAGCTCTTTGCCTTTTTCGATGTTCTCATCACGGCGCTGCTTTTTGAAGAACTGGCGGATCTTATTTTTAGCCTGTGAAGTCTGGGTGAGCTTGAGCCAATCCGGACTTGGGCCGTATGAATGCTTGCTTGTCAGAATTTCAATGATATCGCCGGTTGCAAGCTTATGGTCAAGCGGGACCATTTTGCCGTTCACCTTGGCACCGATCGTTTTATTTCCGATCTCCGAGTGAATGCGATACGCAAAATCAATCGGATTGGAACCTGACGGCAGTTCTATGACATCGCCTTTTGGCGTAAAAATGAACACCATATCCGAAAACAGATCAATTTTAAGAGACTCCATGAATTCTTCTGCATTTGTGGCATCATCCTGGAACTCTAGAATCTCCCTGAACCATGTCAGCTTATCTTCAAGCGAAGATTGTTCATCGATTTCTTTTCCTTCTTTATAAGCCCAGTGAGCCGCTATCCCGTATTCAGCGATCCGGTGCATGTCGGTCGTCCGGATCTGAACCTCAAGCGGGTCGCCTTTTGGACCGATTACCGTCGTATGAAGAGATTGGTACATATTCGGTTTCGGCATGGCTATATAGTCCTTGAACCTGCCTGGCATCGGCTTCCAGCATGTATGGATAATCCCAAGAACCGCATAGCAGTCCTTGATGCTGTTCACCACAATACGCACGGCAAGCAAATCATAAATCTCGCTGAATTGTTTATTCTGAAGGGCCATTTTGCGGTAAATACTGTAGATGTGTTTAGGGCGGCCTGAAATATCAACCTTGATATTGACTTCGTCTACGCGGTCACGAACTTCATCAATAACTTCTTCAAGATATTGCTCGCGTTCAGCGCGTTTTTTCTTCATCAAGTTCACAATCCGGTAGTACTGCTGCGGATTTAAGTATCGAAGGGCTGTATCTTCCAGCTCCCATTTGATCGTGCTGATTCCGAGACGATGTGCCAGAGGAGCGAAAATTTCGAGTGTTTCGTTTGAAATCCGGCGCTGCTTTTCATGAGGAAGATGCTTGAGCGTTCTCATATTATGCAGTCTGTCGGCAAGTTTAATCAAAATGACCCGGATATCCTGGGCCATGGCAACAAACATTTTCCTGTGGTTTTCTGCCTGCTGTTCTTCTTTGGATTTATATTTTATTTTTCCGAGCTTGGTTACGCCATCAACGAGCATTGCCACTTCCTCGCTGAAGCTGTCTGCAAGATCCTTGAGCGTAACGTCCGTATCCTCCACTACATCATGAAGAAATCCTCCGGCAATTGTCGAAGCATCCATTTCAAGGTCAGCCAATATTCCCGCAACCTGGATCGGATGGATGATATACGGTTCGCCAGATTTGCGGAACTGCTCGCGGTGAGCATGCTCGGCAAATTTGTATGCCCTGTGAATAAAGGCAGCATCATCTTCTGAAAGGTATCGTTTTGCCCGTTCAACAACCTGCTCGGCTGTCATTATTTGATCATTAGCCATGAAATCACCTTTACCCCTTAACCGGCACCGAAAGTTCTCTATTTATATAAACTGCCGGCTTCAGTCTGTTTAGTTCAACTGCCTATCGTTTGTCGGACTTTTTTGCATAACCTGACAATTTTTGCACTGGCTATCTGCATGAACGAATCCGGCTATGGGATAGAAGTTTCGCATTTTATCCAAAACCTGAGAGTGAAAAAACATTATTATTACTATTATCGAGAAAATAACAAGAGATGTAAAGCGTTTAGGTACGGTTTTCTGTATTATATGCCGATTTTTTACTGGCAAATCAAGTTTTTTTTATACCTGAGTGCTGCAAACCCTGCTTTTAGCCCAGGAAATGGAGGTGAAATGATGAGTTCGCAGTACATTCAGGGGGGGAATTCTTTTAGACAGTATTAAAAAGTAGAACGAAATGACTGTAACCTCTGTTAAAGGGTCACTTACCTTTAAGAATATCGCTGTCTGTCAGCAAGCTCTTATGACACTGGGTTTTTCTCGCATGGATTTGGAATTCTGTAAAAAACTAAATTACTTTTTATAATAAAACAAACATTTGATACGCTTTTTTTGGAAAAACACTCATGATCTGAGGAGCACCCCCTCGATATATGGCTATTAATACAATGTTTTCAACTGATCATTTTCCATTAAAATGGAAAATAAGTTCAAATAGCCCCTGATTAGAGCCAATTACCTCTCCATTCAAGCGAAATACCCTTCCATTAGAGCCAAATCCACCTTGATTCGAGCGAAATATCTCTAAGAACAAAACAGACTTTCTCTAGCATCCTATTCCACTGGTTTTTTTTGAAAAAGACTCGTCTGGATCTGGAATTCCGTAAGAAACTAGATTCCTTTTTATAACAAAATACACTTCCAGAGGATGGCTGGCTTTACCGGGCTGCTTTATCTGCTGGAAATCAAAATCCCCCCGCTGTTAGCAGCAGAACTCTAGAAAAATAGGAAAAGCACTCCCCTAATGGAAGTGCTTTTTCGTACTGCTTAGTAGGTCATCAATGTGAAAACGTCGTAACCGTTAAGTTTTTCTTTTCCATCCAGGTACGAAAGCTCGATAAGGAATGCGATTCCTGCAACTACGCCGCCAAGTTCTTCAACTAGCTTGATTGTTGCTTCGATTGTTCCGCCTGTAGCCAGCAAATCATCTGTAATCAATACGCGCTGTCCTGGCTTGATGGCATCTTTATGGATGGTCAATACGTCTTTGCCGTATTCTAAGCCATAATCCACCTTCATTGTTTCACGGGGAAGCTTGCCTTCTTTTCTTACAGGTGCAAAACCTATTCCAAGAGAGTAAGCGACCGGACATCCGATAATGAATCCTCGGGCTTCTGGTCCAACGATGACGTCAATGCTTTTATCCCGGGCATATTCAACAATCTGGTCTGTTGCATATCTATATGCATCTCCATCATTCATTAATGGAGTGATGTCTTTAAACTTGATTCCCGGTTTCGGCCAGTCAGGCACGATTGTTACAAATTGCTTTAAATCCATTGCTTTGTTTCCTCCTCAAGGTCTGATGCCTCATGAGCTAATTGACTGAACCAATCGAATAATTGCTGATAAGAAGAATAAACAAGCTCTTTTTCAAGCTCAAATTGCTCTTTCTTTCCTTTAAAAGATTCTGATTCACTCAAATCGCGTTTGCTCGCTTTTTGCGCAAGCATAATTAACCCATTCTCTATTGTAACAAAATCCAGCTCAAAAAACACCTTTGAGATAAAATCAATTGTATCCCGCGACCATCCGCGGTATTTGGCGATGTCATCTCCATACCTTTTAATATCAAGCGGGCCTCTTTTTGATATATATGCATAAAACCATTTAAAATGATCGCGGGTCGGCATGGTGCTTAAGAAATTTTCCTGCTGGTGGTAAAAGTGTGCATAAATCCGTTCTGGCGTTTTGCCGGATATCAGCTTTTCAATCAGGCTGCGCCGCGGCGGCATGTCCATTAACACCAGGTAACTTCCATCAAGCATCAGCTGTTCTGCTTCATGATCTTCTTTAATATGCACTAAATCATCGATTTTCTGTAAAAATGGATAATGTGTTAACGTATCCTCAGAAAAAACGACTGTCTTTCTTGTTTCGGCTGGAATTGCGCCAAGCCATTTTTCTGCTCCATTCAAGCCCCTGTAATCAAAAAGCTGCCATTGTTCCACAGCAAGATCTGCCAGAAAAATCTGCGGCTTGCGGACATTGTTCCATTCATTCACAGAAAGCTCCCCGATGACAGATATCTTAGCAAGCGGGGATAAATGGTCGAATTTGTGTCCAAGATTAAAGCCGACTCCATCGAGTGCCGTTTCATTTTTCTTAAGCTGCAGCTTCAGATGGTTTTGATTTGCCCCGATTTTGCGGATGCCTGCTATCTCTGATTTCTCAATAAGGATTTTCGGTTTGGGGTTGCCCATTCCAAATGGAGCAAGCAGGTTCATTTCTTCAATTGTCTGGATGCTGATGTCTTCTAAAGAAGCGATGCCATCTAGCATGGTGACTGGCATAAAATCCTCTTCTGTCAGCTGTTCTTTGGCAAGCGCATTTAAGCGGCTTCTAAGCTCTGCTACATCCTCGATTTTCAGCGTCATGCCCGCTGCCATCGGATGGCCGCCAAAATGGGGAAGCAGATCGCGGCATTCTGAGAGATTTTTAAACAAATCAAATCCCATAATGCTGCGCGCTGATCCCTTGGCAAGACCCTTTTCCCTGTCAAAGCTCAGCACAATGGCAGGACGGTAAAAGCGTTCTACTAGCTTTGAAGCTACAATTCCCACAATTCCGGAATTCCATCCTTCCTGGCCGACAATCAGGACACCATTATCCCCCGGCGGATACAGCTCTTCCACCTGCCGGATTGCTTCTTCCGACGTCGTCTGCACAATCGCTTGCCTTTCTTTATTCATTGCATCTATTTCATCGGCTATGCTGTCAGCTGTCTCAGCATCTTCTGCCATAAGCAAATCCACAGCAGGGTCCGCATCTCCAAGCCGGCCCGCCGCATTGATGCGCGGCGCCATACCAAAACCAATGGATTCTTCATTCAACTCCTGCTGCTTTGTACCGGACTTCTTGATCAAAGAAACCAGGCCAGGCCGTTTTGTTTGCCGAAGCTTGGCTATTCCGCGCGCTGCAATCAGCCTGTTTTCCCCGAATAAAGGCACCAGGTCGGCAATCGTGCCGATGGCTGCTATCTCCAGTAAATCTTCAGGAAGCTCTCCAAGAAGCGCATGTGCAAGCTTAAACGCCACACCTACACCTGCAAGATCCTTGAACGGATAAGGATTTCCCTCAATCTTCGGATGAATAATCGCCAGTGCCTCAGGAAGCTCAGGCCCCGGCTCATGGTGATCGGTGATGATATAATCCATGCCAAGCTCTTTTGCAATCCTTGCTTCCGCTACCGCAGAAATCCCTGTATCTACCGTGATCATTAATTTTACGCCTTCATCCGCAGCTAGGCGGAAGGCCATTTCGTTCGGGCCATAGCCTTCTGTGAAACGGTTCGGGATATAAAAATCAGCATTGGCACCCAGACGGTTAAGGGCAGTCATCATGACAGTCGTTGAGCTGACGCCATCCGCGTCGTAATCTCCAAAAATCCTGATCTTCTCATTATTTGAAATGGCTTTTTTTATTCTGTCTGCTGCAATATTCATATCTTTCATTAAAAACGGATCATGAAAGGAATCTTTATTTGTAAATAAAAAGGACTGTGCTTCTTCAACTGTCTTAAGTCCGCGATTGGCTAACAGCGTCGCAGCCAAAGGTGTTAAATGAAGCTGTCCTGCTAATGTTTCAACTATATGGGAATCAGCGCTTTGTACGTTCCAGCGTGTTCTTGGCTTTAACATAAATTCACCCCTCAGCCTATTAATTATACAAAAGGCGGCGAGGGGTTTCAAATACATTATTCATTTAGGGGTGCTTTGCCTTCTATCATTTCTTCTTTCACAGGATCCGTGTTTGCCTCTTTTTCAAGCGCCCGGATTCTTCTGCGAAGGGTGAAAATCTTCACCATGCTGATCATGCCGACAATAAACCCGCCCATCAGAACAGAACCTAATATCACTAAAATGAGAGGTGAATTTGCCTTGCCGAAAAGATAATTCACGGTTACAGAATCCACATTGATTACAGCAAATGTTGCAATGATAATAGCAAAAACAAGAGACAGCAAAAACATCCATTGAACCTTCATCACATTCACCTCTCTAACAGATGATATGTAATATAGCTACCCATTCAGTACTCACCCATAAACAAAAAAGAAAGGCCGGCACATCCAATGTGTGCTGGCCTTTCCACTTATTAAACGGTGCCTTCTGTACTTTGTCTTTTTTCAGGTACTGTTTTCAGCGTGCCTTTTTTCTTCAATTCCTTAATCTTAAGATCGACCCAGAACTGGGAAGCAATGAAAAGAGAAGAATACACGCCGCATAACAGGCCAATCAATAACGCAAGCGAGAAGTTGCGGATTGATTCACTGCCGAAGATGAGAAGCGCAATGACTGTGATAACCACCATCAGCACGGTATTGATTGAACGTGTCAGCGTTTGGCGGATACTGATGTTCACAATATCCTTCAGCTCTTCTGGAGTTTTGATCCTTTTTTTCATTCTTAAATTCTCACGGATCCGGTCAAATGTAACGATTGTATCATTGATGGAATATCCGATAATCGTCAGCACGGCAGCAATGAAGGTAATGTCCACTTCAATCCTGAATACACTGAACAGCGTGATGATGAAGAATGCATCATGTATCAGGGCTACAACAGCCGGCACAGCCATTCTCCACTCAAATCGGATGGTTACATAAATGATGATTCCAATTGAAGCGATGATAACGGCTTTAATGGCATTTTTCGCAAGCTCTTTGCCGATTGTAGGCGATACTGTGCTTACGTTCGGCTCATCTCCGTAGACTTGTTTCATATGATCCTTCAGACTGGAGATTTCTGATTTATCCAGAACCCCTTTAATCCGGACGATCCAGGTTTTATTGTTTTTGCCTGCAGAAACAATATCCTCTGTTTTGATATCCATTTTATCGAATTCGCTTTGAATATTCTCAGTTGTTAAAGCATTCTTGGCAGTGAATTCCACTCGGGAACCGCTGCTGAAATCAATTCCAAGGTTCAGCTTGAACACGAACAGGAAAATAATCCCGATGATTGTAACACCAATGGAAATTCCGTAAAACACTTTGCGGAACTTTACGAAGTCAAGCTTATCAAAGTGTGTCGGCATATCCATTGTGTCAATTTTTTCATTCAGGCTGTGAATGTCCTTTTTGCGGACACCGAACCATCCTGGACGTTTATTCACCACTCCGCTGTTCACCCACATACCAAGGAACCACCTTGTTCCATAAACAGCCGTGATGAAGCTCATAAGGATGGAAATGATCAATGTTGTCGCAAATCCTTTTACAGAGCTTGTACCGTAGAAAAATAATACAGCTGCTGCAAGGATGGTTGTTAAGTTTGCATCAATAATAGTCGCAAGCGAGTGCTTGTTTCCTTCAGCAAAGGCGGATTTGATTGTCCGGCCGATCCTTAGTTCGTCCTTGATCCGCTCGTAGGTGATGATATTGGTATCAACTGCAATCCCGACTCCAAGTATCAATGCGGCGATGCCCGGAAGCGTCAGCACAGCATTCATCCAGTCAAACACCACAAGGGTAAGGAAGATATAAATCGCAAGCGTAACAACCGCAATAAGTCCTGGCAGACGGTAGTACACAAGCATGAACAGGAAGATGGCAGCTATGCCGATAATTCCGGCATAAATCGTTTCATGCAGGGCCTGCTGTCCGAACTGTGCTCCAACAGATGTGGAGTACGTTTCCTTAAGGTCTACAGGCAATGCACCTGCATTCAATAAGTCAGCAAGATCTTTTGCTTCTTTCAGTGAAAACTGACCGGTAATCAAAACCGTATTCTGGTTGAAAACCTGGCTTACCCGAGGATCGGATATCATATTATCCTGGGTTTCTTTTTTCTTGATTGAATCTTTTCCTTCTTTAAAATCCATCCATATTGCCAGGATATTTGTCGGAACTGGCATAGATGAAATTTTTTGTGTAACCTGCTTAAATTTATTAGGATCCTTAAGCGTTACTTCTACGACAGGATTGTTATCCTGAAACGATTGCTTCGCGCTTTTAATATCAGCGCCTGTCATCATTTCTTTATCGTTGTAATCACGGAAAGACAGTTTCGCCGTTGTGGACAGAATCTTACGTGCATTATTCTGATCCTTCACACCCGCCAATTGAACGCGGATTCTGTCATTTCCTTCAATCTGGATGCTTGGTTCGCTGACTCCAAGAACGTCCACACGCTTTCTGAGTGCTGTAGCGGCACTCACCAGCTGCTTTTCATTCGGTTTCTTTCCGTCAAGCGTCTTCACCTGATAAAGCACCTCAAAACCGCCCTGCAGGTCAAGCCCCAGCTTGACTTTGTCGAGCAATCCCTTTGTTGTTGTGCCCATCCCTGTGAAAATCAAGATCGCAATCAGGAAAAACGCAACGAGTCTGCTTCTTTTTACCATTATGTAGTAGGCCCCTTTCTTTATACGCCTTATTCTTCCGGTATTTAATGATGGGTAAATCACCACTAAACACCATGATGTTCTGATTAGGACCTGCCTGACCAAACGATAAAAGCGTATCATAAAAAAACAAAATATCTATCCTAATAGCCCCGAAAAACAAGGCTTGTACCACAATTTCTCTTTATTTGCCAAAAAACGCCCGCAACATACTCATTATGATTCAATTTCAAAAGCCTGTCAATTTAAGATTATCTATAAAGCGGAAGCGCCTTGTTCAGCTCGCGAAGCAAATAGGGTTTTGGCCTTGGAAGGCGCTCTTTGCCTTCCGAGGACAAAACATCTTTTGCACAGCGAGCTAGGCGCTGGAGCTAGATTACATAAAAAGCGCAAGCGCCTGTTCAGCCTCGACCAGCATAAGGCGCGTAAGAATAGAAGGCGCTCTTTGCCTTCAATTCTTGCGTGGCTTATGACCTCGAGAGGCTAGGCGCTGGAGCTGGATTATCTATTAAGCGGAAGCGCCTTGTTCATAGGATCAAAGACTAAGAACGCCTCGTCCTGCGGCAACGTCTTTGTGACCCCCATCCTGGGGGCCTAAGCAAATAGGGTTTTGGCCTTGGAAGGCGCTCTTTGCCTTCTGAGGACAAAACATCTTACAAGGAACGAAGGCTAAAAGCTCTGCATCCTGCAGAAACTCCTTCATGACCTGCATCCTGCAGGCCTCAGCGAGCTAGGCGCTGGAGCTGGATTACATAAAAAGCGCAAGCGTGTAGAGGATCAAAGACTAAGAACACCGCGTCCTGCCGCAACGTCTTTGTGACCCCCATCCTTGGGGCCTCCGACCTGCATAAGACGCGTAAGAATAGAAGGCGCTCTTTGACTTCAATTCACTTATGACCACGAGGTGCAGGCAAAAAACAAATATATTAATATTCAGAAAAATAAACTGAGAACTGGCTGCAGGCTCGCCCCTTTTGGCCTCCAGCCCTAGTCCCTGAACAGCTCAGCAAGCTCTTCCAGGGAATTTCCGTCGAGCAGGCTTGGACCTTTATAGGCTTCTATGGTTGTGAAGGTCATGAAGGTGCCGGGGGCCAGGGACAGGATGTCATCCATAATTTCATAAATGTGAATGTCCTCAATCGGCTTTTTCCATTTTTTCTTGATCAGGCATTGCCAGATATCTTCTTCCTTCACAGCATCGAAACCCAGCAATTGCAGTTCCTCTTTTTTATTCTTCAGCGCTGGCAGCATATGCCCGTAATAAGCCTGATACGGATGCTTTTCTTCCATGACCATACCCTCTTTCATTTTAGGGTGAAAAGCAAGTTTTTTAAGTCAGCTTGTCATGCTTTGTCCAGCTTCATGCATATAGATAATTGTATATGATATCAGCTTTTTTGAGAAGGCAGGGATTGGATAAGATGTCAAAATTTTTAAAAGGGACGCTGATTCTTCTTTTAGCCAGTTTAATCACTCGGGTATTGGGCTTTATCAATAGAATTGTCATCGCCCGGTTTATTGGTGAAGAAGGCGTTGGCTTATATATGATGGCACTTCCGACTCTGTTTCTTGTCGTGAATATCACCCAGCTTGGCCTGCCTGTCGCCATATCGAAGTTTGTGGCAGAGGCGGATGCCAAGGGCGATGAAAAGAAAATCAAGAAAATCCTGATTGTAGCCATTACATGCACCTTTTCTCTTTCGATGATTTTCACTCCAGCCATGCTTATCTTAGCGCCTAAGCTGTCCGATACGCTTTTCACTGATTCGCGCACGGTTTGGCCATTAATGGCCATAGCACCGATTGTGCCTATTATTGCGGTATCATCTGTCATCAGGGGATATTTCCAAGGAAAGCAGAATATGAAGCCATTCGCCTTTTCACAGGTGATTGAACAGATTGCCCGGATTACCTTTATTGCCGTTTTAACAAAAGCGTTTCTTCCTTATGGAATTGAATTTGCAGCTGCAGGGGCGATGTTTGCCTCTATTATCGGGGAATTGGTGTCGCTGGTGTATTTAATGACTGCGTTTAAGTTAAAGAAGCATTTTAAGGTCAGAAAGAACTTTTTTGGCATGGTGAAATCAGGAAAAGGAACCTTCCAGGAATTGATGAGCATCGCCCTTCCCTCAACAGGAAGCCGATTCATCGGATCTTTGGCATGGTTTTTCGAACCGATTGTAGTGGCGCAAAGCCTGGCACTTGCTGGTGTCTCTGCCTCCATGGCAACAAGGCAGTATGGTGAGCTGACCGGATATGCACTTCCGCTTTTGATGCTGCCATCGTTCGTGACCACATCACTTGCAACTTCACTCGTTCCTGCCGTAAGCGAGGCAAATTCCAGAGGCGATGTTTTGCTTGTCGAGCGCAGGCTTCAGCAGACATTAAGAATTACCTTCGTCACCGGGTGCCTTGCTGTTGTCTCGATGTTTGTTCTGGCAGAGCCGATTCTGCAGGTGATGTACGGATCATCCAATGCCGCTGTCTTTATAAAATTCCTCGCTCCTTTTTTCATTTTGTTTTATTATCAAATGCCTCTGCAGTCCATGCTTCAGGCAATGAATCTGGCAAAGTCAGCCATGTTCAACAGCCTTGCAGGTGCGATTGTTAAGATTGCCATCATCTGGCTTCTCGCTTCAAAAGAGAACTTCGGGATCATGGGAGCCGCAATAGGAATTGCCGTCGGAACGATTTTAGTTACATTCCTGCACTTTACGACCATTATTAAAATTATTCCCTTCACACTGAAATTCCGGGATTATGCCATACCGCTCGCAATAGCCTTTGCCGCTGGCTGGTGCGGTGATTATACATACCGCACGCTGCTTTATGGAGAACCAGTAGTGCCGCGCCTGCTCCTATCGCTCGCTGTCATTACGATCACCTATACCTTTTTATTGCTTTTGACAGGCGGAATCAAAAAGAAGGAACTAAAGCGGATACCTGTTGTCGGAAACATGCTCTCTAAATTAGCCTTTCACTGACTGTCCTGTTCGTCAATATACAGTTTTCCATCAATGCAGGTGCAAAATGAAACCTGGCTGATGGAATGATAGCCTTGCCTGTTCAGCTGCTGCAGAAGCCATTTTTCATCCTTATGCAGCCTGGAGAGGCTTTTTTCCTGTATCACCCCGTCTATGATTAATGGGAACGGCGAAACCTTTTCCTGCTTTTCCCCCTGTTTTTTTTCAATCACAGAAAGCTGGCCGGATGGCTCCAATATCGCATATTCCACTTCCCCGATATTGAGGATGTCTTTTTCACGCAGCTGTGAAAGCAAATCATCAAAATTATAGCGCTGCTTCCTCATCACATGTTCATCTATTTTCCCCTGGCTGATAATGATCGAAGGTTTTCCGTCGAGCACCTCCCTGAATTTCTGGCTTTTTAGAGAAAGTAAAGCCAGGATAATTTGAATAATCATCAAAAGAACCATAGGCAAAATGGACTTTACTATCGGAATATCAGGGTTCTCAATGGAAAGGACAGCCATTTCTCCAATCATGATAAACACCACTAAATCCAGGATGCTTAATTCACCGATTTCCCGTTTTCCCATCAGCCTGAAAATGACCATCATCACTAAATATAAAATAAGGGTCCTTATTATCACTCCTGCATATTCCATTATGAAAAGCCCCTTTCATTTTTGGCATCGATATCATTAGAATGGCTGGTTTTGTCAGGAATAATGCGTGTTTAAACTTACCATTCCATTTGTTCTAAAAAAATGCCCCCCTGAATATGCTTGTACAAAGACACATATAGCGTGGTGCTCAGAATAGAGGCTTGAAGGGAGAGGAAAATCATCGAAACAAAAAAGATGGGTTCAGCAATTTTATACGGTGCGGGTGTCATCTTCGTCCTCGCAATTATTTCGAGCTTTATCTTCTCGATTCTGCTCCGATTTACAAGCGTGACCGAGACCTCACTCACGTATATCATTATGGCTGCTTCGTTTATTTCCCTGTTTATCGGAGGATTCATCTCTGGCGGAAGGGGCAAAAAGCAAGGCTGGATGCTCGGGGGAGGAACTGGGCTGCTTTATCTTATTATCATCATGCTATTTAAATATCTTGGACACGACTCCCTCTTTTCACTGAAAGAATGGATTTATCAGGGCTGCTTTATTTTAACGGCCATGATGGGCGGCGTGCTCGGGGTCAACTTAAGCTCCAATTCGAAGTGATTTTTTCGGACAATCATCAATTGGCTCGAATGCAGGGATATTTCGCTCTAATCAAACCCGATTTCGCTCTAATCAGGGCTGATTTGGACCAATTATCCATTTTTATGGAAATCAATAACCTTTCCCCTCTTAATAAGACTGAAAAAGCTCTTTACTTTATTGATTGGAGCGAAAGACGCTTGACTCCTGGGGGATTAGCGTTTCAGGCGAGACCCCGCAGGAGCCAAGCGACGAGGAGGCTCGGCGAACGCCCCCCGGAAAGGAAGCGTCTGTAGCGGAAATCTACAGACAACCCTTAAAAAGGCATAAAAAAAGACGGCATCTTTTCAAAAGATACCGTCTTTTTTATGTTATACCAGTTCCTTTTTTTCCGGAGCGCTCTCCGTTACTTCACGGATAGCTGAGCGATCGTATGTAAGTCTGCTTCCATCTCCGCAAAGAACGACGATTTTAGTTTCGTCAATAGAGTCGATGCTTCCGTGCAATCCGCCGATTGTTACGATTCTGTCGCCCTTTTTCAGGCTGCTTTGCATGTTAGAAACGTTTTTCTGGCGCTTTTGCTGCGGACGGATCAATAAGAAGTAAAACACAACAAACATTAAAATCAAAGGAAGAATTGTGCCTATGCCTCCACCCATCATGTATCTCTCCTTTCAATTATCATTATGAGTTAAAAGTTTTTAGCGTTCGGTTTGTTGAATCCGTAACGTTCAAAAAATTCTTCTCTGAAGTCACCAAGACGGTCCTCGCGGATGGCTTGTCTGACCTGTTCCATTAAGTTTAACAGAAAATGCAGATTATGATAAGTCGTAAGTCGAATTCCGAACGTTTCTTCACAGCGAATTAAGTGGCGGATATAAGCACGGCTGTAGTTTTGGCAAACATGGCAGCTGCAGTTTTCATCAATCGGGCCAAAATCACGTGCATATTTGGCATTCTTGATGACAAGGCGCCCATTCGAAGTCATCAGTGTCCCGTTTCGTGCAATCCTTGTAGGAAGTACACAGTCGAACATATCAATCCCTCTGATCGCACCATCAATCAGCGAATCCGGAGAGCCTACTCCCATCAGGTAGCGCGGCTTGTTCTCAGGAAGAAGCGGTGTCGTGAATTCAAGCACACGGTTCATCACATCTTTCGGTTCACCGACAGATAAACCGCCGACAGCGTATCCAGGGAAATCAAGAGAAGTCAGATCCTTCGCACTTTGCCTTCTAAGGTTTTCGAATTCTCCACCCTGTACGATTCCGAACAGCCCCTGGTCAGAAGGGCGTGCATGCGCTTCAAGGCAGCGCTCTGCCCAGCGTGATGTACGCTCTACCGATTTTTTCATATATTCCTCAGTTGCCGGGAACGGAGGGCACTCATCAAACGCCATCATAATATCCGAACCAAGCGCATTCTGGATCTCCATCGCCTTCTCAGGTGACAAAAAGAGCTTGTCCCCATTCAGATGGTTTCTGAAATGTACGCCTTCTTCTTCAATTTTGCGGAATTCACTCAGGGAAAAGACCTGGAATCCCCCTGAATCAGTAAGGATGGCACGGTCCCAGTTCATAAACTTGTGCAGCCCGCCCGCTTCCTTGATGATTTCATGGCCGGGTCTTAGCCACAGGTGATACGTATTGCTGAGGATGATGCCTGCGCCCATCTGCTTTAAATCCTCAGGCGCCATCGTTTTAACAGTGGCAAGTGTTCCTACAGGCATAAAAGCCGGTGTATCAAATGAGCCATGTGGAGTATGGACCCTCCCAAGCCTGGCACCTGTTTGTTTATCTTTTTTTATAAATTCATAACGTATTGCAGTCAACGCAATAACTCCTTTCGTGAAAAACAGCCAAACCGTAAAGGAAGGCATACTCGGATTTAAAGACAGGCAATTACTTAATCAGCATAGCATCGCCAAAGCTGAAAAAGCGGTATTCTTCGCGCACGGCCGTTTCATAAGCATTCAATACATGCTCACGCCCTGCCAGCGCGCTGACAAGCATGATCAGCGTGGATTTCGGCAAATGGAAATTCGTGATCATTCCGTCAATGCCCTTGAATTCATATCCCGGGAAAATAAAGATACTTGTCCAGCCGCTGTCTTCTTTAAAAACACCATCATTTTTGGAAGCAATGGTTTCAAGCGTTCTTGTTGAGGTCGTTCCGACGGTAATGATCCGGCCGCCCTGTGCCTTCACTTCGTTCAAAAGCCTTGATGTGCCTTCGGTCATTTGGTAAAATTCCGAATGCATTTCGTGTGCATCAATATCATCCACACTTACAGGCCTGAACGTGCCAAGGCCGACGTGAAGCGTAATAAACGCGATATGTACACCCATTTCCTTAATCTCTTCTAGCAAATGCTCTGTGAAATGCAGCCCTGCAGTCGGTGCTGCCGCTGAGCCGCGCTCTCTTGCATACACAGTCTGATAGCGGTCCTGGTCATCCAGCTGTTCCTTGATATAAGGAGGAAGCGGCATTTGGCCAAGGTCCTCAAGTATTTCATAAAAAATCCCGTCATATTGGAAATCAAGAATCCGCCCGCCATGATCAAGGACGCCTGTGCAGACAGCCGTCAGCTTTCCGTCTCCGAAAATGATCTTTGAGCCTTCTTTAATTCTTTTTGCCGGTTTAACAAGAGTTTCCCAGGAATCGCCGTTTTCCTGCTTCAGAAGAAGCACCTCGATTTTGGCCCCTGTATCATCCTTGCTGCCAAAAAGCCTGGCCGGAAGCACTTTTGTATCATTCAAAACAAGGCAGTCACCCGGTTTAAGATAGCTTGTAATATTTTTAAATATTTCATGATTGATGCTGCCTGTTTGTTTATCGAGAACCATTAGCCGGCTTTCTTCCCTATTTTCCAATGGAACCTGTGCAATTAAGTTCTCAGGCAAATGAAAATCAAACATATCTACTTTCATGCTGTTCCTCTTCTTCCTGTTTGCAGTTTTTATTCTTGGGCATTTGCTAAAATGCCTGTTTCCCTTTTACGGAGAAGGAAGCTCCATATTAAAATGGCGGCAGGCAAGGTCTGTAATCAGCCTTCCCCTTGGAGTGCGCTGAATGAATCCGATCTGCAGCAGATACGGCTCATACACATCCTCAATGGTATGCGACTCCTCGCCGATCGTTGCCGCAATGGTTTCAAGACCGACTGGGCCGCCGCGGAATTTTTCGATAATCCCTTTAAGTAATTTATGGTCAATATGATCAAGTCCTAAACGGTCAACCTGCATCAATTCCAGAGCATAATCCGCAAGCTCCTCTGTAATCGTGCCATTTCCCCTGACCTGGGCAAAATCCCTTACCCGCCGGAGGAGACGGTTTGCAATCCTCGGCGTGCCCCTTGACCGCCTGGCAATTTCACCGGCAGCGCGGACATCAATATCCGTATCCATGATTTCTGCTGTACGGACAACGATTTCCTTCAGCTGCGGCTCTGTATAATACTCAAGCCGGCTCATGACGCCGAAACGGTCCCTTAGAGGTGCGGAAAGAGAACCAGCCCTTGTTGTCGCACCAACAAGCGTAAAGGGCGGCAGGTCAATGCGGACAGAACGCGCAGCCGGTCCTTTGCCAATGACGATATCCAGGCAGAAATCCTCCATCGCCGGATACAGCACCTCTTCAACCGCCCTTGGCAGCCTGTGGATTTCATCGATAAAAAGCACATCCCCCGGTTCAAGTGCGCTTAGGATGGCGGCGAGATCTCCCGGCCTTTCAATAGCAGGTCCTGAGGTGGTGCGGACATTCACGCCCATTTCATTGGCAATGATGACGGCAAGGGTTGTTTTCCCAAGTCCCGGCGGTCCATATAAAAGCACATGGTCAAGCGTTTCTTCCCTCATTTTCGCAGCCTCGATAAAGACGCTGAGGTTAGCCTTCACTTTTTCCTGGCCAATATATTGTCTGAGTGTTTGCGGTCTAAGGCTTTGTTCAAAGGATTGTTCGCTTAGGTCGGCTTCCTGGCTGAAAACTCTCTCCTCCATATCTCCACCCCTTATTTTAACATCAATTGCAGCGCTTTTTTAATATATTGTTCAGTCGTTAATTCTTCCTTGCCTAGTACCTTTGCAACCTTCTGGACTTCTTTTTCAGAATAGCCGAGCGCCTTCAGGGCGAGCACCGCTTCTTCCAGGTCTTCAAGGTATCCGGCAGCCCGCGCCCCTTCTGCAAGCTTATCATTGAAAAGACTAGGGAAGTAATCCGGCACAATGTTTTCAAGCTTTCCTTTTAAATCAAGAATCATTTGGCGTGCTGTTTTCTTTCCTACTCCAGGAAACTTGACAAGGAAGGTTTCATCTTCATTTTCAATCGCCTGGACCACCTGATCCACCTGCCCGGACGCAAGGATCGCAAGCGCACCCTTAGGCCCGATTCCCGTTACATTCAGAAGCTTTGTGAACAAAGCCTTTTCTTCTCTTGCTTCAAAACCATACAGCGCAAAAATATCCTCGCGCACATGGTGATATATGAAAATCTGGACTTGATCATGCAGCTTCGACGAAAAAATAAAAGGATTCGGTGTCATCACCTGATATCCGATTCCCCCGTTTTCCACCACAATGTATTCAGGCCCGATATAATCTATTGTTCCTTTAATATAATCATACAAATCGCTTCGCTCCCTGATTTTGCTGTACCTCTCATTGTACCATACCACACCTTGAAAGTTGAGAAAAGATTGGGAAGCAACCACGAAAAAGCGGAACACCTTCATGTCCGCTTTGCTTTCTCTTATTCTTATGAAGGAGATTATACGACGCTGCGGCAATTCGCCCGAATCAGCGGGGATTCCGCTCGAATCACCCCTGATCCGGATTTGTTATCCAGTAAAATGGAAATTACCTGCCCCTTCACTGCCCTAGTTTTTAGTTTTCAGGACGGAATAAGGCTTATAAGCTTCTATTACTTCTTCATAATGGTCTTTATTCATAATAGGAATGCCCTTTAACAGTTCTTTTTGTTTATAAGAATCAAGACGGCCTAAATCAATTTGGAAAAAGGAATGTATGATTATCGGGTGATTATCGGGCCTGCCGTTGAATATGGAAAGTGTTCCATCCTCTGATATGCCAAAAAATCCATTAACCTTCATCAAAGGTGAAATGTCATTTTCCTGCTTTTTGAATACCATTTCGTCTGAATTTTGATCCACGAGCTGCCAGTCTTCGTACTTGGCCCAAAAATCCTCCATGGACAAAATGGTTTCAGTTACGGTTTCTTCGCTCACTTCTCCGTCTAAATAGTGCCTCTTGAGAATGACCTTCCTTTCAAGCGGCTCCTTTATAACCGGAGTTGTTTCCTTTTCAGAATGAGATGGCTTTTCCGCGCCAGCTGCCAGCGCACCGGAGGCCGAAATTCCAATAATCATCACGAACAGTAACAGTAAACGGCTCTTCATCTCCAATCACCTCTTCTTTAGAAAATGGAATACCTTTTAGCCCTAGTTTGGCCAAAACAAGAAATTTTATCCGGCTTAAAAAAGTATTTTATAACTAAAAAGCCCGGCACCTCATCAGGATGCCGGGCTCGTCTTATTGAGCGTGATTTTTATGAAGATCCAGGTTGTCAAACAAATCCTGCGCGTCTAAAAGGACCGTATCTCTCGGGCCGCCGTCGCGAAGGTCATTATCAAGTGAAATCACCCTGTAGTAAAGGCCCTGGTCACTTACAACAGTCAGCTCCCTTTTTCCTGAAAGATTATTTATCTTGTTTCTCACTTCTTGTTTAACATCAGAAGGAGACTGATTATTTTTAACGAGCAGGGTGACCAGTATCCGGTCACGTGTAATAATTGCCCGTGAATCTTTTACACCCTGAACGGAGTTGGCTTTTTTGACAATGCGGTCAACAAGCGCACCTTCATACGCAGTGTAATACGAACTTCTTGTTCTTTGGGGAATTCCTTCATGATTATGATAGTTTCTGTCTCTTGTGCTGTAATCCTGGTCTAAGTTTCCGCTGTTATAGCCAAGCGGTACAGCAGGGTTTCCCAGATTCCCCAATCCGTTCCCCTTATTGCCTGAAGACCCAAACAATGGTGCACGGTCACTGATATTCCTTGCCAGGTTATCTTTTGCTGTCATGTTCTTTTCGGATCTGACGGCATCCGTATTTTTCTGGCCGTTTTCAGCTACATTTCCCGCAGAACAGCCGGCTAATCCTGCAGCAAGCATCATACAAAGCGGCATCGTCCATCGTTTTCTCAACGGCAAAACCCCCTTCGCAAAGTGAGATAAAACGTATCTCCCTAATAGGATTCATGACGGGGGCCTGCTTTATACTGACACTTCACACCAGATTTACGCTCCGCTGCTTTCCAGGATTTTTTGCGATATACCGGCATTCATTTTCATCCTTTTTGGATATTCTTCAACGGTCAGCTTCCAGATATGATGCAGCTGTGCCCCGTTTCCGAGCTGATTTTCGCGAATCAGCCTGTTCCATTCTCTGAACACATCTGCAGGATAGGTAAGTGCATATAAAAAGGCCGTATTGTTTTTGTACCTGTTTATTTCAGGATACGTCCATAATTCTTCTGCCGGATTTTCCAGATAGCTTAAAATACGATTGCAATACTGCAGATCATCCATCATGGCTGGAGCGGATGAAATTAAGTCAAAGTCAATTAAAAACAGCTCTCCTTCCTTACTGCGCAAAAAATTATGGTGTGCACAGTCTCCGTGGATGATGACATTTTCCTCAGCACAAAGATCATATTGATGATCTCTCATCCCCTGGAGGGCCCATTCACCCCAGCTTAGCCAGCTCTTCAAGATACTGTCAGACACATACCGCGAAACGTTCTGGAAGTTTTGCCTGAAAGCCTGCAGACGTTCCTGCCATTTATCGATTTGCCGAAAACGGTGAATGCGCACTGAAAATTCCCTTGGAAGCTGCGAGGAAATAGCATGGAATTCGTCCAGCAGACTGAGTCCCTCACTTCGGTCTCTGCTGTCAGAAAAGTGAAACGGCCTGCTTGCGGGCTCTAAGTACTGAATACATCCAAATACCCCGTATTCATAGTAAAACGGGGGAATGTCGTATATATCATATGTTTTGTAAAAACCTCTTTCTTTCAGTAATGAGGTGAGCAGCTTTTGGTTTTCCCAATCCCCCGCAGAATCAAAACGTTTTAAAATCATCGGCTCTGCATTATGGCATTTCAGGATGAACACATGGCTTCTTATATGCTTCAGTGATTCAAGGAGAATGCCATTTTCTTTTAAATAAGACAGGAGACGAGTGTAAAATACACTGTCTCCCCCAAAATTAAAACTCATCGCTTTCATCTGCATAAACCGGCATGCCATATGCTGGCATTGGGCTGTTTCCATCAAAGAAAGGCCCAGCGTATGGATGTTCCTGACCTAAAGGCTGAAAAGGGATTCCTTCTCCTCCAAATTGCGGCTGGCTGAACGGAGCCTGCATCCCGTCAAATGCCGGGTTGCCAAATGGCCTTCCGTCACCCATCTGCGGCCCGCCAAACATTCCTGGCTGAGGTCCCATCTGCGGACCTCCGAACATACCCGGCTGAGGTCCCATTTGCGGACCTCCAGGCATTCCCGGCTGGCCTCCCATTTGCGGGCCTCCGTACATTCCCGGCTGGCCTCCCATTTGCGGACTTCCTTGCATTCCCGGCTGGCCTCCCATTTGCGGGCCTCCGTACATTCCCGGCTGGCCTCCCATTTGCGGACCTCCTTGCATTCCCGGCTGGCCTCCCATTTGATGGCCTCCATACATTCCTGGCTGGCCTCCCATTTGCGTGCCTCCATGCATTCCCGGCTGGCCTCCCATTTGCGGGCCTCCATACATACCTTGCTGGCCTCCCATTTCAGGGCCTCCGTACATTCCCGGCTGAGGTCCCATTTGCTGGCTACCTTGCATTCCCGGCTGGCCTCCCATTTGCGCGCCTCCATGCATTCCCGGCTGGCCTCCCATTTGCTGACCTCCGTACATTCCTTGCTGTCCATATGGTTCCATTCCGTGTCCTTGCATGCCGAAATGTTCCTGTCCGCCTCCATGCTGCATATATTCGCCCATCGGCGGATATCCTCCAGGACCCGGGTTTCCGTCATGTCCCGGATTAGCATATTGCGGATAATGCCCCATAGACGAGCCGTATCCATCAGAAGATTCTCCAGGTCCGCAGCCGCAGCCGCTCTGCGGTTTATATTTCGGCTCTTGATAATATTGCGGCATCGGCGGTCCGAAGTGCTGATTGCTGCCGTGATGGTGCATCATATCACTTGAAGATTCGGATGAAGACTCAAAATGATGATGCATGCCATGTGGCGCAAATTGAGTGTTCGCTCCCTGGACCATCGGGCTGCCGTAGCCAGGCTGTGTTCCACCGTAAAAAGGCTGCTGGTAGTTAGGCATGATGTCAGAGGAGGACTCGTATCCATGATGATGATGGTGATGTCCATGCTCCTGCTGATAGTGCTGGTATGGCTGGTACAGTCCGCCTTGAGGATATGGCGGCATATTCATTGCATGATGATGTTCATGCATATGTGAGGATGAGCTTTCTTCATAATATGGATTCATTGTCACTCCCTGCACCTGCTGCATGGGCTGTATGGGCTGTATGGGCTGCATGGGCTGCATGGGCTGCATGGGCTGTATGGGCTGTATGGGCTGTATCGGCAGGCCATAAGACCATGGCTCAAAACCCATCGGCGGGCAAAAGCCGCTTCCAGGCATGATCGGCGTCACAGGTACACATTCCGGCTGCTCCATCACCGGCATTTCCACAGGCTTTGGCGGCAATACTTCCGGACTTTCTATTTTAACCGGCTTTATCTTTTTGGGTGCAGGCGGCTTTTGCACACTCATGTTGGCCATATTGACCATATAATAATTATTTATGTCGATTTCCGGCATAACCGGCTGCGGAACAGGAACTTCTTTTATAATCGGTTTTTCCACTATGATTGGTTTTTCCTTCACGATCGGCATTTCTTTTGGAGCGGGCGCCATCGGCTTCGGGGGAACCGGCATTTCCTTAGGCTTTGCTATCGGCGCTTCCTTTACCGGTGGTTTATACTGCTGGACCGGCTGCTGATGGGGCTTTGGAGCCTCCTTCACCGTCCCGTGCCCTGATTGTGATGGTGCTTCTTTTTTCACTCCGGAAGATCCCGGTATTTTAATTTTCATGCCCGGCATCATCATATCCGGGTTACTGAGCTGGGAATTTACTTGCTTGAGCTCTTCAAAACTGACTCCGTACTTTTTCGAGAGCTTCCAAAGTGTATCGCCCTTTTGGACTATATGAATTTTCACGCTGACAATCCCTCCTGTGCATATGTCCATATATACTATGAAGCATTAGGCAAATTGCTATCATTTTCCTCAAAACTTATGCGAAAGGAACCCTTTTTATGATGCTGTCATGGGATTTGGAGGACAAAAAAGTTTCTTCCTGACTCTGCTTTTATCTTACCGTACATAAAAAAAAGCCTGCAGCATCCTTTTCAGAGCGCTGCAGGCCTTATGTTATAAATCAGTTTTGTTTTGATAAAAATAATTCGGTGTTTTGATTTCGTTTTTATATGACTGATGAAAAATGTGGGTGGCTGCTGGAGAAACGGGTGGAATGAGCCATGTCCAGTCTCCCGTCATTTCCCTTTCTTTTGCCTTTTCTCTTTCTTCAAAAAGCTTGAACTGATTTGCCGCTGTATGATGGTCGACAATTGAGACCCCTGCCTTTTTAAAGGAATGCAAAACAGCTGCATTCAATTCCATCAGGGCCCGGTCTTTCCAAAGAGTATTATTTCGCTTTGTGTCAAGCCCCATTAAATCTGCCACTCGAGGCAGCATATTATACCTGTCCGCATCAGCCAGATTCCTTGCCCCTATTTCCGTACCCATGTACCAGCCATTAAAAGGAGCGGCAGGGTACGAAATGCCGCCTATTTCCAGACGCATATCGGAAATGATCGGAACTCCATACCATTTCAGCCCCAGATCTTCAAACCAGAGATATTCCGGATGTGTTACATCCACCTCTTTTATAAGGCTTCGGGGTATTTCAAATAACTCAGGAGAACAGCCCCCAGCACTAATGACGATAGGAAGCACATCAAAGTGCGTATTCCCGCCCTTCCATCCAAGATCAAGGCACTGTTTTGTGAACGGTATGGAAGCAGGATCTCCAAGAATCCCTTGTTCTGTTTCATATCCTGCATAACGGATCAGCTGGTGATTGTGAATGCGGACACCGTTTTCTCTTTCTTTTGCAGGCTTAAAGATTGAAATTGAAGGACGGATTGCACCGCCGTTCGTTGCAAATTCTATATGCTTTTGCAGGGCATCGTTTATGTCACCGGCTGCAATAAGCTCCCTTTGATCAAATACGTTCAGGCTTTCCCAAAACAGCCTTCCAATGCAGCGGTTGCTGTTTCTCCACGCAAGCCGCGCGCCGTATTCAAGCTCCTCAAATGTATGCTCATAAAAACCGTCTTCTTCAATGGCCGCTCTGACTTCTGTAATGCGCCCTTGTATTTCTTCTTCTGATTTACCCAGCTCTTCATAACTGCTTTTAATGAAGGCCTCTGCTTCGTGTAAGAGAGCTTTATCCAAATTATGCTGCCTCCTAATTGCTGTTATGTTGAGAGTATCATAACAGAATGAAAAAGGTAAGCAAGGTCCATGGATCATCGAACATTGATATCATATATGAGAATTTCTATATACCCGGGAGATTTTATGCTCTTTCAAGCATTCTATTTAGTGCAAGTACTGCATCATCCGCAATCTGCTTATCCACGCTTATCACATTGACCGGATTTTTATCCACAATCGACTCAAGTGACCACAGCAAATGAGGCAGATCAATTCTGTTCATGGTAAGGCATGGGCACATATTAGGATTCAGCGAAATAATCTCTTTATCAGGATGATGATTCATCAGCCTTTTGACCAGATTCATTTCTGTTCCGATTGCCCACTTACTGCCCGGCGGCGCATTTTCAATCATTTTGAGGATATAGGAGGTAGATCCATTATAATCAGCTGCTTCGACCACTTCCCTCCTGCATTCAGGATGCACGATGATATTCATGTCAGGCTGTGTGGCACGTAATGCCTCAATGTTTGGGACAGTGAAATTTTCATGGACAGAGCAATGCCCTTTCCAGAGAAGCACCTTGATATCGGACTTCCCTTCATCCTCAAGCACATCTTTTACCGGATCCCAGACGGCCATGGCATCAAGCGGAATCCCCAGATCAAACGCTGTATTCCTGCCAAGATGCTGATCAGGCAAAAATAATATCCGCTCTTTCTGAGATAACGCCCATGTCACCATCTCTTTTGCATTGGATGAAGTAACGGTCGCTCCTCCATGTCTGCCGACAAACGCCTTGATGCTCGCTGTTGAATTTACATATGTCAGAGGAATGATGGTATCTCCGTATATATCCTGAAGCTTTGCCCAGGCGCGTTCTGTCTGGCTGATATCTGCCATATCCGCCATGGAGCAGCCTGCCCTCATATCAGGAAGCAGAACCACCTGATTTTCGTTTGTCAGGATATCTGCCGTCTCAGCCATAAAATGGACGCCGCAGAATACGATATAATCCGCTTCTTTGTTCAGCGCAGAAAGCTGGGCCAGCTGAAGGGAATCACCCGTATCATCCGAAAACATGATCACTTCTTCCCTCTGGTAATGGTGGCCGGGGATATAAAGTGAGGTACCGAGCAGCTCTTTAATCTCCCTGACCCGAGCTTCCATTGCTTCGGTGCTCATTGTTTTATACTTATCAGGCATCATTGTGCTTTGTTTTTGGGCAAGTTCTAATATGTTCATAGTAGCCTCCTATTGTACCTGCAATGAGGGAATCTTCACTTTGGCACTAATATCAAGCGCCCGTACACTGTGTGTCAGGCAGCCGAGGGAAATATAGCCGACGCCCGTATCTCTGTAATGAACTAATGTATCAAGGGTGATGCCGCCTGAAGCTTCTGTGATGATATGATCTGGCACAAGTGAAACCAGTTCCCGGATTTCTTCAGGTGAGCGGTTGTCGAACATGATAATGTCCGCACCCGCCTGTACTGCTTCTTTCACCTGTTCTGCGGATTCGGTTTCAACCTCAATTTTGACCGTGTGGCCGATTTCTTCTTTCGCCAGCTCCACTGCTCTTGCAATCGATCCAGCAAACGAGATGTGATTGTCCTTGATCATGACCGTATCGTATAAGCCATACCTATGATTGGAAGCGCCTCCGCAGCGCACAGCATATTTTTCAAGCATTCTGAGTCCCGGGGTGGTTTTTCTTGTATCGCAGACTTTGGTGATGGTTCCCGCCACAATATCCGCCGCTTTTCTTGATTCTGAAGCAATGCTGCACATCCTTTGGACAAGGTTCAGCACCACGCGCTCCGCCTTCAGGAGGGCCGCAGCATTTCCTTTAATATGCACAAGCTCTGTGCCCTTTTCAAAAGAATCTCCGTCTTTGATAAACAGCTCAGCTTCTGCTGTATCATCAAGCAGGGAAAATCCGGTCCTGATTACATCTTCGCCTGCAAAAACACCCGCTTCTTTGGCAATGAAGGTCAATGTGCCAATCTCGTTTTTAAATAATGAATCACTCGTCACATCCCTGTCGCCAATGTCTTCAATGAAAAAATGTTCCAGCATTTTTTTAAGCTTTAATTTGTTCATACGAACACGTCCCTTTCAAAGAATCTAGCAGTTCATTTTTCGTAAATGAAATAAAGTCCGTAAGCCAGACGCCGTCATTTTCAAGAGGATAGTCACTCCTGAAATGTCCTCCCCTGCTTTCTGTTCTCAAAAGTGCCGACTCACAAATGAGCCATGACACAATCAGCCCATTCACACTGGCAAGCTCCTCATGAGTCAGCATTTCCCTGCTAATATCAAGCACCTCAGGCATGCCATAGGATTCAATCCAGCTTTTGAGTTCTAAAAGCCCCTGTTCATTGCGGACAATCCCGGCATGCTGCATCAGATTTTTCTTCAGAAGAGAAAGTTTCGGCAGGTTTCCTGCTTTATAGAACTTCTCCGATTTTTCCATGCTGCCGCATCTTTCTGCTTTGAGATCACCAAGATGCTTTCCAAGCTCCGTGCCAAAAATGATCCCTTCAAGCAGAGAATTGCTGGCAAGCCTGTTTGCACCGTGAACGCCATTACAGGCCGCTTCTCCTGCCGCATATAAATTTTTAACAGATGTCCTGCCAAGATGGTCTGTTTCAATCCCGCCCATTAAAAAATGATTTCCCGGTGCAACTGGTATTTTGCCTTTCTCAATGGAAATGCCATGTTCCAGGCAAAGTGCTGCCACCGTTGGAAACCGGTCGCGGAACTGGCTGATCATGGAGATATCCAGATACACTTTTTTTCCGAGAGTAAGATAGGAATATATCGTCTGCGCGACAATATGGCGGGGTGCGAGATCTCTGAGAGCGTGGACATCCTCCATGATCCTTTTTCCCGACTCATCCACAAGAACGGCCCCTTCGCCTCTCACTGCTTCTGATACAAGCCCTTTTGTGACTCCATCAATAGAGAGGAGCGTCGGATGAAATTGGATGAACTCCATATCCCGGATCCGGGCTCCTGCCAAAAAAGCAAGCGTCAGCCCGTCACCCGCCACTCCAGGTGAATTGGAGGTAAACCGGAACAGCGAACCGCAGCCGCCTGATGCGATGACAATATGCGAACCGTAATGCTTCATGATGTTCCCCTCATGATCCCTCGTTTTGACGCCCATGCAGGCTCCGTCTTCGGCAAGAATCAATTGGATAGCACATGTATCCTCCAATATTTCAATGGAAGTTTCTTTTACTTTTTTCAGATAATGTTCAATCAAGTGTTTACCTGTTTCATCTCCATGGCTATGGAGAATTCTTCGTTCACTGTGGGCACCTTCCATGCCAAGAATCAATTGACCTTCAGAGTTTCTATCAAAATCCATTCCGGCAGAAATTAACGCCTTCATTGCTTCAGGCGCATGTTCCGCCAGTTTTTTTACCGCCTGAAGAGAATTTGTATTTCTCCCGGCCATGATTGTATCTTCTATATGTTTTGAAGTTGCATCGTCCTCAGACATGACAGCAGCAATCCCGCCCTGTGCCAGATAGCTGTTGCTGTCGCGAAGCTTTGACTTTGTGATGATTCTCACATTCTTTGACCTGCTTGCTTCTATTGCAACAGCGAGCGCTGCAATGCCGCTCCCGATTACAATTACATCACTGAATTCCATATTTGCGCCTCCTGTTTTAACAGGTGTCTTGACAACTATATTTACACATTATTAAACTATTATCAAGAGTTTTTTAGCTGAAGCTCTCCCAAACCAATAATTAGGATGTGAAGGGCTTTGATTTATTTCGATTATGCCGCAGCCGCGCCAATCGCCGAAGAAGCGCTGGAGGTTTTTATAGAAGCTTCACGAAGGTTTTACGCAAATTCAAGCAGTCTTCATGACGCGGGCTCTTCTGCCAAAGAGCTGCTTGAGCTGTCACGGAAACAGCTTGCAGAAACAGCAGGAATTGCAAAAGAAGGAGTCATCTTTACAAGCGGCGGCTCTGAAAGCAATATGCTCGCATTGCAAACTTATACATCCATGACAAAAAAGAATCATATTATCGCAAGCAGCACCGAGCATTCCTCCCTATCGAACTACTTAAAAAAGCTTAATGGAGAAGGCTATGAAATAACCTATTTAAAGCACAGCCCTGACGGAAGGATCTCCCTTGCACATCTTCAGGAAAGCATAAAGGATAAAACATTTCTCGTTATTTGCGGTCACGTGAATTCTGAAATAGGATGTGTACAGGACTTAGCGGCCATTAAAACAGCCATCGGCAACCGGGACATCTTCTTGCACGGTGATTGTGTCCAATCCTTCGGCAAGCTGAATTTGGAGGAAGCCGTCCTTGCCTGTGACAGCCTGTCCATTTCCGCTCATAAAATATATGGCCCAAAGGGAACCGGAGCCCTTCTCTTTCCAGCCATACACAAACTGAAGCCGGCTATCCCGGATGTAAGCCATGAAATGGGGTTCAGGACAGGCACGGTCAATGTGCCGGCTGCCGCTTCATTCGCAGCTGCTGCTGCATTAATCGAAACAACGCGGGAGGATGAATTCGTCCGGATCTCTGCGCTCAGGGAACAATTCAAGCAGGAGCTTCTGCAAATGGGAGTTCCCCATGAAATCATCGAATCGCCGGATCACCAGCTTCCGCACATCATTGGAGTGACTTTCCCTCGGCATCAGGGACAATATGTCATGCTTGAGCTCAACAGCAGAGGTTATGCCGTTTCAACCGGCAGCGCCTGCCAGATCGGCAAGCAGGAGCCTTCAAGGACCATGAAGGCAATCGGAAAAAGCAATGAAGAAGCAAAAAGTTTAATTCGTATCTCAATGGGAAAAAATACAACAGAAAACCATATTTCAGGAATCTGCCAGCACCTCTGCGCTATTATCAATAACCGATAAGCTTATAGGAAGGCTTCTTAATCCATGTATGGTAAAATAACTCCATATATAAGGAGAGGTTACATATTGGAAAAAAAGAAACTACTAGGTGAAGAGAGGCGCAGCCATCTTCTCGAAATCTTGAGATCAAGCAAAAAGCCCATCACCGGAACAGAGCTTTCCCGAATCAGCAATGTGAGCAGGCAAGTCATCGTTGGAGACATTACATTGCTTAAAGCTAAAAACGAACCTATCATCGCAACAAGCCAAGGCTATCTGTATTTTCAGGCAGGCGAAACACAGCAATGCGAGAGGACTGTCGCCTGCCAGCATGGCCCCGAGCGTACAGAGGAAGAACTCAACATGCTTGTGGACCTTGGCATTATCGTAAAAGACGTCAAAATTGAGCACCCGGTATACGGCGACCTCACTGCTTCCATCATGGTCAGCAACCGCAAGGAAGTCCGGCAATTCATGCAGCAGATCAAAGATACCGGAGCCGCCTTTTTATCACAGCTCACAGAAGGAATCCACCTTCACACCCTCACCGCATCCTCAGAAGAACTTCTGGACGAAGCCGAGGAAACACTAAAAAAAGAAGGCCTATTGATCACCTAAAAAGCGCAAGCGCCTTGAAAGCCTCGACCAGCATAAGACGCGTAAGAATAGAAGGTGCTCTTTGCCTTCAATTCACTTATGACCTCGAGAGGCTAGGCGCTGGAGCTGGATTGCCTGACTCCCTTAGCATTCTAAAGGGGGGGTCAGGCACTAGTTTTTAAAAGATTCTTAAAAAATTGCCTCCTATTATTTTTTGCAGCTCTTCTTCCTTATAGCCCCTATTTATCAAGCCTTCTATTAATTTCGGCAAGCTTTGATGGCCGTCTATTACATCAAAGGGTTTTCGCGGCATTCTGGCTAAATCGTCTGCGTCCATATATTTGAAGAAATCATCGCACAAATCGAGCCCGATCCCAACATGATTAATCCCAATTAACTGAACTATATGGTCAATGTGCTTAATAAATTGTTCCAACGTACTATTTTCGTCTTCCGCTGCAACAATGATGCTTACCGCATTGACTCCAATCACACCGCCTTTTGATGCAATAGCTTTCATCTGCTCATCGGTTAAATTACGCATCGTATTCGAAAGAACCCGTGAATTCGAGTGTGATGCAATGATCGGCTTTTTTGACATTTTGATCACATCCCAAAATCCTTCATCATTCAAATGGGAAACATCAATCATCATTCCAAGTTTTTCTGCCTCTTCAATTACCTTCACTCCAAAGTGGGTTATTCCACCCTTTGTCCCTTCGTCTATCGGACTGAAATGGCTGCCATCTCCCACCGCGTTTCTTCTGCTCCAAACCAAGCCAAGGTTTCGGACACCCAATTCATAGAACACTCTTAATAAGCTTAAATCAGTTCCAATTGGTTCCGCTCCTTCAAGGGATAATAAGAAACCAATTTTCCCTGATTGCTGTGCCAGAATCATATCGTCTCTATTTTTGCAAATCATCAATTTATCCGGGGACTCCTGTACTTCTTCGTACAATGCACTAACCTGATTGAGCGCTTTTCGCAGGCCCATCTCGGGTAAAAATCCGCTGTCGATAAAAATGGCCGTGATAATGATATTGACCCCGCCTTCATTAAAACGCGGCCAGTAATCTGTTTCAATCACCTTCCTTCTGCCTTTTTCCCTTTGGATAGCGACATCCATCAAAAGATCAAAGTGGGCATCAATGATCAATGTTTTATTTTTGATTTCCTCTATGTATGTTTCTATACTCATATTCTTTTCCTCCAATATTTGATAATAATCAGTATTAGAAAAAGCTCTAGATTGGACTAGAGCTTTTTTATATTAACGATAACTGCCTAGCTCCAGCGCCCAGCCCCTCAAGATCAAATAACCTCCTCCCAAAAAGTCAAAGAGCGACTTTCCGGGTAGAGATGATTTGCCGTGGTTTAACAGGTCGCTTTCCTTATCCAGTTTGTACTACACCAGTTCATTCATTTCAACTTGTGCTAAATCACCTGCTGCTTTGACACGAATACGCGTCGCGTTTCCTGGCATGTAGGCAAGCGGAACATCCTCTATATCGACAATAACCAGGCTATCGGGATCTGCACCAGCATTAATCGCTTCTGACATCGCTTTTTCCTTTGCATGCTCAAGCGCCTTTTCCCGGCTGATTTCTGCTAGGGCATAGACCTTTTCAATTTGTCCGCTAACCTGGGCGATCGCCGCCCCGATGGCATTTGCCACTCCTGAATGTTGAGGGCGAATGACCTCTGAAGCTCCTTTTAAATCTTCTGGCAGCAAAATGCTGCCGCCGCCAACGAGAATGACCGGTACAGGTGTTGAGCTGGTTTTCATTTTATCAATCGCTTCTTCGACGAGTTCTACCATTTTATCATAGACTCGATTTAATAATTCCTTATCAAGATGCGCCACTTTTAAAGGATCACCAAGATTGACTTTTCCAAGGGCTACTGCAACATCAGTTGTAGTTAAAGTGTCTCCTCCAAAAATCAGGCTTTTTTCCGGCAGGCGGTACCCGACACTGTCTGGTCCAACCGTGAATTCGCCATTATCCTGGATGCGAATGATTGTTCCTCCCCCAAGGCCGATGGAAATAAGGTCGGGCATCCGAAAATTGGTCCGCGCTCCGCCTATCTCTACTGCCAATGAGGATTCCCTTGGGAACGATTGAACGAGTACGCCAATATCAGAAGTTGTTCCGCCAACGTCCACCACAATCGCATCGGAGAAATCAGTTAAATAAGATGCTCCCCGCAAAGAATTCGTTGGTCCGCAGGCAATCGTAAAAATGGGGTATTTAACCGCATATTCTACCGACATTAATGTTCCATCGTTTTGTCCGAAGAAGACTCTCGCCTCAATCCCTTCGTTCTTCAGTGCATTGATGAATCCGTCCGCTGCAGTTTTAGCGACCTTAACAACAGCAGCATTGAGGATCGTCGCATTTTCTCTTTCCAGCAATCCTACCGAACCGATCTCTGATGATAAAGAAACAGAAACGCCGTCCCCAAGTATTTCTTTCAGTATTTCACTTGCCCTCTGTTCATGTTTTTGTGATACAGGAGAAAAGACTGAAGTGATGGCGATAGAATCCACTTCCCCTTTGATTTCTTCGGCGATTTGATATAAATGCTCTTCATCTAAAGAGACAATTTCCCGCCCATCGAATTCATGCCCTCCCCGAATAAGATATACATACTTTCCAAGTGCCGCACGGAGGTCGTCCGGTACACCAATCAGTGGTTTGACGGCCAATGTAGCTGGGGCGCCAATGCGAATCGCTGCAATTTTATTCAATCTTTTCCTCTCAACGATGGCGTTTGTGCAATGGGTGGTCCCAAGCATAGCATATTTGATTTGTTCACGAGGAACATTCGCATCGCTGATTATTTTTTTCATGGCTGCATAAATGCCTGATGCTACATCTTCAGTGGTCGGTGATTTTGTTTCCGATATCACCTTATTGTTCTGATCCAATAGGACCGCGTCTGTATGGGTTCCTCCTACGTCAATTCCAATACGATATACGCCCATTAGTTTGTCACTCCTTTTTTCGCAAGTTCTTCTACAGGAATATAGTCAACATCGTAGCCAAAGTATTTAGGACCAACTACTTCAATGCCCTTTTCCGTTCTCCACTTTGGATGGCAAGGCATTCCAATTACGACGCATCTAGCGCCATATCTGATACCTTCTGTTGTAATTGGCAAGCCAGTTTCCGCGTCAAGCACAGCAATTAAATCAGGAGTGACGCAAAGGAGCCGCTGCTCGGTCTGAGCAAGCAAATGCTCATTCTGGAAACGGACCTCGAGGGTTTCACCCTTATATTCATTGATTCCCTCGAATGTCGCGACTCCTCTTGCAAAACCGGTTTCAGTTTTCCGGTTAATATCACTGACTTTGCCCCGGAACAATTCAAACCCTACTGCCTTTTTGAGAACTTCTTTGATCGGATCTGCATTGTTTTGCTTTGCAAGCCTGATGGCTTTGCCGATTTCTTCTTCCAGCTTTAAGATATTGCTAATTCCGCTTTCCTTTACAATCTTGCCTGTCATAGGATAGATGGCAATCATCGCTGAACCGCCCATTTCAATTGTAGCTGCGCGGGCAATCCTCTCTGTCCAAACATTATTGATTGTTGACAGAAGCGAAGTGTTCCCTTTTTCATCAGCAAGGACCATAGGTGTAGCGGCGACACCATCCAAATAGAAAGTGACCATTTGCAATTCCGGGAACGCTCTGCCCATTCCATCTACATCGACAACAGGTAAACCTAATTTTGCGGCAAGGGCCAATGGAAGCATTGAATTGAGTCCACCCGCCTCAATTGGCATCGTTGCGAAGATCTTTTTTCCTAAATAAGCTTCAAGGTTTTTGAAAGCAGCTGCTGCTTCCTCACCGCTTGGGGCTTTTTCAAGCATGACAGTCGGTGCTCCCATCATTGCAGAAGGCACAACTAAAGCGTCATCTGGCACTTCATCCACATCCAGCAAGGTGATTTCCCCATATTCTTCAATCGCCTGCAATGCCATTAACTTGCCGATGTATGGGTCTCCTCCGCCTCCAGTACCAAGTAAGGCCGCGCCAACCGCGATATCTTCGATTTCCTGTTTGCCCAATTTTCTCATTATTTAAAAACCTCCAATAATACGTAAGTTTATTATGCAACTTTTCCCTTTAGCTCTTTTTTACCCTGAAATGCTTTCACCGTTAACACACCAACGTAATAGACGATACCGCTTATTAAAAGTGAATTGATGGATGGGATGCCAACTGAAATAAAATAACCGCCTCCAAAACCTGTCGCCCAAGCCACTAATGTAATTGGATTTATTTTTTCAGGCTCTGCCGGCAAGGTTCCTTTCTCCCTGCTTTCATCAAGTGCTTTCCGATACGTTTTTAACACGAAGTAATCAACCACCATGATCCCTGCAATTGGCGGAATCATAATTCCCAGTAAAACAAGGAAGCCGACAAACCGATCAAGAATCCCCATGATGGATAGAACTGTTCCGATTACCCCGATCACAAGGGTCACAATTGCACGATTCACTTTGACCTTGAATAACGAATCTATGATATTCGTAAAACCTAAAGAAGAAGAGTATAAATTCAGGTTATTGATTTTAATTGTTGAAAAAACAACTACAGCTGCTCCAAGCCAACCGGATGTTTGCAGCATGATACTGACAACATCATTCGTTTTTGCAGCATGGGCCATCAACACAGCAACCATGCCGACACCCATCTCACCGACTATGGTACCAATCGTGGTCATCCAAAAAACATCTTTCCCGTTTCGTGCAAACCGACTGAAATCAGGAGTGATGACTGCACCAATCATGAACCCTCCGGCCACCATTGTTGCACCTACTCCAAGTGAAAGCGCCTCTCCTGGAGGTGGAGTTCCTATTAAACTCATAACCGAATAATCACTTAGAACTTGATAGATTCCGAATCCTACTACCAATAGAAAGGCAGGAACGGCAATTTTCGCTGTCATGCTTAACAGCTTGAATCCAAAGATAACCAATACCGTTACGCCCATGCCAGTTATCGCAGCGGAAACGGGAAGAATCAATTTACCGCCGGTTGCCTGGACTAATCCATTGGCAAAGACTGAATTTTGCACCCCAAACCAGCCTATCGTACAAATGGCAATAACTATGCCGATAATAGTGGAGCCATATCGGCCGAATCCAGTCCACCGCGATAATAAACTCGTAGAAAGACCTTCACGTGCTCCCGCATAACCGATAAGAAAACTGATACCCTGTAAAATAACACTTCCAAGGAACATGGCCCAAAACGCCTGCCAGAAAGTCATACCGTATCCTAATGCAGCACCCAGCATAAATTGAGACAAGGTGGCAAGAGCTCCTACCCGAACAAGCATGATGTCCCACATTGGCAATCGTGCTGATTTCGGAACCCTGGACAGCGAGTAATCGTCTCCTAATTTCTTTGTATCTTCCATAAATCCAACTCCTTTAATTTATTATTTACTCCCCTGACTGTGGTTTTAATAAAAAAGGATTTTGCCCTATTCATGGAAAGCCACGCCATAATCCCCGATCAGTATTCGGAACGTTCTGTTAATTATTTTTACAGGAGTGTACTTGTTGTGTATTTTCAATCCCAATTATGCTTTTATTCTCTGTTTTGAGGGTGGCGTCATGTATGTCAGACGGCTTTGTTTTACTCCCATTGTGATCAAGCTTTCCAACAGTCGAGTTGCCGCGAATACTGGGTCAATGACCGGAACATCAAACCCGTTTTGTTTTAGGCGTTTCTGAAGTTCTGCTGCAACACCCATGAATCCTGTACAGCCTAATACTAATGCGTGGGCGCCATCTTGCTCGATTGCTTTGATCATTTCCTCGTACAATTCTCTTTTTAACCGATCCTTATCGTGAACTTCCAATACAGGAATATTTACATATCGGACGGAAGCTAAATTACCGTTGACCCCTAATGTTTTGCTAATGTTTTCAATCATAGGGACTACATTCGGCAGCACTGTCACGACAGAAAATGATTTAGCCAATGAGCTTGCGAACAGCATCGAGGATTCACAAGCACCAACAACCGGAATGTCCAGAATTTCTCTTGCCGGCTTTACTCCAGGGTCACCGAAGCAGTCACTGATGATACCGTCGTATCCGTCTTCCTCAGCCTCCTTAGCTTTTTCCAGAAAATTAGGTACACACAGTGCTTCATCATATTCGCTTTCAACAGATGCAGGCCCATAATCAAGGCTGGTCACTCCAACCTCAGTTGTTTCAGATGCATAATATTTAACTTCTTCCAGAATTTCCTCATTAAAAATATCTGATGTGATTGGCATGATTACTTTGATTTTCATTTACTTTCACTCCTTTTAATTTGTGTAATTTTCCAAATACTTATCTCGTGAAAAAATTAATCGACCCTATCACCTGCATCAGGAATAAACTCCAATTCTCCTAAAGCCTTCAAACGGATTCTCAAAACCTCTCCTTTCATATAATCAAAGGGGAACTCTTCTATAGATACCATCTCAATGCTCTCTCTTTTTGCTCCTTTTAGAAGAAGCTGTTGAACCAGTTGTTCCCTTTCCTCATCGATTACTTCCTGTTTCGTCTTGTCTCCCAGCCAGAACACTTTATCCACCTGGGCACTAAGAGGTGCGAAACAGGCGCCAACTGCATTGCAAATATGAAAGCCAGCGGGATGGTAAACTTTTTGGTATTTTCCAAATAACCTATTCACAAGTAATGAACTTCCTCCGCCAACTAAAACAACCGGAAGGGCTTCATTACTCAGCTGGAGTCTGGATATCTTTTTTTTGATTTCACCCGTTACTGTTTTAATCACTTTTTGACAGTCATCCTCTGACACGTTATCTAATCCCTTTAGTGTTATTTTTTCATCTGAAAAGGAATCTGGATAAACTTTAAGGAAAGAATCGGTTAATGTCCAAGTGTCACCGCCCCATGATATCCCCTGCTGTTCAATATCGCTGGCAATCGTTTCTTTTATTTGGACTGATTCTTCTTCGATAGAAATGAGACTGCCTCCTCCATAAGGAAGGGAATACATTTTCGGTACCCGCATATTTACATCTATATCCAAAATAGATGTCGAACCTATAGAAACTTCAGGCCGGCCGTTCTGAAACTTTCCAATATCAATCGTACTTCCACCGACATCGACGACGATACAGCGGTCCAATCCGCTCAAGATACTGGCTCCTCTGATACTGTTGGTGACCCCGGACCCAATTGTTAAAATGGGGTAATCAATCGCTTCCTGGATTTCCATAAGTGAGCCATCATTTTGAGTTAACCAACATGGACATTCTAATGCTAGTTTCTTAAATAATGTCGATAAATCAATCATTGCTTGGCGGATCACCTTGGATATTATTGCATTTAAAAGTGTGGCATTTTCTCTTTCTATGAATCCGGTACTTCCGATTTCATGAGACATTGTGATAGGTATCTCAGGAAAAGAAGCTTTAATGCGGTCGCGAATTTCCCGTTCTTCACTTTCATATAACGGGGAATATGCTCCCACAAGACAGATTGACTCAATACCGTATTTTTTTATATCTTGGTATAACTGCTCGAATTCATTTGGATTTGGCGTTAATTGCTCTTTTATTTTGCCTGTGTAATCATAAGAACTTTTAAAGTGATAAACCTTTGAAATATATTTCTTTAAGTTTTCGGGCCATTGTAAAGCTGGTTCAATTAACGAAGGCTTTTTCGTGATACGGATAAGCGCCGTTTTAGAAAGATTGACAGGGTGATATAATGCGTTAAGCACATGAGTTGTACCTAAGAAAATACCTTTTATTTGGTCTGACGGGATGTTTGCTTCTTTTAACACTTCTTTCGCAGCCGACTCAATTCCAGAAATAATATCATTCGTTGTTAAGTGCTTCGACCAGGAAAGAAGTTTGCCATCATTCCTGACAATCACAGCATCTGTATTTGTTCCTCCCACATCAATTCCCAGTTTCATGATCTAATTCTCCTGGCAGAGGTTTATAGGATATGGTTAAATCAAAGTTTTCTGGACCCACGAGCTCAAGCATTTCTTTTGTTCGAAGAATGGATGGAGCTGGCAGCGCGAAAATAATGACGGAATGACCCGCCTGGATCTCGGAAACATTGTATGGGAATAAATTTTCCTCATTCAAAACAAGGATGAGATCAGGCGTTGTACAAATATACTGATCCTCTTTTATAGAAATAAACTCATTCTTGAATTCTATTTCAATTCTTTTATTTGAAAAAACTGACCGCCCCTCTATTACGAGCCTTCCAATTAATGATCCTTTTTCAAACCATCGATTAACCTCAGAAACCACACCACTGATGATTTCTAGAGGTTTACCATAAATTGAGTTTTCGAAAACCCTGTACATCTCTTCAATTTTCCGGCTTATTTGTGTATCTTTTTTGATGGCAGTTCCTAACCGATGAATTAAATTTAATGATCCAGGGACCATAGATGTTTTCATTTTTCTTCCATTAGCAGCGTAACAAAGGAAATGGGCATACCCTCCATTTCTCACCATAAAATCTTTTGCCAATTCTGCTATGTTATCAATATCCTCCAAACCATCAATTATCGTGCTTTCATCATGTGTTTGCAGGACGAATGGTAATAAAGGAATATCCGAGAGATGAAAGGTTGTCATAGATATCTCCGGAAAAGCCCTTCCCATTCCATCTCCGTCTACAACAGGCAACTTTTTCATGACCGCAGTTACTAAAGGAGTCAGGGCATTCACTCCGCCAATTTCTACAGGGATAAGTGCATCTACTTTTGTTTGACTGGTCGATTCATAAACATCAAGGACTCTGACTCCCTCTTGGCCGCTGGGGATGTTTTCATCATATAAAATGGTAGAACCCATAATGCCGACTCCTACAATCCAATCGTCCTCAATATCAGTAATGGACTTTACGGTTATTGAGTCCTCATTCGTCATGATTGACATTAATAAACTCTGTATCGTCTTGGTATCACCGCCTCCGCCACAAGATAAGATTTTTGCTCCCATTGCCAATAGTGGTATATCCTGCTTTTTAATTTGCCATGACATAGATTGTTGCCCCTTTCTTTTTATAATGCAAGAAGTGTGCCAAAAAAAAGAAATACCCTCAAGTCTGTGGTTGATGGATTATCAGGATTCGATTTACAAGAATTTTGAGAATTTTTAAATAATGATAAAGCCAAAAATGGCCGGTAAGCACTGGTAATCATATCTTTTCTCATGCTTTCTCATTTTTCTTCATATTTTCTCAGTTTTTATCAGCTACTGTTTATTATTTAATATTGTATTTGCTAATTCTTCTATATAAGGTAGGCAAGCTGATATTCATGTGTTTCGCAACCTTCTTTTTACTGGGAGTATCCCGGCCATACTGATTCAATAATTCAATGATCAAATCTTTTTCTTCCACATGGGTATTCCTTTTACCTGAAACTGCATGGCTATCAACTTGTTTAATTTTTGTGCCATGAACATATAAATCTCTTAAATATTTGGGCAGGCTTTCCACTGTTACCAGGTCACCAATCTCTAATTGGACAAAATGATGGACTACATTCTGAAGTTCTCTGATATTCCCTGGCCATTGATAACTAAGGAGGATTTCATATACATCATTAGAAAGTCTCTTCAGTGAGCGAAATAGCTCCCTGGAGAATTTTTTCAAAAAATGTTCAACGAGGAGCGGAATATCCTCTCTTCTTTCTCTTAATGGCGGAATCGTTATGGGAATGACATTTAGCCGGTAGTATAGATCCTCTCTGAATTCGCCCTTTGCTACAAGCTCTTCAAGATTACGATGTGTGGCAGTTATAATCCGGACATCAACGGGAGTGCTTTTCGTATCTCCAACCCGCTCAATTTTCCGCTCCTGGACAACCCTCAGCAGTTTTGCCTGTAAATGGAGGGACAGGTCTCCAATTTCATCAAGAAAGATTGTCCCGCCATTGGCCATTTCAAATCTGCCTGGTTTGTCTCCACCTGAACCAGTAAAAGCTCCTTTAACATGTCCAAAAAGCTCGCTTTCCAACAAAGATTCAGGAATGGCAGCACAATTCAATGCAATGAAAGAACCATCTGTTCGATTGCTTTCCTGATGGATCGCTTGTGCGAAAACTTCCTTTCCAGTCCCGCTCTCGCCTCTTAGTAAAATGGAAGTATCGCTGGGTGCCACACGTCTAGCCATGTCAACAACCGCTTGAATGGAGTCGCTCGTTCCTTTCACATCTTTAAACGTGTAGAGGACTCTTTGTTCAGTCATTTTCTTTTTTGAATCCTGGATGGAGGCCAGCTTGATAAGAAATAAAACGATTTCTCCATTTGCTATAAGAGGTTTAACTTTCACTATATATTCTGCTTGTTTGCTTTTTAAAGAAGGAATAGATATTTTAAAATCCTGTTGGTTTTTGACATTCTTTATTTTCAGCCAATCTGAAGCAGACATTATTTCGTTGATGTTTTCGCCCAGTAAAACCGTCTTGCTTTTGTTAAACTCCTTGCTGACATTATTGCTCAAGCTATGAATCGTTCCATCAAGCCCAACGATTAAAATGGGTTCTTGAATAAAAGAAAACAGTCCCATCATTTCTTCCAAAACCAAGGCATTTTCCTTTTTCAAATCATCATTTTCAATTTTATTGCTGATCCATTCACAGCAAAAGTCAAGCTGGGTTTCAATATTTTCGAAGTTCTTATTCATCCTGCCTGCCTGTCCATCCAGGGGAGTAACCAGCAAAACCCCTATTACTTTTTTGTTCTTGGTTATGGGCTTAATAATGGCGGTTTCAGCCACGCATTCATTTTTCACAGAACATAATTCACACGAACTTTGCTCTGCTTTATTTCGAATGAATACATCTATACCGTTTTTCTTGATTTTACTAATGATCGGACACTTTAGCGGCAGTGACTTTTGGTCATCATCCTGCAACACTACTTCAACCCTAACAGGAAAGGATTGAAACAACTTGGTGATAGTCGAACTTATTTCTTGATTATTTATTTCAGCAAACATAGCGCCGCCACCTAATTTTAAAAATTTATTGTTTATTATATCAGACTTTTTTAGCAGGCTATATTATTACTGAATAATCCTCCACTTCTTCCGATGCATATAAAAAGCAGCCTGCTAGAAATAGGGATTAGTGGCACCGCCCATGTTCTATTAAGACATAGGCCGGCCAATATGTTTTGATTAATCAAGTCCTGGCTAATCTTTGGGCAGCAATAAAAAAGACAAACCAATAAACTGCTATTTGGTCTGTCTTATAATTATTATAATTATTATTTTATTGTTTCTCTCCCAAAGGAGAACCGTTTAAGAATGTTCCGGATCTTTTTCTATATGTTTATTTAGTTTTCACATTCTCCAGCTCAGCCTGCGCTTCCGCTTTAAAGCTCGGATAGCTGCCAAGCAGTTCAACATGGCACCCAAGGGCTGACAATTCTGACATCGCGCCGGGAATAAGGACATCATCCATTTTCTCTTCAATATCGATGATAAAGAAGTAATTGCCCAATCCTGTTTTCATCGGGCGTGATTCGATTTTAGACAGGTTCAGCTTCCTCCAGGCAAAAGCAGACAAAACCTGATGCAGCGCTCCGGAGTGGTCCTCAGGCATTGTGATGATTAAAGTCGTTTTATTGCCAGTAAAGGCTGCCAAACGGCCTTTATAATCAATATCCTTTTTTGAAACCACGACAAACTTTGTATGGTTATGCTTATAATCGTGAATGTTTTTTCCCGCAATCGCCAGGCCATATTCTTGTGCAGCCATTTCATTGGCAATCGCCGCTATTTTCATTTCGGGATTTTCTTTGACCATCTGTGCCGCCTGTGCAGTTGAAGTTGTGGCAGCCTGCTGGACACCTTTTAATTCTTGATGAAGAAACTTATGGCACTGGGCGAGAGCATGAGGATGAGAGTAAACCGCATCTGGAACAAATCCCTCATAATTATGATTGGGGTGCACCATATAGTGCTGTTCAATCGGGATAATCATCTCGCCCTTCACCGGCAAGTTCACCTCATGCACTAAGTAATCAATGGTAATGTTAACTGAGCCCTCGAGGGCATTTTCAATCGGAACTACCGCTAAATCGGCTGTTCCGTCCTGCACAGCATCCAGGCAATCCGGGATCGTGCTCATCGGCATTTTTGTATCTTCAGGAAATAAGCTTGATACGGCAATATCCGTGAACGTAGCTTTAGGTCCCAGAAAAGCAATCTTGTACAACATGGCTGACTCCTCACTTCACGGAAAAATTTACTGTTTATACTATGCTATTTTCTTGCTGAATTCAAGAGTTTTAAAGATGAAATCCAGTTAATCATGTAAAAGAGGCCCTCTATCCCAAAATATTGGATACAAATGGGGGCACCGCTGTATTAAATAACTCTATTGATATCGGATTAATAAGAACACTTGTTCTACAATATATTTCTCATTGCCATTCTAATAACGTAAAGCTGCCTGTTCTCAACCAAAAATGGTGGGAAAGTAGTCGGTGTTGGGGGGATTATATGAAAATATATCAATTTAACAAAGAGGTAGGGAAGAAAATCACAAAATTCGACTCGAATTTTGTATTGTCACGTATTACGCATATAGAGAAAGCAGCACATATAGGTTGTATGCACTTAGATGCGAATGGGTTAATTGGTTATCATCAAGCTGATGTTCCTCAGCTTCTTTTAATTGTAAGCGGTGAAGGCTGGGTTAGAGGTGAAACCGATGAATACCTCAAAGTTCACAGTGGCGAAGCAGTATTCTGGGATAAAGACGAATGGCACGAAACCAAAACAGATACAGGTTTAACTGCAATCGTTATAGAAAGCCAAGAGCTAATCACTTCATCATTGATACCTTTATAGAGATTATAGGTGTTAAACAAATATGGGTATTAATTAAAGGCTCTTTTTTTAAAGATTGTTGTTTTTTAATTGTTCTGTGAAGCAATCCTGTTGTTAAACCGGGTTGATTGGAGTGTAAGGTGCGAGACTCCTGTGGGATTAGCGGGAAGGTGAGACCCCGCAAGCATTGCTTGTGAGGCTCACCGCCCGCCCCACGGAAAGCGAGCATCCTGGAGCGAAAATCAACCCCTTGTTCAATAGCAACAAATTTTTACGAAAACAGCCTAATTAAAAGAGGGAACTCCAACAATTATGTAGTCCCATTTCCTTAATATTAAAAATTAACAGTATCCATTAACATAGCTTACTTTTAAATGGACCAATTTATAAAAACCTCAGGATATCACTGAAGTTCTTCGAGTTCTTCTACTTCTTCCATCTTACACCTTCAGGAAGGTATTTATGATCTTCAGAAGTCGTTCTGAATTCTCAGTTGAAACATGCTCAGATAATCTTGCCCCAGCAATGATTGGTGCCCATTGAAAAATCTCAGAGCATAGCAATCCACTCTTTTTACAATACAGCCGCAAATACATGTCAGCTAATTCTGATGAAAAATGTGAATATAAAAGAAAAGTCCGATATACATCAGCCCGTATATCTCCTGAACTCGAATCAACCCAATCTATGACTGCAACCCGATAATCTGTTTTAATCAAATTAAATAGATGAAAGTCACCATGACATAGCCTATTAGTATAAGTAATTGATTTCAATTCTTTGAGCAAATATGATTTTTGCCTTTCATTTAAGATAGGAGCTTCTTCAATTTGACGGTGTAATTTATCATTCATTAATTCAATTGCATCAGGAATTATGCTATGAATTTCAATTTGCGTATCGACAGAAATATCCAAATAATATTCTGCTTGTTCTTTATCTTTGAAAAGTAAATCCCCTAATGTTTCTCCTTTGGTATATTCCATTATAATTGCTTGCTTCCCGTTTACCTTGGTTACTTCAAATATTTCAGGTACAGGAAGTCCGCAGGAATATGCATATTTTTGCTTGTTTGCTTCTTTTATAGCTTCTGTATCTGGCAAAAAATCATTAAAAATTTTCACTATTTTGTTGTCGGTAAGATAAATTTCCGCAGTATTTCCACTTGCTATTGGGTTGCCTAAATTCATCTTGTACTCCTCCGCACTTTAATTTACCTGCTCTATTAATTGAAAAAAAACATGTTTATACCATTAAGACCAGATAACTTAAATGTATCATGTTTTACAAATTATGTATGTGAATATTCCTTCTAGTCATTAATAAATGCTTAGTTCTCTTTGGATTTTCTGAAATTCTAAACCAATTAAAATGTTATTTCAGCTATTACAGAATGTAAACTTTTAAAAATCTATATAAAAGCCCCGCAGACCATAAAGATCTGCGGGCCGTTTTCATGCACCAGTCCCCAATATATCCACTTTTTCAACAAAGTCCAGCTTGCGGAGCTTTGACAGGAGCTCCTCAATTTCAATCCTGATGCCGTTTGTATTAAGGGAAAGTGTAACATTTGCCCGCCCTTGCAGAGGAATGGTCTGGTGAATGGTCATAATATTGCAGCCTGACTGTGCCACTGCGCCGAGCAGCTGGGAAAGCGTGCCTGAACGGTCTTCCAGGTAAAAGAAAAGCGTAATCAGCTTTTCCTTGACAACTGTGTGGAAGGGAAATACAGTATCGCGGTATTTGTAATACGCGCTTCTGCTCAAGTCCACCCGCTGTACAGCTTCCCAGACGGATTCTGCCTTGCCGCGTTCAATCATTTCTTTGGCATCCAGTGTTTTTTTCATTGCTTCCGGAAGTACATCCTCACGAACCAGGAAAAATTTCTTATCCGTACCTTTCAATCCGCGCACCCCGCTTATCCTGCATCATATCCGGTAAAAGCCCCGGACACAAAAATCATTAATCCACGAATTCAAATTCGTATTCAAGGATTCGGACGATATCGCCGTCTTTTGCACCTTTTTTGCGCAATGCCTCATCTACGCCAAATGAACGGATTTGGCGGGCAAAACGCCTGATCGACTCATCTCTTGTGAAATCGGTCATCTTGAATAAACGCTCGATTTTGAACCCTGAGACAACAAAGCTGCCATCCGGATCACGGGTGATATCAAATTCATCCTGTGAATTTACATGTTTATAAATAACACGGTGAATGCCTGTTTCTTCTTCTTCATGATCCAAAGGAAACTCTGGCGTTTCTTCAATTTTATCTGCCACAGCAAATACTAATTCACGGATGCCGGACCTGGTCACTGAAGAAATTTCGAATATAGGGAAATCCTCCTGCAGCTTTTCCTTGAAGATTTTCAGGTTCTCCTTGGAATCAGGCATATCCATCTTGCTTGCAGCGATTATCTGCGGACGCTCTGTCAAGCGAAGGTTATATTCACTGAGCTCTTTATTGATGGTTAAATAATCTTCATAAGGATCGCGTCCTTCAAGTCCGCTCATATCAATAACATGAATGATGACACGTGTTCTTTCAATGTGGCGGAGGAACTGATGGCCAAGACCCACTCCCTCTGATGCCCCTTCGATAAGCCCGGGAAGATCGGCCATTACATAACTGCGTCCGTCTTCTGTTTCCACCATTCCAAGGTTAGGAACGATCGTTGTAAAGTGGTACTCGGCAATTTTCGGCCTTGCAGCAGAAACAACAGAAAGCAATGTGGATTTTCCTACGCTGGGAAATCCGACAAGGCCGGCATCAGCAAGAAGCTTCAGTTCCAGGACAATATTTTTTTCCTGACCCGGCTCACCGTTTTCAGCAATTTCAGGTGCAGGGTTGTTCGCAGTGGCAAAGCGTGAGTTGCCCCTCCCCCCGCGGCCTCCTTTAGCTATGACAGCCTGCTGTCCGTGCTCAACTAAGTCTGCGATGACTTCCTTCGTTTCTTCATCGATGACAACTGTGCCCGGAGGAACTTTTACTATCATGTCAGAGGCATTTTTCCCGTGCTGGTTCTTGGACATTCCGTGCTCGCCTCTTGGTGCCTTAAAGTGGCGCTGATAGCGGAAATCCATGAGCGTTCTCAAGCCTTCCTCCACTTCAAAAATAACATCGGCGCCGTTACCGCCATCCCCGCCTGCAGGACCGCCCAGCGGAACATATTTTTCACGGCGGTAAGAAACGATTCCGTTTCCGCCGTCTCCACCTTTTACAAATATCTTGACCTGATCGACAAACATGTAATCACTTCCTTGTTTTCTTTATGTACATCAATGCTGTACGTTCATCTATTTATCACACTTAAGTTCAACAGAAAAAACCCATTCGCTGTCTGTGATTTCTTCAATCTCCACACTAGTATGGTCATCTATTGGCTTGTTTAAAAATTCCTGAAGCTGCGATTCATCTTTTAGCATACCCTGCAGTTCAAAGGAAAATCGGATATACCCCGCCATATTTTCAAAAATGGAAACAGACAAAACATTTTCTCCAAACATATCCAGTGCAGCATCCAGGACAGAAAATAATTGGCTTGTCCAGTGGTGCATCGTGCCATCGAGCGGCGCGCAGCCCTTTAACAGCTCAATAACTTCGAATTCCAGGCGAAACGGCCTGCTGCCCCAGTTGGCAGTCATCAGAAGTTCGCCAAACCTGGACATTTTCAAATTGGAAAGCCTCGCCTCATGCTGTGCATCTATAATGATTTCGTCTATAATTGCTTTCACACGTTCGGTTTTATTTAATTCGAGATTTCCTTTTATCAGCTGGATCTTATTTAGCCAATCATGTCTTGAATGGCCCAAAATCTCCACTGTCGTCCAATTTTTTTCCATTCTATAGCTCCTGTAATTATAATAAAAAACAAATCCTCACTGCTCTGACTTGTGGTGAATAGTAACGGGATCCTGGATCACTTCGATTTCCTTAAGTATACCAAAAAAGCCAGCTGCAGGAATAGGAGAAAATCCCTGCCCTATTGTCCATAAGCTCCACCGTCCAAAAAACAGATCCCGGGGATTCATTCTTTGGACGATGGCAGAGCATTGTGCTGTTTTATCATAACAGAAATATATAAAGGGCCTGACTCCTTCCCCATAATACCGCAGCCATTACGAATGGTGCCGTACCATGTCCAATAGAAGGAGTCAGACCCTTATGAGCCAGCCTCTATTAAAAGATGCCGAATTATGCTTCTTGTGCTGCCGGGTATACACTTACTTTTTTGCGGTCACGGCCGTAACGTTCGAAACGTACAACACCGTCAACTTTTGCAAAAAGAGTGTCATCTCCACCGCGTCCAACATTCTCGCCTGCGTAGATTTTAGTACCGCGCTGACGATAAAGGATAGAACCGCCAGTTACGAACTGACCGTCTGCACGCTTAGCGCCAAGACGCTTAGAGATTGAATCACGGCCGTTCTTTGTAGAACCTACTCCCTTTTTGGAAGCGAAGAACTGAAGATCTAATCTTAACATATGTTCCACCTCCTACTTGTTAAGGATGATTTTAATGTATTTGCCATAATCACTTTCGATCGTCTGGAGCGATATCAGCATGGCGTTCAGGAGAAGCTGAACTTTTTCCTGCGATTCTTCTGAGATATTCTCAGGAATCCCGCATCGAAGGTAGCCGCCTTTTCCGCCCTGCTCAATCTCAGGCTTTACATCCGTAAGGGACATAATGGCATTCACGGCTCCAAAGGAAACCGCGGATGCGCCTGCACAAACAATATCAGAACCTTTTTTCGCATAATCAGCATGTCCGCTTAAAGTGAACGAAACAATCCGTTCCTGCGGAGCATCGATTGTAACTTTAATCATATAAGTCTAGCCTTATGCATTGATTGCATCAATAACAACCTTTGTGTATGGCTGACGATGACCTTGTTTTTTACGGTTGTTTTTCTTCGCTTTGTATTTGAAAACGATGATTTTCTTTTGGCGACCGTGTTTTTCAACTTTGCCAGTTACAGTAGCTCCTGCCACTAATGGAGAACCTACCTTCACGTCTTCACCGCCTACGAATAAAACCTTGTCAAATGTAACAGTTTCGCCTGCTTCAACGTCTAATTTTTCAATGTAAACTGTTTCGCCAGCTGCTACTTTAATTTGTTTACCGCCAGTTTCGATAATTGCGTACATACCTGCACCTCCTTATATAACTCAGACTCGCCAATCACAGGCGTTCTGCATTGCTGCAAAAACTTATCAACCTGATCTGTGCGGTTGTAGCACGGGTGCTACAAACATAACATTAAAATCCTATCATATATTTAAGGTTTATGTCAATAGCTTTTGTGCATTGCTTCTTGTAATTCTTTCATGCTCCCGAATCGTTTAATATGATAATGATTTTGTCCGCCTTCAGTAATGGAAAACAGCAGCTTTTTGCCGATGGCTCCTTCCAAAACGTCCCTGTGCGCTTCCCATTCCCCTAGCAGTGCCTCTGAAACTGCGCTGTTCGCTTCAATCCAGACTGCTTCTTCATCCCGCTTACGATGCTCAAACAGCTCCCGCTCAAGGCGGAAAGCTGCCGTTTCTGCACTGTCGACTTTTCCGGTGCCGGCGCACACCGGGCATGGTGACTGTGTTTTCTCTATCAATGAAGGAGATGTCCTCTTGCGGGTCAGCTGAAGAATGCCAAGCTCAGTGAAGCCAATGACCTGAACACGTCTTTCATCTCTTGATGCTGCTTCTTTTACAGCACCAGCAACCAGCGCCCGATTTTTATGCTCCTTCATATTAATGAAGTCAATGAGAATAATCCCGCCTATATTCCGGAGCCTCAGCTGGCGGGCAATTTCCTTAGCCGCACTCATGTTTGTTTCGAAAATCGTCTGTTCCTTTTCGCCTTTTCCGGTGTTTTTCCCGCTATTCACATCAATGACAGTAAACGCCTCTGTTTCTTCAAAAATAAGTGAGCCTCCGTTATCGAGCCATACCATTTTTTTCAGTGCCTTTTCTGCCTGGGCTTCAATGCCATGCTGTGAAAAGATATTCTTTGTCCCTGTTTCATAAAATAGTTTCCACTGGCTTCCCTGCGTCTTCACCCAGCTTTCAATCGATTTATATCCTTCAAAATCATCGATAGCAATTTCTCCGGGCACAACGGAGGAAAGCTCACCGGCAACATTTTCAAGAAATGTGTCATGACGGTGTATCAGCCCAGGAGATTTCGCTGAGTCTGCACGCTTTTTGAGCTCCTGGAATTTTCCGCGGAGAGAGCCGAGCAAATGCTTGAACGCTTCCTCAGTTTGATTTTCCATTGAGGTCCTGATGATCAGGCCTTCATGTTGTCCCTTCCATGCTGAGGCCGTTTCCCTCCAATGAAGCTGCTTTTGATGGTCGGTGAATTTTTTTGAAACCCCGACATAATCAATGCCATGCATATACACAAGAGAATCTGCAGAAAGCTCAATCAATGCTGTTAACTTCGCGCCCTTCAACCCGGTTTCATCACGGGTCACCTGCACCATAAGCCTTTCTCCCTGTGTGATGTAGCGGCTGATTGATCCTTCCGCTTCTCCCGCTCTTTTAGCAGCCTGGTAGGAGGGCAGGTCATCACGATGAAGAAAACCATTTCTCTCTCCGCCAAAATCAATGAAAGCCGCTTCCATTCCGGGAAGGATTTTCACAGCTTTGCCTGCATAAACATTCCCGACGAGGCTTGCCTGGTGCGGCGGAAATATTTCAAGCTTAACAAGCTTTCCATCCTCCACAACACCATATCTTTTTTCCCTTGATAACATATTCACAATTACTTTTTTCATAAAAAAAATCCCTTCTCCAAAACCGCTGCATCCAGCTCATTTGAAGAAAGAATATCATAATTAATAGGAATATAACAGTTCGCCAATTTTTACATTTGTCATTTTATCGGTAAAATACGCATGCAGGATTTCATTTTCATCAAGAGAACCGCTTTCCCGGCCATTTTTAGTGATGATGATCGGGTGCTTGCAGCCTCTTTGGAATTTTTCCAGCACCTTATAAATGGCCTCATTTTCGTCTACAATTATCGGCTTCAGCATATCAGGCTTGCCGCCCCTTCCGTAATACCGCTCAAGGAGAAACCTGATGAATGCATAATAGCGCTGCTTCCACTCCACCACAAGCGAAAAAACGAGAAATGCGGCAATGATCAGGACATTTAAGCTGAATGGCTGGATCAGGGTGACCAGCAGCACGGATAAAGCTGAAAACGCCGCTGAAAAAATCAATGTGAAGCGATGGGCCTCAAGAAAGGACCTGTAAAGAGATACACCCATGAACAGCAGCTTTCCCCCATCAAGCGGCCAGACTGGCAGCAGATTAAATACCATAAGCGATAGATTCATATAAAAAAACTGCTGATACGTTTCGTATGATAAAAAAGATGCCTGATACAGCAAAAACGAAGCACCCGCAAGCCACAGATGCTGAATAGGCCCTGAGAGCGTCACAATCAGGTCCTCCTTCAGTGTCTTGTTTCCGTGCTCCTCCGTTTCAAGTACCCCACCAAAAGGAAGCAGCTTGATGGACTTGATCCGCCAATCAAAATGAGCAGCAGCGATCCCATGTCCCAGTTCATGAATGAAAACAATCATAAATAGCATGATGACTGAGGTAAAATGAGCAGTCAGGATACTAATGCCCATAACAATCCATAGGGTAGGATGGACGTTGATTTTAAAAAGCAGCTTCAAGTATTCATTCAAAGGTTATCACCTTTTTAGGATCGATGAAGGCATCGTTTTTTCGTATGGCTAAATAATAGGTTCCCTTTGAACCATCTTCTGTAGGTGAAACCTGTCCGATTTCTTTTCCTTTTTTAACCGCATCATAGACTTTCACCTGTATGTTCTCAAGCCCGCCATACCAGGATTCACTTTTATCAGTGTGCTGGATGATCACTGTTTTGCCCAAATTCGCTTTTTCCCCGGCAAATGTGACGGTCCCTTCTTTTATTGCATCAACTGCTGAATCCTTTCCGGTTTCAAGCATGATGCCTTCACCGTTTGTCTGGAAGCTTTGCGTGATTCTACCTGTAACCGGAAGCGCCTCTTCCCTGCTTACAATCGTCTTTTTATCCCCTGCAGCATCTTCCTTAGGCAAAAAAGCGATCGGTTTTCCGAATTTATCTTCATACCAGGAGGAAATCGCCGCAAACTGCAAGTCATGATTCATTGTTTCCTTCACATAGCTGCGGGCCGTATCAAGCTTGGAAGATGGATGCTTGTACATGACAGCAATCAGCAGAAACAGCACAGCTGCCCCAAGGATCTTAAAAAAGAAAATCTCTTTCTTAAATAATGGATGATCTTTCTCCGGACCTGCGCCATCATAGGCAGCCACTCGTTCAAATCCATGCATTTCTTCCTGGTGATCAAAAGACTGCCAAATCCCATCCGCTTTCGCTTCATTCATTTTCCTTCGTTTCGCAATCCGTTCCTGGACTTCCCTTCTTCGGTCCTTCATCCCGGCAGCTCCCCCCTGCTTAGTTCAAGCTCTTTATCTCCATGTTATGAGCTCCTTGTCCAAACTATGACGGAGGTTTTCGTAAACTTTGAGCTTTGGAACGAAGGCCTCACGTCACTTACGCTCAAAGAGTCAAAGAATAAAGGCTAAAGTGGATTTCGCTCGAATGAAGCGGGATTTGGCTCTAATCGGGATGGATTTCGCTCGAATGGAGGGGGATTTGGCTCTAATTAGGGCTTAATTGAATCGATTATCCATTTTATTGGAAAATATTCATATAAAAACCCTTGCATTTACAGCCATTTATCGAGGAAGCTCCTCTAATCTTGAGTGTTTTGCCAAAAAAGCGTATCAAATGTTTGGTATGTCTTAATTATGAATCTATTTTCTTACAAAATTTAAGATCCACGCGAGTCATTTCCATAAAAACTCAGCAAAATAGGCAGCTTGATAAAATCTGCATTGCTCTCAGCGATATTCGCTCGAATGAAGGGTGATTTGGCTCTAAGCGGGGGCTAATTGAACCAATTATCCATTTTTATGGAAACAAACACATAAATGCACCCTCGCCCTTCCACATATCCGGCAAAAAAAAAAGAGCGCGGAATGTAATTCCCGCACTCTTTACTATCTTCCGACAAATATTTTCTTGATTTTTGCCATGAATCCTTTTGGTTCGGATTCAAGCGGGTTCAATGGCACAGATTCACCAAGGATTCTTCTTGCAATATTGCGGTAGGCGATTGATGCACGGTTATTCGGGTCAAGCGCAATCGGCTCTCCCTCATTGGATGCTTTGATCACCTGGTCATCATCCACCACGATTCCGATCAAGTCGATGGATAAGTGTGTCGTGATTTCATCTATATCAAGCATTTCACCGTTTTTCAGCATATGGCTGCGGATCCGGTTAATCACAAGCTTTGGCGCCTCGATGGTTTCTTCCTTTTCCAAAAGGCCGATGATTCTGTCTGCATCACGCACTGCAGAGGTTTCCGGCGTTGTAACCACAATTGCCCGGTCAGCACCTGCAATGGCATTCTTAAAGCCCTGTTCAATTCCAGCAGGGCAGTCGATGACAATGTAATCATAATCCTGCTTCAGCTCTGTAACAAGCGTTTTCATTTGCTCAGGGCTGACGGCGGACTTATCGCTCGTTTGGGCAGCCGGCAAAAGATACAGCAAATCGTCAAAGCGCTTATCTTTTACAAGCGCCTGATGAATTTTGCAGCGGCCTTCCACTACATCAACCAAATCATAAATGATCCGGTTTTCAAGGCCCATGACAACATCCAAATTGCGCAGGCCGATGTCAGTGTCTATCAGGCACACCTTTTTGCCAAGCAGAGCCAGCGAGGTTCCTAAATTGGCGGATGTTGTCGTTTTTCCTACTCCGCCCTTGCCGGATGTAATAACTATAGCCTCTCCCACAATTAGAGTCCCCCTTCAAAACTATCTAAATTAGGTCTATGTTTCTTTAAGACTTGCAGTTTATCTACTATAATGTGTCCGTCGTCATCAATGAATGCACATTCCATGGCATGCCCGTCCTCCGTATACTGGTCTGGGCCGCGGTTCACGGAGCTGCCGATTCTCAGCTGTGCCGGCTTCATAACAGAGGCCGTCACCACTGCTTCACTGTTGCCGTTGCACCCGGCGTGAGCAATGCCTTTTAATGTGCCCATAATATAGATGTTTCCCCCGGCTGCAACCGTTCCTCCAGGATTCACATCACCGACAAGCAGTAAATCTCCAGTGACTTTAAGAACCTGTCCTGACCGGACCATCCTGACGATCGTCTCGATCTGGTTTTCTTCTTTCCACTGTGATGCCTCGGCCTTTGTCATGACATTGGAGACAATTTCGTCCACTACAAGCTTCTTTTTTTTGCGTATCAGGTCTTTTATTTCTTCTTGCTGTATTTCAGTTAAATAGCGATTGCCTGTGTGTACCTTCACGGCAATTAACGGGTCATTTTCCTGGAACTGATAATTAGCAGAAATCTTTGTTTCAAGCTCTTTCAATAACTCAGAAAAGGAGCACGAATCATCGAGATGCAGCGTGAGCCCGTCCTTTGTGCCTTTAATCATAACATTTTGCGGTATTCTTTTATTCATGACGCCTGTTTCACCTCAATGAAGTATAATTCGACATGCCCGGATAAATTTCCTTTTTCTAAGTATATTGAAAATTAAAGGCCCAAGCCCTGCTCAAGCAGCAGGGAGGAACTGGTCCTATTCTATTTCTTCGTCCAGCTTCAGCTTTTCAACCATTGCTTTAAGCGGCAGTGAGAAGATGATCAGGAAAATCAGATTGAGCAGCAAGGTCGGCCATAATCTGACAGAAACAAATTCGCTGAAGCCCATTTTTGTAAAATGAATCAAAAAGTTAATTTCATAATCGACAAATTCCAGTACTGCCACTGAAAAAATCGTCACAAAAATAGTAATGATCAAATTCGCCTGAAGCACTTTCATCGCCTTGCTGATCAGGTAGGCTAGAGCAGGGAGTGTATACATGTAAACTCCCAATATCTCAGTATACACCACATCATAGGCAAGTCCCATGAAAAATGCGTAAATCATACCCATTCTTCTTGAACCGTAAATTGTCAGGAAAGCAATGAAAATCAAGATAAAACGGGGAACGAAAATTTTTTCGCTCCCAAAAACATGCCCGGCAAACAAATTGGCCAGCAAACTCTCAAATATAAAAAAAACCAGGGCTGCAAGGGGAAGGATAAAACGTTTCACTTATTCAGCCCCCCGCACATCTCTTTTTAAAACCATGACATTATTAATATCATAAAAGTCCGTTGAAGGCTCGATATATGCAGTCTGGTTCAATCCATATTGGTCGATCTTTACATCGACGACTTTCCCGATCAGCTGTCCGCTCGGGAACACGCCGCCAAATCCGGATGTGATAACATTCGAATTCTTCTTGATTTTCTTATCATATGGTATCCGCTTCATGAGAAGCAGATCGCGTTTATTATCATAGCCTTCTATTACGCCATACGCATCTTTGTCACCCTGGACAATGGCAGATATCCTGTTTTCGGGATCAATGGATGTCAAAAGCTGGACAGATGAAGTAAAGTTATTGGCACTTTTCACTTTACCGATGAGACCTTCAGCTGTAACGACCGCCATATCCTTCTCGACACCCTGCAGCTTTCCTTGGTTGATCGTGATCATTTCATGCCAGCGTGACGGATTGCGGCCAATGACAGTCGCCTGGATAGGCGAAAATTTCCGAAGATCATCTTCTTTCCCGATGATCTTACGAAGATCCTTATTTTCCTTTTCAAGCGCCTGGACCTCTGTTTTGATTTGCACATATTCGTCCAGACGTGATTTAAGCCTTTTGTTTTCGTCGTATGTATGCTGAAGATCGCTGACATTAGAGAATAATCCGGAAACCGCTGATACAGGTTTATCGAAAATATTCTCAAAGAATCCTGATGTATCCTTTAAAAACTGTTCCGGCCAGGTTAATTTGCTTCTTTCTCTTAACGAAAAGCCAATCAATGCCACGAGAATGATGATGCTTACAAGTAATAAAATGAGCCTTTTATTAAAGAAAAATTGTGGCATGGAAAATTTGCACCTCTATCGTTTTTCCGACTTTGCCCGTCAGCCAGCCTGCATTTTCAGATAGAAATAAAAAAACAGACAGCAGGGCAGCGTTCGTTTTTTCACAGGAAAATAAGCAATGCCAGCACAAGTCTGACATCACTGATTCCTTATTTATCAAGACTCAGGCTCAGTATCTGCTTGAATCCTTTGATTTTGTTTTAAATAAATGAATATGATCAAGGGCTTTTCCTGTTCCGATTGCCACACAGTCAAGCGGATTTTCTGCGATAAGTACCGGCATTTTCGTTTCTTCACTGATGACTTTATCCAAATTGCGAAGAAGAGCTCCTCCGCCAGTCAGGACGATGCCGCGGTCCATAATATCAGCTGCAAGCTCAGGAGGTGTTTTCTCCAGTGTGTTTTTCACAGAATCCACGATAGCATACACTGTATCGCGAAGTGCAGAAGAAATTTCCTTAGCCGTAATTTCAATCGTTTTCGGAAGTCCTGTCAAAAGATCGCGTCCGCGGATTTCCATGTTATCAATTCCGTCTATTTCACCTGCAGAACCGATTTCCATCTTAATGTTTTCTGCTGTGCGGTCTCCGATCATCAGGTTATAATTTTTGCGGATATAACTGATAATCGCATCATCCATTTCGTTCCCTGCAATACGGATGGACTGGCTTGTCACGATGCCGCCAAGTGAAATAATGGCAACCTCTGTCGTTCCGCCGCCGATATCCACTACCATGCTGCCTGTAGGCTCCCATACGGGAAGGTTTGCACCGATTGCAGCTGCAAACGGCTCTTCAATCGGATAGGCGTCACGTGCACCTGCCTGTCTTGTTGCATCAATGACTGCACGCTGCTCAACCGCTGTAATACCTGAAGGAACGCAGACCATGACATATGGCTTGCTGCCGAATACGCCTTTTTTCTGTGCTTCATTAATATAGTACTTCATCATAGTAGCCGTTGTTTCATAATCAGCAATAACGCCGTCCTTCATCGGGCGAAGGGCAACAACATTTCCGGGAGTACGTCCGATCATATTTTTCGCATCATTTCCGACAGCGACGATTTGCTTTGTATCTGTCTGCAAAGCCACGACGGAAGGTTCTCTTACAACAATGCCTTTACCTTTTACATAAACCAGCGTATTAGCTGTTCCTAAGTCGATTCCAAGATCTCTTGCACCAATTCCAAACATTGAAGTATCTCCCTTTCGTAAAACAATATACTTTTTTATAGTAAGATTATAGTTAACATTATTAATGGAAATAGTCTCTCTAAGACAAGAATTTCCTGCAAAAATCACAAACCATATTATAGCCTATCCTGGAGAATTTTGATAGTGTCATAAATAACCTTTTTCCTTTAAACTCACAAATTTCTGTTCTCCGATAATAATATGGTCCAGGATGTCGATCCCGATGATTTTCCCGCATTCAGACAATCTTTTTGTTACCTCAATATCTTCCCTGCTGGGAGCGGGGTCACCTGAAGGATGGTTATGGAGACAAATGATAGAGGCCGCCGAACGGCGGAAGGCTTCCTTGAATACCTCGCGCGGATGGACAATTGAGGCATTGAGGCTGCCTATGAAAACGGTTTGCTTATGGAGGACCTGATTTTTCGTATTCAGATACAGGCAAACGAAGTGTTCCTGAGAAAGGAAACGCATTTCGTCCATGCAGTAATTCGCACAGTCTTCCGGTGTGCGGATGACATAGCGGTCATGGTAGTTCAGCGAGCTTATTCTCCTGCCAAGTTCCACTGATGCAAGAATCTGAATGGCCTTTGCCGCTCCGATTCCCTTAATAGCCGTGATTTCTTCGATGGATGCATCCTTTAAAAGCCTCAACCCTTCAAAGGTGCTGATCAGCTTATTGGAAAGCTGCAGGACAGATTGATCCCTCGTCCCTGTTCTCAGCAAAAGAGCCAGCAGTTCCTGATTGGACAGGCTTCTTGGCCCTTCCTGCAAAAAGCGTTCACGTGGTCTTTCATCTTTCGGAAAATCTTTGATCAGCATTTTAGTCATAGCAATCCTGTCCTTCCTTTCTATTATGAGGGAAGATTGTCAGGAAATCGAAAAAAATGTTCTATGTTGTCAATTTTTTTTGAAAGGCTTTTAATTCTCTCGCCAGCCTTGAAACAGGCAATCCTACGACTGTGAAATAATCACCGTGTATTTCTTTGACCAGCAGAGAGCCAAATCCTTGGATCCCATAGCTGCCTGCCTTATCAAAAGGTTCTCCGCTGTCCAGATAATTTTCAATTTCATCATCTGACAGTTCCCAAAAAACGACTTCTGTGCTTTCTGAAAACACTGTGCTGCGAGTTCCATGCATGATGGCAACACCAGTATGCACGGTATGTGTGCTGCCGGACAAGCTTTGAAGCATACGCTTTGCGTCTTCCCGCCCAGTTGGTTTCCCGAGGATCTCGCCATTAAGGGAAACCACCGTATCAGAACCGATGATGCAATGATCATGATAATCCCCTGATATCTCGGCAGCTTTGCGATACGCCAGATCTTTCACAGCTTCAGCAGCTGAAGTGCCTGGCTCAATGGTTTCATCAATGTTAGAAGGTACACTTTGAAATGGAATCTGAAGAAAATTGAGAAGTTCTTTTCGACGCGGTGATGAAGAAGCTAAAATTAAATCTTTCATGGTGTACACCTTACCTTACAAAAGCATATTTAGGGAGATACATTTCCTATCGTATCAAATTCTTCATCATCTAACAATCTCTGACAAAAAAAGAATTCTAAACGATAAGAAATCTTTGCCGGCACAATCTGCTGCCAAACAAGTTTCCAACGTTTAGAATTCACCCGAATGTAATACTTTATGTCTATAATGGCAGAAGTTTTGTTATATTTCCCGGAAAATACGCATATCCCGACAATTAGCTTCCAGATGTTTTTTGGTACCCGGCTAAAAACGACAGCAATTTTCCCTGTGCCTGAAGAAGCTGGGAGGTTTGCCTGGAGGTTTCATATTGCTTCAGAAGTTCAGCAGCGGATAAAACATCACTCTTCATTTCGTCGGTGGCCGGATTCTTTGCCAGATTTTTGACGGCTGCGGTTTTCTTTGCCCATGTTTCACTGTTTGCTGCTGACTTATCACCAATCAGATTTTTAGAAGAAGAGCCAGACAGAAGATGATAGAGAGAAACCATCTCTTTTAGACCAGCTGCAGATGTGCTGTCCATTTTTTCAGATCCCTGCTTGATGTCTACTTCCTTCCAGAATACATCAGCTCCGTAGCTTTTTAAGAATAATGCCAGCTTCTTGCTTTCATCAAGGCTTTCTGCCGTTCCAAGAAAAAGATAATAGCCGTCCTTCCTTTTGAATATTTCTGATGGAATCTGTTTTTGGGCTACCCTTTGCTGAATGCCCTTTGCAGCTGCCTCACTTGAAAAAATCCCCCCCTGCACCAAATACGCCTTTAATTCAGGCAGTGCAGCGCTTGCCTTCCCGCTCACAGGAACTGCAGTACCCTGAATGGCCGGCTGTATGCTTTTGGCACCCTGATTTGCAGTAATCATTTTCAATACAATAAAACCAAGCAGCGAGCCGCAGAGTACTGCACAAATAATAGAAACCAGCGGGGCTTTCATCATAAAGCTTCTTTTAGTCTTCCCCCCGGGTTTATTATGATGGGAAAGGATCAGCGCTTTTCCTTCCTTCGTTTTTCCCGTAGTGATTTCATCATGATTTCCATAATCCTCAGGCAGGATCCATTCAAAGCTGTCCTCCGTTTTTTCCGCTGCCGCAGCAATTTCAGGACCGGGTAGATCGGACTCTCTATGGATGAATGATTTTTCTTTTCCGTTTATTTTTATCGTAATGCCTTTTCGCCTTTCATCAGTCTTGTCCATCTCTATCATCCCCCCTTCTCGTTCTTTTTTTCCATCCTATCATAGAGGCAAAAAAAAATAACAAGACTTTTGTCGTCTTGTTATCATTAGCGTTCGTCATATTTTTCAGGGGTTTTCTGTCACATCATCTGCGGACAGTCCAAGAAAGGGCAGCGCCTCTTTTGATGTGCTGCCTTTTTTGCCGCAAAGCTGCCGCTTTTCGCCAAGAAGGCAAACCGCTTTAGCTTTTGAATCTTCTACAGCAATAAAAGAAAGATTGGTGTCAGCATCCCAAAGACCGCCTGTATCAGGATCACGGATTTCATCCAGATAATCATGTTCTACCAGCTCTTTATAGGTGATTTTCTCAGGGATTGTTTCTTCTTGCATAACTTTATCCTTCAAATAAAACCCTGCAGCTTCTTTTGCAGATTGTGCATTTGAAACAAAGGCATTCGTTTTTGAATGCTGGATAATCCCCGCAATGGAAGGAACAGCAATTGCCGCTATGATTCCAAGAATTACGACGACAGCCAGCAGCTCAATCAGTGTCAGCCCCTTTTCATCCAGCATGCTGCCTTTTGCCGGATGTATCATGGCTGATTACCGGCAGAACTACTAGATGCTTCAGTACCCTCACCCGCAGAGTCAGGGAAATCATTGAAAGGATTTGCCTTTTCACTCGGCTGAGGTGATTCCATTTTCGGAGACTGATCTTGAAGATCCTTAAGACCTGGAGAATAATAGGCAGAAACAGTCAGTTCATAAACAATCGGCGCAGCTGCCTGGGTGACAGAAGAAATTTCCTTTGAACCTATAAACTTAAGATTTTCTATCCTTACTATTCTCTCCATGGACTCTAATGAAGCCAAAAATCGTTCCATACCAAAATAATCGGGAGACTGGGCCTTGATTACGACCGTTACTTTCTGGACGCCAGACGGAAGAATTTCGGTATCTGATCCCGTATTTGTACTTCCCGGCTGGGCAGCGGCCGTGTTAGCGGAATTGCTGGCTGCTGCATTTTTATTTTCTGATGAACTGGCTGCATCGCTGACTGCCTTTTCCTGCTGCTGGGATTGTGAAGGCGGTGCCTGTACTGCAGCTGTGCCAGTGGGGTCGGCTTCATCCTTAAATTCCATGTCCGTTATGAAGCTTTTAGAAACCACCTCGGCTTTTTCAAAATCCAGCATCAGCTGCTGAACAGAGGCTTTTACCGGAAGACGTTTTTGCAGCTCAGTGGTAGCTGCAAATGCTTCTTTTTTGGTTTGTACAGAATTCGTGCCCATCATTTCGAGCATCTTTTGCTGTGTGTTTAAATCATTTTGTGCAAGCTTTGTTTTTGAATCCAAAGGATAGATCCGCCAGAAGTACAATCCCACAAGCAGGAGAGAGCCGGCTAAAATGGCTGCAAACAGCAGAAATCCCTGTTTTTTGTTTAAACGAAGATTCACTTTGCAGCCCCTCCTTCATCAGACACGCTTTCAGTTTCCTCGGATACTTCTTTTTTAGCATATTCAGCATCCAGTTTAACTTCATAAACAACCAAATAACGCGGCAGGAAAGGGACATTCTCCATTGTTTGATCCTTCGCCGTTCCATCAGAATTCGTTTCATTGCTGACAGTGGTTTTTTCATCCTCTGGATTTTCAACTTTTAATGAGTTCATTTTTGCTTCTGACAGCATCTTTAACTTTGTCAGGTCGTTGAGATAATATGCCGCATCACTCGATGTATCGAATTGAACCGTAACCAAGATGGTTCCATCTTCTGTATAAGCAAACTCACGGAAAAATCCCCGTTCTGGAAGCTTGGAAATCAGCTTCTTCATCACTGGTACTGTTTTCACCGGGTATGTTTCTGCCCAGTCCACCATGCTTTTCATTTGCGATGCTGAATTGGCATCCTGGATTGTGATGGCCCTTTGCTGTTCTGCGGCTATCGTTTGTTTTGTTTGCTGAGTTTGGCTTTGGATGCTGTTCAAATTCTGCTCCTTCGCCTGGTGCTGAAAGTAAATTACAGTAGTGCCGATTGCCAGAAGAACAACAAACACAATGATAATCAATAAAAAGGCGAGACTCTTTGTTTCTCTTTTAGGAAGCAGGTTAATTTCTGCGAGCATCATCTCACCCCTTTAAGAGCGAGCCCTGCGGCCGCATAGTAGGAAGGAGCCAAAAGCCCGTTTTGTTCCGGATCATTTAACTCTCTGGAAAGCTTGATGACGGATGCTGCCACACGATTTTCAAGCCTTGAAATAATGTCATCAAGATACGGATGGTCGCCGCAGATTACGATTTCTGAAATATCCTCTTGTGCTTCATTTAAAGAGTATTTATAAAAATCCAGCACTCTTTCAATCTCTGTGAAGGAATCTTCAAAGGTTTGAAAGTACTGTTCTTTTTGTCCCCCATATACAAGCTCGGCATTTCCGAGGCGCGACATGCCTTGTTCCCAGTCATCTATATCTCCAGAGACCGGAATATGCCGCATGAAAATCGGCTTGTTATCAGCAAAAATGCTGGCATTCACCGTCAGCAAATCAAACTGAAGCAGCATGACAGCCCCTTTTTTCGCGCGGGCACGCTCATCCAGAAAGTAAAGCCGGTACAGTGCAAGTGCAGAGATGTCTGCAGCAATCGGCCTTAATTTACTTTCCTCAAGAAGTCCGCTATATTCGGAAACAATTTCTTCGGGAGCTGCAAAAAGCAGAATCTCGCGTTTTTCTTCTGATTCTCCCAGCACAACTGCATCAAATACAGGATCTTCAAACGGCAGGTGAATGCTTGTTCCAAGTTCAAGGTATAAATACCCTTCAATTTCGTCATCTTTGATATCCTTTGGAATGGATAGCTTGCGGATTACAACAAAAGGGTCCGGAACTAAAAACCGGACCTCCCGCTTTGATAGCTTCCATTCATCCAGACATTGCTCCAGGATATTCTGCAATGTCCCATAATCCATAATTTTTCCATCTTTGATGATTCCTGAAGGCAAATAATGTTCTCCGCACGCTGAAACGACCGGAGGATTAGTCTGTTTAAATTCAACAAAACGGATCGCATGGTCCTTCATAACAAGGTTGACGATCCGATTTTTACCGGTAAAAAAGGATAAAGACATGCAGAATACTCCTTACTATCAAATTCATGATGAAGTTAAAAATTGCAGATACCAGCTCAAGATGGCATCTCCATAAAAATAAGCTGTAAGTGTTCCAAATACAATGAAAGGGCCAAACGGGATCGGATTCTTCCTCTTAACCACTCCTGTCAGCAAACCGGCAATGCCGATTACGGCTCCGTAAAAGGTGGAGAAGATAAAAGCAAGAAGAACAAGCTTTAGCCCTAGAATGAAGCCCAGCAGGCCAAACAGCTTGATATCGCCGCCTCCCATTCCTCCCCTGCTGATAATTGCGATAAACAAAAGCAAACCAAATCCGCACACGGCCCCAAGCAGCGGGTCCCACCACGGATGCAGCGGAATGAATATGCGTATAAACAAAAAAACAACTGCAAAAAACAGCAGTATTTTATCAGGGATCAGCATATAGCGGATGTCACTTACAAAGATAATCATTAATAAAGAAATCAATGTCCAGGCCACAAACACTTCATATGTCCAGCCAAGCAATAACGGAGAAGCCGCAAACAGCATCCCTGTCAGGAACTCGACAATCGGATAAAGCGGAGAAATGCGCGACTTGCAGCCGCGGCATCTTCCCCCCTGAATCACATATGAAAGCACTGGCACCAATTCTATTGGCGTAAGCGTCCTGCCGCAGATCGGGCAGGCAGAACGCCGGTTAGCAAATGGTCTCTTGACCGGCACGCTCAGTCCTACTACGTTGTAGAAGGAACCGAGTATTGTGCCAAGTATGAAACATGCTAGCAGTAATAGAGTCATAGGTTATCCTTTGAGTTAAAATCTAATATTGTAGTAATTCTTTCACGAAGTTTTAGTATTAGCTTTAGTCTCATATTACGGCTTAGCTACCTCTGTAACCTTACTTCTAGTCATTTTTCCAGTTTTAGCAAAGACTCCTCTTGTACTATTAGTTAATGTGACCGTATAAGTATAGGCATTCCCACTTTTAGCTATTGCTACAAAAGAGCCAGTTTGAGAATAAGTACCGCCGTCAGGATCATCAATAGTATCGAGCAGGTTGTCATCGTACATATCTTTTAAAGTCAAGTTTTTCGATCCAGTAAAGGTATCATCAGTACTATGTGCAGAAACCCAGAGTTTAGCAGAGTTAATCATCTGCTGTGCATTTCCAGCATGTGCATCCTTCTTAGAGTTATCAATCAAGCCGCCGATGCTCGGAATGGCGATAGCTGCGATGATTCCAAGGATTACAACAACTGCCAAAAGCTCTATCAGGGTTAATCCCTTCTCGTTTTTAAGGTGCTTTTTAATAAAATTCATACATAATTCCTCCTATTTTCCTATTTTCCTACTTTTTTACTACTTATTCTACAATATACTATATTTTTCTAAAAAGAGATATTCATTTTTTGTCGGATAATGTGCTTCTATTTTCCTACTTGATTATAGATTTCGAACATTGGAACCATGATGGAAATGACGATGGTTCCTACGATTCCAGCGAGCACGACAATCATGATGGGCTCAATCAATGATTTTAATTGGTCCGTGCTGTTCTCTACTTCTTTTTCATAAAAGTCGGCTACCTTTGATAGCATGGCATCAAGCGCACCGGTTTGTTCACCGATGGCGATCATCTGTGTGACAAGGGGCGGAAAGGCCCAGTGATCCCTCATCGGATCTGTTAGAGATTGTCCCCTTTCAAGCGAATCGCGGGATTTTCGGATCACTCCGCCAATCACTTCGTTTTCCACCACCTGATCCACGATTGTCATGGCCTGAAGAATCGGCACAGAGCTTGTGAACAGTGAGCTTAGTGTCCTTGTCATCCTGGCCAGCACGGCTTTTTGCATCATCTTGCCGAAGATTGGGACCCTTAAAAAGAAATAATCATAATAATACTTGGTAGTTTTATTTTTCTTAATATAAATGATCAATATAGCCATCAGCACGAAGAATAAAATAATCAGGTACCAGGCCTTCTGCATGAACGCACTGCTGTTCAGCACAAATTGGGTAATCGGAGGCAGCTGTCCGCCAAAGTCCTTGAACATATCCGCAAATGTCGGCACCACTGATTTTAATAGGAAGATGACAACAAAAATCGCGATGAATGCCACAACAGTCGGATATGCCATGGCTGACTGGATTTTCTGGCGTGTGCTATGCTGCTTTTCATAATGATCGGCCAGGCGCTCCAGTGTTTCATCCATGTTTCCTCCTGCTTCCCCTGCCCTCACCATATTGATGAACATGGCCGTGAAGATGTTTTTGTGCTGAGAAGCCGCCTGTGACAGCGGATTTCCATCTCTAAGCTCTTGTTCAATGCTTTGCAGAGCCTTTCTTAAATGCTTGCTTTCGGTTTGTGAAGATAAGATATTAGTAGATTCCACTACTGAAACCCCTGCACGCAGCAAAGTGGAGAACTGGCGCAGATATATGACGAAATGCTGCAGCTTCACAGGATTTCCAATCGTAATTTCCCTTGTGAGGAAGGTTTCTGGAACAAGTGTCATCTCAACCACCCTGACTCCGTCATCCTTCAGTTTCTGGATGGCTTCGCGCTTTGACTGGGCTGTGATGATCCCTGATTTCTTGCCGCTTTTGTCGCGGCCTGTATATTTAAAGCGTGCCATTTACTCCACCTTATCCTGCAAAAATGAAAATGCACTTTCCTTTGAAATAACTCCTGCTGTCAAAAGCTCTTTGATATCACTATCCAATGTATGCATGCCCTGGGCCCGTGATGTTTGCATGATATTCACAATCTGATGGATTTTTTCGTTTCGAATCAGGTTGGCTACCGCTGAGTTGTTGACAAGTATTTCCGTTGCTGCTCTCCGTCCCTTTTTGTCCACTGTCGGGAACAGCCTCTGCGATACAATCGACACGAGCACGGAGGCAAGCTGAATCCTGACCTGCGCCTGCTGTGCAGGCTCGAAGACATCAATGATTCTATCAATCGTTGATGGAGCGCTTGAGGTATGGAGTGTGCCGAAAACAAGGTGACCCGTTTCTGCTGCCGTAATGGCCGTATGGATTGTTTCAAGATCCCTCATTTCGCCGACTAATATAACATCCGGATCCTGTCTCAGTGCCGCCCGCAGCCCATTGGCGAAGTTATTTGTATCAAAGCCGACCTCACGCTGGTCAATGATGCAGTTTTGATGCTTGTGCAAATATTCAATAGGATCTTCTAGTGTAATGATATGCTTCCTCATTGTATGGTTCATATATTGAATCATGGAGGCAAGCGTTGTTGATTTCCCGCTTCCAGTAGGCCCAGTCACAAGCACAAGCCCCTGCGGCTTCTCGGTAATCTTTTTTAACGTATCCGGAAGCTTCAGCTCTTCAATGGTCGGAATCCTTGTCGGGACAATCCTGATAGCCATGGCAATACAGGAGCGCTGAAAATAGGTGTTAATCCTGAACCTGGAGACACCGGGAATTCCGTAAGAAAAATCCAGCTCCCCTTTTTCCTTTAGCTGTTTCCACATATTCTCGGGAATGATGGACTTGGCCATTCCTTCCGTATCCTCTGGGCGCAGCTCTTCTTTGCCATACTTCTTTAGCTCGCCATTCAAGCGCATGATGGGCGGCACACCGACGGTAATATGGATATCTGAAGCCTTCAATTCAAAGCCGGCTCGAAGCAAATGATCAATCTTTGTATTCATCGGGCACCTCTATTCCAATGTGGCAACACGCAAAACTTCCTCTGTTGTCGTAAGGCCCTGTTTGACCTTGAGCAATCCATCATCAATCAGGAAGATCATTTTATTTTTTACGGCAAGCTCCCGAAGCCTTGTGAAGGATTCACCGTTCATGATTACCCTTCTCATTTCGTCATTGATGACCAGAACCTCATGAAGCGCAATCCTGCCTTTATATCCAGTCATATTGCAGGAAGAACAGCCGGAACCTCGTGTGATTTGCTCGATTTTCAAGCCGCGCTTAGCGAATATCTCCACTTCGCGTTTTGACGCAGGAACACTTTTCCCGCAGTCTCTGCATACCCTTCGCACCAAACGCTGTGACACGATGCCGCTTAGTGAGGATGCGACCAGAAAAGGCTCCACACCCATATCTGCAAGTCTCGTAATCGTGCTCAGTGAATCATTGGTATGGATCGTGCTCAGTACAAGGTGGCCTGTCAATGAAGCCCGTATCGCGACTTCCACCGTGTCTTTATCACGGATTTCCCCGACCATGATGATGTTGGGATCCTGCCGGAGAATGGACCGGAGACCTGCAGAAAACGTCATGCCTACGTTTGTATTCACCTGTATCTGATTAATTCCTTCAAGCTGGTACTCTACAGGATCCTCGATGGTAATGATGTTCACTTCTTCGGTGTTCAGCTTGTTCAGAGCTGCATACAAGGTGGAGGATTTACCTGATCCGGTAGGGCCTGTAATTAGCACGATTCCATTCGGCTGACTTATCATTCCTTCGAAACGCTGCAGATTCAGTCTGTTGAATCCGAGCTTTCCGATATCGTTTAATGAGCTTCCAAGATCCAGGATTCGAAGAACCATTTTTTCTCCATAAACGGTTGGAAGAGATGATACGCGCAAATCAATCGGATGAAACTCTAAATTGATTTTAATCCGCCCGTCCTGGGGAACGCGGTGTTCTGTAATATCCAGATTGGCCATGATCTTTATCCTGGCAATCAGCACATTTTGCATATTCTTCGGCAGTACTCTTTCTGTCCGCAGAACTCCGTCCACACGGTAACGGACTATCATTTTTGTTTCCTGCGGATCAATATGGATGTCACTTGCCTTCTGGGTGACAGCATTGGATAAAATCTGGTTAACAAGACGGACAACAGGAGAATCCTGTTCAGTTGTCTGCTCTTCCTCGCCGCTGTCTGAAGCGGTCAAGTCACCCATAAATTCTTCAAGGCCTTCGTCGCGGTCATAATATTTGGCTATTGTGCGCTGGATTTCATCTTTTGTCGCAATGGCCGTTTCGATTTGAAAGCCAGTGGACAGCCTGATGTCATCAATTGCATAAAAATCCATAGGATCTGCCATCGCAACAAACAGCTTATCCGCTTCACGCTTTAAGGGAATCAGCAGATTTCTTTTTGCAGTCTCCTTTGTAATCAGAGTGAACAGCTTGGTATCAAATGGATAGCGGTATAAACTGACATGCGGAATGCCAAGCTGGAATTCGAGAACCTCAATCAGCTGCTGCTCTGTTATAAACCCTTTTTGAAGAAGAACATCACCAAGACGCTGGCCTTTTGCTTTATCTTTTAATGCCGACTGAAGCTGTTCCTCTGTGATGAGTCCTGCTTCAGCCAATAGATCTCCAAGGCGCTTTCGGGTTTGTGTCATTTTTCTTCCCCGCTTTTTTCAGAATCACTATTAAAGACATCTTCTTTTTTTCTCTCAGAATCCGAACTGCTGTCTGGAGGCGTTTTAGAGCTTGCTCCAGATCCTTGTGGCAAGCCACTTTTCCAGTTGTTTTTATTTATTCCCATAGGGGGAATACCGGGATTCCAGGGATTCTGATTAGAAGAATCTGCTGGCGGAACACCATCCGTGCCCGTTTGAGGCACTGTATTTGGATCAGAGGGAACCATATTCGGATCTGCTGGCGGGACGGTATTTGGATCTGCCGCAGGAATTGTTCCATCACCCGCTGCAGGTACTGTAGTCCCCCCATCCGCAGGGATCACTGCCGGCTCAGCAAGGGCTGATACCTCCACCCTTTGTACAGGCGGATAAAAATCATCCGAGATTTGCTCGGTTTTTACAAGCTTGCCTGTTTCATTGAATATCTTCCTGACAACTTTCACTTCCAGGCCGTCCTTGCCCTGTTCTTTCACTGTTCTCTCGCCTGTAGACAGAAGGGCGCTGAATTGCTGTACGGTGCTTGGAGGGTATTTCTTTTTATCGGTTTCCAGGATGGAGTACTTGTTCAAAAATGCCTGCCCTTTTAATGTAACGATTAATGTATGATTTTTAATCAAAAAAAAGAGCGAGTAAGCTGTGTCATTCATGTTGGCCACGACTAAATCCATGTCATTTCCGTTATCTGCTCTTGCTTCATATCCGAGTCTTGCATATGAAGGCAGTTCTCTGCTGATATTGCGTTCAACAACGGCGAAGTTCGTCGGAAGAATAGCACGGTAAATTCCAGAAGCCACTCTGCTAAGCGCATCGCTGCTCAACTTCTCAGCTTTGGCATTCTTCAATGTGTTTAAAAGAGAAAATTGACTCTGGCCCTGTATTTCTGTTTTGCCAAGCCTTTTGACGATTTCTTTCAGCTCTTTTTCATCTTTTCCAGCCTTAATCTCCGCTTTTGTGATGACTTCATGCTCCTTTGAAGACCCTGAAACATAGTTTTCAAGATGAAAGGTATATGTTCCGCCCTCAAGCATAGCAGCACTGACTAAAAGATCCTGTGTAAGCTTGTCAAAGTCCAGCTTCTGGGAAGACAGGCTGATCGATGTGTCATATACGGCATCTTCGAGCTTGTTTTGATCTAGTTTCACAGCTGCAAGATTTTTCTGGCCGGACTTTAAACGGCCTATCGTTTCCTCATTTTGAAATTGAAAAATCGAGTTATCGATCTTCATATTTTTTTCTTTATAGGTAAAAGTAACACGGTTTTCACTTGTCCATTTCTTAACTGCCTGCTCAAGCTGAAGTGCGGCTTGCTGTGATGTTTTTTCAGAAACATTTAAACTGCCGATCTTTGTCCCCTGTTCCCATACATCTCCCTGATGCACAAAACGGTCAAACGCAAATGCGGCAAAATGGGAGAAACTGAAAATGTAGGCTGTTGATAAAATCAGCGTAAGAAATATTTTCATCATGGGCTGGTTTTTCACCTTATGCCCCTCCTTTACCTCACGCTCCAACATTCATCGAGAGTCCCACAAGGACACCCGGCCCTTCCTGCTGTGCTCTTTTAATATCTTCCTCTGTCAGGACTGAACCCTCTGTGAATAACACATTTCCTGCTTTATCGAGGATATCCTTCTGCAGCACTTTTCCCTGCAGAAGTTCGATTTGCTTTTCTCTCAGCTCATGGCTGATGGTCCCAGATTCATCACTTTCCTCTTCCGGATGGATCAGATGCAATGGATTTGTCAGAAAATGTGAAGCTGCATCTTCTGTCACTATCAAAATGTCCTTTCCAAATGTCAGAACTGTTTCTGATGGCAAAACAAATTCGTTTTCTTTCTGTTTCATCAGCATTCCGATAACCATTCCATTTTCTTCGTCTGTAAAGAATTCATTAACCGCTCCCAATAGCTCGCCTTTTCGTGTCATCACCTTTGCATCAGTGATTTTAATTTTTTTATTCACAAGCTGATTCGCAATCGGTATTTCATTCAAGTCAATAACAGAGCGCTCGCTTTCCACTGTCACTGCATATTCCCCAATGCCTATAACCTTCTTGAACGGAATTGCTTTGACGCTTACCTGCCATTCCTCATGTTCAATTGTCAGGAAATCAACAGAACCCTTCTCCGGATTAATAACAAGAGATTTAACTGTTCCAATTTCCTGTCCTTCTTTAATGCTGATGATAGGAAGTCCTAATATTTGTGCACTGGTTCTCATAGCCTTCACCTTACCTAATCTTCTTAGTTTGATATTATGCCTTGCAGTATCTATCCATTAAAAATTGCAGTTCTTCTTTGATGATGGAATGCTTTTCAAACTTTCTCTGTAATTCTATAATTTCATGTCTCAGCCTGTCCCAATCGCCTTTTTGGATATAGTGATTCACCAAAATGCTTGCGAACGTGTAATATTCAAGATCAGGAAGATCCGGGTTCAGGTGGCTTTTTACTAACTCTTCAAACTGGCTGCTGCTGTATGTGCTTCTCGCAAGTTCAATTTGATCTATCAGTGTTTGAAATATTTGCTGCTGAAGCTGTGTTGCAATGACATTTTCTTTTTGTACTTCTATATAAGAAGGTGTGATGTTGGAATTTACTGTCTCTTCCTCATCTGTATGGATGTAAATCGAATTATCTTCAGGCTCTTCGTTCATATCTGCCATTTCTTCAATGTGCGCAATTTCTTCTCTGACTTTTTTCACCGAATCTTCCCAGTGTGATAATTCTGCCTCTTCTGCAGTCTCAGAAATTGTTTCATTAGAATCAGGTAATTGTTTTTGTAAGTTATGCTCTTCAGTACTTTCTTCAAAGGAAATAAACTCTTCATCCGCATTCGTAACATAATCGCTTTCTATAACTATCTCAGAAGATTGGGATTCTTCTTCCAGCTCGTTAAGCTCTTCTAATTCTGGAAGTTGATTGTCTTCAAGCGGAACTTCAATCTCTAACGTTTCAGAATTCAATTCACTGTTGCTGTAAATATCGGCATCTTCTATCTCTTCATCCATAGGAACAATGACATATTCTTCACTTTCTAAAAGCTCAAGCCAATCATTTGCTGCGGTCTCAGCTTCTTCTTTTTCATGGTCATCCTTTGGAGATTCATCCCATCCGGAAATCTCTAACTCTTCTATACTTTCTCCCGGATTTTCGAGCAATAATTCATATTCCTCTGGAGATAGTCCTTTTACATTTTCCGCTTTTTCCAGAGAAATAGATTCCACTGAGTCCCCGTCTTGGAGCATCATTTCTATTTCGCTTAAATTCACGGCTGTTTCGGGTTCCATCACTTCTTCTGGTTCTGTTTTTTCCAGAGAAATAGTTTCCTCAGAGTCTCCGTCTTGAAGCATCATTTCTATTTCGCTTAAATTCACGGCTGTTTCGGGTTCTATCACTTCTTCTGGTTCTGCTTTTTCCAGAGAAATAGTTTCCTCAGAGTCTCCGTCTTGAAGCATCACTTCTATTTCGCTTAAATTCACGGCTGTTTCGGGTTCCTCGACTTCTTCTTTTACCTCGAGGTCATCCCATAAAAGCTCTCTTTGCTCGGAAAAAGAAGAATCCTCTTCAATTTCTGCTAGTTCTTTTTCTTCTATGCCTTCAGCTGAATCTATATCGTTGGCAGCTGCATATTGCTGTTCCACAAGAAGCTCTTCCGGTAATTCTGGACGATCCTGCTCCTGGACTTTTTCCTGAGTGTCCATTTCCGGATCTTTATCCCTAAATGCAGGTTTTTCACTTTCAATCACAAAAACATCGTTCATTTTGGTGATAGCACTTTTCGGCTCCCCTTCAGCATAGTAATAATCGTCATCTGCATCGTCTGCCGCAGTCAAAAAACGGTCAGACCTCTTACCGATCATATAAATCACACACAGAAACAAAAGCAAGGATATCAGCAAGCTCTCCCATAGCGGAAAGACCGACGTTGCAGCAAGCCCGACAAGCGAAATAAAAAGTGCTGAAACTGTTACGGTGGCTTTTCCCTTCCAGTTAATTCCGATAGGCAGGAAAATGATTACTGGAATCAGCAGAATAAGAGACAAAAGCGCAAACGCTATATTCTCCAATTCTTCACCCCTTTTCGATAGATTTCTCTATATTTTTCATATTTACACAATTATATCTATTTTTTCTAAAATCAACTATAAAGTATTGTATAATAAATATAGGTATTTTGAAAGATTTCTCATGTCGAAAAAATGTCAATTTATCTAATACTTTTGAAATAGGTGTCGAAATGAAAACGAAGCGAATTTTAGCGAATGATGGATTCACACTCATTGAACTCCTTGTTTCCCTAGTAATAATCAGCATTTTTTTGTTTACCATGGGCTCAGTTTTATCAAACAGCTTCAATTTCTCCAGCTCATCCGACAAAAAATTCGATTCTATTTATATAGGTAAAAATACCCTGCAATATTACCAGGACCAAAACTTCCCGGATATTAAGAACAAGGTTAGCACAAAAGAAACGGTTAATTTCACAAACATCATTCCTTCTTTAACGGAATCAGAAAAGGCAGATCTAAAAAACTACAATATTTATGCAGAATTCACAAAATACATAGACAACCCGGCTGATAGTACGGATAATAGCCTGCCAACTAAGCTCATTCTTATTAAAATTACTGTCGTTTCTCTGGAAAAAAAGCAAAAATCACAAACCTTCGAGGGGTATATAAAAGATGAAACAACACAATGAGGAAGGTCTTACCTTAATAGAAGTTTTGGTATCAACCGTCATTTTCTTGATCATCTCTTCTATGCTATATACCGTTTTTTTAACCACCATCTCTCAATCTAAAAAAGTTGCAGTCTCACATACATTAAGAAATGAGCTATCGGTTGTAACACAGAAGATGGATTTGGCTATGGAAAATATTGATTCAGTCACATTAGTCAGCCAAAATACAAACGGGGACTTTACTCTTCAATTGAATGATAAAGACCTAGGCATTAACGATCCTAAAGTCCTACTTGAAAAAAAGAGTGATGATTTATTTATTAATGGAATGAAAATTAATAGCGATGACACCACCTTAAAGGAAACTTCATTTGAATTAACTAATAATCTGAGACTTCATTTCATTCTTTCTAACAAAGTCCTATCAAAAGGCGAAAAAAGCATCGACATTGAAACCATTTACCGACTGGCAGGTGATAAGTGATGAAGAACTATTTTCAAAACCAAAAAGGATATGCGCTGGTTATCGTATTGCTTTTTATTGCGGTCGTTGCTATCGGTACAGTCACCATGTACAGCTATTCCGTCAATTCGCAGAAATTCATTAATACATCCAGTGCTTCCGTTCAGGATAAATTAAGGGCGGAAAGAATCATGGATGAAGCCATCATGAAAGTCCAGACAGGGCTGGAGGCTATTAATCCGACTCTTACTAATGCTTCTCCGATCATTGATAAAATAACTGCATTAATAAATAATGTAAATGCTTCTAGCGGCGGGAAATATAACATTGTCCAGACTGTTACAGAAGATGGTCAAAGAGAAGGCGTTTATAATGTCAACGCTACATTTACTGTATACGTTAATAAAAACGGAAAAAAACTGGTGAAAACGGTCGCATTATCCACTATTAAAGACATTTTTCAATATAGTGCCGTAAGTAATAGTGATTTCAAATTAAATGGTTCCGCCTATTTACAAGGTGATGTATTTACAAATGGCAATTTGTATTCCCTTAATTACGGAAAATTCCTATATGGAAAATATTCTTATGCACCAACCTCATTTCCGGCCATAGATGGGAAACTTACTGTTAAAGGCTCTATAAACGGCGGAACTATGAATGGCTTAAATCCTATATGGACCCCAGTGCCCAAGAACACTCAAAATTTACAAAGTATATTTTCATTGGCACCGGTCATTAAAGATAGAAATACAAGCTTTACACCAATCGCTGTCAGCAGCATAATAGTTCAAAAATCTGCTTATCCAGCTAACGGCAATAACTTTCCATACTATGGAAATACTTCTAGCTGGTTTTATAATTATCCTGTGACCTATAACACATCCGAAACGATAAGAGGAAATGCCCGTTATAATCCATTAGTGATAGGTAATAACGGAAACTTAACAATAAATGGCGATCTTATAGTAAATGGTTCTCTAACCATAACAGGTAACGGCAAGCTTACCGTTAATGGAAATATTTACGTATCAGAAAACGCAACTTTAAGCGGTACTCTAAACCTTGCTCAAAATAAATATATTTATATAAATAAAAAAGCAACCATAGAGAGTTTCACGCTAAACGGACAAATGTATGTAGGTCAAAATGTAGATATACAAGAAGACTTCAATACAAATGGTACTCTTTATGCTAAAACTGGAATTGAAGTTACGAATCTATCTAATAACAGTGGAGGAACTTTAGTATTAATTTGTGATGGGATGATAAAGGTTTCTAATAATAATCAGTTTGAGGATAATCCTAAGGAAATAAATGCCTATTTCTATTCCAATAGTTCACTTGAAATATATGGGGTAGGATCTAATTTAAAAATAAATGGCGGTGTCTATGGAAATCCTGTTGAATTAAACGCAATGAAAGGGAAAACAAGCACCAGTCAATTTAAAAATTCATTTGAAAACGGTGGTTTGTGGTTTGAAAATAACCAGCTTGGCCTTGAACCTTCTAAATCAAGGTTATCCATTATTTTTAAAAATGAAATGATTTATAACCCTCCAAACGGTATTCCTACTGTAGAGAAAATCTCCATGAAGGAAATCGAAAAACATTATACGAAGTAAACGACTTCTCAATCAAAAAAACATTGCCCTTTCGTTCCAGAAAGGCAATGTTTTTTTTGTTACATATTCATATAGCTTCCGCAACATTATTTTCTCTCTTCTTTTCAATACTCTTTCCTCGATAATATATGTAGGAAACAGCAAACAGCAATGCGGCAAATGTTAATACAATCATGTTATTAAGCACAAAATCTATATTTCCCTTGTTAATTACCAGTATTCCCCCGCCTTCTTTGCCATTCAGCCCATAAAGCAGACCAAAGGCTGTATTCAATCCAAAATGAATCCCTGTATCTGCCCAAATAGAACCTGTTTTTAAAAAAGAATAGGTTAAAGAAAGGCCAAGGATCATAGAGAAAACAAAATTCATAACAGTCAGGCCGCCATTCCAAAAGTCATCTGCCGCATAAACAAAAATACTGATGCCGGCCAAGTATATTGGAGCAAGCTTCCCCTTTAGGAGGTTAATAATTAATCCTCTTGTTATTAAATCATTGATTAGTGATCCTAATAAAAACCCGACAGCGACAAACACCAGTGTCATCACCGCATCCATCCCTGATTTGATGCCAATGATTTCAAATTTCCCAAGCCTCCAGTATATCGCATACATAATCGCCCATGCACCAAATCCCATTATGAAGCTTGCTGTAAAGTACTTTAGGCTTTTCTGATCCAACCTCAAACCTATCCCTTTAAGTCCATCGAGGCCATTTATCTTTGCTATGTATGAAGCAATCGGAAAAAACAGCAAAAGACAGATAAATTGAGCGGCACCGTTTGATATAAAATGTGCTGAAGCATTGAAATATACGTCTAATATAAAAATACTCGCCGCTCCCGTTATAAATTTCTTCATAAGTATCTCCTCTTCATCTCCATAGAAAAGCAGGAGATCTCTGTATGAAATCCCCTGACATTTTTGTATTCAGCTGTTACCCCACATACTGCGCAACCTTATTCCGCCCAGCCTGCTTTGCGCCTGTGTACATGGCGCGGTCTGCGTGGCGGATAAGGGCCTGGGCGTCTTCTGCATCGGTCGGCGCAGAGGCCACACCGATGCTTGCCGTGATAGGCACAAGCAGCTTACTGCGGTGCTCGTCCAGGTCGGAATGGACGGTGAATGGCTTGTTGGCAATAGACAGACGGATGAATTCAGCAAAATCATATGCCTCCGCTTTCTCCATATTAGGCAGCAGCATGACGAATTCTTCCCCGCCGTATCTGGCAAGCACTCCACGTTTGCCGATAATCTGGTCAAGCCTTTCTGCCAGCTGTGTGAGAATTTCATTACCGCTTTGATGGCCATATGTGTCGTTCACCGATTTAAAACGGTCAATATCAAGCAGTATGATCGATAGGCTTTTTAAGATATTCATGTCCAATTTATTGAACTCTTCCTGCAGCTTTGCATCGAAGTAACGGAAGTTGTATAGGTTTGTCAGCGCACATCTCTCGCTCTGCTGTCTGGCCTTTTCATGATGGCGGGCATTTTCGATGGCTACCCCAAGATAAGAGCATAAAATATCCATAATCATCATTTGATATTGTTCGTATGCCCGTTTTTTTGCTGAAGTCATGACTACAACACCTACAACAAGGTTATTGCGGACAATCGGGACAGCCAGAATGCTTTCAACATGCTCGGGAAACACACCTGTGTCGAGATGGCTCCATTCTTTTCGCGAATGATAGAATTGGGCTTTTCTTGTTTTCCACACAGTCCCGCAGACTCCGGAATCCAGCCTCATGGCCTTCATTCGTTTATCCATTTCTTTTCCATTCTCTGTATATCTCAAAAGCTGTATTTCTATTTCTTTATTGAATACGTCAAAAATATAAGCTCCTTCTGCAGAAATGATGGCCGAGATGCGGTCAATGAATAAACTGAGCACCTCTTCCTTCTGAAGGCTTTGAGTGAGCTGCTGACCGAATTTGCTCGCCTCTTTCAAGTGGGCATTCATTTCTTTCGAATTATAATAGAGCCTCAAAATCAAAGACATGCTGATGATCGGGATTCCGATCAGCAGGATGGAAACCATGCCCATTTGCTGATAAACCAAAAATAAAATAATCCCGATAGGAAGTATCATCAGTGTCGATACACCATCCCACAGGGTATCAATTGTAAAAAGCGTGAACTTCTTTTTATGCAAAGACATTTGCACAAAAGCAATCAAAAAGCTGTTTAATACAAAATAAGCAAGCTGATAGACAATGACATACCATAAATGTGAAGCATCAAGCATTCCGTTAAATTCAGCGCTGCCGCCAATGGCATAATAAATCATGCCGCTCAAAAGGCAGACAAAGAAAAAAATCAGCGAATTCAGCGGAAAACGATATATTTCACTTTTTCCAAGCCGCAACGTCAATAGCAAAAAGACGAATGCCAGCTGGGTAACAATAATTTCTGCAGATAGTCCAAACACGAGAAAGACAGCCAGAGAAACTCCCTGATATGCTGAAATGGGAATGTTATTAATGATGATTGGAATATACGAAAGAATTCCCATCAAAATTAAAAAGAAAGCCATATCCAAAAGGCCTCTGTCCAGGTTTAGAGGGTAGAAATGTAATGTCATCATTAGCCCCGCCGGAATAATCAGGAGCCATAATATCCACACTGTGAGCTGTTTGCCTTTTGACACATCCATGTTCCACCGCTCCTTTCTCTTATATCGGGCATATTGAAATCTATGAATAGTTTATCTGGTAAAATAGTCTCGATTTTAAGAATATTTTAACAAATATATACAATATTGTCACACTAATTTATTTTCGTTCATTTATTATTATTTCAGTCTATCAGAAAGCCAGGCCCTGACTAGCGTTAAAAAATAAAGCGAACCTGTGAATATGACCAGCTCATCTTCACCGATTTCCTGCAAAGCCTTCTGGGATGCGTTTCTCCAATCTCTTATTTCAATGGTATTGTCTGAACTGCTAGTCCCTAGCAGCTCTCTTGCACTTGCAGCTCGCTCATGTGGAAACTCTGTCACAATAACTTCAAAAGCGCTGTTCTCAATGGCAGCAAGCATTTTTTTGTAGTTTTTGTCTTTTAATGCAGAAAAAACAAAACGATATTTAAACTCTGGATAATTTTCACGCAATGTCTGCAGCAAAACATCCATTCCCGCCGGATTGTGTGCTCCGTCCAAGATGACCAGGGGATTTTTCGCTAAAACTTCAAAACGCCCATTCCACTTGGAACGCCAAATCCCCTCTTTCATGCTGCTTTCACTTATGGAAAAACCGTATTTTTCCTTCAAAAGGAGCACAGCAGCAAGCGCAAGTGCTGCATTGTCACCCTGATGCCTGCCAAGCATGCGGGACTTTACACCGGCCAGCCTGAAAGAATTCATGCTAAATGAAAAGGACTGCTGTACGGCATGTGAAGAATAATCCGATAGAATAAAGTCCTCGCCAAGCGTATATCGTTCAGAATGATTTTTTTCAGCTGTCTCAGCAATAATCCTGGCAGGCCCTGTTTCAATGGCGCCGGTAACTACCGGAACCCCCGGCTTGATGATTCCTGCTTTTTCCCCGGCAATTTCTTCAAGCGTATTGCCGAGAATATTGGTATGCTCAAGGGAGATCGAGGTAATGACAGATAACAGAGGAACCACAACATTTGTCGAGTCCAGCCGGCCGCCAAGCCCGGTTTCAAGCAAAACAATATCCGGCTTTTTTTTGCTGAAAAATAAGAGTGCCATGACGGTGAGTATTTCAAACGCGGTCGGACCGCAATTTTCTTCATCCATTTCTTGTATCACAGGATATATTTCCTGATAAATCGAGATGAAATCCTCATCGCTAATAGATTCCCGGTTCAGGCTGATCTGCTCGTTCACCTTCACCAGATATGGAGATGTGAACGCTCCCAAAGATATTCCTTCAGTTATCAGGATTTCTTTCATATAATTTAGAGTAGAACCTTTTCCGTTGGATCCGGCAATATGCACATATTTCAGCTGCTGATGCGGATTACCGAGCCTTGCGAGAAGCCTTTCCATTCGCGATAAGCCAAAATCCATGCCAAGCTTGAGCTGTCTTTTTTCTATAGCACTGTTTATTTCATCCATTTTCGAGTATTTCATTATATAAGCCCCCTATACACAAAGAACCATGCAATATCATTCTCATCCTATCATAATTCAAGGCAGAGAGATAATCTGATACCAAAAAGGAAGTGCATCACTATGAATACGAAAGCATTACGCTGCTGGATCATTGTAAATGGATATTTGCAGCAGAAAAAATTTTCTGATTTAGCTCTTTTTATAAAACATTCAGCAGAACGTTACTCTGTCGATGCAGAGATTGTCCGCAATACTGAACTCATCCCTATGATTGAGGATGGCAAGCCTGTTCTTGCCGGCTTTAAGGGGGACCTGCCCGATTTCATTCTATTTATGGACAAGGATATCCATCTTGCCCGGCACCTGGAAACAATGGGCCTGCACGTTTATAACAGCAGTGAAGCAATCGATATTTGCGACAGCAAAGCAAAAACCCATCAAGCGCTCATAAACAGCGGAATTTCTATGCCTAAAACAATCTTCCCTCCTTTTACCTATGAAGGAATCCTTAGGAATGATTATGAAGCTTTTGCAAAAATGGGGGAAGTGCTGGGTTATCCTCTTGTGATCAAAGAATCGTATGGGTCATTCGGCCAGCAGGTTTATTTAATACATAATGAAGCAGAGCTTTTGGAAAAAATAGCTGTGCTTAAGCACAAGCCGTTCATCCTTCAGGAATTCATTTCACACAGCAAAGGCCGCGATATCCGGCTGAATGTAGTAGGAGATGCTGTGGCCGCTTCCATGTACCGGGAGTCCGAAACCGATTTCCGGGCCAATGTTACAGCCGGCGGCAAAACATATCCCTATACGCCGACAAAGGAAGAATGTGAGCTGGCCCTAAAATGCGCGAAAATCCTAAAAACTGATTTTGCTGGAGTGGATCTGCTGTTTGGGGAAAACGGCCCGCTGCTTTGTGAAGTAAATTCCAACGCCCACTTATTGAACATTTATGATTGTACAGGGGTTAATGTTGCAGACAGCATGATTTCTTATATTTTAAAAAAACAGTTTGGATTCGGGGCTGGCAATGAATAACGGTTGGCTTATCTACAGCAAAAGTGATGCAGAAAAAAATCAAGCCTATATCAACTGGATGCTTGAGGAGGCGGGTTTGCTCGGAATTTCCCTTGACCTTCATTTCAGGGAAGATTTCCAAATCGGATATCAAAACCAGGAGCTGTTCTTATCTCTTCACGGCAATAGTATTGATCTTCCCGGCTTCGCTATTGTCCGGACAATTGATCCTTTTTTCACAAAACAGCTGGAGCTCATGGGAGTGAAGTGTTATAACTCCTCATTTGTTTCGGAAATCTGCAATGATAAAGCAAAAACACATCAATATCTGAGCACTCATGGAATTCCAATGGCAGATACCCTTTTTTATGAAACTTCATTGGACCGGGTATTTTCTTTTCCTTACATTGTCAAAGAGGTACATGGACGCGGCGGAAAAGCCGTCTATTTAGCGGAAAATGAAAACGATAAAAAAAATATCAGGCTGGACCCTCACGGTAAATGGATTGTTCAAAGACCCGCGCAGCTAGGAAAGGATGTCCGTGTTTTTGTTATCGGCAAAAAAGTAATCGCAGCTGTGCTGCGGCATTCTGATCGTGACTTTAAGGCGAATTTTACGCTTGGCGGCAGCGCCTCCCTATATGAGCTATCAGAGGATGAACACCTTCTTGCAGAAAAAATTGCCTCTTTATTTGATTTTGGGCTTGCCGGCATTGACTTTGTTTTCGATGAAGATGGCAGCCTGCTTCTGAATGAAATTGAAGATGTGGTCGGAAGCCGGACATTGAGCATGCTTTCAGACATTAATCTTGTCAGGGAGTATTTAACATTCATTTTGGATGATTTGAATGCGGAATCTGAATAACGGCTGCACTGTGAACAAGCTTATTACAGAAACCAAAAGCCGCCCGGATATAATATTCCGGGCGGCTTTTGGTTAACAAGGCGCTTGCGCTTTTTATTTAATCCAGCTACAGCGCCTAGCTCGCTGTGCAAAAGACGTTTTGTCCTCAGAAGGCAAAAAGCGCCTTCCAAGGACAAAACCCTATTTGCTTCGCGAGCTTGACAAGGCGCTTGCGCTTTTTATAGTTGTTTCATTTCTTCGATGCGGCGGATTACGGCGTCGCGTTTTTCGCTGTAGTCTTTTTCTTTTGCGCGTTCTTCTTCAATTACGCTTTCAGGCGCTTTTTTAACAAAGCCTTCGTTGCCCAATTTCTTTTGAACCCGCTCTACCTCTTTATTCAGCTTATCGAGCTCTTTTTCGAGGCGTTTGATTTCTTCTTCTACATTAATCAGTCCCTGAAGAGGAAGAATCAGTTCGGCACCTGTGACCACGGCTGTCATGGCCTGGCCTGGTTCCTCAACGTCAATGCCAATTGTCAATTCTTCAGGATTGCAGAAACGCTCGATATAGGCGCTGTTTTTCTTAAGTGTACTTAGCGCCTTTTCGTCTTTGGCTTTCAGTATCAGCTTAATTTTTTTGCTGAGAGGAGTGTTAACCTCAGCACGGATGTTGCGGACAGAACGGATGATTTCAACAAGCAGCTTCATTTCCTCGGCGGCTTCTTCATCATGCAGCTCTCCGTTCACTTCCGGCCATGCTGCTGTTGTGATTGATTCCCCGTTATGAGGCAGGTTCTGCCAGATTTCTTCTGTGATGAATGGCATGAAAGGATGAAGCAATCTCATCGTATTGTCTAAGACATAGGCCAGGATGGATCTTGTCGTTTTCTTGGCAGCTTCGTCTTCACCGTATAGCGGAAGCTTCGCCATTTCAATATACCAGTCACAGAAATCATCCCAGATAAAGTTATAAAGCACACGGCCCACTTCACCAAATTCATACTTATCAGCAAGTCTTGTCACAGTTTCAATCGTTTCGTTCAAACGGGTCAGTATCCATTTATCAGCAACAGATTTCTCGCCGGTCAAATCAATGTCCTCATACTGCAGGCCTTCCATATTCATCAGTGCAAAACGGGAGGCGTTCCAGATTTTGTTGGCAAAGTTCCAGACAGCTTCAACCTTTTCATTGCTGTAGCGAAGATCCTGTCCTGGCGAGCTTCCTGTTGATAAGAAATAGCGAAGAGAATCTGCCCCGTATTTCTCGATAACATCCATAGGGTCAACACCATTGCCAAGAGACTTGCTCATTTTCCGGCCCTGTTCATCACGTACAAGCCCGTGGATTAGCACATCCTTAAATGGACGCTGTCCTGTGAATTCTATCCCCTGGAAAATCATCCTTGATACCCAGAAGAAAATGATATCATAGCCTGTAACAAGCGCTGCTGTCGGATAGAAGCGTTTATATTCTTCACCTTCCGTATCTGGCCAGCCCATTGTTGAAAAAGGCCAAAGCGCTGAACTGAACCATGTATCAAGCACATCGTTGTCCTGGTTCCAGTTTTCAATGTCAGCAGGCTCTTCCTGTCCAACATAGATTTCGCCTGTTTCCTTATGGTACCAGGCAGGAATGCGGTGTCCCCACCAAAGCTGGCGCGAGATGCACCAGTCGCGGATATTTTCCATCCAGCGCAGGTAGGTATTCTCAAAGCGTCCCGGAACGAAATTTACTTTATCATCTTCGGACTGCTGCAGGGCTATTGCTGCTTCCGCCAATGGCTGCATCTTAACGAACCATTGAGTGGACAAATAAGGCTCAACTACTGCACCGCTTCGTTCTGAATGTCCAACTGAGTGAGGATGGTCTTCAATTTTGAAAAGAACGCCCAGCTCCTGAAGGTCTTTTGTAATTTGCTTGCGGCATTCAAAACGGTCCATGCCTTGATATTTTCCTGCTTTGTCATTCATCGTTCCGTCTTCGTTCATAACAAGAATCCGCTGAAGGTTATGGCGGTTGCCGATTTCAAAGTCGTTCGGATCATGTGCAGGCGTAATCTTAACTGCCCCAGAGCCGAATTCCATATCAACATAATCATCTGCAACAATCGGAATTTCCCTTCCGGTTATCGGAAGCGTCACATTTTTGCCGATTAAATGCTTGTATCGGTCATCTTCAGGATGAACCGCAACTGCTGTATCACCAAGCATAGTTTCCGGACGGGTTGTTGCAATTTCAATAAATCCTGATCCATCTGACAATGGATATTTCATATGATAAAATGCACCCTGAATATCCTTGTAGATAACTTCAATATCAGAAAGAGCGGTCTTTGTTGAAGGATCCCAGTTAATGATATATTCCCCGCGGTAAATCAGCCCCTTATTATAAAGGGAAACAAATACCTCGCGTACGGCTTTAGAAAGACCTTCATCAAGCGTAAAGCGTTCACGGGAGTAATCGAGTCCAAGACCAAGCTTTGACCACTGCTCGCGGATATGGCCTGCATACTCATCTTTCCATTTCCATGTTTCTTCAACAAATTTTTCGCGTCCAAGATCATAGCGGCTTACACCGTCAGCGCGGAGCTTTTGTTCAACCTTTGCCTGTGTAGCAATTCCTGCATGGTCCATGCCAGGCAGCCATAATACATCATAGCCCTGCATTCTCTTCATGCGTGTAAGGATATCCTGAAGCGCTGTATCCCAGGCATGCCCTAAATGAAGCTTTCCTGTTACATTTGGCGGCGGAATAACGATGGTGTAAGGCTGTTTTTTTGATTCTTTTTCCGCTTCAAAAAACTTCCCCTTCAGCCACCATTCATAGCGGCCTTTTTCAATCGACTGCGGATCATATTTCGTTGGCATGGATATCTGATTTTCTTCCATTGTCCGTTTCCTCCTTGCGTGCTGATCATATTTTTAAACACAAGGCTCTGGTAACCTTGTTTATTGACTTCCGCTCCAGACGCTTGCTTTCCGGGGGGCGTTCGGCGAGCCTCCTCGTCGCTTGGCTCCTGCGGGGTCTCCCCTGTAACGCTAATCCCCCAGGAGTCAAGCGTCTTCCACTCCAGTCAAAAGTGCAGAAATCAATAGTGTACTTTAACAAAGCCAAACACAAAAAAACTTCCTCATCACAAAAGGACGAAGGAAGTTGTTCGCGGTGCCACCTTTTTTCCGAAAAATGATACAGCAAATATGTACCCATTCTACGGCTCTCAAATAAGATAACGGCTCTTGCCGGTTTCCGCTACTATCTTGGCTTACGTTCACGGAAACAGCTCCTGGGCGACTTCCGATGCTGCTGGCTTGGGACCTTTCACCAAGTGGTTCCCTCTCTTTAAAGCAGCCTGTCATCGTACTATTCCCGATCAAAGCTTTCAATGTATTTTTTTATCAAAAGTAATATACCTAATATACTACAAAAAAAATAGCTATTCAGTCAATCATTCTTTCCGATTTTTTATATTTTATACATTCACAAGGAAAGGCGTGATTGCTTATTCACCTTTTTGCGCAGATACCCATAATATAATATGACTCTATGAAGGAAGTGCTGAAGAATGAAGCGAAGATTTTCCCCTTACTCCATGCCGCCATGGCTGAGAACCTGCCGAAACGCCTGCCAGCAATGCATCATTCCCATTTGCATATTCCAGGGAATCCGGACCTTTTTCTTTCCAACCACATTCGACGTCCTGCTGCTGGCCCTGCTAATACTAATTGCCGTCGCATTCCAGCTTGAATGGTTTTAACCAAAAGCGGAAGCGCCTCATAAAAGGATCAAAGACTAAGAACGCCGCGTCCTGCGGCAACGTCTTTGTGACCCCCATCCTGGGGGCCTCCGACTTGCATAAGACGCGCTAGAATAGAAGTCGCTCTTTGACTTCAATTCTTTCGTGGCTTATGACCTCGAGGGGCTAGGCGCTGCAGCTCGACGAAATCAAAAGCGGAAGTGCCTCATTAAAAGGATCAAAGACTAAGAACGCCGCGTCCTGTGGCAACGTCTTTGTGACCCCCATCCTGGGGGCCTCCGACCAGCATAAGACGCGCTAGAAAAGAAGTCGCTCTTTGCCTTCAATTCTTGCGCGGCTTATGACCTCGAGAGGCTAGGCGCTGCAGTTCGACGAACTCAATTGCGGAAGCGCCTAATTATAGAATCAAAGACTAAGAACGCCGCGTCCTGCGGCAACGTCTTTGTGACCCCCATCCTGGGGGCAAATGCGAAAGCGCCTGCTAAGAGGCGCTTTCGCAGGTAAGTATGTTTTTAATCTAAAAAGACCGGTTAATTCCCTGCTGGCGGAATTTGCCATAAGAGACGGCCGGTCTCAGCTTTGTTCCTGGGCCTGCTGTGCGGCGGCGGCCTTTTTCTGAGCCTCGATTTCTTCCATTTTCATGACAACATATTCGGTATTTTTCAGCTGCCAGTATTGCCGCTGCAGCTGCTTCAGGTAATCCATTTCTTTAAGGCTGCCTTTTTTTTCAAAATAGTTTTTGACAATGTCCATGCAGGTGCCAGGATAGGCAAGATAACTTTGAAACAGAAGCAATTCATCTTCTTTTAGAGGAAAATATTTAAAGTAATTATATATCCAATCCACGCAGTCATCATTTTTAACAGGATATGTTTTGGACGATTTGACCACAAACGGAAGCAGATCAAAGTGGGCAGGCGCTTTCCTTGAGTTCTCGAGGTTGATAAAGTAGCCATATCCCCTGTCATCATAGATAAAATGCTTCAGTGACACCTTTCCGTGAGTCATCACAGTCCGCACCTTTTCCTTATCCTTTGTCTTTTCATACCATTCCTCAAACTTCTTTGTGCTATAGCTAAGGGCCTGGGATATATCAGCATATGCTGATGCAAAGATCATTTCAAACGGGGACATATACCATTTTCTTTCACAGCTACCCACATACTCCTCCAGGAATTCCGCCTGCTTTTTCCACTCCTCGAGTGTTGTCTGATAATGCTCATCCCTGTGTTCTCCATCCACTGCCATTTCCCTCGCGGATAGAGTATGCATCCTGGCCAGTTCCCTGAACATCTGCTTATGCCGCTCGTTTCTTTCCCCATTTTCATCATTTGAGAGCCACGGCATCAGATAATACAGGCTGCCATTATGGAGAACTGCATATCTTCCGTCATTAGTCGGATAAATAGGGACAATCCGGTTATATCCCCGCTGATACAGAAATTGGACATTCCGGATAAAATCAATGCCATGTTTGGGTGGAATGAGCTTCAGGGCGAAAACGCCTTTGTCGGTGTATACCTTTCTGATTTTTCCATGCTGCTCAACAAAAAGAACAGAAAGCGCATAATCCTGGACAATCCTTTCTGTATCCTGTTTCAGATTCTCGTTTTCATTCACGAGATTTCCCCGCTTTCTTCTGAACGACCATTTTAAAAAAAGCGCAGGTGCCTGTTCTGCCGTGACAAGCATTTGAAATTAAAAAGGCCCCGGGCGCTGTACTAAAAAAACAGAGCAGGGATTCCGCTCTGCTTTACCTATAATTTCTCATATTCACCTTTTAAAGCTTGGCGTTTTGGGGATATATAAAACCTGCCCCTCAAAAATATCCTGGTTAGGTTCGAGTTCATTGCTGTTTAAAAGGGACTGCACCGAGACATCATAGCGGTCTGCCAGTGTATCCAATGTTTCTCCATATTGAACAATGCAGACCTTAACCTTAGTCAGTTCCTCTTCCTGCTTCCTTCCGAGAAAATCTGTTAAAGAAACGCGCTTTTCCGTTTCCGCCTGTTCCTGCTTTTCCGCTTTGCCGGCATTTTTCTTAGGAGGTGCTTCTCTTCTTCTGGCCAATTCCAATAATGGTGTCGGCAGTTTTTCGGCTCGTGCCGGTTTTTCATCCTGCTTGTTTTCATTTATGCGCAGAATTTCTTCAGGAATGCTGTCAGGTGCATCACTTTCATATGGAAGAACAGGTATCTCAAAAACCGGTGCCTGCTGCTCTTCCTTTATAAAGATAGGCTGTGACTCTTCTTCAGCTTCAGCAGGCTTGGTAACCTCCACACTGAATGGCCTGTAAAGCTCTTCTTCTTCCTCGTATTCACTGTGAGAAAGGTTTTGCCTCGGTTCTTCCTCGTACTCACTGTAAGATAGATTTTGCACAGCTTCTTCCTCGTATTCACTGTGAGAAAGGTTTTGCCTCGGTTCTTCCTCGTGCTCACTGTGAGAAAGGTTTTGCCTCGGTTCTTCCTCGTACTCACTGTAAGAAAGGTTTTGCCTCGGTTCTTCCTCGTACTCACTGTAAGAAAGGTTTTGCCTCGGTTCTTCCTCGTACTCACTGTGAGAAAGGTTTTGCCTCGGTTCTTCCTCGTACTCACTGTAAGAAAGGTTTTGCCCCGGTTCTTCCTCGTACTCACTGTAAGAAAGGTTTTGCCCTAGTTCTTCATCCGCCCCGCTTTCAGGATTGTGCCCGGGTTCTTCATCTGCACGGTATAGCGAGTTTTGGAACACATCATTTCCATAGGTCTCATTCGGAGGCTGTTCATAATCCGCTACCGGGTCATTGATTTCAGGATCGCTTGATGGCTCTTCTTCATATTGAAAATAAATCTCTTTCTCTTCTTCCGCTTCGGTATAAGGATCATAAGCTGGATCATTTCTGTAACCGGCAAAAGCATCAGCTTCTTCTCCATCAACTGGTGCCGGCATAGTTTCTTCCTGAGTGTACCAGCTGTACTGTCCGCTTTCTTCCGTATCAACAGGGAGGGCAAAGTGTGGATCATCTTCTATTTCCTCATCGTTGCTATGATGTTCCGTTTCAGTATAGTACGGATAGTAATCGGTGTTTACATTATGTGCTGCATTTTCCTCCGGACGGGGAGCGTCACTGTACATTTCTGTTTCTTCCATTTCTTCTGTTTCCTCTGCTCCAGCGTAGCTGTAGTAGTCTTCATCCTCATCAGCTGTGCTGTCTTCCTCAAACCTGTCTGCGGTACTTACTTGTGCTTCATTATAAATGCCTGAAATCAGCAAATCCGCCTGAAGCTTAAGACAGTTTTTATCCGGCAGAGAATAGTCGAACGACAGGATGCTCACATCGATTTCAGAAAGCGATGCAATCCGGTTTGCCGGTATGGTGATATCCACCGGAAACCTGTGGGAAAATTCACTGTTCCCATTTTCTCTTTTCTCCACATTGTGGATGGTTTTGGGATAATTTTTTTGTGTATAATCCCTGATTTCTGATTCTCCGCTGCGAACTTCATTTCTATATTCACCACTTAAGTCAAGGGTTCCTTTGATGACCACATATTGATCGTTTTCCTGGATGGATACATTCGGGTCAAGGGAAATGGAATATAGCTCAGCTACTTCCTGTCCTTTCTGAAACCAAATGGATTCCTCTAATGAAAATCGTAAAGACGATTGATTTTCTCTGGTCAACACAACTCCTCCTTCCATATTTCAAAAAAAAAAACAATAACGATGCCATTAACAATCTATGAAGAAGGAAAATGGAATATTACTGGAGGAACAAAACAAAATGGCATGCGCGGCATCAGAGTGCGTGGGAGACATCTTCAGTTTGCCGATTGGAGAGTGTATTTAGATTTGAGGTGAGACCGCATGAGCCAAGCTGGTATGCCCGGCAAATGCCCCGGGAGTGTTGTACTGTTAACAGAGACACAAATAAAAAGCCAGATCCCATTAATGATAAGGGGTCTGGCTCCTGATGTTAGGTTTCCTATTATTTGCACTAAGCTGAATGAAGCATCCTGCAGCGGAAATCAGACTGCGGATTTAGCAGATGTCTTTATTTCTTCAACTTCGCAAATGCTTTTTCAGCAGCGGCAATGGTTTTCATGATATCTTCGTCCGTATGCGCAGTTGAAAGGAATAATCCTTCAAACTGGGACGGCGGCAGATAGATACCCTGCTCAGCCATTTCGCGGTAATAAGTACCGAAGAAGTTCAAATCAGAAGATCTTGCTGCTTCATAGTTGATGACATTTTCATTTGTGAAAAATAAGCCAATCATGGAGCCTGCACGATTAAAGGTATGCGGAACGCCATACTTTTCTGCAGCCTCACTTATGCCTTTTTCCAGCATATCACCTTTGCGTTTAAATTCCTCATAAACGTCAGGAGTCAGCTGGCTCAATGTTTCATAGCCTGCCGTCATCGCCAGCGGATTTCCTGAAAGTGTGCCGGCCTGATAAATCGTTCCGCTTGGAGCCACTTTTTCAATAATTTCTCTTTTTCCGCCAAAGGCGCCGACTGGCAGGCCGCCGCCAATTACCTTGCCAAGACAGGTAATGTCAGGCATCACATCGTAATAGCCCTGTGCACAGTTATAGCCCACACGGAATCCTGTCATAACTTCATCAAAAATCAGCAGGGCGCCATATTGGGAGGTTACATCTCTTAAGCCCTGCAAAAAGCCAGGCTGCGGCGGTACAAGGCCCATATTGCCGGCAACAGGCTCTACAATGATGCAGGCAATATCTTCGCCAAACTGTTCAAATGCATATGAAACAGCAGCTAAGTCGTTATAAGGGACCGTGATTGTATTTTTCGCTGTTCCCTCAGGCACACCCGGGCTGTCAGGAAGTCCCAGTGTGGCAACGCCTGAACCTGCTTTAATCAATAATGAATCTCCATGTCCATGGTAGCAGCCTTCAAATTTAAGGATTTTATTGCGGCCTGTATATCCTCTTGCCAGACGAAGGGCACTCATCGTCGCTTCTGTACCGGAAGATACCATACGGACCATCTCAATGGATGGGACCCTCTCGATTACTAGCTCAGCGAGTTTATTTTCAATTAATGTGGATGCCCCGAAGCTTGTTCCTGTTTCGGCAACCTTCTTGATTGCCTCGACCACCCGGTCATTCGAGTGCCCAAGAATCAGAGGGCCCCATGATAGCACATAATCAATGTACTCATTTCCATCAATATCATAAATCTTGGAGCCTTTTCCGCGTTCCATGAAAATCGGGTCCATATCGACCGATTTAAAGGCGCGGACCGGGCTGTTTACCCCGCCTGGCATAACATTTTTCGCTTTTTCAAATGCTAATTTTGACTTTTCATATGACCGCATTCCCATATCCCCTTTTCATATAAAGGTAACTTGCCCTTTTGCTTATTTTTCTTCATCCAGCCAGCGTGCAGCATCTTTTGAAAAATATGTGATGATTAAGTCTGCGCCTGCACGCTTCATGCCAGTCAGCATTTCCATGACAATGGCTTTTTCATCAATCCAGCCGTTCAATGCCGCTCCTTTGATCATGGAATACTCACCGCTGACATTATAAGCTACAATTGGAAGGGTAAAGCTGTTTTTCATGTCCCGGACCATATCCAAATAAGAAAGAGCAGGTTTTACGATCAGGAAGTCAGCTCCCTCTTCCACATCTGATTCTGCCTCGCGGAAGGCTTCCAGGCGGTTAGCCGGATCCATTTGATAGGTTTTGCGGTCGCCAAATTGTGGTGCACCATTTGCAGCATCACGGAAAGGACCGTAAAACGCGGATGAATATTTGACTGCATAAGACATGATTGGAATATCTTCGTATCCTGCTTCATCTAAACCTGCGCGAATTGCTGTTACAAATCCGTCCATCATGTTGGAAGGAGCAATAATATCGGCACCTGCCTCGGCTTGGGAAATGGCTGTTCTAGCAAGGAGATCGAGTGATTCATCGTTCAGGATCTTGCCGCCTTCCACTACGCCGCAATGGCCATGGCTTGTGTATTCGCATAAACAAGTATCGGCAATTACGATAATTTCAGGGAATTCCTTTTTAATAAGCCTTGTGGCCACCTGCACTAAACCATTATGAGAGTAGGCGCCTGTACCTGTTTCATCTTTATCATGCTCATGAGGAACACCGAACAAGATGACGGATTGAATGCCAAGTGCAGACACTTCCTCCATTTCAGCATGAAGGTTGTCCATTGACAGCTGATAAACGCCAGGCATGGACGAAATTTCATTTTTAATATTTTCTCCATCAATGATAAAGATCGGATAGATCAAATCTTCTTTCCTCAAAAACGTTTCACGCACCAATGCTCTCATGCCTGCACTTGAACGCAAGCGGCGGTGGCGGCTGAATTGTAGGTTTTTCATTTTGAGTTCCTCCTATGAGTTCCGTACTGATTGCAGATAGACTGATAATTGGTCAATCATTGCATCTGCTGTATATATATCCGGGCAGACATGGACGGTCAGTCCATACTGCTCGGCTGTATGTTTTGCTATCGGGCCTATACATACTATCATAATGTTTCTTACATCATTTTGCAGGGAATTCACCTTAACTATTTTCATAAAATGGTGGACGGTCGAAGAGCTTGTAAATGTAACCGCATCGATTTGATGCTGTTTCAAAAGAACAGCCAGCAATTCCCCGCTTTTGTCAGGCAGCTTCGTTTGGTACACCGTCAATTCCTCGCAAGCCGTTCCAGCAGTCCTGATTGCCTCTGCAATTACAGGGCGCGCCAAATTTCCTTTTGCAATCAAAACCTGATCGGAAACTTTAAGATGCGGGACAAATTGCCGGGCGAATTCTTCTGCAACGAATTTATCCGGCACAAAGTCAGGCTTAAGCCCCCGGCTAAGGAGAGCCTTTTTTGTCTGATTCCCGATCACGGCAATCTTCGGCAGTTTGCTCTCTCTGGCTCCTGCTTCATACTGGCTGAAGAAAAAATCGACTCCGTTTTGGCTCGTGAATATAAGCCAATTAAATTCATCAAGCCTCATAAGCGTTTCTTGGATGACCTCAAGGGAGTCAGGCAGAACAAATTCAAGAAGAGGGACCGCAAGCGGAACCCCTCCATTTGCTTCGATTTTCCGTACTAAACCAGAAGCTTGCTTTTTTTCCCGTGTAACCAGGATCCTGTATCCTTTTGGGAGCTTAATTTCGGGCATTATTGCTCGAGCTCCGCTTTGACGCGGTCAATCAGTTCCTTGGCACCCTTTTCACTCAAAATACGGGCGGCCTCTTCTCCAACCACAGCTGGATCGCGCCCTTCAACTACTTCTTTGTAAATCACTTTTCCGTCCGGAGAAGCGACAAGTGCTGTCAGTGAGATATTTCCATTTTCCTTGGCAACGGCATAGCCGGCAATCGGCACCTGGCAGCCGCCTTCCATTTTATCTAAGTACGCGCGCTCCGCTTCCACTGTAAGCTTTGTTTCTTCAGAAGTAAGCTTTTGCAGCTCTGCCAGCAGATCCTGGTCATCACTGCGGCATTCAATGGAAAGTGCCCCCTGGCCTACTGCAGGCAGGCAAAGTTCAGGCTCCAGATATTCTGTCACCGTTTCAGCCTTCCAGCCCATTCTGGCAAGTCCTGCGGCAGCGAGAATGATGGCATCATAGTCTTCGTTTTTCAGCTTTTCCAGACGCGTATCAATATTTCCGCGGATCCATTTGATTTCAAGATCCGGGCGGCTTGCAAGAAGCTGTGAGCTTCGACGGAGGCTGCTTGTTCCGATGATTGCCCCGCTCTTCAGTTCATCGAGCGGTATATTGCCTTTTGAAATCAAAGCATCCCTATGGTCTTCCCTTGGAGGTATACAGCCGATTGTCAGACCATTTGGAAGCACAGCCGGCATATCCTTCATGCTATGAACAGCCATATCAATTTCTTTGTTAAGCATAGCTTGTTCAATTTCTTTCACAAACAAACCCTTGCCGCCTACTTTGGATAATGTTACATCCTGAATCTGGTCACCTTTTGTCACAATTTCTTTAACTTCAAATTCGTAAGGTACACCAAGTTCTTTTAGCTGGCGAATCACCCAGTTTGTTTGTGTGATGGCCAGTTTGCTTCTTCTGGAACCGACAATAATTTTTCTCATGATATCCTCCTATGTAACCCAAAAGTGGAATGTAGAAAGGCTTCCGAAAAGAAAAAAGTTAATGAGCAGGATAATGAACGAAAAAATATTCAGTAACGCTAACTTCTTTCCATATAGCTGTTTCCGGACCTTCATATATAAATACACGCTGTAAACAGCAAGAACAATGAATGAGCCGACAATTTTCAAATCAAACCAATGGACACCCGGAACCTTAATATACGCCCATTGCAGACCCAGTATCAGAGAAAAGATCAGGACGGGCACCCCAATCCCATTAAGAATGAATGACATTCTTTCAAGCTGTGAAAGATCTCCAAGGCGCTGCAGGCGCTTTCCCCATTTTTTTCTTTTCAATAAGTCATATTGAATCATATATAGCAGGGAAAAGACAAATGACAGCGAAAAAGCTCCGTAGGATAAAATCGCCATCGTAATATGAATCAGCAGCAATTCAGACACAAGGCGCTGGGCAAGCACGTCCGATTCGACCTGAACTGGGGCAAAGGTGTGTATAGCCATCACCATGAAACCGAGCACATTTGTAAAGAAAACAATAAAGTCAGCCCTGAGAAAACGATTGATTACCAGAGAAAGGGTAATCAGCACCCACGCATAAAAATATAAACCTTCAAATATCGTTAAAACCGGGAACCTGCCTGTCTTTGCCATATAAAGAAATAAAAAAATTGTTTGCAGCAGCCAAACAATAGCAAGCAACCAGAAGGCCACTTTGTTTGCCTTCTGGTTATTATTAAGAAAATCCATAAAATATAAGAGCACGCTTAAGGCATACAGCAAAACAGTAGCTTCGTGCAATCTTGTCATCGTGAGCTCCAGCATAGATGCTTATTACGCTTGAGCAGGAATCATCTGAACTCCTGCACCCTTTATAACAGTTTCTTTGTCTGCTGGAGATGGGCTACTAGATGCTTCTAAATGAAAGATTTTCACAAAACGGTCCAATGCTTCCCTGGCATTAGGCTCATTTGCCATTTCCTTCGCATAAAGGATCGGATCTTTCAGCATCTGGTTAATGATGCTTTTAGTATGTTTGTTCAAAAGCTTGATATCCCGTTCGCTAAGATGAGGCAGCTTTCTCTCGATGCTTTCCATTGTTTCTGACTGAATGCCCAGGGCTTTTTCGCGCAGTGCAGAAATAACAGGCACGACACCCAGCATATTAATCCACTGATTAAATTCGACAATTTCCTGTTCAATCATCAAGCGGATATTTTCTGCAGCTTTCTTCCGTTCAGCAAGATTGGACTGCACAATTCCTTCAAGATCATCAATGTCATAAAGAAAGACATTTTCAGATTCCGAAATCGCTGGATCCAAATCACGCGGAACAGCAATGTCGACCATGAAAATCGGGCGGCCCTTTCTCACTTTGTCCACATTATCCATCATGTCCTTTGTGATGACAAAATCTTTTGCACCTGTTGAACTGATCAGGATATCCGCTTCTGCCAAGGCAGACTGCAATTGGGAAAGTTCTTTTGCCTGTCCTGAAAAACGCTGGGCAAGAGCAGCGGCTTTTTCATGTGTACGGTTGATGACGGTCAAATTGCCGGCACCGTTTCCGTGCAGGTTCTGTACCGCAAGCTCGCCCATTTTGCCGGCGCCAAGAATCAATACATTCTTGCCGTCCAAGCTTCCGAAAATTTTCTTGGCCAGTTCAACAGCTGCATAGCTGACTGACACGGCATTGGTATTAATCTCTGTTTCAGAGTGAGCTTTTTTGGCTAATGTCAGCGCCTCTTTGAATAGATGATTGAACACAGAGCCAATCGTCTTTTCCTGCTGCGCCAGCATGTAGCTTTGGCGGACCTGTCCGAGTATCTGTGTTTCGCCAAGAACCATAGAATTCAACCCGCAGGCAACCTGAAACAGGTGCTCTGCAGCTCCGTCTCCTTCGTACACAAATATATAAGGAGAAAACTCTTCCTGCTCAATCCCGAACCATTCTGAAAGAAATTCTTTTATATAATATCGGCTAGTATGGACCTGGTCGCCTACCACATAAATTTCTGTGCGGTTACAGGTAGATACTATGACGTTTTCTAATATGCTTTTTTTATTTTTAAGAGCTTTCATTGCCTCAGCCAGTTCAGCTTCATCAAATGACAGCTTTTCACGTATTTCGACAGGGGCAGTCTTATAATTTAGTCCAACCGCTAGTATATGCATCCCTTGTTTGCACCCCCAAGATTTAATCAATTAAGAACCTTAATTATTATACCATGTACAATTTCGTGAAACGAAAAAAATTATGAACAGTTTATGAAACATATGCTAACATGAAAATGGACTAAACAATTCCACCCCTGCAGGACGAAAGTTTTTTTCTTTGAATATGAAAGGAAAAAAGTTTAGACTGTCCTTTTTGAAGCGTTTATTATTAAAAGGAAACATCCTTATCCTTGTTTACATATTTGCCGCCTTTGGCATACATACAAAAGTACCATAACAAAAATGAATAAGTACTTCAAGTAATTGGCATATCCAGGAGGTAATCATGAAATCACAGCGTATTTTCCCCGGTTTGATCTTAATAGGATTCGGTCTATACTTTTTTCTGAAACAGGCAAACATTGAATTGTTTCAGGGCTTTTTCAATTGGCCTACGATTCTGTGCATTGTCGGTATCGCCTTTTTGATACAGGCATACAGCGGAAAGGATAACGAAGCCATATTGCCGGGTGTCATCCTTTTCGGATTCGGGATGCACTTCCATGTCGTCCACCGTCTTGAGATATGGCCTGATAATATTGGAGTGTTCATCTTAATCATAGCCCTGGGCTTCATCCTGCGGGCAAGGGCTTCCAGCTCTGGATTGTTTCATGGTGTTGTATTATTAGTCATTTCCCTTCTTTCCTTATTTTATGACAAAATTACAGGCATGATGGGATTAATTAAAATAGGCACAGCCGACCCTGCTAAATTTTGGCCATTCATCGTGATGCTGATTGGTATCATTCTGCTTGTGAAAAAGAAATAGGATATGGGCAGCAGGCCTTTTATCCCTTTGTCCGCATTAAAAAGAGCCTGGCCATCCTTTCGGAATGTGCCAGGCTCTTCTTTTGGGCAGGATTATTGTTATCTTATAATCCGGCGTTAATGCCAAGATTTAAAGCGCTTCGCTTTTTACATAATCCAGCTCCAGCGCCTAGCTCGCTGTGCAAAAGATGTTTTGGTCTCAGAAGGCAAAGAACGCCTTCCAAGGCCAAAACCCTATTTGCTTAGGCCCCCAGGATGGGGGTCACAAAGACGTTGCCACAGGACGTGGCGTCCTTAGTCTTTGATCCTATGAACAAGGCGCTTTCGCTTTTTACATATACTTGCTTAGGATGCCCCATGCTTTTTCTTTTCCTTCTCCTGTTTCACCAGAAAACAGAATCAGTTCGTCTTCTTTATCAAGGCCCAATGTTTCACGGGTGATTTTTAAGTGCTTTTGCCATTTGCCTTTTGGAATTTTATCGGCCTTTGTAGCCACGACGATGCGCGGCAGGTCATAGTGCTTCAAAAATTCGTACATCGCGATGTCATCCTTTGTTGGAGGATGGCGAAGATCTACAATCAGCAGGGCTGCACGAAGCTGTTCACGGTTAGTGAAATACGTTTCAATCATTTTGCCCCAGGCTGCACGTTCGGACTTAGATACCTTAGCATATCCATATCCCGGTACATCCACAAAGTGAAGGCTGTCATTAATAATATAAAAATTCAGCGTTTGTGTTTTTCCTGGCTTAGACGAGGTTCTTGCAAGGTTTTTCCGGTTAATCATCTTGTTGATAAAGCTGGATTTGCCCACGTTCGATCTTCCTGCTAATGCAAATTCAGGAAGCTGCTCGCCGGGGTACTGTTCAGGCTTTACAGCACTTATCACAATATCAGCGCTTGTTACTTTCATTCAATTTCACCTGCCAATGCGTGTTCAAGTACTTCATCTACATGTGAAACGAGAACATATTCTAAATCTTTCCGGACGCTTTCAGGGATATCATCAATGTCCTTTTCGTTATCCTTTGGAACAATGAGCTTCGTTAATCCTGCACGATGGGCCCCAAGGGATTTCTCCTTCAAGCCGCCAATCGGCAGTACGCGCCCTCTAAGCGTAATTTCGCCAGTCATTCCGACTTCCTTACGGACAGGCACCCCCGTTAATGCTGAAATCAATGCGGTTGCCATCGTAATTCCAGCTGACGGGCCATCCTTTGGAACTGCTCCTTCAGGCACATGGATATGAATATCATACTTTTCATAAAAGTCCGGATCAATATGAAGCTTTTCAGCTTTGGAGCGGACGAAGCTGAATGCAGCCTGTGCCGATTCCTTCATTACATCACCAAGCTTACCGGTCAGAACCAGTTTTCCTTTGCCAGGAGAAAGGGACACTTCGATCTGAAGGGTATCTCCGCCAACTGAAGTATAAGCAAGCCCAGTAGCAACGCCTACCTGGTCTTCGGCTTCGGCCTGGCCGTAATGGAACATCGTTTTCCCCAGGAAATCAGCCACATTGGCCTCACTCACCACCACACGCTTTTTCTCGCCAGACACGATGATTTTCGCTGTTTTGCGGCAGATGCTAGAAAGCTGGCGCTCAAGACCCCGTACTCCAGCTTCGCGTGTATAATAGCGGATAATTTGAAGCAGCCCATCATCGCGGATTTGCAGCTGGGACTTTTGCAGCCCGTGACTTTTCAGCTGTCTTACCAAAAGATGCTCTTTCGCAATATGAAGCTTTTCAATTTCCGTATATCCGGCAATATTAATGATTTCCATTCTGTCGCGAAGCGGTCCCGGTATCGTTGACAGATCATTGGCTGTCGCGATGAACATGACCTGTGAAAGATCATAGGTTTCTTCTATATAATGGTCGCTAAAGTTATGATTTTGCTCCGGATCCAATACTTCAAGCATGGCTGAAGATGGGTCACCGCGGAAGTCGCTGGACATCTTATCGATTTCATCGAGAAGGAAAACAGGATTGATGGTTTCAGCCTTTTTCATTCCCTGAATAATCCGGCCGGGCATAGCCCCTACATATGTGCGCCTGTGTCCGCGGATTTCAGATTCATCTCTTACCCCGCCTAGAGAAACACGCACAAAGTTCCGGTTCATGCTTGCAGCAATTGATTTGGCAAGACTTGTTTTACCGACCCCAGGAGGTCCAGCAAGACAAAGAATCGGCCCTTTCAGGGAGTTTGTCAGCTGCTGTACAGCCAAAAATTCGAGCACACGTTCTTTGACTTTTTCAAGGCCATGATGATCGCGGTTCAATATTTTTTCTGCCTTGATGATATTCAAGTCATCCTTTGTGGTTTTCGACCAGGGAAGAGCAACGAGCCAGTCAATGTAGTTGCGGATTACCGCACTTTCAGCAGAACTGGATGGAACCTTTTCATAGCGGTCCAGTTCTTTGTAGGCTGTTTTCTCAACATGTTCAGGCATGCCGGCAGCTTGTATTTTCCCGGTAAGATCGGCAATTTCGCCGGTCTTTCCTTCTTTGTCTCCAAGCTCCTTCTGGATAGCCTTCATCTGTTCGCGAAGATAGTACTCTTTTTGTGTGCGTTCCATTGAGCGTTTGACGCGCTGCCCGATTTTTTTCTCGAGATTCAGCACTTCTTTTTCATTGTTGATGATCTCAATTACACGCACGAGCCGCTGCCTGACATCTAAGGTTTCCAGGATCTCCTGCTTTTCCTTTGGCTTCAGCGGCAGATGGGAAGAAACAATATCTGCAAGCCTCCCTGGTTCTTCGATATCAGCCGTTGATGAAAATGTCTCTGCGGTAATTTTCTTTGACATTTTTATGTATTGCTCGAAGTATTCAAGGAGAGTCCTCATTAATGCCTGATGTTCGGTTTCTTTGTCTTCACTGTCTTCGAATACTTCAAGCTTGGCGGAATAATGCGTCTCATTATCGTAAAAAGAAACGATTTCTGCCCGGTTTAAACCTTCTACTAAAACACGGATTGTCCCATTGGGAAGCTTTAGCATTTGTTTAACTTTTGTAAGTGTCCCCATGGTATATATATCTTCTTCTCCGGGATCATCCAGAGATACATCTTTTTGTGTGGTTAAAAAGATGAGATGGTCTTCTACCATTGCTTTTTCAAGGGCTTGTACAGACTTATCTCGTCCTACATCCAAATGCAGAACCATTGTAGGATACACAAGCAGTCCTCGTAGCGGCAGGAGGGGGACGATGATTTCTTTATCAGCCATAGCCTGACACCTCCATAAATGATCTATCTATTTGCAACATGTGCGTTCACTTATAAATTACCCTGTTTGACAACCTTTTAACAATTCTATCTTATTTGTATGAAAGTGTCTATTTGTTTGGCCAGCCAACGCGCTGTGGTGAAGTTGATGCGGCTAAACCTGTTTTAATAAAATACTGTTTCCGAAAACTTTGCTGCTTTGAAACAAGATGGCTGATTTCCGCTCCAGGATGCTCGCTTTCCGCGGGGCGGGCGGTGAGCATCCTCGGCTGCGCCTGCGGGGTCTCACCTTCCCGCTAATCTAAGCAGGAGTCTCGCACCTTACGCTCCAATCAACCCGATTTAACAACGAGATCTCCTTACAGAATTCATTAAAAACAACAGTCTTTATGAAAAGAGCCTAAAAAAAGAGCTTCAGCCAAATAGAGATGCCCCGGTAAGGGTAAACCGGGGCCGTTTTTGTTATACACTTTCTTTTTTCGAAATGCTGATGGACGGGATAATATTCTCCGGGATGACATCCTTTAATAATGCCTTGTCAAACACATCCTTCAGTTTCGATACTGGTATAATAGTTATTCCATCTATTTCCTGCAGGATGCTCTGCATATTTTCCTCTGGGATGATCACAGTATCAGCTCCTGCAAGCTTGGCTGCTTTGATTTTTGGTATGACTCCGCCAATCGGCTTCACCTGTCCATGGATGCTGATTTCACCTGTCATAGCCACCTTATGATTCACTGGAATTTTATAAATTGCCGAATATATCCCTGTCGCCATCGCGATACCAGCAGAGGGGCCATCAACAGGACTGCCGCCCGGGAAGTTAACATGAATGTCAAACTGATCAGCCGGCACACCCATGGAGCGGAGTACGGTGATGACATTTTCAATCGATCCTTTTGCCATACTTTTTCTGCGGATCGACTTCCCGTTTCCGCCTATGCTTTCTTCTTCAACGATTCCGGTAATATTAATGCTTCCTTTATCAATTGCAGGAATGACCGTTACTTCTATCTCAAGAAGGGCTCCTGAATTCGGCCCGTAAACAGCAAGTCCGTTCACAAGGCCAACTTTTGGCTTTTCCTTGATTTTCTGGTCCATCCGGGGAGTAAGCTGGCTGCTATGGGCAATCCATTCGATATCTTCGTCTTTAATAAAATTTCGGTCCTCAGTAATAGAAATCCCCGCTAGCGTCTGAACCATATTTACAGCTTCCCTGCCATTCCTGGCATACCCTGAGATGGTTTCGAGCCCTTTCTCGCTGATGGCAATCCTCACCTTTTCAGCTGCACGTTTGCTGACCTTTATAACCTCACCGCGTTCAAGATCTCTAAAAAACACCTCTAGGCACCGGGAACGGATAGCCGGCGGAATTTCACTCGGGGTCCTTGTTGTTGCTCCAATCAACCTGAAATCAGCCGGAAGGCCATTTTTGAAAATATCGTGGATATGTGTAGGAATATTCACGTTTTCTTCCTGATAATAAGCACTTTCCAGGAACACTTTCCGGTCTTCCAGTACCTTCAATAGCTTATTCATCTGAATCGGATGCAGCTCCCCTATCTCATCTATGAATAGGACGCCTCCATGTGCATTTGTTACAGCACCTTGCTTCGGCTGCGGAATGCCAGCCTGACCCATCGCTCCTGCACCCTGGTATATCGGGTCATGGACAGAACCAATTAATGGATCGGCAATTCCCCTTTCGTCAAAGCGGGCTGTGGTTGCATCAAGCTCTACAAATACGGCTCCCTGCCTGAATGGGGACTTGTTATTTTTTTTGGCTTCTTCAAGAACCAGCCTGGCTGCCGCCGTTTTCCCTACTCCGGGAGGCCCGTATATGATGACATGCTGAGGGTTGGGGCCGCATAACGCTGCCTTCAGAGACTTAATTCCATCTTCCTGTCCCACAATATCTTCAAATGACGTTGGCCTTACTTTCTCGGATAACGGTTCTGTCAGCGAAATGGAACGCATCTTTCTCAGCTGATCCATTTCCTTTTTCGAATCACGGTCTATGGAAACTTTTTGCGTTCTTTGCCCTTTCAGCAAATTCAAAAAATAAACGCCAATGATAATCCCAAAAAACAATTGGATAAACAAAGCAATACCTGTCCAGCTCATCGCATTCCCTCCTGCAACACCTTTAATCTTATTGATAGTATCTCCTTTGTTGAACTGAAATAATCCAAGTTTTTGAGAAGGTATATGCTGAAAGGGCAAGGGATTTCATATCGCTCGAATGAAGCTCGATTTCGCTCGATTAGTTGAAGAATTGGCTCTAATCATCACTGATTTGACTCGAATCCTTTCTAATGTGAAACGACTTGCTGTATTTAACAAGTGGTTGATTTCCGCTTCAGGATGCTCGCTTTCCGCGGGGCGGGCGGTGAGCATCCTCAGTTGCGCTTGCTGGGTCTCACCTTCCCGCTAATCCCGCAGGAGTCTCGCACCTTACGCTCCAATCAACCTGATTTACCAATATAATTGACTCGCAGAACTCATAAAAAAAAACAATCTTTAAGAGAAAACTCTTCATTAAAAGGTTGTCTTTTAGTTTTTTTTGAATTTTCAGTTAAATGGATAGTTTAGAAAACAGCTTTAATGAAAGAAACAGCCACTATATCTTCCTCACATGTTTGCAATGATAAAAAAAAGTCAAAAAAGAGCTGCCGGCATGCCGGCAGCTCTTTCGTACGATTTATTAAGCAGAAGTTTTCTTTTCTTGGCCTTTAATTGTGGTGCCATCTTTGAGAACAAGCTTCGGTGGCTCATTATCTGTGATGGTATCAGCCGTGATGATGCACTTATCGATATCATCTCTTGAAGGGAGGTCAAACATCATATCTAGCATGATTCCTTCAATGATTGAACGAAGTCCGCGCGCGCCGGTTTTCCGCTCAATGGCTTTTTTGGAGATTTCAACAAGAGCTTCCCTTTCGAACTCAAGCTCGACATTATCAAGCTCCAGCATTTTTTGATATTGCTTAACAAGCGCATTTTTAGGCTTAGTAAGGATTTCAATTAATGCTGATTCATCCAATTGCTCAAGTGTAGCGATGACTGGCAGACGGCCGATGAACTCAGGAATCAGTCCAAAGCGTAGCAAGTCTTCAGGAAGAACTTTTGACAGCAATTCCTTTTCAAGTACATCGTCTTTCTTGACATCAGAGCCGAAGCCGATAACCTTTTGGCCTAAACGGCGTTTAATGATTGGTTCGATACCATCGAATGCGCCGCCGCAGATGAACAGGATATTCGTTGTATCAATCTGGATGAATTCCTGATGAGGATGCTTGCGCCCGCCTTGTGGCGGTACACTTGCAACCGTGCCTTCAAGAATTTTCAGCAATGCCTGCTGTACACCTTCACCTGATACGTCACGTGTAATGGAAGGGTTCTCAGACTTACGGGCCACTTTATCGATTTCATCGATATAAATGATTCCCTTTTCTGCTTTTTCCACATCATAATCAGCAGCCTGGATCAGCTTAAGCAGGATGTTTTCTACATCTTCGCCCACATATCCGGCTTCAGTCAATGAAGTAGCATCTGCAATTGCAAAAGGAACGTTAAGAAGACGTGCCAATGTTTGCGCAAGCAATGTTTTACCGCTACCTGTCGGCCCAATAAGAGCAATGTTACTCTTCGCAAGCTCAACATCATCTACCTTGCTGTTGGAATTGATGCGCTTATAATGATTATAAACGGCAACAGCAAGTGACTTTTTCGCCTGCTCCTGTCCGATGACATACTCGTCCAGAATTTCGCGGATTTCCTGCGGTTTAGGAACATCCTTAAATTCCACTTCTTCTTCTGTGCCAAGCTCTTCTTCCACGATCTCCGTGCAAAGCTCGATGCACTCGTCACAAATATATACACCTGGACCTGCTACCAGTTTACGGACCTGTTCTTGGGTTTTACCGCAAAAAGAACACTTAAGCTGTCCTTTTTCATCATTAAATTTGAACATGAACTCTCACCCCTTTATATACTCTTCCAATCTATACTCAGTGAAGAATCCGATATTGAACCATTCTCCATCAGCAAAAAGCATTTCGATCTGGCATACAAGAAATAATAAAAAAAGCATATGTACTTCCTGCGGCTTCAGAAACTTCAAAAAAACTATGCGCACGCCTCGGGACTTTGCGGCTTGCCTGCAGAATGCTTTCCATTTCTTATATGAATTGCATTTTACCATGTTCCGTGAAGTTTTGTAATTAAAATGCTTAGCCATGCAAGTTGTCCAATAAACAACAATTAAAACTCATAATATGTATTTTGCCCGATACCAGCATTCCCAAACCTTTTGAATGTAAAAAGTCAGGGTCTGTATATATATGTATATGCGGTATTAGAATTAATCTACACTGAAATCCAAAAAAAATCAATCAGTTACAGCAGATATCACCCTAATTATTATTCCCCATTATTCGCGTTTAACAAGGGAAAATGTCCAATATGTATAAAACAAGGCACGATTGCTCGCGCCCTGTCGAATCATCAGCACTCAAAAAAGCAAAAATTGCTTCCGGAATGCCTCTGAAATTATGTTATTGAATTAAGCTTCAACTGTTTTGCTGTTTTCAACAAGGAAGTCGACAGCTTTTTTGATTTTTAGATCAGACTTAACACCGTCTAAGCTGCCAAGAGCTTTTTTGATGTCTTCAGCGTTCATGTTATACATTTCAGCCATTTTGCTGATTTCTGCATCCACATCTTCGTCTGTAGCTTCAAGGTTTTCAGCTTCAGCAATCGCTTCAAGAGTAAGGCTTACACGGACTTGATTTGATGCTTCGTCTTTCATTTGAGCTTTAAGAGCTTCTTCGTCCTGTCCAGAGAACTGGAAGTAAAGCTCCATGTTCATTCCTTGAGACTGAAGGCGCTGTTCGAAGTCTCCAAGCATACGCTGAACTTCGTTTTCTACCATTACTTCAGGAATGTCGATTTCTGCAGCAGCTGCAGCTTTTTCGACAACTGTGTCACGGACAAAGTTTTCTTTTTCATGCATTTTGTCATGCTCAAGGTTTTTCTTTGTTTTTTCTTGAAGTTCAGCTAAAGTTTCAACTTCTTCGTCAACATCTTTAGCAAACTCGTCATCTAATTCAGGAAGCTGTTTTGTTTTGATTTCGTGAATTTTCACTTTGAATACTGCAGGCTTTCCAGCAAGCTCAGCTGCATGGTATTCTTCAGGGAAAGAAACTTCGATATCTTTTTCAGCGCCTGTTTCAAGTCCGACAATCTGTTCTTCGAAGCCAGGGATGAAAGAGTTAGACCCAAGCTCTAGTGAATGGTTATCAGATGCTCCGCCTTCGAATGCTTCTCCATCAACGAAACCTTCGAAATCAAGAACGACAGTATCGCCGTTTTCAGCAGGCTGTCCTGCTTCTTTAACAACAAGCTCAGCTTGGCGCTCTTGAAGTGATTTGATTGCTTCCTCTACGTCAGCGTCTGTTACTTCAGAATTGAATGCATCTACTTCGATGCCTTTGTATTCTCCAAGCTTCACTTCTGGTCTAACAGTAACTGTAGCTTTGAAGATAAGGTCTTGTCCTTTTGCCATTTGTTCAACGTCAATTTGAGGACGGTCTACAGGGTAGATTCCAGCTTCTTCAACTGCACTTGCATATGCATCAGGAAGAATGAAATCAAGTGCATCATCAAATAATGATTCCACACCGAATCTTCTTTCGAACATCTGGCGAGGCATTTTACCTTTACGGAAACCAGGAACGTTAATTTGCTTTACAACTTTTTTGAAAGCAGCGTCCAAACCTTCAGTAACTTTTGCTGCTTCTACTTCAACCGTTAAAACTCCTTGGTTGCCTTCTTGCTTTTCCCATTTTACAGACATGTGTTTCCCTCCAAAAAATCTATATAATTCATGAATAAGCAATGGATGATTCTGCTTTGTATTCCCACAAGTCATCCTGCGGCCATTCCCCAAGATATCGGGAATTTGCCGTGTTTGGTGAATGCATATTACAACCACTACATTATAACACAGGTTCCTTTTGTTTCAACAGCAATAGCTTAAATAATAGGATAAGAAATTTCTTCATACTCCTTCAATTCCTGAACTGTTTTCATGACCGATTCAGCGTCTGCTCCGTATTTCCCGGCCGCTTCTTCTGCCGTACACTCACCGCTTTGGTATTCATCCCCGAGCACATGATAGGCCGCTGCCCATGCCGGATAGTCTTGTTTTTCAGGCTCAAAAGGGTAAATCAGGAAATGATGCCTTTCAAAAAGGCTCAGAATCATTTCAGCCTGTGTCGGATTTTCCTGCCCCAGCACATCTTCAATCATGCCGGACACCGCTGTGAAAAATTCTCCTGTTTTCAATGGTGGCAGCTCTGAAGGTACAAGTTTTGTTTTTTTGGAAAACTTCACAATCTCAATTTCCCTGTCGTACTCCTGGTCCTGAAGAATGTTTAGCAGCAGTGTTTTCAAAAAAGGGTGGCCTTCATCCGAGGCCAGGTAATCCTTGATTTGCATGATAAATGGCCTTGCATTTATATCAGCAAGCTTTGAGATGCCAAGTAGGATTTCGCTTTCCGTTTTATCCTTGAATAGCTCTGTCTCCTTCATTTCCTCTTCAAAACGCTCCTGCTTTAAATCAGCCTGTTCCTGCTTTTCTTCAAGCACTCTTTTTGAAAATCCAAGCATTTTCTCGAAATGATCGATTTTATCAAACGGCACCTGATCGTCATCGAGCAAGGCTTCAATGGTTGTGATCATTTCACGATGTTCGTTCAGCTGCAGCAGAACCATTAGATAAATGTTAACCACTTGAAAATAATCCCCGATGCCTTTGTGAAGCAATTCATTGCACAGGTCCCTTGCTTCACTGTAATATCCAAGCTCTACAAATGATACAACAAGACCTACTGCTGATTCAGGGTTTTCGGCGTTCATTTCCCTCGCCTGACTAAATAGATTTGCCGCTTCCTTAAAATCCCTGGATGAAAGCAAATCAAGCCCCTTTTGGACAAGACGTTCCTCCAGATTAGGAAATGGGATGACTTTTTTTTCTGATGCTGTTTTTTTATCTCCGCTCATTTGTAACTCCGCCCTGTCATTTAGCTTAATGAAAATCAGTGTAGCATGAAATGTCTGGAAATACAAAAACGGACGCAAAACAAAAGCACTTGCCCCAATAGCAGGCCACTGGAAAGTCTGTGTATTGCCTTTGTTAAAAAGGACGTTACATTTCCTCTACAGGATGCTCGCTCCAAATAGCCGTGTGCCAGCTGTTTTCGCAAACATTGTTGCTATGGTGGTTGATTTCCGCTCCAGGATGCTCGCTTTCCGCGGGGCAGCCGGTGAGCCTCCTCGGCTGCGCCTGCTTAGGTCTCACCTGTTCTGCTCATCCCGCAGGAGTCTCGCACCTTACGCTCCAATCAACTTGACTTGTCAATGAGAACTTCTCACATAACAAATTGAAAAAACAACAATCTTTAAGAAAAGAGTAAATGAAAAAGAATGTGAACACGAAAAAAGCCATGCTTATTCCAAAAACACGGAATATTCACGGCTTTTTTTAGTTGAGTGTACTAGAGTTTTAAAATGTCGATTGACAGCAGCCTCACTGAAACAGGGAGGATTTTGGTTCTGTATGTGCAGACACTATATTATATAGAAGAAACCGCACTTTTTTTGTTTTCAAAATCACTGATTTTACCTTCATATTGAAGAGTGATGGATATTTCGTCCCAGCCGTTTACCAGCATTTCCTTCCAGTATGGATGAATATCAAATGAAGCATGAAATCCCGAGCCGTCACTTACCTCTTGCTTAGGAAGATCGACAGTAATTTCAAACTCTCCCTGATTTCCTTTCCTCATTAATTCCTCCACATCCTGTTTATCGAGCTGAATGGGGAGCAAGCCATTTTTCAGGCAGTTTCCGTAAAAGATGTCAGCAAAGGACGGGGCAATTACAATATCAAATCCATAATCCTTAAGAGACCACGGAGCATGTTCCCTTGAGGAGCCGCAGCCAAAATTATCCCCTGCAAGCAGGATGCTGGCTCCTTTGAAGGCAGGATGATTTAACTCAAAGTCATCCTTCACTCTGCCTTTTTCATCAAAGCGCCAATTGTAAAAAAGGAACTCCCCGAAGCCTGTACGTTCAATTCTTTTTAAAAATTGCTTTGGAATGATTTGATCTGTATCCACGTTTTCCCTGTCCAGCACGGCAGCTTTTCCTTTATAAGTTGTAATCGGGTTCATCTTCTGCACCTCCAGCCTTGTTTTTAAAAAGTATTTTCACTTTCCGCTAACGAACGGTCCTGATTCCGTATATCCACAAACCTTCCATGAAGAGCAGCATTGGCCGCCATTACTGGGCTTACTAGATGGGTTCTTGCTCCTGCTCCCTGCCTGCCTTCAAAGTTCCGGTTGGAGGTTGAAGCACAATGCTCCCCAGGAGGGACCACATCAGGATTCATGCTCAAGCACATGCTGCACCCGGATTCTCTCCATTCAAAGCCCGCCTCCTTAAAGATGATATCCAGGCCCTCTTCTTCCGCCTGTTTTTTTACAGCTTGAGACCCTGGAACCACCATTGCCCGCACTCCTTCATGCACCTTTTTACCGGCTGCTGCTTCAGCTGCGCTTCTCAGGTCCTCGATCCTCGAGTTTGTGCATGATCCGATAAAAACATGCTGCACAGGAATGTCGGTGATTTTCATCCCTTCTTTAAGATCCATATATGCCAAGGCGCCCTGAAGAGCTTTGGCACTGATGCCCCGGGTTTCACCTGCAGGGATTCTTCCATCCACAGGGCTCGCCATTCCCGGGTTCGTTCCCCAGCTCACCATCGGCGCAATCTGAGAGCCATCAATGATCAGCTCGCTGTCATACTTTGCATCTCCATCACTGCCAAGCTTTCTCCATTCTTCTTCACATTTTTGAAATTCAGCGCCAGAAGGCACATATTTCCTTCCCCGCAAATAGGAAAAGGTGGTCTCATCCGGACTGACAAGCCCTGCCCTCGCTCCTCCTTCAATGGTCATATTGCATACCGTCATTCTTTCTTCCATAGACATACTCCGTATTACTTCTCCGCAATATTCGATAATATAGCCTGTTCCAAAATGGACTCCATTTGATGAGATAATATGCAAAATAACATCCTTTGCCGTTACACCTTTTCCTAATTTTCCGTTTATCTCGATTTTCATTGTTTTAGGCTTTGTCTGCCAAAGGGTCTGCGTGGCAAGGACATGCTCTACCTCACTTGTACCGATTCCAAAGGCAATGGCACCAAATGCTCCATGTGTAGAGGTGTGGCTGTCGCCGCAAACGATGGTCATTCCTGGCTGTGTCAAGCCAAGCTCAGGCCCAATGACATGGACAATGCCCTGATCGGGAGAATCCAAATCCTCAAGCCTAATGGAAAACTCCCTGCAATTGCTGTCGAGCGCTGCCAGCTGCTTTCCGGCTATCTCATCTGTTATGGAGTGCCTGGAAACTGTCGGCACATTATGGTCCATCGTCGCAAAGGTTTTATCCGGCCTCCTCACGCTCCTGCCCTTCATTCTTAACCCCTCAAAAGCCTGGGGAGAGGTAACTTCATGTATATAATGCAAATCTATATACAATAAATCCGGTTTGCCCTCTTCTTCATGAACCACATGGCGCTCCCAGACTTTTTCAATGACCGACTTTCCCATCTCTATTCCTCCATTCTTTTTAGCAGCCTGTAACATGCGGCTATATAGAAAAACACGGCCTGCACATATTTGGCCGTGTTCCGTTTTTGGTGCTTCCAGAAACTTGCAATTGCTTACCTGCAGTTAGGCGTACGCGCCCATAATATTTGCAATGGCCTCCTGGTCAAGCAGGGATGTTTTAATTTCAGCAATCATTTCCCGTGTTCCAAGAGTTTCCTTTCCCCGATGCGCGAGATCCGCTGTCCTGCTGCCATTTTCGAGCACATCGCTGACGGCCTTTTCAATCGCCAGTGCTTCTTCCTCAAGCCCAAATGACAAGCGGAGCATGGAGGCTGCAGACAGGATCATTCCAAGCGGATTTGCTGTGTTTTTCCCTGCTATGTCGGGTGCAGATCCATGGATAGGTTCATATAGATGCGGACCCGAGACTGAAATGGATGCCGATGGAAGCATGCCGAGCGAACCAGTCAGAACAGAGGCTTCATCACTTAAAATATCCCCAAACATATTTTCCGTGACCACCACATCGAATTGCCTCGGATTCTTGATGAGCTGCATGGCCGCATTATCGACAAGCATATGTGTAAGTTCAATATCAGGATATCTCTTTGCAACCTCCTCTGCCGTTTCCCTCCAGACTCTGCTCGACTCAAGCACATTGGCTTTATCTACGGAGGTGACCTTTTTATTTCTTTTTCCGGCAATCTTGAAGGAAAGCTCAATGATTCTCTCAATCTCTTCTTTTTGGTAAAATAATGTATCTACAACTGCTTCTTTACCTTCATATGTCGTCCGCTCACTCGGTTTGCCAAAATAAAGCCCGCCGGTTAGCTCCCTTACTATCAATAAATCTGTTCCTTCTATAACCTCTTTTTTTAATGGTGAAGATTCCGATAAACTGGAATGGAGACTGACAGGCCTTAAGTTTGCATAAAGCTGCAAATCATTGCGGATTTTCAAAAGGCCCCGTTCCGGGCGGAGATGGGGAGGCTGCTCATCCCACTTTGGCCCACCGACCGCTCCTAATAGAACAGCATCACAGTTTTTGCAAAGTTCCACTGTTTCCTCAGGGAGAGGATTTCCGGTATTGTCGATGGCAGCTCCGCCAATCTCGCCGTATTGAAACTGAAAATGATGTCCAAACCTTTGTGCTGCGGCCTGCAGAATTTCCACTGCACCTTGTGCTACTTCCGCTCCAATTCCATCTCCAGGCAAAACTGCAATCTTCCTTATCATCGAAATCTCCCCTTTCAGTCCTGCATCATTGTGCGATTTTTTCTTTCTCGCCGAGGTAAATCACCCGATTGACGGCATTCAGATATGCTTTTGCCGATGCTTCCAGAACATCCTGATGCAGGCCGCGCCCGCTCGTTTCATGGTCTTGATAGCGGATTTTCACATACACCTGTGCAAGGGCATCCCTTCCTGCGCCAACCGATTGAATCCGGTAGTCCAGTAAATTGATTTCAGTATCCATGCATCTTTCCAGCGTGTTGTATAGCGCCTCAACACTTCCTGCACCTGTAGCGGCTTCCTGGACCACTTCATGATTCCCATTTTTCAAAGCTACAGTGGCTGTCGGAACCTGATTGGTACCATACGTGATTTGAAGGGAATTCAGCTGATAAAATGAATTCTCCTTTGATAGTTTTTCATCAAGCACAAGAGCTGCCAAATCTTCATCTGCAATCTCTTTTTTCTTATCAGCCAGCTCTTTAAATTGGACGAATAAACGATTCAGCTCTTCACCTTCTACGGACAGTCCCAGCTCATCCAGTCTGCTTTTGAAGGCATGCCTTCCTGAGTGTTTTCCGAGAACGAGAGAATTGTCTGAAATGCCGACAAGCTCCGGAGATATAATTTCATAGGTTGTTTTTTCTTTTAGTACGCCGTCCTGATGGATGCCAGATTCATGGGCAAACGCATTGCGGCCAACCACTGCTTTATTGGGTGGTATTGGCATACCGGTTAATTTGCTTACCAAATCACTTGTTCTCTTAATCTCTCCGAGTGCAAGGCCTGTATATGCCTGATAATGATCAGCCCTTGTATGAAGCGCAACGCTAAGCTCTTCAAGCGCCGCATTTCCGGCTCTTTCCCCGATTCCATTAATCGTTCCCTCAATCTGCGATGCTCCTGCTTCAATAGCCGCAAGCGAATTGGCAATGGCCATCCCGAGATCATCATGGCAATGAGCTGACAAATGGACTTTATCAATAGAAGGAACATGCTCTTTCAGATAGCGGAAAATTTCAGCATATTCTAATGGGGTGGTGTAGCCCACCGTGTCTGGAATATTAATTACCTTCGCCCCTGCCCGGATCACCTTTTCAACAATCTCAGCCAGATAATCAAGCTCGGTCCGGCTCGCATCCTCTGCAGACCACTGTACAACAGGGAACCGTTCTGCCCCGTACTTCACTGTTTGTACGGCATTTTCAATAATTTCTTCTTTTGTCATTTTTAACTTATACTGCCTGTGGATTGGTGATGTGGCGATAAAGACATGCAGCCTCGGCTCAGCTCCAGCTTTCAGCGCCTCCCATGCCGCATCGATGTCCCCCTGGACTGAGCGCGCAAGTCCTGTCACAGAGCTGTCTCTAATGAGAGAGGCAATTTCTTTTACAGACCGGAAATCTCCTTGTGAGGCCGCCGGGAATCCTGCTTCGATAATATCTGCACCAAGCTTTTCAAGCTGGCGCGCTATTTCAATCTTCTCGGAAAAATTCAAGTTTACGCCTGCCGATTGCTCACCGTCTCTAAGGGTCGTGTCGAAAATATTAATTTTTCGCAAAGGCAGCCACTTCTTTCTTTTGTTGCTGTTTGACAAAAGGCATCATTTTTCTTAATTCCCGCCCTACTGTTTCAATTTGATGCTCATTTTCCCTTCTGTTAATGGCATTGAAGACCGGCCTGTTTGCCTGGTTCTCAAGAATCCAGCCTTTGGCAAATTCCCCTTCCTGAATATCCTTTAGAACCTTTTTCATTTCCCCTTTGACCCTTTCATCCACAATTCTCGGACCGGAAACAAAATCCCCCCACTGTGCAGTATCGGAAATGGAATAGCGCATGTTTTCAAGGCCGCCTTCATACATCAAATCCACAATTAATTTCAGCTCATGCAAACATTCGAAATAGGCGACTTCCGGCTGATATCCAGCTTCTGTCAGGGTTTCGAATCCTGCTTTTACAAGAGACGTCAATCCTCCACACAATACTGCCTGCTCACCGAATAAATCTGTTTCTGTTTCCTCTTGAAAGGTCGTTTCAAGCACTCCTGCCCTTAAAGCACCGATTCCTTTAGCGTACGCAAGAGCCAGCTCCCTCGCTTCGCCGCTCACATCCTGATGGATGGCAAATAGTGCAGGTACGCCTGCTTCTTGTTCAAATGTGCGGCGGACCAGATGCCCCGGTCCCTTCGGCGCAACCAATAAAACATCCGTATCTGCAGGAGGCACGATTTGATTAAAATGAATATTAAAGCCATGTGCGAACATTAGCGCCTGGCCCGCTCTCAATACAGGCTGGATTTCTTCACTGTACACTTTCGGCTGCTGCTCATCAGGCAGCAAAATCATGATTACATCTGCCCTGCTGCTGGCTTCACCAACTGAGTAAACCGAAAAACCGTCATTTTCTGCCTTATCCCAGGACTTCCCTCTTCTTAGGCCGATTACAACCTCTGCACCGCTGTCTCTGAGGTTCTGTGCATGTGCATGCCCTTGAGATCCATATCCGATTACTGCAACCCTTTTATTTGCTAAATATGACTCATTTCCATCTCCATTGTAATAAACCTTTGCCATTTCTAAGCATCTCCCTTTTTATATAATTATTTGCCCTGTTAATTTTGCACGATGTTTTTTTTCAAAAATTAACAATGAGCATTGTTAAGACCATTTTTTAAAACAGCATGTTAAACAATATTCAGGCTCTTGCTTTCACTGCTTTTTTGCATGCCCCTTGGAAAGGCAGTGGTGCCTGTTCGGGCTAGCTCTTTTATTCCAAAAGGCTTGAGCAGCTCGATAAATGCCTCAACTTTGGATGATTCACCCGTAATCTGGATCGTGAGGCTGTCCCTGCCCACATCAATCACTGAACCTCTGAAAGGATCAATGACTGAAAAAATTTCTGAACGCGTTGCAGGATTTACGCCTACTTTAATCAATGCCAGCTCCCTTGCGACAATGGCCTGTGAGCTGATGTCTATCACTTTCAAGATATCGATTTGCTTATTCAGCTGTTTGGTCATTTGTTCAATCACCGTTTCATCCTCTACATGCACGACAACGGTAATCCTTGAAACTCCTTCCTGCTCGGATGCGCCGACTGTAATGCTTTCGATGTTATAATTTCGTTTGGAAAATAAATTCGTAATCCTATTCAGTACTCCAGGCCTATTATTGACAGTCAGTATTAAAATTCCCTTCATCCTTCTACACCCTCCATTTGATCAAGCCCTTTGCCTGGCGCAACCATTGGATATACATTTTCATCCTGCTCCACCTGCATGTCGATCAGCACCGGTCCATTTGCAGCAAGCGCCTTGCTGAGGCAATCGGCTGCTTCTTCCTCCGTACATGCTCTATATCCCTGAATGCCGTATGCATCTGCCAGCTTCACGAAATCGGGCTGTGTCGGAAATTTGCTGTGCGAATATCTTCCTTCATAAAAGATTTCCTGCCATTGGCGCACCATGCCTAGGGAACGGTTATTCAGCACAATGATTTTGACGGGCAAATTCATCTCAGCAATAAGTGATAGTTCTTGGGATGTCATTTGAAAACCGCCATCACCTGAAATGGAAACGACAATGCTTTCCGGTTCAGCAATTTGGGCTCCAATCGCTGCCGGGAGTCCAAATCCCATCGTCCCGAGCCCTCCGGAAGTGACCCAGGCATGAGGCTTGTTGAAAGGATAATACTGTGCAGCCCACATCTGATGCTGACCTACATCTGTCACTACAATGGCTTCGCCTTCTGTTTTTTCATGTATGAGCTGGATTACTTTTTGAGGCTTTAAATTGCCCGTATCATTTTTATACGTGAATGGAAATTCCTTTTTCCAGCTATGCAGCTGCCGCAGCCATTCTGAGGTATCCGGTTTCCTGCCATTTTGCTGAATCAGCTCTGTAAGAGCGTTTTTTGCATCTGCCACTACAGGTATCTTAGTAGGGACATTTTTTCCGATTTCCGCTGGATCGATATCAATATGGGCCACCTCGGCATGCGGAGCAAAAGCTGCCAGGTTCCCGGTCAGGCGGTCATCGAATCTTGCCCCGATATTAATGAGCAGATCACACGTGGATAATGCCATATTTGCGGCATATATCCCGTGCATGCCGCCCATCCCGATAAAGAGCTCATGATTGGCTGGAAAACCTCCGAGGCCAAGCAGTGTGTGAACCACCGGAATTCCCTGCTGCTCGGCATACTCCTTCAGCTCGCATGTTGCCTTACTGTGAAGAATGCCCGCTCCCGCCAGGATCAATGGCTTCTTCGCACCGCTTACTGCTTCAACAAGCTTTCTGATTTGAAGGAAATTCGGTTTCACTGAAGGCTGATAGCCGGGTAAATCCATTTCCTGATTTTCAGGTGCTTCAGCGGCAAATGCTGCGACATCCTTCGGGATATCAATCAGCACCGGTCCAGGCCGGCCTGTTTGAGCAATGTGAAAAGCCTCTTTGATGATTCTTGGAAGGTCAGCAGGATTCCGCACCTGGTAGTTATGCTTGGTGATCGGTGTAGTAATGCCAAGCACATCCGCCTCCTGAAAAGCATCAGAACCAATAACCGTCGTTGCAACCTGTCCTGTAAATGCAACAATCGGCAGCGAGTCAATCATGGCATCAGCAAGCCCTGTAACAATATTAGTAGCCCCAGGCCCGGAGGTTGCAATGACCACCCCGGGTTTCCCTGTAATCCGTGCGTAACCCTCAGCTGCATGAATGGACCCCTGCTCATGGCGGGTTAAAATGTGGAAAAGCCCTGAATCATAGAGTTTGTCATAGATCGGCAGAACAGCTCCGCCCGGATAGCCGAAAATAACTTCTACATTCTCCTTTTTCAATGCGTCAATCATTAATTCGGCCCCGCTTTTTTTCACCGGTACATCTTTCTTTTCAGCCACTACTGCTTTTTCCATCATTTTCTATGATTCCCTCCACTTCTTTAATCTCTGAAATTACATTACAGAAAATTCAGTAAATATTTCCGCGCACAGAAAAGCCTCTTCACCACAATAGACTTGCTCTGCAAGAATAAAGGGGTGAAAAGGCTATATGTCCATTCCACGGTACCACCCTTTTTCGCACTACAATCATGCGCACTTTGAGCAGGTTTCACTGCTCTGTTTTGGTAACGGGTACTGGTATGCACCCGTCCAGCTCTACTGGTCGCCGTTCAAGCTGAAGCTCAAAGGTGAGTTCATGCATTGGAGCATTGCCGGCTTCCAGCTACCCGGCTCTCTGTAAAATGCTTTGCCAATGACTACTTTTCCTTTTCATCGCTATAGGTTATGAAATTTGTAGACAAAAACTTTAAAAACAGATTTTGCTTAACGGCAAAAAGCTTTAAACCATTAAAGCAATTAAAAAATACCATGCCGCCAAATGCCAGGCATTTGCATCTTTTTGCTTTTATCTGCTGTGTTTTTGTCCTTGTTATTTGTGGATTATAATACGCCCATTTTTTTCGCCAGTCAATACATTTTCAAGAATTTTTTGACTATTCGAATTCATTAGATAATTTGTATCCGCTTTCAATGGCAGTCCATTAAGATTTTCTGCCCTTTAAATTTTTTTATAAATTTTTCATGGAAAAGTGGCTGCAAACTCCCGCTGATCAGGAAGACATATTCTGCAAACAAGCTGACATAATGTGCATGGAGAGCGGAAACTTCCCGATTTATGGCTCTTCCGCTCTTAACCAGTTTTAACTTTATATATGGCATAGCTGATTAACACTGTAAGGATAGAAAAGAGAATAGCGGCACTTGAGAAGGAAAGCAGATAGGCATTATATTTTGCAATACGCATCACAGCCGGGAGTGTATTATAGTTAAAAATGGCGCTTGCAGCATTAAACAAAACAAGCAGACCAAACAAAACCACAAGCCCCCTCCATGCACCCTTCATATCTTCCGTGCTCAATGCAATATGTGAGGATATGCACATCGATATATACAAAAACAGCCAGAATGACGGCCTAAGCAAATTGCCCCCGGTAAATATTTGCTTCAGCAGTACCATCATTGATTCAAAGGTATTTTCAACCATGTCTTCAGCACTAGAATAGCCCCGCATCCCGGTCTCGGCACCTGATATAAACGCATGATATGAATGCGGCAGCAGCACATGCATGCCGAGGATCAGGGATGCAATCCCCATAAGTACTGGAGCTATCCCAATAAAAAAGTTGCCCGCACTTTGATACACGCTTCCCCGATTGTATTCATGGCTCACATATCCCAAAACACCATCAGGACTGTTCCATTGAAAAAACTTAATCTCTCTGATTCTGTGCAAAAAAAGAACACACATCAAAGCATGGCCAAGCTCGTGAATTGGTGTTCCAAGCCATGCTGTAAAAAGAATGCCCTTGGTGCCGAACGCCCGATATAAAAACGTATTGGACAGTCTCTCGAGGAAAGCAAGCAAAAATCCGACAGCCAATAACCCCCCTAACAAATACAGCATTTCCCGCACACTAATCATCAAGAGTTCCCATAAAAAATGAATGGCCGCCCTCCTCCTTTCCACCTTGGTTTTCGAAGCTGCTTCCTTAGTCCTAATATAGACAAATACATTTATTTTAAAAATGTTATTGAAAACACCTATTGCTGAATAAAGGACTCTTTTCATCTTTTATGCTAATTTCTCCACTCACATTCAGTATATACCTTCTACATCTTTGCCTGCAGAGCCTCACCTTTACTCATCTAATTGAAGAATGCCAACGAGGAATCGTGCGACTTTTATGAAGAATCATGCGACTTTCGAGAAAAATCATACGACTTTCCCGAAAAATCATGCAACTTTCTCTAAAAATCATGCGACTTCTCACAGAACACCTACATGTATAATGGATTCCAACATCATTGGAAGATAGTCGTATCGGGAGCAGCACTACTCTTGAAAATAGGAAAAAGAGGGATACAAACAAAACTGTACCCCTCTCCTTTATAGGATTATATCTGTGATTTTCATTTTCCAATTTTCTGTGCAAATGAGATCTCTTCTATGATAAAATAGTAAAAATCAGGAAATGAAATGAGTCTTCGATTAGCTGACAGATGCAATAGAGTCTATGAGAGGCAGTGAACTGACGTTGAGTACTCCCCAAAAAATACATATAATCGGCTCTGTCGGCAGCGGCAAAACAACTTTGGCAAGAGAGCTGTCTTTATTGCTGAATATTCCATATTATGAGCTGGATAACGTTGTCTGGAAAAGATATAAAACAGGCGATATTAGGAGGACTGAAAAAGAAAGAGATACATATTTGACTTCTATTGTTCATACTGAATCATGGATCATTGAAGGTGTGCATAATGAAGATTGGGTATCTCCCAGTTTTCAACATGCCCAATTAATTATTTTCCTGGATACGAAGAATTCAGCCAGAATCTATAGGATTATCAAAAGATTTGTGTTTCAAAAGTTAGGAATTGAGAAGTCAAATTATACTCCCACATTTAAAATATTCCTTAAAATGTTTAAATGGAATCACTATTTTGAACAAGTGGGCAAACCTGATTTTTTCAATAAATATGGTAAGTACAGTGATAAGTTTGCAGTCATTCATCATAAAAAATCTTTAAAAAGCCACTTTACCATAGAGTCTTAAAGTCTCTCTGCCTTCTCCCCCAGATAATATATGACTGCTTTCTTGGTGGCTAATGGTCTTCATTCCTATTTTGTTGAAATCATTTCAAATGATAGTTGACGTAGATACTTCATATATTAACCTCTTTGATAGGTAATACTGCTGATTTTCTTTATCAGGAAATTCATCAATTATACCAACAACATCATAACCATTTTTTTGATAGAATTTTGGTGCTTGGAAGCTAAATGTATCCAGCTGTATTAGTTTGCAATTATTATCTCTAGCGATTTTTTCTATACGAGTTAATAATTCTTTCCCATATCCTTTCCCCCTAAGTGATTCATCAACCCATAAAGACTGAATGTGTAAGTTATACCAAAAAATTGTCCCTGTAATCCCCCCTAAAATTTCCTCTTCTCCTCCCCTGAGAATAAAGCTAATAATCTTGACTGGGTGTTTTATATCATCTGGAAGTTTAGATAGATTATGTTCTATTACTTTTTTACGAATATAGTCACTATCTTCTTGAATCCATCGCTGAGTAATGTTCATGTTTTCCCCATTAAAAAACCTTAATTTCACTTTCATATTTTACCATATTGTTTCCCATAAGATTAGTAAAGCAGCTGAAAGAAGATTCACATGTATATGCACAAGGGTTGTACTTTACACGCACTTTTTTTGTAACACTTCCGTAATATTTGTAATATCACATAGAGCACACGATTTTCACATACCTTTTTAAATACATCTAAAGCACGTTATTTTTGACTTTATATAACGAATGAAGGTTACCCTTAAACCATATAAAGGAAGGCATTTTGACAGCATTTTGCTCTCTTAGGTGTCATCTAATGACAGACTTTAAGAACTGATAAAGGAGTTAAATAATCGTATTTTAATCTTCCTTTAACATTAAAATTCACAAAATTCGATATAGTTAGGTGACGAACCAATATAAGGAAAGAGGCGATAGTTTTTGAAGGAAGCAATTAGTACATACGATGATATATTAGTCATGTTAGATCATTTGCTAAAAGAGCAGTCAAAGTTCAACTGGGATCACTTTTATTCTGAACGAGACAGAGGGGTCCCTTTTTTTGTTAATAGCCCTGACGAAAATTTAGTCAGCTATTTTGAAAATAAGATTTTAAGGCGGGGAAAAGTACTTGAATTAGGCTGCGGGCCTGGCAGAAATGCCATTTATTTTGCTGAAATGGGCTGCAGTGTTGATGCAGTTGATCTTTCTCAAGAGTCACTTCAATGGGCCAGAGTAAGAGCAATCGAAAAAAACGCAAGTGTCAATTTTATCAATGAAAACATATTTGAATTGAAGATAGCAGAAGGCGAATACGATATTATATATGATTCAGGGTGCTTTCATCATATTGCTCCACATAGAAGAATGAGTTACATTAACCTGGTACGCAAAGCATTAAGACCAGATGGCTTCTTTGCACTGACATGCTTTATTACAGGCGGGGAACATGGAGGAGCAGAAATTTCAGATTGGGATGTGTATAGAACGATGAGTTTAAAAGGCGGTCTGGGATATACGGAAGAAAAGTTAAGGGGAATCTTTAATGAATTTAAAGAAATTGAAATAAGAGACATGCTTGAGTTAGATCCTGCCAATCATTTATTTGGTGTTAAAGGGTTATTAACAGCTCTATTTCAAAAATGATAACTCCAATATCGCAAAACCTTATCTTTAATCATGCCTATTCTAAACTTCTGCTTCCTTCAATCTATATCGTGCATCCTTTTGCTTCTGTATGATTAGTTGCCGCTAGGCAAAGGAGGAGTTCTTATATCAAAATATTATACCTACAGCGAAAACATAGAAATACTACTATTTTGGTATGTAGGTTTAATAACCTGGCTGCTATTAATAGGTTCGATTATATTTTTCTTTATTGCGATAAAGAAAAAATCCTGGAGAACTATGATTATAAGTGGGATATTTACAGTGCCGAACCTATTATGGGTAATTTCTGGTGAAGTCGAGAAAGTGATGTATTTATATTATCTGTGGTTTGGATTACAACTTTTCTTTTTATTTAAATTTAAAAGGGCTGCACATTAATAGCATCCCAACTATCACTTTATCCGCTGAGATTATAACCCATATTAAATCGGGTCTAAAGGGTTAGGCTTAGGACAAAAAAAAACACCAGATTGCTCCTAAAAGACAATCTGGTGTATCCTTACTCGGACATAAATTCCATTTTATTTCGCATATCGTTCTTTAATTACTCTACCTGGCTTAAGTTCGAAAAAAGAATTAAATACGGACTGATCTTATAAAAGAAAAAAACTAGAAAGGCACATAGCCAATCAAGTTTACGAAAACTAGAAGAATCACTTAGTTAATATAAATATTTGTATAATACTGACTTACACTATATTCTTTAAAATCAGCTAACATTTGCAATGCATTAATTAAATAAGTTTTATTGTATCATTTATATATAAATCTACGAACAATAAAATATTACGCAACTTCTTCCTAATGCTGAGAATGAGAAAATCCTGTTTAATAGGATTTTATATGTTACTTTTATAAAATTAGTAACCCAAAAACAAACTAACTTCTTCATCAGAAAAAGGCGATTTTATTTCACCATTTTTTAACAAATCTACCTCAATCACTCTAAGTCTATGTAAAAGAAAAACCTTTTGTATTCCTGCTGAATAAGCCATCTCTCCATAAATAGGAATACCCTCTTGTTTATAGCCAAAATTACGTCCAAAATAAGTAATGGAATACTCGTTCTTACCCGCTTCTTCAATTAAAAGACAGTCCCTTTTTACATCTTCTTTACTAAAGAAAACAATATCTTCCTCAAACGTAATGTTCATTACCTTCATTGCTTTTAAAAATAGCTGTTCAGTAAACGTTAGATCATCAATTCCTAATTCTTTATGTGCTTTAATAATACGAAAAAATTTGTTCATTAAGTAATAATCAGATAGCTCTTTCAGAAAAACGTACTTTGCAGCTTCTTCTTCTGATATAAAACACTTGTTTTCTTTAAAATAAGGACTATTCTGACGCTCTACTCTAAAAATTCCATATTTCCATTCTCCATATTTCCATTCTCCATTGTCGTAGATCATTTGATTATAATTTTCATATGGTCCGTTGACAAATCTAATACGTGAAGGCTCATAGATAAGATTTACTCCTTCTTGCGTTAACAACTTAGCGATTTGTTGCATGTTCATGTTTTATGTCACATCCAGCCTTATTATATCAAATTAGATTATTATATTTTGGTTTGTCGGATAGCCTGCTTCTGTACCTTCCTCTCCGCAAGCTTCTCCCCAAGACCCTGTTTTACTTCACTGATATCAATAACAAATATATTAAGGCTAAACTAAAAGGCACGAGCCCGTTACAATACCGGGTTCATGCCTTTAAGCTTTGCCTAATAAAATAACCGTTGTCTTACTTTGTGAAGTCACTTCATTTGTTTTTATAGTTTTAAAGATATACTTTTTCCTCCATCAGCCAAAAAGATATAATTCTTTTAAAGTTTCTATAAATTCAGATTCTGGTTTTCCCTCAAGCGTATTAATAAGATCATAAAATTGGCTTAGCTTAATAGTAAAATTGTATAGAACAACCGCAGCACTATTCAATTTTCTGGATTTATCTATATAAAACCTAGAATCACTTTTTCCTAAAAATAAAATATTATACCTATCATTTTGGCTTTTTTCTAAAATTACTCTACCTGGCTTAAGTTCGAAAAAAGAATAATACAGTTCATCTGAAGAAGTTTTGAATATCTTTTGAATGTTACTTAATGACGGTGCATCGTCAATTTCATTTTGAATATTTGTATCATATTTTCTTACTTCTAACTTACTTTTCGAAAAAATATATAATGCCAACACTGATTTATATTTATCTGAATATGTATCTACTTTGTATTCTTTTCCTCTAACAACTTCAAAAAGCTCATAACGATTATTTGCATCATTTAAAGTTAACTTAACAGTAATTTCAGGATAATCTTCTCCGCTTACCGGTGCAATACAAATCATATCTTTTTCTTTTTTAATCATTTTAAATTCAGTTTCAATTAGATGATATATACCACTTATGTCCATATTCCACACTCCTCTATGGGGTTATTTGTTTAATAACTCTAAGCACTGACCCTAAAGATTTTACTTGTATATTTTGCAAAAGTCCCTTTTTCCATACATTTCCCTCCTTTATTGTTTAACTGGCTTCGCTGTGTCCCATGCTTTTTTATATAGAAATAATTTTAAATTACACATTATTTTCAGTTTCTTCCTGGAACATCGCGGGAAATAATATCTTCTTGAAAGTTCCTGGAACATTTGACCAATCTTGTTGCATTTCTGAGATATAAATAGAATTAATCGGTATACCACCTTCGTAATAAAGTATTTCATCATTTTCAATCTTTACACTGTGCTAGCCTTAAAATTCTTCACAAAAAAGCACATGTTGCCTAATGACATTCAAGTGCTTTAAGTTCAAGTATTTTCTATGCTTTCATGTTTGAGTTTAGTTTGTAAGTTTCATTGAATCGTAAAAACTTTAAAGCTCGCTCAATATTTTATCAGCTCTTAATCTATCAATAAAATCATCTAATGCTTCTTCCTCATCCGCATAGGTATCTTGTGAATTTGTAATTTTGCTGGCCCTTTCATCTGTTACATAAACAATCCATTCATTATTCTCATGCCTTAACACAACTTCATTTTCTCTATTATCCCTTACTTCATTCATATTATAATCTTGTAAATTCTCCTCATGTATAATTCTTATTGCCTCTTTTATATACATGGCTTATCCTCCTATTAAATTTCCTTAAGCAAACCTAATCCTTCTAATTGTTTAACCGTAAGACTAAATTCATATTGAATATTTTCTTTTTGGACATGTAACGTAACGGGGACGATGGTAAGTTTTTGCGACTCCATGATACGAGCTTTGTTATTCTCTTTATACAAAGCTCTGACATAATTCTTTAATCAGCTTTTCAGCCTTATGCATTTCCCCTAATAATGTATCTTGATAGTCATTGTAACTATCCATGTATGCACGCACACCACCTAAAATATTTATACCCTTAACATCCTCATTATTTTCTAATATTTCTAATGCCTTCTTATATCTTTTATATATAAGCTGCAAAAAACCACTATTTATATCTTTAGCATACTCTTCCTCTAATTTATTTATCACAACTTTTATTTGGTCAATAAACTGCTTTTTCTTATCCATTAAATTCCCCTATCTACTCGGAACCTCTCGTGTCTCTTTTATCCATTCAGAGGGCCATCCTTATGGTAGTAATATTTGGTCTCCATCGCCTTTTAGTAAGGCTTCAGTTTTTGTATACTGTTTCTCCACTCTACCTATATAAAAAATTGTCCTTTCGGTACTTCTATAAACGCTTCATATTGCCTGGAATTTTTCCAATCAGGCACTAATGCTGTACTTATTTTTGCTTTATTCTATTTCCAGCTAAACTAGTAGTGACAAATGCTCCACCTGCTTTTGCACTGCCACCATAAGTCCTATAATTAAAATCAGCTTCTTATTGACTACATAACAGAGGTTTATTCAAATAAAATAAAAACCTTGAAAGGCAGTCTTAAAGCCAGTCAAGGTCTATTAATTTACCAAATTAATTAATTCTAATTATAAAAAATTCTCTAATCATTCAGCTATTCAATTATCAAATTCTTAAAGTATTTTAATTGTTAAGTCTGTTATGTTGACTTAACACTATTTTATAAAAATAATCAAACGCCTCATCTTCATTATCTATTTTTTTAATTATGAAATGACCACCACGTTCTCTAGTTTCATAAACATTCCATACCCCTTGATCATATACACAACCTAAAACTAATGGAGCATCAGATAGCTTGTCGAGTATTATAATATATTCACCGATATTTAATTTATCAGTATCTATTTTTTTTAAGAACTCTTGTTTTGTCATTTTTACTCCCCCTAATATTTCGGTATAACTCCAATCATTTCCAACGTTTGCGCATTTAAAGGAGTTACGATTTGCTCAGCTCCACCATTCATTAATTTCTTACCGGTAGAACTATTAAACCAAGGAGCAGCCGTACCTTTTAATCCATAAGTGGAATCTATATTTCCAAAGATCTTTTTTATTCTATCTTGATAATCGTTATAACTTGCCTTAAACCTATCAAAATCAATTTCTGAGATGGCATTTTTTCCATTAGCTACTACAACCCGATTCAGCTCTTCCAAGTTTTCACTTTTAATTGCATCAATAGCTCTAAAATAAGATTCATTTTTAAAAACTCCTACATGTCTAGCCGAAGGGTTTTCTAAATATGGTATTGCACGCTGATCATAGGTGTAAGGAATGCCCTCATTCGGTAGGGTGGTGAAATTTTCTCCACCCTTTCCACCGACTCTATCCCATTTTTCAGGTAATGGGTTATTTCTATTAATCATTTGAATATAACCTTCTTCAAATCCCATCTTATCTGGCCAATCTATATTCATTCTGCCATCAACAAACCCATCCTGCTTTAAGAACTGCATGTCAGAGACAATAGTAACATCACCTTTTACTTCTAATTCATCATATGCTTGATGAATCTTTTCAAATTTTTTTTCATTCGTTAAATCATCTCGTTTTGCAATGTCATTAATATGATTAAAATATTCTCCTATATTCTTAAATTTAATTTTATCCGTACCCTCACTACCACCACTCAACTCATTATTAACCTGTTTCTGCTCCTTCTTCTTCGCAAGCTTCTCCCAAGACCCTGCTTTACCTCACTGATGGTTTTGGTTTCGACCGCTAAGACTTTAGGCTGAATAGGACCGTTTCCTTCCATTTTCAGGAATTTCACACCCACTGGAACGTCGGCTTTTCCGATTTGTTTGCCGATTTCCCGAAGTGTGTTTTGGGCCTTTTTTGCTGTGGCTTGGGCGTATTGTTTGCTGTAGGTGTTGAACGGGATGTGTACAGGCTTTCCGCCGATGAATTTGCCTGCTGCTCCAAGTCCGAGTATGCTGAATGCCTGAATCAGGCTTTGCTGCTTTTGTTCTTCTGTCATCTTGTTTCCCAGGAAGTCTCTCCTGTGATACCCTCTCCCATGCCTTTGGCGGCGGCAAGCGCATAGATGCCTTTTTCAGTTTTCTGAAGAGCTGAGAAGCCTTTGGAGGTTTTATAGGCATCAAGGGCATGATCGGCGGCATTCAGGGCTATGGCTTTTTTGTAGATGACCCTGAAACAGTTACATAATAAAAACCTTGATAATAATTCAACTTATCAAGGTTTAAGCTCTATAACTTATATTTTTCCCATAGATTTTTTCTCATGATATGTGTCTCTAGATCTGCTAACCTAACAGGTATGGGTAACCGACTTTCTTTATTAATAAGTCTCATAACTATTTCAGTACTTGTCTCTAAATCAATACAGTTACCACAGGAGATAAAAATGGGTTTTACACTTTTGGTTGTTCTTAAAGCTCGACCATATATTTCATTATTAATGATAATATCCGTATACGATCCCTCTTGATTCTTAGGCATAGTAAAATCTACATCATTAATCTTTAAATAACTTTTCGCAACACCAATTGTTGGTTTATTTAAATAGAAAGAAGCATGTGTTGCAATACCCATGTGGCGATAATGCAAATAACCATTCCCATCAAACATATAAATATCTGGTGGCTTAGTTAGTTTTTTTGCGGCAGCTTTAATTAAAGGCAACTCACGAAAAGCAAGAAAACCTGAAATATATGGGATTGTTATTTCTCCATAACTGGACACTTGCTCAACAACTTCATGTGAGCTAAAATCAATGACTACAATACAGCATGTACCAAATGTTTTACCATTTGCTTCCCAATACGCTAAATCTACTCCTGCAACAAACTGTATTTCTTCTAATTGAAAGGTATTTCTAAGTTGTACTTTTGGTAAGAGTGCAAGCTGCTCATTTTTAAAATCCTCTATTAAAGGCTTTAATTTAGAATTATCCATCGCATTCACAGGATAAAAAATTCCCAATAAATAGTACATTCTCTTTGGTTGATTCAAGCTTTTGTTTATTTATATTTTCTTGTTGATCCCGCTCAACATAACATAAACATATTGCCGTATTTAAACTCCTAATCATATTTTCCTCTCCACTTTCAAACCCAATTTAGTGCATACCTTCTGTATGTCTTCGCACCAAAAAACTTCATTTGATGAATTATAATCAACATTTCAACTGATTTTGTAAAGTATTTACTTTATTATGCTCTTGGTTCCCTACTGAATTTTTTAGCATATAATAAATCTGATTCACTTGGTTTTGTTTTTTGATCTATAATATTCCCTTGTTTATCATACTTTTTAAAAGTCATCTCACGTCCGGCAATACATTCAGATTCGTATTTTTTCGCTCTGTTTTCATAGAATTCAACCTGGTAGCCTTCTGCCGAGTTTTTATTCATATTTCCTATCCTTTTTATATTACCATTCGGAAAAAATTCCACATATGTTCCTTGTCTAGCACCATTTTCCACGTAGAAATAACTTTCTATATTTCCATTTTCATAAATATCGTAAGCTAATCCAGTAAACAGTTTTTCTTTTCCATCAGTATACTCTACTATCCCTAAATCATAGGGGCCCCCGTATTCTAAGTACTCCTCAAACTCCAAGCCGTTCTGTATTACATACTCCTTTGTTAAAATATCATTTAACATTTTTTGAAACCTCCGTTATTATTTCAAATTCATCAGTTAGATAAGCACAATGAGGACACCGTAGAAACATCATTCCAGCTGATTTTGTTCTATTTTGACCCGTACGAATTACGTTGATAACAAAATTATCCAATCCAGCACTAGGATTAGCCTGTAATGCTTTATTCAATGCAATAACCTCAGCGTGTGAACCCGCTCCTTTTGTAAACGCATATGAATCAATAACTTCTTGTGGCATAGAATCATATCTTGACTTTATGAAAGGATGGAAATCCGGCAATATTCCATCATAGTCATTTATTGCATAATGAATTTTACCAGTTGTTTTATCATACACTCCAGCAAAAGCTGGGCCAATTTTTTTCTTACTTATCCCTGTATCCTTTAACTTTTGCAATTCCTTAAGTGTTTCACCGCGTAAGTTAATTCTATAATTTAATTCTTTCGAAGTAAATTTCCCATATTTATTACGTAAATAATCTATTCGACTATCACCCGCACCCCCACTACCCAACTCCTTATTAACCTGCTTCTGTTCCTTCTTCTTCGCCAGACCCTGCTTCACTTCACTGAGGGTTTTGGTTTCGACGGCAAGGATTTTCGGCTGTATCGGGCCGTTTGTAGCCATTTTCAGTACTTTTGCCCCCACAGGGACGTCGACTTTTCCAATTTGTTTGCCGATTTCCCGGAGTGTGTTTTGAACATTTTTTGCTGTGGCTTGGGCGTATTGTTTGCTGTAGGTGTTAAATGGGATGTTTGCGGGCTTTCCGCCGATGAATTTGCCTGCTGCCCCAAGTCCGAGTATGCTGAATGCCTGAATCAGGCTTTGCTGCTTTTGTTCTTCTGTCAGCTTGTTTCCTAAGAAATCTCTTCCTGTGATGCCCTCTCCCATGCCATTGGCTGCGGCAAGTGCATAAAGGCCTTTTTCAGTTTTCTGGAGAGCGGCGAAGCCTTTAGTGGTTTTATAGGCATCCAGGGCATGATCTGCGGCATTAAGGACTTTGGCCGTTCTGTAGATGGCCACTCCGCCTTTTGCTGCCCGTCCGGCCCAGCCTACTACTGGGATGAATCCGGCTGCTGCCATGGCTGCTGCGGCGGCACGCTGGGCTGTGGTCAGTTTTTCATGTGTAACAGGATCGACGCCTTCTGTCGCCCTGATATAGTCGTAGTATCCGGTTATTTCACCGGTAAAGGTCTTCGTTGTATCCCAGGCTTTTTCATACCATGGGCGATTCTCCTGTTCCTCGAGCTCTTTCGCCTGTTTCCTGGCCTTAGCCTGGTCCTTTTTAAATGTCAGATAATCGCTGTTCGCTTTTTTCACATCATCCATCAGCTTGTACACGTCACTGTTTTTATAGGCTTGGCTGTCAAAGGACATAGGCGAGATCTTGCCGCCTTGACTGCTTGAATTCATGATGGTGCCCAGAAGTCTAATCAAGTAGTTTTCCTGCTGCTCGGAAACCGCATATTCAGTCAGCAGATTGGCATCAAACTTATTAACCGCTTTAATGGTGTTTTCTCTTTTTTTATCTGCTTTATCAATTTCATCTTCAAAGGTTTCTTTTGAAAATACCTGTAAAGATAGAATATCATCTATTGTATGAAAAATCTTCTTCAAATCGTCCTGCTGGGCCGTTACGATTTCCTTTGACTTTTTCAGTCCGTTTGAAACTTCGTCCTCGAGAAAAGGTTCAACAACGATGGTGTCTCCTGAGAGCTTGGATTCCTCTGCAGAGCCGCTGACTCCATTGAAAAAGGCAATGTTTGCCCCAATCAGCCGGAGCCAGGCATCCGCAAGCTCTCCTTGCGCCCCATAAAATCCCTTAATTGATTTTGCGCCATTTCCCTGAAGCTCATCGTCCATTTTCACAATAGTGTCGAATTCTTTTTTGAGCGCGGTGATTTGCTTTTCAAGTTCTTCATATTGCTTGGCGCGCTCCTTCATTGCTGCTACCAGTGTATTGTGTTCGTAGACTTTGACATCCGCCATTCTATCAGGCCCTTCCCTGTTTTTTTCTAATCTTAGCCAGTTTAATGTTTCATTAGATCGCCGCCTGATTTTTGGTCTGTGAATAATTGAACATATCTAAACGGTTATCTTATATTAATAGAATAAAACACATTCAATCTTTTCCATATTTTACATTATAGGGTACATAGTTGTTTATATTAATAGGAAATTCTACTTCTTTTCAAGGGTTTGATTTAGGTAAATAGTCTCACAAAAAAAACACCTCTCCTCAAAAGGGAAAAGTGTTCATCGATATCCTATCATCTCTTTTTCTTTTTCTATCAGCTTTTCTGATATTTTCCTTTGGATTATTAAGTACCAATTGAACTATTTTGAGACATCAGCCAAGCTAGCCTAGAGAAGTCCCTTCTAACCTTTCATGTGGTGACCAAAACGATTGAGGCCAGATAAACCTATATTTTGCCATACTTTCTTGCACTGCACTATTCAATCTCCCTTTGATATAGGCAAATTATCCAGGCAATTTCAACTGATTTTTATGCTCTCATTGGTTCCTTATTTTTTTCTCTGATTCCTATTTAGATACAAGATATGGATAACAAGGAAAATAGAAAGTATTGCTATTCCAGCTTTGAATGTCACCATTTTTAAATCTCCTTGTCATGTCTATCAAGTAAAGACCTGTATAACCCCAGCGGAAAAGGAAAGCTTCCTTTGCCCCTCCATTACCGCTCTGCATATCTCGCAGAATCCATTAAATTCCCCAATAATGCTTCCGTATCCGCTGTTTGCGATACGACGATCGTGCAGACCTCCATTTCATTCTTTATAAATGAAAAAGCTTTCAGGAAAGGGAAATTCTTAAAGTGAACCTGATAGATTTCCTGAGAGGCAGAAGCCATTAAAGAAACATCCTTTATTTCGTAGATAGAGTAATCTGCCAGTAAGCCTATTTTCAATGCCTTTCCAAGTGCTTCCTTGCAGCTGAAAAAAATATAAGCAAATTTAGAAAGGGGGGTGTGTTCACTGATGAGGCCCCTTTCCTGGACTGTAAGCAGCTTTTCAATAACCTTGCTGGTACCGATTGTCTCTATATCCACCCCTACCACTTCATCTTTTGAGTAGATAATGGAAAACGCGTAGTTTTTTGAATGGCTCAGACCCACTTCTATGCATTTATCCTTAATTATCGGATAGCGGAACGTCCCGTATTCTACTGTTACCTGGTTAAACTCAAGACCCAAAGACGGAAAATTCTCTTTCAGATTCTTTTTGATGGCATAACGCCCAACCAGAAACTCTCTTTTCCTGTTTTCATTCATCATTTTTCCATAGAGTTCAAGTTCCAGGGGACTCAGAACTTCAGCGGCCTCCATGTTCTCTTGTATATTTAGTTCTATTAATTTTGAGCATATCATAAAGTTTCCACGCCTTTTCTTTAAACTTGGATTGATTTATTGGAGGATAAGCCTTTATTCACTCTTTGATGAAGATAGTAATAAACAACCATGTCAGCCAGAAATCCCATATTCACAAGTGTGAGGAACCCTAAATAGATACTGTCCTTAATTTCGGATACATTAAAAACCGTAAATATACATATGAAAATCAGTAAACTGGCAGCGGCACTGAAAGGAACGACTTTTCTCTTCAGATAATGGATTTTCCTGTATAGTCCAATTACTCCCATGAAAATTCCGGCTATCATGAGGACCTGCCGAAGAGAAGTTAAATCAAACCCGCTTTCATGATAGGAGTAAACCGGAAGGGGCAGGCAGAGCAACAGCCCTGAAATGATCAGCAGCGAATCAATCCATTTCCGGTGCTGCCCCAGGGATATTGCGAACCACGCTAACGCTACATTTAAGTATGAAAGGCTGATTAATAATAACCCCGCAGCCATACTGCCCACAAACCAGTAAGTTTCAGCAGGAAAGGTACTATCCTTTCCTACAAACTTCAAAAATAAAATGAAATAAATTAAAACCGCAGTTAGTTTTAAACTCCAATATAGTTTCATTCTTTTGGTGAATGTATCCCTGAAAAACAGTCCGCTTTTAGAATCAAAGTCGTATTTCTTATACAAAAAGTCAAAGATGGTTCGCTGCATATTTTTTCTCTCCTAATACATTCAAAATTTCATGGACTGAAGGGTTTTGAATAATATCGAAAAAGCTTAGATCTGCATTGAATGTTTCATTGATATCCCTGGAAATTTCCCACACCGTCACGGAATCAAGCCCGAATTCAAATAAATTCGAATGAACCTCAAGCTGGCTGGAGTCCAGATATTTACTGATGACGTTTGTGAGCTTTACACTCTTTGGTACAAAGTGTTCCTCATACAATGCCCTGGTGTCCATCTTGCCGTTAGCCGTCAGTGCCAAGGTTTCCACCTCGACAATTTTCGAAGGAATCATATACATAGGGAGATGTTTTTTAAGGTCATCCGCTAATTTTTCATAGCTCGATGTAATGGCAAGATACACCTTTTTATCTTTAACAAAAGCATGGCAATTTTCAACGCCCAGGAATTTCACGGTATACTCAAGCTCCTGCAGATCAATCCGATATCCATTAATTTTTACTTGAGTATCCCTTCTTCCTATATATTCAAGTTTTCCAGTGCGGTCTAATCGAACCAGGTCACCTGTCCTGTAGACATCCATGCCATTCCATTTCACAAAGCTTTCTTCCGTTTTTTCAGGATTGTTGATATACCCAAGTGCCAGCCCCAAACCGCTGACATACAATTCACCTTCATTACTGCACTCTCCCTGCTCGTTGACAACATACGTGCATGTCCCATGGATAGGGGTGCCGATCCTGATTTCATCAGCGTCACCCTCCATGACATCAAGGGTGGTGAATACCGTATTTTCTGTTGGTCCATACCCATTGATTACTTTCGTATACTGCAATGCCTTTTTCACATGAGAAAGACTGAGCTGCTCACCGCCCACGATTACGTGACTTAGTTTTTTAAACATCCCCGGCTTTTTATCCACCCAGAAATTGAACAGCGAACAAGTAATCCACATCATATCAATACCTTGATTGATCCTATGCTCAACTGTATAGACATTTAATACTTCCGTTTTCGTCAGTAGAGCAAGTGTCATCCCGCTGAGCAGGCCTCCCCAGATTTCAATGATGGAGGCATCAAACTCCAGCTGGCTGATATGTGATATCGTCTTTCCGGGGCTCAGTCCCAATCTCTTTTCCCCAAGCAGCCTGATGACGGCACGGTCAGGGATTCCTACCGCTTTAGGAAGTGAGGTTGTACCCGAGGTAAAAATTACATAGCTCAGGTGTTCAGATGAACGGTGGACGGGTTTTTCAGGCTGTTCACCGGAAGCAGGCAATACATATAGTGACTCATCTATTGTAAAATCCACCGACAGGATTTCCCTCATCAGCTGTTTCCTTGTATCTGGATAGTCTTTATTAATGACCGTGTAAGCTCCTCCGGCTCTCCATATCGCAATCATGGCTGCAATCGCTTCGATGCTGCGATCCATTTCAATGGCAACTATATCGTGTTCTTGCACGCCCCATTCCTTCAATACCCGCAAATATCCATTGGATAGTTTGTTCAATTGCCCATAGGTTATGGTTCGATGGCTCTCCGCTATCGCCACAGAGTCCTGGTATTCTGATATATTCCAATCCAATATTTCCAGTAAATTTCCCACCAATTACAGCCCCCTGTTATTGTGATAACTTTTCTGGCTTAACAGCCGTTATGACGTCTATAACATCCTGCATTACTTCTTCCTCGTGGTCATAAAGAAAAAAGTGACCGGAAGGATAAAAATATTTTTTCACAATCCCTCTTGTTAAATCTGCCCAATGGTCCAATGAGGAAACAGACAAGTCTGCCTCTCCCTGGAATATCGAAATCTCAATAGATTCATCAAACACATGATAATGAAAACAATTGTTCAGATTGTATCTGTTTACTGACAAAATATCATTGCGCAGAGCAGGAAGGAACAGGTCCCTCATTTCCTTGGACGAAAACTGATCCTTCTTTATCAGGCCATATAATTCACATCTTTTAAGCAATGAATCATCATCTGTATACTCTTCATCCTGTATCTTGATTTTATGAGGAGGGGTCGCTGCCATAAATAGCAGCTTCCTCACGGTATAGCCAGCGGTTATCAGCATTTGGGCCACCTCATATACGAGTAAGCTCCCCATGCTGTAGCCGAGTAACATAATCGTTTCATCCTTATCCAGGACCTTGACAAGGCCCTGAAATAAATCCTTGGCGTTCTCTTGAATAGAATCATAGGCATCTTCAGAAAATCTCTTGCCATGACCTGCATAAATCAGTGAAATGACGTCCATATCTTTCTGTTTCTTGCGGACAGCCTGTTTTAAATGGGTAAAGACATTCACATGGGCGCCTGCATATGGGAAGCAAAGAAGCTTCATATCTCTTCTCTCCTATCTGTTACTGCTGAATGATCTTTAAATTTCATTAAAAGATTATAGCTATTTCCATGCATGGAATAAAACAGGGACGATATAGCATCATACTTTCCCGCATCCCTTGTCCAGATTTCTTCATCCGCTGCGGTGATTAACTTGTTAGGTTCATGGATTTGACTGCCTTGCAGGGAAATTCCCCGCTTCTTAGAATCCAGCAATCTGCACAAGCCCATAAAGCCGTAATAGCCGATAACATAGCCTATCTTTTCCTTCAAGTATCCCCCTTTAACATGAGGAAATTTTTTCTTGATGTTCCTCAGGCATGAAAACTCTGCAGAATCATCTATTTCATTTCCCCTGCCGTATAACTCAAGAAAAACCTCCGATTGCTCATTCAGTCCTGCACGTTCAAACGACCTCAATACGATGTTCTTTACTGCCTGGCGATTCATGATGGCATTGCCCATAGGCCCGAATGAAATATCAGTGATTTCCCCTAATATCCGGTCCCCATCTTGAAGGGCTTGCTGCCTTTCCTTAATGAGAAAGGCAGCCCCCCCTTCTGAAAAGAAATGGCCGGATGCATCTTGTTCGAAAGGCCCTATGAAGCGTTCCTTCCCCCTTCCGAAATGAGAGAGCTCATAAGGAACGGGAAAGGTAATGGCGCTTGACCCGCCAGTAATGGCACAGTCTATATCTCCGCTTTTTATCTTCAAATAAGCATGATGCATGGCTCCGATTCCAGATGTGGATGCTTCACTGACAGATTGAAGCGCATAGGAATGATTCACTTTGAGCAGCTTGAGATATCCCAGCGGATCTGCCAAATCAAAAGAGTCCTGGAGCTCCGCTGCGTGAATATTCATCAAGGTACTCTTGGCATGAGAGTCTGTGTTTGCCGTACCGACAGTCAATAGCAGCTGGCTCTTCGGATGAAACTCATTCCGGTCCAGCAGCCTCTGAAAAAGGGAAAGTGTAATTTTTTCACTGGAAAGCAGCAGTTGCTTTTTACCATCCGGAATATGATCAAGCATGAACACTTCATCAATGGATGGATAAAATACACCATCAAATGAATGACCATACTCTTCAAATTTTTGATGATGAATTCTCTCCATTTCATCCATGCGTTTTTTCAGTATCTTATCTTTATCCTCTATCCATTGTTCAATATCGTGATTTGAGGATTCCCCCTTATTAGGGAAATCGTACACATAATCTACAATGACGACCCTCCTATTATCCATTGCTCTCCTCCTGGAGCTCGGAGATATAATCGCTCAATTGAGTAATGGTTGAATAAACGAAGATATCTGCGACTTCAATATCCACGTCAAAATGGTCAGCAATCGGACTGTAAATAGCAAAAGCCTTGAGTGAATCTCCGCCTAATTCCGTGAAACTTTTGTTCACATCAATCACATCACAGCCGAGGATGGTAGCAAACGTAACGGTCACGAATTTCTCAATTTCATTCTGCTCACCCGCTCCGATAATTTCCAATTCCTCGTAGTTTTTAACCTGTACATTCTGCATTCCTTCAGAATGGCTACCTTCTCCACCGGAACTATCTCCCAGATATTCCTGAGGCAAATTTATATAAGCCCCGAGGTATTCCTCGGCTTTTCCGGCATTAAACTCCCCGACAATCATTTTCGGCTTGGCTTTTTCAAGAGAGAGTCTGATATATTCACGGCCCACAGCAGAGGAAATCGGCTTCATCAATAAATGTTCACTGGCAGCCGACAAATCACCAAAGTTCAAAGCCATTCCGGTTTCATTCCACCCAGGCCACTGCACCGCCGTACTCACAGCATCATTAAAGGCACTACCTTCCAGGAATGCATTCGCAAATGTGTAGGAAAACTGTCCGGCCGATCCAGCTATTGTCGTCATGGTAGAACTGGATACGAAGAAAGATAAGTTCTGATCAGCCAAATGCTTCTTCAGAAGTGTCATGCCTGTTATTTTTGGCGATAACACTTTCAAGAAGTCTTCCCTCGATTTTTGGAATAACATGCCATCTTCCGGAACACCAGCCAAGTGGACGACTCCTTTGATTGCTGCGGCTTCTGCAATTTCAGCTATCGCCCGCTTTACATCTTCTTCACATGTAATGTCACACTTATAAAAATGAAGGTTCGTTCCCTTCCTGTATATTTCCTGAATTTTTTTAAGCTTTTTCTCTTCTAATTCCGTCAAAAACTCTTTATCTGTCAGTGCGGCAAGCATGTCTGTACGTCCAAGGATGGCGATATGAACATCACGGCTGATGTTTAAGATTTCATCAATATATTCAAGTCCGATTCCCCCAAAGCCGCCTGTCACGATAACACCGTCGCCCTCATTCAGACGAATGCTCCTGTCTTCTAATTCCTTCAATTCAAGAAGGGATTCTTCATATATGACTGAGCCATCCACATAGATTTTTTTGCCATCGAATTCATCTGAAGATCCAAGGGAGAGCACATCTTTAAGCTTCATGTTTTTCATATGGATCATTTGAGTTGAAAATCCGGTGTTCTCCATTTCCAGGATTCTTCCTGAACTTAATAGAGAATAGCTTAGCGGGCTGATGGAACCTTTTCCCGGCGATAACGTAAAGGCATTATCCGCAGCCAATAGTACCTTCCCGTTTTTCTTCACCCACTTATTCACATTTTTAGAAAACTCAAAGTATCGGATCATTTCTTCCTCGATATCATCAAATTCAGAACTTGCTGTTGAAATCCACGGGGCATAGATGACATAGTTATATTTTTCCTTAATTTCTTGATCCTTCAGCTGTTTATAATCCATAAAATCCGCCTGGATTTCTTCATGTACCGGTATATCCTGATTTGATATCAGCAATATCCTTTGGTCTTTCCAATTTTCCGGTTTGAATTCCGGAAGGACAGCTGCTGATTTTTCCCACTCGACCGTATGCAGGGAAGGCTTGAAGTAAGCATTCGCGAATGATTTCATATTGTATTTTTCGACATAAGCGACTAGCTCGCCTCGGCCGTTAAAGATGGAGACGTTTGCTGAAATCACATCGTGGTCTTCGCTCGTCTCATATAAAAACTCGGTTTTTGAATACATCGTCTGTGTAAATTTATTACCGGTAAAAGTAAAAGCGCCATATGAAAGCGGAAGATAGTTTTTATCAAAAGACCGGACACGTTCAGATCCTTCTATTGCCAATATGCCTGCCCTTTCATAAACCATTGCGCCTAATATGCCATCAAGGATTGATGGATGAAGATAAAACTCATTCAAATCATTAAGGTAGTCTTCTTTTAATGTGAGAGCCATATGAAGTTCATTTTTTGACTTGATCGCGAGACGGAATTCCTGATCTCTGAAATCCCATCGGCCTTTAAAGAAGAGATTTTCTTCTGACTGCAGCTGAGCCGGTTCCAGATATTGTTCAAAATGAGTGCTTACGTCAATTGAATTATTCAGCATGTTTTCCGCCGTCTTCAGGCTAAACGAAGCATGTGTGACATAGCGGTCCATTTGATCGTTTTCATAAGAAAATACTTCAACATTAACGGCTTTCTGAGATACCTTGTTTACATGTATGAAAAATGTCCTGTTGCTCTCTTCCAGCTGAATCAGGTTTTTAAATAATAATTTTTCAATGGTGAAGGAGGAATTATCCAAGTAAAGTGTAGCAAGTTCAGCCGCAAGCTCTGTATAGGTAGTTCCCGAAAAGGTCCGTTTTCCTCCAATGCGGTGATCATCCACAAACCAGTCTTTTGGTGATAAGCTTACCGCGTACACATCGGATTTGTTTGTTTTTAGCGTCTGCCGCTTAATCAGCCTGAGATTGACAGGCAAACTTGCACCCTCATTTTGATAAATATTGTGCTTTCTGACATTTGCCCAAAACACTTCTTTTTTGAACTCATAAGTCGGCAGAGTGACCGTTGAAGCATGACTGTATGGTGTGGATTCAAGGGCTGAATCGTATCCATCGATATATAATTTAATCAGTTCAGGCAGTGTGAATTTCTCGCTTTCCATTTTCAGGCGCTGTTCCATGATATTCTTCAAGTCCGCTGTTAAAATGGATGGTTTTGAAAGGAAGATATCAAAGTGAACCGTGTCATTTTCAATCACATCAATGGACTGGCTCACTTTATCCAGGAATTCTTCCATCGTATCCGCATAAAAACCGATGCGTTCTTTAAAGTGGTTCCGCTTATGAATAAGGGTATAGGAAATATCCCTTAACCGGTTCTTCTGGATATACTTAGCATTCTTCACGTATTTTTTTAAGATTTCGGCAAGCTGTTCAGCAGATTGAGCAGAAAATACAAATGGATAAGATACATGATCTGAGTCCTCGGTATATTCTTTTTCGTATTCCTCCAGAATCATATGCGCGTTTGTTCCGCTGAATCCAAATGAACTGATTCCTCCGCGGCGCGGATACTTTCCTCTTTCCCATTTTTGCAGCTTTGTAGGGACATAAAATGGGCTATCCACGAACCTGATATATTCATTCGGAGATTCAAAAGATTCTATCGGGAAAATCTCCTTGTTCTGCAGGGCAAGGGACATTTTAATCAGTCCGCCTACCCCAGAAGCACCCACTGTATGCCCGATGTTTTCCTTAAGGCTTGTTATAGCGCAAAATCCCTTTTTATCGACATATTTCCTATAAGCGTCCGTAAGTCCCCTGAATTCAATGGGATCTCCTAATTTCGTTCCCGTTCCGTGCGCCTCGATATATTCAACTGTTTCTGGAGAGATTTGGCTTCTTTCATATACATCCAGAATCAGGTCTTTTTGGGCATGGGGATTGGGCGCTGTTAAACCATTCGATTTCCCATCGCTGTTGATCATGCTGCCGCGAATGACCGAGTAAATATTGTCATTGTCTGCAATGGCATCTTTCAGGCGCTTAAGGATGACAATCCCGACACCCTCGCCGAAAATCGTCCCTTGGGATTGGGCATCAAAAACTTTCAAAAGAGAACGCGGCGTTTCTACATCGCCATACTGATCGATGACGCCTCCCTGTCTTGGAAACAGTCCTAAGGCAATGCCCCCTACGATGGCTGTATCAATTTCCTTATCACGCAGTGTCTTCACAGCCAGATGCGCTGAAACCAGAGAAGAGGAGCAGGCCGTGTCAATGACAAAAGAGCCTCCGGATAGGTTAAAGATGTAGTTTAAACGGCTGGCAAGGATCCCTTCCCAGGTGCCTGAGTTCACATAGTTTGAATCTTCTTCGATTTCTGTGCGGTAATTTGCCGTAATCGATTTATCTTTCCCAATATAGACAGCCGTCCTGCTGTCCTTAATGTGATCTAATTTTATTCCAGCGTCTTCGAGAGCCAAATAAGAATGCTTCATGACCAGTCGGTGCGTGGGATCAATATATTTAGCTTCTTCACTTGAAATGCCGAAAAACTCTGGATCAAATGTATCTATATCATCAAGGTAGGCACCTTTTTCATTACAAAGGCGATCTAAAAATTCCTTGGGTGTGACATTCAAATGGCTGGCACCTTTATAGAGATAATCATGGTCTTTCGGAATATACTGGATACGGCTTTTTGGAAACTCCTTAAATCCCCGTTTTCCATATTTGTTCATGTTGTAAAAATCAAGCGTATCTTTTACATCCGAGTATTCACAGGAGATGCCTACAATTGCAATGTCATCCGGGATAACCTCTTTTAATAGTTCTTTACCTGCAGCAGAATCCAAATTTCCTTTTTGAATCTGTTCGAATAGATATTCACTCACTTTCATCGAATCGCCTCTTCCTTTTTATTTGTATAAGAAATCGTATATATCCTTTGCGTCAATGCTGATGGCCTTTTCCACTACATTTCTCTGACTCTTGGAATCTTCCACATAATCAATCTGTTCCTGAATGGTAGGAGTTGAAAAAAGTGTAGATACATCAAAGGTTTCCGGGAAGACCTTATTTAACTCATCGCACAGCTGGACAATCGTGATGGAATCTCCACCCTGTTCAAAAAAGCTGATAGAAGGATCGTACTCATCATCACCAAGCACACGCTTCCAGACATTGAGCACCATTTGCCCGGGTGACCCCTTTTCCCCTGCAGAAGCATGCCTGGATAGATGAGGTTTACTATTTTCTGCTTTCACTATTTTGCTGAGAATGGAAGAATAATTCTCTGCTTCCTGTTTAGTTTTGAACATGGAAGCATGCGGGATATCAGACTGAACGAACACATCAAGCAGCTTGACCCCTTCATCACTATTCAGCTTCTCGAAGTAAGGGTCGTGCTGATTTGCCGACATCCCCACGTCCATCCACCCAGTCAGATTCAAGGTTCTTACCTGGTTCTCTGAGTGTGCAAGACCGGATTGACAGGCATTTCCTGCACAATACTCAGCTTGGCCCAAGGCTCCGATAACTCCTGCCAGGGAAGAGAAATGGATGATTTCCTCTGTAAAGGAAAAATATTTCTGAAGAAGATAAGAACCGGTAATCTTACTTTTCGTTTTTTCACAGAATTCGCTGATTGCTTTATTTACAAACAGACCTTTTGCAGGTTCACCGGCAAAATTCAAAATGTAATCCACATTTTTACCTGATCCTTGCGCAAATGTCCTGACACTTTCTTCATCACCGATATCCAAAGTGATATACTCAACTTTGCTTGGCAATTTAGCAGGTGTGACTGTTCGTCTCCCAGCTGCCATAACAATGCTGTCAGGAAACTTTTCCGTCAGATATTTTGTATATTCCAGCCCAATCCCGGACCCTCCGCCTATCACAAGTACGGTGCGGCCGTCCAATTTCGCTGCAGTGTCAGCAGGGATTTTCAAACTCTTGAAACGGATAATATAGTAAGAAGGATTCCTGGATACAATAAAATCTTCATTCCCAAAATCAGTGTGAATAATATTTTCTGCATCTGATTGAACCGCTGTGTCTATTACCGTGACAGGAAAGTTCATCTCTAACCGTAAAGAATATAGACCCATTGCCGCACTCCGGTTTAATGGGTTCATGCTGTCATAACCGAAGATTCCTGTATTGATGTAATGAAATTTCTTGATATTCATTTTGTTCATATGTAATAGGAGTTTTCCTAACTCATATGTCTCACTTGCGATAGTCTCGAAATCCGTATAGTTCTTATCCCAAAAATACACATGTTCCCATAAATTGCTTCCTGAATCCAAATCCAGAATCTCCGAAATATTTTTAAAATAACGGACATTCCCTTCCACTCTCACATCCCCGCGCAATGATTCATGGATGATTACCAGGTTCCGATGACTTTTTTTCTCTTTAAACTGAGAAGCATGAAATTTTTCCTGATGGAAGATGGTTTGTTCCTCTCTTTGTGACAAGGAATTTTTCACTTTATAATCTTTAACAGATAGAATCAAATTGTCGTAGAGATCATATAGCCTTATATCATAAGAAAGAATGATATTTCCGGTATCGTCTCCAATCCGTTCCTTTAGTTCAATCTCGGAGAAGAATTCATCGCCTTTTAGGCTGCCTTCCGCAAATTGAATTTCCTTCCAAAGCCAGGGAAACAGGATACTATCTGGTTCCGCAAGCCGATTCCATGCATTAAAAGCTGGATCTAAAATAGATGGGTAGTAGTCGTAGAGTTCAAATTCCTTTTCAAATGATTCCGGCACCTTCAGCTTTACCAGGGCTTTCGTTTGTTCCTGGTTCACCCAAAGACTATCTATTACATCCCACCGCTTGGATACTTCGATTTCTTCATCCGATTCGCCAACCTGATTGGTCACCTCTATTTCTTCAAAGCTGTTGGCATGATGGCCAAAAGATTCACCAGCGTTAGAACGTGATGCAGGGACAAGATCGAATTGCAGCCAATTTTTTATTACTTCTCCCGCCGTAAAGCTGATTTTTCCGCTTAGTGAATGTTTATCCAGGGACAGCACAACTGTAAAGGCGCCTTGTTCTATCGTAAGCTGGTTCAGTATCTGCAGGTTTTTTACATCATAGGTTACAAGATTATAAGACGTCCGTGATAATCCCTGTGAGAGGATTTCAAAAAATCCCGTACCGACCATGAGATGCTTTTTATTGAACTTGTGCTCCCTTATTTCCCAGTTTTTCTGTATATGAAGGGGATACTGAATAATCAGGGTTCTGTCATCCTCTATTTTTTGCAGTGAATTTTTCAAAGCAAATGAATTAGACAGCTGCGGAAACCAGTACGAGCGTAAATCTAAATTCAACGGGAGATCAGGAGACGGCCTTTCCATCGAGATTCCCTCCAGCACAACGTGTGCATTGGTTCCTGTCATACCAAAGGAACTGATTCCTGCATAAGAATGAGGTTCTATGTCATGAGCTTTATCCGGGATAAAAAATACCGACTCCTCAAAATCTATTTCTTCATTTGGTATCTTGAAATCTGGATGAGGAAGAATGGTCTGGTACTTTAAACTCAAGACTGACTTAATCAGGGAAAATAAACCCGACGCTACATCCAAATGTCCAAAATTAGACTTGCAGGAGTTCAGTGCAACAGATTGCCTGAACATATCATGAGATAAAAAGTAATTATTCAGACTTTCAAATTCAATCGTATCTCCAATGGCGGTCCCTGTTCCGTGAGCTTCTATAAAGGCTAAATTCCCTAATTGGCTGCACAATGGCGCCCATGCCTCTTCAAGTAAATTTTCCTGAGCCATCGGATTTGGGGAAGACATATTCATTGTCTGCCCGTCATTATTCATCGCATAATTTTTTATAATGCCATAAATATGATCTCCATCCCGTTCGGCGTCACTTCTTCTTTTTAAGATGACCGAACAGACACCCTCGCCCATAGAGGCTCCTGTACTTCTTTCATCAAAGGCGCGAGTCCTTGAATCACCAGACAGGATATCAACCAGTTTTTCTTCCTTGAATCCAGGCTTCACATATAGGTTTGAACTTACTGCGATTGCACTGTTGACTGTTCCGTTTCGCAGGTCGTTACATGCCTGGATTACGGAAACCAAAGAGGAAGAACAAGCTGTATCCGTCATAAGAGAAGGACCGTTTAAATTAAACACATAGTTGATCCTGCTGGAAATCGTGGAATTGAGGATGCCCAGCAAATCCGGTGTCAATTCATGCTTTTGCAGCAATAATTGGTACTGATATTGCTGTGTCGTATTCACACTTCCGTATACACCCGTTTTTGTACCGCGTATTTTCTTCAGATATCCGCTATCATTCAATGCCCTTGTTGCAGATAAAAGGCTCATCCGCTGATTGGGATCCATATATTCTGCGCTTTTTTGGGAAATGTTAAAAAATTTATGGTCAAACGTATCTATGGAGTCAAAATATGAACCTTCAAAAAACTGTTCTTCATTGGCCAGTAAACCCGTCTGGCGGATCCTCTTTTCTGGAAATCTCCCTACGGATACACGTTTATTTTTTAAAAATCCCCATGTATCCTGATGGCCTGGGCAATGAGGCAGAGAAATATCCAAACCAATGATTGCTATATCTTCCGTTATCAAATTTACTCATCCCCTTTTTTCTTCTTTCGAAGATCAGCCAATAGCTTCCCATGCCAGTTTATTCTTATATTCTTCGATATCATTCTCTTGTACTTTTTTTGTACGCAAGATTAAATCCAGCAGATTTAAGGTCATATCTATTTCTCTGTCAGTGCTTTCCTTCCCAATTTGCGACTTAATCTGGTTATATCCGCTGACAACGATATTGTTGTAGGCAGCTGTGTCATCACAATTATTTTTTGTCGATACAATAATCCCCAGCGCTCTTGAAAACAGATCATACTTTTTGTTGACCTCAATATCATCTTTCAATTCTGCAGTCAGCTTTTTCATATTCTCTTCATCGTGAAAGCTGAAAATATTAAATGAATCCTTAAACATGGACATGAACATGCCAGTTGGAGATAAGTCTACAAATAGCTGTATTCCATGTTCATCAGCGAATTCTGCGGATTGTTTCCATCTCACGGGATTGACAATTTGACTGGCTATCTCTTCTTCGATAGAGTCCGCGGCATATTCATCGGCAAGCCTATTGCTGATGACTTTTGTTTGCCAGACTTTATTGAAGGAAAGCTCTTTAATCTGCTGGGTTACACTCTCAAGTGCACCCTCCATTAAAGGGGTATGGAACGCGCCGCTGACTCCTAACCGGACACCCTCTAGGCTGTTTTTCTCTACAAAGTCTTCCAATGCTGTTTTTGTTCCGGAGATGATCGTTTGTTTCTTGGAGTTATAATTGGCTATATATACGTCCTCCACCCCTTCTATCAATTCCTGGATGGTTTCCTGTGAATTGAATATTGCCATCATTGCCATGCTATCCGTTTTATCTATTACCTGTTGCATGGCCTTTCCGCGGATGTCTACTAATTTCAATCCTGTTTCGAAATCCATGGCTCCCGCAATCGTTAAAGCCGTAAGTTCTCCTAAACTATGCCCTAAAACATATTTGGGATATAAGCCGATTTTTTGTTTATAAAGCTGATACATGCACATGCCGCCAACATATGAAACCAATTGTGCCTTCCATGTATCACCGGTTAAGTCCTCCGTAATCCATTCACTGATTGGCAGCTGTAATTGGTCCTCCGCTCTTTGAATGAGTGCCAGAGTACTATCATTTTGCAGCCACATGTTTTTTTGCTGTTCCTTAATTCGTGTCCCCTGTCCTGGCAAAAGCAATGCTATATTCATATATTTTTAGCCTCCTCTAGATTATCCATGATTTTTTTTGTCAGCATTTCTGCTGTATAGTTTGTGAAAAAGTCTGAAATTTTTAAGTTAATATTAAATGCCTGTTTTATGTTTTTCTTGAACTTGACAAGCAGCAAGGAATCCATCCCGAGATCAAAGAAGCTTTCATCTTTTCCGATGGTTTGGCCTTCATTCAGCAATGAGCTGACCATTCCCGTCACTTGCCGGTAGATTCTTTCCTGGTCCAAAGCATTTTGCTCATCAATGGCACCAGCCTGTTCTTCTTTTTGTTTTTCTTCTGGAATTGTAAAATCAAACAGTTCGCTTACAGGAGCTTTTTCATTGTCATATAAGATCCCTGCCATTCGTTTGAAAAGAACTAATAGTTCCTCCAGTTCGTTCCGCTGATACTTGCCCGATATGATATTGATCGTTAGTTCCTTTCCTTCTTGATAGACCACGAAATGCAGGCCATATTTGTCATCCAGATATAAACTGGATTCTTCCAGGATGATGGGAGGATTTTCACTCAGCCTCTTTTCAATCAAGCTTCCGGATTTATAATCAAATACAATGTCAGTGAAAATATTCAGACGGTCCATCCGCGATGTATTCTTGATTTCCTGGTAGTAATTCCGTTTAGAAAAACTTGAAAATATCTTACGCTGATTGGATAAAATCATTTCTTCCGCATTGATATCCTGCAAAGGCATCTCCTGATGAAATGGAATGAGCTGAACGAAATTACCCAGCATTCTAAAGTTGGATTGATCCCGGCCTAAAAAAGGATAGGAAAGGTACACAGAAGGTGTTTTAAGCCACTGTGCCAAACTGCATGTCAGCGCGGTTAATAATACGGAAAAATCAGAAAATTTTTTCTCTGTTCGTTCAGATAACACATACTTTTCTTGGAGGCTGTTCGTTTGGATTTCCTGTTTGGCTGCTAAGCTTTTCCTGAATGATTCATACCCTGTAAAAACGATCTCTTCATGATTTGTTTTTACTTTTGAGTATCCAGGCGTCTCTTCTACTTCTGACTCGCGGGCATCATACAAATTTGAACCATTTCTTTCATCACCGAGGTATTCAGTTATTACCTCCCTTAAAAACTGATTGACACTGAATCCATCCAATAACACGTGGTGGATGTTGAAAAATAAGTAGTCATAAGGTTCATTCAAAACCTTGCATAATACCACTCGCACCAGCACGCTGTCTTCAATGGTTACCAGGTTTTCCTTACATACCTCATCCTTATCAAATTTGGCATATTTCCTTATCTCAATCATTGGAGCTTCCATATGGATGCATCTTTTAATTTCTGAATCAATTTGAAAATACGTACTAAAGATCCTGAATTTTTCAAAATACCTGTTTATGACTCCATACATTCTCACAATATCCATGCCTGTTTCAAATTTCACAAAGAGAGGGATATTGTAGGAATACTTGCTTTCAAGACTGCTATGAATGATCTTTTTTTCGGTCTCACTAACTATTCCTGACATTTTCCATAATCTCTCCCATTGTCTGGCTAAAGAGCATATTCAAATCCAGGTTATATCCTTTCTCACCCATTATCCAAATAATTTCCATAGCTTTTATCGAATCGCCGCCTAATTCCAGGAAGGTTTGATCCTTTGAAATCCCTTTATCCAGAATCTCTTCGAATGCTTCCTGAAATTCATCAGCTAACTTGTCTTTAAGCGGGGTCTCCTTGATTGCACCGATATCTGTTTTACCATTAGCCTTCATGGGGATGCTGTTCACAAGCTTCACCGTCGGAATCATATATTCAGGTAATCTTTGCTTCAGAAATTGACGGAAGTCATTCAGTTCTACCTGATCCTGAATATAGAGATAAAGCCGTGTTCCATCATAATGTGCCAAACAATCCTTCTGTAAGCCATATTCGGAAGCGCATTTCTCAATTTCACTTAATTCAATCCGATAGCCTGATACTTTGACTTGCCGGTCCTTTCTTTCGACATACATAATCTGGCCGCCTGAGTTCACATATACAATGTCCCCGGTTCTGTAATAGCGGTTACCTTGCCAAGTAAAAAAAACGTTTTGGCTCGCTTGATCATCTCCTACATACCCACGCATTAATCCTGAATCAGAGATGCATAACTCCCCCTGCTCCCCTTCGGCTGCCTGATCGCCTTCATTTAAGATTAAATAAGTACCCTGATCAAATATTTGTCCAATCGGTATCTCTGTTTCATCTCCTTCCACTTCATACTTTGTAGCAAAAACAGTTGTCTCGGAAGGACCATATACATGCAAGACGGTACAGTACTTTGCAGCAGCTGTCAGATGGCGTACAGAACAGCGTTCCCCGCCTGTCAAAATTAACGATACTTTTTGGAGTTCTTCCCCGATTTCATCTACATATAAATTAAATAGACGCGTTGTCAGGAACATCATATCAATCTCATTGAATATGTCTGACATGATCTGCGGATCCAGGCTGTCATCCTTACTGATCAAACGGAGGGTCAATCCATTCAATAAACCCCCAAATATTTCATATATAGAAGCATCAAATTCAATTGGAGCCAACTGGGCGATAACTTCACCCTCGTAAAAATCATTCGTATTCACGATCTTTTGTATCGACCTATCTTCGATTGCCACAGCTTTCGGCTCTCCAGTTGAACCGGAGGTGAATATGATATACAGTAAGCTTTCATTGTCCCTTTCAGTGATTACAGGGCTGAAATACGTATTCTCCTCTTGAATGCTTTCTAAATTCCGCAGGGTCCATTTTACATTTACCTTTTTTCTCATTTGTTCTTTTCTGTGCTCTGGGTATGTATTGGGGATCACACAAAATGCTGCTCCGCTGCGGACAACCCCAATCAAGAGACAAATAGTTTCAAATCTGTCATCGCATTCAATGGCTATGACATCTTCTTTCATGGCGCCAAGGCTTAGCAAGTAACCCGATACCTTCTGTGTAAGATTGTCCAGCTGCTTATAAGTAAGAGTTTCTGTCGGCCCGATTATCGCTTTTTTATCTGGTGTATTATTAAATGCTTTCGTAAGGCTGGCTATCAAATCCAACTATATTCCCTCCCATACTGTCAAGAAGCCTAAAAAATTCCTCGCATATCTCCCTGATATCCTGTTCTCTATACTTACTGCTGTTATACTCTGCCTCCAGGCTCGTCTGCAGTTTACTGATGTTGATTCTAAAATATACATCAAACTTACAAAGCTGATCGACAGGAATAAACCTGAAATGACTAAACATGTTTTCTTCATAAGAATAAACAATCGGAAATTCAATTGAATGGAATGATTCCATTTCTTTTTTATGAAAAATGGCTAGCTGATCAATAAATCCTTGTGTTATTTTTTCAAGAAGACTCAATTTTGAACTGATTTTTTTCGGATGCAGAGATACCAGGCATCCTATTTCCGAAAAATTCCTCGAATGCATTCTCCAGTTCCCAACCGTGCCATATACGCTTCCAGGACAATGTTTAACTAAAGCCTCTTCCAATATCCCCTGATAACAGGCATTTTTGGTCACATGAAGACTTCTTGAGAGATGGTCAATTATTTGAAGCCTTCTCATATCGACAATCACTTCCACTCGTTCCATGGTATGGTGTTTTCCTGCTTTTGCAGCCGGAATCCGGAGCATATCCAGTGAATCAAGCGCACCCCCATTTTTATCCTCAGCACTCCTGATCAGCTGATAGGCGGAACCGTCGAATTCCCCCGGCACATCCGGTTCGTCCCCTGATAAAAATTGAAGAAATGACTTTTCAAAATTTCTGATGCCAAGACCATCAATACAGATATGATGAAATTCAATATACAAATATCTCTTATTCTCACTTTTTACTAATTGAAGGCGCCAAGGGTATTGTTCCGTTAAATCAATGAACAGCTTACTGTTTTTCACATACCTTTCTATTGGGGTTTCCGTTTCAATGGATTCAACCGAAAAATGGTCCGGTGTAAGCGGTACGAATTTCTGGTAGAACTTTCTGCCCGCTGGATCATAATGATAGTTCATTTGTAACGCAGTATATTTTTTCATCGTCCGGTAAGCCGCCCCGGAAATCTCATCATCCGTCACGGCACCTTCAATATCATAGATAACCGGGAGGCGATACAGCGGCAGCTTATTGCAAATGAACATCTTTCTTTGCATCGCGGTTAATTCAATCATTTCATCACAGCTTTGGGTATCTCGATGGAGACGTTCCTGGGTTAGCATTTGGAAGCCTCCATTTCAAAGCTATCTGTGGCATCAAGACGCTTTTGCAGCCTAGATAGCAATGCATGCACTTCGTTTGCACTATATATCTGGGTGTCCATATAGATATGAAGCTTGCCGTATTTTTCATTCAATTCCAAGTTGAAAAATATCTGAAACTTCGATTTCCCTTTAAACTCCATTGTTTCCGTAAACACTTTAGAATCGCGGTCATTCGGCACCAGTGTCTGAAAAACAATTTTAGGAAACTCCAGGGAAAAACCTGCTTCGTTCAAGTCATATATACTCACAGCTTGATTTTGACGTGCAAGCAATAGGTTTTTCCTGATTACACTTTCATCATTTCTATCGAAAAACACTGGAAGCACCCTTGCAAATGAACAAATCACTTGGTCTGCATATGGAAACACCCTTCCATGATAGACAGCACCGATATAGCCTTTTGGACAATTGAATACATCGGCTAAAGCGGCGGTTATATGATGCAAAGTGTCAGCTTCAATAACCTCATGGCTCTGTTCCTTTAAAGGAAATGTCACTTGAAAATGACTGAATGACCCTTTGGTTAATTCCGGTTTTCCAATATTGGCGAATTCATTATTTTTCTTGATCGTTTCCCATTCTTTTAATGCTTTTCTTCTGGCTGCTTCATAAGGTCCGGCCAGGTGCCGGAGTTGGACGAATTCAGGCAAGCTGTTTTGGAGAAACACTTGTTCTATTTGAGATAAAAAGATTCCTGCAGATAAATCATCCACAATAAGATGATGCATATTTATATATAGATAGATATCTTCTGCATCTTTCACCTTGAGGACCCGGATATCCCAAAGTTTTTGGTCACCCTTTATCCGAAGTGTGCTTTTCAATTTTTTTAGACTTTTTAGGTCTTCCACTTCTTCCAGCTCTATTTTCCTCTGTTCCGCCTGTGATACCTTGCCTATTACGTTTCCACTTGAAAAGCGGAATTCCGTGTAAAACATTTCATTTTGTTTCACTATTAATTCAACAGCCGAGATGAAATGATCCAGATTGTCCTGCACATTTTCTGCTAATCTGAAAGCGTATTTTACGTTATACATATCTGAATGGAGGAATCTGAAGCTATCTATGAAAATCGGTTTTAAAAAGTTCGGCAATATATACTCGCCGCTTTCTCCCACTTCATTTCTGGGGAGTTCCGAAACGCCGCTTCCCATGGAAATGATTTTCCTCTTGATTTCCCCGATCGTCTTAGATTGATAAATATCCTGATAAAATAATTGGATGCCATACTTTTCATGCACAAGTGATATTAATTTGGCAATTTCAAGCGATGAAATTCCTGAATCAAAAATATTTTCTTCCTCATCAAATCCGGTAAGCAGATTTGCCAGTGAATCGAGTTCTGCCTTCACCCCGTGTTGCAGAGCAGGTTCCTTACTCACTTCACCCTGACCGCCATTCACAGATTGAGACAAATCTATTCTGTCTATCTCCTGCAGTTTCGTATCTAAATGTATGCAGATGTTTTGAAAGTCTTCATTGTCACACCTATACTCCAGGATGAGCTCATTATTGAATTCCTGAAATTGAAGATGATTGTCATATTTATACAAATACTCCCCGAGTTCCAAATTAAAAAACACGTTCAGGTTTTTGGAGGAATCCAGCATACGGGTATAAGAAATAATGCCATCAAACCCCCTCATCCCTACTATCTTCATATATTCTTCATATGAAAAAGAAGCAGATCGCTCAATAGCAGCGAACAAATTTCTAAAGATCCGGCTTCCATTGGCGGAATAACTCTTTAAAGAATCTACAGATACCGGATACGGGACAATGTCTGTAAAATTACCGATTACTTCAGAATGTACACGTTTATCCTTCCTGGAAGTGACAACTCCAAATAGGTTTCGGTCATACTTGCTTAATAATCCGATAGTGAATAAAAGGACACCGAATTTCGTCATCCTCAACTTCCGGCCAAGGGACGACAGCGCTTCATTTGCAGCATCTGACAATCGCTGCATGCAAGTGACGGGATGCTGCAATTTTACCGGGATGTTTTTTCCTTCTGATACAGCTGTTAATTCTTTCATATAGGCATCATGCGCCGCACTTGGGGATAAGGGTTTGCTGGCAGTCATTGAGCCGAAGTAGCTTTCCCCCCCGGCAGCAACCGATTTCCCGGACAGTTTTTTCTCAAGTGTCTCTAAAAACAGAGGAAGAGAATCGCCGTCGAATACTAAATGGTGAAAAAGGAACTCGACAGCTTGTTCATCCTCTTTGATAAAATATCTGGCCAGCCGTTCATTTTTAAAAATATCTATCTTGATACCTTTTAATGGGACGTCACTCCTGAAATCCATTGCAGTGTATTCATCCAATGTGAAATGATATAGCAGATCTTTTTCAGTGATTCTGCATTTGAATGAATCAATGGAATTCATTACTTCCCCAATGGCTGCTTCCAGAACATCCTTCGGCAGATTTTCATAGCTTACTGAAAAATAAATGTCATAATTTTTCTTATGCATTTCGGCATATAAAATCTTTTCATTAAAAGGGGCTAATTCATAATACTTCAAATCATTTAGCGAACTATTCATCCACATCTCTCCCCTTATATCTTTTAAATCCCCATGGCTTGGCACAGATTGGTTAGATTTCCCCGCTTTTCACCCGGGTAAGCAAGAAGAAAATGATACATGCCCCTGCCAGTAAACAGCTCAGGTCAATCCACTGTGTATTTTCCGAAAAACCGCTGAACATTTGTGTGTTAATTTCGGTGACCCAATAGGTTGGTATCACTTTTGCGATTTTTTGCATGGCATCCGGCATGATCGATGCTGGCCATAACGTTCCGCCTAACATGGCAAGCGGCAAAGATACTACTGTTACAAGAAGGCGTCCAGTGGATTGTTTGGTGGTCCTGCTCACAAGCAATAATCCAAGTCCAGCTGAAATGACATTCAGCAGTCCATATGCGAGCAATAATGTAAGTATTTTAACTGACGTTAATTCAAGATCGATTTTGAAAACAGCATTCATTAACAGCAGCATTAACGCAAATTGGGCGATACCGATAAAAGCAAACACGCCTACCGTCTGGATATAATAATTTAATTTGCTTTTCGTTGATATCAGGATACGCTGGGTAGTTGTGTGGACCTTATCCCGCAAAAACAGCAAGGTATTTGTCATTGTCAAAAAGACCATGATGAACACGATCATATTGAAAGTACTTGTTAAAACGGTTGCATTGGGGTTGCCTAGTATCTGCTGTTTAATCCCCAATGACGCTTGCGAATCCTTCATGTCCTTCATGTTGTCACTGAATGCATTCACATCACCCGAATTTTTGGCAAGAGTCTGAATGGTGGAAAATATGCTATTCAGCTTAACTTCCAGTGATTTTGAATTGAAGTTTGTTTCCCTTGCATATTGAGTGATTTGGATATCATCCGGTTTCTGATATACATCATTTAAACCTTGGGCCATTACAATTCCCAGATTGTCACTCGATTCCATAGCTTCTTTTCGTGTTTTTGCTTCTGTAACCGTCACTTTTTGTTTCTTTAAGAATTCAGATACATAATCTTTAACGACTGGATCCTTTATATACATGGTCAGCGTCACTTTCGTCGCTTCCTTATATTGCTGAACAACCATGCCGGTAAACATGACTGGCAGCAAGATAAGAAGCAAAAACGTCAATTTCCTTTTAAAAATACGCTTTAAATAAAAGTTAAAGATTCGCACTTTTTTTGCCCCCTTGCTGTGTTAATAACATGACAGACACCCCAACCATACAGACTGCCAGCAACAAAGCGATGTAAACAGGAGTAAGAGTGATGACACCTTGCTGGATATAGTCAAATAAAGGCCCCTGAAAGACTTCATTGATGCTTAAATGTTTAAGCGGACCAAAGTCCAATTTGATAAATCCGCCCCCGATAAATGTCATGACAGGAATCAGGATGGAAACAATAGAATCCAGCTGCTTGAAACTGCGGCTAAATACACCCAAAATCAAACCAAGTGAGTTGAAGAATATAGAGCCTATGACGATGATAAGGAAAACAACTGCAAGATTATCGCCATAGCTTACCTTGAAGAACAATTTCGCGCATAATACGAGCATGATCCCCTGTACGATGGAAATCGCAACGCCAGTAAGCAGCTGTCCTAAAATGAGATGCAATTTTGATACGGGAGAAACCATATGTCTGTCACCAAGTGCTTCATCATATTCTTCTTGGATAAAGTTCATGGTATTTGAAATCCCATACACAAGAATCAAGACCAGCATCGTGACGCCATAATAGCTTAAGGCGGAAATACTATCCGATTTCTTTCCGCTGTGCACTTTTTCTCCATTTTTTAAGAGGTCACTATAAACATGGCCGGCTTTAGGAGGATTTTTCCCTTTGCTTAATTTGTCCATGACAAGGTACCCATCACCATATGCCGAGAGAGTCAGCCCGGTCACATTGATTTTATCGATGTTATTGTCCTTGCCGTAAACGGTGATTTTACTTTCTTTATTTTCCGAGTAAACATTGCTCAAATTTTTCGGCATATAAATAATCTGCTCATAATGATTATTCTTGAGGAGATTTTTTGCTGTACGTAAATCATTCTCAATCTTGATATCCAGCATTTTTTTATTGTCATCAGATGTTAAAAATGCGAGGATATTCTTCCCGATCTTGCCGCTGTCTTCATTCACAACGACCGTCTTCACTTTCGTGATATTTTCCTGTTTGGACGTATCGCTGTCTTCAAAGACAAGTGAAAGGGCATTGCCTAAAATGACAATCAGCAATAAAGGCAAAAGCAGATAGTTAACGAACACCAGTGGACTTTTCAGTTTCCGCTTCATATTTGAGAGAAAAATCGTCATCATAGCTCTAATTCCTCAAATTCTTTTTAGTTAGATTGAAAAACACTTGTTCCAGGTTTGGCGAAATGTAACGGAAGCTTTTGATCTCCGGCCCAAAGTCTTCCTGGATGGACTTAATGATTCCCATATCGTTTTTAGGGACACCAAGCCCTATCGTATGGCCTTCCGTAGAAAGCACTTCATAATTCACCAGCTTTTCCTTGTAATCCTCACTCTTTCCCTGCAGCTCGAGTTCTATCAAAGCCTGATCTGTGTATTGCAAAATGATATCGTTCAGTGTTCCTTCACATAGCAGCTGTCCATTATCCATGATTCCAACATGTGAACAGATTTTTTCGACTTCCTCCATATAATGCGAAATGTAGACGATGGTCGTTCCCGTCCTGTTCAATTCTAAAATGGCATCCAGGATGTGGTTCCGCGATTGCGGGTCAACCCCCACTGTCGGTTCATCAAAGATAATGACTTCCGGTTTATGTACGATTCCGCAAGCAATATTCAGCCTTCTTTTCATTCCCCCGGAGAACTTCTTTGGCTTCTGTTTTCTCTCATCCCAAAGTCCGACAAATTGAAGGGAATGCTCCACTTGCTTCTTCAGCTCTTCTCCTTTTAGACCATAAAGCTTCCCGAAATATTGGACATTTTCATAGGCGGATAAATCATATATCAAAGCAAGATCCTGCGGGATATAGCCAATGCGTTTCTTGGTTTCCAGGCTCAAATTCTCATTGAACCATTTCAGCTTGCCGCTCTGCATGTTATCCAGGCCGAGCATCACTCTTGTCAATGTAGATTTGCCCGCTCCATTGGGGCCTAGCAACCCATAAATTTGCTGTTTCTTGATGGAAAGTGATAAGTTTTTTAAAACCTGTTTCTTTTTGCTGTAACTAAAATTGATTGTATCCCCTGTAAATACCGTCTGCATCGAATTCCCTCCAACTAGTTTTTTCAACCTTATTTCTTGCTGCATTTCTAAAAATCAATCTGCCATGGCAGATTCCTTCTTCATTAAGTCCTTAACCTGTGTTCCGGGAAGGTGGAAGAATTTAAAGTTCAAACATCTTTGCTCCCCCCTACTTATGAACTATAGCACAGTTAAATTTCCTGGGTTTTCCAGCATTCAACCTGTATTTCTCAGTAATTCATGCATTGTTTTTACAACCTGTGTATATCTCTTTTGCATATTCATATGAGAATATTTTGAGGAAAAATAAAAAAATAACTGAATAGTGAAATAACACTGATTGAACTTTTATTGTGGAATTCTGGCATTCTGCACAAAAGTAAGCTGTCCAGCTTATGCTTCACATCTTAGTCATACCATCCCGTATTTTTCATCCTGATTCTTTGCAGCATAAACCCATGCCGGAGTAACTGATTTATATCCATAAACACTATGAGATTTTTCTGCCCGGAGAAAGGATGTCCGGAAATTCAGGTTCCACCCTTCCTCCCGATCCCTCAGGCCCACCCTATTTTGTTTTCTCACTCCGCTTACTCTATTAATCTGCTAATCTGCAGCCATACACTTTTTCCGCGACAATAAAAATCCCCTTCAGGCAGCAGGGTCCGCAATTTCTAGCGGGCCCACTGCCTGAAGGGGATAAGAGAGCTATACTACCTCTGTATTCTCTTTTAACAGCCTTTGGATACTATAAATAAAATAAAAGATTGCGGAGGCTTTCAGTCTGAAGACCCATTCATTACTCTTTTACTATGTAAAAGATATCCAATCATGTCCTATTAATGTTCGTAAGGCAATTCATAAAGCGGTCCTGGCGGCTGGTTCACTGTAACATTTGAGTTCAAACCTACCACAGCAAAAGCATTGAGCATTAGTGCAACTAACATAAGATTTTTTAGTTTTTTCATTATTATCACTCCCTTGAGGAAAAATATAACATATATACCAGACTAACGTTCTGGTCATTTTGACCCAATACCAAAAAAACCAATACTCACCTTTATAAAGTCTTGAATTTTCAAACTCTTTCGAATAATAATATTCACATAGGAATATTAGAGAGGGGCATTTACATGATTGAAGATAACCTGAGTAATCTAGGAGAATCGATATACAATATACGATTGAAATTAAACATCAGCCAGAAGGAACTTGCAGATGGAATATGCAGCCAGTCCCAAATCAGTAAGATTGAAAGCGGCATTATCAGCCCATATGTACATACTCTGGTCAAAATTTCAAAAAAACTCGGAATCAACCCAACCTTTTTCCTTAATCAAATCTATAAAGACCAATTTGAATTCATCGACCATTCAAAAAAAACGGTAAGAGAAGCTATACATCAGAAAGATTATAAAGAAGTAAAAAGATTGCTTAAATCACTGGAAAGGCACCCTAGTTTTAGGGATATAGAGGAAAAACAATTCATCATGTGGCACCAGGGAATCATAACCTACTATCTGAATAAGGACTTCGGCAAGTCTATTGAGATTTTAACTGAGGCCTTTAACATGAAAGAATCTATTCGCCATTCAGAGCAAGACATACAAGTCTTAAACAGTCTGGCCATTATATATTCTGAGGAAAAACAATCGGATAAGGCTAAGGAAAATTTTGATTTGTCCCTAAAAGTATATAAAAATTCTCTGCTTGTAACGGACACATCCATATATGTGAGGATTTGCTATAATTCAAGCAAATTTCTCTTTAGTTTAAACGAATACTCTGAGGCATTAAGCTACTGCAATAAAGGCATTGAACACTGCAAACAACATCATTCCACATTTTTATTTGGAGAACTTCTGTACCAAAAGGGCAGCATACTTATCAAATTAAACGATAAAGAAAACGGTATTAACTTTCTTGAATATGCTTGTGTGCTCTTTCAAGTACTGAATAGAACCGATTATCTGAAAATAGTTCAAGAGGAATTAGATAAAATAAAATTTATGAAGTAAGCATTTAATGCTGACATTTGGATTTCACGATGAGAAATCAGATGAAAAAGAATGGAGTGTTACTTGAAGGAAGGAAATTCTAGATGAAGGGGTGGCACCGTCACCCCCTACTTATTCCATAGTCTCAATGCTTCAAGCTAACTGCCCGTCACTTGAAGAAGAATGAACAGTCAAATAGCTAATCTCCAATAGCGTAAATATGTTTCTTCTGATTTATTGCTGCCTCACAAAGTTCTATCAATTCTTTCGCAAAATATCCTATTTCCTGTTCTTTTTCACTATTCTTGTATTTTCTTAACAATTCTTCACAGATGGCTTTTAACTCTGGGACATCTTTAGTATATATGATTGTTTGACTAAAACGGTCTAGATTCAAGAGTAGCTTACATTCCTTGCCAGCACTTTTTTCCATTGTTAATAAGTAATCGTGGATTCTTTCATCATTAAAATGTACATGTTTTTCTGCTTTTGATGCTTCTTTATCAGTTACTCCAATTACAAAGTCAATCCCACACATCGTTAAACTCCTTCCAAAATACAAACAACCCTTTGTAGATAAATTTATCATATCCTTTTCAAGTAACCTACACAGTGAACAAACAAAAAAGCGTTCCTGCCTTGTTACGGAAACGCATGTAATAGATGGTAGTCAAAACTCTAAACCAGCATACAACCTTGCTGAAGTAGAAGGAGAAAATTTGACTTTATATTTAGTACCAAGTTCCTTCTTGACCTTCTCAGTAAGTGGTTGACCTAGCAAATTGAACTTATTTTCCATTTCAATTCCGTTTGGGCGTAATGTATCTTTACTCCAATCAATCCACCTACCGTACATCATTCCCCAGCTCATAAGTTCTTCTTTTAAATCATCTGAAATGGGAACTTCTTCAATATCAAAGTTACAACCACATTGATTGCACCAAATTGGGTCAGTATCAACATCACCTTCAACTTTTAAATCAAAAGTTTCTTTATTCTCACAAAAACAACGCAAAAGGACACACTCCTTTATTGAAACTGATTGCACACTTTTATTTTAACTAACCAATAAGCACAACACAAAAAAACGTTCCTGCTTATACAGAAACGCAGCTGATTGTTGTAAGTTATGAATCTTTATACTCCACAGTGAAACAAATAAGAATTACCCTCAGACAAACGATCCGCGATTGAAATCATCTTTTCAAGTAGCTTAATTACTTCATTTCGTTTAATGAATATCTTTTCATAATCTCTATCCTGTGCTTTATCTCCATGAACATAATCACTTGTTATTTCAAAGGTATCAGGTGCATTCGTGAATAAGTGTCTCCATGAAGTAAAAATGCCCTTTATCAACATAGAGGCTTCAATATCAAATAAGGTAATACCATAATAGTTAATTCCATGACCCTTTGGATTTCCTGGTTTAGATGGATTTTTACTCGGTATCCATTGTAGCGAATCAGAAAAGTAATGAATCAAATCATCTTGTATTACAACCCTGTCAATAACATCGTTGCTGTTTCCCCTATGCACCCAAAAGTCTTTTACATCGACGGTTTTCGGTATAAGGTAAAACTCATGCTCCAAACCCATGTTTTCCTCCTCAAAATTTGACTAAATTTAGTTCTTATATTAGCATTTCATCCTCAACTGACATGCACCAAGCACAAAACAATAAAAGCGCTCCTGCTAGATACAGAAACCTACCCTTTTGCTGAAGAAGAAATTTTTATTTTTTATATTTAATCCTTTTTTTGATTTATTGGTGCAGGAACTGTATCCTTTTTACCTGAAAACTAATTGCCGAGCAGTAAGATATCGCGCCAGCCGCTAACATCGCATTGGCCATATTCATTATCACCCACAGCAACCACCGTTCCGTCCGATTTAAGGCCGATGGTATGAGCGCAACCCGCCGCAACAGCTACAATATCGCACCAGTCACTTACATTGCATTGACTATACTCATTCCAGCCCACAGCCGCCACAGTACCGTCAGATTTAAGGCCGATGGTATGACTACTCCCCACCGCTATCTCCACAATACCGTGCCAGCCGCTTACATTGCATTGACCCACCTTATTTTGACCCACAGCCACCGCCGTGCCATCCGATTTAAGCCCAACAGTATGAAGATAACCCGCCGCAATTGCCACTGTGCCATGCCAGTGGCTTACATTGCATTGGCGATACCTATTATTACCCACAGACGTCACCGTTCCATCCGATTTAAGCCCTACGGTATGCCAGTCACCCGCCGCTATCTCCACCATATCACGCCAGCCGCTTACATTGCATTGGCCTTCATTATTTCGACCCACAGCCACCGCCGTGCCATCCGATTTAAGCCCTACGGTACGACGCCACCCCGCCGCCACCGTCACAATATCGCGCCAGCCGCTTATATCGCATTGGTCATGCTTATTCCAACCCACAGCCGCCACCGTTCCGTCAGATTTAAGACCGATTGTATGAGCATTACCCGTGTTCGTCGCCATATGAACATTACCAGCGGTGACCCCCACAATATCGAGCCAACCGCTTACATTACATTGGCCATATTTATTATCACCCACAGCCGCCACCGTTCCGTCAGATTTAAGACCAACGGTATGACGACGACCCGCCGCTATAATATTTTTAGGCCACCGTTTCACCTTCAACGCCGCTTCTTTCGGTGAAATGTAATCCATGTTTTACCTCCTTGAATACAAGACCTATTTATTATAGTAACACTTTTGCTTGTTATACTAACCTGCCAGTTAGTTTGAGTACATTGTTTCACAAATATATAGCTTATTCTTTGAAACAATAAAAGGCAGGTTATATTACCCTTGAGTTGATATGTACTTGCTCTACTGATAAACCTCAGATAAAAACAGGAAGATGAAGCCACGATCTGGAATCGTGGCTTATCTTCTTGCTAGAACTAATAACCTTTTTCAATGGCTTAGCATTAAATAGCAGGGAAGTGAGAGGGTCCACCTTAGCATCTAACAGTCCCTTGCTTTTGGTCATACAAAAAACCTCCTATATCAAAAAGATACAAGAGGTTTATCTGACGGGCTTTCTTACCCGATTTCTAGCGTCCCAGGAGAGATTCGAACTCCCGACCGACGCCTTAGAAGGGCGTTGCTCTATCCAGCTGAGCTACTGGGACATTATGATATAGTTACCGAAACACTTATGTAGTATTTCCTTAACGACACTTCTAATTATAGTATGATAATGATTTAAAGTCAACAGCTTTTTTTAAAAAAGACAGGAGAAATATTTCCTCCTGTTTATTATACATGATTTCAGCTTAAATGATAAGTTTTAGATAAATCTTTTATGATGCTTCCTTTTGAGTTAAAGAACGTTACTTTTACTTCTTGTTCTTCGGTTTCAAGGATAGCGTATGTTTTTTCTAATCTGGCTTTTGGAAGGGTAATGCTTCCGGGATTGATGAATAGTGTTTTGCCGATCATTTCGGATCCTGCGATATGGGAGTGCCCGAAGCAGACGATATCTGCTTCTTCTTCAGAGCTTTTATAGGAAAGGCTGAGCAGTGTCATTTTGACATTGTAATGATGGCCATGTGTGATGAGGAACCGGAATTTCCCTATCTCTTCAACCAGAATATCAGGATAGTTAGCATCACTGTCGCAGTTTCCCCTGACAGCAAGGAATCCCTGCATTAAGGGATCACTCTTTTGAAGCTCTGAATCACCGCAGTGAATCATTGCATCACATTCCTTCTGATGCCGCTCCTTAATCGCTTTTAGGCCCTCCATTGAACCATGGCTATCGCTTAGAACCAGGATTTTCATGCCTTGCCTTCTTCCCTCTGAAGAAATTGGTCCAGTTGCCCCTCCAGAGCCTGTAATGCCTTTGCACGGTGTGAGATGCTGTTTTTCTCATGCTGCTGAAGCTCAGCCATTGTTTTTCCTTTTTCTTTTACAAAAAAGACAGGATCGTATCCAAATCCATTTTCACCTTTTGGCTCTTTCGCAATCATTCCTTCTGCAGTCCCGGAAACCGTGATCGTTTTCTGATTAGGTGAAGAAAGTGCAAGAGCACAGTAAAATCGTGCTGTTCTTTCTTCTTCTGGTATATCCTTAAGCTCAAACAGGAGTTTTTCTGTATTCGCTGCATCATTTTTGTCTTCACCGGCATAACGGGCAGAATACACACCAGGCCTGCCGTCTAATGCATCTACAATCAATCCGGAGTCATCCGCAATTACAAACTGGCCGAACTCCCTGGCAATTGCTTCCGATTTCAAAATGGCATTTTCTTCAAAGGTTGTCCCTGTTTCCTCCACATCGGGAGATCCCTCAAAATCAAGCAGGGTTTTGACAATATAGCCCTTTGAATGGAATAAACTTTCAAATTCCTTCGCTTTGCCTTTATTTTTCGTGGCAATTATTACTGTTTTCATGGTCCTTCACTCCTTTATGTAACTGCTGAAGTGCTCAGTGCGTAACTTTCCTTCTCAGAGAATCCTACAGCTTAAGCGTCCGTCTCTATTCAGCCAATAAGAATAAGGAGCAGCTGAAAGCATGCCCCGGATTTAGCTCATATATAGTATATCAAAAAACCTTGATTAATAACTGCCCGTGTTCACTTTTTCAGGCCTTGTAACGGGTTCTGAAAGTTTTTTGCCGTCTTCATTAAGAAGCTTGGCACTTCCATTGACTTTCACTTCTACGCTATTAATCCCCTGCTGCTCAGTAAGCGATAATACTAGAGCATCCAGCATATCCTTGGAGACTTTATTTTCCTTAAAGCTGCCAAGGATGTTTTTATTGAAATTCAGCGTCACCTTTCCGTCATTCATTTCAGGTGTTTCTGTTAATTTTACATCAGGCGCGAAAACAGTAAGCAAGGACGAGCTTGATGGCCCTTTGACCAATTCATCCACAACCGCCGCTACATCATCTTTTTTCGTTTCGCTGACCCGTTTTGTAACCGGCACATAATAATTATTTCCAGTTTCTCCGCCTATATAATAGACTGTGAGCGCTTTTGTGTTGGAAATATCCGTCACATTATTCGTATCCAGATTAATCCCTGACATTCTTGAAACACCGTCTCCAATAGGCGTACCGTTTACAGGCATTGTTTTCAGTTCTTGTCCATTCATCGATATTTTGACCTTTTTGACTGTATCAAACTGTGTTAGCGTCCAGGTAATCGACTGCAGGATTTTCAATTCATCTTCTTTTTTATAATTCTTAAATTCCTTTGAAAAATCTGCTGTTGCCACCCCGTCCTTGATATCCACGCTTACTTCCGTATCAGCCGGAAGCACAGGACGGAAGCCATTCGGAATGATATTGGAAACAGGTCCATTATCCACTAAATACTCCAGCGCCTGTTTGGCAAATCCTTCTGACTTTTTCGGCAATGTCAGGGTCTGAGGGACTACATATCCACTTTTATCTATTAAGTAAAGCTCTGTCTGTACAGAGTTTTTCCCTGCTGTTTCTTTTGCGATTTCTTTCTTTTTATTGTTTTCCTTTTCAATCTTGGATGCGTCATCCACCAATGAAACATTCTTCTGCGGATCAATGTCAATTTTTTCATCTGCGCCAAATAATCCGCACCCGGACAGCAGCACAGAAGAAGCCAATATGGCGGAAGCCGCCACCGTAATTTTTGTTGCTTTAGACATCCTCATCCCTCCCAGGACTGTTTGTACTACTATTTATACGAGCCCTCGGGAGATATAGAACAAAATTTTTAAAAAGCGGTTTGGTATAGATCATTGCTTTCTTGAACCTGTTGCATCGAGGCTTGCAAACCAGCTCATGATCCCCTTTATAGCGATAAAATGGAATGATATGTCTTAAAATCTTATTTACAGCGTTGAGAATGGTCCTTTGCTGGATTGAAGGCTATTTAGACTTGTCTTTTTTATTTTTTTTAATAGCTACTGTTATACAAACAAAAGCACCAATAAAACTTGTAAAAATTGCAACAAAGACATTACTCACTTAGCCATACACCTCCATTTTGTTGACATGGGATTAATTTTAACTATTAATTATGTAAAAAAAAACAAAGTTTATGAAAAGATCCTTATATAAAACTCTGGTCAGTTTGATGGCCTTATAGCAGCTAAATTCAAAAAAACTGGCGCATGAAATATGCGCCAGCAAGAAATGGATCAATCAATCTTTATCGTTTTAACATTTTGGATCGGCTTCTCCAGCCATGATGAAGCAATGGCCTGAAATATATCCTTCGATCCGGTTGTGAAAAATTGATGCATAGGAGGCGTTTTAGCCGTATTCATCCTATTATCATGATGAAGGATGACGCTTGCTTCACGGGCTGTTTCCTCACCGGAAGAAATGACTTTTACACCGCTTCCCATGTACCTGCTGATGGCAGGCCCAAGCAATGGGTAATGGGTGCAGCCGAGAATCAGTGTATCAATAGAGGTGTTTTTTAAAGGCTTAAGCGTTTCTTCTATTACCTTTTCAACGAGAGCACCCCAAAATTCGCCGCTTTCAACAATCGGCACGAATTTCGGGCAGGCCAGGCTATCTACCTTTACCTCCTGATTGATGGAGTGGAGCGCCTGGTCATATGCATGGCTTTCAACCGTGCCAATGGTTCCGATCACACCGATATTAAGGTTTTCAGAAACCTTTAAAGCCGCCCGTGAACCAGGGTGGATAACCCCGATTACAGGGATTGGCAATTCTGCCCTGATGTCCTCCAGCACAGCCGCTGTGGCTGTATTGCAGGCAATTATAAGCATTTTAATATGATGCTGCATTAGATAATTGGTCATCTGCCAGGTGAACTTCTTCACATCTTCCATAGACCTTGGTCCATATGGACACCTGGCAGTATCACCAACATATAAAATGTTTTCATTTGGCAGCTGGCGGATGACCTCTTTTGCAACCGTCAAACCGCCAACTCCTGAATCAATGATTCCAATTGGTTCCTTCAACAATCTCGCCTCATTCTTGTTTCATCTTAATATGTAACTTAGTTAAGTTCTGCTTTAGGGAGGCCACTTCCGAGTCAGAAAAATCGATAAGAAGGTCTCTTAAATAATCCTGGCGTTTTTCAATAACTTCATCAATGATTCTCTTGCCTTCATTTAAAAGGTGGATCCTTACGACGCGTCGGTCTTTTTCATCCTTCAGCCTTTGGACAAGCTCATTCTTCTCCATACGGTCGACAAGATCCGTTGTCGTGCTGAACGCAAGGAACATTTTATTCGACAGCTCGCCGATTGTCATATCGCCGTCCTCGGAAAGCCATTGAAGCGCCACAAATTGCGGCGGAGTGATTTTATAATTATTTAAAATTTCTCTTCCCTTTTGCTTGATGAGGGATGAAACATATCGCAATTCCTTCTCTATTTTAGCAACATGCACGTTTTGCCTTGCATCGCCCATAAAAACAGCTCCCTATACTTTCATAAAAACTTATAATACTCTCATTGTGCTTGAAAGTGAAGGAAATTTCAAGATACATTCATTATTAAGCTGAATGTATCAGGATCATAAGGCCTAAGTTTCTTCCATAATAAAAGCAGCAATCAGGAGCTAATAACCATGATACATTCAATCATCGTTACTCGTTTCCTGAATTGCTGCTAGAAGATTAAGCACTTTTGCATGAGGGTTCCTGGTCTTCTAGGTAATAGAAAAACAAGCGTTCCGCGTTTCCGCATTGCCTGCACCGGGCGCCAAAGCAAGATTCTGATTCTGTAAAAAACCTTAAAGCTTCAATTCTCCCATGCGAAGGAGTTCTATTACAGCTTGTGATCGTCCTTTGACTCCAAGCTTCTGCATGGCATTCGATATATGGTTTCGAACTGTTTTTTCGCTGATAAATAATTCACCTGCGATTTCTTTCGTTGTTTTGTCTTGAACTAATAGCTCAAATACTTCTTTTTCTCTCTTGGTGAGTAGTGGCTTATGAGTGAATTCGTTCTCCTTCAAATATTGTAACCCTCCTTGCCTTCACCAGCATAAAACCCGGAGCGGGTAACTTTTTAGTCTCGATATAGTATGTAGCTGAAGGAAGGTGAGTGACTGCAAACGCAAAGGAACCAAATTTTTATTTTAACCCTGCTGAATTTTGAGTTCTTCTCTATTCATAAGATCAATGCTCTCCTGCGGCCAAGGGATGGCTTTTCCTGTCGCTTTTGATATTTGGACAATCATTCCTCTTCCCGTTAAACAAATGGTACCGTCCGCTTTCTTGCCCATATAGTGGATATCCGCAGAGGAGTTTCCGATTCTTTCAGCTTTCACATGCACAGTCAGCTCATCATTGAAAAAGATTTGAGCCAAAAAGTCACACTGCAGATCTGCTACAACCGGAATGGCCTCACTTCCATCCTTCACCCACTCCTGCATAAAGCCTAAGCTTTTAAAGTACTCAATCCTCGCTTCTTCAAAATAAGTAAAAGGCACCGTGTTATTTAAATGGCCGAACATGTCTGTCTCCGAAAAACGTACCTTGATGCTATGTTTAAAATGAAAAGATGCTGCCCACTCTTTCAAATCATTGATATATCCTATTCTGCCCATTATGACGCTCCTCTTTTTAAAAAAATGAATGGTTATTCATTCATTTTATATAATTTATCTTGAAATGGAAAGTGATTTCCCCTATATTCCTTCTTTTTTATTGGCTTTTTCTTAAGGTTGTTTTCGTAAACTTAATTACTACCTGAACTAGTGGTTGATTTCCGTTCCAGGATGCTGCGCTTTCCGCGGGGCTTGCGCCAGGCCTCCTCGCCTTGCGTCTGCGGGGTCTCAACTGTCACGCTGATCCCGCAGGAGTCTCTGCACCTTTCACTCCAATCAACCTGCATGAACAATGAGTTTTGTGAGGCAATTTCATTGTTTAATCAGCTACATTATTGTTCCAGCAAAGGTTACGAAAACAGCCTTTTTTGACTCTGTCTGCTGATTTCCGCTTTGTTCCTGATAGCCTCCAAAACGTCCACTCATTCTGCAGCAAAATAAAATCCCTGTTTATAAGCAGCCAAACGCAAAAAAGAATCCGTATCGCAAAGGATACAGATTCTTTGAGTGTTATACCTGATCGCTTCCGAAGAAATTACGGAACGATTGAAGGGTTGTGTCGCGGTTAAGCGCTGCGATCGATGTGGTCAATGGAATGCCTTTAGGGCATGATTGAACACAGTTTTGAGAGTTTCCGCAGTTGGCAAGGCCTCCATCTCCCATGATGGTATTCAGGCGTTCGGCTTTATTCATAGCGCCAGTCGGATGGGCATTGAACAGGCGTACCTGTGAAAGCGGCTGCGGTCCAATGAAGCTTGAATTGCTGTTCACATTCGGACAGGCTTCAAGGCATACCCCGCATGTCATGCATTTTGATAATTCATATGCCCATTGGCGCTTTTTCTCCGGCATACGCGGGCCAGGTCCTAAATTGTACGTTCCGTCAATTGGAATCCATGCTTTTACTTTCTTTAATGAATCGAACATGCGGCTGCGGTCCACCTGCAAATCCCGGACAACAGGGAATGTGCGCATTGGCTCAAGCCTGATCGGCTGCTCCAATTGATCAACCAAAGCTGTGCATGATTGGCGCGGTTTGCCATTGATCACCATCGAACAAGCTCCGCATACCTCTTCAAGGCAATTCATGTCCCAGGCGATTGGCGTTGTTTTTTCGCCTTTCACAGTGACAGGATTACGCCGGATTTCCATTAATGCAGAAATAACGTTCATGTTCGGGCGGTAATCCAGATCAAATTCCTCTGTATAAGGGGCTGTGTCAGGTCTATCTTGTCGAGTGATTACAAAACGTACTGTTTTTGTCTCAGCCATCTTTTCTTCCCCCTGTTAATGTTTTGTAGAATAATCGCGTTTACGCGGTTTGATAAGTGAAATATCCACTTCTTCGTAATGGAAAGCCGGCGCTGATTTAGGACCCGTGAAGTTAGCCATAGTGGTCTTAAGGAATTCCTCATCATTACGCTCAGGGAAATCAGGCTTATAGTGGGCGCCGCGGCTTTCATTCCGGTTCAATGCACCGATCGTGATAACACGGGCCAATTGCATCATATTCTGAAGCTGTCTTGTGAATGATGCACCCTGATTGCTCCATTTGGCTGTATCGTTAATGTTGATATTTTCAAAGCGTTCCATAAGCTCAAGGATCTTGTCATCTGTAGCCTGCAATTTATCATTGTAGCGCACAACCGTAACATTATTAGTCATCCATTCTCCCAATTCCTTATGAAGAATGTACGCATTTTCTGTACCGTTAAGCGACATGATGCCGTTCCATTTTTCTTCCTGTTCCTTAACAGCCCTGTCAAAAACAGAAGATGGAATGGAATCTGCGCCTTTTTCAAGGCCTTCGATATATTTAATCGCATTAGGGCCGGCAACGCTTCCGCCGTAAATGGCTGAAAGAAGGGAGTTGGCTCCTAAACGGTTTCCTCCGTGCTGTGAGTAATCGCACTCGCCTGCAGCGAAAAGACCCTGGATGTTTGTCATTTGATCATAATCTACCCAAAGCCCGCCCATTGAATAGTGAACGGCAGGGAATATTTTCATAGGCACTTTACGAGGATCCTCGCCCATGAATTTTTCATAGATTTCAATGATTCCGCCAAGTTTAATATCTAATTCCTTAGGGTCTTTATGGGAAAGATCAAGATACACCATGTTTTCTCCATTGATGCCGAGCTTCATGTTTACACACACATCAAAGATTTCACGTGTGGCAATATCACGCGGCACAAGGTTGCCGTATGCAGGATATTTCTCTTCAAGGAAATACCATGGTTTGCCGTCTTTATATGTCCAGACACGTCCGCCTTCTCCGCGCGCTGATTCACTCATCAGGCGAAGCTTATCATCGCCAGGAAGTGCTGTCGGGTGAATCTGGATGAATTCTCCGTTAGAGTAAGTGGCACCCTGCTGATACACGATGGATGCTGCTGATCCTGTATTGATCATCGAGTTCGTCGATTTACCAAAAATGATTCCAGGGCCGCCGCTAGCCATGATGACTGCGTCGCCAGGGAAAGATTTAATTTCCATGCTTGTTAAGTTTTGAGCAACTATGCCCCGGGCGATTCTTTCGTCATCGATTACCGCTCCAAGGAATTCCCAGCCTTCGTACTTGGTAACAAGGCCTTCCACTTCATATCGGCGCACCTGTTCATCAAGCGCATACAAAAGCTGCTGTCCTGTTGTGGCACCTGCAAAAGCTGTACGGTGATGCTGGGTTCCTCCGAATCTTCTGAAATCCAGCAAGCCTTCAGGAGTACGGTTAAACATAACACCCATACGGTCAAACATATGGATGATGGAAGGCGCCGCTTCACACATTGCCTTTACCGGCGGCTGGTTCGCAAGGAAGTCCCCGCCGTATATTGTATCGTCAAAATGGACTAAAGGAGAATCTCCTTCACCCTTTGTATTTACTGCACCATTGATTCCGCCCTGGGCACATACAGAGTGGGAGCGCTTAACAGGAACTAATGAAAATAAGTCAACCTGCTGTCCGTGCTCTGCCGCTTTAATTGTTGCCATTAAGCCGGCCAATCCGCCGCCAACGACTATGATTTTACCTTTACCCAAACTTGCTCACTCCTTCATTTCGAACTGTCAAGCTATATATCTGTCATTTTCTTTATACGAATGCTAGAATGGCTCTTACACCAATATATGAAATTAAAACGAAGATTACTAAAGTAACATAAGTAGAGATTCTCTGCGATTTCGGAGACACCGTGATACCCCAGCTGACTGCGAAAGACCATAATCCATTAGAGAAATGAAAAGTAGTAGAAATGATGCCGACAATATAGAAAACTACCATAAATGGATTCGATAAAATATCACTCATCATGTTGAAATCTACTTCTGCACCCATTGCTGCCTGAATTCTGGTGGACCAGATATGCCAAACAATGAAAATCAGAGTGATGATTCCTGTTAAACGCTGCAGCATATACATCCAGTTGCGGAAAAAGCTGAATCTGCCAAGGTTGTTTTTAGCTGTAAAGGCAATATAAATTCCGTACACTGCGTGATAAATCAGCGGCAGGAAGATCAATACTGTTTCAAGAACCACCCTGAACGGCAGGTTTTCCAAAAAAGCCGCTGCTGAATTGAATGAATCCGGCCCCTTTGTTGCCATGTAATTCGTTATCAAGTGCTCCAATAAAAACAAACCAATTGGGATAACTCCAAGCAGTGAATGCAGCCTGCGATTCCCAAATTCCCGATTTTGTGCCACTAAGTGCCCCCCCCTTAATAATAAAGATCATGCAGATATTTTCTTCTACTTTTATCCAACAATATAGTGAACAAAATTCTACACTATCCACAATGTTCTGACATGTACATTTTACTCCTACGATTTGGAAGCGTCAAGAAAACGGATACAATATTTCTTTTGTGAAATAGAGTTTTTTTTTTGAATATTCACCCGAGAAACTTATTATATAACAACTGCCCACTCTTGCTTTCTCACTATATAACAATATTTCAAAATAATATAATTTATTTTTTCCATGTATCTATCTTTTTGATAAAATATACTGAATCATAACTAAAATTGTTTATAATGGAGATAGAGAAAAGAGGGGATATATACCATGAAAAAGAATAGTCCTGCTTTATTGGAAACCCTGCAAAACGATGAATTCCAAATCCCCGCATTTGGCTATGAGCTTATCAGGGAAATTTTGCTGCCTGATATACTCGGCAAAGATTCCAAACAAATCATGTACTGGGCCGGCAAGCAATTAGCCAGAAAATTCCCGCTTAACGGAGTGGACGAAGTTATTGAATTCTTCGTTAGCGCAGGATGGGGCCAGCTTGAAATAGTGAAACAATCAAAAGATGAATTAGAAATGTCTCTCAGCGGCGAGATTATCGACAGGCGCCTTGATATCAGTCATGAATGTCATTTTGGACTTGAAACCGGATTTCTTGCAGAACAAATCAGCATGATCAAGAAATTCCATTCAGAAGCGTACGAAGAAACAAAACGGAGAAATAAAAAAGTGGCCTTTCTCGTTAAATGGGATATCAAGGATCCCATTTAACGGGAAAGCCATTCATGAAAAGAGGTTCACTCATCTAAGCGATGCCTGCCGGGCATGGCCGGAAATTATTCCAGATGGGCGATCCTCTTATTTTTTTAGGCTGTTTCCATAAAACTTTGCTGCTGCACAGCAGACCGGTTTCCGCTCCAGGCGATGTAACAACAGGCTCGCCTCTTTAAGAAAGGCTCTTTTTTTAAAGATTGTTGTTACTTAAATAGTTTTCGAGGCAATTCCATTGTTATAGCAGGTTGATTGGAGCGGAAGGTACGGAGACTCCTGCGGGATCAGCGTGACAGGTGAGACCCCGCAGACGCAAGTCGAGGAGGCTCAGCGCACGCCTCGCGGAAAGCGAAGCACCCTGGAGCGGAAATCAACCCCTTGTTCCATAGCAACAAAGTTTACGAAAACAGCCTTAAGAAAACAGCCTTTTTTATGATTTGCGGGCAAATCCTCCATTAATAAAAAGGTTTATGCTTTTACACGTGCAGGCTCATCAAGACGGAATGCTTCATGAAGCGCCTCGACCGCTTTCACCATATCCTTTTGGTCCACAACCGTGGAAACCTTGATTTCCGATGTACTCACCATTTTTATCACAATGCCATTCTGGGCCATGCACTCAAACATTTCTGCGGCAACGCCCGGGTTGGATACCATGCCAGAGCCCACAATAGACACCTTTGAAAGGCCGCTTTCCGTTTCGACCCTGTCAAATGGCAGATTGCTTTTGTTTTTCTCCAGTACATTAAGCGCGTCTTCCACATCGTTGCTTTTAATGGAGAAGGAAAGATTAATAGAATCTGTATCTGTCATGCTTTGAATAATAATGTCCACATTAATGCGGTTTTCGGCCAGTGTTGTGAAAATGGTGGATAGTGTTCCGATATTGCCTGACAAACCAAAAATGGTTACGCGTGTAATACGATCTTCAAAAGCAATTCCTCTTACAATCAGATTTTGTTCCATCGATGCTTCCTCCTCTATGATCGTTCCTTTTTCCTTTTCCATGCTTGAACGCACTTCAAGCTGAATTTGATAATTTTTTGCAAACTCCACTGCTCTCGGATGCAGCACTCCTGCACCAAGATTGGCTAACTCGAGCATTTCATCATATGAAACGGACAGCAGCTTTCTCGCTCCTTTTATGTAGCGGGGATCTGTTGTATACACGCCGGTTACGTCTGTATAAATATCACAGCGGTCAGCATGAAGGGCGGAAGCAAGGGCAACAGCCGTTGTATCAGATCCGCCTCTGCCAAGCGTCGTAATTTCCCCGTCGGCATCCACACCCTGAAAGCCTGCAACAACAACGATTTTTCCTGCTTCAAGAGCTGCCTTCACCCTCGCTGTTGCTATATCCGAAATCCTTGCATTCGAATGGACGGCTTCTGTATTGATTCCCGCCTGCCATCCTGTATATGAAACAGCATCATAGCCTCTAGCCAATAATGCCATTGTTAAGTAGGAGATGGTAACCTGCTCTCCTGTGGATAAAAGCATATCCATTTCCCGTTTGGATGGAGCAGCTGATATTTCTTTTGCCATTGAAACCAATTCATCCGTGGTTTTCCCCATAGCAGACACAACCACCACTACCTGGTTTCCTCTTTCTGCTTCTTCAATGACCCTATTTGCAGCATTTTGTATTCTCTCAATGCTTCCTACTGATGTTCCGCCAAATTTCTGGACAATTAATGCCATTATGCTGCACCCTCTCCGAATTTGTTTATCATCTTTAAATACATGTATGCTTCCTTTTTCCGACGCAAAAAAAGCAATGAGAAATATCTCATTGCTGTGGAAAACGTAGAAACAATACGCCTAGCACAGTGAGATAGCTCTCCAGAATTTTCATCCTGACAATCTGCCATTTATTCAATGTCAGACCAGCAAAACAAGTATTGAGCCTTGTTTTGCTTCGGCGATTTCCCCTTTCGCAGCCTTTCGCAGAAGCTCATCCTTCTCCCGGCTGTTACTCTTGAAACCCGCACCTCTATCAACACTTTAAAACAGTAACGTTTTAATCATGTAAAATTCACTATGATTATAGCACAGGAAATTCCCTGCATCAACTTTATTCTTGCAATTTTCTAACGATTTCCTGAGCGATTGCAGCCGGAATCCCCGCTTCCCGGATTTCCTCTGCCGTAGCTTCCCTCATTTTCTTAACAGATCCGAAATGCTTCAGGAGCTGTTTCTTTCTCTTCTCCCCAATCCCCTCAATCTCATCGAGCAAGGACTGAAAGGCATTTTTTCCGCGTATCTGGCGGTGAAAGGTGATGGCAAAACGGTGGACCTCATCCTGTATCCGCTGAAGAAGATAAAATTCCTGGCTTCTTCTGTCCAATGGAACAAGCTCCAGAGGATTTCCAATCATCAGCTGTGAGGTTTTGTGCTTATCATCTTTAACAAGCCCGGCTAGAGGAACATCCAAGCCCAGTTCGTTTTCTAATATATCCCGCACACCGTCAACATGGCCTTTTCCTCCATCAATGATAATCAAATCAGGCAGGGGAAGCCCTTCCTTCAGTACCCGGGTATATCTCCGCCGGACAACCTCCCTCATGGATTCGTAATCATCCGGTCCCTGGACGGTTTTAATTTTATATTTCCGGTATTCCCGTTTTTCCGGTTTTCCGTCAATAAAGACAACAAGAGCTGAAACAGGATTGGTTCCCTGGATATTCGAATTATCAAATGCCTCGATCCTGTGCGGCGTATAAATGCCAAGATGCGACCCGAGGTTCTCAACAGCCTTGATGGTCCTGTCTTCATCCCGTTCAATCAAAGAAAATTTCTCCTGGAGGGCAATGCTCGCATTTTTACTGGCAAGCTTTAAGAGATCCTTCTTTTGACCCCTTTTCGGATGAAGAATCCTCACATCCAGCAAGCGGCCGGCAAGCTCAGCATCGACAGATTCCGGCAGCAGAATTTCCTTCGGCTTAAAATGGCTTGGCATTGCGTAGAATTGCCCAAGGTATGTCAGCAGCTCCTGTTCCGGTTCATCATAAATCGGAAACAGGGAAACATCACGCTCAATCAGCTTGCCCTGCCTGACAAAGAACACCTGTACACACATCCATCCTTTATCATAGGAGTAGCCAAAAACATCACGGTCCGTGAAATCATGAGTCATCATTTTCTGTTTTTCCATCGTTACTTCAATATGGGCAATTTTATCACGGTATTCCTTTGCTCTTTCAAAGTCGAGATTTTCAGCAGCAGCATGCATTTTCTCTGAAAGCTCTTTTTTGATTTCCTGATAGCCCCCATTTAAAAAACGGGCAATATCGTCGGTCATTTTTTTATATTCTGTTTCTTCCACATCATACACACATGGTGCCAGGCACTGGCCCAGATGATAATATAAACAGACCCTGTCCGGGAGGGTATTGCATTTCCGGAGCGGATATATCCGGTCCAGCAGTTTTTTTGTCTCATTTGCTGCAATTACATTGGGGTATGGCCCAAAATACTTTCCCTTGTCCTTCTTGACCTTCCTTGTAATAATCAGCCGGGGATGCTTTTCTGCCGTCAGCTTGATGAAAGGATAGGTTTTATCATCCTTCAGCATGACATTATACTTCGGATCATGCTTTTTGATTAAATTCAGCTCAAGGATCAGCGCTTCAATATCTGAAGAGGTTAAAATGTATTCAAAATCCTCTATTTCATTAACAAGCCTAAGGGTTTTACCGTCATGGGAGCCTGTAAAATAAGACCTGACCCTGTTTTTTAGAACCTTTGCCTTGCCCACATAGATGATGGTCCCTTGCCGGTCTTTCATCAGATAGCAGCCAGGCTGGTCAGGAAGCAGTGCAAGCTTGTCTTTGATCCTCTGATTCACTTCTTCACCTTCTCTTCTGTCTCAAACTTTGATCTATATAGTGAAATACACATCAGCGGATCTTATCTATCCATGCTGATGATTGGTTATAATCGGGACTTATCCTGGCAGCAGCTCCTGCTAAAAAAGGGAATTGCTGCTCAGGGAACATTTATTCTATTTTTTCATACTTACTTTCTTAAATATACTACAAATCAGCAAAAAAGGCAGGCTGTGATGCTTTCCATTTCCGCCAGCCAAACATCACTCCAGAAACACTCTCTGATATGGACTGTACAGTATCCGGCGGAAGGATTAGAAAATGTTGCCGGTTGTTTCTCGCTCTAAAATGTATAACAATTGAAACAGCAAGACAGCATCCGGCATACACAGGAGGGAATTATGAAAAACAATAGATTGTTACTTTCATTAACAGCATGCTTGGCCATTATTTTTTCTGCAGCGACTATTCATCCTTCTGGTTCAAGGGCAAGTGCAAGCACCCATGATCCAGTTATCTTCATTCACGGAGCAGGCGGCAATAGTTCAAACTTTAACAGCATTAAAAATTACCTGAAGACTCAAGGCTGGTCTGATGATGAACTATATTCCATTGAAATGGCTGATAAAACTGGGAACAGCTTAAATAATGCAAGACAGCTGGCGCCATTTGTAGATGAAGTGTTAAAGAAGACAGGAAAGAGCAAGGTCGATATTATCGGCCATAGCGCGGGAGGCATCAATACCCTTACCTATATCCTTAATGGAGGAGGAAGCAAGGTAAACGATGTGGTAACGCTTGGTTCGCCAAACAAGTTTATAACTTCGAAAGCCCCGGCAAGTACAGATCCTAAACATAAAATCCGCTATACTTCAATTTACAGTACCAGCGATATTGTTGTGCCTGCATGGCTTTCAACACTTCAAGGAGCAAAAAACGTTCAGATCAGCGGTGTAGATCACGTGGGATTGATTGTTAACAGTAAAGTCAATGCACTGATAAAAGAAGGACTGAATGGCGGAGGAACAAATTCAAATTAACAAAAGTATTTTCTAATGCCTAAACTGGGGCAGGATTATATAAAAAAAGATGGCTTCTGTTTTCAGGAGCCATCTTTTTAAAGGCTGTTTTGAACAAGGTGGCTGATTTCCGCTCCAGAATGCTCGTTTCCTCTGTGCGGGCGGCGAGCCTTACAGAACAAACTATAAAATTTCACTTTCCCCCATACAAAAAGCACCCTATAAAGCAGTCTTTTATCAAAGGGTCTGCTCTATAGGGTACTTAGTATTTATATCTTAAGCATGCTTGGAGATTAATTCAGATAAAGCTTCTTTTGGCTGGAAGCCGACAACTTTATCTACAACTTCTCCGTCTTTAAGCAAAATTAAAGTCGGGATGCTCATAACGCCGAACTTGCCAGCTGTTTCCTGGTTTTCATCAACATCAAGCTTAACGATTTTAACTTTTTCTCCCATTTCTGAATCAAGTTCTTCTAGAACTGGAGCGATCATTTTACAAGGTCCGCACCATGGTGCCCAAAAATCAGCAAGAACTAGACCTTCGTTTGTTTCTGTAGAGAATGATTGATCTGTAACATGTGAAATAGCCATATTATTTAGCCTCCTAATTTTTACGTTGATTACGCCCGCTCCATAAGGATTACATAAAAAAATACATCAAAGAGCATGCTGGAAGCGTATGTTTCCCAAGTCTTCGGGTACGCATTTATCCATTAACCAGCTTAATCGCCTGAATGCATCTTGTTCAGCTTTATGGAAGCGGCTCGGTTAAAACTTACAAACAGTATAACACCATAAATATATGAGATGCTATTAATTTGCTTCACTGCTCATTTTACCAAAATCAGCTGAAAATTATACGGAACCCCGCCCTAAAAAAACTGCAGGCATTTGCTTTTTGCAAATGCCTTAAAACAGTCTGTTTATCTATATATTATGCATTCACTTTAAGCTTCTTGAATTCTTCAGTCAGCAATGGAACCACTTCGAAAAGATCGCCCACTATTCCATAATCTGCTACTTTAAAGATGTTTGCTTCAGGATCCTTATTGATTGCCACGATTACTTTAGAGTTGGACATACCAGCTAAATGCTGGATGGCGCCGGATATTCCGCATGCGATATAAAGATCTGGAGTAACAACCTTTCCAGTCTGGCCGATTTGAAGAGAGTAATCGCAATAATCTGCATCACATGCACCACGGGATGCTCCAACAGCACCGCCAAGCACATCTGCAAGCTCTTTAAGCGGCTCGAATCCGTCTTCGCTTTTTACACCGCGGCCTCCTGCAATAATTACTTTCGCTTCAGAAAGATCTACACCTTCACTGGCCTTTCTGACAACATCTTTAATGATGGTGCGCAGATCCTTGATCTCTGCCTGAAGGGCTGTAACCTCTCCTGAACGGGACTCATCTTTTTCTAGAGGGCTGATATTGTTCGGACGGATTGTTGCGAAAACAAGACCATCTGTAACGATTTTCTTTTCAAATGCTTTGCCTGAATAAATCGGGCGTGTGAATACCAGGTTTCCTCCTGTTTCTTCCATTGATGTAACATCAGAAATCAGGCCGGAGCTAAGCTTTGAAGCAATCCTTGGGGCCAGGTCTTTTCCCAGTGCCGTGTGCCCGAAGAAAATACCTTCCGGGTTTTCAGCATCTATGACTGCAAGCAGTGCCTGAGAGTAGCCGTCAGATGTATATTGCGCAAGCTTTGCATCTTCTACTGTGACAACACGGTCAGCTCCATATTGAACCAATTCAGTTCCAAATGACTGTATTCCTTCTCCAATCAACACTCCTACCACTTCACCGCCGCCAGCAGCAAGCTTTGCTGCACCGATTGCTTCAAATGATACATTTCTTAAAGAACCATCACGTACTTCTCCCAACACGAGAACCTTTCTAGCCATTAATAAAACCTCCTGTGCATGATTATCGTTTTTTTATAGGGTAGCGCCATTAATCTATTTAGGTCAGATAACTTTAGCTTCACTGCGGAGAAGCTTTACAAGCTCGGCAGCCTGTTCAGCTATTTCTCCTTCAAGGACTCTGCCGGCTTCTTTTTTAGGAGGAAGGAAGATTTCAATTGTTTTCGTTTTTGCTTCCACATCGTCCTCTTCAAGATCCAGATCATCCAGTTCCAATTCATCCAATGGCTTTTTCTTGGCTTTCATGATGCCCGGAAGAGAAGGATAGCGGGGCTCATTTAATCCCTGCTGTGCCGTAACCAAAAGAGGAAGCTTTGTTTCAATCACTTCGGAATCGCCTTCCACGTCTCTTGTTACAGTGACTGTTTCTCCGCTGATTTCAAGCTTAGTGATCGTTGTGATATAAGGAATATCCAGAATCTCAGCCACACGCGGACCTACCTGGCCTGTTGCCCCATCGATTGCAACATTTCCTGCAAGAATCAAGTCTGCATCTTTGTCTTTCAGGAATTCAGCAAGAATTTTAGATGTTGTAAATTGATCGCCATTTTCTACGTCATCTTCTATGTTAATCAGTACAGCTTTATCGGCACCCATTGCCAAAGCTGTGCGAAGCTGCTTTTCTGCCTCTTCTCCGCCCACTGTTACAACAGTCACTTCGCCGCCCTGTGCGTCACGGACCTGAATCGCTTCTTCTACCGCATACTCATCATAAGGATTGATAATGAATTCTGCTCCATCTTCATTGATTTTGCCGCCTGAAAGAGTAATTTTTTCTTCTGTATCAAAGGTTCTTTTTAATAATACATAAATATTCACGTTGGTCCCTCCTAAATTTTTCTGTCAGTTTGGAAAATTGGGATATTTTTTATAAGAATGGCTCCGCTTCCTTGCTTGTTCTCACAAGCTTAGTTCTGCAGCTGGCCATAATTCCAATGTTTATCTGCCTTTAAAAACGGCTTCTCTTTTTTCAATAAATGCGCTGATTCCTTCTTTGGCATCCTCTGAAACGAAAACCTCTCCGAATGCTGCCGCTTCCTTTTCAACTCCCTTATGGAAGCTTTCAGGCTTTGAATAGTTCAGAAGCTCAATTGTTTTCTTAAGTGCAAGCGGGCTTTTCTTCGCAATTTTTTGAGCAAGCTCTTTTGCCTTCGGAAGCAGTTCCTCATCCTGGAACGCATGGTTAGCCAGGCCTAGCTGCACAGCTTCGCTGCCCGTAATCGGTTCACTTGTAAATAGCATCTCTGCCGCCCTTGCAGTCCCTACATATCGCGGAAGCCTTTGCGTTCCGGCAAATCCCGGAATGAGTCCAAGCTGCAGCTCAGGAAGTCCAAGCTTCGCATTTTCCGTCACCAGCCGGATATGGCAGGACATCGCCAGTTCAAGCCCGCCTCCCAAAGCCGCGCCGTGAATGGCTGCAATGACAGGCTTTGAAAACTGCTCAATTCTTTCAAAAAACTCTTGGCCTTTTGAGGATAGCGCGGAAAATTCCTCACCGCTAGGAATGGAAGTGAATTCTTTGATATCTGCACCTGCAGAAAAGAATTTCCCTTCTCCGTGAATCAAAATGGCCCTGACTTCACTATTTTGTTCCAATTCATCGAATAATTCGGACATCTCAGTCAATACAGAAGAAGAAAGGGCATTGGCCGGCGGCTTCTGTATGGTGATATATGCAACAAAATTTTCAATCTGGTGTTTGATAAATTCCATTTTCTATTCCTCCCTAAAAGAACTAGTAAGCGCTTTCTGAAACTTTCCTTATATGCAGACAGCGTACACTGTCTGCATATAAGGTTCAAACAATTGCTATGTAATGACAACTTTGAGGCTATGACTGCACTTTGCAGCCGCAGCCCCCGATCAATAGGGAGTGCACAGAATCGGCAAGCTCAGTCAGGGAATAATGCTGCTCATTCATGACCCAGGTTGTCGCTGTTTCATCAATCGTGCCGAAAATCATCTGCCTGGCAAGCTTCACACTCAGATCCGGAAGGAACTCTCCATTTTCTTTTCCCTCCCGGATAATCCTATCAATCACTGTCAAATATCCTCTTAAAACATCATTGATCCGCAAACGCAATTCTTTATTGGACTGTCTAAGCTCCAGCTGGGTTACAGTTGCTAAATGAACATCATCTGAAAGGATTTGAAAGTGTTTTTTTATTAAGACAAGCAGCTTTTCGGCAGAGCTTTTCTTACCTCTTATCTCTTCTTCTATCTGTTCAACAAAGTATCCCATTTTTTCCTGAAATAAAGAAACGAGAATATCTTCCTTGTTCTTAAAATAAAGATAAATGGTGCCATCCGCCACACCTGCCTGCTTGGCAATTTTTGAAACCTGTGCCTGATGATAGCCGTTTTCTGCAATGATTACTACGGCAGCATCAATAATTTGTTTGTATTTTGGTTTGTTGCGTTTCACTTGGCGTCCCCTTTCAGAGAGAAAATGAATGAATCATCATTCATATTTCCATCATAGAATGATGCTTCCAAACTGTCAAGAAAAAACATCTTAATAGTTTCATTTTATGGCCGGCATGGGGGTTTGTCCAGTTTTAATGCAAGAAAACGGGAAACTCCCGCATCACGGCTAGCATACTCAGGCATCTTTTTTTTCTTGAGCGATTTTTCTATTTTCTTCGTCTACAAGCTCCCTGCGAAGTATCTTCCCTACAGCTGTTTTTGGCAGTTCTTTCCGGAATTCATAAATTCTCGGAATCTTGTAAGCCGCCAGATGCTTCCTTGTGAAGGCATTCAGTTCTTCCTCCGTTACCGATGCCCCTTCTTTTAAAACAATGTATGCTTTCACTGTTTCTCCTCTATAGGGATGAGGGACTCCTGCCACTACAGCTTCCTGTATGCTTTCATGCTCATACAGCACCTCTTCAACTTCCCGCGGATAAATATTAAATCCTCCAGCAATAATCATGTCCTTTTTACGGTCTGCCACATAAAAGAATCCCTGGTCGTCCATATAACCGAGATCTCCAGTCAAAAGCCAGCCATTCTTAAAAACTGCTTCTGTATCTTCCGGACGGTTCCAATACCCTTTCATTACCTGCGGCCCTTTTACGGCTATTTCCCCTATTTCCATGTTTTCAGCAGGCTCGCCTGTTTCAAGGGATAAAATCACGGCTTCAGTATCAGGCCATGGAACTCCTATGCTGCCTTTGACTCTTGGCTGATCCCACAAAAAGTTAGCATGTGTAACAGGAGATGTTTCGGACAATCCGTAGCCTTCCACCAATTTCCCCCCGGTTACCTTCTCGAATTTCTCCTGGACTTCAACTGGCAGCGGAGCAGATCCGCTAATGCAGGAATCTATGGATGAAAGATCATACTTTTGAATGGATGGATGATTCAGAAGGCCGATGTAAATGGTCGGTGCTCCGGGAAACATTGTCGGGCGTTCCTTTTGAATCGTTTTCAGCGCCATTTCTGTATTGAATTTCGGGAGGAGGATCATTCTATATCCTTCCATTATGGATAAAATCATCACAGTCGTCATTCCATACACATGGAAAAACGGCAGTATTCCAAGAACACTTTCTTCTCCGCGCCGGCATTTATACAGCCACGCTGAACACATTTTAGCATTGGCCAGCAGATTCCGGTGGGTCAGCATAACACCCTTTGGAAAACCGGTCGTCCCGCCTGTATACTGGATAAGCGCAAGATCTTCATCAATATCAATCGCAGCAGGCCTTTCACTTGGCACTTCCATCTTCATGATTTCTTTAAACAGATGGTGGCTTCCGGCATGTTCAACCTTAACTACAATTCCATGCTCTTTTTTCTGGATAAAAGGATACGCGATATTTTTCGGGAAAGGCAAATAGTCCTTGATAGCGGTTACAATAATATGTTTCAAATCTGTCCTGCCTGCTATGGATGCGGCCCGGGGAAATAAAAGATCCAGTGTAACGATGATTGTTGCTCCAGAATCCTTCATCTGATATTCCAGTTCTCTCTCCATATACTGAGGATTCGTCTGGACAACCGTGCCTCCCGCGAGCAGGATGCCAAAATAGCTGATGACAGCCTGCGGGGTATTTGGCAGCATGATCGCTACTCTATCCCCTTTTTGAAGTCCAATCTTCTTCAAATAAGATGCAAATTTCTGCGCTGACTGATGCACTTCTTTAAACGTCAGTTTTTTTCCCATAAATGAAATGGAGATCTTATCAGGAAATTCTTCCGCAGATTCATTTAATAAAGAATACAGCGGTTTTTCTTCGTACTCCAAAGTTTCAGGTATATGTTTCGGGTAGACCTTTGTCCATGGCTTATTGCTCATTTAAACCCTCCCCTTAATGACTGGGCTTATTTTCTAATGGCTAGCTAGGCGGCAACCTCTTTCTATACGTGTTCCTGAATCATGCTAGCTATCTGCCATTCCCCTTGCCGCATTATAAAACAGCCGGCAAACTAGATTAAAAATTCTAACTTTTCCATTATATTATAATATACTCCGCAAAGAGTGACAATGAAATAAAAAGCGGAAGCACTTGTTGAAAGTATAGAGGGCGGGAACGCTTTACCCTTGTCATAAAAATTGATTTTGCTCGAATCCCTGCCGATTTGGCTCTAATGAACACTGATTTCACTCGAATCAGGGACTATTTCGCTCGAATGGAGCTCGATTCGGTACTATTATCCATTTAACTGGAAATTAGACAGCTGATTTTGAGGTCCATTATGAAAAAGGCATCTCTCTAATTATGTGTTTTACCAAAAGAGCGTATCAAATGGTTAAAATGGACCTGTTTTTCTTACACTTTTAAGTTCTAGGATAGTCCTTTCCGGAAAAAACCAGTGTATTAGGATGCTTGCTTGCCCGAGGTATTGTGAAGAAATCATTTCGCTTGAATCAAAGCCGATTTGGCTCTAATTAATGCTTAATCAGAATTATTATCCATTTAACTGGAAATCAAAAACCTGACACATTCTGAAAAAGTAGAATATGGAGCTTGATTGAGATCCCAACACCACCTCAAAAGAGTCTCTATTGTTTCTCTTTAAAGTTGGATTTCGCACTACATAGTAAAAACGACGCCAGAAAACAGGAAAAAAAGCCGTCTCAATTCCAGTAATAAGGAATAAGTCCGGCTTTTTCTTCTTTTTCAGTATGCAGTTTCGAGAATCTATTTAGCAAAGTAAACCATATAAATGATACCGAGTGCCAGGAACACTGCACAGCATCCGATCAGCACCTTTGCGAGTTTTTCCACCCGGCTTCTCCCCTTTATCCATCTCTGCTTTTTTTTACCGTATTTTGCTTCAGGCAGATCCGCACAGCTTTTTGCAGAACTATTTAAATTCTACGACCGTGACGCCTGTTCCGCCCTCGCCTGCTTCTCCAAACCTTGCTCTTTTGACAGATCGATGATTTTTCAAGTATTCCTGAACTCCCTGCCTTAAAGCGCCCGTTCCTTTCCCATGAATAATGGAAACGCGCGGATAGCCTGCAAGCAGTGCATCATCAATATATTTTTCAACCCTTGAAAGGGCGCTCTCATATCTTTCGCCGCGCAAATCAAGTTCAAGGCTGACATGATAATCTTTTCCCCTGACTGTTGCCAGCGGTTTTTTCTCTTTTTCTTTTGTGGCCTTAATGAATTGAAGATCAGATTCTTTTACCTTCATTTTCATGATACCGATCTGGACCTGCCATTCATCGCCTGATGTTTTATCGATAAGATGGCCTTTTTGGTTAAAGCTGATTACTTTTACTTCATCACCTGGATGAAGCTCCCTCTTATCGCTTGCGGCGGCTGTTTTTGCTTTTGCTGTTTTCTTCACGGCAGGTGCCGCTTCATCCAGACGCTTTCTGGCTTCAATCAATTCATGTTCTTTAACATCCGCCTGTTTTTCAAGACGCATTTTTCTCAAATCGGAAATGATCGCTTCTGAATCTCTTTTTGCTTTTTCCACAAGCTCAGCTGCTTCGGCTGCAGCCTTTTGCATCATCTCATCTTTTTGTTCATAGTATTCCATGATTTCTTTTTGAAGATCTTTATGCAATTTTTCAGCCTGCTTTAAATAATCCGCTGCTTCAGCTTCTTCAGTCTCGGCCTGCCTTCTGCTGTCCTCGAGGGAAGCAATCATATTTTCCACCTGATTAGTGTCTTCCCCGACATGGCTTCTGGCATGGCTGATAATGGATTCTTCAAGACCGAGGCGCTTAGAAATTTCAAAGGCATTGCTTCGTCCAGGTACGCCTATCAGCAATTTATATGTCGGACGAAGTGATTCCACATCGAATTCGACGCTTGCATTAATAACACCGTCACGGTCAAATCCATAAGCTTTCAGTTCCGGATAATGCGTAGTTGCAATCACTCTTGCGCCACGCTTGTACACTTCATCCAGAATGGAAATTGCAAGTGCTGCGCCCTCCTGGGGATCTGTACCAGCTCCAAGTTCATCGAATAGCACCAGGCTTTCGTGATCAACGTGCTTCAGTATTTCCACGATATTGACCATATGGGATGAAAATGTGCTCAAGCTCTGTTCAATCGATTGCTCATCCCCGATGTCTGCATAAACTGAACGGAAAACAGCCGTTTCAGAGCCGTCAGCAGCCGGAATATGAAGGCCGGATTGTGCCATAAGCGTACAAAGCCCCAAAGTTTTCAGTGTGACTGTTTTACCTCCTGTATTGGGTCCGGTGATAACAATGGTGGTAAAATCCTCGCCCAGATAAATATCATTGGCCACTACAACGTCTTCATCAATCAGGGGATGCTTGGCTCTGATCAGCTTAACACGTCCTTCATCATTCAGCTTCGGCTTTGAACCCTTTATAGCCTTGCCGAACCTTGCTTTTGCAATAATGAAATCAAGCTCAGCAAGTATCCTCACATTCACAAGCAAGTCATGTGTATGTTCACCGACGGCAAGAGATAATTCAACAAGAATCCGCTCAATTTCCTGCTGCTCCTTGACCCTGGTTTCCTGGATCACATTGTTTAACTGAACAATAACTTGCGGTTCAATGAAAAGTGTCTGTCCTGATGAAGACTGGTCATGGATGATCCCTCCATATACGCTTCGGTACTCTTGCTTGACAGGAATAACAAACCGGTCGTTTCTGATTGTGACGATGGCGTCTGAAAGCATTTTTGAAGCATTAGATGACCGGATCATGCTTTCTAGTTTATCGCGTACCCTGCTTTCGTTTGTGCGCAGCTGATTGCGGAGGGTGCGAAGCTTGTCGCTTGCCGAGTCGATGACTTCTCCGTGCTCTCCTATGGCAAAATTGATTTCCTGCTGCAGATTGCCTAGCGGCATTATATTTTTTATATATTCTCCCAGATGGGGAAGTTCGTGTTCATCTTCCTCCAGCTCCTCGAAAAAGCGTGTCAGAATGCGGCCGGCACGAATCGTTGATGATATTTCCATCAGTTCCATCGGACTCAGCATGCCTCCAATTTGTGCGCGCTTTGCGTGTGGCCGGATATCAAAGATTCCGCCGAGGGGCACATTTCCTTTCAGACGGATTACATTGGCCGCTTCATCCGTTTCCTCCTGCCACTTCAATACCTCTGTAAAATCAGCAGAAGGCGTGAGCTGTTCAGCCTTTTCCTTGCCGATTGAGGATGAAGCAAAAGTCAGGAGTTGGCCTTTTATTTTATCAAATTCCAGCGTTTTTAAAGCTTTAGCATGCATGAAGCAAGTATCCTCCTCTTGGGAATCGGTTAGTAGATCTCCGCTTTAATCGTTCCTTTTTAAAAATGACAGCAAGCCGTCTGTATCCATTGCATTCAAGACGGTTGTCTTTTTAATCCAGCCTTTTATTGCAGAAGAAACGCCAATCGGCATATCCTCCAGCATATCAATGCTGTGGGCATCCGTATTGATGACAATCGTTACCCCCGCTTCCTGCGCTTTTCTTACGTTAGGTGCAGCAAGGTCAAGACGATTTGGGTTGGCATTAAGCTCGAGTGCCGTATTTGTTTTAGCTGCAAGCTCAATCAGCATGTCCATATCTACGTCATAGCCATCGCGTTTCCCTATCAGTCTGCCCGTAGGATGTGCAATAATATCGACATGCGGATTTTCAAGCGCATTTTTCAGGCGATCCATAATTTTATCCTGGCTCTGTGAAAAGCTTGAGTGTATGGACGCGATCACCAGGTCCATCTCAGCAAGCAGTTCATCATCATAATCCAGTGAACCGTCTGGAAGGATATCCATTTCAATTCCAGACAATATTGTTATGTCATCATATTTTTCATTCAACTCATGAATGATTTTCTTTTGTTCTCTGAGACGCTCTGCAGTAAGCCCGTTTGCTACCTTCAGATATTGAGAATGATCCGTGATTGCCATATATTTATAGCCTTTGGCCCTGCACGCCTCAATCATTTCCTCGATTGTATAGGCTCCATCGCTCCATGTTGTGTGCATATGAAGATCCCCGGAGATGTCTGAGGAGCTAATTAATGGCTCATCCGCATTATAGTGTTCCACTTCTGTTCCGTCTTCACGAAGTTCAGGAGGAATGAACGGCAGGCCGAAATGCTGATAGAATTCTTCTTCAGATTGAAAAGACAGCACTTCCCCTGTCTCATCGATTTCCACGCCATACTCGCTTATCTTTTCGCCGCGTTCCTTTGCCAGCTGCCTCATTCGTACATTATGGTCCTTTGAACCTGTAAAATGGTGCAGAGTAGTAATGAATTCATTGTCTTTTACGATTCTGAAATCCACCGATACATCATATTCATAATCCAATACAACAGAAACCTTGGTTTCCCCCGCTGCAATTACCTGCTTAATCCCAGAAAGGGCGAGCAGCTGCTCTTTTATTTCATCAGGTTTATCCGAGCTGATGATAAAATCAAGATCCTTAATGGTTTCCCTCATTCTCCTCAAGCTCCCCGCTCTCGAAAAACGGATGATATGATCCATATTTTCTAGAGCAGCTTCAATATCCCCTGCAATTGGCATCATAAATGCCAGCGGAAGCCTGTCTGGCCTTTTTCCGGCATCTTCAATCGCGGCAAGGATCTTCTCCTCGGTCTTTTTTCCAAAGCCGGCCAGATCACGCACTCTTCCTTCTTCACAGACCCGCTTCAGATCATGTACATCATTAACCTGAAGTTCTTTATGAAGCTTAGCGATTTTCTTTCCTCCGAGTCCCTGCAGCTGCAGAAGCGGAATTAATCCTTTTGGCACTTCCTCCTGAAGCTCTATCAGCACTGAGGATTTTCCTTCTTTAATAAACTCTTCGATAACAGCTGCCGTGCCTTTTCCAATTCCGTTCAGCTTAGTGAAGTCTTCTATATCTGACAAGCTTCTGTCATCCGTCTCGAGGGCTCCGGCCGCTTTTCTGAAGGCAGAAACCTTGAATGGATTTTCTCCTTTTAGCTCCATATATGTTGCAATTCGTTCGAGTAATTTTATGCAGTCTTTTTTATTGATTGTCATCTGAATTCACCTGCCAGATTTAGTATTAATATATATATTGATATCCTAAGCCGCACGTAATAATCTCCGTTCAGCCTAAGGCTCTTTTTGCCTTTATAGTTATGATGGTTCCCATTCTTAAAGATACATGGCTTCACACTAAAGTACAACTATTCTGAAATGGCCAGACAGCAAAACTGCAGCGAAGGATTAGCCTATAGGGGATTTACAGACAGAAAAGGCCTGTTGTCCCGGGCTTCCAGCTCGCCTTATAAAGGATTGCTTAGGAGGCTGCGGGGCCACAGGACCTTACGCTTATACTTTTACATATTGAAACCACAAATCCTTCACTGTCTTTGAGAGGATTGGTGTGTCTTTTACTATAGCCTTTGCCATAAAGGAGTCATTCAGCGGTCCCTGAATGGTATCCACTGGCAGAAGCGCGGCTATGTATAATAGGATAAACATGATAAAATATACTTCAGCTAAACCAAAGATTCCCCCGCCCCAGCTATTCAGCTGCCTTAAGATCGGCAAATGGGAAATGAAGTCGAGCATCGACCCCAAAAGCTGCCATAAAATCTTGACAGCGAAGAAGATGATTGCAAAAGCGATGGCATTATAATAGGCTCCATCAAGTCCGGCGCCATCAAAAAACATTTTCAGACTAGATGTATTTCCTAGAGACGGATAAGGAATCCATAGCTTCAGCTTCGGTGCCAGCTCGTCATAATATGCATATGCAGCGATGAAGGCAACAATAAACCCTGTAAGATGGATCAGCTGTAAAATCAGGCCTCTCCTTAATCCGATAAAAAATCCGATTACAAGAATGGCTATAATGGCCAAGTCTACCATGCACTCAGTCCTTTTCTTTCTGTAATTCCAGTTTAAGCTGGTCTATTTGATCTTTCAATTTCAGATAATCATGTATCGCATTCACCGCTGTAAGCACGGCAAGCTTGCTTGTATCCAGTGATGGATTCTTCATGCTTATTTCTCTCATGCTATCGTCAACCATGGATGCGACCAGGCGGATATGACCAGTGCTCTCCGCACCCATGATGGTATATTGCTGTCCGTATATATCAACCGTTGTTCTGTTTTTTCTATCGTCCGGCACAATAATGCCCCCATTCTAAAGAATCCTACCTCATACTATAACATGAAGTTTTTCGTCGTGAAAGAGAGAGGACAGCCAATTCAGCTGTTATAACGATTTTTTTGTAAATTTACGGAAAAGAATTTAAAAAAAGGAGTCAATTTAACATGGCAAATGTCGTTTTATTAGTAAATCCTTCTGTGATGAACGAAATGGAAAAACACTATTCCGCATCAATCATTGAAAAGAAACCCCCAGGCAGCATCTTTTCTGCCAAGCCTGCGCAGTGCACCATTACAGCCTACAAGTCTGGAAAAGTATTATTCCAGGGTTCAAATGCCGAGTTTGAATCAGGAAAATGGAGTGCTGACACCCCATCACCTGCAGGCAAGCAAGCTACGTCCACTTCCAATCCTGCCAAGCACAAGTATTCCCCGCCGCCTGGCATTGGGCAAATGTCGATAGTCGGATCTGATGAAGTCGGGACTGGCGATTATTTTGGCCCCATTACTGTTGTAGCTGTTTATGCAAAAAAAGAGCAGCTTGGGCTTTTGAAAGAAATGGGTGTACAGGACTCTAAAAACCTGAAAGATAAGCAGATCATGGAAATTGCATCACAAATCAGGCACGTTGTTCCATTTTCGCTTGTCACATGCGAGAATCCCAAATACAATGCCATGCAGGCACAAGGCATGTCGCAGGGTAAAATAAAAGCCCTTTTGCATAACGCAGCCATCAAGCATGTGTTACATAAAATTCCGGAAAAGCCCGAAGGAATTCTAATCGACCAGTTTGCCCAGCCTGGTGTATTTTTCAATTACTTAAAAGGACAGCAGCTTTTTGAATCGGATTCCATCTATTTAAGTACAAAAGCAGAAGGCATCCATCTCAGTGTGGCTGCTGCCTCTATCCTGGCGCGCTTTGCCTTTATCAGGCATATTGAAAAGCTCAGCGAAAAAGCAGGCTTCACAATCCCAAAAGGTGCAGGCCCGGCAGTTGATGAAGCTGGAGCAAGGCTAATCCGCGAAAAAGGCATAAATGCACTCAATGAATTCACCAAAACCCACTTCGCCAACACAGAAAAAGCCAAACGCCTATATCAGAAAAAATATAAATAAAAAATGCGTAAAGTGGAACAAAGACTAATAACGCCGCGTCCTGCGGCAACGTCTTTGTGACCCCCATCCTGGGGGCCCTCGACTTGCATAAGACGCTCAAGAATAGAAGGCGCTCTTTGCCTTCAATTCTTGAGTGGCTTATGACTCGAGAGGCTAGGCGCTGAAGCTGGATTAAATGAAAAAGCGAAAGCGCCTTGGTCACCCCCCGAAGCAAATAGGGTTTTGGACATGGAAGGCGCTCTTTGCCTTCAATTCTGATGTGACTTATGACCTCGAGAGGCTAGGCGCTGAAGCTGGATTAAATAAAAAAAGCGCAAACGCCTTGTGAGCGGATCAAAGACTAAGAACGCCGCGTCCTGCGGCAGCATATTACTAATCCTATCCTTGGGCCTAAGCAGAAGAAAGCAGTCTGGCATTTAGCCAGACTGCTTTTTCATTGAAGTTTTTGTTATCCTCTTAATTCTGCTCCGAATTGCTCTTTAACTGCTGAAAGCACTTTTTCATGCGCTTTTGTTACATCTTCGTCAGTCAGTGTGCGTTCAGGATCAAAATATTTCAGAGAATATGCAAGCGATTTTTTCCCTGGCTCCATACGCTCTCCTTCATATAAGTCAAACACATTTACTTCTTTCAGCAATTTTCCGCCTGCCTTGGCAATGGCTTGCTGAATATCCCCTGCTGCTGTTTCGCTGTCACAAACAAGAGCGATGTCGCGTGTAATGGAAGGGAAACGCGGAATCATGCTGTATGAAACAGGAGTTCCTGAAGCTTCTGCCAGAGCTTTGAAGGAAAGTTCAAATACATAGGTTTCTTTCAAATCCAGCTCTTTTTGAAGTGTCGGATGGACCTGGCCCACAAAGCCGATGACTTCTTCATTTAACAGCACTTGAGCAGTCCTGCCCGGATGCATGTCGGCAATTTCAGCTTGCTTGAAGGAAATTTGCCCTTCTAATCCAAGTGCAGCAAACGCTGTTTCCAGAATTCCTTTTGCAACGTAGAAATCAGCTGGCTTCTTTTCGCCCTGCCATGGATTTGATTCCCAAAGCCCTGTAATAGCACCGGCTAAATGTTCTCTTTCCTCTGGAAGGTCTTCCCCCTCTTTCTTCAGGAAGACAGAGCCAATTTCATATAAAGCCAATGAGTCGTTTTGTCTGGCACTATTATATTTTAATACTTCAAGAAGCTGCGGAACGATGCTTAAGCGAAGCTGGCTGCGCTCCTCGCTCATCGGCATGGCGAGCCTGATGGACTCTCTTTTAGAAAGGGCAAACTGTGCTGATTTTTCTTCACTGGTCAAGGAATACGTTACAGCCTGGTATAGGCCTGCACCTTCAAGGACACGTCGCATCATGCGGCGTTTAAGCTGATAATCTGTCAAACCCCCAGGAGCAGAAGCTGAAACCGGCAAGGTAGTCGGAAGATAATCATAGCCATAAAGACGGGCAACTTCCTCTATTAAATCTGCTTCAATTGTGATATCACCGCGCCGGGTCGGGACAGTCACGGTAAAGGTGCCATTGTCTTCAGACACTTCGAATTGAAGTCTTTCAAAAATGGATACTACCTCTGACACCTGAAGCTCAGTTCCAAGCAAGCTGTTGATTTTTTGCAGGGTAATGCTCACAACAGCCGGTTCAGCTGTTAATGTATCATGCTCTACTGAGCCTGCAAGAACTGTTCCGTTAGCATATTGGGCCATTAATCCGGCCGCTCTTTCAGCAGCCTGGCGCACTCTTTCAGGATCGACCCCTTTTTCAAAACGTGCACTAGCTTCACTGCGCAATGAATGGTCCTTGGACGTTTTCCTTACAACTGCACCTGAAAAATAAGCAGATTCAAGAATAACAGTAACCGTATCATTTTTAACCTCTGAATTAGCTCCGCCCATCACACCTGCAATGGCAACCGGTTCTTTTCCGTTGGTAATAACAAGGTGATCAGGTGTCAGCGTTCTTTCAGCATCATCCAATGTCACGATTTTTTCTCCATCATGTGCGCGCCTTACGACAATTTCCTTTGATCCAAGACGGTCATAATCAAATGCGTGCAAAGGCTGGCCGTATTCAAGCAAAATGTAATTCGTGATATCTACCACATTGTTGTGGGGACGGATTCCGCTGGCCATCAAACGGCCTTGAAGCCATAAAGGCGACGGCCCTACTTTTACATTTTTAATGATTTTTGCCACATATAAAGGGTTATCTTCAGGTGCTTCTACTTGAACAGTAAGCAAGCCGTCTGCTTTTTCATCGGTTTCTTCAGCAGAAACTTCCGGCCATTTTACTTCACGGCCAAGAATGGCAGCCACTTCATAGGCGACTCCAATCATACTTAAGCAATCAGACCTGTTCGGTGTAAGTCCAAGTTCTAGTACCGCATCATCCAGTCCAAGGTATTCCAAAGCATTTTCGCCGACCTTTACATCATTCGGGAATACATAGATGCCTGTAGCATAATCCTTGCTGATTAACTTGGATTCAATGCCCAGCTCCTGAAGCGAGCAAATCATGCCATTTGATTCTTCTCCGCGAAGCTTGGCCTTTTTTATTTTGAAATTCCCAGGCAAAACCGCTCCGACAGTAGCAACTGCCACCTTTTGCCCTTTATCCACATTCGGGGCGCCGCAGATAATCTGAATCGGATTTTCTCCGCCAACATCCACCTGGCATTTATTTAATTTATCTGCATTGGGATGCTGTTCTTTTTCAAGGACATGGCCAATGACAACACCTGAAATGCCTTCACTCTTCTTCTCTACACCTTCAACTTCAATGCCGCTTTTTGTGATTTTTTCAGCAAGCTCATCAGGAGTGATTCCGGATAAATCCACATAATCCTGCAGCCATTTATATGATACAAACATGATTTTCCTCCTCAGAAATGTTTTAGCTCAAATATTGGTATCCATAGCAGCGCTTAGGATTCGAATTGTTCAAATTGCTTTAGGAAACGGATATCATTTGTATAGAAGTGGCGGATATCATCAATACCATATTTCAGCATGGCGATTCGCTCTGGTCCCATACCGAATGCAAAACCAGAGTATTTTTCAGGATCGAAGCCGGCCATCTCCAGCACATTCGGATGCACGATACCTGCTCCAAGGATTTCAATCCAGCCTGTTCCCTTGCAGACACTGCAGCCTTTTCCGCCGCAGATTTTGCAGGAAATGTCCATTTCCACTGATGGCTCAGTGAACGGGAAGAAGCTAGGGCGCAGACGGATTTCCCGGTCCTGGCCAAACATTTTCTTGGCAAAAACCTCAAGTGTTCCCTTAAGGTCGCTCATGCGGATATTTTCATCAATCACAAGGCCTTCAATCTGCATGAACTGGTGAGAGTGTGTGGCATCGTCATTATCCCTGCGGTATACCTTTCCTGGACAGATGATTTTAACCGGGCCTTTTCCTTTGTGCTTCTCCATCGTTCTTGCCTGTACAGGAGAGGTATGGGTACGCATTAAAATTTCTTCTGTAATATAGAAGGAATCCTGCATATCGCGGGCCGGATGGCCTTTAGGCAAATTAAGCGCCTCGAAGTTGTAATAATCTGTTTCTACTTCAGGTCCTTCCGCAACGGTATAGCCCATTCCGATGAAAAGATCTTCTATTTCTTCAATGACTTTTGTAAGCGGGTGATGGCTTCCTTTTTTGACAGGGCGTCCTGGCAATGTGACATCAATTTTTTCAGCTGCCAGCTTTTCGTTCACAGCAGCCGTTTCAAGTGCCTGCTGCTTTTCCTCGATCTTCTGTGCAATGGCTTCACGCACTACATTGGCAAGTGCGCCAACTTTCGGCCGTTCTTCCGCCGAAAGCTTGCCCATTCCGCGCAATACCTCTGTAATAGGGCCTTTTTTACCTAAATAAGCCACTCGGATATCATTCAATTCCTTTAATTCAGAAGCATTCAAAACCTTTTGAAGTGCTTCCTCCTGAAGTTCCTGGAGACGTTCTTGCATGGTTTTTCCTCCTTTTATTTCTTTAATATGGGTATGTAGCACTTGCTTGCAATTTTTATGAAGGATGACAAACTTTTGGAATGCAAAAAAACCCCATCCCTGAAAGGGACGAGGTTTATGTATTCGCGGTACCACCCTTATTAGCGCCAATGCTAACGGCGCTCACTTGACAAAGATAACGGCTTTTCACCGATGCATCATTCAACCCCTGGATTATCCCGATGCCGACTCGAGAGCTGAAATTTCACACTGGCAGTCCCATAAAATGCTTTCAGTCAAGGCATTTATCCCTAAAATGGCTTTCCGGTGCTACTTGTCTCCGTCATAGTCTTTCATTTTTCAATTTGTTATATATTATATTATAATTCCGCTTTGTATTCAAATCGAATTATATTATTGCTTTCGGAGGGCATACATTAAAATCGCTGATGCTACGCCAACATTCAGGGATTCGCTTTTTCCGTAAATAGGAATATATAAATTTTGCGTGGTTTTTTTCAGCAGATCCTTATTTACACCCTGCCCTTCGTTGCCGACCAGAATGGCAAAAGAATCCGATTTATCTGCCGTTTCATATGAAACAGCCCCTTCTAATGCGGTGCCGTAAACCGGGATGCCGCGCTCCTGAAGCCCGGCTATCGCTTCAGAAAGGTCTCCCTTCATGATTGGCATATGAAATAAACTCCCCTGTGTCGACCGAATCACTTTAGGATGATAAAGATCTGCGCAGCCTTCGCCCAGTATGACCATATCCATTCCCGCAGCATCTGCTGTCCGGATCATTGTTCCAATGTTGCCCGGATCCTGCACGGCATCAATCAGGAGGATTTTTTCAGGATTTATTTCCTCGAGATTCCATGGTTTCTGCTCGCAAACGGCAATGATTCCCTGCGGAGTTTCCATATCAGAAATGGCCTTCATTACGTCTTCGCTTACATATGTAACCTCAGTGCCTTCCAATTTAAAGGAAACAGGAAGCTCTTTTTCCTTCGAAAGAATGACTTCCGTTACAACGTCAGTTTCTTTTAATGCCTCTTCCACTAAGTGAAAACCTTCAATTATATATTTTCCCGTCTTATCCCGCTCTTTTTTGCCTAAAAGCTTTTTCCATTGCTTTACCTTCGGATTTTTTGCTGATTCTATAAAATTCAAGGCAAATTGCCTCCTTTATTTCAATGATTGTCCTATTATAACGCAATTAGTATACATAATGCATGCACCATTGTGAAAAACTAAGTCTGTGAGTAACCATGATTTAAGGGAGGATTGACAATGAATTTAAACCTTCGAAATGCGATTATCCACAACGTAAGCGGCAACTCGCAGGATCAGCTGCAGGATACAATCGTCGATGCCATCCAAAATGGTGAAGAAAAGATGCTTCCTGGTCTTGGCGTACTCTTCGAAGTCATTTGGCAAAATGCCTCGAATGAGGAAAAAAGCGAAATGCTTCAAACGCTGGAAAGCGGATTAAAAAAGCAATAGCCGGACAACCCGGCTATTGCTTTTTTATTTTTTCCTGCAATGGCAGCAGATTCAGTTCGCCTTCTTAATGCCTCCTGCCGTTATTTTAAACCTCATAAGTGATCGGTATTAATCCTATTTTTAAAAAGGTCATCATGAACAATTGGATTATCATCAGAATCCAGCTGGACATCTTCTTCTGGATCCAGGTTCTCCTTATAATGAGCTTCCTCTGACTTTTTCTTTTCAATTTCCAATTCTTTATCACGTATACTTTTTGTTTTTGAACGGCTGCCGCTGTCATCATCGCCATCCTTGCCAATCGCAGTGAAAGCATTTGTATTGAGGCGGCCGCTTCCTTCCACAAGATTCTGCTCTGTTCCGGTTGTGCTATGCATTTCAGGGGAACCCGGCTCTTTGCGGGAACCAGAATGTGCATTGTCCAGTTCTGCCGTAGCTGCAGGGTTCGGGAAAATATTTGGATCAGGATTTTCGGTAACTCCTGTTTCAATAGAACCTTCTGGACTCACTCCATCTTCTCTTGAAGCATGGACCGAGTTTACAAGAAGGTCATCTTGATTCTCCTCCTTATCCACCAGCACGAGCAGTTTGCCTTCATCAACATCACTCACATACGCTGAAATTTCACGGTCAGACAAATCCGTGTTTTCCAATTGGTCTTTGAGGTCAAATGTGCCTTCGTTTGTAAGGAATCTCATGACTTTATCCACAAATGTATCATCATAGGCATCTTCATCTGTTGTAATGGTTTTTACATCCGTTTTTTCGGTTGAGCCGAAAAAATCCAGCCTTTCTTCCTTATCCGCTACAATTGTAATATCCCCGCTGTCATAGCCCTTTGCCTTTAAAATATTAATTGCTCCCTGCACCTCAGAACTGCTGTCAAAAATCCCGAAAACACTCTTAACCATAATAACTCCTCCTCTGCATCCATTTTTCCGTATAGTATTAACTATCTATACCCGCACTATAAACCTGTAAACAAAAAAAAGCGCAAGCGGCTTGGTCATAGGATCAAAGACTAAAAACGCCGCGTCCTGCGGCAACGTCTTTGTGACCCCCATCCTGGGGGCCTTCGACCAGCATAAGACGCATCCGAATAGAAGGCGCTCTTTGCCTTCAATTCGGATGTGGCTTATGACCTCGAGAGGCTAGGCGCTGGAGCTGGATTACAAAAAAAGCGCAAGCGCCTTGGTCATAGGATCAAAAACTAAGAACGCCGCGTCCTGCGGCAACGTCTTTGTGACCCCCATCCTGGGGGCCTTCGACCAGCATAAGACGCATCCGAATAGAAGGCGCTCTTTGCCTTCAATTCGGTTGTGGCTTATGACCTCGAGAGGCTAGGCGCTGGAGCTGGATTCAAAAAAAAGCGCAAGCGCCTTGTCATAGGATCAAAAACTAAGAACGCCGCGTCCTGCGGCAACGTCTTTGTGACCCAGTCCTGCAAGGCAGCGCAGCCATAAAAAAACAGGCCCCATTTAGGGTGCCTGCCATAGTAATCATGTTTCGCTTCATTCGTAAATGATTTTGTCTACTGTTTCACGGTCAAGACGCTTGATGACTTCAACAATCAGCTTGACGGCATTTTCATAATCATCGCGGTGAAGCATCGCTGCATGAGAATGGATGTAGCGTGTTGCGATAGTAATAGCCAGCGCCGGCACACCGTTGGCTGTCAAGTGAATGGATCCGGCATCTGTGCCTCCGCCTGGAATCGACTCATACTGATATGGAATGTTCAACTCATCCGCTGTATCTGTCACAAGCTCGCGCAAGCCTTTATGGGACACCATGGATGCATCGTAAATTACAATTTGCGGGCCTTTTCCCATTTTGCTTAAAGCTTCGCGCTCAGAAATTCCTGGTGTATCCCCCGCAATGCCTACATCAACGGCAAAACCGATATCAGGCTGAATTTTAAATGTGGAGGTTTTCGCGCCTCGAAGGCCTACTTCCTCCTGAACGGCACCCACGCCGTAAACCACGTTAGGATGATCGCTTCCGTCCAGCTGCTTAAGCACATCAATGGCAATCGCACAGCCAATGCGGTTATCCCAAGCTTTAGCAAGCAGCAGCTTTTCATTATTCATTACTGTGAACTCGAAGTATGGAACAACCATATCTCCAGGCCTTACTCCCCATGACTGTGCTTCTTCTTTGCTGGCTGCGCCAATATCAATGAACATATCTTTAATTTCAACCGGCTTTTTCCTTGCTTCTGCACTTAAAATGTGAGGAGGCTTAGAACCGATAATTCCTGTCACATCTCCATTGCGGGTAACGATTGTGACCCGCTGTGCAAGCATAACCTGTGACCACCAGCCGCCGACAGGCTGAAAGCGAAGAAAGCCTTTATCATCAATTTGGGTAATCATAAAGCCTACTTCATCTAGATGGCCAGTCACCGCGATTTTCGGTCCATCTTCTTTTCCTGTTTTTCTGGCAATTAAGCTGCCTAATCCGTCAGAGGTAACTTCATCTGCAAACGGTGCTATGTATTCTTTCATGACTTTCCTTACTTCGCTTTCATTGCCTGGAATGCCTTTAGCGTCAGTAAGATCTTTCAGCATGGTTAGAGTTTCATCTAATTTCACCATCAAAAAACCCCCTTTTTTCTTATGTTCCAGCTATATTATACAAAACTAAACCTAAATTCACAAAATTTTTTCATAATTGACGCCAATTCGTCAACTCTTGTAATTCGTCGGGCATATTCCCCGGCTGGAGCTTTACTTTAATAGAAGTTTTTAGTATCCCTGTTTTTGCCGGTCGTAATTGACTTCATTTTTACTTACATATGCTTCTTCAATATCTTGCCCGGAAAAACCAAGCATATCACCTAAAGAAATGAATGCCTGAAACATCTCCCGATACGCTACTTTCGAAAGCTGCTTCCTGAACTCGTGAATTTTTGCATATACCTCCAAAAACTGTGATGTCAGGCTACTCTCACTCTGTTTTGATTCAAACTCGATTTTAACATCCTCCAGATTCAGAGATATCCCAAGCGACAGCAGAAAATGGATGCCGTCTACATATTCCTCAAGGATTTTCTTGCGTTCTGAGGGCCCTTTTACACTCCAAAATTTAAAGGTTCTTGTTTCATTAGCAAGCTCACCTGTTTCTACCAGCAGTGCCAGCACTTTTTTCTCCAGCACATCTTCTTTTTTGATTCCATGCTGCTCTTCTATATGAGAATCCAGTGCAGCCTGCATGCTAAACAGCTTATGTAAGTTCATCGTTCTGATCCCTGCCTTTTTATTATTGGCTCTTTACATAAAAATTGTTGTTTTTTTGTGTTCTGTGAGGCAATCCCGTTAAGTCACCCGTAGAGGAAATCAGCCGCCTTTTTCCATAGAGCACAGTTTGTGAAAACTATTTCATTGCATTCCGGTTAGCGAAATTAAAGCAAAATTTGAAACTTATTAAAAACACCATCGTACATATATTACATGCATTGAATTCTTTAATAACAGGAGGCAACTATGATTTTGGCCATTCGGATAGTGCTGCTTGCATTCATCTTATTTATCATTTACTCTTTCTTTCATTATATAGCTAGTCCGCGCCGTAAATTGCATCACGCCCATAAACAGAAAAAGTTCTATTTCCTTGATGACCGGTGTGATATCAGGAAGAATTTTTTCGTAACCTTTAACGGCTTCCTTTATGAAGGAGAAAAATATCTGCATGATGATAGGAAATCCCCGCAGGTGCATTCCATCTCTATCTGGGACATAAACAAAGAATCGCTCACAGAACCTTCAGAGGAGGACATTTTAAAAATTGAAGGAATCATTAATGCACGTTACCCTGATGCCATTATTGATTGGAAAAGTTCCATTTATCATCATAAGAATACTTGAAGTGAGGGGCAGATCAGCCATGATGATGTCATTCTCCATGGCCGATCTTCCTGCAGGTTAATTCATGCTTTCAGCTTGTTATTCAGATAGAAGCATGTCGATATGAGGTATGTAATCATCGATGTAAGGTTCAGAAATCGTCTTAAAACCAAAGGAGCCATAAAAATCTTCCAGATGAGCCTGAGCTTGGATTTTTATCACCGTTTCCCCGAGCTCCTGCTGAACAAATTCTATGCCTCTCCTGATTAAATCATGGGCAAGACCCTTTCCCCTACATTCCTTTTTCACCAAAACCCTTCCTAAGGATGCTTGTTTATAGGAAACTCCTGGAGGCACAATTCTTAAATAAGCCTGCATGACTCCTTCTTTTTCCAGAAAAAGATGATAGCAGGCTGTATCCTTTCCGTCAGCCTCAAGATAAGGGCAATTTTGCTCCACAACAAATACCCGTGTTCTTTCTTCTAAAATCCTGTACAATTCATGATTCGTCAACTCATTAAATTTCTTCAGCACCCAGCCCATATACATCCTCCGCTTCACATTTTTGTACGATTATCAAATGACCGATGCTTAGTATGTATGTAATCCCTCAAAAGAAATCATTCAAACAGAAAAGGGAGAATAGCTTCCTATTCCCCTCTTTTACAAAGCCAGTTATTTTTCATCAGGAACTGCACAGCTGCCATCTGCGCAAAAAGCATCTGCTGGTGTATCTCCTGAAAGATCCTTAAGCTTCTGTACAGGATTTTCCTCCTGCCATACCTGCTGTAGTGCTCCAGTAAAGGTTTCGGCTGGCTGTGCTCCTGAAATGGCATACTTTTGATTGATGACAAAATAAGGAACTCCGGTAATCCCGTATTGCTGTGCCATACTTTCATCCTGGCGAACATCAGCGGCATACGCATTTTTGTCGCTTAATACCTCTTTTGCTTCCTCCCTGTCCAAGCCGGAAGCTTCAGCTATATCAGCCAGAACCTCTGGATCACTGACAATCTTGGACTCTGTAAAATACGCGTAAAGAAGCTTTTCAGTCATCACTGCTTCTTTTCCATGAAGCTTGGCAAACTTAGCCAGGCGATGGGCATCAAATGTATTCGTAGGCTTCATGTTTTCAAAATTAAACTCCAAACCTTCACTTTGTGCCTGCTGGCCGATTCCCGCGTTAGCCTGCTTAGCTTGTTCAATGCTCATGCCATACTTCTTAGCCAGCATTTCATGAATATTTTCTCCAGCATTCAGTGCTGAGTTTGGATCCAGCTCGAAGCTTTTAAACTCCACTTCCACTTGATCTTTATGGGGAAATTGAGAAAGCGCTGCTTCTAGGCGGCGTTTTCCAATATAACAAAACGGACAAACAAAATCAGACCATACTTCAATTTTCATATTGGCACCTCTTTTATACAAGATAGTTTCTATAGTAGCATATCACTCAGAAAAGCGTACACAAAATGCATACCTCTTGTCATGGGCATGCAAAAACCCCGATCATTCATGACCCGGGGCTTTTGCATGTGTATGTTATTCTGTTGTTTTTTTCCATTTATCTTCCATCAGCATTTTACCTGGCCAAGTATAGGCCATGATGCCTCCATCTGCAGTAATATCTTCTCCCGTTATATATGAACTGTCATCTGAAGCAAGGAACAGGGCCACAGAAGCTATTTCTTTCGGATCACCTAATCTGCCGAGCGGAGTTATCCATTTATTCGCTTCACGGAACTCTCTTCCTGCTTCCTCTTCCTTTGAACCTGCCAATTTATCAATGAGCGGCGTTTCAATAGTACCAGGTGAAATAGAGTTCGCTCTGATGCCATCACGCGCATAATCGATAGCCATCGCTTTTGTAAAATTGGTGATGCCTCCTTTCGCTGCATTATAACCTGATCGATTACGATCTGCAGCGCGGCCAGACATAGATGAGGTATTAATGATTGAACCCCCGCCGTCAAGCATAAGCGGAATCAGGTACTTGCTGCATAAAAAAGTTCCGCGCAGATCTACAGCAATGATACTATCGAAAAGTTCCACAGGATATTCATGCACCTTTCCGCCTTCTTGATCGACTCCAGCATTATTGAATAGCACATCAATGGTTCCATGCTCTTCCTTCACTTGTTTGGCAAATGCTGAAACACTTTCTTCACTTGATACATCAACATGATAGGCATAAGCCTTGCCATTATTTTTCTTGATTGTATCCACTGTTTCTTTTACTTGATCCTCTTTCACATCCGCACATAAAACTGTGGCGCCTTCACGGGCAAAAAGCTCTGCGGCTGCCTGCCCAATACCGGTAGCCGATCCTGTAATGACAGCCACTTTATTTTCTAATCTGCCCAATTAAATGACCTCCCCATGATTTATGTTTATAAAAGGCTCTTTTCTTAAAGATTGTTGTTTTTAAATTGTTCTATGAAGCGAACCTGTTGTTAAACCAGGTTTATTGGAGTGTAAGGTGCGAGACTCCTGTGGGATTAGCGGGAAGGTGAGACCCCGCAAGCGCAGCTGAGGAGGCTCACCACCCGCCCCACGGAAAGCGAGCATCCTGGAGCGGAAATCAACCCCTTGCTCAGGTAGCAACAAAGTTTACGAAAACAGCCTTATAAAAATACCCTGTATGTGAAATAGTAAACATAGTTAATCTTTTGGTGGTTTTAGTTGCAAAAAAAATAAACGGCTCCTTAAAAGAGCCGCCCTGCTTTCGTAATTAAACCCATCGTCAATTTAGCTTTAGCTATTGGAAAGTCAAATAAACCATAGCCAGAAGCTGCAAAACCATCAGGAGAGGAAAGCCGTATGCAAAGCTGGCATTCTTTGTTTTATGGCGGAAATTCCTCATTCCAGCAAATCCGCCGGTTCCTCCGCCCACCCAGGCAAGGAGCCACAGGGTTGCTTCGCTGATCCGGTACTCATGGTTTCTCGCCTTTCTTTTATCGATGCCCATTATGGTAAAAGAAATGATATTAATAATAACAAAATAAATCCATAGCACTTCCATGCCTGACATTTCCTTCACTCCAATTCCCCCACATATGAAAAAAGCCACTCTCCCGAAAGAGAATGGCTTCTTTAACAGATCAATTTGATCTTATTTTTCGTATTGCTGTTTTGCAGCTGTCGCTAATTGAGCAAATGCTTGTTCATCAGAGATAGCAAGCTCAGCTAGCATTTTACGGTTAACTTCGATACCTGCAAGCTTCAAGCCATGCATTAAACGGCTATAAGAAAGACCGTTCATGCGTGCTGCTGCATTGATACGAGTAATCCAAAGTTTGCGGAAGTCGCGCTTTTTCTGGCGACGGTCGCGGAAAGCATACAATAATGATTTCATTACTTGCTGATTAGCAACTTTATATAATGTATGTTTGGAACCGTAGTAACCTTTGGCTAATTTAAGAACTTTTTTACGACGTTTGCGAGTAACAGTACCGCCTTTTACACGTGGCATGTTATTTCCCTCCTATTTCAATCGATAACTCGATCTTACTTAATATTGTCTAGCATATGACGAATACGTTTGAAGTCACCTTTGCTTACAAGGCTAGCTTTGCGCAGCTTACGCTTTTGCTTAGTAGATTTGTTAGCAAATAAATGGCTTGTATAAGCGTTTGAACGCTTAAGTTTGCCGGATCCAGTTTTTTTGAAACGTTTTGCAGATCCGCGGTGTGTTTTCATTTTAGGCATAAGGTATTCCTCCTCATTACATTACTTTTCGTTTTTCGGTGCTAAAACCAGGAACATGCTGCGGCCATCCATTTTTGGGTGTGATTCAATGGTCGCCACTTCTTTACATGCAGCTGAGAAACGGTCTAGTACACGCTGGCCGATTTCCTTATGCGTGATTGCACGTCCTTTGAAACGGATAGAAGCTTTCACTTTATCGCCTTTTTCAAGGAACTTGATTGCATTCCGAAGTTTTGTATTGAAGTCATGCTCATCAATAGTTGGGCTCAAGCGAACCTCTTTTAAGCTAATTACTTTTTGATTCTTGCGTGCTTCTTTGTCTTTCTTTTGCTGCTCGAAGCGGAATTTTCCGTAGTCCATTATGCGGGCTACCGGAGGCTTTGCATTCGCAGCAACTAATACTAGATCAAGATTTGCACGAGCGGCAATGTCCAATGCCTCGAATTTCGTTTTGATTCCAAGCTGTTCTCCGTTTTGGTCAATAAGACGAAGTTCACGGGCCCGGATGCCCTCGTTTACCATCATGTCTTTACTAATAGTTAGCCACCTCCAAGGATATTTAGCGAATACAAGCGTTCGGGCTGAAGAAACCAACTCACTGCCAACACTTTCGCTTGCCATTGCCATGATCTGTTTAGTTTGCATCTACTTTTAATCAATAAAAAAGTGTGGATGCATAGAAACACCCACACAGATAGACTAGATAGAATCATTCCAAATAATCAAATCATGAAACCTGTTAACAACACGATTTGCGTCAACCAGGTGAGAAGCGGGTGCTTCTTCTTTTCCTCAAACTCGTATTCAATTTACCTTAGAAAATATATCATAAACACAGATGTTTTGTCAAATACATTACTTTGTTTTTCACAACAAAAATTATCTTATCAAATATCCTGGGTTTTGGCAATACGTTTTGTAAAAATATATAAAATATCCTTAACCAAGGAGCTTCGACATGTAGAATTCATCTGCAAACTTTCCTCCGAAATACAGCGAGTCCAGTTTAGTGCCTTCAATCTCAAACCCCATTTTTTTATATAATGCGATGGCAGCTTCATTATAGGCGATCACAGTAAGCTCAAGTCTATGCAGGTTCATCCTTCTTGCATGTTCTTCACACTCAGCGAATAAACGGGTGCCGGCGCCTTTCCCTCTCGCCTGCTCTGCCACGCCGATTACAATATATGCTTTATGGCGTGCTCTTTCATTACTGTTTCCAATGAGCATTAAATATCCGATTAATTCCCCATCGCTGTCTTCAGCTATAAAAACCTTTGTAACCTCCTCGTCCCCTGCCCTCAAAAATCTTCCCTCAAGCATTTCAGGCCTTACCTTTCTTTCACCTGGATTAAAAAGCATAAAGCCTGATTCATCTGCATGCTCCATCAATGCTGCCAAATCTTTGGCGTCCTTTTGCAACGCTGTACGGATCTTCATAATTTTCTCCTCCCCCCTATAAAGCGCAAGCGCCTGAATAGCAGATCAAAGACTAAGAACGCCGCGTCCTGCGGCAACGTCTTTGTGACCCCCGTCCTGAGGGCCTCCGACAAGCATAAGACGCATCCGAATAGAAGGTGCTCTTTGCCTTCAATTCGGATGCGTCTTATGACCTCGAGGGGCTAGGCGCTGGAGCTGGACTACATAAAGCGGAAGCACCCAGTTTAAAAAAAGGCCATGCCCCTTTCCGTGCAAATACGTACTGCACAGCTATGGAGTCATGGCTCTTTGATGGAATATAAATTCGTACTGCGGTATGACCAGTACTTCTTAGGCTTATAGTTTCGCTTCTTGCTTTATGGCATTTACAAATTCATCAAAAGCGACTGTTTCAGACTTTTGTTCTCCGTATTTACGGACATTGACACTGCCTTCCTTGCTTTCATTATCCCCTACTACAAGCATATAAGGGATTTTCTGCATTTGGGCTTCACGGATTTTATAGCCGATTTTTTCATCACGCTGATCCAGGGATACACGAAGTCCTTGGGCCTGCAGCTTTTCCTGCACTTCCTTGGCATAGCTGAGGTGGATTTCAGGTGATACAGGAATAACCTGAACCTGGACAGGTGCCAGCCATGTCGGGAATGCACCTTTATATTCTTCAATCAGGAATGCGACAAAACGCTCCATTGTCGATACGACTCCGCGGTGGATAACGACCGGACGGTGCGGCTTGCCGTCTTCACCCACATAGCTTAAATCGAAGCGTTCCGGCAATAAGAAATCAAGCTGGACAGTTGACAATGTTTCGTCCTTGCCAAGCGCCGTACGCACCTGGACATCAAGCTTAGGGCCATAGAATGCCGCTTCGCCTTCTGCCTCGAAATACTCAAGACCAAGATCATCCATGGCTTCCTTCAGCATGCTTTGCGCTTTTTCCCACATAGCATCATCATTGAAATATTTTTCAGTATCCTCTGGGTCACGGTAAGATAACCGGAAAGAGTAATCCTTAATATCGAAGTCCTTGTATACCTCTAATACCAGATTGACTACACGTTTGAATTCTTCTTTAATCTGGTCAGGGCGTACAAATAGATGAGCATCATTCAAAGTCATTCCTCGGACACGCTGCAATCCTGAAAGCGCACCAGACATTTCATAACGGTGCATAAGCCCAAGCTCGGCAATGCGGATCGGAAGCTCGCGGTAGCTATGGATGTCATTTTTATAAATCATCATATGATGCGGGCAGTTCATTGGACGAAGAACAAGCTGCTCATTCTCCATTTCCATAACAGGAAACATGTCGTCCTGATAGTGATCCCAGTGTCCTGAAGTTTTATATAAATCTACACTTCCCATAACAGGAGTATATACATGGTCATAGCCTAAACGCTCTTCTTTATCCACAATATACCGTTCGATAACACGGCGGATAGTCGCGCCTTTTGGCAGCCACATCGGAAGACCTTGGCCAACCTTTTGAGAGCTTGTAAACAGGCTCAGTTCTTTGCCGAGCTTGCGGTGGTCGCGCTCTTTTGCTTCTTCAAGCATCTGCATATGTTTTTCAAGATCTTCTTTCTTGAAGAAAGCAGTTCCATACACACGCTGAAGCATTTTATTATCACTGTTTCCTCTCCAATAAGCGCCAGCAATGCTCAAAAGCTTGAATTCTTTGATTTTGCCTGTTGAAGGTACATGGATTCCGCGGCACAGGTCAAAAAATTCTCCCTGCTCATAAAGCGTTACCTGCTGCTCCTCAGGAATGGCATCGATAAGCTCAAGCTTATATTCGTCCCCAATTTCCTTGAATTTGCTGATTGCTTCATCACGGCTTACCTCTTTGCGGAGGATTTCGAGATTTTCATTCACGATTTTTTTCATTTCTTTTTCAATCTTCGGCAAATCTTCTGGAGTTAAAGACTCTTCAAGATCCATATCATAGTAGAATCCGCCTTCGATAACCGGGCCAACTCCGAATTTAGCATTTTTAAACAAACGTTTAACAGCCTGTGCCATTAAATGTGCTGTACTATGGCGAAGAACCTCAAGAGCTTCTGCGCTATCTTGTGTAACAATTTCTATTGAACCATCTTCAGTAATCGGACGTTTTAAATCATACAGCTCGCCGTTAAATTTTCCGGCTATTGATTTTTTCTTTAGTCCCGGGCTGATTGAAAACGCAATGTCTTCAGTTGTAGTTCCGGCCGGAAACTCTTTTACAGCGCCGTCTGGAAATGAAATCTTGATTGATTCTGACATTCAAATCTCTCCTTTTTACTTCTATTTTTTATTCCCGGGCACTGGCCCGAAAGCCAGACAGGGGTTTGAAAAAACACAAAAAAAGCCCGCCCCTGTATAAAATACAGGGACGAGCTTTATCATATAAGATTAACCCGCGGTTCCACCCTTGTTTCATTCCCCATCTAAGGAAATGACACTCGTGACTTTTAACGGCAGCTTCCCGTCAGCCAATACTTGCTTAAGCGTTCCTGGCTGAAGTTTAGAGGCGGTAAGCGTACTAATCGTGCTGGGAAGCTTTCAGCCGTGTCCTCCCTCTCTGACAGCCCGTAATTAGAATGCCCTTGTCCTCATCATAACTTTTTCGAATGTTTTTTTCATAGTATGTAGGAAATTATAAAGTGTTATGTAAAGAAAAGCAAGACCATTTTCACAGACTTTTCAAAAGTAATTACGGCTTTTAGCCTGCTATGCAAAGCCGTTTTGCTCACTGAACGTATGGAGGGGCTTGATGACCGTTCTTTCCTCAAAAATCCTGCTGATGGTCCGGATCAATCCGTCCTCGCTTTCATTCGTATACAGATGCAAAGAAGAAGGTGCAATAGAAATCAAGGGAGCCAAAACAGAAGAATCAATGTAAAAAGGATTTTTTTCACTCATAAGCTTCCTGTCAATCAGCCGGTATACTTCCTGTTTATCCATCTTCATACACTTATCATTATAAAAGTGAAAGCCATTGTCATGGAGCAAATGTATGATGCCTGTTTTCGGCTGCCGTTCGTTCAGCATATCACGAAGCGAAGCAATGAAGTTCTGATAATCCTGTTCCAGCTTATATTCATCAATGGCGAGACCCGCGTAGTGCAGCAGGGTATCGTAAAAGGACTTGAGCCGGAAGGTGGCAAATGAATTAAAAGAGAATGTATCTTTTTCCAGCAGGATGGTCCTCAATCCTTCTTCAAGGATGGCCTTTTCCTTGCCAAACAGACTCTTTTTATGTTTCTTCTTGTCTCCTTCTATGATGGAATGCGCTATATCGGTAATCGCCTCCACTTCTTCTCTTTCCTGAAAAAAAAATTTCTTGGTCACGATATCCTCAAGAACATTTGACAGTTTTTCCTTCAGCAAATAGGAATAAAAGACATCACTTAACATCGACAGTATCTTTTCGGCATTATTTTCTTTTATCTGAACGATCAATTTGAGGTCAGTGCTGAAATGAATATGTGAATGGAGTTCTGCCCAGTATGGATGGATAGAAACCAATTTCTTTAAAATGATTGCTTCTGATTCGTTTTGAAAATGGATATGCACCAAATCTATTCCCCCCTAAGCCTGCCTTTCTGCTTATGTATATGGGATAAGCCCTCTATTTAGAAGCAGGAGGGGAACAGAATATGGAAAAATGGTATCTGGCGCAAAAGTTCTTTAAAAAAGGCTGTTTTCGTAAACTTTGCTGCTATGAAACAAGGTGGTTGATTTCCGCTCCAGGATGCTCACTTTCCGCGGGGCAGGCGGTGAGCATCCTCGGCTGCGCCTGCTTAGGTCTCACCTTCCCGCAAAACCCGCAGGAGTCTCGCACCTTACGCTACAATCAACCTGGCTTAACAACGGGATTGCCTCACATAACAAATTAAAAAACAACAATCTTTAAGAAAAGAGCCTTAAAAAAGAGTCTAAAAAGTAAAAACAGGCAGCTGTCCGCAGCCGCCTGTTTTATGTATATGTTTAAAGTCTTCTATTTTTCCCGTTTAAATGGATGGGCTCAGCCAGATAGCGGATCCTCTCCATGACACGTGCTGCCTTTACTTCTTCTTTTTCCCCCCGCTGTGAAAAGGTTAAATGATTTTTCAAGCCATCCATGTCGAAATTGGACGTGAAAAAGGTAGGAAGGTTTTCAAGCATTCTAAACTGCAGAATGGGCCCGATGACTTCATCTCTTCCCCAGCTTGTCATCGTTTCCGCACCAAAATCATCAAGCATAAGTATAGGAGCATGCTTGGTCATTTCTATTTTTTCATTGATCGTATTGTCCCCAATGGAGCCTTTTAGCTCTCTGAGAAAGTCAGGCACATATACAATCAGGGAAGAAATTTGTTTTTTGGCCAGCTCATTTGCAATGGCCCCAAGCAGATATGTCTTTCCGACACCAAATTTCCCATACAGGAATAACCCCTTCTGCTTTTTCCCAGGCTCATAATCCATAACAAAGGCCATTGCCTTTTCGCCTGCATCCATTCTGCCTGCAGACGAATCGCTCAGATAAAAATCTTCTATGCCTGCAGACAGTATATCCCTCGGAACATACAGGCTCTGAATCAGTTTTTCCCGTTTGGTTTTTTCATCATGAACTATTTTCCGGGGACATGGCTCGTAATGAAGATCAATTCCATTGCCTTGAAGGACCAGATGCGGCTGATAGCCTTCCATCACATTTATGCAGCCTTCAAGGCTTGGGCATTTTTCACAGCCGTTTTTACTTTGTGTGCTATATTCATAAAGCTTCATCAGGTTTTTATCCACAGTTTCCTTCGAAATGGCGGAACTGTTTTCATTTAAAAAATAACGGACATTTTCATCATTCAGGATTTCATTTTTAGTCCGTTCATATCTTTTCTGAAAATCTCCGGTATTAGCAAGCTTATTCAGCGATTTATCAATCCGTTCCATGGGCTGCTTCACCTCCAGTTTTTAGCTTTCTTAATTTTTCCTCAAACTGTCTCTTCCGTTCTTCAAGGCTCTCATTTTCAGTAACCTTCGCAGCCGCTGCAGGAGAGCTTTCATTGTCTTCCACTTCATTCAGCCACTCTGGAACAGATTCCGTCCTAATGGCTTTTTTCGAGCGGGTGTTTCCTGTTTTCTTATTATCTGCCCATTCCTGATATTGCCTGTGCTCGCTTTTGGCGAGCTCCATGGCCTCTGCAACCGTAACAACACGCTTTCTTGCCCAATGGCTCGCAATTTTTTCCACATAAGCCTTCGTCAGCTTCATATCTGTTTTGATCATCACATATTCAACAAGCACATTCGTTACTCCCGGTGTCAGGTTTTGCTTGAGCATAATATCCTCGAGAATCTGCAAATCAGATTTGGACGGCTCAGCACCGCCTGAAAGCTGGATCAGACGGCTGCGCGGCGATACGGTTTCCAAATGTCGGATATAAAGCTGTTCCTTCGTCTTAGGCTCTTCGGAATGTGAAATATATTTTAGGGGCTGAACCCTTTCAATAAGGCTTGGCATGTCAGCATGATATTCCATCTGGTACCAGTCGCGGGCTGATTTCCTCAGTTCTTCCAGATCAATTTCATTGTCTATATCAAGAGAGCTGAGAACAAGCTTTTGCATCTGTATGGGATCAATTCCATATAAAAAGGAAAGCTTGGCAATTGTGTCCCTGACCTTCAAATTAAATGCCCTGCGCGGCACGAGCGAGGTTTTGATGCCAGCAAACAGCAAATCAAAATCAAATGTATGCTCAAACCCCTGCAGCTCTTCGCCTTCTTTTCGATTCATTAATCTCTTGGACTGGTCTACGCTTAAATCCTTCAAAGACTCATCTGTAACATACAAGGAATCAAGGTGATCCGAAGCGAAGATTTCCGCAAAAGATTTGGTTACCAGTTCATATTCCCCAACAGGCACACGATCATCACAGAAGAATTTCTTCAGGCGCATAAATTGGGCTTTTCCTACTTTTTTATATAAATAAATGTTCAGCATGCCGTCCGTGAAAAACTGTTCCGGACTCAGCGGCGGATTCACTTCATAAATAAACTGCTTGTTTTCATCTGCCTTCTTTTTATAAACCGTCAAAAGGCCGATTCCTTCAAGCTTGGTTCTCGCATCATATATCTCTCTCAAATTCATGCTCATTGTGTTCATCAAATTATAATGCAGGGAAGACTCTGACCAAAGGCGGTTTTCTTCAAGCTCACTCCATAAAGTCATATAAAGGCTGATGCATACCGGCCCGATCAGCGGCTGATACAATAGTGTCAATACTTTGCGGTCATAATCATGAAGCAGCCCTGCTGATGATACCGAATATCGGTCTACGGGAAGCAATTCCTGCCAGTGGTTGGACATCCATATTCAAACCTTTCCAAAGTGAATCATGGCGGTACAAGGAGCCGCAGCACCCCGCCCGACGCGTTCACAGTCAACAGTAGTTTGCGCAATCTTTTATGATTTCACGGCTTTTCAGTGAAAAAAAGAGCCAAAGTGGTTGCCTCAGCTCTTTTTCTCTTTATTAATTAAATCCTTCAATTCATCTATAAATACATTAATATCTTTAAACTGCCTGTACACGGATGCAAATCTGACATAAGCAATTTCATCTACCCCTGCCAGCTTGTCCATGACCATTTCGCCAATGCTGTCGCTCTTGACTTCCGATATCCCCTGGCTTCTCAGTTCCTTTTCAACGAAATTTGTAATTTCCTCTAATTCCTTCAAAGGCACAGGACGCTTTTCGCATGCCCTTATCAGGCCGCGGAGAATCTTATCCCTGCTGAATTCCTCTCGGGTTCCCCCTTTTTTCACAACAATTAAAGGTATTTCCTCAACCTTTTCGAATGTTGTAAAGCGGTACCCGCACACCTCGCATTCCCTTCGGCGGCGGATGGAGCGGCTTTCGTCTACAGGCCGGGAGTCCAATACTCGTGTGCCGTTATATTGGCAGGACGGGCATTTCATCATTTATCAGCTCCGTTTATGCAGTTCTCCCTATCCATGGAGAACGAACCATTTTCATACCATTATACTATAAAAAAGAACCTGTCAGTACAAGAAGAAATAAAGAACTGTTCAGAAGCTTTCAGAGCTTCTGGAAGCCGAAAGTTATGCTTTTTTTCCTGCTGCAGCCGGAAGCTTCTTGTCGAGCTGTTCGTAGGAACCAGCAGCCGCCCTGCACAGAAGCGGATATACCCCGGTCAGTGAGCGCTTTTCCGTGGAGACTGTAAAATCGACTGCAGTTTCAAACGGTTTTACGGTTACAACTGTTGCAATGATGGATATGCGCGGCGCCTTTCGGGTTACGGCAAAAACTTCACCGTGCTCCTTTGAAACAGATTTAATTTCAAATTGCTGTTTATTTGCAAAAATCTCTTCTGCTGCACGAAGCGCTGTTTCTGCATTCGCTTTATAATAATGCGTCCTTAGCAATTCATCTCTATGATGATCGCTCGTTTCACATTGCTGATTGTACCGTTTAAAAATAGACTGAAACAAAGCCATTACACATCATCCTTGAAATTGTTTTGATGTAACCATTATACATGTCGAACTGTGTAAAAAAAAGCATAAGCATCATATTCCGGGGAAGAAAGGGCTGTAATGGAAAGGCAAGTATGCCTGAAATTCCCTATTTCCCCGCAAATAAAAAGAGATGCCGCGCGGGCATCTCCTGAATCGTCATTAAATTATAGTGCATTAACTTTAGTATTTTTTACTTGTACAGGACCCATTCCACGCGGAAGTTCGATATTTTCGCGTGTTTGTGCATTCAATGCCTCTGCAATGTAGTCTGCAGCAATGTGCGGGTTCAAATCTCCGCATGTATACACATCTATGCTTGCATATCCGTGTTCAGGAAAGCTGTGGATAGTCAGATGCGACTCAGAAATAATTACTACTCCGCTAACTCCCTGTGGTGCAAATTTATGGAAGGCCACTTCACGGACCTCTGCTCCAGATTTTAATGCTGCATCAACAAAAACCTGCTCAATATAATTCATATCGTTTAATTTTTCGAAGTCACAGCCCCAAAGTTCTGATATTACATGTCTGCCCATTGTTTCCATGTTTATGTTTCCCCCTTAACATGATAAAAATATTTTTGTAAAATTCAAGCAAATAACTACCACGGGGGAAAGTTAGTCCAAAGAGGTCCTAACCCTTTAAGTAGCCATTATGAAGGTCTAACCTAAGAAGTTCACGAATCATAGTATACTTTGTTTATTATTACTTTGCAACATATCTTTTTCATACCCACCTGCCGGAGAATAATGGAATTACAAACGAAACGGGGAGCAGCCCGCACTATGCATATCATTTCCAAAATAAAAAACCATATTAAATATTTTCCTGGATTCTTTATTGCTGCCCGTCTTTTATAAAATAAAAAAGGCTGTTTTCGTAAACTTGGTGCTATGAAATAAGATGTCTGATTTCGCTTCAGGATGCTCGCACCTTACGCTCCAATCAACCTCATTTAACAATGTGTTTGCCTCTCAGAACTCATAAAAAACAACATTTTTTTAAAAAAGAGCCTTAAAAAAAGAAGCTTCCCTCTTCAGGGGAGCTCCTTCTGGTTATCCTGCCTTCATTTCTTTCATACTAAGCATTTCAACTGCCACCAAATTCACAAGGTCCACAACACGGCAGGAATAACCCCATTCATTATCATACCAGGCTAAGACCTTCACTTTCCTTGTTCCCATGACCATCGTTGACAGTCCATCAATGATGGCTGAATGAGGATTCGTGTTAAAGTCTATTGATACGAGCGGCTCATCCGTGAAATCAAGGATTCCTTTTAACGGCCCTTTTGAAGCAGTAATGAAGGCTTCATTAACCTCATCAAGAGTAACATCCCTTTTTACATCAACCACAAGATCCACAAGCGAGACATTTGGGGTCGGGACTCTTAAGGCCATTCCGTGAAGCTTGCCCTTTAACTGCGGAAGCACTAGCGAAAGTGCTTTTGCCGCACCAGTAGTTGTTGGAATGATACTTTGCCCGCAAGCCCTGGCACGCCTTAAATCTTTATGGGGATTATCTATATTCCGCTGATCATTTGTATAAGAATGAATCGTCGTCATTAAGCCATTTTCAATTCCGAAGCTATCTTCGAGCACCTTTGCGACAGGTGCCAGGCAATTCGTGGTACAGGAGGCATTGCTGATGATATAGTGCTCATCAGCCTGAAGCGCTTCTTCATTTACACCCATCACGATTGTAACATCTTCCTCTTTTCCGGGAGCTGTTAATACAACTTTCTTAGCTCCAGCTTCAAGATGCTGTGCAGCTTTATCCCTGCTATTGAACTTTCCTGTTGCTTCAATAACAATATCTATATTCATTTCGCCCCATGGAAGCAGTCTCGGGTCGCGGTTATTAATGAGCCGAATTCGGTGCCCATTCACTATAATAGAGTGTTCTTCCGCCCTAACATCCCCGTCGAACCTGCCATGGTTTGTATCATATTTAATTAAATGCACTAAGGTTTCAGCAGGATAGCTGGCATTGATTGCCGCAATGTCCAGGTTATCATTTAGAATTGCTTTACGGAAAACCATTCTTCCAATCCTTCCAAATCCATTAATCGCTACTCTTGCTTTCATGTTTCGGAACCTCCCGAATTAGTGTTATACTCATTATGTTATTTCCACAATTAGTATAGCATAATTCATAATGAAAGCGGTAAACATTTCTCTAAAAATCAGCATATTTATTAATAATGATACCTCTGATTCACTTTTTTGTTCATTTCTGCTCCAGACAGTTCCTTTTCAGGCGCCGTTCGGCGAGCCTTTTCACACAGCAGACACCTTTAAATAGGCTGTTTTCGTAAACTTTGTTGCTATGGAACAAGGGGTTGATTTCCGCTTCAGGATGCTCGCTTTCCGCGGGGCGGGCGGTGAGCATCCTCTGCTTCGCTTGCGGGGTCTCACCTTCCCGCTAATCCCGCAGGAGTCTCGCACCTTACGCTCCAATCAACCAGATTTATCAATGAGTTTTCCTTACACAACTCATTAAAAAACAACTATCTTTAGGAAAAGGGCCATTAAATATGAAGATATGAAAACAAGATTAATAAAGCATCATATTTAAACAAGCCTTTTTTAATCTTGGCAGGTTAGAGAAAAAGGACGATTTAGCAACCGGCCGTACAATGGATTTCAAAATATTCAATAGCAGCAAAATTTACGAAGCAGCGCCAAAAGAAATACTCTTTAGAACTCAAAAAAAAGAAAAGCACATGGCTTTTCTAAAGTACATTCCATTCTTTAAGTATCTGTTTCACATTTTTCAATGTTTCTTTGAGGTCTCCGTTATTGTCTACAACTGCGTCTGCCAGTTTCTTTTTCTCGGCGAGCGGCATTTGTGAAGAAATCCTCGCGATGGCATCTTGTTCGGATAAAGCATTCCGCTTTATCAGGCGTTCTTTTTGAACGTCTTCATCCACATAAACAAGCAGTGTTTTATCTGTCATGTAGGTAAGCTTGCTTTCAAACAGCAAAGGGATATCCATGAAAACAGCCTTTTTCCCTTCATGGAATGCCTCTTCTTTTTGTTCAGTCATCCTCTTTCTGACAGCAGGGTGGACAATGCTGTTCAGCAGGAGCCTTTTTTCCTCATTATGAAAAATTATGGATCCCAGCTTAGCCCGGTCAATGGTCAAATCCTCAAGCAAGAGGTCATCACCAAACGCCTGAACAATTTTTTCATAGGCTTCCCTTCCAGGCTCGACAACCTCCCGGGAAGCAATATCTGCATCAATGACGGGGAATCCCAATTCTTCTTTTATATACTGGCTTACACTGCTTTTACCGCTTGCAATGCCCCCGGTGATTCCAATTACCTGCCCCATAAAAAAAGACTCCTTTTGCCTCAATAAAATTTTAATATGCCAATAATAATCAGCAGCACACCCGGCAAAAATGACAATTTCTGAACAAGCCTGTTAGCGGACAAAACCTTACCGCTCTGGAGGCCCATCCAAATAAATAAAGAACTCATCGCAGCAATGGCAAGAGCCAGTATGAAAGGAGGAATCCCAATCATCGCAGCTCCGATTCCTGCACCAAATGCATCGAGTGAAAGGGCAAATCCCAATACAAGTGCTTCCACCCCGTTAATGGTTCCTGATTTATCAAAATCTGCCGTTTGAGGTTTTTGCAGAATATTAATAGCAACACCAAGTGATTTGATTTCAAAATTAAATATAATCTTTTCTGTCAGCATTTCTTCATGATTTTGTTTTACTGGCCTAAAAAACTGAAAAAGAATCCACAAGCCCAGGATAATTAAGATAACGCCGCCTGTTTTGGCAGCGGCCTCTGGAGAAACCAGCGTGCTGATAAAGTCCCCAATCATCATAGCAATGCCAAGGCTCAAAGCTGAGCAGCAAGCAATGACCGCTATGGATCTAAAAGGAATCTTCATTTTTCTGATTCCAAATGTCATACCGACCCCAAATCCGTCGATACTTACCGCAAAAGCAAGAAATAGTATTTGTAGCCACATCGGAAAAAGTGCCCCTTCCTATCAGATTGCTACGATAGTATATGGAAATGGCAAATCCGATGTGTTTTTAATTGATCAGGGGTTCAGTCCTGAAGTTTTTGGCAGGAAGGGCAGATATGTGTCCCCCTGCCGCCTACTGTAAGCTTTACAACCTCTGTTCCGCAGCGTTTGCATGCTTCCCCTTTTTTGCCGTAAACATACAGCTCCAGCTGAAACATCCCCATTTCCCCCTGGGAGTTCAAATAGGTTCGAATGGTACTCCCGCCTTTTTCTACAGCCTGTGATAGCGTATCGACAATTTCCTGGCGGAGCACCTTTACTTCAGCTTCATTCAGAGAAGATGCGATCCGCTCAGGATGGATTCCTGCCCGGAATAATGCTTCATCCACATAAATATTGCCAATGCCGACTACAACTGATTGATCCAGAAGAACCGGCTTGATTTTCCTGCTGGTTTTAAGCAGGCGGCTCTTCAGATACTCTGCTGTAAACTCATTTGAAAAAGGCTCAGGTCCAAGGTGCATAAGCGGCTGCTGTGCTTCTTCCTCGCCTTTGCTGAATAAGTGCATGGTCCCAAATTTGCGGACATCGCGATAGCGAAGCTCGGTTCCGTCGCGGAATGAGAAAATGACATGTGTATGCTTGTCATAGGGAATATCCTTTTCCTGCAGAGCATACTTTCCCTCCATCCGGAGATGTGAAACCATTGCATAATCATCCAGATAAAAAATCAAAAATTTGCCGCGCCGCCCAATTCCAAGAATGGTTTGCCCGATAAGTGCATCACGGAATTGTTCAGGCTGGGCAGGAGACTTAATGATATTCGGCCAAAAAATTGACACGTCTTTAATTTCTTTGCCAATGACCAGGCTTTCCAAGGTCCGCCTAACTGTTTCTACTTCCGGCAGTTCTGGCATCTTACAGCCTCCTTTTCAGTAAACCCCAATGGAGGTTTTCTTTATTTAGCATCAAACCACGTCGGCCCGTATGCGTAATCTACCTTCAGCGGCACATCCAGCTCGATTGCCCGCTCCATTTCTTCAGGAACAATTTTAAGCAGTATGTCCAATTCTTCCCGGGGAGCTTCGAATATCAATTCATCGTGCACCTGGAGCAGCATTCTCGTTTGCAGCTTCTCCTGTTTAAGGCGGCCGCTCATATTGATCATGGCAAGCTTGATGATATCGGCTGCACTGCCCTGTATCGGCGTATTCATGGCCGTCCGCTCAGCAAAGCTTCTTAAGTTAAAGTTCCGGCTTGTTATTTCGGGGATATATCGCCGGCGCTGAAGCAGGGTGGTGACGTATCCAGCCTGCTTGGCATCTGCCACGCTTTCCTTCATATATTCTTCCACTCCCGGAAAGCTTCTCAGATATTGCTCGATGAACTGTGCGGCTTCTTTTCTCGTGATGTTCAGGCTTTGCGATAATCCATAATCGCTTATCCCATATACGATGCCAAAGTTGACTGCCTTTGCCTGCCTTCTCATATTGGAAGTCACTTCATCCTTCCCGACATGGAACACATCCATCGCAGTTTTTGTATGGATATCCATATCACTCCGGAAGGCCTCAATAAGACCGGGATCATTCGCGATATGTGCCAGGACCCGCAGCTCAATCTGCGAATAATCCGCAGCGAAAATGATCCAGTCCTTTTCTGAAGGAATAAAGGCCTGTCTGATTTTCCTGCCTTCTTCAAGGCGGATTGGAATGTTCTGCAGATTCGGGTCTGTCGAACTGAGCCGCCCTGTTTGTGTCAGCGCCTGATTAAAGCGTGTGTGCACTTTATCCGTTTTCCCGTCCGCCACTTTAAGGAGTCCCTCAATATACGTAGACTGAAGTTTGCCGAGCTGTCGGTAATGAAGAATTTCCCGGACTACTTCATGTTTTGATTCCAGCTTTTCCAGCACATCAGCAGAAGTGGAATACCCTGTTTTCGTTTTTTTGATCACAGGCAGTCCCAGTTTTTCGAATAAAATGACACCAAGCTGTTTCGGGGAATTAATATTAAACGCCACACCTGCGGCCAGGAAGATTTTCTCTTCAATGGCTTTTAAGCGGCCTGTCAATTCTTTGCCTGTCTCCCTCAGCCTGCCCACATCCACCTTGATTCCCTGAAACTCCATGTCAGCTAAAATAAGGGACAATGGCAATTCGAGCTCCGTCAGCAATTCATATTGGCTGTTTTGCTGCAGCGCATGGATCATTTTATCTTTTAGATCAATTATAGCTCTTGCTTTCCGGGCAATATGGACATGCAGTTCTTTTTCTTCTGGAATGGCCCTTTTTGCACCTTTTCCGTAAAATACTTCATCGGATTGCAGAGGACTTCCATTTTGCACCTTCACTATGTCGGAGACACCATTTGCAGATTCAGATGGATTCAAGATATAGGAGGCAAGAAATAAATCAAAATCAATGCCCTTTAACTCAATGCCCTTCAATTTGAGGGAAACAACAGAACGTTTGGCATCATACACGGATTTTTTCTTCGTATCATCTTCAGCCCATTTTTTAAACGCATCAGAAGCAGCTGCAGTATCTGCAGAAAAACTGAAATGGCTGGCTTCATTTGACATTGCCATACCGATAATTTCTCCGTGGAAATAGTTATCTTCAAGTATCTCAATATAAAGGGCACTCTCTTCAGTCAGCATATCTTCTGTTATTTCCGTTACAGACACTGCATTGATTTCTTCCTGTTCCACTTCTTCGCCTGGGACTGCCGCGTCCATCTTATCAAGAAGTGTCTGAAACCCAAGGTCTTTATATAGGGCTATGACTTTCCCCGTATCCATTCCTTCATAGGCGGTATCCTCTAGTGTAATTTCTATCGGAGCTTCCCTGGTAATCGTAGCAAGCTCCTTGCTCAAGACGGCAAGATCTTTATGCTCCTCGATTTTTTCCTTCAGCTTGGCCCCGCTCACTTCATCAATGGACTGTATCAGGTTTTCCACCGTTTCAAACTGATGAAGCAGTTTAAGCGCTGTTTTTTCGCCTACACCCGGAATGCCCGGGATATTATCTGAAGAGTCTCCCATAAGCCCTTTCATATCAACAATCTGGCTTGGAGTCAGCCCATACTTTTCTTTAATATGCGAGGGAGTATATTCTTCAATTTCAGTGATTCCCTTTTTCGTGATATTTACAGTTGTCGTCTCTGAAGAAAGCTGTGTTAAATCCTTGTCCCCGGATATTACCTTCACCTCGTAGCCTTCTTGTTCGGCCTGAAGAGAAAGTGTCCCGATGATATCATCCGCCTCGTAGTTCTCGAGCTCATAGCGGGCTATCTTATAAGAATCAAGCAGCTCGCGGATCAGAGGGAACTGTTCGGACAGCTCAGGAGGCGTTTTCTGTCTGCCTCCCTTATACTCCTTATATGATGCATGCCTGAATGTGGTTTTTCCTGCATCAAACGCAACAAGCAAATGTGTCGGCTTTTCTTCTTGCAGTATCCGGTTGAGCATCATCGTAAAACCGTATATTGAATTTGTATGTATGCCTTTATCATTATTTAAAAGCGGCAATGCAAAAAAAGCACGGTATGCTATGCTGTTTCCATCGATTAACACTAATTTTTTATCCAAATCCGCACCCTCCTAGTTAACAGCCATAACGCATTTTAAAAAAAGTCCCAAACAGTAAAAGCCGTTATATTCTTTCCTATATTCTAACACGAGAATAATAGGAAAGAAAAATAACGGCACAGCAGAAGCACAAGGCTTCTCCTTATTTATTTTTAAGGCTGTTTTCTGAAACAAGGTGGTTGATTTCTGCTCCAGGATGCTCGCTTTCCGCGGGGCAGGCGGTGAGCCTCCTCGGCTGCGCCTGCTTAGGTCTCACCTTCCCGCAAATCCCGCAGGAGTCTCGCACCTTACGCTACAATCAACCTGACTTAACAATGGGATTGCCACACATAACAAATTAAAAAAACAACAATCTTTAAGAAATGAGCCATTTTTAAAGATGTCCGGATGTATACCATTACTTTCTGTGTTAAAGATTTTTATACGTGAACTGTTACTTAACCGGATTGATAATTGATTGGAAAAAGCAAGGACGGGGTCTTGTCCCTGCTTTTTCCGGCTCCTTGGATGAAGGGGTTTTCAATAGTAATTGTAGTACTTTTTTATTAAGAAAGATTAGCTGTATTGTAAAGTACTTGTAAATTCCCATTCATCCGCCAAAGGCCTTTCATATCAATCGTTTTCTTAATGTCACAGTGAAAGCTGTACCTTCGCCAAGTTCGCTTTGCACACTGATTTTTCCTTTATGGACTTCCACGATATGCTTTACAATTGCAAGCCCAAGACCAGTACCGCCGGAATTCCGGCTCCTTGCCCGATCGACACGGTAAAACCGTTCGAAAATTCTTGGAAGCTCATCCTTTTCGATTCCGATTCCATTATCCCTGACTGTCACATGAACCGAATCAGCTGATTCACTGAGATCGACGCTTATCTTTCCTCCGGCCGCTGTATAGTTTAAGCCATTTGTAATCAGATTTATGAAAATTTGCTTTACTCTATGGGAATCCCCTTCAATAGCCGCCGGTTTATCAGGCATGTTCAGTTCAAGGGAGATATTTTTCTCTGCAGCCTTGAAGTGAAGGATATCACATGTCTCTTTTAAAATAACAGACAGATCAAAGGATTGAATATCCAGGACAAATTCCTGCTGCTCCATTTTCGATAAATCCAGCAGCTCCTTGATAAGAGCCTGCAGCCGGTCGCTTTCCTTAAGGATAATCGTCAGGAAATTCTGCAGCGCTTCTTTATCCTCCAGGGCCCCGTCCAGCAATGTTTCTGAAAACCCCTTTATCGAGGTGATCGGTGTTTTCAGCTCATGGGAAACATTGGCAACAAAGTCCTTGCGCATCTGTTCAAGCTTCTTAAGCTCAGTAATGTCATGAAAAACTACCAAAATCCCTTTCCATTCATCGTTATTGCCAATGATGGGTGCCCCGTACACTTCAAAGTTCTTTCTTTCAAGCATCAATGGAATGTGGAGCTGCCTCTTGATGCTCTTCTCCGTAATGAAAATTTCTTCAATGAGCGCAATGATTTCTTTATGCTGGACAACTTCATAGTAAACACGGAAAAGAAAGGACGATGATTCAACCTGGAACAATTCTTTATATTCCCTGTTTATCAGGGTGATGTACCCTTTATTGTCAATCAGAAGGACGCCGCTGCCGATGTTTTCAATCAATGTTTCCAGCCGGTCCTGGTGCATTTCCCTCGCTATCTCCATTTCCTGGAGATTTCGCGCAAGGATATTCAACGATGTGCTCAGCATTCCTGTTTCATCTGAATGCTCTTCATATGTACGAGCCCGGTAATTTCCCTTCGCCAGTTCAATCGCCGTGCTTGTGGCCGCTTCTATCGGTTTAGTATAACGGGAAGCGATTTTGGCTCCAAGCATAATAATAATAATAAGTGAAGCACCGAGGCTCGCTGAGAGAATCTGCCACATCGATCTGTTGACCTTCTTAATGGCTTCAATCTCATTGCTTAAAACTGCATAGCCTTCTATCTTATCGTCTCTTTTAATGGCTTTCCAATAATAATGCAGATCCTTTTCGCCTTCCACCGTTTCGAACCCTTCGCCCCTATCACTGCCTTCCTTATGGGCAATGCTTGTCAAAAGAGCCTCATGCCTTGCTGGATTTGTTTTCCGGTTTGCATTGCTGTCAAAAAGGATGCTTCCAGTTTCAGAAATGATCGTGAAATTGGAATCAAGCAATGATTTTAGGTCATTTGTTTTTTGCAAGGCCAGAAACGAAGTAATTCCGCCGTTTTGTTCGATATAATTGGAAATGAAAACTGTTTCCTTCTGAATGCGTTCATTAAAGGTATTCACATAATAGCTTTTAAACAACTGGCCCAAGAGCAGGCCCGCTGCAATCAGGACAATCATGATTAAAGTAATTAAGGCAAACAAAAGCCTTGTCCTGAATTTATTCATTCGTCTTTAGGCTCCTCCAGTTTATAGCCCAGTCCGCGAATGGTTTTAATATATAAAGGTTTCTTTGAATTACTTTCAATTTTCTCCCGGAGATGGCTGATATGCACATCAACAATCCGAGTGTCCCCTGCAAAATCATAGTTCCAGACCGCGCTAAGCAGCTGATCCCGGGTGAGCACTCTTCCTTTATGCTTAGCCAGGTACATCAGCAATTCAAACTCCTTAGGAGTCAGCTCAAGCAGATTTCCTTCAAAAAATGCTTCATAGCGTTCAGGATATATTTTTAAACCGCCGAGTTTAATGAGCTCATCATCACTGTTATCTTCTTCGGCTTTTTCAGGCTGAAACTGCGACCGCCTCAAAATGGCTTTTATCCTTGCTACGACTTCACGCGGGCTGAAAGGCTTTGTCATATAATCATCAGCGCCAAGCTCTAGGCCAAGCACTTTATCAAATTCATCATCTTTTGCTGTAAGCATCAAAATTGGAGTCATGACTTTTTGCTGCCGCAGCTGCTTGCAAACTTCTATTCCATCAAGCTTCGGCAGCATCAAATCAAGTACAATCAGATCCGGCTTCTCTTCAATGGCAAGCTTCAGGCCTTCTTCTCCGTCAATCGCTGTGACCACTGAATATCCTGCCTGCTCCAGATTGTATTGCAGCAGAGTCAATATTGATTTTTCATCATCTACTACGAGAATTTTCTTTATCATGTCATCCTCCTGAGTATGTATTACCCCTGCCCAAGTTTTGAGCCTATCATCCACCTTCATTATAAAGAAAAAAACCGAGAAGGAAAACGCTAATTTAGCATATCCATATTTTCTTTGCCCTATTATGAAAACAAAAGGCTATTTTTGTTAAGTTTGCTGTTTTTTAATAAGTTCTACGAGGCAACACCATTGTTAAGCCAGGTTGATTGGAGTGTAAGGTGCGAGACTCCTGCGGGATGAGCGGGACAGGTGAGACCCCGCAGGCGCAGCAGAGGAGGCTCACCGCCCGCCCCGCGGAAAGCGAGCATCCTGGAGCAGAAATCAACCATCTTGTTCCATAGCAACAAAGTTTATGAAAACAGCCTTAAAAAAGAGCCAAATAAAAAAAAACCAGCTTCCTTAAATAAGGGAGCCGGCCTTGAAGATAGATGCCTTTTTGAAAAGCAGCTTTACATGAACAATGTCTCTTTATCCATTAAATCCTATTCATTTAATACCTTCATGACACTTTTAACAGAATCCGCTGATTTAGAAAGAGCTGTTTTTTCTTCTTCTGTTAATTCAAGTTCAATGATTTTTTCAATTCCGCCGGCACCGATGATTGTCGGTACACCAAGATAGATTCCATCAAAGCCATATTCACCTTCAAGGAAGGCAATGGTCGGAAGAATGCGGCGCTGATCCTTCAAAATGGCTTCAGCCATTTCCACAAGAGCTGCAGCAGGAGCATAATAAGCGCTGCCGTTTCCTAGTAGATTAACAATCTCTCCCCCGCCGGTTCGTGTTCTTGCAACAATGGCATCAAGACGCTCTTTCGAAATTAGTGTTTCAAGCGGAATTCCCCCAGCATATGAATAGCGCACTAATGGAACCATGTCATCTCCATGGCCTCCAAGCACGAATCCCGTAACATCCTTAATTGAAATATTTAATTCCTGTGAAATGAATGTGCGGAAACGGGCAGTATCCAAAACTCCCGATTGGCCGATAACACGGTTTTTCGGGAAGCCGGATTCTTTGTAAACTGTGTATGTCATGGCATCTACCGGGTTAGTCAAAACGATGATTGTTGTGTTTGGAGAATGCTTAACAATATCCCGGGTCACCGATTTCATGATTTTTTGGTTTGTCTGAACCAAATCATCACGGCTCATGCCTGGTTTGCGGGCAATGCCCGCTGTAATAATGACGATATCGGAATCTGCTGTATCTTCATAGCTTGATGTGCCTGTAATATTTGCATCAAAGCCTTGGACCGGACTTGCTTCAAGCATATCGAGCGCTTTCCCTTTTGTTGGGTTTTCCATCTGTGGAACGTCAACAAGAACTACATCACCGAGTTCTTTTTGAGCGAGTAAAAATGCAGTTGTCGCACCAGTGAACCCGCCGCCGATTACAGATATTTTTTTTCGGGCATTAGTCATGGCATTTCCTCCTTGAATTATGTAGTTATCCGATACATGCATTTTTAGGGCTAACGAAAATATAAGCTTCTAGGGGACAGAACCATTGTAATGCATCCTGTCCCCTAGAAGCTATTAGATTATAATATTAAAGATTTTTGATAAGCTCGTCTGCAAACTCAGAGCATTTAACTTCAGTCGCGCCGTCCATAAGACGTGCAAAGTCATAAGTTACAACTTTTGATTCAATCGTTTTTTCAACAGAAGCTGTAATTAGATTCGCAGCCTCATTCCATCCAAGGTGCTCAAGAAGCAATACGCCTGAAAGAAGGACAGATGAAGGATTTACCTTATCTTGTCCGGCATATTTAGGAGCTGTACCATGAGTAGCTTCGAAAATGGCATGCCCTGTTTCATAGTTAATGTTCGCTCCCGGTGCAATACCGATGCCGCCAACCTGTGCTGCAAGTGCATCTGAAATGTAGTCGCCATTTAAGTTCATTGTTGCAACAACATCGAATTCTTTCGGGCGTGTAAGGATTTGCTGAAGGAAGATATCCGCAATGGAATCCTTGATGATGATCTTGCCTTCCGCTTCAGCAGCAGACTGAGCCTTGTTGGCTGCATCTGTTCCTTCAGCTTCTTTGATCTTGTCATACTGGTTCCACGTAAATACTTTATCTCCAAATTCCTTTTCCGCTAATTCATAACCCCAGTTTTTAAAGGCACCCTCTGTAAATTTCATGATATTGCCCTTATGTACAAGTGTTACAGATTTGCGGTTTTCTTTAATTGCATAATTGATGGCAGCGCGCACCAGGCGGGAAGTGCCTTCTTCAGAAACCGGCTTGATTCCGATGCCTGATGTTTCAGGGAAGCGGATTTTATTTACGCCAAGTTCGTTTTGAAGGAAAGAAATCAGTTTCTTCACTTCATCAGAGCCTTTCGCATATTCAATTCCAGCATAGATATCCTCAGTGTTTTCGCGGAAGATAACCATATCAGTATCTTCAGGACGCTTAACAGGTGAAGGGACACCCTGGAAATAGCGAACCGGGCGCAAGCAGACAAATAGGTCAAGCTCTTGGCGCAAAGCTACATTCAATGAGCGGATTCCGCCGCCGATTGGTGTAGTAAGAGGCCCTTTGATTGCGATGAAATACTCGCGGATCACTTCAAGAGTTTCTTCAGGAAGCCATTCTCCTGTCTTGTCAAAAGCTTTTTGTCCTGCAAGCACTTCTTTCCAGACAATGCTTTTTTCACCGTTATATGCTTTATTAACTGCCGCTTCTAAAACGCGGGAAGCCGCTGCCCAGATATCAGGGCCGATTCCGTCGCCTTCAATAAATGGAATTACCGGATTATTAGGGACATTTAACGTACCATTTTCAACTGTGATTTTTTCACCTTGTGTCATGTCAATTCCTCCGTTTCAGATATCAAGGGCTGCAGGCTGTCCTTACAGGAAGGCCTTTGGCCCTTTTTCTTACACCTTTAAATTTACTACATAAATGGTTAATTAAAAAAGAAAAAGTTTGTGATTATCTTTTTTCTACTGGCACATATTTTTGCATTCCAGGCCCTGTATACTCAGCACGCGGGCGGATCAGGCGGTTGTTTGAATATTGCTCAAGGATATGTGCAATCCAGCCGGATGTGCGGCTTACAGCAAAGATCGGCGTGAACAGGTCATGATCGATTCCCAGGCTGTGGTAAACAGATGCTGAATAGAAATCGACATTCGGAGGAAGATTTTTCTGAGATGTCACGATATCCTCAATCTTGACGCTCATTTCATAATACTCCGGCTGTCCTGTGATTTCAGTCAGCTTTTGGGACATTTCTTTAAGGTGCTTGGCACGCGGATCTCCTTTGCGGTATACCCTGTGTCCAAAGCCCATGATTTTTTCTTTGTTTGCCAGTTTTTCGTTTATAACGGATTCTACACGGCCGACAGAACCGATTTCTGTAAGCATCTTCATAACTGCTTCATTCGCTCCTCCGTGCAATGGGCCTTTAAGGGCGCCGATGGCAGCAGTGACTCCGGAGTAAATATCAGATAAAGTCGCTACACAAACGCGTGCAGTGAATGTAGAAGCATTTAATTCATGGTCGGCATGAAGGACCAATGCCTTATTGAAAGCTGTTTCCTCAATATCGGAAGGCTCTTTTCCGCTTAGCATATATAGGAAGTTGGCAGCAAAGCTAAGGTCGGTACGCGGCGCGACAGGCTCCTGGCCCTTGCGGATACGTGCGAAAGCTGTAACCAGTGAAGGAATTTTAGCCTGTATGCGAATGGCTTTGCGGTAGTTTGCTTCATCGGTCATGGCGTCCGCTTCATCGTCATAGAGAGCTAAACTTGAGATTGCCGTGCGAAGTGCTGCCATTGGGTGAACTTTATCGATTGGAAATGTTTTGAATTGGTTTAGAACTTCTTCAGGAAGGCTGGCATTTTCTGCAAGCTGCTTTGTCAGTTCTTCCAATTGGCTCTTAGTAGGCAGGATGCCATGCCAAAGTAAATAAATGACTTCCTCAAAAGTCGCATTATCTGCCAGATCGTCAATGTCATACCCCGAGTATGTTAACGTATCATCAATGATGGAACTGATTGCGGAAGTTGTAGCCACAATCCCTTCTAGACCCTTTGTTGCTGTCATACAAAACCTCTCCTTTTCATGAGTATTCCCCTATGCTCATAACGTTTACGTATAAATACAGCGCTTCCAAGAAGGTTTAATAACTATTGCTATGTACTGTTCTGGGGAATTAAGACCTTCTGGCATGAAAGCGCGCAAAGTGAAGGCGCATTCATTTTTTGTAAAAAACCAGAATGCAAAACACTTAAACTCTCATTTATTTAATACCCTAGAAACATAGCATTAAAACTTTCCATCGAGCGCTTGCTCAATAACTATACATTCCTGAAAAACCAGGTTTTCAGCGCAGTTCGGATACCTGCTTCCATGTAATCGTTATGGGACTGTTACATGAACATTATAAACAATATTAAGAACTTTGGAAATGAAAAGAATATAAAATGTGAAAAAATTATTATTTTATTAGAAAAATACAAACAAAGAATTTCAGCCGATTTTTGTATAATGATAAAAAATCGTGATAATCCAGATAAAACATGCTTGAAACAGAGAAAAAAGGATTGGCCGCTTTCCTTTTTTCTCCGTTTTATTTATTTTCCTTGCTTGTTATTTAACAACGCTGAAGATTTGCATGAAAATATAAGCAATGCCGGCACCGATCAGCGGCCCGACAGCCACTCCCCTGAACAGGGCAACCGCGAGAATCGTACCAAAAGCAAGTGCTACTGTAATCTGCGGATCAGTTGATAAAAGCGTAAGGCCATTTTTAGCGATTAATGCCACCGCTATCCCGGATGCAAGTGCAATCCAGGCATATGGCGACTTGACTGCATCTGACAATTCCTTAAACCCGATTGCGCCGCTCGCTATCGGGACAAGCACAGCTATCGTGATAACAGTTACACCTAAATTGATTCCCTTCGACGCCAGGTATGGAAAGACTTTCACTGAAAGTCCCGTGAACTTGATCAGCAGCAGAAAACCAGCAGCAAACATCAGCGACGTGTTCTTGGCAATCAGTCCTATAATTCCAAGCAAAAGCAAAAACAGGATGGGTCCATTCATATTTCATCCTCCTTTAATATTATTTTGAAATAATTAATCGAAACATTTTTAGATCACCAAGGTACCTATATGTAAATGGAGAGGCCATTCTTGGCTGAAATCTAATCTTTCTTTTGTCCCCTGCACTAAGTTACAATGATAACTATAGCAAAACTTGGGGGGAAGTGCCTTGAATCCAGTTTTTTTGAACCGGTTTCTCCGCTTCTTGATTGTGGCGGGAATCATCGCATTAGGCGGAATCGTCTTGTTTTACATTTCCAGATATACATACCCATTTATTATTGCCATGATCATCGCTTTTTTTATGAATCCTTTGGTAGACTTCCTGGAAATTAAAGGACGAATGCCAAGAGGATTGGCCGTCATTATCTCCATTGCATTCATTTTGTCTGTGTTTGCAGGCCTGATTACCATACTAATTGCAGAAATTGTATCAGGAGCAGACTATTTAGGCGGTGTAGTCCCTGCCCATCTTGATACCCTCATCAATTATTTGGAGGACTTTGCAGCAGGCCAGCTCATCCCCTTTTATAACAAAATTGCCGTATTGTTCAACAATCTGGATGTCAAGCAGCAAACGACCATACTTGATAACATTCAGAACGTTGGCCAAAAAATAGGCAGCACTGCCGGGAACTTCATCCAAGGCTTCTTCCAAAACATCCCTGCCATCATCGGCTGGTTTCCTAACGCAGCCTCCGTATTGATCTTTTCGCTCCTTGCAACTTTTTTTATCAGCAAAGACTGGTACCGCATGTCAAATTTCAGCGGCAGAATCTTGCCTCCAATAATTTTTTCCAGCGGCAAACGTATCGTCGAAGACTTAAAAAAGGCCCTATTTGGTTTTATTCGGGCTCAATTCACACTGATTTCCTTAACAACCATCATTGTATTAATAGGCTTGCTCATCCTTCGTGTAAAATACGCCATCACGATTGCATTGATATGCGGCATTGTGGATCTTCTCCCGTACCTTGGAACTGGCACCGTTTTTGTGCCTTGGATCATTTATGAAGTGATATCCGGAAATACAAGTCTGGCGATTGGCCTTTCAGTATTATATGTCATTGTGCTAGTACAGCGTCAGCTCATGGAGCCAAAAGTGCTTTCATCAAGCATCGGACTGGACCCCCTGGCTACATTAGTTTCCCTTTTTGCCGGCTTCAAGTTAATCGGCTTCCTTGGCCTGGCTGCCGGACCTGTTGTTTTGGTTATAATCAATACATTGATAAAAGCGCATGTTTTTTCTGATATATGGGATTTCATTATGGGCAGAAACCCTAATGAAAGATGAAACCCTATTAAAAAACAACAATCATTAAGAAAAATGAAAAACATCGCCTTCCACTGAAAAAGGGAGGCGATGTTTCATGTCTGCCTCACTTCACCCCGGGCACCACTATTTTTCTCTAAAAAGCTGTCCCTCAAAATGCTTCAAGCTCACAGAACTTTAACGGGTAAAAAAAAGCTTCTGCCGCCCTCTGCACCTAAAGGTACAAGAACTGCAAAAGCAATGGTTTATCTGATTATGGTGAGCTTCCCTTTATTCATCCTGTTCAAGATCCACCTGATAATCAGCGGTTTGATGATGGCACGGGTGGGCGGAAGCAGCAATATAAGGCCAAGAATATCTGAAACAAAACCGGGAGTCAGCAGGAATGTCCCGCCAATAAGTATGCAAATCCCATCAATAACTTGATTTCCCGGCACTTGGCCGCGGCTCATTTGTTCCCGGGCCTTCCTGATTGTTTCCAGACCCTGCTGCTTTGCAAGATAAGCCCCAATCAATCCTGTGGCAATGATCAGCAGGAGTGTAAATCCGACTCCAATTGTTTTTCCTGACAATAAAAGAAGGGTGATTTCTAAAGCTGGCATAGCAATTAAAAACAAGATAAAAAGTTTCATCTGTTATACCCCCGAATATTTCCTTTTAATAACCTTGTACTGCCTTAAGTATACAATATGAACCTTCATAGTGCTAAATTCAGTATTTGGAATAATACGGAACTACGGCTAGACCTGCAGCAAAATTTAAATAAAAAACAAAAAAAACGAAGCGAAAGCTTAGCCTTCGTTTCGTTTGTTAAAGTTATTTATTACAAAACATTTGCATGACCGTTATAGACAATGCCTCTGCTTGCATCTACAGTGATTCTTTGTCCATTTTGAAGCTGGGTCATGGCGTTTTCAGCACCGACGATTACAGGTATACCAAGGTTTACGCCGACAACAGCCGCATGGCTTGTCAAACCGCCTTCTTCAGTAATTAATGCTGAACATTTTTCAATGGCAGGCATCATTTCTTTATCAGTTGCGATTGTAACCAGTACAGAACCCTCTTTTACTTTTTCATTAGCTTCTTTCGCAGAGCGTGCCAGCACGACATTGCCTTTTGCAGACTTTCTGCCAATTCCCTGTGCTTTAATCAAAACGTCGCCAAGTACATGAATCTTCATTAAGTTGGTTGTTCCGGCTTCGCCTACTGGTACACCGGCAGTAATGACTACAAGATCACCATGTGAAACAAGTTCTGAATTCAAGCTTTCATCAATGGCTGATTGAAGCATTTCATCAGTACTTGCAGCCTGTGATCCGTTCTGAGGGTATACTCCCCATACAAGAGATAAACTTCTTACAACATAATCATTTGCCGTTACAGCAATGATTGGAGATTTTGGACGATATTTAGAAATCATGCGTGCTGTATGGCCGCTTTCAGTTGGTGTAATGATAGCTCCTGCATTCAGGTTAAGAGCTGTATGCGCAACCGATTGCCCGATCGCATCTGTCACATTATGTCCGTTATCCCTGCTTCTTGCTGATAGAATTTCTTTATAATTCAATGCACTTTCAGCACGTGAAGCGATATTATGCATAGTTTGAACAGCTTCGACAGGATATGTTCCGGCAGCCGTTTCGCCTGAAAGCATGATGGCATCCGTTCCGTCAAATATGGCGTTGGCTACATCACTTGCTTCAGCGCGTGTAGGACGCGGATTTCTTTGCATTGAATCAAGCATTTGTGTAGCAGTGATGACAGGTTTTCCTAAGCTGTTGCATTTCTTGATCAATTGCTTTTGTACAAGAGGAACTTCCTCTGCAGGGATTTCTACGCCAAGATCACCGCGTGCAACCATCAGGCCATCTGAAACTTCAAGAATTTCATCAATCCGGTCCACACCCTCCTGGTTTTCGATCTTAGGGATGATCTGGATATGCGGAGCGTTGTGCTGCTGAAGCAGTTCACGAATCTCAAGCACGTCAGAAGCTCTGCGGACGAAGGAAGCAGCAATGAAGTCAACTCCCTGTTCAATTCCAAAAATGATATCCTGTGCATCTTTTTCCGTGATCCCCGGAAGTTTGACAGATACACCTGGAACGTTAACGCCTTTTTTATTTTTAAGCACACCGCTGTTTAAAATCTTCGTATGAATTTCTTTTTGGCCATAATTGATTTCAGTAACCTCAAGGCCGATCAATCCATCATCAAGAAGAATTTTTGAACCAACGTGAACGTCATCGATTAATCCCTCATAAGTAATAGAAAACTTATCAGCAGTTCCCAAAACTTCTGTCATAGATACAATGATGTTTGAACCTGCCGTTAATTCAATTGCTCCGTTTTCCATGTTGTTCGTGCGGATTTCTGGTCCTTTTGTATCCAAAAGAATTGCAACCTGCTTGCCGGTTTGCTTGACAGCTTCACGGATGTTTATGATTCTTTGTCCATGCTCCTCATGGTCACCATGGGAAAAATTAAGGCGGGATACATTCATGCCTGCCTCAATAAGCTGGCTTAATTTTTCTACACTTTCACTTGCCGGGCCAATCGTACAAACTATTTTAGTTTTGCGCATTTAAAACTACCTCCTGTTTTATTAGAAAATTATGTAATTGCATTAGATGGACAGTTCGGAAGAAAGATCGTACATTTTCCTGTCGATAGCATGTTTATGGGACAAAACTTCAATGATATCATAGTCAACAAGCTGGTTTTTTTCAAGGCCCACCGCCCGGCCGCCTTTGCCTTCCATGAGCAGCTCTACGGCATGTGCCCCAAGCCTGCTTGCAAGCACACGGTCATTTGCTGATGGCGAACCTCCGCGCTGCACGTGCCCCAAAACGGTCACACGTGTATCAAAGTGCGTTTCTGCTTCAATTTCCCTAGCAATATCCACGGCACTGCCTACGCCCTCTGCCACTATGATGATGCTGTGTTTTTTGCCGCGTTCTTTTCCCCTTATGAGCTTTGCAATAAGCTCCTCCATGTTATATTCGCACTCAGGACATAGAATGGTCTCTGCTCCGCCAGCAAGCCCCGCCCACAAAGCCAGGTCTCCTGCGTCCCGTCCCATAACTTCCACGACATATGTCCTTTCGTGGGATGTTGCTGTGTCCCTGATTCTATCAATAGCATCAATCACCGTATTCAAAGCTGTATCAAATCCTATGGTGAAATCCGTTCCGGGAATATCGTTATCAATAGTTCCGGGTACTCCAATGCAAGGGTATCCTCTTTCGGTCAGCGCGCCAGCTCCCCGGTAGGAGCCATCTCCGCCAATCACAACCAATCCTTCTATGCCGTGCTTTTTCAGCTGTTCAATGCCCTTCAGCTGGCCTTCCTCGGTTTTGAAATCAAGGCAGCGCGCTGAATGCAGCATGGTACCGCCCCTGTGTATAATATCCCCTACAGAGCCGATTTCAAGCTTCCTAATATCCCCTGAAATCAAACCTTGATAGCCGTAATAAATACCATATACTTCAATATTATGGAATATTGCCTTCCGGACTACAGCACGGATTGCTGCATTCATACCCGGAGAATCTCCCCCACTTGTCAGTACACCTATTTTTCTCAAGCAAAATCACCTCTTCTTAACATGTGTGCAAATATTAAGATCATTATGATTTAGACTGCCGAAGCAGTTATTCCCGGAGTTCATACTACAAAGTATTGTTACAATCAATTCTGCAATAGACTCTTTAAGACTACATTATTTCAGGAATAATGAGAAGTAAAAGCAGATATATTTTTTCTGCATCCCCCTGTCCTGCACGGGGGTGATATGCAGACTGCCTTTATTTTTTATTTTTCCTCAATAACTGTTTCTTTACCCATGTTTATAAGAGGAAAAAACGTGCCGCCTCAGGCAACACGTTTTAAAGCATCATTTAAGGTCGTATGATCCCTTTATTTTTCTGCTTTCGTCAGTGATTCCTCAAAGGAATACTTTCCGATTTTCTTATACTTGGCATACCGCTGATTCACAAGCTCCGAACCGCTTAAAGATGATAATTCAGCAAGCGATGAAGCCAGTACTTCCCGGATTGATTCTGCCTGCTCATCCATGTTGCGGTGCGCTCCTCCCTTAACCTCAGGAATGATTTCATCTATGACACCTAGCTCGTGTAAATCAGGGGCAGTAATCTTCATGGTTTCAGCGGCTCTTTTTGCCTGTGCGGCATCTTTCCAGAGCAATGCAGCTGCACCCTCCGGTGATATGACGGAGTACGTGGAGTTTTCAAGCATATGAATGCGGTCTCCAACACCCAGTGCAAGGGCTCCTCCGCTTCCGCCTTCCCCGATTACGATGCAAATGATAGGAACCTCAAGCCCGGCCATCTCGAATAAATTCTTGGCAATAGCTTCACTTTGGCCCCGCTCCTCTGCTGCCTTTCCGGGGAATGCACCTTTTGTATCAATAAAGCAGACAATCGGGCGATGGAACTTTTCTGCCTGCTTCATAAGGCGCAGGGCTTTACGGTAGCCTTCCGGATGAGGCATACCAAAATTCCTGCGGATGTTTTCCTTTGTATCTTTTCCTCTTTGATGGCCGATGATTGTAATGGGCTTGCCTTCAAATTCGGCAATGCCAGCCACAATTGCTTCATCATCCCCATAATACCGGTCTCCATGGAACTCGAGGAAATTGGTGCACAATCTTTCAATATAATCAAGAGAGGTCGGGCGTGCAGGATGCCTCGCCACCTGGACACGGTCCCATGGCTTCATATTTTCATAAATCTCTGTTTCAAGGCTTTCCAGACGCTTTTCAAGCTTTTCTATCTCAGATGAAAGATCCACTTCGGCATCGTTCGTAATATCTCTGAGCTCGTCGATTTTTTTACGGAGCTCCGTTACCGGACGTTCAAACTCTAGTTCGCCAATCATCGTTCTTCACCACCTGGTACATGTAACTTAAGTATGGTTGTTAATTTGTCCTTCATTTCCAGACGTGATATAACCGCGTCCAGCTGGCCATGCTTCATCAAAAACTCGGAGGTCTGGAAATCCTCAGGAAGCTCTTCCCGAATGGTCTGTTCAATAATCCTCCTGCCTGCAAATCCAATAAGTGCGCCTGGCTCTGCCAGGTTAATATCACCAAGTGAAGCAAAGCTTGCAGATACACCGCCCGTAGTCGGGTGAGTCATAATCGAAATGAAAAGCCCGCCCTCATCACTGAACATCTTAAGTGCGGCACTTGTTTTGGCCATTTGCATCAGGCTTAAAACGCCTTCTTGCATCCTTGCACCGCCGGAAGCGGTAAAGATGATGAATGGAATCTTCAGTTCACCCGCTTTTTCTATGGCTCTTGTGATTTTTTCGCCCACAACGGAACCCATGCTGCCCATACGGAAGCTTGCATCCATGATTGCCACTGCTGTCTGGTATCCGTTTATCTTCCCGATTCCTGTTACAACGGCTTCATTGATGTTTGTCTTCTTTCTGTCTTTCTCAACTTTCTCCATGTAGTCGGGAAAATCGAGCGGATTCACTGAAACCATGTCTGCATCAATTTCTGTAAAGCTGTCCTGGTCGAACAGGCTTCCGATTCTTTCGTATGCTGTCATGGTATGATGGTGGCCGCAGTGCAGGCACACCTTTTCATTCTTCATTAATTCCTTTGTATACATGATTTTTTTGCACTTCGGGCATTTTGTCATGATGCCTTCCGGAACATCATGCTTATCACGTTCTGAAGGAATGGTTGCATACTTCTTTTTTTTGCTTTTTGTAAATAACTCTTTAAGCAAGCTGAATCCTCCCTTTGCCGCTAATTATCTTCAGTGCAAGGCCTGTCCCTTACTTTAACAGAAACAAAGCAAGAAACTTGTAAAACACTGTCAAACACTCTTCGACATATTCCTGATTTTGTGAAGATAAATATGAATCGCTTCTTCTTCATTTCTTTCTAGAAGGGCTTTCACCAGGGAATAATATTCATCCCCTTTTGCTCTTTCAGATATTGTCCGGGCTGCCTTTGAATAGGTATTTACTATGCTCCAGATTCTCCCGATTAATCGGTTATGGTTAATTTCTGATATATGTTTAAAAAACATTTCATCATCAAATTCATTTTGTTCGGTCCAAGCCGCCAAATTTCTAAGTGTTTCATCGGATGAAGTGCTTATGATGATCCTCAAACAATCAATTTCAATCAGCACTTTGGTTTCTTCCAAATCTTCTTTTACCTTTGAATTCTGCAGAAAGAAGGTCCCGAGAAGCTCTACCAGCTTGTGCTCCTGAAAATCCTTGATAAATGTGCCTTCCCCTCTGCGGGTTTCAATGAGCCCAAGGAGCTCCAGTGACCGCAGGGCTTCCCGGACTGAAGAACGCCCCACATTCAAGCGCTCCGACAGCTCCCTCTCAGAAGGCAGTTTGTCACCGGGAATTAAATGATCTTCTTCCATCATGCACCGGATCTTTTCAACTACATCCAAGTAAATCTTTGTAGATTGATTTGAAGTGCCCAAATCACTCATTCCCCGCTTTTTCCGATACTTGCCAGCTTCCTGGTTCTTTCTTTCACTTCTTCCGGGTCCACTTTGATTCTTGCAACGCCGGTTTCCATGGCTGCTTGTGCTACTGCTGCAGCCACGGCAGGCGCCACTCTTTCGTCAAAAGGAGCTGGAATGACATAGTCGGAGTGAAGCTCTTCTTTCCGGATAAGTCCGGCAATCGCTTCGACCGCAGCCACTTTCATTTTTTCATTTATATGGGTAGCGCGCACGTCCAGCGCCCCCCGGAAAATGCCTGGGAATGCAAGAACATTATTAACTTGATTCGGGAAATCCGAACGGCCGGTTCCCACTACCTTAGCGCCTGCAGCCTTAGCCTCTTCCGGCATGATTTCAGGATCAGGGTTAGCCATCGCAAATATAATCGGATCTTCATTCATGGAAGCAACCATTTCTTTGGACAATGCCCCAGCCACTGAAACTCCGATGAACACGTCGGCTCCCTTAATCACTTCTTCAAGGCTTCCCTGGAGTTTGCTGCGGTTGGTAACTTTCGCTATCTGATCCTTAATATCATTCATGCCGAATGTGCGCCCTTCAAAAATGGCGCCCTTTGAATCGCACATAATGATATCACGTACCCCATAATGATACAGAAGCTTTATTATAGCGATTCCTGCGGCACCTGCTCCGCTTGCGACAACCTTGATTTCAGACATGGTTTTCCCTGTGATTCGCAAGGCATTCACAAGTCCGGCAACTGTAACGATTGCTGTCCCATGCTGATCATCATGAAAAATCGGGATATTTGTTTCCTTCTTCAGTCTTTCTTCAATTTCAAAGCAGTTAGGAGCTGCTATATCCTCTAGGTTGACGCCGCCAAATGTTGGTTCAAGGAGTTTGACAGTTTCTATTATTTTATCCACATCTGTTGTTTTCAGACACAAAGGAAAAGCATCAACACCTGCAAAGCTTTTAAACAGCACGGCTTTTCCTTCCATAACCGGCAAGGCAGCCTCTGGCCCGATATTGCCCAGCCCAAGGACTGCTGTTCCGTCAGAAATAACTGCCACTGTATTGCCTTTCATTGTGTAGTCATATACCGTGTCTGGTTTATCGTAAATCTCCTTGCACGGCTCCGCAACTCCTGGAGAATACGCCAGGCTCAAGTCTTCTGCGTTCCTTACGGGTACTTTAGATACCGTCTCAAGCTTCCCTTTATGGACGCGGTGCATATGCAGTGCTTCTTCTCTTAGTGTCAATGTCTTCACTCCTTGAACTAGATAGATATAATCATAAATATGATGAATGAGTTCCATTTAAAAGTGGTCTGACCACACAAATACATAATACATATTAACATAACTATCTTGCTTGTAACAGCTATTCTTGCTGAAGAATGACGTTTCCTTCTCCGGCAATTGTCTCAAGCCTTGCCAGCAATTCCCTGGATGGCGTGACCCAATCCCTCAGGGAAAGCTGCACATATCTTTCTTCGCTTTCATAATAAAGCATCACTTGTGTGGTTCCGGGATGCTTGAGCAGTGCCTGCTTTATTTTCTGCAGAATCGGGTTTGTCTGCTTGTCCTGCTCAATCTTTATAAACAGCCTTGTTTTATCTTCTTCCATCATACGGTAAAGCTTTTCAAGTTTATATGCATCATGGATGATCAGCTGCTTTTTGCCGTCCCGTTCCTCCATGGTTCCCTGGATCATCAGGATTTCTCCATTGCTTAAGACAGAGGAATGCTTTGAATAAACATTTGGGAATGCAACAGCCTCTAAATCGCCATTTTCATCACTGACAGACAGAAAGGCCATCACTTCACCTTTTTTTGTACGGATGGTCTTTACTGAGGTGATATAAACCCCAAGGAAAATTTTCGGTTCTTTTGAAATGATGGCCTCATCTATGGAGACGGCTCCAAAGTGGCTGAATACATTTCTGTACCCCGTTACAGGGTGGTTCGACAAATAAAAACCGAGTGCGTTTTTTTCATAATAAAGTTTATCTTCAAGTCTGATAGGATCCACTTCAATATACTTTGGCTTCAGGGAAAATTCGCTGCTTTCAAAGAAATCAAATTGGCTGTCGTCAGGATTGACCAGCTCCGAATGGCTTAGCGCAACATCCAGGCTGGCCAGCAGTGTTGCCCTGTCTTTTCCGAATTCATCAAATGCTCCCGAATGGACAAGTGCTTCAAGAATTTTTCTGTTCACAGCCTTTCCTGATACCCGGAGACAAAAGTCGAAAAGATCTTCAAATTTCTTTTGTCTTCTGGCAGAAAATATTTCTTTAAGCACTGCTCCGCCTATTCCTTTGATTGGACCAAGGCTAAAGAGAATCGATTCCTTATCAGCCTTGAAAGGGAAGCCGCTGCTATTTATAGAAGGAGGGAGCACCTGGATTCCTAACTTTCTTGATTCCCGGACGTACTGGCTTATTTTATCTTCATTGCCGATTACAGATGTCATAAGCGCTGCCATGAAATAAGAGGGATAATGTGCCTTAAGGTATGCCAGCTGGTAGGCAATCATACTGTACGCAACAGCATGGCTCCGGTTAAATCCATAATTAGAGAACTTCACAATCAGATCATAGATTTCGGATGCAGCATGTTCCTTATATCCCTGCATGAGCGCCCCTTTTATAAAATGCTGCCTTTCCTGGTCAAGAATGTCTTTCTTTTTCTTGGAAACGGCCCTTCTCAGCAAATCTGCCTGTCCAAGTGTAAAACCAGCCATTGCAGAAGCTATTTGCATGATCTGTTCCTGATAGACAATGACTCCATATGTGTCTTTCAATATTTCCTTCAGTTCAGGAATAGGATACGTTTCTTCAGCCATCCCGTGCTTGCGCTGGATAAAGAGAGGGATGTTTTCCATCGGGCCCGGACGGTACAGGGCATTAACGGCCACGATATCTTCAAAGTCCGTAGGGTTCAGCCTTTTCAGCACATTTCGTATTCCATCCGATTCAAACTGAAAAACCCCTGTTGTCTCTCCTTTGCTTAAAAGCCTGAATGTTTTTTCATCCTTAAGCGGGAGGCTGGCAATATCAATTTTCTGGCCGGTATTCTTTTGAACGGCGGATATAATCAGGTCTATCAGGGTTAAGTTGCGAAGGCCGAGGAAATCCATTTTCAACAGCCCCAGTTCTTCAAGAAGGTCCATTGGGAATTGAGTAAGATGTATGCCTGCATGTCCTTCCTGGATAGCAATCAGGTCAGTAAGCGGCTGTCCGCTGATTACAACCCCTGCTGCATGTGTCGAAGTATGCCTCGGAAGCCCTTCAAGCTTTGAAGCTGTATCAAAAAGCTTTTTATTCAGCTCACTCTGATTCACAAATTCCCGGAGAGCCTTTGATTCCCCTAAAGCATCCTTCAGGGAAATGCCTGTCCTGCCAGGAATCATTTTCGAGATGGTTTCCTGTTCCTTAGGGTTAAGCCCAAATGCCCTTCCTGTATCACGCAAAGCTGCTTTTGCCGCCAGTGTCCCGAAGGTTATAATTTGGGCAACATGGAACTCACCGTATCTTGACGCGACATAGGAGATCACTTCTTCCCTGCGGTTATCAGGAAAATCGATGTCGATATCCGGCATGGAAACACGTTCAGGATTCAGAAACCGCTCAAATAATAAATGGTGCTCAATCGGATCAACTTCTGTGATCGATAATACGTAGGCAACCATTGATCCTGCAGCCGATCCCCGTCCAGGACCAGTCAGGATGCCCTTTTGCCGGGCAAATTTCATAAAATCCCATACAATCAGAAAATAGTCGCTGAAATTCATTTTTTTTATAATATCCAGCTCATAATGAAGTCTTTCCATATATGAACGCGGTGCTTGCGGCCTTCTTTTTTCCAGCCCCTTTTCACAAATTAATTTCAGCAATTCATCAGAAGATACACCAGGCTCTGCAGGATATTGAGGAAGAAGGGGGCGATTAAAAGCAATATCAACCTGGCATCTTGCAGCAATCTTCAGGGTATTTTCAAGCACTTCAGGGCAATCCTGAAACAGCTCGGCCATTTCTCTGGGATCCTTCAAATAAAATTCATGGGAAGGAAGTCTTTCACGGTCATCCTCTGAAAGTTTTGCGCCGTTTTTGATGGCAAGCAGAACCTCCTGGGACATGGCATCTTCTTTCATAAGGTAAAAGGCTGGGTTTGTTGCAATAATATCCAATCCCTGATTTGCGGCCAGCTGGCCGATTTTCGCCTCCATTTCACTCTTTGCGGCAGTCGATTGGCGCTGAATGGACAGAAAGAAGCGCCGGGGCCCAAATATATCTGCAAACAAACCAGCAGCTTCATAGGCTTTTTCCTCCTGATTTTCTGCTAACAGGTTTTCTATTTTCCCTTCAGCACCCGGTGAAATAGCAATCAGGCCCCTGGAGTATGCTTTAAGCCATTTATACGGAAGGCCTTTGGGGGACTTGGTTTTAATAGCACTGCTTATTTTTAATAGGTTTTGATAACCGTCATTATTTTCTGCCAGTAATATCATCGGGAACGATTCCTCAGCTTCATCCAATATATCAGCCAGCAGGCCAATAATAGGCTTGATCCCGAGCTTTTTGCATTCTTTATAAAAGTACAGAGATCCGTACATCACATTCCGGTCTGTTAATGCTAGCGCTTTGTATCCCTGTTCCTTCGCAAGCGCTGCAAGTTCCTTGATTCTTACAGTGCTTGTCAGCAAGCTGTATGCACTTTGTATATGAAGAGGTACGAACATGTTTACACCTACCTTCTGCGGCTTCCTTTTAGCTTTATTATAGAGGCATTAGATAAAAAAAGAAAATACGTTCTCATTTTGGATTATGCCTGCAAGGGCAATCATATTGTTTGTCCTCCATCCATATACATAATTTATATAGAAATTCTTAATGAGGGATGATGAAAATGAAAGAAGCATTTTTTCCTGCTTTTCTGAACAGTTACTTTATATCCTTCGGTGTTCTTCTTGGAGGCTCTTTAATCGGGGGGCTTGCGGCATTTTTTACAGGACAGGCTCCATTGTCATCCATACACCGCCTGTCGGATTCTTTAAGGATCTGGGCCATCATTGCTGCAATCGGCGGAACCTTTGATACAGTTTATGCTTTTGAAAGGGGCATTTTTAACGGCGCCACAAAAGACATTCTAAAGCAATTCCTGCTGATTTTATCTGCGCTTGGAGGTGCACAGACAGGCGCATTGATCATCAACTGGCTTACTCAGGAACATATTTCATCATGAGAATCCCTCCCTTATACAGGCGTCCCGCATGGCAGCGTTTTTTTGCAGGAGCTGTCATTGGAGGGGTAACCAGCTGGCTGATTTTTTTGTATATGTTTGGTGTACAGCAGGAAAAGCAAATCACTACACTCAAGGCCCAGCAGAAAACGATACATGAATTGAAAATAAAAAACGCCGTCTGGGAGCATGACTTAAACAAATTAAATGATGAAACCGAACAGGGGCTCTCCATCCAGGATGTGAAAGTCACAATAACAAACGGCGAAACATATGGACTTGATAAACTTAGCGTAGCGGAAGCAGAAGATGCACTCATTGAAGATCTAAAATCATTAATAGCAAAAAACGTAGACACCGTCTTCAAAGGAAAAATGCTGCTGAAAAAATCCATAGAAAACAAAATACTGGAAATCAACAAAAAAAGATACGCCCTGGAAGTAAGCGAAATACTTTTCTACAGCAACATGTATATAGAAATCAAACTTAAAAGGCTATAGAAAAAGCGGAAGCGCCTTGGTCAGCTTGCGAAGCAAATAGGGTTTTGGCCTTAGAAGGCGGTTCTTTGCCTTCTAAGACAAAACATCTTACAAGGAACGAAGGCTAATTACTCTGCATCCTGCAGAAACGCCTTCATGACCTGCGTCCTGCAGGCCTCAGCAAGCTAGGCGCTGAAGCTGGATTACATAGAAAAAGCATAAGCGCCTGTTTAGAGGATCAAAGACTAAGAACGCCGCGTCCTGCGGCAACGTCTTTGTGACCCCCATCCTGGGGGCCTTCGACCAGCATAAGACACATAAGAATAGAAGGCGCTCTTTGCCTTCAATTCACTTATGACCTCGAGAGGCTAGGCGCTGAAGCTGGATTACATAAAAAGCATAAGCGCCGTTGGCTCCCATCCCCGGAGTCCAACGCTTTTTTATGGAAAATTCAGCCCTGGAGGCTCGCAAGCTCCATATCCTTTAAAACCTCTTCTGCTTCTTCCCAGGAGTAAATGGAAGCTCCAGCCGCAAGGGGATGTCCTCCGCCTCTGTATTTTTTGGCTATGGTATTGATGACTGGCCCTTTAGAGCGCAGGCGGACACGGATCTCTTTTTCCTCTTCGATAAAGAAAACCCATGTTTTGACTCCTTTTACTGCACCAAGCGAGCTGACGAGCAAGGATGCTTCTGAAGGGACAACATTGAATTGATCCATAATCTCTTTTGTAATCACCATTTTGCCTGTACCATTTGTAAGGATTTCAAAATTCTGCAGCACATACCCATTCAGACGAACAATATTTTCACTGACATCATACATTTCATTAAACAATTGAGGGCGCGAAAACTGATAATGTATCAATTCGCCTGCGTATGTAAAGGTTTTTTCCGTTGTGCTTGGATACAAAAATCTTCCGGTGTCACCTACAATTCCCGCAAAAAGCAGGCGTGCTGCCGAATCGTTGAGCTTCAGGCCCTGATCTCTGCCGGACAAATAGAATTCATAAATCATTTCACTGGCAGAGCTTGCAGATGTATCAACCCATACCAGGTCTCCGTAAGGATCTTCATTTGGATGATGATCAATTTTTATTATTTTATCTCCTAGCGTGCATCGTTTGTCACAAATCCGGTCAAAGTTGGCTGTATCGCAAATGATAACAAGCGCATCCTTATAGACTTCATCGGGGATATCATCCAGCCTCATCAAATAATTCAGCGATTCTTCTTCTTTTCCCGCAGTATAAATATTCTTCTCAGGAAATGAAGCCTTAAGAATCTCAGCAAGCCCTCCCTGTGACCCATATGCATCAGGATCCGGCCGGACATGGCGGTGAAGAATGATGGTTTGATAGCGTTTTATTTCACTTAGTATTTTGTCCTTCATTTCAATTCCCCTTTCAAATGTTCTTCATGATAATCAGGCATGGCAGCCCTCTTTTGCAAAAGCGGTATGTCTTACAGTCTATTTAAGCAAAAAAAGAATATCATGAAAAGAATGATTGTCATTTATCCTCATCGGATATCAGTGAAGCCCCCGCTGTCTGAGTTTTCACTTTATTGTAGCTTTCCCTTTTGTTAGCCGTTACAATGGAAACGTATAATATGGTTTGGGGGATTTAAAATATGCCGATTCTCATAGTTTCTATAGTTATTTCACTTTCTTTCTATTTCTTTTACAAATATAAATCCGCGAGGACCAGGAAGCCTATGGAGAAAAAATGGATTTCTGGAAAATCTTCTATTGCCCTTGGATTATTTGTTGCCCTTTTCGGAGTGTATCTGATTGCCGTCTATCAGGCACCTCTTGCTTATTTCATAGCCGCAATCTTTGTAATCATTGGCGGAAACAGCATATGGGGCGGATATAAAATGTACACGTTTTATCTGCCGCATGCAATTAGAGAAGCCGAAAGCTCCCATAAAGCCTAGAAGAAAAGGATGGCCGCAGGGTTTTCCCTTTGACCATCCCTTCTGCTATGACCGATCAAGCAGCTGGCAGGTAAGCATCGCTTTCCCCACTAGCCTTCCTTCGTTAAACACTTCTACGTCCACCTTACCGAACTTCCGCCCGACTTCAAGAACCCTTGGATGAATGTCAAGCATACTTTCAATCTGGACTGGCTTAATAAAGTAAATCGTCATATTTTCTACTACAAGGTCGCCCCGCTTATAGCCACGGAGGACACGATTCGCTGATTCTGTCACAAGGGTGGTAAACACCCCGTTTGATATGGTACCCAGATAATTTGTCATCTGCGGCGTAACTTCGCAGCGATATGACTCGTCTCCTTTTGCCCGGCTGCCTGCCATCATCAGCTGGCTTGTTATTGTATCATCGATCGTTTCTCCAGCCTGGGGCTGCCTCTGGCTCATCTGCAGGGCTTTCAGTACATCCTGCCTGCTGACAATTCCCTGAAGGAGATGGCTGTCATTCACAACCGGCAGCAATTCAATGCCTTCCCAGACCATCATGTGCGCAGATGATGCCACGCTTGTTTTCGGCCCTACTGTCATCGGGCTTTTTGTCATGACCCGGTCCATTTGAAGATGTGTATCCTGGCCAAGTACATCCTTTGAAGTCACCATTCCCTGCACTTTCATAGAATCATCCACAACAGGAAAACGGCTGTGTGTCGTGCTTTTATTCAAATTCAACCATGTGTCGATCGTATCGTTTGTCTTTAAAAACACCGTTTCAGAAATAGGCGTAAGGATATCCTCGACCAGCAGAATTTCCTTTTTGATCAGCTGATCATATATGGCGCGATTGATCATTGTTGCTACTGTAAAGGTATCATAGCTGCTTGATATGACTGGCATTTCAAGCTCGTCCGCAAGCTTTTTTACACTTTCATCTGTATCAAATCCGCCTGTAATCAGAACAGCTGCTCCTGCTTTTAGGGCATGTTCATGTGCCTGTGTGCGGTTTCCGACAATAAGGAGGTTTCCCGCATCTGTATATCTCATCATGGCCTCGAGCTTCATGGCGCCAATGACAAATTTATTGAGCGTTTTATGGAGGCCAGCCCTTCCGCCCAATACTTGTCCATCCACAATGTTGACAACCTCGGCAAAGGTGAGCTTTTCAATATTTTCTTTCTTTTTCCGTTCGATCCGGATGGTCCCGACCCGTTCGATAGAACTTACATATCCCTGGTTTTCCGCTTCTTTAATTGCTCTGTAAGCCGTCCCTTCACTTACGCTCAGCGCTTTAGCAATCTGGCGGACTGATATTTTTTCACCGACAGGGAGCCCGTCGATATGTTTCAAGATTTGTTCATGCTTTGTGGCCAAGCTTTTCACCCTTTTTTAGTAATCCTTTTACTATATTATAAGGTGAAATAACTGCCTATACAACGGACCTACTGATAATAATGGACTCTTTTCTTTCCTGGCCGCTTTTCCTTGCTTATCCGGTTTCGTTTTTTAGGTGTATAGAGCATGCCTGTAAGATTCCCTGCAGCCGCACAAAAGGCAAAAACCAGCCATGTACCTGCAAATGCACTTTGTGCTCCGCCCTGTTCAAACGAGAGCCTTGGTGCAGCGTAATATAAGAGAACCCCGCAAAGCAGCAGGCATAGCAATAGCCGCTGTTTCATCCTTCATCCCCCTCTTGTTTAAAAATGCTCCCTACTATTCTATGCGGCTCCCCCCTAAAAAAGACACCATCTGAAACGTGATGGAGATATAGAGTTCTATATAAAGGCATGGACTTGCAGCGCTCCTTCTCCCGGTAACTAAATAAACCAGGCCCTGTTTCAGGGCCTGGCACGTCATTTTTATAATTCGATGCTTTCTCCAGGCTCAAGCACCTTTGCGATGCCCGGCTTAAGCATCTCAGCATATTTATGCGGATCCTGCTTAATTGGAGGAAACGTATTGTAATGCATCGGGACAACCTGTTTTGCCTGCAGGAACTCTGCTGCTGCGGCTGCATCTTCAGGACCCATGGTGTAATTGTCCCCGATTGGCAGGAATGCAAGATCGATTGGGTGCCGCTCTCCAATCAGTTTCATATCAGAGTATAAAGCGGTATCACCGGCATGATAAACCGTTTTTCCTTCTGCGGTGAACAATACTCCCGCCGGCATGCCCAGATAAATGATTTGCTGATCCTCGGTCATTAAGCCTGTGCCATGGAAAGCAGGGGTCAATTTAACCTTGCCGAAATCAAATTGATAAGCGCCGCCGATGCTCATGCCATGGGTTTTTTCAACTCCCTGCCATCCGATATACGCCGCAAGTTCCGCGACAGCGATGACCAGCGAGTTATTTTTTTTGGCCAATTCAACCGTATCCCCAATATGATCTCCATGTCCATGGGTTAAAATAATAACATCGGGTTTGACGTCTTCGAGTTTCAGGTCAGTCAATTCATTGCCCGTGATAAATGGATCAAATAAAATGGTTTTGCCGTTTGTTTCAATTTGGACAATAGAGTGTCCATGAAATGATACCTTCATTTAAAATCCTCCCTTTCATGAGTTAAAACTGGCTATAGTAATCATTAAACAAGTTTTCCGGCAACTATTCAAACAGTAGGCTTCAACATTTTAGATATCTGACAGTTTACAATCATTTTTCTTATTGGTATGGTCAATGTAAAAGAATTACGGAGGTATAAACATGAATAATAGAATTAGTGAAATTCAAAACTGGCTTCACAGCACAGAAACCGATGCAGCATTTATTACCTCACCTGAAAATGTTTTTTACTGCAGCGGCTTTTTAAGCGATCCCCATGAAAGATTGCTTGCACTTGCCGTTTTCCCTAATGCAGAACCTTTCCTTGTTTGCCCGAAGATGGAGGTTGAAGAAGCAAAAAAAGCTGGATGGCAGGGTGAAATTATCGGCTATACAGATATTGAAGATCCATGGGATGAAATTCAGCGTTCACTTAAACGCCGCTCTGTTACTGTAAAAAAGGCTGCAATTGAAAAAGAGCATATGAATGTGGAACGCTATGAAAAAATACAAAACGTTTTTTCTGCCCCTGAACTCGTATCGGCTGAGGAAAAGCTTCGCCATCTGCGCATGGTCAAAACAGCTGACGAATTGGATATAATAAGAGAAGCATGCAGGTTAGCTGATTTGGCAGTTGAAACAGGCGTAAATGAAATCAGCGAAGGAAAAACCGAAATGGAAATCCTTGCTGCGATTGAATTTGAGCTTAAAAAATCCGGCATCAACAAAATGTCCTTCTCAACGCTTGTACTGACCGGTGCAAATGCAGCAGCACCGCACGGAACACCAGGATTAAATAAGATCAAGCGGGGAGATCTCGTCTTATTTGATTTAGGTGTGGTTTATAAAGGATATTGTTCTGATATCACAAGAACGGTTGCTTATGGAGATATCAGCGACAAGCAGAGAGATATTTATGAAACGGTCCTGAAGGCACAGGAAGCAGCGGTTGCAGCAAGTAAACCAGGTGTATCATGCTCTGAAATTGACCTTACAGCAAGAAATATCATAAGCGAAAGCGGGTATGGAGAATATTTCCCTCACCGGCTTGGACACGGTCTTGGCATCAGTGTCCATGAATACCCTTCGCTGACTGAAACGAACCCGCTCATTCTTCAGCCTGGCATGGTTTATACCATTGAACCCGGTATTTACGTGCCTGATGTAGCAGGCGTAAGGATTGAGGATGATGTTCTTGTAACAGAGAATGGCTATGAGATTCTTACAAGATATCCTAAAGCACTGCAGGTCATTAAATAAATCGTACAATAAAAAGGTACATTCCAGCATGCTGGGATGTACCTTTTTCACATGGTTTTATAAAGTGAACCTTACTCAACCTGTTACTGCTGTCCATTCATGCTTGATAAATCTGATTCTTCTCTTGGCATTTCAAGCTTTTTGCGGGGATTGCCCGGAAAAGAGATTTTGAATGCAGTCCCTTTATTTAATTCACTGTGAACCGATATCATTCCTTTATGATTCTGAATGATTTTATAGCTCACCATTAGGCCAAGGCCGTTTCCTCCCGTTTTAGTCGTAAAAAACGGTTCACCCAGCTTTCTCACCTCTTGTTCACTGATTCCAACACCATGGTCTTTAATGATAATATGCTTTTCAAATTCATTTTCCGTAATGGATATTCTTACATTTCCCCCGCCGGGCATAGATTCTATCGCATTTTTAATAATATTTAAAAATACCTGCTTCAGCTGGTTCTTCTCACCAGATATCATCATGTCATGTTCAGGGAAATCATGGCACAGCACAACATTTTTAAGGTGGGCCTCTGCCTGGAGAAATTTGATGACACTTCTAAGGATTTCTGTGACATTGCACTCCTGAAAATATATTGTGTGAGGCTTGGCAAACACCATAAATTCGCTGACAATAAAATTGATCCGGTCTATTTCATCCAGTATGGTATCTTCAAATACACGGTCTTTGGCAGATTCAGTAAGCAGCTGGACAAACCCCTTTATAGTAGTAAGGGGGTTCCGGATTTCATGTGCAATTCCTGCCGCCAATTCCCCGACCATCGATAACTTTTCTGTTTTCTGAAGTGTTTCTTCGGTTTTCTTTTTCTCGGTAATATCATATTGAAGGGATATATGCTGATAGGTTTCTCCATTATGGTCCACAAAGGGAACAATCGTAGTATCAAGCCAATAAGTAGTCCCATCCTTGGCTTTGTTCAGGATTTCGCCCTTCCAGACCTCCCCGCGCTGAATGGTATCCCATATTTCCGTAAAAAAACCGCTCGGATGAAATTGGGAGTTCAGCAGATAGTGGTTTTGGCCGATCAATTCTTCCTTTGTATAGCCTGATGCCTCGCAAAATCTGTCATTCACATATGTAATCAGGTCATTCCTGTCCGTTATGGCAAATATAGTGGATTCATTCAAGGCATTTTTAAGATCTTCAAGCTCTCTGAGCGTTATTTTTAAATCTTTATTCGATTCATCTAGGGCAAACCTTGTTGAAGAAAGATTCTCATTATAATGATTTATAATGGTATTCGAAATCAGTTCACATATGGGGTCAATGATTTTAATAATCTTAAATAATGTATGAATGGAAATATTGCCTTGGTTCAATTCCCCTTCAAGGAAATCCATAATGGCAGATCGGGACAGATGGACAATACTTATGGATTGGTCAAGCGATGCCATCGACCTGACAGACCTTTGGCCAAGTAAATTAGCGCAAGTCACCAGATTATTCTTGCCGGCTTCATCTCTTGTGCATAGATAGCTGCCAAGAAGGCTGAATAAATTGGTCCGCAGGTTATATTGATAATCAGATTTGCTGTAATAGAGGCTATAAGCATTTTCGCCCTTAGGCATATTAAGTGTTTTGGCGGCCAGGACATTGCTTTCCTCTTGAATCTTCCTGCCAAGATATTCTATTTGATCGCACACATTAATCCCTCGCCTTGTCAAAACTTCTTTCCCAAGGTCCCAGATCGCTCTTTCAGAACCCGGGATGCTTGTAAGCTTCCATATAATTTCCGCTAAAAGCTCTTAATGTTAAGTTTGACAAATACAGCAAAAATCCTTCTTTTTTCCTAAATTGAAAAAATATATATATCTGCCATTTTTGTACTGCATGCATTAAAAATCCAGCTAAAAAAACCCAATCAAAGAGGATTGGGCCCGCTGAATTCATGCACAAGTTTTTTTCCTTTTTCAATAGCCAGCTCAACCTGTTCAAATCCTGTACCACCCGCGCTGTTTCGGCGTTTCACTGCTGCGTATGGATTTAAAACATCGTAAATATCCTGTTCAAAAAGGATAGAAGCTTCTTTGTACTGTACAAGAGGCAAATCTGCAAGGAAGCAGCCTTTTGATACACAGCACAGCACAAGCTTTCCTACAATTTCATGGGCTTCCCTGAATGGAAGGCCTTTTGAAGCAAGATAGTCTGCAAGCTCTGTTGCATTTGAAAAATCGCGCTTTACTTCTTTTTCCATCGTTGCGCTGTTAACCTTCATTGAAGATATCATGCCTTCAAAAATCCGCAAAGAACCCGTAACCGTTTTAACAGTATCAAAAATGCCCTCCTTGTCTTCTTGCATATCTTTGTTATAAGCAAGAGGAAGACCCTTTAATACAGTGAGAAGACCCATCAGATTTCCGTATACACGTCCGGTCTTTCCACGGATAAGCTCGGCCATATCAGGGTTTTTCTTTTGCGGCATAATGCTGCTGCCTGTTGAAAAAGCATCGTCCAGTTCAATGAACTGAAATTCGTGGCTTGACCATAGTATGATTTCTTCACTGAACCTTGATAAATGCATCATCAGTGTTGAGCTGCCGCTTAAAATATCCAGTACAAAGTCCCTGTCACTGACAGCATCAAGACTATTTTCGTAAATACGTTCAAATCCCAGAAGTCCCGCACTATATTCCCTGTCAATTGGAAAGGTGGTGCCTGCAAGTGCCCCTGCTCCAAGCGGTGACGTATTGATGCGCTTCATGCTTTCAGAAAATCTTTCCTTATCACGCTCCAGCATCCAAAAATAGGCCATTAAATGATGGGCGAAGGAAATAGGCTGGGCGCGCTGCAGGTGAGTATATCCAGGGATCAGTGTTTCCACATGCTGTTCGGCTTGATTGATAATCGCCTTTTGAAGCAAATTAATTAAATGAAGTATTTCAGCTGTCTGCTTTCTTAAATATAAATGCAAATCAGTCGCTACCTGATCGTTCCGGCTTCTTGCTGTATGAAGCTTGCCTCCCGCAGGGCCGATTTCTTTAATGAGCATGCTTTCCAGGTTAAGATGGATATCCTCCATTTCGACCTTGTAGGAAAGCTGCCCATTTTCCGCCTTGCTTTTTAAAGTGTTCAGGCCAGAAATAATTTCATCTGCCTCACCTTCTGATAAAATGGCGCTTTTTTTCAGCATCGAAACATGTGCCAGGCTGCCCTCAATATCTTCGAGCACAAGCTCTTGGTCAAAGGAGATGGAAGCCCCAAATTCATCTACCCATTCCTCAGCTGACTTTGTAAATCTTCCTCCCCAAAGCTTGTTCACACTGTCACCTTCTTATTATTCACCATGCTGTTCACCTTCGTCGGAAGTCCCCATAATGAAGTGAAACCGACAGCTGCTTCGTGGTCAAAAGCATCATCTGATGTATATGTGGCAAGCTTTTCATTATACAGGGAGTTATCCGATTTCCTGCCTTCTGCAATGGCATGGCCCTTAAACAGCTTCATGCGGACTGTGCCTGTCACAGTTTCCTGGGTTTGTGCAAGAAAAGCACTGAGTGCATTTTGAAGCGGAGAAAACCATAGTCCTTCATAAATCAGCTCTGTTAATTTCTTTTCAATCACTGGCTTAAAATGTGCTACTTCCTTCACAAGCGTCAAATCTTCCAGTTCCTTGTGTGCTGTCATTAAAGTCATAGCGCCCGGGCATTCATAAATCTCGCGGGATTTTATTCCTACTAATCTATTTTCCACATGGTCGATCCTTCCGATTCCATGCTTGCCGGCAACCTCGTTCAATTCTAAAATCAGTTCATCAATTTTATACTCTTTATTATTCAAGGTAACAGGAACGCCCTTTACAAATCCTATTTCAATGATATCCGGCACACTTGGTGCGTCTTCAAGACTCGAAGTCAGATCATAAGCTTCTTCAGGAGGAGCTGCCCAAGGATCTTCCAGTACACCGCACTCACAGCTTCTTCCCCATAAATTCTGATCAATAGAATAAGGGCTTCCAAGGTTAATAGGAATAGGAATTTCATTTTCCTGGGCGTACTTAATTTCTTCTTCTCTTGACCATTTCCATTCGCGTACAGGCGCTATCACCTGCAAATCGGGATTAAGAGCTGCAATGGATACCTCAAAACGCACCTGGTCATTTCCCTTTCCTGTACACCCATGTGCTACCGCTTGAGCCTTTTCCTTTTCCGCCACTTCAACAAGCTTCTTTGCAATCAGCGGTCTTGATAAAGCCGAGACCAAAGGATATTTGCCTTCGTATAACGTGTGAGCCTGAAGAGCTGCAAGTGCATATTCTTTGGCAAACTCCTCTTTAGCATCAATCACATACGATTTCACAGCCCCAACCGCTAGTGCTTTTTCTTTTATAAAATTCAAATCTTTGCCTTCCCCTACATCAAGGCAGCAGGCAATCACATCATATCCTTTTTCCTGAAGCCACTTTATTGCTACAGAGGTGTCTAATCCTCCGGAATATGCTAGAACCGCTTTTTGGTTTTTCATGTAAAATCCGCCCTTTCGTTTGAATAAAAATTCAGATTGTTTTATTTTTATTCATATTATGTATAGTACTTTATCAGCTTTATTATGAGAATGCAAGAGTTTTTTTCTTATGTTTAAAGGCTTGCCAGATTATTTCTCTAAATTTAACAAAGAGGATAAAAAATTCAGTTTCTGCATATATAGGACAATTGATGGTATAATTATAGAATTAAGAAACAGCAAACCCAGTAAGCATATGGACATCCATTGGATTATTCCCGCAGCCTTCATGCAGGAACAAAATCAGCTCAAATATTTCTGCACAAAAAAAGGAGACAGTTCCGCAGAACCTCTCCTTTTGCTCACTAATGAATCTATAAGTCTTTATTGATTTCCTTCACAACATGTCCTAATTCAGGAAGGATAAGCTTCTTCATTGCCAGGCTTACTGCACCGCTGGATCCTGGAACGGAAAATATCGCTTTATCTTTTGCAACGGCTGATATGGCTCTGGAGAGAATTGCGGCGGGGCCAATGTCCTCCTGATAGCTGAGCATCCGGAAAAGCTCTCCAAACCCTGGAATTTCTTTATCCATAATTTCCTGAACGGTTTCGATGGTAACATCCCGTTTCGCAATCCCGGTTCCGCCGTTTGTCAGGATGACATCTGTACCCGGATCATCGCATCCTTTTAAAATGGACGCTCTGATTTCTTCCTGCACATCTTTCACAATTTCATAGCCTGAAATGCTATGTCCATCTTCTGCAAGCAAATCCATCATCAGCTTTCCGCTTTTATCGGTGGTTTCATCTCTTGTATCACTCACTGTTATCACCCTGCAGCGGACAGTTTTCCTGGCATCCTGTTTATGCTCTGTGAGACCCATCTACTCCACTCTCTTTCTCTGGAGATAGCGGTATTGATAATATTTTTGGGCAAATTCGCTTACTCTTCTTGTAAGCTGATAATTCGAGCCTGCTCCAATGGACATTGAAATCAGAGGAATGCCCTGAAACAGCTTTTTGCGGAACAAAGTGATCGCCGTTCCTTTTAGCAGCTGATTCAGCGGAAGCTTCATCCATGCAGGATCGGTTAAATCTTCACTGCCCTGATAAAAATACTCTCCATCTTTTTCAGGCGTTTCCTGCAAAAGCTCAGCCCATGCAGCACCCTGAAGCCGCTTTGGCAGAGTTCCGATACGGAATACCTTCAATGCGGTCATCATTTCAAATGGTGTATTCACTTCATATCCATATGTCATCGCTACCAGCTGCACAATGCGCAGATTAATGGCAAGCATGGCAGGAAAATCTCCGCCAAGCAGCAATATGCCGCCTGAACCGCTTGCTCCTCCTTGTGCAAAGGAATACAGCCTGTATTTGGCTATCTGCTGATCAGCTATATAATTCAGCTGGTCAATCGTCAGTTTCTGCAAATCAGGGATGGATGATATATCTTCGCTGAATACACGGGCTGACCCTAAAATCCTGTCCCTTGCATCCATTTGAATCTGCGAGCTCTGAATCATGGCATGCAGATGAAACAGCCATGTATCAAGCTTTGAAAAAAATTGAGTCTGCTTATCCTGGGGCAAAAGTGAAAATCCCTGTTCCACCCATTTATCATATAAAGACGAAAAATCAGTAGATTCATATAAATTCAGTTTCTCTTCCCATTCGCTGATTTCATTCCATATCTCAATTTCACGATTCGTTAATGGCATAAATTAGCCTCCCGTACAGACAAGTGTTTTACATCTATCTGTAGTATAACATAAGCTGATATCAACCCTAAAAAAACAGACCAGGAATTTTGGCGCGCAATTAAAAGAATCCGAGTATTTTACAATCCCGTCAGTCTTACTGTGTCCCTTGCAATCATGACTTCTTCATCCGTAGGAATGACCATCACCTTGACAGGGGAATGCGGGTAATTGACAAACGTTTCTTTTCCTCGTGTCCTGTTCAGTGAAGGATCCCAGTATACACCCATAAATTCAAGTCCCTTCAATACCCTTGCCCTTATGGTTTCACTGTTTTCGCCAATTCCTGCCGTAAAAATAATGGCATCCACTCCGCTCATTCTCGCAGCATATGACCCCAGATATTTATGGATGCGGCTTGCAAAAACCTCAAGAGCTAACTCGGCACGTTCATTTCCCTTATCCGCCTCTAATTCAATATCCCTCAAATCACTTGAAAATCCTGAAACAGCGAGCATGCCGCTTTTCTTATTCAAAACTTCCAAAACTTCATCTGCTGTTTTACCTGTCTTTTCCATGATATATGGAATAAGCGCCGGATCAATATTGCCTGAACGTGTTCCCATGGTGACACCCGCCAGAGGAGTGAACCCCATCGACGTATCAATGGATTTTCCTCCCTCGATGGCTGCAATGCTTGCCCCGTTTCCCAGATGGCAGGAAATCAGGCGCAGCTGCTCAAGCGGCCTCCCCAGTATAGCTGATGCACGTTCAGAAACGTATTTATGGGAGGTTCCGTGAAAACCGTATTTCCTTATGCCATAGTCTTTGTAATATTCATATGGCAAGCTATATAAAAATGAATTTTCCGGCATAGTCTGATGAAAGGCTGTATCAAAAACCGCTACAGCAGGAACATCAGGCAAAACCTGTTGAAATGCTTTGATTCCGGTTAGGTTTGCCGGATTATGAAGCGGCGCCAAATCGGATAACCCTTCTATCTGGGAAATAACCTTATCTGTTATGATGGCGGAATCTGTGAATATTTCTCCTCCGTGCACAACCCTGTGGCCAATTCCATCTATTTCGTCATAGGATTTTATGATGTTGTGTTTTATAAGTTTTTCAAGGAGGATAGCCACGGCTGTTTCATGGTTTGGAATTTCCATGGTTTCCGTCAATTTTTCGCCTTGTGCCGATATCGTAAAGATCGGCTCCTTCAATCCAATTCTCTCTACAATTCCCTTAGTAATTACACCTTCTTCGGGCATATCAAACAACTGAAATTTCAAAGAGGAACTGCCTGCATTTATTGCAATGATTTTAGACATGATTCCCGCTCCTTTTCTTTATCCATGTACACAATAACTCTATGAATGCCTTTACAAAATAGCTTCTTTTGTTTCATTTAAACATTGAATAGACTGCCTTTCAATTTAAAACGCATTTTGGCCGCGCTTACATTCAGAAGTAAATCAATTCAGAATTTTCCCTGCACTGAGGCTATTGATATCTGTTTAAAACCGTTTTATTCTGCTTTACCCTTCTATATCCTGCTTAATGCAATTATCCGGGCATGAAGACAGACAAAAAGCTGATGTTTATTTTAGCATCAGCTTTTTGTCTGTTATTTTTCTTCCTTGAACCATTCGTTCATTTTATTCATCATCGCTTGGGTTGCTTCCATATCAGAAAGCTTTGGAAGCTGCACAAGCATGGTATTTTTCGGAGCCTTGATTCCCTCTTTTTTCTTTTGGAGAATAAGGATGCTTTTTGCGGCTGCCTCGTTTTTGAACATGGATAATGGAAGCTGTACAAGGCCCTGGATAAATGTGTGCTCTTTTAAGTACTGGTTAAGCCTCGGGGCCTCGTCTGAAAGAAACAGGTTGTTTGGCACAATATAAAATAAATATCCCCCGTCCTTAACATGGTTGACTCCTTGTTCTATGAACAAGTGATGCGCGTAGGAATGCCCTGTCTCCCTTGCAAGCTCATATTCTGCTGCACGGACATCATTCGGATAATATCCCACAGGGAGATCGCTCACTACAGCATCAGCTGGATCAATGAACAACGGTTCAAGACTGTCCTGGTTGAATAATTCAACTGGGTGCTCCTGCAAATTTGCCCCGCAGTATGCAAGTCTGATAAGTGTTTCATCCACATCTGATCCAAAAGAGGATATTTCATGCTGTGTCAGCTGGTTTAAAATCGTAAAAAGAAGATTCCCTGTGCCTGCAGCAGGATCCAGAAGGGTAAACTGCTTGCTGTTGTTCATAAATTTGCCGATAAGGTAGCTTACAAACATTCCAACAGCATCTGGAGTCATCTGGTGGTTGGGCTGGACGTTTTCTTTCATACCCTTCAATATAGCCAGCTGAAAGGCTTTCCTGATTTCTTCTTTTCCGTATTTATCCAAGGAGAACTCTGCATATTGCTTGTTCAGCCTTTTCTCTGATATCTCGCTGATATCATCCTGCAGAACCTTTCCCTGAAACAGATTTTCTCCAGTTTCACCTAATGCATCAAGGTATGTACAGGAAAGCTCTTCTTGTAAAATTTTAGCTGTTTCATCAAGCTGATGGAACAGTTCTTCTATCGGGGTGAAGTTCAACGTTCATTCCTCCTGTTAATGTTTATCATTTCCTTTTTATATGGCAGGGCATAGCCCGATTTTCAAGGCTTCTTTTATAAACTTTGCTGCTATGACAAGTGGCTGATTTCCTCTCCATGATGCTCGTGTTCCTTGTGGCGCGCGGTAAGCCTCACAAGCAATGCTTGCGGGGGCCTCACCTTCCTGCTAATCCCGCAGAAGTCTCCCGCCTTACACTCCAATCAACCCGTTTAACAACATGATCGCTTCACAAAACATATTAAAAAAACAGCAATCTTTAAGAAAAGAGCCATTTTAAAAGCAAAAACGGTTTATCCAAACGATTATTATAACACGCCTATGCTAATATTCGCGCTTAATAAGCCTGCAGGGTTTAAGAATAAGCAAAACAAAAGCGCAAGCGCCATGTACAGCCCCAGAAATAAATCATATGAAGGCGTTTCTTGCCTTCAGGATTTCAGGGGCCAGGCTGCTTGCGCTGGACGCGAATAAGGAAATGCTAACCAGCAAACTGGCAGTCATCCGCAGAACGCTTTGTTATGGAAACGGCTGAAAGGCAATCCTTTACTCAGCTGCTTTTGCAGCTGCGACAGCACTTTCATAGTCAGGGTGATTTGTTCCTTCGCTGACATACTCCGCATAAGTAACTGTATCATTGCTGTCTACAACAAATACGGCACGGGCCAATAAACGAAGCTCTTTCATGACTACGCCATATGCTTCACCGAACGATAAATCGCGGTGGTCGGATAAAACCTGTACATTTTCAAGGCCGCTTGCAGCACACCAGCGTTTTTGGGCAAAAGGAAGATCGACGCTGATAGTCAACACCTTAACACCATCCACTTTAGAAGCTTCTTCATTAAAACGTCTTGTCTGTGCATCGCACACACCTGTATCAACAGAAGGAACTACACTGATAATCCGGACTGAACCTTTTGAATCGCTTAGCTTCACTTCTGATAAATCATTGGCCAGAACCGTAAAATCAGGTGCTTTGTCACCAGCTTTCACTTCATTGCCGATAAGTGTGACCGGGTTATTTATAAACGTAACAGATGCCATTTCAGAAATCCTCCCTTTAATTGCTTAATATGTATTCTTATACTTCATGATAGGATGTCCAGTGAATTTTTGCAATCATTTGGATCAGCTTTACATGGATTTTTCCCAGCCTTATATTTTATAAACAGGAAAAAGGCAGAAATAGCTTCGGCACATTCTTGCTGAAGATTTCTTGCCCTGAGGCACATTCAAATTCCGCTGTTTTATTAAGGCTGTTTTCGTAAACTTTGCTGCTATGGAACAAGGGGTTGATCTCCGCTCCAGGATGCTCGCTTTCCGTGGGGCGGCCGGTGAGCCTCCTCAGCTGCGCTTGCGGGGTCTCACCCTCCCGCTAATCCCACAGGAGTCTCACACCTTACACTCCAATCAACCCGGTTTCACAACGGAATCGCTTCACAGAACATATTAAAATACTACAATCTTTAAGAAAAGAGCCTTTATTAAAAATCAAAATCCTGTCTCTGCGGGCGCCGGTCCGGTTTTTCATCATGGTCTCTGCTTCCTTTTTCCCGCCTGTCCTGGTCTCTTCTGTCAGGCTCGCCTGATCCGCTTTGGCTGCCATTTATCTGCTCTTTATTCATGCCGCTTTTAGAAAGCATGGACTGAATTTTATCGATGACAGCGGGTGCTGCATCAAGAAGCTTTTCCATTAAATGCGTCCCATCATTCAGGTGAAGCATCTTAATACCCTGTGACCCTACGATTAAAAAGGCAATCGGAGTAATGGAAACACCCCCGCCGCTGCCGCCGCCAAATGGCTGTGAAACAGAGCTGTCATGGCTTTGATTACTCCCTGAGAATTCGCTTCCACCTGCAGCAAATCCGAAGCCTACCTTCGAAACCGTCAAAATGACACTGCCATCAGGCGTTTCCACCGGATCTCCAATAATTGTATTCACATCAACCATTTCTTTAAGATTTTCCATTGCCGCTGTCATTAAGCCTTGAATTGGATGGTCTGACATTTCATGTTCCTCCTTCTAAAATGTTTGTCCGTTTGAATCAGCCGCAAAATTTTGCATACTATCTTTTTCAGATTCAGCATATATGCTTTTCCAATAACGAAACAGTTTAATTCCTGCCAAAATAGCTTTTCCTAACCTAAATTGAAATATACAAGAAAGAACAATCCCTGCAGCAGGTTTTTGGAAAACAGGAGTCACAGTATAAGAAGGAACTATTTTACATGTTACATACATACAGAGAAGGGCAATTGCCCATGATTGAAGCGCAAGAACCCCTCCCGACAGGACAGCTGTTAATGCAGCATCTCCTGCCCCGATAGATGTATGGCATTCGAATTTTGAGAGCCGCACTTTTCTTAAGAAGTTCTTCATTATACGACGGACCGCCCCAACATGTCCCATGATTTTCTTTATATCTTTAACGCCGCTGAAAAAATCGCCTGCTGAAATTATTGCTCCTTCAGCAGCCATTTTCCTCTTATGCATTTTTTCAGAAGCATCTCTGCCATTTTCAGAGACATAAATGGTATAGCGGATGAGGCCAAACCAGGAACGGAGCTTGATAGTCAATTGATTTTGTCCTTGCTGGCAAGTATAAAAAATGATTACCTTCACCTTTGTAAAAAAAAGCAGGAAAAGTACACCTATAAGAAAAAGAAAAAGATACAAAATCCAGATAATAAGCTCACATCCCTTCAGCTTTCCAGTATTCGCATGAAGGAAAAAAAATAAACCTGAAAGCATGGCCATATAGGTCTGTAATGGGGGTTATTATTTGAAGCAAGGCAGCTGAACAATACCATCACTTTCTAGTTTCAGCTTGTCTCCGGCATTTTGAAACCTCTTACATGTAAAATGCCATGCTTCATGATAAACTGATTTCACAGTGAAGACTTTGATTTGCTCCAGGATGGATTCTTTATTAGAGCAGCATTAAAGGTCTGAAAAAATGAACGGGAGGAAAATTGATGTCCAATCGGCGAAATATTTATTTTTTCCATACAAATTCATCTGACATGCTTGAAAAAATCCGCCCGCTGCATAATTTAGCAGAGCGGTATTCCTTTAATATTGTTAAGGATGCCAGACAAGCCAACATCATCTTAAGTGTCGGCGGTGACGGGACCTTCCTTCAGGCTGTCCGGAAAACCGGATTCAGGGAGGATTGTCTATATGCAGGGATTTCAACCGGAGGAAGTTTAAATATGTACTGTGACTTCTTACTGGATGATACGAGCAAGATGATTGATTCCATGACACAGGAACAAATAGAGGTGCGGAGATATCCGACTATTGAAATCACTCTTGATGATCAGCCTTCCTTTTACGCCCTTAACGAATTGAGCATCCGTTCATCTGTAATTAAAACTGTGGTTATGGATTTGTTCATTGATGACATCCATTTTGAAACCTTTCGGGGCGATGGCATAGTGATTGCTACTCCTACAGGAAGCACAGCATATAACAAATCAGTGAACGGCGCCGTTGTCGATCCTTCCCTGCCCTGTTTCCAGGTCAGCGAACTGGCTTCTTTGAATAATAATACATATCGCACGCTCGGATCTTCATTCATCCTTGGGGAAAATAGATCTTTAACAGTCCATGTTTCGCAAAACGGCAATGAATACCCGACAATCGGCATGGATAACGAAGCCATGAGCATCCGGCATGTGAATCAGATAAAAGTAAATTTAAGCGGCAGGAAAATTAAAACGGTCAAATTAAAAGATAACTCGTTTTGGGAAAAAGTCAGAAGGACATTTTTATAGAGATGGCATATTTGCCATCTCTATTTTTTCATGCTCCGATTTTTCTTTTTCCTTTCATTCTTCCTGCACCTGCCGTCCCCCATTTGGTCTTTGAGATGGAGTATATGGCCAGCGCGCTCCAAATGAAAATGAATGCCACTAGATGTGTTTTAGTGAATGTTTCATGATAAACAAACACTCCAAGGATCAATGTCAATGTCGGAGCAATATATTGAAGAAAGCCGAGCATCGATAAAGGAACCAATTGAGCTCCTTTAGCAAAGTACAAAAGCGGAAGGGCTGTAGCAATCCCTCCTCCTATCAGAAAAAGACTGACAGAACCTGATCCGAAAAATGAAGAATGTGATGATAAAGCTAGATACACGCAATAGCCCAGTGCAAGCGGAGTCACCATCATCGTCTCCAATGTCAGGCCTATGGCTGAATCTGCACTGATCATCTTTTTGGCGAGGCCGTATAAGCCAAAGGTAATAGCCAGAATGAGTGATACCCAAGGTATGGAGCCAAAGTGAATTCCCAGAATAAGCACCCCAGCTGCAGCTAAGCAAAAAGACAGGACCTGTGCTCCAGATAAGCGCTCCTTTAAAACAATAACGCCTAATAAGACACTGACAAGAGGATTAATATAATAACCAAGGCTCGTCTCAAGAATATGATTTGAATTGACGGCCCAAATAAAAACTCCCCAGTTTGCACTTACCAGCAGGGATGCAGCGAAAAGAGCAAATAATTTCCTTGGCTCCTTTGATATTTGTTTAAGATAAGCGGTAAATAGCTTCCATTTTTTCGTGACTACTAAAAGGGCAGCCATAAAGACAAATGACCAGATGATTCTGTGTGCCAGGATTTCGTACGGCTGGACCTGCTGTACAAATTTCCAGTAGATAGGGATGATTCCCCAGATCACATAGGAAAGGGCTGCATAAAATATGCCTTCTTTTTCGTTTTCGTGTTTCATCTTCTTCCTTCTTTCCTTCGTTTCTTAAACCAAATATTATATCATAAATCGTAATCAGCGGATTTATATACGATCCGGCCATCCACAACCGTCATGACCGCACTAGCTGTCAGCAGATTTGACTTTTCCGCAGAAAAAATATTAGTGTCCAGCACGGTAAAATCAGCCGTATAACCCGGTGCAATTTTGCCCCGCTTCTGCTCCTGGCCAATTGCGTAGGCACTTCCTTTTGTATATAAAGACACGGCCTCATATACCGAAAGGCACTGATCTTCTCCAAATATCTCCCTATCCTCGCTGTCCGGCTTTGTTCTGGTTACGGCTGCGTGGATGCCCAAAAGCGGATTAAGTTTTTCAATCGGCGCATCTGACCCGCCTGCACAATGTATCCCTTCATCCAGATAGGTTTTCCATGCATAACTTTGCTCTATTAAATCACTGCTGACCTTCTCTATAACCCATGGAAAATCGGAAGGTACAAATCCAGGCTGAATATCAAAGATAAGCGGCAATGATTTGGCGCGGTGAATCAGATCCTTCCTCATAATCTGGGCATGAATCAGCCTGTCCCTTAAACCTTGTTCGGGCGGAAAGGCTTCAATGGCATCGAGGGCGTACTCAAAGGCCAAATCCCCAATTGCATGAATGGCAACAGGCATGTGCAAGGACCTTGCTTTTTTAACTAATTCCTTCAGTTCTTCCGGTGTAAAAATGGCAACACCCTGTGTTTCCGGCTGATCTGAGTACGGCTTGCTTAAAAGAGCCGTATTTCCTCCCAACGAACCATCCGCGAAAATCTTCATACTATCAAATTCAATGTACGTTGTTCCTCCTCTGTACGAGTAGCCGTGGCCATGCACATCAGCGGCTGCTTCATGATGGACAAGCAAATTCGCCCTAAAACTCATTCCTTCTTTTTCGATTACTGTAACAAAAGCTTCATAGGTCGGCAAAAAACCATTGTAATAATGCAGATCTTCCGTATGGCAGCCCGTCAGTCCAAGCCGGTAACAATCAGAGATTGCCATACGGAGAGCTGCTTCTATGTATTCCTTTGTAATGCCAGGGATGCAGTTTAGCACAAGCTCCTGGGCCGGGTCTTCCTTAAACATCCCGTTCAACCGGCCGTCAGGATATCTGCCGATAACCCCTCCCGCCGGCTCTTTCACATCCTGCGCCACAGCTGCTTCCTTCATGGCTCTTGAATTTGCGACTAGGGCATGCCGGCAAATTCTCTTTAAAATCACAGGATGACTCTCAGATAATACATCCAAATCATCGGATAAAATAAGAGTGGAATCTTCCCATTCATTTTCATTCCAGCCTTCTGCGACAACCCAGTTGCCCTCTGGTGTTACCCTGCATTTATCTCGGACGGCACGCAAAACTTCTTCCCGGCTTTTCATCTCGGATAGATCCAGTCTCATCAGCCTCTCTCCATGACCGACAAGATGCATATGGCTGTCAACAAGCCCCGGAAGCATTGTAGCATGATTCAGATTGACCCTTTCTGTAATCCTTGAATGATATTTCTTCTCGAGCTCTGAAGCCTCTCCTGCTTCAATTATTGTTCCTTGTTCAGTAAATATAGCCTCTGCCATACTGCCTTCTTCCGTCATTGTGTATATATTGCCATTGCCCCATAATATCCCCACAAAGCTGCACTCCCTTTTAGCTGTGTATTATATTTTCTTAAAGTGTAACATTATGTAAATATTCTAACAATATTTACGCAAGCTTCTCTCTATCGATGAAAATCATAGTATAATAGCAAATATTAATTTTGCTTGCAGATGCATACAGGAGTTTATTTATACTTATAACAACCAAGCAATTCCAGCAGGCTAAGTTGTTACTGAAAGCCAAATAAGTCCCAAAAGTATAGATACACGGATGGGCCGGCTGTTTTTATATTAGTAGGTGTTTGAAAACGAGATGGGAAGTGCGAAATGGAAAATATTTTAACCAATGTTTTGAAAAACGATAGATTGGATGAATATCCGTTATTCAAAAAGTATTGTGTCCTTAAAGATAAAGGGCTACGGAAAGAATCCTTTAAACTATTATCCTCATTTATAGATGAAGCAAAGAAATGGGATAAAGATAAACAACAGAATTTCGCTTGTTGGCTATTTGCTTTATTTGAAGTATCAGACAATATTCACCACTTACTTGTTCATCCTTTAGAAGAAAATTTATTAAAGCCTATACTTGAGGAATGGATAAAGAAAAATCCTAAAGAACCAAGACCATATAGGTGGTATGGCTTGTTTTTACAAACCGAAAACCGTATTGAATACTTAAACAACTCAATTGAACTTGGCGGCAAAAGCGAACAATTATCTTTGTTAAAACTCATTGATATTAATTTGTACTCGCTTTGGTATTCGTTTCATCATATATCCGAAGATTTATATTTGGGTAATATTGAAGAAGACTCTCTACTTATTACTAAGTTACAGCAGTTAAATGATAAGGTAGAATGTCAACAAACCAGAAAAGAAAATGATGACGAAATTAACTATTATAGAGAACTGTTGAATGATTGGATGATGTTTAAAACCGAACAAAAAAAGGACTTTGTTAACTGGTGTAAAAACAAGGGTAAGGATTACCATTGGACAAATGCTTATTATTACGAATAATAAAGGGCTTTTTATAGCCCTTTTAAAACAACATAAAAATTTAACAGAGCCTAATAAAAAAGGATCTTTTCGCAGAAAATGCGGCGTTATTGACCATACTGTTGAAGTGTTGATACATGGGTTTAAGGAGGCGTTCAATCGTGTGGGAATATGTTTATGAAGATATCAGCGAATTAACCAAATCAGTTCAAATGTGGCGTTATTTAATTCGATGAAACAAAAAAAATACTGAACCTTCTTTCGTGAGTCAATGCAAGGTAGCGAAATTACCCATAGAAAACCCAAGAAACGTGGTGAATAAGACGAAAAAAGAGGTGTTTCTAATCTTAAAATTGCTCGAAAGGCAGGTGTAGACCGTGTAAGAGCCGAGGAAATTGATACTGTGATAGGTTAGTATATTCACCCGTCTGCTTTGATTTTACGGTTACAGCAATGAATTATAAAAAGTTTACCAAGATAAAGGTGTCAAAATTCAAATGATATTACAAAGAAACGGTTTAAGGGGTTTTTTGAGGCATTAAAAAGGAGAGCAGTCGCCATCCTATACATTGGTCTAAAATCGAAATCGCCAATAATTAGCCACCACAATCATTAATACAGCATATACACCGATAATATATTTGTATATCTGTACGGAGCCTTCGCCAAAAACCCAAACTGCTAAAGGCAGTGTAATAATAATAATTCCTAATATTATTGCTGACAAACCTGTTCTTTTAGCGTATTTATCTTCATCTCCGTAAAATGTTCTGTCACTATAACCAATGATTAAGGATAACATCTTTTTTGCTCCAATCAGATACCCTAAATAAATGACAAAAATTCCAGCAACTATTGAAGCCACTGTACCAAGAGTTCCCACGATTTCACCTCCATTTATATCTATATTACCATTTTATAATTAATTTCCTATATTAATCCAACCATTAATAAAACAACAAGGTTTACGAAAAAGAGCCATAAAAGTAAAAGCATCCGCTTCTAGATGTTTTCTTTTTGGCTCTTTTCACTTAAGGATTGTTGTTTTTTTATTGTGTTAAGTTAGATCTCATTGTTAAGTCTGGCAGATTGGAGCGTAAGGTGCGGGACTCCTGATTATAGCGGATGGTGAGACCCCGCAGGCGCAGCAGAGGATGCTCACCGCCGGCCCCGCGGAAAGCGAGCATCCTGGAGAGGAAATCAGCCACCCCCGTTTCATAGCAGCAAAGTTAACGAATACAGTTTTCTTTTTTCACACTATGAACCCCGTCTGCACCCAGGTGCGCTTTCTAATCAGCCATATACTTTAATTCTTAATTTAAAATCGTCTCTTCCCTTTTCCTCAATTCAATTCTGCGTATTTTCCCTGAAGCCGTTTTAGGGAGCTCTTTAATGAATTCAATCTTTCTTGGATACTTATATGGGGCAGTAAGGCTTTTCACATGCTCCTGAAGCACGGAAATTAATTCCGGATTCCCTGCTTCCGCTTCGTCACGCAGTACAACATAGGCCTTAACAATATGGCCACGGGTTTCATCGGGACTGCCCACTACCGCGCACTCCTTTACGTAAGGATGTTTGACCAGCGCGTCTTCCACTTCAAACGGTCCAATCGTGTAACCTGAACTGATAATGATGTCATCTGACCGTCCCTCGAACCAGAAGTATCCATCTTCATCTCTTGAAGCCCTGTCACCGGTCACATAATAATCACCCCGGAATTGCATGGCTGTTCTTTCCGGATCTTTAAAGTATTTTTTAAATAAAGCAGGCGTTTCGATATGGACAGCAATATCCCCTACTTCTCCCGTCTTGCATGGCTGGCCATTTTCATCAATGATTTCTACCCTATTTCCGGGTGTTGGTTTTCCCATGGATCCCGGTTTCATTTCCATTCCTTTTATGACCCCGACCAAAAGGGTGTTTTCCGTCTGGCCATACCCATCCCGCACATCAATATTAAAATGCTTCCGGAAAGTTTCGATAACCTCCCTGTTCAGCGGCTCGCCCGCTGACACGGCACTATGCAGCCCTTCAAGCTTATAATTCTGCAAACCATCCACTTTTGCAATCAGACGGTACTCTGTCGGTGTGCAGCAAAGAACATTCACTTTATAATCCTGCATGAGCTGCAAATACTTTTCTGGTTCGAATTTGCCGTGATAAACAAGCCCGGTGGCCCCTGAGCCTAGCACGGATAAAAACGGGCTCCAAATCCACTTCTGCCAGCCAGGTCCTGCTGTTGCCCAGACAACATCATTTTCCGTTACTGCAAGCCATTTAGGCGCCGCTGTCTTTAAATGGGCAAATGCCCACCCATGGGTATGGACCACTCCTTTAGGATTTCCTGTCGTGCCTGATGTATAAGATAAGAATGCCATATCCGATGCATTGGTTTCTGCCATATCCAGCTGATCTGGCTCATTATGGGCCGTTTCGCTAAGAAGCTTCCAGGAATCCGCTTCTTTACCTACAGAAAACTTAACAAGCGATGCAGCTTCTTCCACTTCATTAATCTGATCGATAAATGGGTAATAGCTTACGATTCCCTTTACCTCACCGTGGTGAATCCTATACTGGATATCTTTTGCCCTCAGCATTTCCGAACTCGGGATAACAACCATCCCAAGCTTTAAGGCTGCAATATAAACCTCGTATGCTTCAATAAGCCTCGGGATAATAATTAATAGGGTGTCTCCCTGTTTAAGGCCGGCCTTCAGGAAAGCGTTTCCAATTCTATTTGCGTTCTTAAGCAAACGTTCATATGTAATTTCCTTTTTTAAACCAGCTTCATCTTCCCATTGCAGGGCAAGCTTTTCAGGATTGCCGGCATGCTTCTCTATTTCGCTGACCAGGTTATATTTCGCGGGTGCCAGCAGTTCACTTCGATTCATTGTGTTTCCCCTCCCTGAGTGCATTTTAGCTTCTGATTTCATTATACTAAATAATTCTGATATTTTAAAATTTTTGTTTAATTATCATTTAGTACGAATTAATGAATAAGCCTTCCATGCCAAATGTGTAAAACCCAAAAAAAGAAACGGGCCAGAGACCCGCTTCTTTGTATCCAGTATATAATTACTTTTGGTAACCGCCTAATTGCTGTTCCGCCATTTGTACTAAACGTTTAGTTATTTCTCCGCCAACGGATCCGTTAGCGCGAGCAGTTGTGTCAGCGCCAAGCTGGACGCCGAATTCATTTGCAATTTCGTACTTCATTTGTTCAAGAGCTTGTGATACACCAGGAACTAACAATTGATTTCTGTTATTTGCCATGTGTTCTTCACCTCCTTGTGGTAATAGATTGTGCAGAAACACATGGCATCATTCCTATATTATATTTGGGAATATTGTGAAATATTTTTTAGAATAAGTCCTCAGAATCATTCAGGAGACCGATTTCCTGCGCCGGAGTCAAACTCATAATTTCTGTCTTGGCAACAGCTTCGTCAATCAACGATTCAAAGTCTACAAAGCTTTCGTAAAAATTAACCTTTTCTCGCTTTGGCTTTGTTTTCGGGCTTGCTGGTGTAAAGACCGTACAGCAATCCTCATAAGGAAGATTGGAAATTTCAAGTGTATCATGTTCCTTGGCCAGTTCAATGATTTCCGTTTTATCCATCATAATCAGCGGACGGAGAATAGGCGTATTAGAAACCTCATTTATTGCAAACATGCTGTTTAGCGTCTGGCTGGCAACCTGTCCAAGGCTCTCCCCAGTAATGATCGCCAGGCCTTCCTGCTTTTCGCGGATTTTGTCGGCAATCTTCAGCATCGCCCTGCGGGTGGCTGTCATTGTATAATTTTCCGGTATTTGCTTTTGTATCAGCATCTGGACATCTGTAAACGGAACAATATGAAGCTTCATGCTTCCATAAACTTCCGCGAGCTTTTTGGAAAGATCAATTACTTTTTGTTTAGATCGCTCACTTGTAAATGGCGGGCTGTAAAAATGAATGCATTCTATGTCCAGGCCGCGTTTCATTGATAAAAAACCGGCCACCGGGCTGTCTATTCCCCCAGAAAGCATAAGCATCGCTTTCCCGCTTGATCCAAATGGCAGGCCGCCAGCACCCGGGATAATTTCACCCGTCAAATAAATGGCATCTTGCCTGATTTCAACTCTTAAGTTAAGATCAGGGTTTCTTACATCTACCTTTAGCCCGTCCATGTTTCTTAAAAGGTGTCCGCCTAGGGCATGATTCATTTCATCCGTATTGTACGGATAGGTTTTATCCGCTCTTCTTGTTGAAATTTTAAATGTCTCAATGCTCCCTGACAGCTGGCTGAGATAAAATAGAGCAGCATTTTTCACTTCTTCTATATCCAGGCCGGTTTTTAATGCAGGACTCAGGGACTGGATGCCAAATACTTCCTTAAGCAGAGCAATGATTCTCACATGATCGGCACCGTTTAAGATGATAAACATCCTATCCCTGCTGGAGGTAATCTTAATCTCTGCAAAATCCCTGAGTGTCCATTTTATATGGGTACGGAGTTTATCCACAAACGCTTTCCTATTTCTTTTTTTTGTGGATATTTCTCCGTATCGTATGATGATATGGTCAAATTTCATTTTATTACCTCATTACCATTTGTAATTTTTCTATCGTAGCCCTGATAGCGTCCAGGACCTCTTTTGCTTCCTTTATATCGTTTTGGTAAGAAAGGCTGATTCTTACCACGCTTTCTGCCCTCGCCTTATTGCGGAACATGTTCATAACCGTTTCACTGGCAGACTTATTTTTGGAAGAACAGGCGCTTGTTGTAGAAACAAAGATATCTTTTGCTTCGAGTGCATGAATGAATACTTCTGACTTGATTCCAGGTATTGAGAAATTGATGATATGCGGTGCACCATTCAAAGTACTGTTCACTTGGACAGCATCCATGTCCTTAAGACCGGAGTACAGGCATTCCCTGACTTCAAGGAGTTTATCACCGTCCTTTTCCTGATGCTGAAGCGTAATGCGCAGTGCCTTTGCAAGCGCAACGATTCCCGCTACATTTTCTGTACCGCTCCTTACCTTCGATTCCTGGCTTCCGCCTGAAAATAGCGGAGAGATATTGACGCCATTTCTTTTATATAATACGCCTGTCCCCTTCAAAGCATGAAACTTATGGCCAGAAATGGTGCATAAGTCAATGTGGCTTGCTGAAAGATTCAGCACGGTTTTTCCGATTCCCTGGACATGGTCGACATGAAATAGGGCGTGCGGATAACCGGATACGATCCTGCCGATTTCTTCAATAGGCTGTATGGATCCAACTTCATTATTCACATGCATAATAGACACAAGAATCGTGTCACTTCTTAAAGCCCCTTTAAGATCCAAGAGTGATATCAGCCCATCTTCGTTCACAGGAAGATATGTCACTTCAAACCCCTTGCCTTCCAGATAACGGCAGGCATCTTTCACAGAAGCATGCTCAATTTCCGTTGTAATAATATGCTTCCCTCTCTTGGCATTCGCCTCAGCTGCTCCCTTGACCGCAAGATTATTTCCTTCCGTTCCTCCTGAGGTGAAATAAACTTCTGAAGGAGCAGCACCAAGTAAATCAGCAACCTGCTTACGGGCCTGAGACAGTAGCTTCTCTGACCTCGCACCCATTCCATGAAGCGATGAAGGATTCCCAAAGTATTCAGTGGAAACCTTCGCGAAGGCTTCAATGACTTCTGGATATGGCTTGGTCGTCGCACTGTTATCAAAATAAATCATGATTTCCGCCTCCATGGTCCGTCTATATCTATAGAATACAGCAAAATAAGCCGCACTATTTAATTAAATCGCTGCCGGCAAGTCCACCATCAAAGCACAATACATACCTGCAAAGCCTGAAAAAGGATGGACAAGACTCAACTATTTATAATAGCATATCTGCCCGCATTTGAAAAAAAAAGCGCAAGCGCCTTGATAGCCTTGACCAGCATAAGGCTCCACAGAATAGAAGTCGCTTTTTGCCCTTCAATTCTGTGGTGACTTTTGACCTCGATAGGCTAGTCGCTGGAGCTGGATTAATTTCAAAAGCGCAAGTGCCTGCAAAGAACTAAAGACTAAGAACGACGCGTCCTTCGGCACCATCTTTGTGACCCCTACGAGAGCCATCGACCAGTAAAAAGAAGAAGCCGGCTAGCGCAGGCTTCTTCTTTTACCTCGTCAATATTTCATCAAGGTTCGCTTCTATTTTTTTCAGGCTGCCCGGCTCCACTTTTTCTATGGAGCTTGCAGCTATCTCTAATGCTGCTTCATATTCATAGGTCCTGAATTTTTCTTCAGCTTCCTTCAGCGCATCAGCAACAGAGGAATAACGGCTGCGGTAGCGGTTGCCGTATTGGATGACCTTTTCCGATAAAAACATTTGCTCGATCAGCTCTTCAGTGTTTTCGTACAGGCTATCGACAACAGTGACTGCCTTTTCGAGATAAATATGTACTGAAGCCATATCCAGCGGTTTTTCTTCCAGCTTATTATGAACATCCTCAAAGCTTTCCTTTGCGGCGTAAATAGCAGCCTTGTATGATTCCGGAAGGCCAGGCATGTTGCTTTTTGTAATCAGGCGGCTTGTATCGGCCATTTTCCCCCTGAGAGTTTTTAGTGCCTCCCTGGCTTCCATTTCATCCTTGCGAAGCGCCTGCAGCTTGCCCGAAAATACATTTTGTTCTTCTTGAATCTCTTTTATCTGCTTTTCAATCTCGATGATCTCTTCGCTAAGTTCAGAACTTGCAACAGAATTTTCTTCAATCTTCATTCTTATGGCCGGATATTTTTTGGCAATCTGCGCAATCTGTTTCTCTAAGATCCTGTAGGCTTCCAATTCACTTTCAGTTAAATGGTAGCTGTGCTGGACAATGGCTGCCTCAGCCTTCAATTTATCATTTTCATACTCCAGTTTATAAATCTCTTCCTGAAGGAGTTCTTCATTAGCCTGGATAAATTGTCTTGCATACACTTCTTTTTCAAGCAGATCATATAATACATTCACATTATCATGCATTTCGGCAATGCCCTGTTCCACTTCTTCTGTTTCTGCATTGTCCAGGTATTCAGCATATAAACCAAGCTCCCGTTCAATACGGGAAACTTCCTTTTCAAACTGGATGTGATCCAGGGAGTAGCCCTGCTGCATCATTTCTGCATATCCATCCTTCAGTTCAGCAATGGTATTCGGCAATGCAGTTTTGCTTTCAGCTACAAGCTGCGGAAGCAATTCCATTTTGGAAGCGGCATTTGCAAGCTTTCCCTTGATTGTCAGGACAAGCTCCCTCGCATTTAAATAGTTGCCGTTTTCTGTGGCACTTTCATACTGCTGAAGAATCTCCAGAACTTCATCAAGCATAAATTCAAGCTTGTCTGCAGCTGCTCCATATGTGTGATGATGGGCAAGCAGCTTCTTTTTCAGTGTGCGGTAATTTTCTTTGACGTCCTCAATTTCTTCCCGGTTTTTTTCTTCGCTTCCGACAAGATCATTTAGTTCGTCAAGGATGTTCTGAATGGTCTCTTCTATTTCCCTCAGTTTCAGCGTCAGTTTATGCTGTACTTCCCTTGAACGTTTAAAACGGTACTTATCAATATATTCTTCTGCGTCAAACAGAAGCTCCTCGACATCAGGCATATGGATGGTAATGATGGCGTCCCATTCCTTTCGCCATCTTTCAAACATCTCTTCTGTTTCCCCCGTCATATTCAACTGTTTAACCTTAGATAGCTCATCCAGTACAGGGCGGTTCATGATATCCATTTTCCATGATTCCAGACGGTCAATTTCTTTAAAATATTTCTTTTTAAAAAAATACCCCCAAATAATAAAAGCCAGTATTACTGCAATCGCTCCAAGTATGTATTCCATCATAAGCCCCCTGTTCTTGCCTCACCGTACTTCTACATTATATATAAATGCAATAAATGTTCATTTCAATGCTTTTATGATACCATGTTAGCAATAATTTTTGACTAGAAAATTGAATTTTTTTGTAGAAATATGCATGAATGGAATGTTTATTGGAGGGGTTTAGTTGAAAAGTGATCAACATGTGCACAGTCCTTACTGTCCGCACGGTTCAAATGACGGATTCGAGGAATATATCGGGAGGGCCATCGAACTCGGAATGGAAGCTATCACCTTTACAGAGCATGCTCCTTTGCCAACAGGATTTGCTGATCCGGCTCCAGAAAAAGACAGCGGGATGGATCCTTTGCTCCTTATGGATTATTTCGGGGAAATCGAAACCTTAAAAAGATCTTACAAGGACAAAATAACGATTAAGGCCGGATTAGAGGTCGATTACATTGAAGGCTTTGAAAAAGAGACCAGAGAGCTTCTTGACAGGATTGGAAAGTATCTCGATGACAGCATTTTATCTGTCCACTTCCTCCATGCAAAGGAAAAATGGTACTGCATGGATTTCAGTGATGATGTATTCGGGGAGCTTTCCAGCATATCCGGTTCTGTGGACAATGTTTATAACATGTATTATTCTGCTGTTGAAAAATCCATTGATGCTGATCTTGGGGTATATAAGCCCACTCGCATTGGCCATATCACCCTGGCACATAAATTTCAGCTGAATTACCCGTCCCGCCGTAACTTCGGCGATCGTTTGCATGCCATCCTCCATCAAGTCCGCCGAAAAGGCTATCAGCTGGATTACAATGCAGCAGGACTATTCAAACCGCTATGCAGGGAACCCTATCCGCCAGATGATATAGCCATTTATGCAAAAAAGCTCGGTATTCCCCTTGTTTATGGATCTGATGCCCATCAGGCTAAAGATGTGGGACAAGGGTATAAAAACCTGCTTCCTATTCTCCAATCCCACTGATTCACATAGTGGATAACTGAGGTTCGCGATAAACCATGATCTCTGAGTCTTTCGAATAAAGGACCAATTGCAGGAATTTAATTATTTCGTCTCCATATTTGGTGTTATAGTAGTTCTCCTGAGGAAAGACATGCAAAACCTCCATCGCATAATGGGAATGCATAACAGGGGCAGAAAGCAGGCCTTTAAGCTGAAGAATGAATACTGGAATGGAGACGTTTTGAAAAGCATGCTCTTTCATTCCTTTTTCCAGTATTAATTGAAAGTAAAATCTTTCTTTTGTAAAATAGGTTGAAAGGATTTCACGGTTTAAGCTGGAATCCCAGGAGGATTCTCCATAGATGAAGCTGGATGCAAGGAAATTCTTTTTTTGAAACTCAAGAATATCCAGGATCATACCGCTAAGGCAAAGTTTTGGACCTTTTCTCTCCAGTTCAAGGATATTGATATCAAGAATTTCTACATACTCTTCTAAATATGAGGTGAAGCAATATTCTAGCAAGCCTTGCTTATTTTTAAAGTAATAGGCTATATTTGCCGGATTGACTTTCGCCTTCCCAGCAATATCCCGAATGGAAGTGGCATGGTATCCTTTTAAGTGAAATAAATATAGAGCGGCATCTAGAATCAATTGTTTAGTCCGGGTTTGGCGGTTCATTTTTGAGTCCCTCCCTTTTCTGTTGCAGCACATCTCTCTACCAAGTATTCTTGCCCGGAGCAGTTTCTCCTTTGTCTTCTTCTCGACAACTTTTATGGCATGCAGGGGTTAACAGGAAACTGTCGAATTGTGCAGATGCCATTTTAATCATGTTCTTCTCATCCAGGCGGAAAAATGCTGCGGATAAATATGCGAAATCACAGGATTATTGCTTAATATTGGGGAAACAGATAAACGAAAATTTTTAACTGACAGTTATAAAGAAATAGAAATAGTTAATGATCTATAGATTATTAAAAATTACCGGAAGCAAGGTGAATGTTTGTGTTTAATGTTGAATCCTACCAAGGAAATAAAGAAGAAAATTATAAGATGGTTATAAAACAGCTCGTTTCTCTTATTGAAGACGAAAAGAATATGGTAGCTAATCTTAGCAATGCTTCAAGTCTTTTAAACCAGTTCCTCGATGAAGTGAACTGGGTGGGCTTTTACCTTATAGAAGGAACAGAGCTTGTTCTGGGACCATTTCAAGGGCTGCCGGCATGTGTCCGCATCCCGTTTGGAAAGGGTGTTTGCGGAACCTCTGCAGCAGAACGCAAAACCATGCGAATTGAAGATGTGCACCAGTTCCCGGGACATATTGCCTGTGATGCTGCATCACGTTCTGAAATCGTGGTTCCACTCCTTAAGAATGGAGAACTGCTTGGAGTTCTTGATATCGACAGCCCAATCATCAAAAGGTTTGATGAAATTGACGAAAAGATGCTTCAGGAATTCGCCAGCACCCTCGCTCAATATCTGTAGGATAATGGAATATCCAGCAGCAAAATCCAGGTTCTGAACTTGAAGACACAGAAAAAGCCTTAAAGGGCAGCCTTTAAATTGGCCTCTGCCCTTAGACAGCCAGCGTACAAAGTAAGGTAAATAAACATCAAAGAAGCCGTCCTATTCTATAATTATAGAATAGGACGGCTTCTTTCCATTTTGGCTAATCCTGGTTTTGCTGCGTCTTTTAAAGATTAAACCTTTCAAAGTTCTGGCTTAACAATGCCCGTCCTCCTGGACCAGCACCTTGTTTTTACCGGAGCTCTTCGCCATATATAAAGCCTCGTCAGCCCGCTTAAACAATGCATTGGCATTATCAGACGCAGAGTTGGTCCAATAAGATACCCCGCAGGAGATCGTGATGCGGGGGCTGGACAATTCGCCGACTCTTTTCAGGAGCCGCTCGGCAATCCTTACACCAGCCTCCAGGGAAACTTTCGGCAAATAGATTGCGAGCTCTTCCCCGCCCCACCTAGCTCCGATATCAGTTTCACGGATATTGCAGTTAATCAGTTTTGCGACCTGAATTAAAATATCATCGCCCACCTGATGCCCATACGTATCGTTCACTACCTTAAAATCATCAATATCGATAAGGATAAACGTTCCCTCTTCATCATTTTCCATGGAGTGATAAATTTTTTCATCCAAATAACTTCTGGAGTACAGCTTTGTCAGATGGTCTGTAATGACCATTTTTTCCAGTTCTTCACGAAGCATGGAATTCACCACAGCAAGACTTGAATGATGGATGAGGGACTGAAGCAATTTAAACATTTCGAAGGAAAAATTGTAGGGCTTTTTATGAAGAACAACCGCAAATCCTTTCAGGCTATCACTTGCCATCATCGGTACTGCCATCAATGATGGATACATGATATCCTCATCTGTCAGCTGAAGGCTCAGGTCACCAATGAACAGGGCTTCTTTATCGGCATTTATTTTTTCCTTCAAATACGATATGTATAAATCAGATTCTTTTGTATGGAAGAAATCGGTACTGCCATCGAGGTAATTAACCTCGCCATTTGCCTGCACGAGGATAAATCCTGTTTCATCTGCCTTAAAAGACTTCATGATCTGCTGCTTCATATAGCTCATCGTTTCACTCAGCCTCAAACTGGAGTTTAACCGGTGAGAGGTTTCGTTAATAAGCTGCAAATCCGCTATCACACGCTTTGACTGTTCATATAGCTGGGCATTTTCCATAGCTCCCCCTGCTGCATCTGCAAGCATTGTAATAAACTCAATTTCAGCTTTCGGGAAAACCAGGGCATGAGGTGCTATTATCTGCAGAACTCCGTAAACTCCCTGCTTCCCATTTAGAGGAGCATAAAGAATGGACTTCTTTTCTGCCAGATAATCCTCCATTTGAATGGTTCCTGTCACATAGCATTGAAGAGCAGCGGCATTCTCGCTGTCATACTCCAAATCCTTAATAGGAAGATTTTTGCGGTTTACAATATCATGGGATATCAGCAAATAATATGTTAAGGAAGGATAGACTTCTTGCAATGTATCGATTACTTCACTAAGAACAGCATCCATGCTCATAGAGGAGTGAATTCTTTGGGTGACACTCAATAATTGTTTATTGCGCCTTTCCTTTTTGGCCAATTTGAAAAAGGTTAAAGATGTCTTGATCAATTTTTTGAATTCACGTGCAGTTTCTTTAGCTTCTTCACAGCCAATTTCCTTTAAAGATCCCTTTTGTTTTTCCTTTATTGCCAGGACCCCAATGATTCCGCTCCCATCTAAGATTGGCAGGATCACTTCAAATTCAGCAAGCTCTTTCACAGATTCATTATTATATGAATAAAGGGCCGTTCCCAATTCAGATAATGCCTGTTCATCACAGGGAAACCCGGCGCCTGCATCCGCAATGGCACTTGTAGATGCTTCTATGAATAAAAGCTGTTTCCATTCATCATATTTAAAGTAGGCAACCTCTGCTGCATCCAATGCATCACGTATACAGGAAAGCAGTTTTTCAAAGAATTCACCATAAAAAAGAATATGGCCTTCTGTATACTCCATATAGTCAAAAAATAAAGATTTTAAATTATAAAGCAGTTGGCTTGTGTCATATTTCATCACTATCATCCCTATATTGGCGCTTTAGCTTAACGCCTGCACTTTTAAAGTTCAAAAGACCTGGTCTATAAGACCTATCCAAAATACCATCAATGTTTGATATGCAAGAAATTACTATGCGGAATATTCTTACATCCATTATAAACGCTGCATGCTGAAATTACTTCTATAATTTTTAATGCAGCCCCTTTTTTTGTAAATTTTTTCTTCTAATCAAGGTAAAATGGCCTACTTTATTCTCTTCTTCTTTTCTTCAATACGCTTTATAGCTTTTCACATTCAGAATTCCGCTTGACTCTCTCAATAATAAATTATATAATACTCTTTGTGTAAAATATTGCAGCCTATGTGAAAGCATTTATGCTCTCATTTTGTTCCTCTTAAGAGGTGCATCTCGTAACCCTCTGCTGCTAGGGCGAAGGTGCATGAAAACAAAATGGTCTTACTTGTGATGTCACAACGGTTTTTATTTTACCAAAATAAAAACATAAGAGGAGGAGTCATTCATGGCTCGTTATACTGGCCCAAGCTGGAAATTATCCCGTCGTTTAGGAATTTCCCTAACAGGTACTGGTAAAGAATTAGAAAAACGCCCTTACGCTCCAGGACAACACGGTCCTAACCAACGTAAGAAAATTTCCGAATACGGAATGCAATTACAAGAAAAGCAAAAGCTTCGTCACATGTACGGTGTTAACGAACGTCAATTCCGTTCATTATTTGATAAAGCTGGAAAATTACAAGGTAAACACGGTGAAAACTTCATGGTTCTTCTTGAATCACGTCTTGATAACGTTGTTTACCGCCTTGGTCTTGCTCGCACTCGCCGTCAGGCTCGCCAGCTTGTAAACCACGGTCACGTAACTGTTAACGGAAGCCGCGTTGATATTCCATCTTTCAAAGTATTAGCTGGACATACAATCGGTGTTCGTGAAAAATCACGTAACCTTGATATCGTTAAAGAAGCTGTTGAGTCTACAAACTTCGTACCAGACTTCTTATCTTTTGACGCTGAGAAATTAGAAGGTACTTTCACTCGTTTACCAGAACGTTCTGAATTGCCTGCTGAAATCAACGAAGCTCTTATCGTTGAATTCTACTCTCGTTAATTAATACGCTTTGTAAATAGCGTAGGGAAAAACCCTAGAAACCTTGATTTATCAATGGTTCTAGGGTTTTTTTTGTTTGTTTTCAGCTTTGCAGATATATGTATTCTTCCCCTTTGCTGCTATGGAACAAGGGGTTGATTTCCGCCCCAGGTTGCTCGCTTTCCGCGGGGCAGCCGGTGAGCCTCCTCGGCTGCGCCTGCTTAGGTCTCACCTGTTCTGCTCATCCCGCAGGAGTCTCACACCTTACCCTCCAATCAACCCGGTTTCACAGTGGGATCGCTTCACAGAAATATTTAAAAACAACATTCTTTAAGAAAAGAGCCTATTCGAAAAAATAGAGCAGCAATCGTAAATGTTTCTGTTGCACTTGCATAAAAAAGAAGGCTTTCAATGTATAAAATTGATGCCCTTTTTTTATGACTTTAGCGGATGGTTATTCCAGTGCATACATGGTTTATTGATTTCACCATTCCCTCCACTCTTCAGTTATATCATCTTTTGATTCCAAACCCGATATGCGTGCTGCTTCTGTAATAAACTCACATAGGTCTTCTCTCTCCATTATTTCAATAAAGTCATCATATTTCTCATTTAGTTCATTTAATCTTATTACAACACTTTTTACACATTCCACTATTTCTTCTTCAGTTGGATTTTCTGTCAGTTCTTTTAGGCTATTGATGTATGAATCCAGAACAGTATTAGTTGCATCTATATTTTCAGATGTAAATAAATCATCACCTTCATTCATTCTTTCTTTCCATTCAATCGTTGGTTTTTTTTCAGTTAACTCTTCAAAAGTCATAATTATCCTCCCTGAAATGCAATTATTAATAACCTCTTTTTAGACTTTTAAGTCCATATCTTGATTATCAAAGTACCCTGAATGGATTCCCTGAATGGATTCTTCTTCAAGCAACTTGAACTTTAGTATTTTAAAAAAAGCTGCCAGAATGACACCTTGACCTAAAACCCTTGCACTTTCATTTCATGTTTCTCATTAAATATTTTAATAAGGGCATCATAAATCATGTCGTTAAATGAGGAGTGTGTCCAATGAAAAAAATATTGTTTTTTATCTTCCTTTTATTGATTCCTTTCTTCTCCTTTCTAATAAATGTGTCCGCATCCACTAAAAGTCGTGAGGAATATGAAAAAACTGGACGTGTTATTTGGGAAGTTAACACAAAGGAAAAATTAGTTGCCATTACTTTTGATGATGGACCTCATCCTTTTTTTACCCCACAAATACTTGATATATTAGCTAAATATGATGCTAAAGCCACCTTTTTTGTAGCTGGTAATAAAGTAATAAGATTTCCTGAACTATTAAAACAGGAAGTAAAAGAAGGACACGAAATTGCCAATCATACTTATCATCATATTTACGGAAATATTACATCAGCAAAACTATCATCAGAATTAGAAGAAACAGATAAAATTATAGAGAAGTCAGTTGGTTTAAAACCGACTCTTTACCGCCCAGTAGGTGGTTTTTATAATGATTTAATTATTAATACTGCATTAAAAAACGGAAAAGATGTCGTTTTATGGTCATGGGGTCAGGACTCTCGTGATTGGGCAAATCCACCCGCAAGTCAAATTTATAACAATATAACAAAAGGAGTAAAACCAGGTAATATCATTCTCTTTCATGATTGGCATGGCAGTGAATATACTCAGACTTCTCAAACCGTTACTGTATTAGATAACATTTTGGGGTTTTTATACGATAAAGGGTATAAATGTGTAACTGTATCTGAATTGCTTTACCAGTCGACACAAATAATTCCAGACTCTTTTGAACTTTATCCTACAAATTCCATAAGGAGTCAAATACACATAAAAGAGAGATAGATTATCATCTCTCTTTTTCCACTAACCTGCCGCTTTAGCTCTATAAGAAAAAAGCGACACTTCGTTATTGAAATATCGCACCTATGAGTTCAAGAAGATTTAATATTAGATTATGTTAAATTTTCAATGATTGAAGGTAATTCCGCCAAATCATCTACTATAAAATCTGCTTCGACATTGTTCCATTGAAAATCTTTTTTCCAAATCCCCTTCATCCCTGCATTTTGAGCAGCGTTCACATCATTTTTTGGATGATCGCCAACAAATATACTTTCATTAGGTGAAACATTCAGTTGCTCTAAGGCTCTCTTAAATATTTGAGGATCAGGTTTTTTAATTCCTTCCCATTCAGACACTAATATCGTTTCAAAATACTTTTTAATACCTAAAGCCCTTATATTATCTATCTGAAATTGTCCTTTTCCATTTGTAATCATTCCTAGAACAAGGTTGTTACTTCGTAATTTTTCTAACATGCTAATAAGATTTGGAAATGGGACGCAACTATTCTTAAATTGGCTTATATAATCTTGAAGCAAATCTTCCCAAGTTATCCCTGTAATATCAAATTCACCAGCCAATTGTTGATATACTTTATCTTTCCAAACATAACCTCGACAATCTAACTCTATGAACCTTGATGTGTATTTCTCTTTCGGTATATGTCCTATCCATTTATTTAATCTTTCATATTGTCCGTCAATAAATTTTTTTAGTGAAGCATCTCTATTTAATAAAGTTCCATCTAAATCAAAAATCACTGCATTAATCACTTTTCCCCCACTCCCTAACAATTACATAATTATCTATTTCGTTATACTTACTCCATTTTCCTTGTTGAACTATCCTGACCCTTTAGTGGAATAAAAAAGGTGCCTAGCAGCCAAGTCTTCACCGAAATCAAAATGTAAACATTCTGTCACCGTAATACAGTTGATGTTAGGATTTTGAAAGTATAAACTTTACTTACTATATGAGGAGTGATTAGGCTGAAAACAGTAACCGCTGATAAACTAGTATTCAAGAAAAAATTTTCGATGATTGAGCAATTTGCAATCAAAGATTTCCTGTTTAAATGGGTTGGAAGACCAGCAGAAGGAATTGATGATTTTCTGCCCCTTGAGTACACAGAAAGTGTCTTTGCGAAGATGGAGACAAAACAGGTAACAGCTTTACTCATTAATGGGGATGAATATTTCAGATATGCGACAATATCAGAAGATAATCAAATTGTTATAGGTGTTGTAGATTCGGATAAAGAGTTAATGCATAGAATCATTTCTCTGGATGAGGTTTTAATAGGTAAGCACTTGTAATATGCTTGCCTCTCTTTTTCGTCCAATTTGTATACTCCCCACAAATTTTTTACTTAATTCTTCAGTTTAATTATAAAAGATTCTTCAATCATCCTTCGCGCCCATTAGATCAATAAAAAAAAGCAGCCAAGAATAGCAGCTGGATCTTCAACTATTTAGTTTAAATACACTTCTTCACAAACTAAAATTCCAGCAGATTAAATAGCATTCTCAATTGGTAATGGCTACAAGCTTGTCTCAATTGCTATATCCAGTTACAAGTGTATCCTGCCCCTTTCATTTAAATAGATGTATGTTCAGCAATTTAAAAAATCAATTTCAAAAACATTTCCGAAGGGATCCTCAAAAGCAACATAGCGAGTGTTTCGTGTAAAAATTTTATACCCTTCGATTTCATTTCATAAAACGTTTGCTCAACAGAATCCATCTCGAATAATAAAACTGTTCTAGCTTCGTTTGAATAATCCCCTGCGCCTCCATTCTTTTCACACTTAAACGCAACAAGCTGCGTACCTTCTAACTGGAAAATCAATTTATTTTCATGCTCAAGTATTATAGGCATCTCTAGCAGCTTAGCATAAAACCTTTTTGCTTCATTGAGGTCTGAAAAACAAATATCATCACATTTCCTAATTTGATCTAGTATTCTCCCCTTTTTTGTTTGAATTTCTGCGGTAAATTTTTTCACTTTCAATGCTGAACCTTATGAAGAGGGATAGTTATCTAAAGGAGCTTTTTAGATACATTGTAACTGTTTGTATAGCCAGCAAGCGTGCAAATAAATGACTAATAGCACGGGCACATTACAATAGTATTTCTTTGCTAGTTTCTTCATTCAATCATTCCTTTTCTTTAATCCCTCTTACTGACTCCTCATTCTTCCCGAAGCCTGCAGTACGTTCATTTTTGGAGAAATACACCACACCATTTTATAAAAGGCTCTTTGTTTAAAGATTGTTGTTTTTTTAATTTGTTATGTGAGGCATTCCCATTGTCAAGTCAGGTTGATTGGAGCGTAAGGTGCGAGACTCCTGCGGGATTAGCAGAACAGGTGAGACCCCGCAGGCGTGCAGCCGAGGAGGCTCACCGTCTGCCCAGCGGAAAGCGAGCATCCTGGAGCGGAAATCAGCCACCTTGTTTCATAGCAACAAAGTTTCCGAAAACAGCTTTATAAAAAGAAAATTCAACCCGACCCCCATTCATAATCCTTGCTCTTTTCTTTGGCCGTAATTTAGACAACCAATTTCGTCAGCAGCTTTGTTTATTACAGGGAGCTTTAAGAAAAGCCGGCCCTTTACAACAAGGCCGGCTTTTTCTATGGAGTATTTGAAGCTCTTCTACATCCTTATTTAATAAGTGTATATTTCTTTTTCCCGCGGCGGATCAATGTAAATTGCCCTTCTATTGCATCACTTTCCGATACCATATATTGAAGGTCTGTTACTTTTTCGCCATTGATGGAAATGGCCCCGTTTTGGATATCTTCGCGTGACTGGCGCTTAGATGGAGAGATCTTTGCGTCAACAAGCAAATCCACTAAGCTGATTTCGTCTTTACTGTTTCTTTCATAGCTTGGGACATCCTTGAAGCCCAGTTTGATTTCGTCTGCAGTTAAATTCTTAACCTCACCGCTGAATAGGGCAGCAGAGATTTTAATGGCCTGCTGAAGTGCTTCTTCTCCGTGTATCATGCGTGTCATTTCCTCTGCAAGTGCCTTTTGGGCCTTTCTTAAATGCGGTTCGGTTTCAACCGCCTGCTCAAGGGTTTCAATCTCTTCGTGAGAAAGGAAAGTAAAGAATTTCAGGTATTTAACAACATCTGCATCTGCAGTATTGATCCAAAATTGATAGAATTCATATGGAGTTGTTTTCTCGGGATCCAGCCAGACAGATCCTCCCTCGCTTTTTCCGAATTTCGTTCCATCCGCTTTTGTAACTAAAGGAATCGTCATTCCGAAGGCTTTTGCGCCTTCATCATGCATTTTCCTTATCAGCTCAAGGCCTGTTGTGATATTGCCCCACTGATCGCTTCCGCCAATTTGCAGCCTGCAGCCATTATGGTCATATAAATGGTTGAAATCCATTCCCTGAATAATGGTATAAGTGAATTCTGTAAAAGAGATCCCGGTTTCAAGGCGCGAAGATATCGTGTCTTTTGCAAGCATGTAGTTAATGCCGATATACTTCCCATAATCCCGCAAAAATGTCACCATATCTATTTTGCCGATCCAGTCATAGTTATTCACCATAACTGCTCCGTTTTCACCTTCGAATTCAAAAATCTTTTCTAATTGCCCTTTAATGCCGTCCGCATTATAAAGGACCGTTTCAAGCGTCTGCAGCTTGCGTTCCTCGCTTTTGCCGCTCGGGTCGCCAATCAGGCCTGTCGCGCCTCCCACAAGGACAATCGGGCGATGTCCGTGCTGCTGAAACCTGCGCAATGTCAGGAAAGGAAGCAAGTGGCCAATATGCATGCTGTCTGCGGTTGGATCCACCCCGCAGTATAAGCCTATTTTTTCATTATCCAATAGGGTTTTCAGCCCTTCTTCGTCTGTTTGCTGGTAAATAATGCCTCTCCATTCCAAATCTTTAAGCAATTCCATGTTATATCCTCCTTTGATTTCAAAAAAATCCAAATAAAAACGCCCCTTCAAATAAATGAAGGGACGAATAAGTTCGCGGTACCACCCAACTTGAGGACACTCCTGTCCTCCGCTTAATACGGATAACGGCCGCAATCCGCCTGCCGCTAGCCTGAATGGTTCACAGCAGATGCTCAAGGAGGTAATTCATCAAACAATATGTACCGGTTTCCACCAGCCACCGGCTCTCTGAATACAGGGATTGTTTCACTACTCATTCCTATCATAGCGTTTCAAAAATAAATATTTAGATAATGAATTTTTATCACATTCACAGGCAGCTTGTCAATTACACGCGGGCAGTTTTCTGAAAAATATCTAAAGAAAGCCTTTTCCATACCTGTTCTATGCTATAATGTATGTGATTTCAGGGGGTATGATAATGAAAAATAATCAAGATGCACCACCTTCGTTTTGGAGTAAGCTGACAGGTTTCCTCCAGAGCAAAAATACAAAGAGATATTCACGAATTACCTATCAAGTCATTTGGAATTTAATGCTCTTACTGATTATAATCGGTGTTCTTGGGTTTTGTTTTGCAGGGGGAGCCGGTGCAGGATATTTCGCTGCTCTCGTTAAGGATGAGCCTGTCCGCCCAAAAGCAGAGCTTAAAAAGGACATTTACAACTATGAAGAGACCTCTGAATTATACTTCGCGAACAATACATATTTAGGAAAGCTGAATTCAGACCTCGAACGCGAACAAGTGACCCTTGACCATGTTTCCAAATACTTATCAGATGCTGTGGTAGCAACAGAGGATGAGTATTTTTATGAACATCATGGAGTCGTTCCAAAAGCGCTGATGAGAGCCATTTTCCAGGAAATGACCAACTCCTCCGTCCAGTCAGGCGGAAGCACGCTGACACAGCAGCTTGTTAAGAATCAGATCTTAACGAATGAGGTTTCTTTTGACCGTAAAGCAAAGGAAATCCTGCTTGCACTGCGCCTGGAAAAATTCTTCAGCAAAAAAGAAATCCTTCAAACCTATCTTAATGTTTCTACCTTTGGAAGGAATTCCTCAGGACATAATATTGCCGGTGTCCAATCAGCTGCGAAAGGCTTATTCGGCAAGAATGCCAGTGATTTGAACATCCCTCAGGCTGCTTTTATTGCAGGTCTTCCCAAAAATCCATTCGGCTATACGCCATATACACAGCAAGGCAAGCTGAAGGAGAATCTGGATCCGGGGATTCTGAGGATGAAAACGGTTCTGAAAAGGATGCGCGACGGAAATTATATCACCCAGAAGCAATATGAAGATGCGCTAAAATATAATCTTGTAAAAGATTTCATCGGGCCGGTGCCGTCTCCTTCGAAGAAGTATCCATGGGTAACCTATGAAATTGAAAAGAGATCCATTGATATCCTTTCAGTGATACTTGCAAAAAAAGATGGCTACACAGAAAGTGATTTAAAGAAAGATAAAGACCTTAATCAGCAATACACTACACTGGCAAGCCGGAACCTCCGTCAAAACGGGTATAAAATATACTCGACGATAAACAAAAAAATGTACGACACTATGCAAAAGGTGAAAAACAATTATCCATATTACGGATATGACAAGCAAGAGGAAGTCAAAGATCCTGAAACAAAAAAACTCAAAACGGTAACAGAGCCTGTAGAAACAGGGGCTGTGCTGATTGAAAATAAAACAGGTAAAATTCTCAGCTTTGTCGGCGGAAGAAATTATAAAAGAGAACAAACCAATCATGCCACCGCTGCCCTCCGGCCTAATGGATCGACGATGAAGCCGCTGCTTGTATACGGACCCAGCATTGAACTTGGGAAAATATCACCTGCATCACCTGTTGCCAATGTGCCGATGTCCTTTGGCGGCTGGTCCCCTGGCAACTATGGGGGAAGCTTCAGCGGTCTGACAACGGCACGGCATGCACTCGCACAGTCCTATAATGTGCCGGCAGCAAAGTTTTATATGGACATTATTAACACCCGCCCTGTCACCTATCTGGAGAAAATGGGCTTCACCTCTTTGACAAAGGATGATTACACGTATCCTTCCATGGCATTAGGCGCCATGCAAAGAGGTGTGACAGTTGAGGAAAACGTAAATGCTTATTCCACTTTTGCCAATTCAGGTAATTTTATTGATGCCTATATGATCGACAAGATTGAGACCAAGGATGGAAAAGTCATTTATCAGCATAAAGTAAAACCTGTTAAGGTGTTCACACCGCAGACTGCTTATCTCACACTTGATATGATGCGTGATGTAGTCAATAAAGGCACGGCTGCATCCGTGAATAACCGTCTTGCCTTTTCATCAGACTGGGCCGGGAAGACAGGAACCGGACAGGATTATCATGATGCCTGGTTCGTAGCTACGAATCCCAATGTTACATTCGGCACATGGATTGGCTATGATACTCCAAAGTCACTGAAAGGATATTATAAGGGACTCGAATATAATAAGCGGAATCTCTATTTATGGGCTGAGTTAATGAATGCCGCATATAAAGTCAAGCCGAGTCTGATTGACCCTGAAAAAAGGTTTGAAATGCCGGGCGGTATCGTAAGACGGCCTGTCTGCGGAAAAGGCGGCATGCTTCCTGCAAGTGTCTGTGAAAGCTCGAAGGAAGGTGCAACCGATTTATTTGATGCCAATTTCCTGCCGGACAAATCGGACAGCAAACTTATTGAAACCAGATATGTCCAGATTGGAAATAAACAGTATGCGGCCCTTTCTTCTACACCAGATGAATTTGTCAGTACAGGTACAATCATTAATCCCGATTATTATGAAAAATTGGGCGGCAAATATGTAAAAGATCCTGGCTCGCTCATGCCAAAAGGAGATGGAGGGACTGCTGCAGAGTCATTGCGTGATAACGGCTCAACTCCATCTGCCCCTTCTATCGGCACAAGCGGCAGCTCCATTGTCTGGAGCAGCCATCCGGAAGCCGATGTGATTGGCTACAGAATTTATAAATACGGCCAAAAAGCCGGCAGCACTAAGGCTGGAAACTCGCTTTCCTACAGCGGCGGAAGCGGTTCGTACTATATAACTGCGGTGGATATTGCCGGAAATGAATCCGCACCTTCCAACACCGTCAGTATTGGGGATACGAGCCCGCAAAAAGATACAAAACCTAAAGATGAACCAAAGAAACAAGAAGACAAAGTAAAAGATCCACCCCCTAAAGATGACCGGAAGAAAGAAGAAAATAAAGTAAAAGAAACAAAAAAAGATTCTAAACCGGGTGAAACAAAACCTGTTGAACCAAAAAAACCAAAAAGCAGCGATAATAAAGAATAGAAAAAGCATCCCGGCAAATCAGCCGGGATGCTTTTCTGTGTTCAATCTTCCATTGTAGACAAGTCTCCTGCCGGTAAATCAAGCTCCCAGGCTTTAAGAACACGTCTCATGATTTTGCCGCTCCTTGTTTTAGGAAGTTTATCCCGGAATTCTATTTCGCGGGGGGCAGCATGTGCAGCGAGTCCATTTTTAACGAACTGGCGGATTTCCTCTATTAATTCATCACTTGCCGCATATCCGTCTCTCAGCGCAATGAAGGCTTTAATGATTTCTCCGCGTACAGGATCAGGCTTTCCAATTACGCCGGCCTCTGCAATGGCAGGATGCTCCACCAGCTTGCTTTCCACTTCAAATGGACCGACACGTTCACCTGAAGTCATAATCACATCATCCACACGGCCCTGGAACCAGAAATAGCCTTCTTCATCCATATACGCTGAATCCCCCGAAACATACCAGTCACCAGGCATAAAATAAGATTCATACTTAGCCGGATTGTTCCAGATGGTATGCATCATTGATGGCCAGCCCTTCTTGATGGCCAAATTCCCCATGCGGTGCGGCGGAAGTTCATTGCCCTGGTCATCAACGATGGCAGCCTTGACTCCCGGAATCGGTTTCCCCATGGAGCCCGGCTTAATTTTAATGCTTGGGTAATTGCAGATTACTTGTGCGCCTGTTTCAGTCATCCACCATGTATCATGAATCCTTAGATTAAATACCTTCATCCCCCAGCGGACCACTTCCGGATTGAGCGGCTCGCCTACGCTCAGGATATGCCGCAGTGAGCTGAGATCGAACCGCTTGACGATTTCATCGCCTGCGCCCATCAGCATGCGGAAGGCAGTCGGTGCACTATACCAGACTGTGACACCGAAATCCTCGATTGTTTTATACCATGATTCAGGCTTAAACCGGCCTCCTACAATCACGTTGGAAGCTCCAGCAAGCCAAGGGCCAAAGATTCCATAGGATGTTCCTGTTACCCACCCTGGATCAGCTGTGCACCAGTATACATCCCCATCCTGCAGATCAAGAACCCATTTGGCGGTTTGGTAATGCTGGATCATTGCGTTATGAACATGCAAAACTCCTTTTGGCTTTCCAGTGGAGCCGGAGGTGTAATGCAGAATCAGTCCGTCTGTACGATCCACCCACTTAATTTCAAAACGTTTGTCAGCTTCCTTCATCTTTTTATTGAAGTCATAAACATTTTCTTCTTCAGCGATATTATCCCCCACAAGGAAAATATGCTTTAGGTCCGGCAATTCACCCACCGGTACACGAGGAAGCAGTTCAGGCGTCGTAATCAGGACCTTCGCTTCGCTGTCCTGCAGCCGATCCTTAACAGCTCCTTCCATGAAGGCTTCAAACAGCGGGCCGACTATTGCTCCCGCTTTTATGGTCCCTAACAGCGCAAAATACAGCTCAGGAGAACGCGGCATAAAAATGAAGACGCGGTCGCCCTTACTTACACCAGCATATTCTGTCAAAATATTTGCCGCTTTATTTGTGTAGTCTTTCAGTTCTTTAAATGTATACTTCTCGTCTCTTTTTTCGTCTTTGTAGTAAAGGGCAATGTTATTTTTCTTAGATGATTCTGCGTGGCGGTCGACGGCTTCATAAGCCAAATTCACTTTTCCTGTTTCAGACCATGTAAATTCCTTTTCTGTTTCAGCCCAATCAAACTGCTTATACGTTTCATCGTAATTTTGCAGATTAAAATGGCCTTCCATTACTGGCAGCGCTTCCACTTTCATACATCATACTCCCCCTCTATTCGACTTTACTTCTTTATTATAGTATAGAAAACTTTTATTCTCAATTTTTTAAATATTCACCTTTTCCTTTTTCAGGAAATTTATTGGCCAATCTATCGACAAGATTTGATATAATCATAGAATGAAAAGACGGTTCTGTGAAAAGCAGATTCGTTATAGCAGAAGAATGTATGCCTGAAGTCCCAACAGGCCAGCAGGCACTAAGCTTTAAGGATCGGGGCACGTTAAATGGGTATAACAGCCCGTAAAGGCCAGTATAGAATTTTCCATCAGCGTGGATGAAAGAAAACATCCCCAGATGGAAGTTTCACTTGCCTGTCAGATTATTTAGTATAATGGAAGAGACTATTTTTTAGAGGTGGTGAAGAAATGGAGCATATAAAAAGATATAATGCCGTGGAGCTCGGGACCAGCCAGGGGACATTGATTATTGAAGGCCCTATTTCATCCGAGAAGCTTGCCAAGTATGAATTTCATGAACATTTGGTTGCGTTTCGGCCTCCCTCGCAGCAGCACAAAGCATTAATTGAGATTGCAGATTTGCCAGAGGGCAGGATTATTATTGCCCGCCACCAAAACACGATTGTGGGCTATGTCACATATTTATATCCTGACCCGCTTGAGAGATGGTCGGAAATAGAAATGGATGATTTGATTGAGCTTGGCGCAGTCGAAGTCATACCGGAATTCCGGGGTGTTTCAGCCGGCAAAAATATGCTGAAGGTTTCTATGATGGATGATGCTATGGAGGACTTCATCATCATTACCACGGAGTATTACTGGCATTGGGATTTAAAGGGGACAGGATTGAATGTATGGGACTACCGCAAAGTCATGGAAAAAATGATGAGTGCAGGAGGCCTGGTCTATTATGCGACAGACGATCCTGAAATCAGTTCGCACCCTGCAAATTGCCTGATGGCCCGTATTGGAAAAAGAGTGGACAGCGAATCCATTCAGAAGTTTGACCGATTGAGATTCATGAATCGTTTTATGTATTGACGGGAATCAGAGGAGGAGGAACAAGATATGATTGTTGAAAAAATCATGAAAACAAATCTCACCGTGCTTACCGAAAATGATACGATTCACCGTGCCATAACCCTGATCAAGGAAAAACAAATCCGGCATATTCCGATTGTGGATGATGACTTTAATTTAATTGGTCTTGTAAGTGACCGGGATATACGTGATGCTGCCCCTTCCATATTCCGGACAGAGGAGTTTAAAGAAGACCTTCAAAAGCCGCTGAGCCTGATTATGAAAAAAGAGTTGATTACAGGTCATCCGCTTGATTTCGTCGAAGAAATTGGAGCTGTTTTTTGTGAAAACAGCATAGGCTGCCTTCCTATTGTAAAAGGGAAAAAGCTAGTGGGCATCGTCACTGGCACCGATTTGCTTCACTCTTATGTCGAGCTTACAGGCGCCAATAAGCCTGGCTCGCAAATTGAAGTTCAGATTCCTGACAAGCCAGGGGTGCTTCATACTATTTCAGGCATATTCAAGAAAAGAAAAGTCAATATACACAGTTTGCTCGTTTATCCCGCTGATAATGAAACACATAAAATCCTTGTTATCCGTGTTCAAACCATGAACCCTTTTGCTATTGCAGAAGAATTGCAAAAAGAAGGCTATTTAGTTCTTTGGCCTATGCAGCAGGAGCTCCCATTATGAAAAAAGAAGCCGTATTCGTTTATTCCGATGATCTTCTTGCATATAAATTCAAAGAAGGCCATCCTTTCGACCAAAAAAGACTGGGTATTACCCTGGATTTATTAAAAAAACAGCATGCCATCAAAGAAGAAGATATCGTGAAGCCGAGAATGGCGACAGATGAAGAATTAATGCTCATCCATGACCCTTCCTTTGTAAACGCTGTCAGAATGGCCGGTCAAGGCAAGCTTTCCGGGGACCGTGCAGATAGTTATGGTCTCGGAACCGAAGATACACCCATCTTTTCAGGCATGCACGAAGCATCCGCCCTGCTGGTTGGCGGCACTCTGACTGCTGCAGATTATGTGATGTCCGGAAAATCGCTTCATGCCTTAAATCTTGGCGGAGGACTCCACCATGGCTTCCGCGGCAAGGCCTCAGGCTTTTGCGTGTACAATGACAGCTCTGTTGCCATTAAATACATTCAAAAGAAATATAATGCCAGGGTTCTTTACGTTGATACTGATGCCCATCACGGTGATGGTGTGCAATGGTCGTTCTATGATGATCCTTCCGTCTGTACGTTTTCCATTCATGAAACCGGGCGCTATCTGTTCCCTGGGACAGGCAATATCAGTGAGCGGGGCCAGGGACAGGGCTATGGCTATACCTTTAATTTGCCTGTAGACGCATTTACTGAAGATGAGTCATGGCTTGCTTCCTACAAAACTGCCTTCAGGGAAATCATTGAGTTCTTTAAACCAGACGTAATACTTACCCAAAATGGAGCAGATGCTCATTATTATGATCCTTTGACACATCTTTCTGCCACAATGAACATATTCAAGGAAATCCCGCGGCTGGCACATGAGCTGGCACATGAATACTGCGGGGGGCGCTGGATTGCTGTTGGAGGCGGCGGCTATGATATTTGGAGGGTTGTTCCAAGAGCATGGTCCATGATATGGATGGAAATGGCCGGATACAGGCAGACATCCGGAGCCTTGCCAGCTGACTGGATATCAAAGTGGCAGCCGGAGTCTCCAGTACGGCTGCCTGAGCACTGGGATGACCCGGATGGCATGTACACGCCGATTCCAAGAAAGCAGGAAATTACCGAGAAAAATGCTCAAACCCTGGATAAATGCCTATATCCAATCAGGTCCTACAAAACGGCTCCTGACAACAAAAGTCCCTAGCTTCATGAATATCTGATCCATAAACAGCAGCTGCCGATCTTTAAAGTGAAAAAAAAACGTCCCGCAGGACGTTTTTTATTTTGTAGATTGGCGTTTTTCAATACGATGAGGAAGAGTGACTGAAGCATCGCCTTCTACTTCTTCTTTATTCATCAATTTTGTCAGAAGCCTCATGGCTACCGCGCCAATATCATATAAAGGCTGCACGACCGTTGAAATCTGCGGGCGGACCATTAATGTCAGACGGGTATTGTCAAAGCTTATTACCTCAAAGTCATCCGGAACATTAAAGCCTTTATCCTGTGCTGCATGTACGATGCCAAGGGCCATTTCGTCAGCGCCTGCAATAATTGCCGTAGGCTTCTCCCCTGCTTCAGCAAGCTTTTCAAATGCTTCAATTCCTGAATCGTAGGTGTAATCTCCTTCCACAATAAGATTTTCACTTGCTTCTATACCAGCTTCCTGCAGTGCACGCTTATATCCAGCAAGCTTTTTTTGGTTAACAGGCTGTGAAAGGCTGCCTGAAACCAGCGCAATCCTTTTATGGCCATTGCGGATAAATTCCGAGACCGCGTCATAAGAGGCTGCTTCATAATCAATGTTGACTGACGGGACCTGCCCGCTGTCCTCCACCGAACCTGCCAGCACAATCGGCACCGGAGATTTCTTGAATTCCTCTATATGTTCTTCAGTAATATTGGAGCCCATAAATACAATGCCGTCCACCTGTTTGCCGAGCATGGTATTAAGCAGGTGAAATTCCTTGTCCCTATTCTCATCTGAATTGCTCAGGATAATATTGTATTTGTACATTGTCGCAATATCTTCAATTCCTCTGGCAAGCTCTGCAAAGAAAATACTGGAGATATCCGGAATGATTACTCCAACTGTTGTCGTTTTCTTGCTCGCTAGACCTCTTGCTACTGCATTAGGGCGATAGCCCAATCTATCGATGACTTCAGATACTTTCTTTCTTGTTGCAGGCTTTACATTTGGATTGCCGTTCACCACACGGGAAACGGTGGCCATGGAAACATTTGCTTCGCGGGCCACATCATAAATCGTTATATTATTCATCTTCCCACTCCTCCATTTCTTTTACTTTCTCCTTAAAATAGCGGATTATTTCCGATATTCCATAACTTTTCATATTTTTTCCCGCATTAACAGGCAGTAATCCCCTCTGCTCCACAAGAATTGGAAACCAAAGCATGGGATAACTGCCCGAAAAGCAAGTTCAACGAACCATCAATGAAAAAGAAGAAGACCTCCATTGATGGATGTCTTATACATCATCCTTATTTCAGCGCGAGCGACTCATTTCTATCTTTGTTCATTTGTGAGCAATAAAAAGAGCAATCCTGGTGGATATTTGGAGCACTCTTAGGCATATCAATAATCAACGGACTTGTACTTTATTTTATTATCATACGATAGTAGAACCCTTACTGCAATGTATGAGCCCTTATTTAATCAATTTTTTAAAGCAAAACGCCCATTCAGCTTGTGAAAGGGCGTTTGCGGGATCAATTATTGGATTTTTGCCTGCAGTTACTTATTATACAGTAACCCAGTTCAGCTTTTGTATTTCAGCAAAGAAATCATCAAACTGATCTAAGTCCATTTGCTGTGCTGAATCAGATAAGGCAACTGCCGGATCCGGATGGACCTCCGCCATTACACCGTCTGCACCAATTGCAAGGGCAGCCTTGGCTGTCGGCAGAAGCAAGTCGCGCCGGCCTGTAGAATGTGTCACATCTACCATGACAGGCAAATGGGTTTCCTGTTTAAGGATTGGGACAGCGGATATATCCAATGTGTTCCTTGTTGCACGTTCGTAGGTACGGATTCCGCGCTCACATAAAATGATGTTTCCATTGCCCTGAGACATGATGTATTCTGCTGCATGAATGAATTCATCGATTGTAGCAGCAAGCCCCCTCTTAAGCAAAACAGGTTTGTTAACAGAACCTGCTGCTTTCAGCAATTCAAAGTTTTGCATATTGCGTGCGCCAATTTGGATAACATCCAGGTATTCACATGCAAGTTCTATATCATTTGGATTGACGATTTCGCTGATGACCGCAAGCCCATATTCATCTCCGACTTTTTTAAGGATTTCAAGGCCTTCTACTCCAAGTCCCTGGAAATCGTAAGGTGAAGTCCGCGGTTTGAAAGCCCCTCCGCGCAAAAGCTTAAGCCCTTTTGCTTTTACTGCTGCAGCAACTGTTGCTACCTGTTCGTAAGATTCAACAGAGCATGGGCCAAAAACAAAGCTTGGAACGCCATTGCCGATTAATTCGCCTTTTAGATTCACAATTGTATCTTCAGGTTTTTTCTTCCTTGAAACCAATAAAGCCTTTTTCTGATCTTCTTCTTGAAGACCAAGTCCAAGCTTGAATATTTCTTTGAAGATGTGTTTAAGAGAGGCAGCCTCAAGAGGGCCCTCATTATTCGCTTCAATTAAATCGAGCATCTTTCTTTCACGGACGGGATCATAACGATTCACACCCTGTTTTTCTTTTACCCGGCCAATTTCCTGCACAAGCTCTGCTCTTTTGTTAATTAGCTGCAGTAAATCAAGGTTTACTCCATCAAGCTTTTCGCGTAAAGCATCAAGATCTTTATTGCTCATTATAATCCATCCTTCCATAATAAAATGAGTGCTGATTCAGCCGCCAGGCTTCAAACCTGCTTGCCAGCCGGAAAATTCATATAAAATTATGCCACTTATCATTCCATTTCCGGTAACTTTTATGAAATAAAAAAGTATGTTACATTTCTTATATAATTTTTAATTATTATAAATGAAAAATAATAGAATGTCACTCATTTTTTCTTTATTAAACAAACGCTTTTAAGCGTTAAAGTATAAAAACCAAATTAAAGAAGGTGTTTTCGCTGTGAAAGAAAAACTTTTTGCTCTTGATATAGGTACAAGAACAGTAGTCGGAATTATCCTTGAAAGGAACTCAAACGGCTACAGCATCCTGGATATTTTATCAAAGGAACATTCTGAGCGTGCTATGCTGGACGGCCAAATCCATGATGTTGTAGCCGTATCCAGGGTAATTGAAGGCATTAAAGCTGAACTGGAGAAAAAACATGGCCCATTAGACCAAGTAAGTGTCGCTGCTGCGGGAAGAGCACTGAAAACAGAACGTGCAAAAGTAGAAATTGATATAAAAGGCAAGCCGATCATGCAGCGGGAAGACATCCTCCATCTGGAGCTTACTGCTGTCCAGAAGGCACAGGGAGCAGCAGCAGGACAAGATGATACTCAATCAGACTATCATTACTATTGTGTAGGATATTCCGTTTTATACTATCATCTCGATGATCAGGAAATCGGGAACCTTATTGATCAGAGCGGTGAAAAAGCTTCTGTGGAAATCATTGCTACCTTTCTTCCTAAAGTAGTCGTGGAGTCTCTGCTTGCTGCCTTGAAGAGGGCAGACCTGACCATGCAGGCATTAACACTTGAACCCATTGCAGCTATTAACGTGCTCATCCCTGCCTCTATGCGCCGGCTGAACATAGCCCTTGTGGATATAGGTGCCGGAACCTCTGATATAGCCCTTACAGACTCAGGGACCGTGATTGCTTATGGAATGGTTCCTGTCGCAGGAGACGAGATTACAGAAGCTATCAGCGATGCCCTGCTGCTGGATTTTCCGATGGCTGAAACGGTTAAAAGACAGCTAAACAGCAAAGAAGACTTTATTTCCGTAACAGATATCCTCGGATTTAGTCATGACATGCAAAAAAGTGATGTGATTAAAGAAATATCAGGAGCACTTGAGCGGCTTGCCTGCTCCATTTCTGATGAAATTCTTTCTTTAAACAATGGAAACCCCCCAAAGGCAGTCATGCTTGTGGGTGGCGGCAGCTTAACTCCCGATCTCCCGGGGCTGCTTGCCAATAAATTAAGCCTTCCTGCGAACAGGGTGGCAATCAGGGACATAGAAGCCATACAGAATCTGGTTTTTCCGGAGACAATGCTTAGTGGTCCAGAATTTGTTACACCAGTCGGCATCGCTATAGCTGCTGATAAAAATCCTGTTAAATATTTGAGTGTAACTGTTAATAATCAAACCATCCGATTATTCGACATGAAAAAGATGACGGTGGGAGATTGCCTGCTTACTGCGGGAATCAAATTAAATAAATTATACGGTAAGCCTGGAATGGCCATGATTGTCCAATATAACGGCAAGTCAGTGACCATCCCTGGAACTCATGGCTCTAAGCCGGAATTATCACTTAACTCCATGGAGGCTTCACTTGCGGATGAGGTATCAGAGGGAGATGTGATAACTGTTAGAAAGGGACAGGACGGGATGCAGGCCAATTATTCTATCGCAGAGCTTGCCGACCATATCCCTCATAAATCTGTCTCCATTAACGGTGAAAGATTTATAGCTTCAGCAGAATTAATCAGGAATGGCCTGCCAGTTACAGGTGCGGAGCCGCTAGGTGATCATGATGTGATTGAATGTAAGATGCCTGAAACCATCTCCTCATTGCTTTCCCGTTTAAAGCTAAAAGATTTATTAACGAATATTCACCCTTTTACTATACAGCTTGATGATAAAACAATCAGACTGCCGGGATACTCCCATAAGCTGAAAAAAAATGGAATGGAAGCAGATATTTATGATTCCTTTGAAGACGGAGATGAACTGATAGTCATTGCACCACAGCCTCCTGCAGCACAGGATTTACTTAATGAAATAAACTGCCAGTCCGATTATTCTATACCCATTTCTTTTAATGGCAAAAAAATGTCCCTTTCCAAAAAACTCTCTGAACTCCATCGCAACGGAGAACCATTAGGCGCTCATGACGTAATAAAGAACGGAGATATGTTGACGCTGATCCAGCATAAGATGGAGCCATTTATCTTCCAGGATTTATTCCGCCATGTTGAAATTGAAATGCCCAAGGATTCAAATGGACGTTTTATTCTGATAAAAAACAATAAAGAAACCAGCTTTCATGAAACCGTCTCACCTGGTGATGAACTTAAAATCCTGTGGCCAACCGCCATGAAAAATTTCTGAGAGCCCATAATAAAAGGCTGTTTTCGTAAATTTTGCTGCTACCTAAACAAGGGGCTGATTTCCGCTTCAGGATGCTCTCTTTCCGTGGGGCGGGCGGTGAGCCTCACAAGCAATGCTTGCGGGGTCTCATCTCCCGCTAATCCCACAGGAGTCTCGCACCTTATACTCCAATCAACCTGGTTTAACAACAGAATCGCTTCACAGAACAATTAAAAAACAATCTGTAAGAGGAGAGTCTAATAAAAAGATGCATCCTGCTGAAAAGCACAGATGCATCTTTTTTACTGTTGATTTTATTGAACTGCTTTAGTTAAGGATTCATTGGTTATTCTGCTGTGAGAGGCATTCCATACCGGTTCTCCATTTTTAAATAGGATAGCTTGGGGAGATTCATGCCTGATATTGAATTTGTCTGCAATATAGGCGGAAAGAGGCCTCGCCTCCTGTACAGCCAAATAAGCAGTATTAACGGCTTCATTTTCTTTAACAAAACGTTCATACTCACTAAAAGCCGCGCCGCTTATCGGGCATGTCAGGCTATGCTTAACAAGCAAAAAACTGTCCTGTTTCAGCAATTCTTCAAATTGCTCCTGAGAATCAATTTTACGTGCATTCATTTTTGAACTTCTCCCTTCAGTCATGCAAGATTTACCGCATACGAAAAAAACAAATGGCGGTGAAGCCATGTTATCACTTCACCGCCATTATTTTCAAACTCACTGCTTACTTGTTATATTTATTCTCTGTTTCTTCAAATGCCTTCTTTGTTTCATCAAGTTTTAGCTGTGCTGCGTTTTTATTGCCGCTTGAAAGATCAGCACTGCTGCCTGATGATGCATTGTCAGATGAATTGTAGGACGTTTCTACAGAAGTAATTGGAGAGCCTGATTCACCTTGTGTGCCGGTTGATGTTTTCCTAGTCGCATTCGATTCGCCTGAACCCGTCTCTTTATCACCGGTTTTCAAGCTTTTTACTTTGTTCATAAGGTCAGCAGACTTGTTGGTTACAAGTTCTGAGACAGTGCTCGTTTTGTCTTTTGCTGTGCCTGCAATGGTTGTGCCTTTTTCCATAGCTGCCTGGCTGAGCTTTATCGTTTTGTCTGAAATATTTTTTGCCTGAACATTGAAATCGCTTCGCAGCTCTTTCCCAGCCTTTGGAGCCATGAATAGTGCTGTAGCAGCACCAACCATTCCTCCGACAAGCGCTCCAATGATGAAATCCTTCGAGCTGCTTGATTCGCGGTCTGCCTCATATGTTTTTTGGTAATCCCTCGTATATTCCTTTGGCTGATATTCTTTTTGAGTCATTTTCATTCTCCTTTCAGTTTTCATATTTTTTTAATATCTGGATCTTAAGAATTTTTTCTTTGGCAATTCATCTGAAAGGCCTTCAACAGGCACTGAAGATGACGGCTTGGACTTTCTTGATTTCCATTTGTCCTTGATTTCCAAGGCTACATTGCTCCATTGTACGATTTGCGATATTTTTTCCTGGTTGTTGTCAATTTCAAATTGAACCTTTTCAGAAACCTTCTGCATGGAAGTGTTAAAGCTGGAAATGGAGTTTCCAACACCTTTAACCGCATTTACCACTGTATTCAGGTTTTCTGACTTATGCTGCAAATCTTCAGCAAGGGCATTTGTTTTATGAAGGAGCTGAGTAGTTTCCAGCGATACCCCCTGCATTTGCCCTTCCAGCCCTGTCAGGGTCTGCGCAACACTGTCAAGCGTCACCTGCAGGGATTTCAATGTTCTGGACAGGAAAATCACAAGGACTAAAAATGCGACTGCTGCCACTGCTGCACTCAAATATAATATAATCTCCATGGGGCACCTCCAATTTAAAAATTCAGTACATTATGTACTAGTAACTTGTATGTTTAATACCCTTTCCCTTTTATTATAAACGTATTTATTTTTTCAATATAGCCTAAAAAAAATCCTTCTTTTTGAAATAATTTTTCTTAGGTTTGTTTAATCAGTCTGCTGATTAATGCACGCTAAGCGGATTAGCCCGCCTGGTTCCCGGGTTATTCTTCTTACATCCGAAGACCTGCAGGCTCAAAGACTGCGCGGAAACCCTGCCAGCTCTCCCATGGATTCTTGCTTTCTGCACGAAAATCAGCAGGGAAGTTTGACCATGTCATTTTCTTCATGACCCAATGATTACGACAGCCTGCCCATTTTATTTCTAATTCCGAAATATTTATTGTAGCAGAATCCAAAGAATCGGTTACAATAGAAAGGAATCGTTAATATTGGAGGCTGTGTAATGAAAGATCCCAGAATTGAAAAACTAGCGAAAAACCTTATCAACTATTCTGTTAAGCTGCAAAAAGGAGAAAAGGTTCTTATTGAGAACTTTGGCCTTCAGCGCGAGCTTGTCAATGCCCTTGTAAAGGAAGCCTATGCCGCGGGCGGATATCCATTCGTGCTGCTGAAGGACCATAAAGTAGACCGGTCATTATTAATGGGCGCACAGGAAGAGCAGTTCAATTTAATGGCCCAGTTCGAAGCAGACGTAATGAGCAAAATGGATGCATACATCGGTCTTCGCGCCGGGGATAACATTAGTGAGCATGCTGATGTGCCTGCAGAAAAAATGGCCATTCACGGAAACACCATCGGCAAAAAAGTACATAGAGAAATCCGTGTTCCAAAAACAAAATGGGTGGTACTGCGCTACCCGACCAATTCAATGGCCCAATTGGCCAAAATGAGCACAGATGCTTTTGAGGACTTTTATTTTGATGTATGCAACCTTGATTATGGAAAGATGAGCGAAGCAATGGATGCTCTTGCCGGCTTAATGGACAAGACCGACAAAGTTCGTATTGTCGGGCCTGGAACAGACCTTGCATTTTCCATTAAAGATATTAAAGCCATAAAATGCGCAGGCGAATTAAACATTCCGGACGGAGAAGTGTATACGGCTCCTGTCAAGGATTCAGTCAACGGCGTAATCACCTACAATACTCCCTCTCCATATCAGGGCTTTACTTTTGAAAATGTAAAGCTTACGTTTAAAGACGGAAAAATTGTTGATGCCAGTGCCAATGACACACAAAGGATTAATGAAATTTTCAACACAGACGAGGGTGCCCGTTACGTGGGTGAGTTTGCCATCGGTGTTAATCCATTTATCCAAACTCCGATGCAGGATATCCTGTTCGATGAAAAAATTGACGGAAGCTTCCACTTCACTCCAGGCCAATGCTATGATGATGCTTATAATGGCAACCAGTCAAACATACATTGGGATCTTGTGAATATCCAAAGGCCTGAATACGGCGGCGGGGAAATCTATTTTGACGATGTCCTGATCCGCAAAGACGGCAGATTTGTCATCCCGGAGCTTGAGAAACTAAACCCGGAAAACTTAAAATAATTTTAGTATAAAAAAAGGAGATCCCGCGGGATCTCCTTTTTTTATTGATGTTTCGGCCACAGAAAGCAAAGTGCGCCTTCCATGGCCGAAACCCTATTTGCCTCGGGCCCCCAGGACGGGGGTCACAAAGACGTTGCCGCAGGAAGCGGCGTTCTTAGTCTTTGATCCGCAACAAGGCGGTTGCGCTTTTTATTAATCCAGCTCCACCGCCTAGCTCGCCTTGCAAAAGATGTTTCGGCCACAGAAGGCAAAGTACGCCTTCCATGGCCGAAACCCTATTTGCCTCGGGCCCCCAGGACGGGGGTCACAAAGACGTTGCCGCAGGAAGCGGCGTTCTTAGTCTTTGATCCGCAACAAGGCGGTTGCGCTTTTTATTAATCCAGCTCCACCGCCTAGCTCGCCTTGCAAAAGATGTTTCGGCCACAGAAGGCAAAGTACGCCTTCCATGGCCGAAACCCTATTTGCCTTGCGGGCTGAACAGGCGGTTGCGCTTTTTATACTTCAATCAGTTTTTCGTATGCGCTTTGGAATTTTTGGATGTCTCCAGCGCCCATGAATAAAATGACGCTGTGTTCATGTTTCTTCAAGAGGTCTGTATTTTCTTCGGAAAGTAATTCAGCACCAGGAATTTTTTCCTGCAGGTCTTCAATAGACAATTTCCCCTGGTGTTCTCTTGCAGAGCCAAATATTTCACAAAGATACACTTTGTCTGCCAAGTTCAAGCTCTCGGCGAATTCAGCAAGAAATGCTTGTGTTCTAGAGTAAGTATGCGGCTGGAATACGGCAATGATTTCACGGTCCGGATATTTTTGCCGTGCTGAATCAACGGTAGCCTCTATTTCAGTTGGGTGATGTGCATAGTCATCAATAATGATTTGGCCGCCTGCCTCTTTTTCAGAAAAACGGCGCTTCACTCCGCCAAAGGTTAATAATTCTGCTTTGACAGTTTCCGTATCCAGATTTTCATACTGGCAAAGTGCGATTACTGCCAGGGCATTTAAAACATTATGTTTTCCGAATGTAGGAATTGTGAATGTGTCATAAAGGGTATTGCGGACATGCACTTCAAAAGTTGTTCCTTTTTCAGAAACCGAGATATTGCGTGCCTGGAAATCATTTTCTTCTGCAAATCCGTAAAAAATAACCGGAACTTTTGCCTGTATGCTTTGCAGATGCTCATCATCCCCGCATGCAATGATCCCTTTATTAACCTGAAGGGCCATTTCCTGGAATGCCTGGCATACATCTTCAACATTTGCAAAGTAATCAGGATGATCGAAATCAATATTGGTCATAATTGCATAATCCGGATAGTATGAAAGAAAATGACGGCGGTACTCACACGCTTCAAAAACAAAATACTCAGCGTCTTTTATGCCTTTTCCCGTTCCATCCCCAATGAGATATGAGGTCGGCTTTGCGCCGCCCATGACATGGGCCAGCAGTCCAGTAGTCGATGTTTTGCCATGAGCTCCTGTTACCGCAACACTGACAAAACTCTTCATAAAATCGCCAAGGAAACGATGATAACGAATTACTGGCAGTCCAAGCTCCATCGCCCGGACAATCTCCGGATGTGTGTCAGGAAAAGCATTGCCTGCCACAATTGTCATATCCGGCTGTATATTTTCCTCATTAAAAGGAAGGATTTTTATTCCTGCTTTTTCTAAAGCAACTTGTGTAAAAAACTTTTTTTCATAGTCGGAACCTTGAACCTGTAAGTTCATATCATGAAGCACCTGTGCCAGCGCACTCATTCCTGAACCTTTAATACCAACAAAATGGTAAACAGTCATATATAGAACCTCCACCAATCGTCTATCTGTATGACAGTATATGACGTCATCTTTTTATTTGCGTTTTTCTCTGAATGCTGTGCAAGCCTTCAGAAACACCGCTTTTTTTTTGATAATCTTTACTGATTTAAATGGCTAATGAGTTTGGCTGCAATCAACAAGGATTAATTATACCACCTTTTGATTAAATCAGCCATGTCAGGTGATTCCAGCTGCAATCAAAAAAATCTGCACCCTGCAGAAATTTCCTGCTTATTATTATATACACTAAAACTAAAGTTGTTCAGAGACGTATTTTTTGCTTATATCCTTTAAACCTCGGCCATTCATTTACGCTGCAGGCGCCTGCATTTGCAGGGTTTTGGGAGTCCCCTCACCTCTTTCGGTCCCAGGGGGCTCCCATTATCTGCACTTGTCCAAGGAGTCTCGCTCATTCATTTCTATAACCCGTTTTCAGGAATTAGTTTCCAGAAGAAATTCCAGCTCATCTTCTGAAATTAAGACGTCCCTTGGCCTGCTGCCTCTTGATTCAGATATAACACCTTGCTTTTCCATCATTTCCATCAGTCTTGCAGCACGGTTATATCCTACCCGGAATCTCCTCTGCAGACTCGATGTTGAAGCATTATTCTGATGGACTACAAATTCGCAGGCTTCAAAAAATAATTCATCCGTCTCTTCAGATATCTGCGCTTTATTCAGTAGCTCATCTTGTTCAAATAAGTAATTCGGCTTTTGTTCCCGTTTTACATGATTAACCACTTGGTCAATTTCTTCATCACTGACAAATGTCCCCTGCAGTCTTACTGACTTGGAAGATCCGTTCTCAGCAAAGAGCATGTCTCCCCTTCCCAGCAGCTTTTCAGCTCCGCCGCTGTCAAGAATAGTCCTTGAATCAACCTGTGAAGAAACGGAGAAAGCGATCCGTGTCGGAATATTTGCTTTGATTAGCCCTGTAATGACATCAACGGAAGGACGCTGTGTTGCAACAATCAGATGAATGCCGCATGCCCTGGCCTTTTGTGCAATCCTTGAAATTGCTTCTTCAACATCGGCCGGCGACATCATCATCAAATCGGCAAGCTCATCAATGATTACTACTATATATGGCAGTTTGATGGAATATTGTCCAGCTTTATCTGCATTATCGTTAAAACGGCCTATATCCCGCACCCCTGCATGCACAAACAATTCATACCGCCGCTCCATTTCCTCAACCGCCCATTTTAATGCGGCCGTGGCAGCTTTTACATCCGTGATTACCGGGCTGACAAGATGTGGAATGGAATTATACGGAGCCAGTTCAACCATCTTTGGATCAATTAAAAGCAGTTTAAGCTCCTGCGGTGTAGCTTTATATAATAAGCTGACAAGCATCGTATTAATACATACGCTCTTTCCTGACCCCGTTGCTCCGGCAATCAGCCCGTGAGGCATTTTCCTTAAATCCGTAATGATTGGCTGCCCCGAGATATCAAGGCCAAGCGCAACGCTTAATGGAGAATCATCTTGCTGAAAGGCTTGGCTTTCAAGCACTTCCCTTAAAAATACCGGCTTGCTCTTCCTATTCGGAATTTCAATTCCAATGGTATGTTTTCCAGGTATTGGCGCTTCCATCCGTATATCCTGAGCAGCAAGGCTGAGCTTGATGTCATCCATCAGATTAGTGACTTTGTTGACTTTAACACCTGGCTCAGGCTGAACCTCAAAACGGGTTACGGCAGGACCCTGGGTAACATTTACAACAGCTGCCCGGACATTGAAATTCTTAAGGGTCTCATTAAGCAGCAAGGCCTGCTCATCGAGCCAATACTCATCACTTTCTGCTTCTGCTGCAGGAGTAAGCAAATTGATATCAGGGAAAACATAATAAGGATTTTCTTCCAAAGGACTCTCACGTTCCTGATCTGAATCTCCCATTATTTTTTTCTCCTGCAATACGCCTGCAGGTTCTAACTCATGTTCTTCAGTTATTAGCTCAGTATGGGTATCTTCAGATTCAAAGACAATGTTCATAGGCTTCTCATCGTGATCAATGGCTTCCGCTGCTGATGGGAGAACAGAAGGAACGGCTTCAAAAACCTCCGTCTGTTCTTCCCGCTCTGCTACAGCTGCTGCGGCTTGCTCTATGCTTTCCACTTGCGCATTTGCAGCAATTTTCTGTTCAGGCTCCCGTTCTGCAGCTTGTTTTGCTGCGATTGGGCTAGGGGTTTTTTTTTCAGTAAAGCTGCTAAGGAAATCCAGCTTTTTTTTATCCTGCTTCAGCATGACTACATTAAAAGGAAGATGTTTTTTTGGAGCCTGAATTTCATCAGCTTCCAAACGCCTTGCTTGATCAACCTCTTCTATCGACTGCACCGCTGCCGGTTCTTCTGTTTTTACCGGTAAACTTTCCGTTTCTTCAGGAATGATTGCAGACGATATGCTTTCCTGTACTGCATCCGATTCATAGCCAATTGTATCTTCAGCTGCGGATGGCAATTCGTCTGAAGGCAGCATCATTTCTTGATCGTTCACCGGCACTTCTGGGGCTTCATTTTGTTCTGTATCATTCATAGAAAAGGAAGTCGGCGGAATTTGAGAAACTTCAGCTGCCGTGTTTTCCTGAACAGAAGTTTCATTAACAGGCTGAATAATTAATTCCTCCCGGGCCGATTTTTCAGGATTTTCCACTATTGCTTCTGATTCATCCTTTTTCTTAACTTCCAGGCTGCGAAGATAAGCAGGTACTTCCATGTCGGTATTGGAAGCAAATTTGCTTTTCAGCTCATACTCAATGGCTTCCTCTTTTTTGACAGGCGGTTTTTCTGGCCGCTGTTTGTACCCGTAAATAGGAGAAGGAATTTCGGTTGGCCTGAAGGGAACATTAGATGGAATAATTTTGTTTGATAATTTCTTTTCTGCTGCTGCTTTTGCAAAGCTAGGATTTTTGCTTTCTTCCTTTGGGCTTCTTTCCATGTTAAATGGAGTCTTTCTTTGATCTTTATTAAGTTTTGCTTCCTGTTTATCCTCTATCCCCCGTTCAGGCTTACGTCTTCTGGCCGGTTCGCTTTTTCTTCGCACCTGCTTTTTGACAGGATCTCTCCGGTCTGGAATGACAGGGAATTTAAACTCCCCTTTGGGATATTGAAACAGGATTTTTGTATTTGGCTCCCTCTGATTTCTTGAAGCTTGATCGAAAAGTTTCTTTTCCTTTTGCTTTTGCTTTTCTTTTTCGAGGTTCTGTTCCTCCTGATAAGCTGAAAAATCCATTGTCTTAAGCTTTTCTTCATCAATAGGCTCGTCTATGATTATTTCTTCTATCTCAATAATTTCTTCTTCATCCTGGAACCAATTTTTAATTTTATTTAGCCATTTCAAATCTATCACTCTTTCCACTAGCTTGTCGTTCAATTATTAATTCTAACAGTATTTTTAAAAATATCGAGTAAAAATAAAATAATAGGAAAATATATGGAATCCCCCCTGTACAAAGGAGGGGACTTTTATAACTAAGCTCTTTGAACCCTCCCCTATTAAACCCCTCTTCTATCGTTTATAAACCTCTTTTTTTATTTCGATATAACTTTTTCAAAAGAAATAGGCTATATTTTCATTTGTTTTACATATAAATGCCCCTGCTAAAAGTTATAATTTTAATAATAATAATCCTTTAAAGACTATTTACTATTTAAAAATGAACCCTATGATGCACCTTTTACGAAATGCCCCGAAAATTAGCATACATTAATCCTGGCTTTTACATGGAAAATAAAAAGGCTGCTGACATGCATCAGATCTCCGATGCATGTCAGCAGCTAAAAACTTCCATTAAATAGAGTTTTCCTCGATGAATGATCACCAGGAGGGAAATATTCCCCTGGCGAAGCAACAGGAGGGGTACTAACCATTACTCCTCGCGCTTTTTGTTTCTCCCTAGTATGAATACCGGTTCGAGCCCCTCATCTTCATATAAAAAGGAGAGGGCAGTAATTGGCACATGTCCGCTTGCAAAGAAGCTCATTGCCATTTGGGCAAGAACATCATACCCTGTATCATTTTCTATATCACCGACAATAATTACATCCTGATGGGGAATGGCAACTGTCATTGTCCCCTTCATTTTGCCCTTCATTTCCTTCAGCCACGTTTCATTTAATACCCTGCTTGCATCATACCCATCATTCGTGTTCAAGAAGTAAAAGGTATTGCCTGCCACAGTATCTGATTTCAGGCGAATCGGCAGTGAACGGACATTAAACCTTGCAATCTGGCGGATTTGTTCTTTTTCCCACTTTTCCCGGCTGATCATTTGTTCATCAATCAGCCTGTATGTATTACCAAGGTCTAATGCGTAATACACCCTTGTTTCAGCTGTATGCTCATCAAATAAAAAAGGATTTCCCTCTGAAGCTTCATCCGGAAACGAAGTGGAACGTATGACAGGAAAAATGCTTTTTTCTTTTCCCTTCAAAGAATGCATTTCTCCCATAACGTTCAAGGCTTCATTTACATAATAAACTACTTCATCCGCAGCTTTCTCACCCTCATTCTCCCAATTCGCAATCACCCTTGGAAGATCAATAGTGATACCTTTTTCTGTCAAAGTATTTTCAATCCGAAGAGTATCCTTTTCACTGTTGAAAGCAAAAGTGCGTTCCGGACTATCAAGGCGTTCCTGCAGCAGTTCCGTCATTAATTTGCTGTTCATTTTCATACTCTAACCCCCTTGCCAAAGAAAACTTCATAAATCATAAAAACAGGCTGGCCCGTAATTGTGCCAGCCGCCTATGTTCCCGGACAGGCAAGCATTCCCCCCAGCCATCCAGAGGGTCACTCCCTGCCTGCCAGTATGTCAGCTTACAGCAATTTCTGATGCTGAAGCTCTGCTTTACAGCGATTCAATGAAGTCTTCGATTTGCTCCTGTGTTTTTCGGTCTTTGCTTACAAAGCGGCCAAGTTCCTTGCCGTTATCATAAGCTATGAAACTCGGGATGCCAAACACATCATTGGCTGCGCAAACATCAATAAATTTATCACGGTCAACATGGATAAAGGTATACTCGGAATATTTAGCTTCAATTTCCGGAAGAATCGGATCAATAAAACGGCAATCTCCGCACCATTCTGCAGAAAAAAGGAAAATATGCTTTCCATCATTTTTTAGAACATCATACTGTTCAATCGTTTCGAGATTTTTCATTTGTCTTTCCTCCAGCTATTAAGTAGTGTGCAGCATTTAATATAAAATAATCATATCAAATTAAGATGAATTCAACCAATCATACGCATATGAACAGAAGCTGCCTATGCCTTATTTTTCGCTTTATTGAACCGCAGTGCTTGGGAAAGCCACTGTATCTCCATGCCAGGAGGCAAGTTATAGGGACTGAAAAAAAGTTAAAAATTAAAATATAGTTAATATTTCATAAATTCTATTAGTTTTCCGGAATTCTGTCCGATAAAAAGGGTATATAGTCCCACCGATCCATTACCGGTGCATCAGCTTATCAAAAAAAAACAAAACAGGGAGGACCCAATGAAAACGATCAGAGCCAAGATAAGACTAATAATCTGTATGTCAGTTGCTGGCGCAGTATTATTATCCGCATTCAATATGATTGCCTCCAACACACAAAACGATGTACGCAGCCAGGAAAAAATCCTCAACAAAGCAGTTGGGCAAAGCAAGGATGTAAAGTATGAAATGGCCACCACCCGAAAGTTCGAAAGGCAATATTTGAAGAATCCCCAAATCGCAAGCAGTAAAATAGTGTCACAAAGCATTAACAAAGTGCAATATGAAGCTGCTTCACTTAAGGAGGACTACAAATCAAATCCTAATATCTCTAAGCAATTCAAAGTCATTGAGGAAAGCGCCAAAGCCTACTCAAAAAGCTATGCAAAACTGATCTCTACATATGAAATGATCGGGTACAACGACAGTGAAGGCATTTCCGGACAGATCACCCAGTTTGGAGATGGAATGGAAAAGGCCCTTTCAAAAACCAAAAATAAAAGTCTGGAAGATCAATTCCTTTTTATACGCATGTATGAAAAACAATATCGTAAAACAAATGACCAAGGGGCCTTCAGTGAATACAACACCAGAGTTTCAGACCTGCAAAACAGCCTGAATAGCTCAAGTCTTTCTGCAGCAGTAAAGAAATCCCTTGCACAAAGTCTGCAGAACTATACAAATGCCATGAGCTCTCTCGTTGCCGGATATTTAAAATCAAAAGAATTATCTGTTTCATTTGATTCGACAGGACAGGAAATCGAAAATGCAGCTGCTGAATTAGAAACGATTGTCAGCAAGGAACAGGCAATACTTGACCAGAAGATGCAGGACAAAACAAAAAGTTTCGCCTTTGCTTCACTTGTTATCAGTATCCTGGTTATTATTACTCTTATTACAGTGGGAATTGTACTATTAAGAACGATTCAATCATCTATTGCCGCACTTAAGACAGGTGCTGAAAAAATCGGCAGCGGCAACCTTAATCACCGGGTCATTATGAAAAGAAAAGATGAAATGGTCGCACTTGCAGCAACATTTAATAGGATGGCCGAAATGGTAAGGAACTCCCTGACAGGTGTCAGAAGCTCAGCTGATAAGCTGAATGCCTCCTCACAGCACCTTGCCGCTATTTCAGAAGAAACCTCTGCACAATCCAATCAAGTAAACGTGTCAATTAAACAAGTGGCTGCAGGTGCAACACATCAATCTGCCGAGCTTGAAGAAAGCAACGCAATTATGAAAAGCGTTTCCAGCTCCATTCAGCAAACTGAGCAGGTCAGCCGCGAAATTGCCGCAGAAGCTGAAGAAACGGAAAAAGAAGGCCAGGAAGGACTCAGCACAGTTGAAAGCCTTCAGGAAACATCAGAGCAATTTTTAGGGCTCGCCAATCATTTAACCGTTCAAATCCAGAGTGCTTCAGAAAAATCACGCAGCATATCGGGCATTGTCGGGACAATCCAGGAAATTGCAGAAAATACGGACTTGCTTGCCCTGAACGCAGCCATCGAATCAGCCCGCGCAGGTGATGCAGGCCGAGGTTTTGGCGTAGTGGCCAAGGAAGTAAGAAAGCTTGCTGAACGTTCAAAGAAAGAGGCGCAGTCCATTCAAGATCTTATTCAGACGATGAATAAACAAATGGACAAGCTGATGTCAGAGGCTCAAAAATTCAATGAATATAAAACAGTCCAAAGCAATTCGGTCGCTTATACAAAACAGGCATTCGAAAAAATCGTAGAACACGTAACAAGAATAAGTTCAAAAATCTCCAATGTGCAGCAATCCATCAATTTAGTTCAATCTTCCAACCATACGCTTGCTGAAAAGATGGCTGAAATTTATCTTATTTCTGAACAATCTGCCGGAGCTTCACAGGAGGTCAGTGCTTCAAGCGAAAGCCAGCTATTGGCGATCCATCAAGTCAATGAAGCCGCTTCTGAACTGAGCTTTATTGCTTCTGACCTTCAATCCGTTGTATCTCAATTCGACTTAGATGGAACTGGAGACGCACCTGATAACAAAAAATCTAAAAAAACAAAGAAATCAAAAATGAAGAAGCCGCTTTTTAAAAAACCTGCATTTTTCAAAAGAAAACAAAAGGGAAAAGCTCCGGCAGGCAAAAAAATATCATAAACAGAAAGAGCCCGGGATATTTAGTCCCGGGCTCTTTCTGTTTATGTATACTTACATTCATATTGGCCGATGAGCATGCAGGCAATTTGCTCGAACATTTCGCTTCGTGACAGCCGTTCATTAGTAAAAACCCCAATTGCCCCCTCCTTCTTCCTAATATCAGGCCGTTTTGTATATTCATCCATCAAAGGGCCAAGCTCAGCCCCTTCCTTCAGTCTTTCCGCAATTTTTTCAGGAAGCAAAATCCGTGCGCCTCCTGCTAAAAATACCTCCTGTCCCACAGCCATGGCACCCCAATTGCAGACAAACAACCCGTATTTCGTCTGAACAACGCCTCCTTCAAGGCCAATTCCAATGCTTGCCCCGGAATGATCCCTGCTCGCCTTAGCCCGGTTTATTGCTCCCTCTATCGTTTCCTCATCTGAAAATGGCTGTGCTGCCACTCCTGATGCTGCATCAAGGGATATAATTTCTATATCGATATTCTCATAAGCTTTCTCGACTGCCTTCACCTTTGCAGGATTTTTGCTGCCGACTGCAACCTTTAACATTATTCATCACTCCAGAAACTTAAAAATCAAAAAAAAACGCTAAAGGGAAAATAATAAAGGGGACCATCCTCTAAAAGAAGATTCCCTGAACTGCTTCCATTTAACGCCCTAAATCACTGGCTCATTTTAAAATAAGCTTTTTATCCATTTTGCCTGATGGATTCCACTGTGGACCAGTCACATGCTTTTACAAGCTTGCCAAGGAGCTCTCTTGCTGCTGCATAATCATCAATATGGATTATTGATGCATGTGTATGGATGTACCTTGAACAAATGCCAATCACGCTGCTTGGAACTCCCTCTTTAGAAAGGTGGACTTTTCCAGCATCCGTGCCGCCCGGAGAAACAAAGTACTGGTAAGGGATTCCATTGGATTCTGCCGTGTCGAGAATAAATTCCCTCATTCCTTTATGTGTAACCATAGATCTGTCTAGAATTCGAAGGAGCGGACCTTTACCCAGCTGGCCAAACTCAGTTTTGCTGCCTGACATATCATTTGCAGGGCTTGCATCAAGCGCAAAGAAAATATCAGGGCTAATCATATAGGAAGCAGTCTGGGCCCCTCTCAGACCGACTTCTTCCTGTACAGTCGCACCGGAGAATAAAAGATTCGGAAGAGTTTCATCCTTCAGATCCTTTAGCAATTCAATCGCCAGGCCGCAGCCATACCGGTTATCCCACGCTTTTGCCATGATCTTTTTTTCATTTGCCATAGGTGTAAACGGACAAATCGGTACAATAGCCTGTCCGGGCTTAATGCCAAGCCGTTTTACATCCTCCTGGTCATCTGCACCAATATCAATCATCATATTCTTGATTTCCATTGGCTTTGAACGCTGATGTTCTTCAAGGAGATGCGGAGGAATCGATCCAATCACCCCGATTACGGGACCGTTGTCTGTGATGATTTCCACTCTTTGAGCAAGCATGACCTGGCTCCACCACCCGCCGATTGGCTGAAAGCGGATCATGCCATTTTCTGTGAAGGAAGTAACCATAAAGCCCACTTCATCCATATGGCCTGCTACCATTACTTTAGGGCCGCTGGCATCACCTTTTTTTACGCCAAAAATACTGCCGAGTTTATCCTGTATAATTTCATCACTGTATTTTTCCAGTTCAGAACGCATAAACTTCCTGACTTGATGCTCATTGCCGGCAATTCCCGGAAGCTCAGTCAAGGTTTTAAACATTGATAAGGTTTCTTGATCCATTTCCTCTACCCCTTACTATCAACTTATTATGTACGTATCCATTTTACAGAAAATTAAAGCTACTTTCCATTTAAAATCTTCTGCTTTCCCCTCTATGATGTTTCAATAAGTAGGAATTCATAACATATTTCTGTATACTTAGGAGAGATTCATCTAAAATCGGAGGGGAACAATATGAATTGGAAATCTTTATTTGCAGGTGCAGCCGCAGGGTTTGCAGCAGGATTCGCTGTTAAACAGATATTGAATGAATCAGGGCAGCCTTCACCAGAAAAGGTTTTGTCGAATGTGAAGAATTTTGTCAAAAAAGATGGAAAGATTTATGGAGCCTGGATTTTGATGAAGCCTGAAGCTTATGAAAAATTTAATCTGGACTATACAGTTTATAAAGGCGGCATTACAAGGCATGTAGACGGCAGCCAGGAGCAGTTTGAATTTGTTGCTGATGCCGAAACTGGAACCGTGCTTGACCTTATCCCAAAAAGCTGAAAGTTATGGCTCTTATGCCCGGCGGTTAATAGCCAGGCAATAAGAGCTATATTTTTTCCAGCCTTATTATGCCTTGCGGTCCCTTTTTACAGCTTCCTGAATTTCCTTCCCGCTTTTGTCCCACTTAACAGCACGGTAGATTGCATCATGATAAAAACTGTACCAGACTTCATTCTCAAGTCCATGCCCCATCCACTTTTGCTTTTGGAAGACCGAATCCATTGGATAGTCATCAAAGGCAAGCACCCATAAAACGTTAGCATGGGCGTGGGTCGGCATTAGATCTGCCATATGAATCAGCTGGTCTCCCCCGCTTTCCATCAAAATGACACTGTGTCCGTCACTATGCCCGCCTGTATGAACCATTTTTATTCCTTCTGTGATAACCTTTTCATCCTGAAAAGGAATGACAGAATCGCTGATTGCCATCCAGTTTTCCTGCCAATATGTATTTCGTGAACGAATATTGGGATTTCTCATTTCATCCCATTCAACCTGCGAAGTGATAATTTTTGCCTTTTTAAAAACAGGGACCCATTCATCTCCCTCTCGTTTGGTAAGACCGCATGCATGATCAAAATGCAGATGGGTCATCAGCACATAATCAATATCATCTTCACTTAAACCCAGACTGCCCAAACCTTCCGCCAAGCGTGACTCCTCCGTTACCCCATAATTCCTGCGCTGTTTTTCAGAAAGCTTTCCGCTGCCGATTCCCGAATCGATCAGCAAATTAAGGCCATTCGCCTGCACCAAAATAGGATCAGTCCTTAATTCAATCTGATTATTTGCATTATGAGGATACTTTTTGGACCAGAGCGGTTTTGGGACTACGCCAAACATCGCCCCGCCATCAAGATTTGTAACCCCGCCATCCAGCCAAGTTAAAGTAATATCACCAATTTGAAGCGTTTCCATAACCATCCCCCTTTTACCCCAGTCTACCATTAATGATTAACAATTAAAAATATTTAAAAAAGAGGGAGATTCTGTATAGACCGTGAAGTGAATAGGGTTTTGGACTTGGAGGCGCTCTTTCCCTCTGAGACCAAAGCCTCTTTTGAACAGCGGGCTAGGTGCTGGAGCTGGATAAAAAAGCAGAATCGCTTGTACAGCCTCTTCTTGCATAAGGAAATCCAATAAAAAGACTATGTAAAAGGTAAAGGCTGGTTTTTCAAAAGGCCTCTCTGAACTGTAAAATTATGTTAAAATATGATTAATTTAATGAAATGTTTGTTAATTAAAATGGGGTGGAGTATGAGTGAACGATTCGAACTAAGTTTTAAAAATAATGAAGTTAGAATGTGGTTTTATATTACAGTGCCAGCTTTTATTATAGGAATCTTATTTCTGTTTATCGGGGGCCTTACCTATAATTATGTTCTATGCGTATTGTTAGTAATTGCATTGATTACCTTTTATACGTGGCGCTATCTTTACAGGAGGAAACAGAAGGGAAAAACAAATTAACCCTTTTTAAGCACAAAGGTTGCGTTATGACAATAGTTGAGACGCTTTTTCACTAACGGGGTGCTTTAGTAAAAAATGGAATAAAACACCCCAGCACATGTAAAAGGTGAATAATCTTAAATATGCACTTTTCTTAAAGATTGTTGTATTTTAATGAATCTTTGAGGCGATTCCGTTGTTAAGCCAGGTTGATTGGAGCGTAAGGTGCGAGACTCCTGCGGGATTAGCGGGAAGGTGAGACCCCGCAGGCGCAGCCGAGGAGGCTCACCGCTTGCGTGGAAAGCGAGCATCCTGGAGCGGAAATCAGCCACCTTGTTCCATAGCAGCAAAGTTTAAGGAAATCGCCTTTAAATAACATAGCCAATAAAAAGCTCCCATACAGGTTGATTAACCTGTATGGGAGCTTTTCTTCACGATCAATTGTTAAATGCTGCTTCAAGCCTGTAGATCCGGCTGCCTTTACTTGAGAACTTTTCTTCATATTCAGTCATGATATTTCCTTCATAATCGCTGTTATGAAGATCCAGACTGATGAATGTCAGAAGCATTCCATACTGTGAAATGCTTAACAGCGAGGATTCGAATAATCCCTGATTATCTGTCTTAAAGTGTATTTCTCCTTTTTCCGGAAGAATATCTTCGTATACGGAAAGAAAGGATGAGTGGGTCAGGCGCCTTTTAGCATGGCGAGTTTTTGGCCAAGGATCCGAAAAGTTGAGATATACCCGCGAAACTTCGCCCTTTGCAAAACATTTCTGCAATTCAGCTGCATTTTCTACCATCAGCTTCAGGTTAGGCAATTCTTCTTCAATCAAAAGATCCAGAGCTGTCACCAGCACATTCCGGTTTAGCTCTATCCCGAGAAAATTCACATCAGGATGCGCCTTTGCCATTTCCGTGATAAAACGCCCTTTACCCGTTCCTACCTCTATATAAAGCGGATTATTATTTCCAAATACTTCGTGCCACTTTCCTTTATGGCTTTCTGCCTGCTGAATCATGTATTGAGGAAAATCGTTCATTCTGCTTTCAGCCCAGGGCTTATTTCTTACACGCATGATGACACCCCTATATATTTATTTCGTTCAAACCATACCATGACAGCAGGGCTTTTCGCAAGCATGATTTTATAATCGGCAAGAAAAGAACAGCAGCTTGATAATAAAACCAGATCACTAAAAAGACCGCCCGGGAATGGACGGCACACAAAATAATTTCCAGTATAATCTTTTAGGGAGATAAGCACCCTACAGATAAACTCATAAAGGGGGTATCATGCATGCCGCTTTCCCATGAACATCAAGTTTCTCTTTTAAAGGATATATTGAACAATCACCAAAGCGATTGCTGCGGTTCAATTTCAGAGTGCGAACAGGTCGAACGCCTTGTTAAATCATTGATGGTCAATATGGATGTCCACCAAAATGTAAAAAATGTATTGGAAGAAATATACCGGTACAGCCAGGGCGGAATCAACTCCGGCGATTTAGATGAGCATATCACTTCCCATAAAGGACAATTGACTCAATGGGTGGATGATATAGGGGAATATTCGTGACAGCAGGCTTTACAGAATGGTTTTCAGCTTGCTGATAACACGCTCCATTTCTTCCAGGCGATTTTTCGATTTATGCCATTGTATAGAAGCTATTGCCTGTGAAATCACATGCCACTTCATCCGGATTTCAAGCCCTGCATCAAGAGTCATGCCATAGCGTTCAAGCCATGATTCCCAGTCATCTCTAGGGACATAAGAATAAAGCAGTGTACCTAAGTCAATGGCTGGATCAGCTATCATAGCCCCATCCCAGTCAATCAGGTATAGTTCATCTGTTTCCGTATACAGCCAGTTGTTATGGTTAACGTCGCAATGGCAGACGACATTTTCATCGCATTCTATCAGCAGCAGATGACTGCGCAAAAAATCCATTCCCTGAACAACTTCAGGGATTTTTTTTATTTCATCATCCAAGCTGCATTCAATTTGCGAAAAAATGCTTTCAGGTCTTAAAGGAGATTTGCCAAGCCTTTTCAGCATGCTCAATAAAGGTTTGGACTGATGGATTTTCCGTAGCAGCTTCGCAACCTGCTCTTCATTCATTTCCTGATGGGAAAGCTCCCTTCCGTCTAACCAGTGCTGTGCTGTTATGACGTCCCCATTTTCCAGCCGCCGGGTCCATATCAGCTTAGGCACAATTCCTTCAGCGGACAGAACGGCTAAAAACGGTGAGGAATTGCGTTTAAGAAAAAGCTTTTGTTCATTATTAATAGCAATGAAGGCTTCTCCTGTAGCTCCTCCAGCAGGAAATATATCCCACTCCTGACCTAATAAATGTTCCAAATGGTTCACCTTCAATTTCCTCACTTTATAACCCCTGGTGTTAAAGAAACGGCGGTAGCGCCCCGGTTCACCAAAAAAAGGCTGGACGCCTTGCCAAATACAAATATTTATTATAACAAATCAGCTTCTAAAATCGAAATCACACGATCAATCCGATATATGCTCTGCCAAAACAGCAGTGAGCAAAAACAACTTTGGAAACTATGTATGGCTAAAATGGAATATAAAGTTTTTTAAAATAATGATTAAAATGAAAAAAGACAGCTATTTGGCAATAGGACAATAGCTATCATATAAATTTTAGTTGAAAAGATGATTATACGTCAAGTAGTATAATTTGAAATTAACGTTTAAAATCAATAGTAAAATATACCTAATCAAGATAATAGCTGGTATTTCACGTTTATACAATTTAAATTTCTTTATGCTTCTTCATTCTTTTTCAGCGCTTTTTTTGCCAATACAGAAATTTGGTCAGAAGCAAGCGACACTGAAAGCTCTTTTGTGCCAATGATTTCTCCGTCTGCCTGAATCAGCGAATCCTGAGCGGAGCGGATAGTCATTGTTTCCCCAGTAAATGATTCCACGTTTTTCAGTTTCAAATGGCCGCCCCAAAAAACGGTTATAAAAATAAAAAGCAGCTTTATATGGGAAAGATCATGAACAGCAAGAATGTTGAGCTGCCTGTCATAGGGTGAGGCATGCGGTGAAATCTTAATCCCTCCGCCAAAGTATGGCTGATTGGCTGCCACAACAAACCACACGCGCCTGAAGGAATAATGTTTTCCATCTATAATTACTTCCATATCCGCTCTTTTATATGTAAATAACTTTTTTATAAATGTGATAAGATAAATTAATTTTCCGGCTTTCAGGGCATTGAACCGCTTCTTCCAGAGAGAATGCTCGGCTTCATAGGTGATTTCAGCATCAAACCCAATACCAATGCTATTGACAAAAAAACCATGCTTGCTGCCCGTTTCAAATACTCCTGCATCTATTCTGCAGGAAGGAAGCGCCGCACTCTCCAAAAGAAGCTTCATTACTTCTTTTGCACTTGCTGTTTGCTGTATCCCTCTGGAAAAGTCATTCCCTGATCCTGCAGGCACACAGCCAACCATTGCATGATCAAGGCCTGCTGCTGCATGGATAACTTCATGCAGAGTCCCGTCTCCGCCTACTGCAATTACCCATGTCTTTTCTTTGTTTTCCATCCATATCTTACGGGCAAGCTCAAGTGCATGGCCTTTTCTTTCAGTAAAATAATAATGATAAGGAACTCCTTTTGCCTGCAGAATGCCCTCAACTTCCTCCCACACCTTCTTGCTTCCCTTATTCCGGGCCTCCGGGTTAATAATGAAGAAAAACGGCTTTAATAGATCTGTCCTAAGCTTAAGTGGTTGATTCATCATGTCTGGTCTCCTGCGTTTCCTGATTCCATTCTTGTCTTCTGCTGGAGGTTGTCTGGCAGTATTCAAGCAGGGCCTGTGCCGCCTTCAGCTGCTGATGCTTTAATGGTGTCTGCGAGCTTCTCATACGCTTGAACCAATCTGGAAAGTGCCGTTTATCCAGCAGCTGTACATCAAATGGAGACAGAGGATAATCAATGTAACCATTTCTTGAAAGAATAGCTTTTTTAACAGGAAGAGTAACCTCATAAAGTGATAGTATCCCAGAAACAATCTGTTCCATCCGCTTTATAGAAAGCATGGGATTCAGCACCTTTTTATCCGGATGAATATGATGCCTTTTCATCCAGAAGCGTTCATTGGACCCTTCAAAAGCAGCATCCTCTTCACCCTCAAGGAAAGAGAGGCACCAAACTTCAGTAGGGGTAATCAAAATGCATTCAGCTTCTACTGGCGCATTTTTCAATAGAAAGATAGGCTTATATAAAACTAGGCATGTATCCGGAAAACGCTGCAGAAAAAAACGAAGCTTTTCATCAAGGATAAAGCCTTGGTCGATGAAAGACTTTTCATAAAGGGTTGAACTCCCCCACTTCATCTGAAAACGGAGAAGCTGATTGAGAAATGTCTGCTTAAGCTCATCGAGGCTTTCTGGCCGTGCAGGAATGTGAAGGGAAAACACATTGACGTTTTCCGGGGCAGTCCCCGCCTGTTCCTCCACTTGTTCATCCTTCCTATCGTTTCTGGCAAACATATTTTTCATTTTTGACAGTATTCCTGTCTTTTCAGAAATGTACAGCTCGTCATCTTCCTCAGAGTAGCCGGTTCCTCCATAATGCTTCTCAAGCTCGCCAGCTAGATAGGCTGCCTTCACCTTCTCCCATTGCTGCTGTTTCAGGCGTACGAATTGTATAGGGTATCGGTAAATATCTTGTTCATATCTTGAAATATAATCCTGTAATTTTATGAGCTGGCCCAAAAGGTCACCACCCGTTCTTGTTATTCGCTAAATCAATTCTATTCTTACAATCGGCTCATAAGAAGGCATTTCGCCTATATGTGATTGGTAAAGTGTAATACCAGATGCCCGAAAGCGGTGCTGGCTTTCTGAGTTTGCTGTTTTATCGATTTTCTCCAAAGAAAAGGGTGAATCGCCAGCATATCTCCGTGCAATGGTAATATGCGGCTTAAAGGGCTTCTTATCAAGCTGAAATCCTGCTTTCAGACATGCCTGGAACACTTTCTGCTGAATATGAAGAAGGCGTTCCTCCCGCTCGACACCAGCCCAGAGAATCCTGGGTGAATGGTCTTGCCCAAATAGGCCGATTTCACTGATGGCCAGTTCAAATCCCTTTTCATTTTCCAGCTCCTGCCCAGCCAGCTGCAGGGCAAGATTCCTCATGTCATGTGGAGCATCGCCAAGAAAAGCCAGGGTAATATGATAATCCTCTCTATGCAGCCACTTTTTAAATGCAAACTCCTCTTTGATACGGCTGGCCTGCTGGCTGATAAATGATTTGGTTTCGTCCGGCAATGATAACGCAAAGAAGAAGTGATTTTGATAAGCCATGGTCTTTTTCCCTTCCTTTTCCTTTTTTATTTTATCATAAACCAATCATGAACTCTTTATCCTCCCGGACAACACAGCCTTTTTCCTAAAGCAAAGAAAAACCCCCCCTTAAAGCCGAAGCCCGTCTTCCTGAATCGGGCCTTGACATGGTAAAAGGAGGGTCTCTTTTTATGGCTGTTTTCGTAAACTTTGCTGCTATGGAATTAGATGGCTGATTTCAGTACCGTGCAGAATTAAAGCCTGTGTAATCAGCGTGCAAGCGAGCCGCATTGCCTCTCAATTTCTTCTTCAAAAAGCTGCTGCAATTTTGCGGTTATCTTGCCTATTTTTCCGCTGCCGATTGCTTTGCCGTTAATTTCCGCAACAGGGGCAACCTCAATTGTTGTTCCAGTAAGGAATACCTCATCAGCATTCAGCAGTTCTTCTAGTGTAAAAGGCTTTTCTTCAAAGGGAATTCCATTTTCCTTGCATAGCTTCAGCATAACCTGCCGTGAAATTCCATTTAATATGAAATTATCGGAAGGGTGCGTCAAGACCGTACCATTGCTAACAATAGAGACATTCGAGGAGCTTCCCTCTGTCACTCTTCCGCTGCGATGCAGGATCGCTTCAAAACAGCCGGATTCGGATGCCTTTTGTTTAGCAAGGATGTTGCCGAGCAGATTTAAGCTTTTAATATCACAGCGCAGCCATCGGATATCATCTTCTGTTAAGACCTTTACGCCAGCAGCTGCCTTGCCTTTATATTCAACGTTTTTTGTATAAGCGATATAAACCGGATTTGTTTCAGGGCCAGGAAAAGCATGGTTCCTTGGCGATACGCCTCTGGTGAATTGCATATATAAAGTACCAAACTCTATACCATCTTCTTTGATAAGCCTGTTTAGCTGTTCCGCCATCTCAGCAACTGTATAAGGAACAGAAATCCTGATTTTTTTTGCGCTATCAAGAAGGCGTGTTAAATGTTCTTCTGCAGCAAACATGGTTCCATTATAGATCCTGATGACTTCGTATATTCCATCCCCAAACTGATATCCCCGGTCATCCACATCAAGCCTGATTTCTTTCCGTTCCTTGATTTCCCCGTTTAAAATCATTTTCCCCATCCCAATGATTCCCCCTTTTACATTACTTTGCTAGTTCATAAATTGCATGAGCATAAATTGCTGCTGCTTTTAACATATCTTCAATAACAATGTATTCGTCCTTTTGGTGGGCAATATCCTCGCTTCCCGGAAATAACGGCCCAAATGCCACTCCTTCTTTTAACGAGCGGGCATAGGTGCCCCCGCCAATGGAAAATAAGTCTGCTTTTTCTCCAGTTTCCTCTTCATACACCTTTTGCAGCGTTTGAACCAGGAAGCTGTCACTCTCCACATGATGCGGAACAGAGTTTGAAAGTGTTTCAGTATACAAATTAAGTCCGCTTAGCAATTCATCCAGCTTTTGCTTTCCCTCTTCCCATTGATAGGTAACAGGATAGCGCATAGTGAAACCGATTTGTCCGCCTTCAAGTATATTGTAAGACAATTTTCCGGCATTCATTGTCAGGTCCCCGGTAATATCATCAGAAAATGCAATGCCAAGTTTGTTTCCTCGTGAGTCACCGAAAAGGTATTCTTTCACGAAAGTAAAATATTCCTTCGCATGCTGCGGCATTTCCAAATCCGCTAAAAAGGACGCCAGATGCAGGCCTGCATTCACGCCATTATTAGGCTCCATGCCATGTGCGGAAACTCCTTCAAGCTCCAAAACTGCAATATCCTCTTCAAAGACTGCTTTTCCTTTTAGAGAGTGTTTGCTTAAGTATTGATTAAACTTTTTAGTAATTTCAACAGCATGTTCTCCCTTTAGTCTTGCGAATGCATGGTCAGGCACCATATTCATTCTGCGTCCTGATGAAAATTCAATCAATTCCGCCCCAGCCTGTTTTTCCTCAGCAAGTGCAGGCTTTTGCTTAATATAAAAATCCCAGATTCCTTTTTCGGCATTTATAATCGGAAAATCCGCATCCGGTGCAAAACCGAGAGTCGGCATCTCTTCCGTCTGGAAATACCTGTCCACACATCTCCATTGTGATTCCTCATCCGTCCCGATAATCATCCTGATACGCTTATTTAAAGGCAGGCCGAGTTCTTTAACAACTTTCATGGCATAATAAGCGGCCATTGTCGGCCCTTTGTCGTCGATGGCCCCGCGGGCAAATAGTTTGCCGTCCCTTACTTCTCCTCCAAAGGGATCGGAGCTCCATCCGTCACCCTCTGGTACAACATCCACATGGCAAAGAATGCCTACAAGCTCTTCTCCCTGTCCCATTTCGATGTGGCCTGCCACGTTATCCGTGTTTTTTACAGCAAAACCGTCTTTCTCTCCCAATTGAAGCATATAATCGAGGGCTTCTCTGACGCCCTGCCCGAATGGAGCTTCGGGTAAAGGATTTTCCTCATCCAGTACACTTTTGATTTTCAGCAGGTTTTGCGCATCTGCCAATAATTCGATTTTTCTTCTTTCAATTTCACTTCTCCAATTAATTTCAGCCATATATCAGCACTCCCTATTTTTTATTCTTTCATTTTTAAATAGAATCTTTTAATCTTTTCTGTTCATTGCTGCAGATGGCCAATAACCGCACCAGTCAGCAATTGGCCAAATCTCCCTTCACCAGAGGCAGGCATTTAAAAAATCAATTTTAATCCGGCTAAAAGAAGGCCTATGATAAATCCGCAGATGGCTCCATTTACACGGATCCATTGCAGATCTTTCCCGACGTTGTTTTCTATCATATCAATCAAGGTTTTATCATCAAGCTTATCAAGGTTTTCCTTAACGAGCTTCCCAATCTTATTATGATTGGCTTCTATCGCCGCGACAATTTGTTTTTGGACCCAAAGCTCAATTTTAATCATTGTTTCAGGATTACTCTTCAATGAGTTGATTCCGTTTTGAATAACAGGAAGCACATACGTTTCAACCGTTTCAGGTTTTTCGGCGAATGCAAGGAGTTTGTCCTGGACGCCTGCAAGCAAATCTGTAATGGGTCCTTCAGCAGAAATGCCGCTTACAGCAGACTTTTTCCAAGTTTCCAGCCTGCCGAGCACGTCTTCATTAGAACTGACTTTAATTAAATTTACACGGATAGCAGCAAGGATTTTCACCCTGTTTGGATGTTCTTTTTGAAGAACATTGTAAATCTCATTAAGCGCAAACTCCTGGACCACCCGTCCGATTTTCTCTTCATCAAGCATGCTAAGGACGGACTTTACAGCTATTTTCATAAATCCTTCCCATTCTTTATTCTGAAGGGCCGTCATAATCACATGCCCCATCTGAAACTTGGAGGATTCCTTTTCAGTCCATTTCGCGACAGAATGCAGGGTATAATCAAGCACTTTTTCATCTGCCTTATTGCCAATGACCGCGTTCGCCAAAAATTCAACAGCAGGCTTTAAATCGAAATCAGAGGCATAACTCTTCAATTCCCTTTCTATTAGCGGTGCTATTTTCTCAGGGCTGATTTTTTTAACCGCAGTAATCAGGAATGACTGAAGAGCCTTTTTCACTGTGCTTGTATAAAGCTGCTTTTCTGTAAGGCCGATTGCTTTTTCAGTTAAGCTGATGCCTGAAAGCTTATTAATGATGCTTTCCTTTGTAAGCCAATCATTTTCAATCAGACTGATCAGCTTACTGATAATCGTTTTTCTGTTTTTTGGCAGTAATGCTGTATGAGGGATAGGCAGTCCAAATGGCCTCCTGAATAAAGCTGTTACTGCAAACCAGTCGGCAAGTCCCCCGACGAGGCCGGCTTCAAAACCGCTTTGGGCAATTCGCCCGATCAGCGAGCCTTCTGCGGGGATTGTACCAATGAAGCCCGCACCCATTACTGCAAGCGAAATTCCTGCTAAATACTTGGATTGTAGTGACATGATCTTCTCCATTTCCAGTTATACGCACTTCTATTAATAAAGGCGTTTTTTATCCATTTTTCATTATTTATAACATGTGCTCTATATCTTCGCAAATATACGCTGCAGAGCTGATCGCATCCGATTGGACGAATCATGATACAGACAGTACCCGATTCTATGCCCGCTCATACAGGAATAATAGTCTTTACCCTGATTTTATCAAAGAAAGCCAGCAATAGCGAAAGAGATGGGAATTTTAACTTAAAGTTTGAGAAAAAAAGAGGAGAACATGAAAACGGGGATAGAAACCCGGCCGTCACGCACTTAAAATGACAAGCTAACGCCAGCCGGGAATTTACATGATTATAATTTGTGAAACGCTTTCCATGTCAAGGCAAATAGCCGTTTAATTATTTTGCCGCATCAATCCTTCTGAACAGCTGCGGGATTTCACTGCCAATTAAAAGGGGATAAATCATGCAAAAATTCATATATTTTATAAAACCCATTGAAAGAGAGGCATTTTACCATGAAAAATATTAGTAAAGATGACTTTGTATCTGGTTTTGTCCCGCACCATAATCACGGTTCGGTGGATTATACTTCAATGAGTGACGGACATGTTCACCAGTGCCTTGATATTACGTCCCCTCCTATACAATCAGAGGAAGGCGGCCACTATCATTTCACTGAAGGATATGTCTTATTTGAAGACGGCCACAATCATTATTATAAAGCATACTCCGGGCCTGCCATTCCTGTTGGAAATGGAATGCACGTTCATTATTACGATTTTTATACAACTGAGGAAAATCATCACCGTCATCATGTCAAGGGAGTGGATCAGCCAGCACCCGGCACAGAATAAAGGCAGTATGCAAAATTTTAAGAAAGGCTCTTTTCTTAAAGATTGTTGTTGTTTAATAGGTTCTGTGAAGAGATCCCGTTGTTAAACCAGGTTGATTGGAGTGTAAGGTGCGAGACTCCTATGGGATTAGCGGGAAGGTGAGACCCCGCAGGCAAAGCCGAGAAGGCTCACCGCCCGCCCCGCGGAAAGCGAGCACCCTGGAGCGGAAATCAGCCCCTTGTTCCATAGCAGCAAAGTTTAAGAAAGCCTTAAGAAAAGAGCCAAACAAAAAGACGCCTGGTTCGCTCCGGCGTCTTCTTAGTTTAGTTTACAGTTTTAATTTCTTTAATTGGCCAATACACAAGACCTGCCTTGCCGACTATTTTATCCACGGATATCGTGCCGATTTCACGGCTGTCCATGCTGTTTTGGCGGTTATCCCCCATCACAAAAAGCTGGCCTTTTGGTACTGTGGTGCTGCCTGTAACATCTTCTAGGCTAAAATCTGCCGTTAACGGCTCGCCTGACATCTGTTTCTTATATTTATCAAGATATGGCTCTTTGTATTTCTTTCCGTTCACATAAAGGGTGTCATTACGGTATTCGATATGATCTCCAGGCAGCCCGATTACCCTCTTGATGAAGTCCTTTTCCTTGGTTGCATGAAAAACGACTATATCAAACCGGCTGATATCATTGATTTTAGTCCCGAACTTATTAAGTACGATACGCTCATGGTCCTGCAATGTAGGCATCATGGATTCTCCATCCACTACAATAGGAGCAAAAATATAGGTTCTGATGACAAAAGCCAAAATTACTGCAATAGCAAGTGCTTTAACCCATGAAAAAATCTCTTTACTCTTCATTCAAGCCCCTCTTTTTCCTGTTTTTTTCAAAATTTATTATATCACAGATTATGCCTTGGGCCAGAATATAATATACCGGCGTATTCAAGAGAAACATATTTGGCTGCAAAAAAGATATCCTATTCCTAAATATCGCTTTGTTTTTTTATATGGCTATTTTTCTTTGATAACAAGCTCTGCAGCTGTTCATTTTCATTTTCCAGAGCGTAGTCATATGCGGTGAATCCTTCATCATCCTCATAGGAAGGGTCCGCACCTGCTTGAATCAGCAATTCTGCCATTTCAGATGAATCATTGGAAACAGCATTAATAAGCGGAGTGGCTCTCCATGAGTCTATTGAATTCACATTTGCGCCATGTTCTAAAAGGAACTTAGCAGCCGCCCTATTCTCGTTGCTTACAGCCCATTGAAGAGCTGTAAAGCCTTCATTGTCTTTCTCCTCCAAATTTGCACCGCCGGCAAGAAGCTCTCTCAGTTTTTCTGTATCATTAGAAGAGGCAGCCTCCATAAGGGAGGTGTATCCTTGAACCTCGCCTGCCTCGTCTAAAAAGTATCCAGCACACCCGATTTCACCGCCCATGTTCCAATTCCAGCAGCGGCCGCTATAATCAAAATGCCGATCATTGATGCAGCAGCAAGGCCCAGCATTACTGATTTTTTCTTTTCTTTCACTAACGGCTTTTGTTCCGGATCAAACCAGTTATCAAGAGAATTTATCCGTTTTGGCAAGTCTGGATGAGTGGAAAGCTTTTCACTCATCCAGGCGAAAAATCCGGACTCTTCCCGAATTTGTTCAATATATGCTTCTTTATTAACTTGCGGAGCCAGTTTCTTCCCTATTGCAAGCATGGCCAAAGCTTCCTTAGACGCTTCGGAATTATTCACATAAAAAGCTGCATAGCGGTCACAGGTGTATTCACAAGCCCTTAAATACGCTTCACTCAGCAGCGGCACAAACATAGATGGAAGTAATAATGTATGCACTAAAACATGGCGCCTCTTTAAATGGGCAAATTCATGTGCGAGAACAAAGAGCAGCTGATCTTCCCTCTCATCTGACAAATCAAATATCTCCGAGTAAATGACCACCATATTCTTCCCGAAGAAACGCGATGCGAAGGCATTTAAAATACCTGATGATTCCATCACATAAATAGATGGAATCGCGGCCAGCCCCATTTCAGCAGCCAGTATTTCCGCCTTTTCATAAATATGCGGAAATTGATTTTTACTGACCCTTACTCCATTCCGGCGGATGGATGCCATGGACAGAGAGTGGGCAAGAAAAGAAAAAATCATTATTATCAAGCTGATGGCAATACCAATCACCGAGAAGAATAACAAAATGTAACTAATAATGCCGATGAATGCAGTAATTGCAAAATAGAGGTTTTCTTTATTGTGCACAAGACGGTTCCTGAGCGCTTCTCTTCCTATCAATCTATAAGTCCCTCCTGATTTCTTTTGAAAAATAATTCCATAAATTACACAGAACATGTAAATTATACACAATTACATATTTTAAACCTATATGTATATTTTTCCTTTTAGAGGTATTAAAAACCATAGATACCTGCATATAGATATAGTCCCAATTAAAAAATTTAATATTTCGTTAATTTAATGCAAACTTGTAGAATTTCCATTTATAAAGAGGTAAAATATAGGCAAATGACATCTTGTCTTTTCATAAGGCTCATTTCTTAAAGATTGTTGTTTTTTTATTTGTTATGTGAGGCGTTCCCATTGTCAAGTCAGGTTGATTGGAGCGTAAGGTGCGAGACTCCTGCTGGATGAACAGAACAGGTGAGACCTAAGCAGGCGCAGCCGAGGAGGCTCACCGCTTGCGTGGAAAGCGAGCATCCTGGAGCGGAAATCAGCCACCTTGTTTCATAGCAGCAAAGTTTACGAAAACAGCCTTTCATAAAATGTTTCACAGGAGGTCCAAAGTGGTATAGCAAGTACATAGCGGCTGCTGAAATGCTGCCCTGAATATCGGTTGTGTTTTCATTCGTCCCAGGAACAAATGAAAAAGAATAGGGAGTGATTTTTTGAAACCTTCAACAAATCGCATGTTAACCCGTATTAAATCCGTTTATATGTTTATAAGTAATAACGGTACGGTTTCTACTCAAGAACTTGTAGAAGAATTTGGCATCACTCCTCGAACGGTACAGCGCGATTTAAATGTGTTAGCCTATAACGACTTAGTCAAAAGCCCAAGCCGTGGCTTATGGACCATCACTAACAAGAGGGTAAAGGTGTCATCTTAGCGTTACACAGCCTGCAGCATGCAGGTTCACAGATATAAAAAAAGAAAAACATATAAATAGAACGAGGCCGGCTTAGGAGCCCGCCTCGTTTTTTTGCGATAATAGAACTTATTTTTTTATTCTTCAGGATTATAGCCGGATTTAAGTTCTTCGACTTCTTCGTTGGTCAATTCCCTGTATTCCCCGAGTTCCAGCTCCTCATCAAGCTGCAGGCTGCCCATGGAAATCCGCTTCAGATAAACGACCTTTTTGCCGACTGCCTCAAACATTCTTTTGACCTGATGAAATTTCCCTTCGGTAATTGTTAATTCGATATCAGAAGTCAGCCCTGATTTCAAAATGTTCAATTCACCGGGCTTTGTCACGTATCCATCATCAAATTCAACACCCTCGCGGAATGCTTTTGCATCTTGATCAGTGACTTTTCCTTCGATGACTGCAAAATAGGTTTTCGGCACATGTTTCTTGGGAGAAAGCAGCTGATGTGCAAGCGATCCATCATTTGTAAGAAGCAAAAGCCCTTCCGTATCCTTATCCAGCCTTCCAACTGGAAATGGTTCAAATATCTGATCCTCAGGCTGGAGAATATCAATTACTGTTTCCTGGTATTTATCTTCAGTAGCCGATAAAACCCCCTGAGGTTTATTCATCATCAGGTAAATAAATTCCCTGTATTGTACTTCTTCTCCATGAACAGTTACTACATCCGCATCGGGTTCCACGTGTTCCTTTGAACTTTTGATGACTGTTTCATTCACTTTGACTGCACCGGATTTCAGCAGCTTTTTCACATCTTTCCTGCTTCCTAATCCTGCATTGGACAGTAGCTTATCGATTCTCATAGTATCCCCCTTAATAAATGCGGTTCCTCTTTTAAAAGGCCCTGCCACTTAAAACGGCAAGGCCTTGTTAAACAAAAATATCTTTTCCCGATATTTTCCTATAGTAAACACAAGATGCATTAAAATTTAAGCCGGAGCTTCTGCTGGAGCCTTTCGATTCTCCTGCCAAAAAGCTGAATGGCAAGGCCGCTCTTAACTGAAAGTATAAAGTACACAACAGCACCTAATCCTGCACAAATGACCGTAAAGAGAACAGACTGCATTCTATCTTCAGGATTAAGAACAGGCGCCAGGAGCCATTCAGCTCCCCAGACAACTAAAGCCATTCCTGCCGTGAATGCTGCCATAAGCAATGTTCTTTGAATGACCATCTTATATTTGTAGCCTGTAAAATAAGTAATGATATACATATTAATCAGACAAGCTGCCAGATATCCGATTGTTGTCGCATAAATGGAGCCTTCAGTATGAAACATTTCTATCATGGGAATGTTTAGAGCTAATTTAATCAGGATTCCTGTCAGCAGACTGAGCACAGTAAACTTTTGCTGATTGATTCCCTGCAAAACGGCTGCAGTAACTGAGAAAAGGGCGAATAGTATCGCAGCTGGAGCATAAGTCTCGAGCACACTGACCCCTAGCGCATCATACCCGTAAAAAGCCGTGTAAACTGGTTTGGCCAAGATGGACATCCCGATGACGGCAGGCAATGTCAAAAACATTAAAATCTGAAAGGCCTGATTCAGCTGGTTGCTGAAGGTGTCCATACTATTTTCAATAAATGCCTTTGTAACGGTCGGAACAATGCTCATCGCAAAGGCCGTTGCAAGAGTCATTGGAATAATGACCAGTTTCTGTGCTGAAAAGTTCAGGATTCCCAGTGCATTTCCTGACATTTTCGCCTGGCCGATATTGGCCATAGCCCTATTAAAGGTCAATGTATCCACCCATTGAAACAGCGGCATTGCAATACCGACAAAAACAAATGGAATAGACGATATAAGTATTTCTTTATAAATCTGCGGCAAGGATATTTGCACAGCACCCTTATCCTTCACCAGAAGATCCGCAATGTCGTCTTTTCTTTTTTTCCAGTACCAGAGAAGAACAGCCAGGCTTCCGACAGCTCCTGCAGTTGCTGCAAAGGTAGCAATGCTGATGGCGGTGACAAGACTTCCATCCATCACCTTCATCACAATAAATACTCCCCCGAGAAGGACAATGATCCTGACTGCCTGCTCCACTACTTGTGAAACAGCTGTAGGGCCCATGGACTGATGGCCCTGAAAATAACCCCTGATCAGGCTCATGAATGGCACGAGGATCAAGGCAAAACTCACCGCTCGCATGACCGTCGTTATATCTTCTACCGTAAAGTTCTGGCTTTTACTGACAGTCACAAAGCTGGCGATTGATGGAGAAGATATGTACATAAGGACGAATGCAGCAAATCCAGTGACCATCATGATTTTTAGACCAGATTTGAATAGCCTTTGGCCAACTGCATATTCCTCAAGTGCATTATATTTGGAAACAAATTTTGAAACAGCCAGCGGCAGCCCTCCAGTTGCCAGGCTGATGAATAAAGTGTACGGAATGTATGCATATTGATAGAGTTCAGAACCTTTTGCGCCTACAAGCGCTTCAAAAGGAATTACATAAAACAATCCAATTAATTTAGACAGCACCATTCCAAAAGTCAAAATAAAAGTTCCTCTTAAAAGCTTTGATGACATCTAATCCCTTCCTGCCTATGTTCAGTTAACGTTTTCACACGCTCTTTATACTACCACAAATGACTTTATGAAGCTTTTTGAAGACCACTATAAAGCGGCTATTAAAACTAAAAACAGTTTACTCTTTCCTCTTCCCATTTACAATGAGGAAACCATTTCCTTTTCCTAGATGCAAGGCATCATCAAGAAGTTTAGCAAAAGAAATACACCGCAACAAGGAATAACCATTTGCCATAACGTTCCATACACACCAAGAAACTTTTACTTCCATATAAAGAATGCATTATAATATAAAAGCGCAAGCGCCTGGTCAGCCTCGACCAGCATAAGGCGGGTGAGAATAGAAGGCGCTCTTTGCCTTCTCTTCTTGCGTGACTTATGACCTCGAGAGGCTAGGCGCTGAAGCTGGACTAATAAAAAAAGCGCAAGCGCTTGACCAGCTTGCGAAGCAAATAGGGATTTGGCCTTAGAAGGCGCTCTTTGCCTTCTGAGGACAAATCATCTTTTGCACAGCAAGCTAAGCGCTGGAGCTGGACTAATATAAAAGCGCAAGCGCTTTGTGCGGATCAAAGACTAAAAACGCCACGTCCTGCGGCAACGTCTTTGTGACCCTCATCCTGTAGGCCTCAGCAAGCTAAGCTTTGGATTCAGAAAGTGAACAACTATACGAAAAGGCTCTTTTCTTAAGGCTCTTTTCTTAAAGATTGTTGTTTTTTTAATTTGTTATGTGAGGCGTTCCCATTCTCAAGTCAGGTTGATTGGAGCGTAAGGTGCGAGACTCCTCCGGGATGAGCAGAACAGGTGAGACCCCGCAGGCGCAGCCGAGGAGGCTCACCGGCTGCCCCGCAGAAAGCGAGCATCCTGGAGAGGAAATCAACCACCTTGTTTCATAGCAACAAAGTTTACGAAAACAGCCTTTCTTAAAGATCGTTGTTTTTAAATAAGTTCTGTGAGGCGTCCCATTGTTAAGTCAGGTTGATTGGGCGGAAATCAACCACCTTGTTCAGCAGCAACAAAGTTTACGAAATAGACAAGAAGCGGTGATAGAGATGAAATATGATGTAATAGTTATTGGCGGCGGGCCGTCAGGATTAATGGCTGCCATAGCTGCCGGTGAAAAAGGATTAAACGTCCTTTTGGCTGATAAAGGAGAAAAATTAGGCAGAAAGCTTGCCATTTCCGGCGGCGGGCGCTGCAATGTTACAAATCGCCTTTCCATTGATGAAATTATAAAGCACATACCAGGAAATGGACGCTTTTTATATAGTGCGTTTTCTGTATTTAATAATGAAGATATTATTGTTTTTTTTGAAAAGCTGGGAATTCAGCTGAAGGAAGAAGATCATGGCCGGATGTTTCCTGTAAACAATAAGGCACAAAGCGTTGTAGATGCCCTGATTACAAAGCTGAAAGATTTGAATGTCACTATTTTCACTAATTCCCCTGTTGCAGATGTGGAGTATGAAAACGGCAGGACTGCGGGAGTTAGATTCAAGGATGGCCAGTATTTTTCTGCAGATGCAATTGTGATAGCGGTCGGCGGCAAATCTGTGCCTCATACCGGTTCGACAGGCGACGGATATGCCTGGGCGAAAAAGGCAGGCCACACCATAACAGATTTATTCCCAACAGAGGTCCCCATTACAAGCGATGAGGAATTCATCAGGAATAAAACTCTCCAGGGGCTCTCTTTACGGGACGCAGACTTAAGTGTCCTGAACCCTAAGGGAAAAAGCCTTATTACACATAAAATGGACATGATATTCACCCATTTTGGCATCTCGGGTCCCGCCGTCCTGCGCTGCAGCCAATTTGTTGTAAAAGCCATGAAAAAGTGGAAACTCCCCCGTGTGACCATGATGCTTGATGCTTTGCCTGACAAAAACAAAGAGGAATTATTCCAGGACATCATGAAAGAAGTGAAGGCCGAGCCCAAAAAAGCCATTAAAAATGCACTCAAGGGTTTGCTGCCTGAGCGTTACCTGCATTTCCTCCTTGAAAAAAGCGAAATCGGACTTCAAGAGCAAGGAGGAACGATTTCACACGAAAAACTAAGGGCTTTTGCTTCTCTTTGCAAGGATTTCCGTTTTACCGTCAACGGGACACAGCCGCTTGAAAAGGCGTTTGTAACAGGCGGCGGTGTTTCAGTCAAAGAAATCCATCCAAAGGAAATGGCTTCAAAATTCATGGACGGGCTATACTTTTGCGGTGAAATTCTTGATATCCACGGATACACCGGGGGCTATAATATTACCTCCGCACTTGTGACTGGACGGCTTGCTGGCCAAAATGCAGCATTATACAGCAAGTCTCAGAAAATGAACTCATACTGATTGCTGCACCGTATAGAAAAAGAGGCATCCATTAAGGATAGCCTCTTTTCTATCTGTTTTTACTTCTTGTAAATGACCATGGCACTGAAGCAGTAGATTTGTTCTTCTTCTTCTTCGCCAGTCGCAGCGACATTGTATTTGATATCCACAATTTGATTATCACGGATATTCTTTAGAAACACATTCATTTCTGATTCCAGATCTTTTTCATGCTCATAATCAAATAGCTTTACTTGGATCAATGCCTCTCCCCTGCCTTTTTTAAAACAGGGTTCCCATCATTTAGTAAAAATATACCTGAAAAAGGTAATTATTTAACAATAACTTCTCCGTCCCAATTCATCATTCCGCCAGTCATGTTCCGCACTTTAAATCCTTGGTCATGCATATAGTGGCATACATTTATGCTGCGCCGTCCAGAGCGGCAAATAAAAATATATTCTTTACTTTTATCAAAATAATCCAGATTATCAGGAATAGTATTCATTCTGATATGCTTGGCACCTTCAATCATGCCGAATTGAACTTCATCATCTTCACGGACATCCACAAGTTCAAGATTTTCTCCTGCTTCTATCTTCTTTTGCAGTTCTTCTGTGGTAATTTCTTTGATTTCTTCCATTTGTGCACCTCTTTTACTCATTTTATTGTCATCCGGCTTTTTCAGTACTGCACCATTTCAAGTCGGGGATAACTGCACCACAAGGCCCGGCAGACTCTGCTTTCCATCAGTGGCCGATGATTCTCCGCACGGATGTGATTTTCTTCATTATAACAGTTTTTTAGAATCTTTCTAAGTGCTGCGTTTTGTAGTCCAAGGCTATTGTAGCTACAAGCCGTTTTTCGCAACAAGCAAACACCCCCAATTTATGGAGGTGTCTGATGTTACACTATTAGTTCGCTACTATGTTTACAAGCTTGCCAGGAACGGCAATTACTTTGCGGACCGTTTTCCCATCGATTTGTTCTTTGATTGCATCGTCGCCCATTGCGATTTCTTCCAATTTTTCTTTTGTTGTATCAGCAGGTACCATTAATTTCGTTTTAACTTTTCCATTGACCTGAAGAACAATCTCAATTTCATCGTCAGCAAGCTTTGCTTCATCATAAGCAGGCCATGCTTCATATGAGATAGTGCCTGTATGTCCTAGCATTTCCCAAAGTTCTTCAGCAATATGTGGAGCGACAGGTGACAGCATCTTCACAAATCCTTCAACATATGCTTTTGGCAGAACATCTGCTTTATAAGCGTCATTAATGAATACCATTAATTGTGAAATAGCTGTATTGAATTTCAATTCCTCATAATTCTCGGTTACTTTTTTAACAGTCTGATGATACACTTTTTCAAGCTTTCCATCATCTTTTCCTGAAATTTTTGTTGATAAAGTTCCGTTTTCCTCTACCAATAACCTCCATACACGGTCAAGGAAGCGGCGTGAGCCGTCTAACCCATTTGTCGACCATGCAATCGATGCATCAAGAGGACCCATGAACATTTCGTACATCCGAAGCGTATCTGCTCCATGGCTGTTTACGATGTCATCCGGATTCACGACATTCCCTTTTGACTTACTCATTTTTTCGTTGTTGGAGCCTAAAATCATTCCCTGGTTGAATAGCTTCTGGAATGGTTCTTTTGTAGGCACAACACCGATGTCGTATAAGAATTTATGCCAAAAACGTGCATACAGCAAATGAAGAACGGCATGCTCGGCACCGCCGATATACATATCCACTGGAAGCCATTCTTTTAATTTTTCAGGATCAGCGATCGCTTCCGTATTATGAGGATCGATATAACGAAGGAAGTACCAGCTGCTTCCTGCCCATTGAGGCATTGTGTTCGTTTCACGGCGTCCTTTTCTTCCGTTTTCATCTGTGACGTTTACCCATTCCGTAATATTAGCAAGCGGAGATTCCCCCGTGCCGGATGGTTTGATTTCCGCTGTTTCCGGAAGGATGACAGGAAGATCTTTTTCAGCAACCGCCTCAACGGCTCCATCTTCCCAATGAATGATCGGGATAGGCTCTCCCCAATAACGCTGGCGGCTGAAAAGCCAATCGCGCAGGCGGTAGGTTACCTTCTTTTCACCGATTCCTTTTTCCTGAAGCCAGCCTATCATTTTTTGGATGGCACTTTCTTTATCCATGCCATCCAAAAATCCGGAATTAACATGCTTGCCGTCTCCGGTATAAGCTTCCTCTTCAACATTTCCTCCAAACACAACCTCTTTGATCGGTAAATCAAACTTCTTCGCGAATTCGTAATCACGCTCATCATGGGCAGGCACAGCCATGATGGCTCCGGTTCCATAGCTCATCAAAACATAATCCGCAATCCAGATTGGCATTCTTTCTCCATTAACCGGGTTGATGGCATAAGCGCCTGTAAATGCGCCGGTCTTTTCTTTAGATAGCTCAGTCCGTTCAAGATCGCTTTTATTTTTCACTTCCTGGATGTAAGCCTCAACTGCTGCCTTTTGGCCATCTGCCGTTATTTTTTCAACAAAAGGATGCTCTGGTGAAAGCACAGCATATGTCGCTCCAAACAATGTATCTGGACGAGTCGTAAAGACTGTAAATGTTTCTTCATGACCTTCAATCGCAAATGTCACTTCTGCTCCCTCTGAACGGCCGATCCAGTTTCTTTGCATATCCTTTATATTTTCAGGCCAAGCCACTTCATCAAGATCATCAATTAAGCGGTCGGCATATGCTGTAATGCGAAGCACCCATTGTTTCATTGGGCGGCGTTCTACCGGATGCCCGCCGCGTTCGCTTTTTCCGTCGATAACTTCTTCATTCGCCAGTACGGTCCCAAGAGCCGGACACCAGTTAACAGCTACTTCGTCAATATAGGCAAGTCCCTTTTCATAAAGCTTTGTAAAAATCCATTGTGTCCATTTATAGTAATCAGGTGAAGTTGTGTTAATTTCCCTGTCCCAATCATACGAAAATCCAAGTGATTGGATCTGGCGGCGGAATGTATTGACATTATGCTCCGTAAACCCTGCTGGATGGTTTCCTGTATCAAGTGCATATTGCTCTGCAGGAAGGCCGAATGCATCCCAGCCCATAGGGTGGAGCACTTTATATCCCTGCATTCTTTTTAGGCGGGCAAGAATATCGCTTGCCGTATAGCTGACAGGATGCCCTACATGGAGGCCTGCTCCGGACGGGTAGGGAAACATATCAAGAGAATAGAATTTCCGTTTTCCCTTTTCTTCATTTGTTAAAAAGGTCTTATGTTCCTGCCAATAATTTTGCCATTTTTTTTCGATTTTGCGATGGTTAAAACTCATAGATTTTTCCTCCTATAATAAGCATACAGTTCATAAAACATAAAAAATCCCCTCATCCCTCAAAAAGGGACGAGAGGATTATGTATGATCTTCCCGCGGTACCACCCACATTGGCGAAATAAAACTCGCCCAGCTTAAATTCCTTAACGCGGATAAACGCCAGACACTAAATAAATGCTTCATGCCTGGAACTCCAAGGCGAGTTCACGATCTCTCCTGATTGGCTTGCACCATCCGCCAACTCTCTATAACAGGTTCTAACCGCTACTGCTCCTTATCATTGTTCTTCACTTTTATTTAATTATATAGGTATTCTAGTAAATTTCTGCAAGAAAAGCAAGAGCAGGTATTTAAGATTATAAACAGTTTTTCTTTATATATTCAGAAATTAAGGAAATGTGTGCCCTTTTTCTTCAAAAATGACGGTCAAAGATTTGAAACCACCTGATTATTTTCTTCCGCCTTCTTTAAGACACGTTCATACATAAATATAGTGAAGATGGCAATGACGAATGAAATTGTAAAAATGCTGAACATCATATTCATGCCATGTGTATCGACCAGAAAACCTCCAAGAAGCGGGCCAACCATTCTTCCCGCAGTTGCCGTTGAATTGACGATACCCTGATAAAATCCTTCCCTTCCCTTTACGGCCAAATCATTAGCCACAGCAGGAACTGCAGGCCAGACAAACATTTCACCAATCGTCAAAATCACCATGGCAGTTAAAAAACCGGAAAAATCATGCGCATTCGCCGCGACTGCAAACGAAATGATAAAAATGAGCATTCCAGCAACAAGCTGTATTTTAAGCGTTTTGGCAAACCATTTAATCAGGACTTTGATGACCGGCTGCGCAAGAACGATAATCGAACCGTTTATTGCCCAGAATAGACTGTATTGCTTCAGTGATAAGCCAATTTGCTGTGTGTAGTCAGCAATGGTGGATTGCCACTGCACATATCCGATCCAGCATAAGAAGTACCCGACGCACAGAACGGATAAAGCAAGAATTTTTTTGCTGTGCTTTACAGGTATGCTTTCATTCAATACAGAAGTCTGAACGGCAGCATCACCTTCAATCCCCCTGAACCCGAACACAGCCAGCAGGAGAAAAGCCAGATACATAATAGCATTCGCAGCAAAAATGTACTGAAATGAGTAGGATGCAATAATTCCGCCCAAAGCTGATCCAAGTGCTACACCAAGATTTTGGGCAACATATATGGCATTGAAGGATTTCCTTCCGCCCTCTTTCCAGACAGAGCCAGCCATCGCGAAGATTGCCGGAAAAATAATTCCTGTACCAAAGCCTGACAGCGTCAGAAAGATTGTATATGATACTATTTCGTGATTGGCTACCATGCCGATTGATGATGCAAAGGTAATGAACACTCCCGCCAGCACACTTTTATAGCCGCCTGCCTTATCAAAAAGATAACCGCCGCAAAGGTTGCCGAAAACGCTGGCAAGGGAATTCGCCATTAATACAAGCCCTGCAGCAGATAATGATTCCCCTAGATATTTATGAAGATATATTGTATTTAAAGGCCACAGGAATGATGAAGCAGTTACATTCAAGGCCATTCCGATAATTAAAAGCCATAATGATCGAGGCATCATTAACCTCCTTCTATGTGTAAGTTTCTTTTTGAACCCACATTATTCTATTGCTTTTTTAGAACGGCTGCAATACTTTTTTTATGTCTTTTCCATGAATTTAGAGTTTCTGCCTTTTTTTGAAAATATAGAATATAACCCGCAAAAAAAGGCACTGGAAATAAAAATTCCTCAGTGCCTTTTTGCCTTTTCTTAATGGCTAAGCAGAATCATGTTATTTTGCATCTGCTGAAGCTGAAGCCTCATACGGTGCAGCTGCTCTCTCTGCTGATGATTGCAGCTTTCCCACATCCGGTCCACATCATTTAATGCTTCCTGCAGCAGTCCTTGTGAATCTGTATATGCTAAATCTCCGTAATGCTCCTGTTTAGCGCCTTCCCTGTACTGTTCAAGGCCGCTTCTGAGAGCAGCTTCACATTGCTGCAGGCAATCTTCAATTGATTGTCTTGTCGCCATCCATATCCTCTCCCCAGGTAGCTTGTATGATGAAATCATCATCCCTCCTAGTTTCTGCTAACACCGCCCGTAATATCTCATACAAGAAAAACCAATTTCAAACTTCATCCCCAAGACCGCACAAGCCAGTGGAAAAAAAACCGAAAATTTGAGATGATACATATAAAGCGCAAGCGCCTGTTCAGCCTCGACCAGCATAAGGCGCATCAGAAAGCGCAGTAAAAAGAAACAATATAACCAAGGTAAAGCCAAGGTTTTGGGAGGTTTTTGATATGTCCGGGAGTAACCCGTTTATATATGCTTCAGATGATAAGAGGTATCATACGTGGAATTACCACCTCAGACAGGAGTTCGGCCACAAGGTATTCAAGGTGGCCCTGGATGGCGGGTTTGACTGTCCAAACCGTGATGGAACAGTGGCACATGGCGGCTGCACCTTCTGCAGTGCGGCTGGATCTGGTGATTTTGCCGGAAACAGGGCAGAAGATCTTGAAGTCCAATTCAAAAAGGTAAGCGAGAAGATGCACGACAAGTGGAAGGATGGCAAGTATATGGCCTACTTCCAGGCATTTACGAACACCCATGCTCCTCTTGAAGAATTAAAGGAAAAATATGAGCTTGTTCTTAAACAGGAAGGTGTTGTTGGGCTATCCATTGCCACAAGGCCGGATTGCCTTCCTGAGGATGTTGTTGAGTATCTCGCCGAACTGAATCAGCGCACCTACCTGTGGGTGGAGCTCGGGCTTCAGACCGTGCATGAAAAAACAGCAGAGCTGATTAACCGCGCCCATGATTTTGAGTGCTATAAAACAGGGGTAAGCAAGCTAAGAAAGCATGGAATCCGGGTTTGTACCCACATCATCAACGGCCTCCCGCAAGAGTCGGCAGAAATGATGATGGAAACCGCACGCGAAGCAGCAAAACTAGATGTTCAGGGTATTAAAATTCATCTTCTGCACCTTCTTAAGGGTACTCCAATGGTAAAGCAATATGAAAAAGGACTGCTCGAATTTTTATCTTTTGATGACTATATAAGCCTTGTTGCAGATCAGCTTGAAATCATCCCGCCGGAAATGATCATTCACAGAATTACTGGCGACGGTCCCATCGAACTGATGGTTGGCCCAATGTGGAGCCTTAACAAGTGGAAGGTGTTAAACGCAATAGACGCAGAGCTTAAAAGACGTGACAGCTGGCAGGGTAAATTTTACGAACAAGTTCTTGAGGTACAGCCATGAAACTGAAAAAAAACCTGCCGTTTGCACAATCATTGCTTCAAACGGCCATTGCGCCTGGTGACATCGCAATTGACGGTACAGCAGGCAATGGCCACGACACCGTCTACCTTGCAGGGCTCACTGGAAAAGATGGACATGTTTACGGATTTGATATTCAAAAAGAAGCAATTGAACATACCGCAAAGAAACTTGCCGATGCCAATCTGGATCAGCAATGCACACTTTTCCAGACAGGGCATCAGCATATCACCGCCAACATTCCCAAAAAGCACTTCGGCAAAATAACTGGAGCAATTTTTAATTTAGGCTACCTGCCAGGCGGCGATAAAACGATTGTAACCATGGCATCGACAACCATTCCGGCCATTGAACAGCTGCTTGATATCATGGCCCCTGAAGGAATCATTGTTTTAGTCATTTATCACGGCCATCCCGGAGGATCACGGGAAAAAGATGAAATCCTGGCGTTTGCAGCCGGGCTGGATCAGCAAAAAGCCCATGTCCTGCAATACAGTTTTATCAACCAGGTAAACAGCCCCCCATTTGTTATAGCCATCGAAAAAAGATAAAAAGGTTTGCCGTCCCGGATCAGGGCTGGCAAACCTTTTTAATTGGTTGTACATTACTGCATAATATAACCTAGTGCCCTTAGTCTGTTCTCCACAAACCCAAGGGCATATCGGAAAACATCTTCTCTTTCAGGCTCATTAAATATTTCATGATACAGTCCCGGCCATTCTTTAAACTGCTTTTCGCTGCAAAGATTGTAATTGAACCAATCACGCACAAGACGCTTGTCCACAATTTTATCATCTCCGCCCTGCATGACCAGAAGGGGAAGATCTTCAAATTCAGGAATTTCTTCAAACGCTTCTTTCATTGCGTTAAGCAGTTCCCTATACCAGCGGACAGAAACCTTCGTTACAAAAAGAGAATCATTAAGATCAGATTCTTTGATATCATCATTTCTAGTTGCTAACTCGGGTGTAAGCCCTGCATCTATTTTTAATTTAGGAAATGTAATATTAAGCCCGCGGGATAGAGCATTCATAAGCTTTGAAGGATGCAATGCCAGACCGAGACATGGAGATGACAGAATTACACCGGCAAGATCGAGCTCTTCCTCCTGCAGCAGGCGGATTGCAACAAGGCCGCCCATACTATGCCCAAGCAAAAATACCGGCAGGGAATAACTATATGCTTCCTCAATCCAGCCTCTTACTTCATATAAATATTGGTCAAAGGATTCAATATGCCCCCGAAAGGCTCTGGTTGTCATGCCCTGGCCCGGAAGATCCCCCATAATTACATGGTATCCCGATGACCTCCACATCTGAGACAGCCATTTATAGCGCCCATGATGCTCCATTGCACCATGGATCATGACAATTACACCTTTGGCGCTGCCTTCAGCCTCCCATTTCCACATACAGAAAATCCTCCTTAAAATATCTATTCTAGTTGTATTATTGCTTCAATTGCAGAATGTAATGATAACATTTGATATTATATAATCATACATAAAAAACACTCGCTTCGGAAAGGATTTGATTCTTCATGACGATTTACCCATATAAAGGAAAAATACCCGAGATTCATGAAAGCGTTTATCTTGCGGATTATTCAATCATAACCGGAGATGTGAAAATCGGCGAGGAAACGTCCATCTGGTTCAACACGGTCATCCGGGGAGATGTGGCTCCGACAGTCATAGGCAAAAAGGTCAGTATCCAGGACAACAGCGTACTGCATCAAAGTCCAGGAAATCCCCTTATCATTGAAGATGAAGTAACAGTCGGACATCAGGTTACTTTGCACAGCTGTATACTCCGCAAAGGCTCGCTCATCGGGATGGGCTCCATTGTGCTGGACGGAGCTGAAGTCGGCGAAGGTGCTTTCATTGGGGCAGGCAGCCTGGTGCCTCAGGGAAAAACCATTCCGCCTAATATGCTCGCTTTTGGCAGGCCCGCTAAAGTGATCCGGGAATTAACAGAAGAAGATAAAAAAGATATGGCGCGGATTGTCCGGGAATATGCAGAAAAGGGACAGTATTATAAGCATGCTGAACCCATCGAATAATCATTTTATTATTATTCTTAATACCGGCATTAAATAATCTGCCTTTTTAAAGTTAATCTCCCATGAATTCTATGAGGCAATCCCGCCGTAAATCAGCCGCCTTGTTCATTGCGGCAAAGTTACGAGCCAAAACAAAAAGCTGCCCTCAAAGGCCGGATTCCGGTCTTTAAGGACAGCTTTTTCCTATTTTACGCTAGATTAGCTTGTTCTTTTAAAGAATCAGCTTTGTCAGTACGTTCCCAAGGAAGATCTACATCAGTACGGCCAAAGTGTCCGTATGCTGCAGTCTGCTTGTATATCGGGCGGCGAAGATCAAGCATTTTGATGATTCCTGCCGGGCGCAAATCAAAGTTGCTGCGCACAAGATCAACCAAAATATCTTCACTGATGGTTCCTGTTCCAAATGTATCCACTGAAATGGAAACTGGCTGAGCTACACCAATAGCGTATGCAAGCTGCACTTCAACCTTGTCTGCAAGACCTGCAGCAACAAGGTTCTTTGCAACATAACGGGCTGCATATGCTGCAGAACGGTCAACTTTTGTAGCGTCTTTTCCAGAGAAAGCACCGCCGCCGTGGCGTGCATAACCGCCGTAAGTATCTACGATGATTTTGCGGCCTGTAAGACCTGCATCCCCTTGAGGTCCGCCAATTACAAAACGGCCAGTTGGGTTAATGAAGTATTTTGTATCTTCATCAATCAAATCACCAGGAACCACAGGATTAATGACATGTTCTTTTAAGTCGCTTTGGATTTGCTCTAAGCTGACTTCAGGAGCATGCTGGGTAGAGATAACGATTGTGTCGATGCGGACTGGTTTATTGTTCTCATCATACTCAACAGTTACCTGTGTTTTGCCGTCCGGGCGAAGGTAATCAAGAACTTCGTCTTTGCGGACTTGAGTCAATCTGTGTGATAGCTTGTGTGCAAGTGAAATCGGAAGAGGCATAAGCTCTTTGGTTTCATTGCAGGCAAAACCGAACATTAAGCCCTGGTCTCCTGCTCCGATGGCTTCGATTTCTTCATCAGACATTTGTCCTTCACGTGCTTCCAATGCCTGGTCAACACCTTGTGCAATATCTGCAGACTGTTCATCGATTGAACTTAATACTGCACAAGTTTGGGCATCAAAACCGTATTTGGCGCGTGTGTAGCCAATTCCTGCAATGGTGTCACGCACAATTTTCGGGATGTCTACATATGTAGACGTTGTAATTTCGCCTGCAACCAGTACTAAACCTGTTGTAACTGAGGTTTCACAAGCAACACGGGCATTTGCATCTTTTTCAAGAATTGCATCTAGTATAGAATCTGAAATTTGGTCACAAATCTTATCCGGATGGCCTTCTGTAACAGATTCAGAAGTAAATAGACGACGTTTCTTTGACATCTTATTTCCTCCTTAGAGTATGGTATGTTTTAGTTATGACTGGCAGGATTTCACTGCCTTTTCATCACTTGTTTTGACGGAGCTCGTTCCCTTATTAGTTCCAATAATAAATGCAGAATAATAACAATATGACACTCACATGCACTCTTTCGTTAAAATAAAGGCATGAAAAATGCATAAAAACCTTTCCAGGTTAGTGAGGAAAGGTTTGTTGTCTGACATCTATCCTTTCACTCTTATCGTTCAAGGGTTTCTTAGCCTTGCATCAGGTTAGCACCATCGCTAAAATTCCACTTGTCCAAATCATTCAGATGAGTCAAGTTTAATAATAGCAGGTTGCTGGGTTTCATCGGGCCTGTCCCTCCGCCAACTCGGGATAAGAGAATCCGTACAAGGTAAAATAATAACGTAAGAAGTCGAATCATGTCAACTCTTTTTTCTTGTCATTTCCGCCCTGACTTTTCAATCATCGTACGGTTTAATCGATCCCCTCGTTTTTTATCTACTGCAAGTCCTGTTTCAATCTGCCCGGCCGCACATTCTATCATTCAAGCTTTGTTTAGGCCAATGGTAATTTCCGCTTCACTTTTGAGTAATATCTGGTGGTATAAGAACCTCAGACAGCAGGAAAAATCAGGAAAATTTCACAGTCATTATTTACTTTATTTACCTTCAGACAACTGCAGTATTTCCGGGCCAAACAGTTAAAATCCCCTGTCTTTAAACTTTCCAAAACCATTAATTTTAGTCATTAAAAAAAGGCTATAAAAAGTTAGTGATTAGTATAGATTAATAGTCTCAATGTGTTATACTATTTTATATTGAACATTAAATATGATAAAGGAAGGTACCTCTTACATGAATTCCGTAGACATTTCAAATGAACTGCATCAACTATTATCCGGAAGCAACGTACATGTACAGCTTTCTGTTCCGCAGCTTGTGGAAAAAGTATTAAGCCGCAAAGAAGGAGTCCTTACTTCTACCGGCGCTGTGAAAGCGCAAACAGGAAAATATACGGGGCGCTCACCAAGAGATAAATATATAGTAAAGGAAGATTCAGTCACTGATAAAGTGGACTGGGGCACTGTCAATCAGCCGATTGCCAAGGAAGTCTTTCTTAAGCTTTATGATAAAGTAATCAGCCATTTAAAAGAAAAAGAAGAAGTTTTTGTTTTCAAAGGTTTTGCAGGTGCTGATGAAAAGACCCGCTTGCCTATTCAAATCATAAACGAATATGCCTGGCACAATTTGTTTGCCCATCAATTGTTCATCCGGCCAAATGAAGAAGAGCTCCGCGGACATAATTCTGAATTCACTGTTATCTCTGCCCCGGATTTCAAAGCTGATCCGGAACTTGACGGTACACTTACGGAAACCTTTATTATTATTTCCTTTGAAATGAAAACGGTTTTAATCGGCGGCACCGAATATGCAGGCGAAATGAAGAAATCCATCTTTTCCGTGATGAATTATCTGCTGCCTGAAAATGAGATCCTGCCTATGCATTGCTCCGCAAATGTTGGCCGCGAAGGAGATGTTGCCTTGTTTTTTGGATTATCAGGCACTGGCAAAACGACACTTTCAGCAGATCCTAACCGCCGTTTAATCGGGGATGATGAACATGGATGGTCTTCAGGCGGGGTCTTTAACATCGAAGGCGGCTGCTATGCCAAATGCATCAATTTATCAAGGGAAAAGGAACCTCAGATTTTTGATGCCATCCGTTTTGGAGCCGTGCTCGAAAATGTCGTCCTTGACCCTATTACACGTGAAGCTGATTATGATGACAGCTCTCTTACTGAAAACACAAGAGCGGCTTATCAGATCCAATCCATTGATAATATTATTGACCCCAGCATTGCTGGACATCCATCAGCCATCATATTTTTAACGGCAGACGCATCAGGCGTACTCCCGCCAATCAGCAAACTGACCAAAGAGCAAGCCATGTTCCATTTTCTAAGCGGCTATACCAGTAAATTAGCAGGTACCGAGCGCGGTGTCACATCACCTGAAGCCACTTTCTCTACCTGTTTCGGTTCACCATTCCTGCCGCTTCCTGCAAGCCGTTATGCTGAAATGCTCGGAGAACGAATCGATCAGCATGGGGCAAATGTCTTCCTTGTAAATACAGGATGGACCGGAGGAGGATACGGATCTGGAAGCAGGATGAAGCTTGCGTATACAAGAGCGATGGTACAGGCTGCGCTTGAAGGCGAACTATCCAATGTGGAAACCGTTAAGGATGAAATATTCGGATTCGATATCCCGCTGCATGTGCCAGGGGTCCCAGATCAAGTGCTCCAGCCCGGGAAAACATGGCCAGATCAAGCAGCATATGAAAAAACCGCCAAAGAACTAGCAGAAAAATTCCTGACAAATTTCCAAAAGTTCAACAATGTCCCAAGTGATATCAAAGAATTAGGCGGACCGCTTATTTAAATCGCCAAAGCCATAATCCTCCCGGATTATGGCTTTTTTTGGGTGGCATTCAGTTGGTTGAATTCAAGGAAACAAGACGATAGGTAATGGCGGTCTGTTCATTTTCCCAAGTTATTTTTTTAATAATCCCTATGCCGCTGGAGTCACTTTGAATGGTCTTCTTTACCTCAATTGGAATATCAATCGGATAAAGTCTGTACCCCTCCTTCACAAGGCTGAACATATTTTCTTCCTTGCGGATTTCGCGTCCCTTCGTTACAATCATGGTGTTCAATTCCATTGGCATCCCCATATATTAATCCTCCTACTAAAACCTTTTTCTATTTACATTTTAACTTAATGCTTCTGCACTTTCATCCATTGTGTTAAATCTCCAACTATTTTCCGGTTGACTGCAGGAGGGAAATAATGTGTGTATTCACTGAAAATCCAGCTTTCCACTAGCTTTTCTTTTTCTTTTAAGATTTTCTCTAATCGGTGAGCATGTTCCACAGATACATTCCGGTCCCTTTCCCCATGAATAATCAGGACTGGAACATTTAGCTCTTCAGCTTCGTACAATGGTGTTCTGTATTCATAGCGCTCTGGATACTTTAACGGAGTGCCGCCTATCACACGCTTCATCATCCTGCGGAGCTCCACTCTCTCTACATAGGTTAGAGCCATATCCGAAACACCTCCCCATGTCACAACTGATGTTGTATTTTCACAGGAGATGCCTGTCCATAAAGCCATCACTCCCCCTCGGGAAAAGCCAAATACATGGATACGGTCCTTCTTTACACGATGGTGATTTTCAAGCAGCTTAAAGCCGGCGAATGCATCATTTCTATCTTCACCAGCGAAATCTTCATCACCTTCGCCTCCTTGGTTTCCTCTGTAATAAGGAGCAAAAACGATAAATCCCTTTGATGCAAATTGTATGATCCTGCCTGGCCTTACCTTTCCGACATTCTTAATTCCGCCCCGCAAATATAAGAAACCCTCATATATTTCCCCTCCATCCGGTTCTGCCAGCAGGCCTTTCACATGAAGACCCTGAGACAGATATGTAACGGTATAGAGCTTGATATGCGGATGCGGAGAAGGAAAGCGCACTTTGGATATGATGGTTCCATCCATCATGAAAGTCCCCCTCTGCTATTTTATTTATTTTTAAATATGTTCTGTGAAGCGATCCCGTTGTTAAACCGGGTTGATTGGAGTGTAAGATGCGAGAAAAATCAGCCGCCTTGTTCCATAGCACCAAAGTTTACGTATTTTTCAACTTGCAATCCACTTAACTATACCCCATTCTCATGGAATCTATTTAGCATAAAACTAAGGAAAGAAAAGTGTTCCATAGGCTATCACACATTTCCCTCTCCATCATACGATAATTCAAAACAGCCCACAGGCATAATTTTCATTTAATGAAGGAGGCAACATTGTGAAGAAATGGATCAAAGCTGGATGGATTATTTTGATTGCATGTATATTAATCGTTCCTCTCGCTGCATGCGGAAAAGAGGATTTAACAAAAGTCCGGATTGCAGAGGTGACACGCTCCCTTTTTTACGCGCCTCAATATGTGGCCATTGAAAAAGGATTTTTTAAGAAAGAAGGTTTGGATATTGATCTGAAAACGACAGCCGGAGGAGATAAAACGATGACTGCCCTGTTATCCAACGGAGCAGACGTGGCATTGGTGGGGTCTGAAACATCCATATATGTTGCTGCCCAGGGATCTAAGGACCCTGTCATCAATTTCGCCCAGTTGACCCAAACAGACGGAACCTTTCTTTTTTCGAGAAAAAAAATCGATAATTTCAATTGGAATATGCTTAAGGGATCAACCTTCCTCGGCCAGAGAAAAGGCGGTATGCCCCAGATGGCTGGCGAGTTCGTGCTGAAAAAGCATGGCATCAACCCCAAAAAGGATCTCAATCTCATCCAGAATATTGACTATGCCAATATCTCGACTGCATTTGCATCCGGTACGGGGGATTTTGTTCAACTGTTTGAACCGACAGCGAGCATTTTTGAGAAGGAAGGAAAAGGGCATATCGTCGCTTCCTTCGGTACAGAGTCCGGGCATTTGCCATACACCACTTATATGTCCAAAAAAAGCTTTATAAAAAAGAATAAAAGCACAGTTGAAAAATTCACCAGGGCCATAAAAGAAGCCCAGGATTGGGTGCAAAAGCATAATGCGGGTGAAGTGGCAAAAGTTATCCAGCCATATTTCGAAGATACAGATCTGCAAACCATTGAAACGGTCATAAACCGCTATAAATCACAGGGCTCATATGCAACAGATCCCATCCTTGATAATAAGGAGTGGAATAATCTGCAAGATATCATGAATGAAGCTGGCGAGCTGCCGTCCAGGGTGGAGCATTCTAAATTGGTGAACACAGAGATTGCAGAAAAAGCTTCTAAGAAATAGCTTATCTGCCGCAGAAAGGAGTATCCTTCATGGGTTTTTTATCAATCCAGAACATTCACCATACGTATTTTTCTAAAACTGCCGCATTTACAGCTCTCGATGGCATCAGCTTAGAAATTGAGGAAGGGGAATTCATCTCCTTCCTCGGCCCCAGCGGCTGCGGCAAGACAACATTGCTGTCCATCATCGCCGGCCTATTTTCTCCTACAGCGGGAAAGGTCATGCTCGGGGAAGGCCGGCTGCATGTAGGAACGAAAAATTCAATCGGGTATATGCTTCAGTCAGATTATCTGTTCCCATGGAAAACCATTGAGGAAAATGTTGTGCTTGGCTTAAAGCTTCGCAATGAAAATGAAGAAACCGCGAGGAATAAGGGACTTAAGCTTTTGCAGGATGTTGGGCTTAGTGATGTACAGGGACAATTCCCAAAACAGCTTTCAGGGGGGATGAGGCAGCGGGCAGCACTTGCAAGGACCCTTGCTGTAGATCCTAAGATTTTATTGCTGGATGAACCCTTTTCCGCACTGGATTACCAGACAAAATTAAAGCTGGAGGATTTAGTTTTCGAAACACTGAAATCCTTCCAAAAGACAGCCATTCTCGTAACGCACGATATCGGAGAATCTATTGCCATGAGCGATCGGATTTTTATGTTTTCGGCCAATCCAGGCAGGCTGCATGCCACATTTGCAGTCCCAGAAGAGATCAGGGGCCTGACCCCTTTTCAGACAAGAAGCCATCCGATATACCAGGAACTATTCCAGACGATTTGGAAGGAGCTTGAGGGTCTTGAAAACATCTCTAAACGTTAAGGATCTGCATGACCGCTATAAATCTTCGTTAACAAAGGAAAAACGCAAGGTGCGCATCTATCAGCTGTTTATATTCCTCGTGTTTTTTTCTGGCTGGGAACTATTTTCGAGAATGGAGTGGGTCGATCCCCTCATATTCAGCTCACCTGCAAAGATATGGGAACTATTCCTCACAAAGCTTTCCAACGGATCTTTAATCACCCATATCAGCGTGACTGTTTTTGAAACGATTCTAGGCTTCATTCTGGGTACACTGCTGGGAACTATGCTTGCTGCTGCACTATGGTGGTCCCCTTTTCTATCTAAAGTGCTCGACCCGTATCTGGTTATATTAAATGCCATGCCAAAGGTTGCACTCGGGCCGATTCTGATTGTTGTCCTTGGACCGGGTTTTACATCCATTATTTCCATGGGTGCCATTATTTCAGTTATTATTACGACGATTGTAGTGTATACCTCATTCAGAGAAGTAGACCCCAACTATTTAAAGGTCCTTCAGACTTTCGGGGCCACAAGACTGCAAACATTCAGGGAGGCTGTATTGCCGGCTTGCTTTCCAACAATCATATCCACCTTAAAAGTAAATGTGGGGCTGTCCTGGGTGGGGGTCATCGTGGGTGAATTTCTGGTTTCTGCCAAAGGACTCGGCTATTTAATCATCTATGGCTTTCAAGTCTTTAATTTTTCTCTTGTGCTGCTTTCACTCCTGATTATTGCAGTTTTTGCGACAATTATGTATCAGCTCGTAGAATTGCTGGAGAAAAAGCTGATTAAAAACGGGTAAAAAAATGGAGGATCCTGCACTCCATTTTTTTATTTGCACAAAGTTTTCAGGATGAATTTTTACCCTGCAGCTTCTTGAGCCTTTCAAGACTAAAGGGCAAGATATCGTCCTTCATGATAAAACTGAAACCCGGCTCCTCTTTTATGTTATGGGGCAGCCTCGATAACAGCACTGGCCCCTCTGTTTCTAAATAGGAGTTCTTGACAGCCATATTGGCCAGCTCTGAAAAATAAATGGATTTTACAAAAGACTTCTTATCATCATGAACTTTGTATTGGCCTAAAAACAGCAGATTTTCAGCTCTGCCTCCCGTTTCCTCAAATACTTCCCTTGCAGCAGCTTCTTCAGCACTTTCTCCCCGCTCCTTCTTTCCGCCCGGAAATTCCATTCCCCTGATTTTATGGCGCGTCAAGACCCACTCACCTCTATAGCTGCAAAGAACGAGGACATGATCCGCACTTCCGAAAACTGCCTCCTCAGACAACTCCACTAAATTCCCTTGATAATCAATAAATTTCTTCATATAGTTACCCCCGGATCACAAACAGTAAAAAAGTCCCATTTATTCCTTTTTCAAACAACTGGCTCGTCATTTGTTATATTCTGTATATATATTCCATTTATGAAAGGAGCACAAATTATGAAACTAAAATGGCTGGCTGCCCCTCTTTGTATTTCCATATTAATGCTTAGTGCGTGCAGCGAAAAGGCAGAGCCCGTATCATCAGAAAAAGGTACTGACAGTACTAAGGACAGCCAAAAATCACTTACACTCGAACAGGTGTACAAAAAGACAACTGAAGCTGCAGGCACCATCAAAAGCCTCTCGATCGATATGAACATGGATCAGGTTACGGATGATGGTACAGGAAAATCTGTTTCTGTTAAATCCGAAATGAAAATGGATGTCATCCAAGAGCCGATTTCTTTTTACCAAAAGGCACGTATTACACCAAAAGGTGAACAGCCTGAGGAAACAGAAAGCTATTTCACGAAGGATGGCTTTTTCACTTATGATCCAACATCAAAACAGTGGATGAAGCTGCCTGATTCTTTGACTGCCGTACTTAAGAATCTCCCTAAAACCCAAGGCAATCCTGCCGATCAGCTAAGAAAGCTGCAGCAATTTGTTAACGACTTTACCTTTCAAACCGACAACTCTCAATATATTTTAACCCTTGATGCATCGGGCGACAAATTCAATGATTTTATAAAAGAAGAAGCTAAGAAAAACTTAGGCCCGGAGTCACAGAATCTTCCGATTGATGACGCCCTGGACATTAAAAATGTGAAATATAAATACTATATCGATAAAAATACCTTTTATCCAAAAAGACTGATTATCGCGATGGAGATGAACGTAAAGACGGCTGGCGAAGAAATCCATAGCAAACAAACCTCAGACAGCACCTTCTCAAACTTCAACAAAGTTAAAGCGATTACAATACCGCAAAAGATCATACAAACAGCAGAGGACATGCCCCAATAAATGTGGAAGCGCCTTGTTCATAGGAACAAAAACTAAGAACGCCGCGTCCTGCGGCAACGTCTTTGTGACCCCCATCCTGGGGGCCCAAGCAAATAGGGTTTTGGCCTTGGAAGGCGCTCTTTGCCTTCTAAGGACAAAACATCTTTTGCACAGCGAGCTAGGCGCTGGAGCTGGATTCATTAAAAAGCGGAAGCGCCAGTTCAGGCTCCGCTAATCAAATATACAAAAACGCAGGATGAGATCTCTTATGAGAAGCCATCCTGCGTTTTTGCCTGAAGAATTCCTATTGCCTCTATATGATTTTTTGCCTCCTGATCGCCAAGCTCGTGTATCATTTCGTAAATTTTTTGAAGTGCCATATCATTCGTATCATTGCCGCGGTCGTAGTGATATTGCACATATGGCACATGGGCACGATAGAAATTTTCAATATCTGCGGAATAACTCTGATCAAAGTAAGATCTAAGCCTGATAATTTCATTATCGGTTGCTTCAATCTTATAATTCCATGTAGAGCATTCCCGATCCTGGAATATTTGTCCGCTGCCCAGCTCAATATAATAGGTCTTTTTGCTTTCAGCCAAAGCATCTGCCCCCTTGTTTATTTGTTAGTTATATTTTCCTTCACGAAGCACCTTTTCATACCCAAAACCTTTAGAGGATTTTCATATTGCATTGTGGAAGTTTTCTATCAAAATGTAAAAAAATAGATTAAAGAATCATTCTAAGGGTAAAACATATAGTATATTCAAAAGTTGTTTTTTCGGTCAAAAATAGCTGCACAGACATCCAGATTGTGAGGTGATAGGAATGAAACTGATTGAAGACTTGTATAATCTTTATCGGAACAAGCTTACAGGGGATGAAGAAGATATCGATATGCTGGCATTTGCTGTATTAGAACAGCTTGACCGCGGGGAAATCCTCGGGCTGCTTCAGGATATGGATGACCAGGAATTGAACAATTTAATGGGGTTATATATCATCGAGTCATTAAAAGGGAAATTCGCTCAAGAAAGCCTTGATGACGTGAAGCCGCTTCCCTTTCACCAGCGCAATATCCATTAAGGTTACTGTCTGCTGATATCACTTTCCATACATATCTGCCCTCACTGCGGAACATATAAAATGACCTGCAGTGATCGATTTCAAAGAACTGAGCCGGCATTTTATAGCCGGCTCATTTTCTTTGCAAGCAAAAAAAAGACCCGCTTTAAAAGCGGATCTTTCCTTAATTATCAACGTCCAAGATAGGCTCTTAGCATCCATGCATGTTTATTAAGGCTCTTCTTCATGCCAATCAGCATATCACCAGTAACCTGGTCATCGTCCTTCTCGGCAGATTCTATACCTTCCTCGAGTTCCTTAGACAATTTTTCAAAGTCGGTAATAACACTTTGAACCATATCTTCTGTATTTTCCTGGCCTGTAGCTTCCTCAATGGAAGTCAGTTCCATATATTCCTTAATAGTTGCAACCGGCTTTTCCCCAAGTGCCAAAAGCCTTTCTGCAAGCTCATCCATGTTAGCAGTCACTTCATTATATAGTTCTTCAAGCTTTACATGGAGTTCAAAAAAATGCGGTCCATTAACGAACCAATGATAATTGTGCAGCTTTGTATAAAGCACGCTGAAATTGGCGATTTCCTTATTTACCACTTCTACAGTCTTTTTAGACATACTATCAACCTCCTGTATATATTTTATATATTTCCCTTTTACTAAAAGTTAAAACATTTATTTAGCAAGCTGCTATGGGCTATTGTTTAGGGATTGTGACCTTTATTAAAGAATATCGTCTATACAATTAAAGGAGGTCATTCAAATATTTCCAGATAAAAGAAATAATCATTATTTCAGCAAGTTTAGCATTATAGTTTCTTTGTTTCTTGTCCTACTTGCTGGATGTGCTATGAGTACAATCAAAATACCACTTGTTATTAATAAATATGATGCAGATGGTAACGAGCATCCATATAAAACCATTAATAACGAAGAAGACATTAAAGAAGTCAAAAAAGTTCTTAAAAATGCTAAGTGGGAAAATTCAAAAGTTGAATTAAAAAAAAATCCTGATTATAACTTTTATTTTGATAATCCTAATGCAAAAACAATTGAATATAGATTATGGATTACACCGAATAAGAAACAGATAGAAATTTATAAAGGAACTGCTGAATTTGCCAAGTTATCAGTAAAGGACTCTACAAGTATTTTTTCCATTTTTGAAATCAGATCGAATTAGCAAGATAGACCTTTTGAACATTTCAACTGTGTTATAACTTGATTTTTGACAGGCTGAATATGCATATGCTCCCACCCGTTTTTCGAGTGATAAATGCTTCCCCATTCAAGCCATCTAAACTAATAAAGGCAGTTTTCAAGGGAATTTTACTGCCACACCTTGAGAACTAAGCCAAGTTTTCAAATGACTATGAAAGCTATTAACTTGCTGTATAAAGTATATACCTTTCGTCAGCCGTTCCTTTTTGCTGTTCGTGAGCCAATCTATGTCCTCAAACAGTCGGATAGCTGACAGGTGATTCATCCTCCACTTCCTCATTGGACTATGCCCTTCACATTCCTTAAAGTTTGGGTTTTCTCACCTCTATTTTGATAAAATAGGATTAAAAGGAAAAGGGAGGGATTCGCTTGGTCACAATCATGATTATTGCGGGCATTTTAATTGTCCTTGCCGTCTTGCTGCTTTCGGTTACTACAGTCAATAAGGGCTATGGCTATAAGCACACCATTGATCCAATTGATAACAAGGATGACAGCCATGGAAATGATTCCTTTGCAGACAAAGCTGAAACTTTGGAAGGGCAAAACGAAGATCAGCCGAAGTAATGAGACATATCCAACATGATAAATCATTACGGCCGGGATGTTTATGAATACATCCGCTCATTATGGCTGCTTTTTTATTTCTCTGTAAACTAAAAAAGCAGCCTCAGGGCCGAACCCCAGGCTGCTTTCCAATTATTTATGCGAATACTTGATGAAGATCTTCTTTGCTTTGTTTAAGCCAGAAGTTCATCAATTTTTTTGCTCCTTCAAGGTCATGAAGTTTAGCCTGGCCGCATTGTGTTTCATTTGCAGCAGGAATTTCAGTGACTTGCACGCCATCCTTCATGGTTTCTTCCAGAACATCGATAATCTCTGAAACCGTAGGTTCTCCGCTTACGACCAGGTAAAACCCTGTCTGGCAGCCCATTGGGGAAATATCAATGATATCAAAATGATCATACTGCTCGGAATGCTTGCGGATATTATAAGCAAGCAAATGCTCAAGCGTATGGATGGAATCCGGCTGCATTGACTGTTTATTCGGCTGGCAAAAACGTATATCGAATTTATTAACAACACCGTCTGTACCTACTTTATGAACACCGCAATGTCTGACAAAAGGGGCTTTAACAGCGTTATGATCTAATTCAAAGCTTTCTACTGAAGGCATTTTATCACTCCTTATTGTTTTCTGTATCCTATTCTACAGCTAATTCCGACATTTTTCATCTATTTTGTTTGATTTATAATTAATTTCTGGAATAGGCATCCCTGCTGAATCTCTATAGAGATATATGATATAGTTGCACAAGAAGCATTAACACATTCTATGAAAAGGATGACACTCATGATCAACAAACTCCTTATAGGATTAATCCGTTTTTATCAGATTGCCATTTCCCCTCTTAAGCCCCCTTCCTGCCGTTTTTACCCTACATGTTCTCATTACGGAATTGAAGCGATTAAGCGTTTTGGGCCTTTTAAAGGAAGCTGGCTTACTTTCATCAGGATTTTAAAATGCCAGCCGTTTCATCCTGGAGGCTTTGATCCTGTCCCTGAAAAAAAGAGGAAAAAATAAAGTAACTTTTATGTCATTGTTAATGGCTGTTTTCGTAAACTTTGCTGCTATGGAACAAGGTGGCTGATTTCCGCTCCAGGTTGCTCGTTCTCCGCGGGGCAGTAACTAAAATACCATTTAAAAATAAGAATCATGAACTCTAAATGGCTAACCCTATATATGTTCGTTACTTTTACTATAGGAGTGGATATCATGGCAGAGGATGTCAAATGTACAGTTAACAATTGCCGATACTGGAAGCATGGAAACCGTTGTTCTGCTGAAAGCATCATGGTGGTAAACTACTCTGAAGAACGTGCACATACAAGCAATGATGCCGGCTGCAGAACCTTTGAGCCTGCATAATGTAAAAATACAGGAAGGGAAGCCTGCATAATGTAAAAATACAGGAAGGGAAGCCTTCCTGTTTTTTATTTATATATATACGATTTATACAGCTAGCTAAAACAAGAAACCTTATAAAATCCTTTGTATAAGAAGGAAACGCCCTGAACGCTTTTTAAGCCGGCATTTCTGCCTGATTTTCTTTATCTCATTCACATCAAGGGCGGTAATTTCCTTTATCACATTAATCGGCAATCCTCTTAATAGCAGTATTTCAGCAATAAGATATGGTTTATTCTCAGAACTCATATGATCTCCCTGCCTTTTTAAGTGATGGGCTTTTTTAATCTTGTCTGTTAATTTCCGCTGAAGGTGCCCGCTTCTCTAAAAACGTACACCTGATGAGACTGTAGTGTTTATTATAAAAAGATAACCAGGAAAAGACTATCGGCACATGCCTATTTTGCAGCCTATTTATACAAAGGCTGTTTTCGTAAACTTTGTTGCTAAGAAACAAGGTGGTTGATTTCCTCTCCAGGATGCTCGCTTTCCGCGGGGCAGCCGGTGAGCCTCCTCGGCTGCGCCTGCTTAGGTCTCACCTTTTCTGCTCATCCCGCAGGAGTCTCGCACCTTACGCTCCAATCTACCTGACTTGACAATGGGAAGCCTCACATAACAAATTAAAAAAACAACAATTTTTAAGAAAAGAGCCTATACAAAAAAAAAGGACCCTGCATACGGTCCCTAGTTTGAATATACTTCTTTGTGAAGCGTTTTTTCAGCGAGCTTTTTTACATTGACCGAAAAACCGATTCCGGCAGACTTTGGCACATCAATACATCCATTTTTCACCACAACCTCAGGATCTATAATATCTTCCTCCCAATACTTTGAAGAAGATGAGATATCACCAGGAATGGTGAAGCCTTTCAATGAAGCAAGAGCTATATTATGGGCTCTGGAAATGCCAAATTCAATCATTCCTCCGCACCATAGGGGAATATCCTCCCTAATGCACAAGTCATGAATGCGTGCAGCTTCTGTCCATCCCCCGACACGTGACATTTTCACAGAGATGATTTTACAGCTTCCTAGTGCAACAGCACTTTTGGCATCCTCATAGGAGCTTATGCTTTCATCCAGGCAAATAGGCGTATTCAATTCTTTTTGGATCATGCTGTGCTCAACAATGTCTTCTGCACCTAAAGGCTGCTCAATCATCTGCAAACCAAATTGATCGAGCTGCTTAAGGCGTTCTAAATCGCTGAGACGATAGGCCGAATTTGCATCTGCCATTATAGTTAGATCCGGATACCTCTTTCTGATTTCAGATAAATAGTGCAGATCATTTTCAGGACTTATCTTAATTTTATATCGCTTATAGCCTGTCTCCAGATAATCTTCAATCTGTGACAATGCTCTTTCCAGCTCTTTGGCAGCAATCACTGCACCGGCAGCCACCTCTGTTCTTGTCCCTCCAAACAGGCTGCCGATATACACACCCTGCTGTTTGGCATATAAATCCCAAATCGCCTGGCTAAGTCCAGACTTAGCCATCCTGTTTCTCCTGATTCCCTTCCATAATTCAGACAGCTGTGAAGGATGTTTAAGCGCTGCTGACAGGAGCATTGGGACTAAAAAATCCTTCAGCATGTGCCTGCAGGTGACAATAGTCTCTTCTGTATACCAGGGACTTGAAAAAGGAACGGCTTCCCCGTACCCTGTTCTCCCCTCATGATCACGGACTTCAATTACGAGTGCCTCACGTTCGGTCACCGTTTCCAGATGCGTTTGAAAGGGTGACTTTAACGGAGCCGAAATATGGTATATAAAGATAGAATGGATATTCAATCGCTTTCCTCCAGACGTTTTTTCAGCTCTCTTCTTAGAAGCTTATTAGAACCGCTGCGCGGAAGCTCTTCACAAAAGATAATCCTCTCGGGGATCTTATAAGATGCAAGGTATTGCCGGCAGTATGCAAGCAATTCTTCGGCTGATGTCCTTTTCCCAGAATGCCTTACAACAAATGCTGCAGGCACGCTGCCCCATTTAGGATGATTCATGGAGGTTACTCCAGCTTCGAAGACATCATGATGCTTCATCAGTACTGACTCGATTTCGGCAGGATAGATATTTTCCCCGCCTGAAATAATCAAATCAGATCGGCGGTCTAGGACATACAGAAAACCCTCTTCATCAAGATACCCAATGTCACCTGTATAAAGCCAGCCATTTTGGATGCTTTTTTCTGTTTCCTTTTCACGATTGTAATATCCCTTTGTTACATTAGGACCCGAAACTACAATTTCACCAGCTTCATTCGGTGCTGCCACCCTTCCTTCAGCTTCTATCCGGAGCTGAGACGGGAAAAGCGGTTTACCCGCAGAACCGATTTTCTTCAAACTGTACTCAGGAGAAAGGGTGACAATTTGAGAAGAAGTTTCAGTCATTCCGTATGTTTGATAAACAGGTATCCCCTTATCCCTGCATTCCTCAAGAATTGGAAGGGGTGCAGGACCTCCGCCAAGCAGCATGCACCTGAATGATGAGGGATATCCGCCTTCCCCGACATTTTGAAGCATTCTGTTCAGCATGGCCGTTACAACAGAAATTATGGTAACTCCCTTATTCTCTATCATTCGATTAGCTTCATCCGGGTCAAATTTATCTGTGATTACGATTTTCATTCCATAAATGACATTTTTCATTAAAATGGAAAGTCCGCTTATATGAAAAAGAGGAACTGCACAGAACCAGCAATCATCCTCCCTTAAACCTAGATTCAATACTGACCCGACAGCGCTCCACCAATGATTGCCGAATGTCTGAATCACTCCTTTCGGATTCCCCGTAGTGCCAGACGTATACATGAGAGTAGCCGTGTCATGCTGATTGAACTCTTCAATGATCTTCACATCTTCAGCTTTTTGCAATTGTATGTCTTCCTTTACAGAAAAAACAACATCTTGCACCTCGCTTAAAACTTCCCTGTTTTTTTCTGAAAATGCTTCCTCGGATATAAACCATCCTGCTTTGCTGTCTTTAATCTGAAAGCTTATTTCACTGCCAGAAAGGCGATTATTGATCATCACGATTTTTACCCCAAGGTAAAACAAGGCATGAATCATGACGGCACTGTCAATATGGTTTTTAAGCATCAGTGCACATGTATCTGCAGGTTTAAGGCCGATAGCAGAAAGCTTTCCTGCTGTTTTTGCTGCTAGTGTATCAAGATCTTTAAAGGTATATGGGGCACCTTGAAATTCAATTGCTATTCTGTCTGGAGTCAGTTCAGCTCTTTTTTTCAGCCAATTTGGCAGCTTTTCCTGTGGAACCATATGTATTTCTCTCCTTTAGAGAAAAACAGCCCGGCGAAGAATTCGCGGAGCTGTTTTGCATTTCAATTTATTAAGGTTTTCGCCATTAAGGAAAACGAGGGAACTGGCCAAAGTCAGGGCTGCGTTTTTCCTTGAATGCATCTCGTCCTTCTTTTGCTTCATCTGTAGTGTAATAAAGCAATGTTGCATCACCGGCAAATTGCTGGATTCCAGCGAGGCCGTCTGTGTCGGCATTGAAGCCAGCTTTCAGGAAACGAAGTGCAGTAGGGCTCTTCTCAAGCATTTCCTTACACCATTGAACCGTTTCTTCCTCTAATTGCTCTAAAGGAACAACCGTATTCACCAAGCCCATGTCCAAGGCTTCCTGCGCGCTGTATTGGCGGCATAAATACCAAATCTCGCGTGCTTTCTTGTGGCCTACGATGCGTGCCAGATAACCGGAGCCATATCCAGCATCAAAGCTCCCGACTTTAGGTCCTGTTTGTCCGAATACGGCATTATCAGCTGCAATCGTTAAATCACATACAATATGAAGAACATGTCCGCCGCCGATTGCATAACCTGCTACCATTGCGATAACAGGCTTTGGAATAACGCGGATCAGGCGCTGAAGATCAAGGACATTCAAACGCGGAATTTCGTCCTCTCCCACATATCCGCCATGGCCGCGGACTTTTTGGTCTCCTCCAGAACAGAATGCCTTTCCACCCGTTCCTGTCAAAATAATAACGCCAACTTCTGAATTGTCGCGTGCTCTTGAAAAAGCATCAATCAATTCCATAACCGTTTTTGGACGGAAGGCATTATGTACCTCTGGACGATTAATTGAAATCTTAGCAATGCCATTATACACTTCATAAAAAATATCTTCATACTCACGCTGTGAAACCCAATTGATTGCCAAACTTTTCTCCTCCTTTATAAGTACTCACTTATTATTTTACCAAACTTTTTCTCTTGTTCCACATGAATTGCATGTCCTGCACCGTTTATTATTATCACTTCGCAATGTTTCATGTGTTTTTTCATGGAATATGCAATTCTGCAGAATTTTTCATCAAGCTCACCAGCCAGCAGCAATACCGGAAAATCGAACGTGCCAAGCTTTTCCCACCAGGAGGGCTGTGCACCTGTTCCCATCCCATTCAAACTGTTTGCAAGTCCAATGGCTCTATTAGAAAGCCTCTGATTCCGGATCTCCTGCTGTACATCTTCCGGCAGGCTTTTTTGGGTAGTAAACAAAGGGATGTTTTCCCAATAGTCCACAAAACGCTCCAATCCCTCATTTAAAATCATTTGAGACAATTTCTTATCTGCCATGATCCTTTTTGTTCTTTCCATATCCTCCTTGAGGCCTGGAGACGCACTTTCAAGTATCAGCTTATCAATTCGTTCCGGATAGAGTGCAGCAAAACTTAATGCAAGCCGCCCTCCCATGGAATAGCCCAGCACACTTACTTTTTCTGCCTTCAGCTGGTCAAGAATCTCCTTTAAATCACCTGCCGCCTTTTTTATTTCATAGCGATCGGAATCTTCAGGTGAATCTGTTTTTCCATGGCCAATGATGTCGACAAGAATCAGCTTGCATTTTGAACGGAGAACGGGAATAAGAAATTTCCAGCTGTCAAGATTGCCTGTAAATCCATGCAGAAGCAAAAGAGGTTCTCCCTCTCCCGCTACCTCAACATGGTATTCGACATCCTGACAGGAAATCCTCAAGAATTCTCCCCTGGATTGGCATTTTTTATTTCCTGGGAAACAAAATTCCACAAATCCCGATGCTTTAAGACATTGGTTTCCCTTAACGTAGGAACTTCAATAATTTTCAAACCCGGTATATTAAAAGATTCTGTAAGGGTTTTTGAAAAATGATCCCAACTCTCAGCCTTTGCATAATTAGCTCCATATAATTGGGCAGCATGCGAGAAATCCAATCCATGCGGAGTGCCGAATAAAACTTCAAAATTTTCTTTTTCACTGGATTGAGGCAGAAACGAAAAGATTCCTCCTCCATCATTATTAATCAGCAGCACTGTTAAATTTTGTTTTTGAAGCTTAGCTGCAAGGAGCCCGTTCATATCATGGAAAAAGCTTAAATCACCAATAGCCAGAACTGTGTTTTGCGATACTGTACTTACCCCGATAGCAGTTGATACGACACCGTCAATTCCGTTGGCACCCCGATTTGCAAGTGTCCTTATTCCTTTTGAATTATTAAAAAAGAATGTGTCCAAGTCACGGATAGGCATGCTGTTTCCGACAAATAAAGTGGAATGCTCGGGGAGGAGATCACTTAAAAGCAAGAACAGCTTTCCTTCATTAAGCTCATGGTCATCTCCTATTGCCAAAAGCGCACTTCTGACTTTTTCATTCAGTGATACCATGTATTCAAGAAAATTCCGGTCTTCTTTTTCATCAATTCTCCGCAGCATATCATGGCAAAAGGAGACTTCATCGCAGTAAATCATATCTGTAGCCATGCCCGCAGGCTCTCTCCAGCCTGCTCCGCCGTCCACAACCATATGCCTTGCGCTTGTTTGTTTTTTTATAAATTGCAAAAGCGGTTTTGAAACAGGCATGGCTCCAAACCGCAAAATAAGATCAGGCTTGCAGTTTTCCGAGATTTCATCAAAACGCAAAAAGGTATCATATGTATCCACAATCAGCTCTTTGCTATGGTCTCCGCTTCTAAGCTGTGACAACGGATCTGCAAATACGGGAAAACCAAGTTTGCCTGCAAGTGAAAGGATAGCATCCTTAGTCGTTTCATGCTTTAATTCACCGCAAATGATGATGCCTGATTCTGATTCGTTAAATACCTGTGCAATCCTATCCACTTGTCCTGGCGAAAGTGCAAGCGCCCCGCTGTCTATCATAACGGCTGCTTCGCGTTCTTCCTCGCTCCCCCATTGCTCTTTTGCCATCAATAGATCCGGAACAAGCGGCTCACGCAGCGGAAAGTTTAAATGAACGGGTCCAGACGGCTCTTTTGCTGCCTCGGCTATAGCGCGGGCAGAAACATTCCTTGCGTACTTAACCATTTGATCGGTATTCTCTGGCAAAGCCATTTCTACGAACCATTTCACATTCTTGCCGTATAAATTGATTTGGTCGATGGCCTGTGGGGCTCCCACGCTTCGCAGCTCATGGGGACGGTCCGCTGTTAAAACAATCAGCGGAACTCTTGAATAATAGGCTTCTATAATCGCCGGATAATAATTGGCTGTTGCCGTACCTGATGTGCACAGCATTGCAACTGGCTTATTAAGGGCTTTTGCGAGGCCCAGAGCAAAAAAGCCTGCTGATCTTTCATCGACATTAATATGCACGGTAATATCCGGATGTTCTACAAGCAGCATTGCAAGCGGTGTTGATCTGGATCCAGGGCTCACTACAGCGTGTTTCACATGATTTTGTGCTAATTCATCAACAAAAGCAGCAGCATATGCTGTCAGTGCTTCACGGTCATTCATGAAGGTTTCCTCCTAATGCGCTTAACATCGGGTTAAATTTAATGGATGTTTCCTGATATTCGCTTTCCGGTGAAGAATCCTCTACTACTCCGCATCCTGCAAAAAGAGATGCTTCATTTCCCTGAATTAACCCAGATCGTATTCCCACCGCAAATTCGCCATTTCCATAAGAATCTGCCCAACCGATTGGTCCGGCATACAATCCGCGCTCGAGCAGCTCTATTTCCCTGATTCTGGTGACCGCTTTTTCCTTTGGCAGCCCGCCTAGTGCCGGTGTCGGATGAAGCTTATCAATCACCGAAAAAACCGATACAGCAGGGTCGCATTCACCTGTAACTGGTGTATACAAATGCTGGATATGCCTTATTTTCATAAGCTCAGGTTTTTCAGGTATGTATACTCTGTCGCATACCGAATTTATTGCTTTAGAAATCATGGATACAACATATTGATGTTCAATTAGATTCTTCTGATCACAAAGAAGCTCAGCCCCTAGAAGCTCGTCCTCTTCTTCTGTTTTACCTCTGGCAATTGTTCCGGCAAGGCATGCAGAATAAAGCTGGCCCTTACTTTTCTTGATCAGCCTCTCAGGAGTAGTACCTATGAAGCAGTCACTGCCCGACTCCAGGCTGAATATAAAGCTTGCAGTCTGCTCTGCCATAAGCCTTTCCAGTATTGCTTCAGAAAAAATCGCATCCTGAAAAACCAGGCGCATCTCTCTGGCAAGCACAATTTTATCCAAATCAGTTTCTTTAAGTTCCTCTACAGCTTCGGCCACTGTTTTCTTCCATTCTTCCGGCTGGATCTCTGTTTGTGAAAGAAGTTCATTGCCAGAAAAGCTGCCGCGGCCCAAGTTTTCATAAATATATTTTTCCCGTTCATTTATCAAATCAATAAAATGATCTGCACTATCTTCTGGCGAACAGATAAGATTGGCGGTTAAGTAGGCTTCCCCTTCACAAATGCTTAGCATAAAGGCAGGAATATACAGTAAATGATCCCCGAATTGATCCCATAGCATAGAGCTGCTTTTTTGGTAATCAAACGAAAAACCTCCAAACAGCAAAGGGCCAGTCGCAGCAGCATCCGCTGTTCCGATCTTAACAGCATTGCTCAGCAGGTCTGACCATCTGGACTCAATTTCCTTAAAGCGTGCAGCATTAGCCGCACCCTGAAGTTTTTCAGCTTTACCTAAACCAATAATGGTAGTTTCTTTGGCAGGATCCTGCCAAAAGAAGCGTTCACCTGCATATCGTTCTCTTCCAGCTTGATAAAATGAAAGGGGGTTGGTAACATCTATTTTTTTTACTTCGCTGAACAGCACATTTTGGTTAGTTTCCTGTGCCTTTTTTAAGGCCTCAGTTAATCCAAAAAGAAGTTCAGACTGCTGTGAGATAGCCAAAAAAATCACCCCGAATGTACATTTTAAAAGCTTTTCAAACCTATTTAAAGATACACCTCAATTTGTCTCCCTGTCAATTATTCCACCTTTTTCATAGCCTTTCCGACTGCTTTATTCCTTATTAATATATTCTTCCTCAAATACAGAACTAAAATTCTTAATCAGCGGGAAATTTGTTCGTTTGCATTGACACCTGCAGGATGTTTTCCTACACTTAACCTGTATGCCATTTTTTATAGCGCCTTATATCGGGGGTTATTCATAAATCAAAACTAGGAGAGAAATTATGCAAAATAAAGATCATCAAAATCCCGGGGCTATCCGGCCTGAAAAGCGAAGCTGGAAGATCTGGTGGGAATTAATTCGTCCCCATACATTGACGGCTGGATTTGTGCCCGTCTTAATAGGCACAGCACTTGCCTTGCAGACAGAAAGTGTTAATGTACTGCTGTTCGCTGCAATGCTGATTGCCTCATTACTTATCCAAAGTGCGACTAATTTATTTAATGAGTACTATGATTTTAAAAGAGGTCTGGATAATGAGAAATCAGTCGGTATCGGCGGAGGCATCGTGCGCCACGGCATGAGCCCGCAATTTATTCTGAATCTTGCCCTTGCCTTATACGGAATTGCCTTGCTTCTAGGCATATATATTTGCGCTGTATCATCCTGGTGGATTGCTGCAGTGGGGCTTGTCTGCATGGCAGTAGGCTATTTATACACCGGCGGACCGCTTCCAATATCATCCACTCCGTTTGGGGAGCTGATGTCAGGATTATTCATGGGATTCTTAATCATATTAATATCCTTTTACATCCAAACAGGAACCGTTTCAAAAATGACGGTACTGGTCGCTATCCCAAGCGGCATATTGGTGGGACTGATTAATTTCGCCAATAACATACGCGATCATGATGGTGATAAAGCAAACGGACGAAAAACCCTTGCTATATTAATGGGTCAAAAAAAATCTATCAAATTTATGGGCATTATGTTCACATTCGCTTATCTTTGGGTAATCGGACTTTGTGCAGCCGGAATCGTTTCACCGTGGCTTTTGCTTGTCATCCTAAGTGTGCCTAAAGCCGTTAAAGCCATTAAAGGATTCATGGGCAAAACCATTGCTAAAGAAATGGTTCCTGCCATGATTGCAACTGCCCAAACAAACACGATATTCGGCTTATTATTATCTGCCGGTTTATTTATAAGCTACTTTCTATAAACTCAATCCCTGTCCCCATGCACATGCATGGGGATTTTTCTTTTACACTTTGAGGGCCATAGACAGGCTGCCTTGTTATACCCATTTTTGTACAAGGCTGTATTCGTAAACTTTGTTGCTATAGAACAAGGGGCTGATTTCTGCTCCAGGATGTTCGCACCTTACGCTCCAATCAACCAGACTATTTATAAGAAAAGAGCCTTATAAAAAGAGAGAAAGCACCTCAGGGAGTTTTCATTTTATTAAATGACATCAATTGCATAAAACTTTCCTTGTTTCCAATGCTTAAAATTCGGGTATTTAATCCTTACACTCAAAAAAATATGTTCGACCAACTATTAAGGAGCGGATAATCTATGGCTACAAAAGAGCAAATTAACTCATTAAAAAATGAACTGCTTACACTAAAAGAGCAGCTTGAACAAAGAGTTGAAAATGATCATGAAACAGTTTTAGATAAAAGCGAAAAAGAATCAGTAGGAGAACTGTCTTCATATGACAACCACCCTGGTGATCTGGGCACAGAGCTATTTGAAATTGAGCGGGAAAAAGCATTGGACAGCCACGCTGAGACTGAGATTGAGAAAGTTAATGCTGCACTCTCCGCAATCAGTGAAGGAACATACGGCATATGTAAAACCTGCGGTACGGAAATACCTTATGAGCGCTTAGAGGCAGTGCCTTCCACATTATATTGTGTAGAGCATACACCTGAACAGCATACGGCTTCAGACCGGCCTGTGGAGGAAGACCTGCTGATTCCTTCTAAAGGAGACAGCTTTGAAAACAGGCATAGAGGCAATGCAAATGAAAAGGAAGACAGCTTTGGCGAAGTAGCCCGCTTCGGAACATCTGAAACACCTTCAGATTTTACAGGCGATAACGAAAACTTCGATTCTTTATATAAAGAGGAAGACGAAACAAACGGCTTTACCGAGGAATATGAAGGGTTTCTAGGAAATGATATAGAGGGCAAAAATAAAAAAGTGTATCCCACAAAAAGAGAAGAAAAATATGAACAAAGACTGGACGATGAAAATATGGAATCTCCGCTGGGAGACATTCCATATAAACGGAAGGACAGCTATGTAGATGAAAAGTAACCATATAATAAAGGGGGTGATGACTTATGTTATCACCCCCTTTATTATGAATTGCAATCCGTGCATACTGGCGAGCCCATTTTTTATGATTCATTCCCGCATTTTATCCTGCCTCTCGTACAAGCTATTAAATCCCTTCTTAAAAGGCTGCTGAAAATAGTCATAGAGATAGACTTTGAATACTTCCAACCCTATTTCTGCAGTGCCCCGTCGGATTTCTCAGCTTTAGGCATCGTGAGGTTCATTATTGTTTAATGACTGGACAATTACGTGCATTTTTTTGTTTCAAAGTGTGGAATCCGAGCATTTATTATAGAAGCAAAAAACAGGCCAGACACCCATTTAAGTAAATGGAATCTGGCCTGACTATATTCTGGACGTAAGCATAAAGTAAATGAAAAAAAGATGTATACAGTGAATGTATACATCTTTTAATATGACCCATACGGGATTCGAACCCGTGTTACCGCCGTGAAAGGGCGGTGTCTTAACCGCTTGACCAATGGGCCAGTGGCGGAGAAGGAGGGATTTGAACCCTCGCGCCGCTTACGCGACCTACACCCTTAGCAGGGGCGCCTCTTCAGCCTCTTGAGTACTTCCCCAAAAATGGCTCCGCAGGTAGGACTCGAACCTACGACCGTTCGGTTAACAGCCGAATGCTCTACCACTGAGCTACTGCGGAATGGTGGGCCTAAATGGACTCGAACCATCGACCTCACGCTTATCAGGCGTGCGCTCTAACCAGCTGAGCTATAGGCCCACATTTGGAGCGGGTAGAGGGAATCGAACCCTCGACATCAGCTTGGAAGGCTGAGGTTTTACCACTAAACTACACCCGCGATATATGGGGCGGATGATGGGAATCGAACCCACGAATGTCGGAACCACAATCCGATGCGTTAACCACTTCGCCACAACCGCCACAGTTATTTAATATATAATGGTGGCTCGGGACGGAATCGAACCGCCGACACAAGGATTTTCAGTCCTTTGCTCTACCGACTGAGCTACCGAGCCAATTGGTAATATGTATGACATATTATTTAAATCTAGTGAAAATGGCGGTCCCGACGGGAATCGAACCCGCGATCTCCTGCGTGACAGGCAGGCATGTTAACCGCTACACCACGGGACCTAATGATTGCGGGGACAGGATTTGAACCTGCGACCTTCGGGTTATGAGCCCGACGAGCTACCAGACTGCTCCACCCCGCGACAATAAGAATGCTTCATATGCTGTTATTAATAAAAATGGAGGAGGAAGAGGGATTCGAACCCCCGCGGGCTTTGACACCCCTGTCGGTTTTCAAGACCGATCCCTTCAGCCAGACTTGGGTATTCCTCCGTATTGAAGATGGTGGACCTTGTAGGACTCGAACCTACGACCGGACGGTTATGAGCCGTCTGCTCTAACCAGCTGAGCTAAAGGTCCTTATATTTTGGTAGCGGCAGAGGGGATCGAACCCCCGACCTCACGGGTATGAACCGTACGCTCTAGCCAGCTGAGCTACGCCGCCAAATAAAATATAGGAAATGATATGGTGGAGCCTAGCGGGATCGAACCGCTGACCTCCTGCGTGCAAGGCAGGCGCTCTCCCAGCTGAGCTAAGGCCCCATTTTTTTAAAAAATCACATGGTCGGGAAGACAGGATTCGAACCTGCGACCCCTTGGTCCCAAACCAAGTGCTCTACCAAGCTGAGCTACTTCCCGTAATATGGCGCGCCCGAA
>NZ_FOMA01000017.1 GCF_900112495.1 Bacillus sp. OV322
AAACAAAAGAATTAAATTATACAGATGACAGTGTTAAACCTGATACAGAATATACTTATACAGTAAAAGTAGATAATAAAGTTTCCAAAGAAAAAGAAAAAGAAATAAAACAAAAAATAAAAGAAAATAATACAAAACTAACTAAAGAGGAAAAAGAAGAAGTTTTCAATAACACTGGGACAATTTCATCTTTGATTAAAACACCCAATAACACTGAAGAATCTTTAAAAACTGATGAAATAATGGAACCAATGAATTTAGAGTCAACTAACAATTCTTTTGCAGCATTAGCTTTACCGTCTTCTAATGAATTTAGTTTAGATTACAGAACTTTTATTCCTTTTAAATCGGTAGAGAATCCTAATCCTGCTAGTTCTATCGATTATTTACAAGGAGATAACAGAACAGCATTTGCAGCATATAGTAATATATATAGAACAGAATCTAGTGTTAACATAATGTTTAATGGACCTACCTCATTAACACTTTGGAAAGACGTACATGCCAGTCATTCTTGTACAAATGCAAGTTGTTCAAATCCAAAATCTTTAGGTACAGCAAGTAGTAGTGGAATAACCATTGATAAATTAGTTGTATCATCTAAACGAATGACATGGTCAGTTAATCATGCTGTTGGAGTACCACTAGGAATTTTATATCCTGATATCAATTACTATTATTTAGCTACGTTAACTCCGAAAAGCTTCAGTATTGATGGAGAACATGATAAAGCACCTAACCATGAAGTGTATTTAAATTATCCAAGTGGCTCTATAAAATTACACACATTTGCTGTAACAAGTCAAAATGACTTTTGGAAATTAATCGGAGTTACAGCTTCTTGGAGCTTTGATATGTAAAAGATAAAAAAGAGTAACAAAGTCTATATTAGAGTTTCTTACTCTTTTTTATCTAATTTAATCCAAAAGGGATTGAACGACATGTTTTTAAAAAGTTGGGAAATCCTTGGCACAACAAACCAATTTTGAGAGAGAAACCAAAAGGCTGGTATTCCGAAGAAGAAAAGTGGCTGCTGCTCGAAAATCCATACCATAAAGATAATGATTTTGTTCATGCAGGTTATCTTTTAATAAATAAATTCAAGCAAACACTTTTCACGTCGGCTTATGAAATTGTAAAATGATAAAACCGGCCCCTTCAAGGGGTTGGCTCTTGTAAAAGGATAGACCTTCCCATTCGCCACCAAGCTCAAGGGAGGTCTATTTTTTCTATAAAAAACTCAATAATCCTATATTTTTAAACACGCCTAGAAGGCTCATATTTAGCTTCTAAGGTGTTTTTTAGTTTTAACTTAGAGTTACTAATGTTTTATCTTTAAATCGCTTAGAGAGCTTCGTAAAGAGTGTTCGAAGTGTCAAAATAAATAAGGGGAAGACAATAAAAAACCTCCTAAAATTAAATAGGAGGTTTAACACGCTTATTGCAGTTGAGAATATTACTGTTTACAATGAAAATACATGTGAAAGAAGAAAGAACCATAAAATTGATTGCAGTCAATTTTATGATTTCTTAGGTGAATTAGTCTTTTGTTCTTTTGGAAAGCAAAATGACTAGATTCAAGATTGCGCAAGTTGCAATTATTGTTGTAGGATCCATTTTTATTCACCGCCTTTTTATGAAAAGCAGCACTCGTATTGCAGTACGGGTGCTGCTTTTATACATTATAAAACATTTAGAATGCCTTCAGGTTTCATACTTCAGTTATTTGTAGTGTTATTTTCACCTTTTCACCTTTTTTTTGAAAATAATCAAAAATAACATTCCAATTATTTCACTTTTAAAAATTGGAATGTTAATTAAACGCTTTTCATTGTGTCTGTCAACGGTACCGGACCGTAGGGAGGATAAGGAGTTGATAGACTTGCTGCACCCGAAGCCTGAAGGTTGTAAACAAACCCCGTTTGTTTGCGCCTGGCGAAGGGGCGGCCCTCCGATGAAACGGAGGGTGGGGTGGTTAAATTTTTTGAATGCGATCCAACGGGCTCCCGTTGGCCGGGTTTGGGCAGGTGCCCAAGGTTCCGAATTTGGCCTCGCAGAGCACACCTTTACGAATGTAAAGTATAGTGTGTTATACTTTATGCATTCTCAGACGTTATTCGGAAGGTGGAATTCAAGAGTGAGCTATGCGGTATGTAGGATGCAAAAAATGAAAAGTCATGACCTCAAAGGCATGCAGTTTCACAATCAAAGAGAAAGAGAAAGCCGAACAAATGATGATATTGATCCGGCCAAAATCAACTTGAATTATGACCTGGTGAATGACGTTCATATAGATTACAACCTGAAGGTTAAATCAATTATTGAAGCACAAAAAACGGATGAACGGAAAATCAGGAAAGATGCAGTATTGGTCAATGAGTTGCTGATCACATCAGATAAACTGTTTTTTGAAGGGTTGTCTGAACCAGAACAAAAGAGGTTTTTCAAAGAGGGTTTTGAACTCTTTTCGGAACGTTATGGGAAACAGAATATTGCTTACGCAACTGTACATATGGATGAAAAAACACCGCATTTACATTTAGGAATTGTGCCTATGCGAGATGGCAAACTTCAAGGAAAAAATGTATTCAATCGCCAGGAACTACAGTGGATTCAAAATGAATTTCCAAAGCATATGCAAGGGCTTGGATTTGACGTGCAGCGTGGAGAAGAAAATTCGAAACGTGAGCATTTAACGGTTCAACAATTTAAAGCTAAAACCTTGAAAGAACAAATTCAGGAGTTAGAACAAAGTAAAACAGACTTGGAAGGAGACTTAACAAGTACGAATCAGCAGTTGTATGTCTTAAGATCTTCTTTAAACGCACTGGAAACTCATGCGAAGGATATTGACCGGATCGAAGGTAAAAGACGAATACTAAGGGATGATGTACTAATTAAAGCTGAAGAATTAGAAACACTCAAGAACTACGCCAAAAAGTTACCTGCTGTAATCCTAGATAACCAGAAACTTTCTCAAGAAAGAGATGCCTATCAATCCAAGAATGAACAATTAAATCATCGTGTTGGAGAACTAGGGAAAGAAAAGAATAGCCTGATAAAAGAAAACCTGGAATTAAAGCAAGAACTTTCTAAGTTTAAAAGACTTTATAGCTATGCGAAACAATTTTTAGTGCGAATTAACTTATTTGAGAAATTTCTTCAAGTAGTAAAAATGTCAGAGAACGAAAGGCAAGCTAATAATCAACATTCACCAAAAGAAAAATCTAGGAAAAAAGATATTGAATTTGAACGTTAAAAAAGATTCTTAAATTCAAAAAGACTTAAATTTTAATTAAAATATACATAAAATATACTTAAATTTTAAGTCACCTGATATTAATAGAGATTTAGAGACATAAAATGACTTAAATTTTAAGTGAAATATACTTAAATTTTAAGTCATCTATCTTAAAAATGTTCGTAATTAGAACATTAATTATATTAGCAGCACAGGATTTTTCTTGGTGGCAGCTAATAAAAGATTATAGTGACTAATAAGTGAATAATAAACGATAGTAATAAAAATTGATAAGGGGTGGTGGCGAAGTTGAAAGAATGGTTTAGTATCATTGAATTAGCAGAAAAAACTAATATTCCAGATACAACTGTAAGAAGATATATAAGCAAATTTCCTAATTTCTTCACCCATAAAGGCGGATCAAGATCTCGACGTTATGAAGATACGGCAGTGCAAGTGCTTGTGAGAATTAAGAACCTCTTTGATGAAGGTTATGAAACAGACCAAGTAGATAGTAAATTACGGAACGAATTCGCTGTGATAATTGATGATAATAACGTGGTTGAAAATGATGAAAGGGTTGTTACACCTACGTTAGCTACTTTTGAGGATATGTTAGAGATTAAAAAGGCCTTAGCAGATCAAATGGAGTTTAATAAGCTGCTATTAGAGAAATTAAATAACCAAGAAAACTATATAAAAGAGTCCTTAGACAAACGTGATCGTCAGTTAATGGAATCCCTGCGAACAATACAGGAAGAAAAGAAGGCCTTAGTAGAGGTAGCTGCAAGTAAGGACAAACCTTCTTTTTTCCAAAGATTGTTTGGTGGCAGTAAGTAATCGTAAAAAAAATGCGTGGCAGGGAGGTAGTGCCATTATTACCCCTGGACGTCATTAATAGCCATAAAAACGCCTCCCTAGTTCTCCATTTTCGTCTGCCCATTCATTCCACATTTCACACCAAGGAACATGTCTCACTTTAGTATCTATTGCTGAACAAAAATAGCCTTATTGTAGGCTTTTTTTTGTTAACTTGAAAAACAGAGAAAACGAGAGAAAAACAGAGTTTGACCTTTCTAAAAAAAATCATAAAAATCAGAGCCTGCAAATCGCAAAATGCCCAGAAATGCCCGGATAGGAGAGTTGATGTTTTGAATATGAATGATCTGTACTATTTGGACTTCCGGAAATGGACGTTATGTAAACATGAATGCATAGTGGCATAGTGTATTCAAAAGGAGAGTTATTAAAAGCTCTCTTTTTTTATTGACTTTTGGTTTAATCATGCTACTATTTTAGGTAATAACTAATGGTGAGTTTTCACCATTAGTGTAAATCGTAAAAAGAGGTTGATACAATGGCAAAAGTATTTGATGCAAGACGGGCTATCTTTATTCCAGCTACTGGCGGACACCCTCCGAAGACAGAATATCGTGTGGCGTGGGGGTATGAAAATTGGGGTAATCCAGTTCCTGTTACAAAAGTGCAAATGGTATATGAAAATGTAGTTGCTGGACGCTTAAGTCCATCTTATCCAGATGAAACATTGGATGAACGTGCGATGATTTTAGCTTTGGATTTAGTTAAAAAGGGTTATGGAACAAGTTCTAAGAAGAGCAGAACCGTTCTTGTTCTGAAAAAATTAAGTCCTGAAAAGGGAAGGGATACTCTGTTTTCGGAAGTTGAAGATGAAGTTATGGAAATGTACCAAGAGATTTTTACAAAGCCTGGTTCAGTTTTAACGGTTCCTGTTTCGATTGGATTAGATAAAGAAATCGAGTTAGAGGGAAATATCCTAGCCTTTATTCTTAATGTAGATGTTGCTTAATACAAAAAGGGACTCATTGATAATCATGAGTCCCTTTTTCTTCAGACAAGCTCAAGTATTCTCTTGCTACTTTTGGGTAATTCTCCGTATTCTAAATTAATATCAATAACACCAAGAGCATGAAAAATCTTATCATACGTATCAGTACCGATTGTGGAATCTCCACATTCGACTTTAGAAATTGTAGCTTGAGTAATTCTCTCACCCTGCTCCTTTATAATTTCTACAACTTGTGTTTGCGTTAAACCGAGTTCAATTCTACGTTGAAGAATTTTTTCCGCCATGATAACTGAAACACTTGTCATGTGCTCGGTTACGCCTGGAACTTTATCTAACAAATTCATGAGTTCTTCATGTTGTTTGCCTAATTTAAATTTTTTCATATTAATCATCCTCTTCCTCTAAGAAATCTGATAAATACTTCATCGGGTCTTTTAAAAATTCATCATACATTTGTACGCTTTTTCTTACGGCTTTTTGAAATTCAGGAGGATTTGGGTCTCCTTGTTTTAACACTGCTTGTGTGAAAATCAGTAATTGTTCGTCCTCGAAGTCGAAACAGAAAAATATGGCTCTAAAAGCACCTGGTGTACTTCTGTTGATTCTAAATTCTAATAATGGTCTGTGAATGCCAACGATGTCTTTTAAAAGATTAAACGTACGTGGATGTCCATTGGGTTCTTCACCAATCATTATCATTTTTTTGTTGGGAGGAATACCTAAGTTAGTTAGTTGAGTAAGTCCCTGACGGATATACTTTGCTATTTGTTGGGCATCAGCATTTCCCTCAATTCCCATTTGAGCGATATTTTCGATTTCAGTTAAAACCTGACTTTCTCCGTTTTCCTGTAAATAAATGATTGTAGCCATAATTATATTGTACAGAGTATAAAAAAACAAACAATTTATATTCTATACAATATATTCCCCCCTTTAAGAAAAATTATACTTATTTTATTTTTTATGTAATTTTACCAAATAAAACAGTTTTTGGATGTAAAGCTGTCTTTTTAACATAAAAAAAAGCTACTAATAAAAATTAGTGGCTTTTTTTTATTTTTGAGCAAAATTTTCTGTTTTTCTAATTTTTTAGGGCATATTTTTTTATCTTGTTAAGACATGGCGGAAAAGGTGATGTGTACAGTACACGAATTCATCATTTTAGTTATGCGATAAATGAACAATACATTAGGAGCTGTGTTTAAAAAATCGAAAGGGAGTGTTTAAAAAAGAAAGCAATTTAAATATAAGTTATTCGGGAGCTATAAAAATTTTTTATTTTTAAAAATGAAAAAGGACTTCTTTTATATTATTAGCAACTAAGCATTGAGGAGGGGAAAAGCAAATGGAATACCAAGACAAGAAACGGAAAATCAAAATTTCAGCCAAATTCATCTTGGCGATAGGAACCACCATTCCAACTGTGGTTACGGCTGGGATTGCTTTTATTCATTTCATTATGACAGGCTCTATTTGATATAACTTCCTATATCAATATTTTCAAAAAATGTACCTGCCCAAACGGTTCATCAAAAACCGTTTGGGCATAAAATTACGCTATACATAAATCCCATTTCAGAAGTATATTGTTGGAATTAATTGATCATGAAATGGAAGGAAATCAAAAGAAAGAGTTTTTAGATAGGTCTTTGAAATTGGTCCTGAGGTAAGTGACAATTTTGGTATTTATGTTCAAATGAATCTCGATTCTCCCATCATAGGTCGACTACCATTGCACTATAGAGGAAAATATAGATATTCTGTTCTGAATGAACTTTACAACTTCAAATATTACGAATCAACATATAAATTCGAATTCAAAATAAGATAAATTCAATGCACTTCATAATGAATATAAAAGTGCTTTGAATTACTGGTCAATCATTTATAATGAAAACTTAGTAACAGTTCGTATAACAGCCTTTGGAGAAGATTACATTGAAAATAGAACAGTTTATGAATGAAAGATTTTTGATTAGATAAATTATATTAATTCTCTTATTGTTCAAGCCAGTTATAAAAAGGTACGTCATTTTGTAACGCTGCTAAACTTTCTTTTTCACGTTTCTTTTTTATAGCAACTTGCCGGTTGTTTGCATCATGTAAAGCTTGGTTCTCAATGGATCTAAAAACTCTATCAATGTAACTAGATATGTATTTTATAGTCGTTCCTTCTTTTATGGCATCATTGACTCGATTTAAAATGGCCTGACTAATAGCTTGTTTATTTATATTATTACTTTCTTGTTTTTTATTGCTAGTTTCTAAAAGATTAATAGATTCTTTTTCATTTTTAGACTGTTCATCCTTACTCTCACTTGATTTATCAAGGTGTTCCCGGTACGTCAATTTATTTTTTGACGGTACGTCAATTGTATTAAAAACATAAACATTATGCCCTTGCCCGCCTTTACTTCTTACCGTATTTTCGACTGTAAGAATGCCTAGTGTTCTGGCTTTTCTTAACATACGTTCAAACGTAGATCTGCTGATACCAAAATCGTTCATTTTCTCATTGATGGCCTTTAATATGGTGCCGATTTTAGCGTTGGCTACACCATAATACTTTGCTGAGAAACGCACCAGGCGCTTAAAAGCAATCAGTTCCCCTTTGGTGAAATCTTTTTTATGATCGGCTAAAAACATTTCAATCGTATTATTAAATTTTTTGATGCTGCTAAATTTGCTGTAGTCTTTAAAGTTTTCAATTCTTCCCGATAACATGTCCTATTTCCCCTTCTAGGGACAAAATAAAAAGGCATACTTTGCCCTTTCACCTAACCAGCAGGAAAAACAGTAAAATATACCTTTTAATTAAATTTAGTTTAACGGTTGAAAATCTCTCTATAACCCGTTAAAATAGGCACATAAGAATTTTTGTTTTTCCCTTGTCGTCTTGGTAGGAGTTCAAGGGTAAAGTCATTTCCGTTAAGAGTGGTGGTACACCTTAACACATGGAAATGGCTTTTTTATTTGTCCGTACTATGTAATTATTAGAATTATAAACCTACAAAACTATCAAATCAACGAAAATTTTTACAAAAGCCTGGTGGTATAAAACTAAACTCTTTAGCAAAAGTTATCTATTGGTCTATTAGCTACACTATCAAATAAGGAATGCGATCTATTAATCGCATTCCTTATTTTTGTAAAAAAACTGAATCCCAAATCCAAAATAGAAATGCAGAAAAGAAAGTTATTATATAATAATTATTTGAAAAAAACGGATTTATCGTTGAATCTGATAGTAAGGTAATCACAAACGAACATATAGATGACCCTAATAAATAAACGATAAAAAATATAAAATGAAATCTTTTTTGTTTTTTATTAAGAAAAAACTGTAAAGGCACAGCAAATATTAAATAGATTATAGAAATACATAAAAAGATAAAAATAAATCCCCAAAAACTATAGAAAGAAAATTTTTTTAACAAAAAAATAAGAGTAAAAGATAACGATAATGAAGAAAAAATAAGACATAAAATATAATTTAAAATCAGTTCTGAAGTTATTTGTTTCTTTTGCAAGACAGAAATTCCCCTTTCTAATTTTCCATTTTTTACTTTTACATTTTATTGTTATTTTGGTAGAATAATACAGATGTTAAATTTAGGGGGCTATTATGAAAAAATTAAAATTGCAACATGTTTTTCTTGCAGTTACATTCGTCCTAGGATTAAGTATCATCGTACTTTTACCTAGTGTATCACTTGCTGCAGAAAAAAATAAGATGGTAAAAGTAGAAGAAGAAAACAATGAAGTTACAATTACCGTACAAAAAAAGGCTGACTTTTACAAAATTTACAAAGATGAAGAATTAGTTTATGAAGGTCCAAATAATATATTCAAAGAAAAGATGGATTATATTTCACAAAAATATAAAGTAGGGATTTACAATAATGAAAAATTAGAGAAAGTAGTTTCTTTAAAAGTTTCAAATGATTTTAAAAAGGAAACTCTTCTTGACGCTGATACTCATAAGGAAGACAAAATAGGTCAGATTATCAGAACTACAAAACTTCAAACCAATGTAAGTGACAAATTAGTAGAACTACAATGGCCTGAACTACCAGATCAAGATGGAATTTATGAAATCTATAGAGATGATCAAAAAGTTGGTGAAACAAAAGAATTAAATTATACAGATGACAGTGTTAAACCTGATACAGAATATACTTATACAGTAAAAGTAGATAATAAAGTTTCCAAAGAAAAA
>NZ_FOMA01000007.1 GCF_900112495.1 Bacillus sp. OV322
CGAAGAAATGTTTGACTTGCTCATTTGCTTTTAGAGTGTGTGCTCACTATTTTAAAACGTTGGCGCTTAGTTTTGTTCAGTTTTCAAAGAGCAATTTCTCTATCGTTTCTCTCGGAAGCGACTTGGTTATCTTACCATGTAAGCAAGTTAACTGTCAACAACTTTCTGAAAAACTTTTTTAGAAAAACATTTTTCTGTGCTTCAGAACTTGATGTCCCTTAGCGACGTATATAAATATAACATCGAAATAATGAATGGTCAATACTAAAAATGATTTTTTACGATAATTTTTTCATGATATGCAGGACCTGTTTATTAAACACCTGGAAGTACTTTAGCCAAGCTATTATTCTTTCACAAAATATCCTTATTCAATCACATAAGCACTCCTGTATACACTCTTAGCTTTACAGGAAAAAGAAACGGAAGTTAAGCAGCACCTATACACGCATAAATATCTCTGCTGAACAGGTAGGCTGCCGCTCTTCTTCCTGATCTTATAAATGATACAGCCTGTGATACACTTCCTGGCCCTTTGTTTCTACATTCGCAATTTCAATAATGTTTTTCTCGATAAGGTATTCCAGCAGTACGCTGAGATCCACCGCATAATGCGCCAGCTCCTGATGATTGATCAGCTGGGCAATTGTCCATGGCTCTTCTTTTGTTTCCATAACCTCTATTAAATGCTGGGCTCCAATATTTGTTCTTGAGTAAATAAGAAATTCACTTGCCAAAAATAACAGCTCAAGCCTTTTCTCTAGAGTTTCCTCGCTATTAACGAGTTCTTCATATAGTTTAAAAATTTCAGGCTCGATGTGCTTTACCTGATTCCAAACCGTCACCTCAGGGTGAAATCCCTGGTCGATGACTTCAAGTCGCGCCAAGTGGTGCAAAGAATGGACAACATGGTTATAGGCATCGAGATACTGCCCATTCTCAAAAAACACTTTTCCGTCCATGTACCTTCTTATTAGCTTGGCAAACTCCATGCCCATTTTAATTTTCCTTCCGTAGAAAGGGAATTCGCTGATTTCTTTTTTCAGACTGGAAAGGTATTCGTTTCTGTCAAATAAAATCTTCCCATTTTGAATCCAGTCCACGACTTTACGGTTTGTCCCAAGCAGCAGCCAATCCTGCAGCTGGCTTTCAGACACAACATGCAGTGCTGCCTTTTTATCCCTGTATGTATAATGCTTCAGAAAAACGGCATCTTCCGCTTCGTTCACAATAACAAAAAGGATGTAGTCAAAGGTATCTGTGATTGATATGTCATTCGCTCTTTTTTCTATTAATAAAATGCCAAGTGTTGAAGAGTGGCTGGCTCTTTCCTGGTATATTGGACGAAGGATATCCTCCATTTTTAAATTCCTCCAAAAACGTTGCAGATTACTGTACAAAACTCAGTTTATTTAAAACAGAGCAAAATGTACAGGGTGTATTCTTCACTATATACGGGTTCGACTTTTTTTGTAGAAATCCTGCCTTTCCTGTGGAAATTCACGCATTTTTCCCTTGTTATAATTTTCATATTAGTCCCAATTTTGTGGTATAGTTAAAATAATCAGGAGGGACAACTATGCAAAAATACTCTAGCAAGATAAACAAAATTCGGACATTTGCTTTAAGCTTAATCTTTATCGGCTTCATTGTTATGTATGGCGGGATCTTCTTCAGGTCACATCCTATCGTCATGACAATTTTCATGATTCTTGGCGTCTTGTGCATTATGGCAAGCACCGCTGTGTATTTTTGGATTGGCATGCTTTCCACCAAAACGGTACAGGTTATTTGCCCAAATTGCAGCAAGCCCACTAAAATTTTAGGGCGTGTGGATATGTGCATGCATTGCAATGAACCCCTGACACTGGATAAAAATCTTGAGGGCGAAGAATTTGATGAAAAGTACAATAGAAGACAAGCAAAGAATCATTGACGCGCACTGTTAATCACTGATAAGGATAAATAAAAAAACTGATGCAACTGCCTCTGCCAGTCTGCTTGTGACATATTGGCACAAAAAAAGTTCCTGCCTGATTAGGCGGAACTTTTTTAATGTGTCTCTTTGCCAGTACAATCCGGGCATTCTCCGTAGATTTCCATGCGGTGGTTGCTGATCTGGAATCCCGTAACATGTGAGGCAAATTGCTCAACTTCGTTCAATCCCGGATAGTGAAAATCCACTATCTTGCCGCAATGCTGGCAAACTACATGGTAATGATTAGTGGTCACAAAGTCGAATCTGCTTGAAGAATCGCCAAACGTCAGCTCTTTCACTAATCCCACTTCACGAAATACTCTCAGGTTATTATAAACTGTCGCCACGCTCATATTCGGGAATTTGCCCTCCAGCGCTTTATAAATATCATCTGCTGTCGGGTGGGACATCGAGTTTATTAAATATTCAAGTATCGCATGACGCTGAGGAGTAATTCTCACTCCGGTATCCTTCAATGAATCTAATGCTTCCTTCAAATGATTTTCAGACACCGCCATGCACCTCTTTTCTAACAGTATATATTCTTATATTATAATATTTATAATTAGTGTACCTGCATTCCTGCGTTTTTGTCAATGATTCTGCAAGGGCTATATGCTTAATTATATGAAAAAATATAAGCCTTTAGACTGCCCAGAGACATCTCCTTCACATAAAAATGAGGGATACGCCTTAGTATATTCCATTTCAGCCGAAACTTACATGTGCATGCTTATTAATAACCCTTTTTGGGGTCAATTAAATTGATATACTTTTTTCCTTCTCCCATATATTCGTGGAGGTTTTTTTCAAAAATGTCAAAGGATCTTGGCAGGTATCTGTCTGATTTGCTTGATAGATGTGGTGTCACTGTCACATTGTTCACTCTCCAGAAGTCATGATCTTCCGGAAGAGGTTCGGTGTTAAAAACATCAAGAATGCTATGGGCAATTTCTTTATCTTTCATAGCCTCTAAAAGAACGGTGTCTTCCACAAGGTCACCGCGGCCTATGTTGATAAAAACGGCCGTTTCCTTCATCTTTCTGAAGTGCTCTTTCCCAAGCATCCCCTTTGTTTCGGGAGTGCTAGGCAAAATAGCCGTTATATAATCAGCCCGCGGGATCACATTTAATAGGTCACTGATATTATAGAGCTCATCAATATAAACAGCCTGTTTGCCTCCCCTGTTGATTCCCAGTGTCTTCATATTAAATGCTTTAGCCAGTCTGGCAATTTCCCCGCCTATCGCTCCTGTTCCCATGATGAGTATCGTTTTGCCGCTAAGCTCGCCTGTCATAATACTGCGTTCCCATAATGCTTTTTCTTCCTGTTCCAGCAATTGCTTATTCTTTTTTTCATATTGAAGCAGCATCCCTATTGTATACTCTGCCATCGGAATGCTATGTATTCCCCTTGCATTTGTCACCATGATGTTTTTCCGGGTAATCTCCTGAAAGGGCATTTGCTCAAGTCCTGCAGACATGACCATTATCCACTTCAGCTGTTTGGCCGCTTCTATATGTTTTCCTGTTAAATCCTCACCATAGGTTATGAGAATCTCTGCGCGTTTTAAATGATCATCGTTCACAGGCAATCTTGTTTTATAGGCGAATTCCAGTGCCGGAAACTTTTGTTCCATCTCCATTATGATGGCATCGTCCGGAGTAATAGTTGAGAGTACAAGCATATGCAAATCCTCCAAAGGTTTTTCAATTATTTTATCATGTTAAAAATCTTCCCGGCAGATATCCGGCACAAGAATTTTCTGCATTTTCATTCATAGGCAGCTAACCGCACCTTTTTCAGGGCATAAAAAAACGCGGATACTAGATCCGCGAAACAATCTTTGAGGAGGTATTCCCATGATTTATACTATTCTAAAACAGCATATTGGAGTTGGACAGTAGCCCTTGTCTAATAAAATAGGCTTTACATTACCCCTTCAAGTTTTCAGGATTCAGCCCTGCAAGCTGCGACAGGACAAACATGCCGTCTTTCCTGACCAAGACATCATCGAAATATATTTCTCCCCCGCCATATTCTGGACGCTGGATGAGGACCATATCCCAATGAATCGATGACCGGTTGCCATTGTCAGCTTCTTCATAGGCCTCTCCGGGAGTAAAATGCAGACTTCCGCATATTTTTTCATCGAATAATATATCGCCTATCGGTTCCGTAATCAGCGGGTTGACTCCAAGTGCAAACTCTCCGATAAAGCGCGAACCGCTGTCTGTATCGAGGATTGCATTGAATTTTTCCAGCTGATCCGCAGTGCAGTCAGTAATTTTACCTTCTTTAAATGTTAATGAAACTCCCCTGAAAACCGATCCCTGATATGGGCATGGAGTATTGAAGGTTATGGTTCCGTTGACACTTTCTTTAACAGGAGCTGTAAAGACTTCACCATCCGGTACATTATTGGAGCCTGCACAGATTATTGCAGGTATGTCTTTGATGGAAAAGGATAAATCTGTTCCAGGCGAGACAATACGGACCTTATCTGTTGCTTCCATTAATTCTTTAAGCGGCTGCATGGCTTGTTCCATTTTTTCATAATCAACCGTGCAGACGTCAAGCAGGTAGTCTTCAAAACGGCTCAAGCTCATGCCCGCTTTTTGGGCAAGGCCGATTGTAGGATAGTTCAGTAATACCCATTTCCGGTTGTTCACATAAAAAAACGTAGAAGGTTTCATGGCTTCTCCGCGAATCCGGTGCTTTTCTGCAGGCACTCCAGAAAACTCGGCATCATTTTCTTCACCATACACAATGATGACAGCATCTGTGTCTTCATATTTTTTCATCATCCATGAAGAAAATGTATCAAGCTGTTCCTTTTCATACCCCAATAATAAATGCCGGCTGATTTCATCATCCATTAAATCAACATACGGATAACCGCCCATTTTGTAGGTTTCATCAATCAGTTCTTTTAGCAAAGGCTTGCTGTTAACATGACCGCGGATAAGCACTTTTTGTTTTTTCTGCAATTTAATTGAATGCTTCAGCAGCATTTTCGCCAGCCTGTTTAATCTCTCATCCCTCATGCCGTTGCCCCCAAATTATATCTCTGTTTTCCTAAGATACTCTAAAGCTTCTTCTGTATGTCCCTTTACTTTCACTTTTCTCCACTCTTTTATTAAAATTCCTTGTTTATCAATTAAAAAAGTAGAGCGTTCGATGCCCATATATTCTTTGCCGAAGTTATTCTTCAGCTTCCATACATCATACGCTTCCGCTGCTTCATGATTTTCATCTGCCAGCAGCAGGAAAGGCAGGCCGTGCTTTTCGATAAATTTCATATGACGGTCAACCGGATCCGGGCTAACCCCCAAAATGACCGCATCCAGCTCCTTGAATTGCTCATGCTGATCACGAAAATCACACGCTTCCGTGGTACAGCCAGGTGTCATATCCTTAGGGTAGAAATACAAAATGATATGTTTGCCTGCAAAATCTGATAAAGAAACAACTTCTCCATTACTCGCATTCAATTTAAAATCCGGAGCTTTTTCACCGATTTTCATTGTCAATGCACTCCCTCCATTTCTTGCCTTTGGAGTAAGCGTACCCAATTTTCTCCCCAATTACAAATTTCTCACTTTCTCCTGTTATTCTGTTCGAAATCAATAACTGTCCGGATTACGAATGCAGCCGGCAAAGTGTATCCGATAAAGGCCTGAACAGCTGCGATTGTACGGCCAATCCCAATTGGAGCTACATCGCCGTAGCCAACGGAAAACATCGTCATTGCACTGAAATAAAAGGAGGTTTCCAGATGCCTGATATAATCCCCCTCTACCCGGAAACCGTTGTCCAAAAAAACTGCATGGTTATCCAGCTCAAACAGTAAATAAATAAGTGCAAATCCTATTAATATGGTTCCATAAAGGTTGGTCACCCAAATCAGGCTTTCTATAGAAAATCTTTTCTCACTGCTGCTTTCTATAAATAAAGTGCGGAGGCTCATAAACATGCAGGCAAGGATGGCTGCAATCAACAGGTAAAAGGTCATGGATCCTCCTCACCTCCTAAAAATATTAGATATTCTATTACTACTCCCTGTTCCCATGTTATATGTAAACAAATCAATTTCTCTTTTATACAAGAAGGCATTACAGAAGGTAAGGATGATCGGCTTTTATAAGCACTGAAACGAAAAGCATCCTATTAACTGCGGAGGGCTGAGATAGAAAAAACAGCCGCTTTCCCGATTGGAAAAGCGGCCGTCTATTTAATTTCCTGCACCTCTATATTTCTTCACACCCTGGTTCCATAGCAGAACAGAAAAAGTGAAGAAGACAATTCCGATTACAGGAGTGGCAAATGAGAACATGTACCATTCTTTTTTGCCCAGAAAATAGGCGGCAGGATAGACGCCTACAAAGGCAAAGGGCAATACCCATGTCAGTACAAACCGGATGGCTTTATTGTAAATATCGACCGGATAGCGGCCGTAATTTCCGATATTGTACATCATCGGCATTATCGATGTTTTGGCATCCGACCAAAAGCCGATGCTTGCAAGGGCAATAAAAATAGCAGCATATGCAAGGGCACCCCCGATGGCAAACAGGATAAACAGCACGGGGTCATACCAGTGAATGTCAAGATGCAGGGAGGATCCCGCATAAAAAATAACAATCAGGCCAGTTATCAGCCCAAATAGCGATTCCAGTTCCATCCTTTCCAGAATGACCTGAAAAAGGCTGTGAATCGGCCTTGTCAGAATTCTGTCCATCTCTCCTTTGACTATATAGCGGTCATTAAAATCCCATATATTAAAGAATGACGAAAATAGAGCAAACGGAATAAGGAAGAAGCCATAAATAAAAATGATTTCGTCGCGGTTCCAGCCGCTCAACAGCTGAGTATGGCCGAATACAACGAAGATGAAGATCAAATTGACCGCTTGATTCAGCAGATCAGAAAAAATTTCAACAAACAAATCGGCCCTGTACTGAAGCCTTGTTTTCATATACTGGCTTACATATTGAAAAAACATATTTACATAAAACACTTGCTTTAGCCTCCCTGAATGATGAGCTGTTTTTTAGCGGTAACCCAGAGAAACTGGATTGGCACCAATAATATCAGCACCCAGATTAATTGCTGCAGCATCGCCTGCAGGATTTCCCCGGTACTGAAGCCATTTGTGAAAATCATGCTCGGGATATAGCTAATGCCCTGAAAAGGAAGGTATTTCATGATGTCCTGTGCCCACATCGGATAAAAGCTGATAGGAAGAAGCAAGCCGGAAAATAAATCAATGATCACTCTTTTTGCCCTGATCAGCCCAGCGTTGTTGTAAAAGAAAAATGTTGTGATTCCTGTAAGCAGATTGATTTGTGTATTGATAATAAAGCTAAGAATAAGAGATAAAACAAAATAACCCCAAACTGCAGCATCATGCGGAAGTTTGATTGGAAAAATTAAAGCTACTACTATCATGCCGGGTATCGAGAAGAAGAAGAAACGGAAGATCCCCTCACCGAGTCCCTGCATCGTTTTCATGCCAAGATAGCTGTATGGCCTTATCAATTCAATGGCCACTTTTCCCTCTTTGATTTCCTGGGATATTTCCCTGTCGATATTATTGAAATAAAAAGCTCGTGCCATCCAGGCAATGGCCACATATGTAGTCATTTGTGTGCTGGTCAGTCCCTGCATCGACCCTTTTCCGCCATAAATGGCATTCCAAAGGAAATAGTAAGCCCCGATGTTGATGCTGTATATTAAAATCCCAGTGTAATAATCAGATCTATAAGCCAGCATCATTAAAAATCTGATGCGTATCATTTCTGTGTACTTTCCCACCGTACTGCTCCTTTCCCGCCTTTTCCTGGTTTTGTTTTTGTAATAAATGACGAGAAATCATACGATGCCTTTATCATAAATATTCCGGACGATTTCTTCTATCGATGTTTCATGAATCTTGATGTCCTTAATTTTATAATGAGCAATGACTGCCGCGATCAACTGTGAAATATGATCATGTTCTTCTTTAATAAATGCAATATATGTTTGATCTTTTTCGTTATATTCCCAGGAAGCATCAAAAGGAAGCGGCAATGACTGCAGCTCATTAAGAGATACTTGCTCCATGAATTGAAAATGTATTTCCTTGCCTTCAGCCCAGTTGTTTTTCAGGCTGTTTAAAGCGCCATCATAAATGATCTGGCCTTCATCAAGCATGATCACCCTATCGCATAGTGCTTCAATATCTGCAAGATCATGGGTGGTCAATAAAATGGTCGTATTGTACTTTTGGTTGATTTCCTTTAAAAATTCCCGGATCTTGAGCTTTACAAGTACATCAAGCCCGATTGTCGGCTCGTCAAGGAACAAAAGCGGCGGATTATGGATCAGTGCAGCGGCTAGCTCACACCTCATACGCTGGCCGAGCGATAGCTTACGGACAGGTTTGTCAAGCAAGGGTTCCAGGTCAAGCGTCTTAATGATGTGTCCCATATGCTCTTCGTATTGCTGATCAGACACTTTGTACACTTTTTTCAATAGGCGGAAGGATTCCTGCACAGCGATATCCCACCAAAGCTGTGAGCGCTGGCCGAATACGACGCCAATTGTTGGCGTGAAACTCTCTCTTTCTTTATGAGGGTTCATTCCATTCACACGAATATGCCCTGAGGTTGGGGTTAGGATGCCTGTCAGCATTTTGATTGTCGTCGACTTTCCTGCCCCATTCTCCCCGATGTAAGCCACCATTTCCCCCTGTTTCACATTAAAATTAATATCGTTCACAGCAGGAACAACTTTATAGTTTCTAGTAAGCAGGTCACGAAAGGCACCCTTTAACCCAGAACGGCTCGAATACGCCTTAAACTCTTTCCTAAGATGCTCCACTTCAATTGCAAAACTCATAACATCATTTCCTCCAATAGTCATCTTGCCCTAATGAAATAGTTTATCCAAACCAGCCCGCTAAAACAACAAAAATGCCCAAACAATGGGGTCAGACCCCATTTCCCAGACCACAATTCCGGGTGGTTTTGTGCTAGAATAGATTGTTGTAGTTTGGTTTAGAGGAGGATATGTGATGAAGTTTACGAATTCAGAGAGTTTACATAGGGAAGCGCAGGAGCATATTGTCGGGGGTGTGAATAGCCCTTCACGTTCTTATAAGGCTGTTGGAGGCGGTTCTCCGGTTGTGATGGAACGGGGACAGGGTGCTTATTTTTGGGATGTTGACGGCAATAAGTATATTGATTATTTAGCAGCTTATGGCCCGATCATTACCGGCCATGCTCACCCGCATATAACGGAAGCCATCAAGAAGGCTGCAGAATCAGGGGTTTTGTTCGGTACACCAACTCCCCACGAAGTGAAATTTGCAAAGATGCTGAAAGAAGCCATGCCATACATGGACAAAGTCCGTTTCGTCAATTCCGGAACAGAAGCAGTCATGACAACAATCCGTGTAGCACGGGCATACACAGGAAGAGATAAAATAATTAAGTTTGCAGGCTGCTATCATGGCCACTCAGATCTTGTGCTTGTAGCAGCGGGGTCTGGCCCTTCTACTCTCGGCACGCCAGATTCAGCCGGCGTCCCGAAAAGCATCGCACAAGAGGTTATTACAGTTCCTTTCAATGATATTGAACCATTTAAAGAGGCCCTCGAAAAATGGGGAGATCAAATTGCCGGTGTCCTTGTCGAACCGATTGTAGGAAATTTCGGCATTGTCGAACCTAATCCAGGTTTCCTGGAAGCTGTGGTGGAACATAGCCACAATGCAGGTGCACTTGTTATCTTTGACGAAGTCATTACGGCTTTCCGCTTTATGTACGGCGGAGCTCAGGATCTTCTTGGCGTGCAGCCTGATTTAACCGCTCTGGGCAAAATCATTGGCGGCGGCCTTCCTATTGGCGCTTACGGCGGAAAGAAAGAAATCATGGAGACAGTCGCTCCCCTTGGACCTGCATATCAGGCTGGTACAATGGCAGGAAACCCTGCATCCATGCTTTCAGGAATCGCCTGTTTAGAGGTACTGAAGCAAGAGGGCCTTTATGAGAAGCTTGACCATCTTGGCGCCATACTCGAAAAAGGGATTCTCGCAGCAGCTGAACGCTATCAGGTCCCGATTACCATCAACCGCCTGAAAGGTGCACTTACAATTTTCTTCACCAAAGAAAAAGTGGAAAATTATGTCCAAGCAGAAAACACGGACGGCGAGATGTTTGCCAAGTTCTTTAAACTGATGCTTCATCAGGGCATCAACCTTGCTCCATCAAAATATGAAGCCTGGTTTTTAACAACCGAGCATACCGAAGAAGATATAACTTATACTTTAAAAGCTGTTGAACATGCATTTAAAACACTTGGTTCTTCTTTAGGAAACGAATAATTATTCATAAGACATACAATCCTGCAAAGATTTCGCCTTTGCAGGATTTTTTACATCAGCAAAAGAAAGCGCTTGCATATATGTAGAACACTTTATTTTCCTTCCTTCTTGTAAAAAAACTATATCCACTGCCCTGTATAAAAAATTGATTTATCCTCTTTTGTTTAGTATCATTATAATAATATTCAGAAAATTATCTACTTTCCTTTTATAGAGGCTTTGTTAATACCTAAACTGAAAACGCACCGCGAAGATGCTCCAAAGACCGCGGTACCTGAAGCAGAAATAGCTGGCAGAGCTAACAGAGCCCCTTTAAAAATCCCCCTACTTATTAAAGATCATTATATAAAACCAGGAGGTGAAGGCAAAATAAGGCTCCCCCTTATAGACGCCGAACTCATGAATCAAAAGCAATGGAATCCAGGGTTATTTAAAGAGTTTTACCGCGAGGAGCATGATGCCTGCGGAATTGTAGCAAGCATTGAGAAAAAAAGAATCCCTGCAAGGGAAAACATTTTCGCCTGCATAGATGCTTTAGTAAAAATGAACCACCGGGCCGGCTTCATTAATGGTGAAGGAGACGGAGTTGGCATCCACATTGATATCCCAAGAGCCCTTTGGAAAAAAAAGCTTGAATCAGCAAATGCTGACGGCAGTCTTGCTGATGACCCAAGCTTTGCAGTCGGGCATCTTTTCCTGAGCAGAAAGGGAGATATTTCCTCTCTGATGGATGAAGTAAAGGAAAAGCTTAACACGGCCGGTTTGAGGCTTGTCTTTGAATCAGATAAAGCCTGCAATCCATCCGCACTTGGACCGATTGCAATTCAGGAAAATCCGGTATTCTGGCAATTTGCCTGCCTTTCTTCCTTTACAGAGCAAACAGAGATAACCCAATCTCTATTTGAACTTACACATGATATAGAAAAAAATGATTTTATACATGTAGCTTCCCTAAGCCAATATCATGTTGTTTATAAGGTGATGGGCGCTGGGGATATTCTTCCAAACTATTATCCTGACCTTGCTGATCCGCTGGCTGCCTCCACCATGACACTTGGCCACAACCGTTTTTCGACAAATACTTTATCAAGCTTTTTCAGGGTTCAGCCATTCAGTATCTTAGGTCATAACGGAGAAATCAATACCATTGCCAAGCTTCGTGAAGAAGCACAAATGATCGGCGTCCCGCTCGTGAAGGAGGGCAGTGACTCTCAGGATCTGAACAGGACCATTGAAACGCTGATCTGCAGGCATGGCTTTTCACTATTCGAAGCTATTGATATGCTCTTCCCTCCTATCATTAATGAAATAAAGGCCTATCCCGCGCATTTGCAAAACTTATATACCTATCTGCGGGAGGCTTGGGGACACTTTGCCCAAGGGCCTGCGGGAATTATCTCCAGGTTTGGGGATGAAGCTGTTTTTTCCGTTGACTCATTAGGCTTGCGGCCTTTATGGAATTTAGAAACAGAAACTTCATACCTATTTTCATCAGAGCCTGGAATTATATCTTCCTCTGAATATACCGGTGACCCGAAGCCCATCGGACCTGGTGAAAAAATCGGCCTTAAATGGGAGGGAGATACAATTGTACTCATGGATTATACCTCCTATCAGACTGAAGTCTATGAACGCTTTTCCAGTCGGCTCACCCTTTCCGGTGACAGCATCCGCCTCAAGCCCCCGGTGTTTGTAAAGCCGGAAGAGTTTACCCAATCCCCCGGTATCCAAAATGGGCAATATAAGGCATTTGGCTGGGAAAGGGATCATGTGCAGCTGGTTGAGCAAATGGCGGAAAAAGGGGCAGAGCCTATCCGTTCATTAGGCCATGATGCACCATTGGCAGCTCTCAATCCCCAGAGGAAAAATATAGCTGATTTTATAAAAGAAAGCGTAGCTGTTGTAACAAACCCAGCCATTGACCGGGACAGGGAAACCGAACATTTTTCTACACGCACGATTATCGGGAAACGCCCAGCTTTATTCAAGGCTGAAAAAGCAGAAAAAGTAATGGAGCTTTTGACACCTATTTTTATAGAAGGAAAAAGCGGAATTGAATGTTCCGATATCCTGGCTCAGCCAAGCTATGACCAATTCATTAAATACCATAAGGAACAAAAATCCAGCAGCAGCATTTCCGCTGTTTTTATGCGGAATGAATCCATACCGTCCGCATTATCTCGAATAGCCGATGAAGCAGTCTCTGCTGTTAAAGATGGAAAAACACTGATCATATTGGATGACGCTGATGCCCATCATGATGAATATCTGTGGCTTGATCCCCATCTGGCGGTCTCTGCTGTCGACCAGGCTCTATTGAGTTCAGGCCAAAGAAGAAATTGCTCATTATTGGTCAGGTCTGCAGCCATCCGTTCCCTGCATGATATTATTACCGCATACGGACTAGGTGCCGATGCAATCAGTCCTTATTACATGTTTTTGACACTGCCTGCAGAAACACCCGAACCTGCCGTTAATTTGTACAATGCCCTGACAAAAGGACTTGAGAAAGTGATTTCCACTATAGGGATACATGAGCTTCGGGGATATGGCCGCCTATTTTCAAGCATAGGGCTGAATGATGAAGTCGGTCAGCATTTAAACATCGTGAACTTCTTCGGTTCTTCTGAACTGCAATACAATTTTGACAATATGAAAGAAGACGCTCTGCAAAGGGCTCAGGATTATCATAGCACCGACGGACGAATAGGGAAAACCTTCCACCTTTTCCCACGGATCTGGAAATCGATTGGAGATGTTGCGTCTACCGGGGATTATGAAGCGTACCGGGAAAAAATATCTGAACAGGAAGAAGCAAATCCAACAGCAATCAGGCATTTAACCTCCCTGGTTCCAGGAGAAGAACCTCTTTCCCCTGAAGAAGTCAGCATATCTATCGGTGAGCATAGCCTTCCGTTTGTCATTGCCTCCATGTCATTTGGATCGCAAAACGAAATTGCTTTCAGGGCCTACGCTGAAGCTGCTGACCGTTTGAATATGATCAGCATGAATGGCGAGGGCGGGGAAATCAAAGATATGCTCGGCAAATATCCCAAATCCCGCGGCCAGCAGATTGCTTCCGGCCGTTTCGGGGTGAATGCTGAGCTGCTTAATTCATCCAACCTGCTGGAAATTAAAATCGGCCAGGGAGCCAAACCAGGTGAAGGCGGACATCTTCCCGGCTCTAAGGTAACAGCCAAGATTGCTCAGGCACGCAATGCAACCATCGGCTCTGATCTTATATCACCATCAAATAATCATGATATTTATTCAATCGAAGACCTTGCGCAGATGATACACGAGCTTAAAACAGCGAACGATAATGCAAAAGTGGCGGTAAAGGTTCCAGTCGTCCCTAATATCGGGACAATAGCGGTCGGGATAGCCAAATCCGGCGCAGACATCATTACCCTTTCCGGTTTTGACGGAGGAACAGGCGCTGCCCGTATCCATGCCCTTCAGCATGTAGGGCTTCCTGTTGAGATTGGCGTCAAGGCCGCCCATAATGCCCTTTTGGAAGCAGGAATCAGGCAGAATGTAGAGATCTGGGCTGATGGAGGCTTAAAAAGCTCGCTGGATGTATTGAAAGTCATGCTCCTTGGAGCGAATCGGGTTGGATTTGGCACCCTTTCAATGATTGCCGTTGGATGCACTACCTGCAGGGGCTGCCATTTAGATACATGCCATGTGGGGATTGCCACCCAGATAGAATCTGAAGCAGAAGCAAAAGAACATGGGCTGCGCCGCTTTGTGCCCCGCAAATTTGACTTGGCTGTACAGGGGCTGACCAATATGTTTACTGCTTTTGGCAACGAACTTAAAGCACTTACTGCTTCTCTTGGAGCAAGAAGCCTGCAGGATATTGTCGGCAGATCTGATCTGCTTCAGCAGGTTAAGGGGAAGGAACTTCTTGATTTAACATATTTGCTGAAAACTCTCGAAATCAGCCAGTTTCCCAGCCTGGAGACAGCAGCCTGCCTAAATGAAGGCGCACTGCAGGCTGCTGTAGGCGCAGAGTATCTGGACTCAGCGGTGGATGATCTCAATGAATCCAGAACGTATGACAGAATCACCTCCGACCAGCGCGTGCTCGGAAGCAGGGTTTCCTGCCATCGTGTCAGGGGAAGATTGGATGGATCATATAAATCACTCCCTTCTGTACAGCTCATTTACAAAAACGGTTCCATACCAGGAAATGGACTTGGCGCCTATAACACAGAGGGAATTGAGATACAGGTTAGCGGAGGAGCACAGGATGGCATCGGCAAGACTGCCATCGGCGGAAACATATGGATTTTCAAATCCCGCGGCAAGGATGGAAACTTCTATAATGGCTCTGTTGGAAAAGGCTTCGGATATGGGGCACAGCACGGGCTTCTTGTTGCACAGGGAGATGCAGATGCCAGAGCAGGCATCAGGCTTTCTGGAGCTGATATGATCATTGGCGGGCAGCTAAAGCAGCCAATCGGGAAAACGGAAAACGGAAATATTGCAGTCCATGCCAACATAAAAGGCTTTGCCTTTGAGTACATGACCAATGGCAGGGGTTTGGTTCTCGGAGATCCAGGGCCATGGATTTGTGCAGGCATGACAGGCGGTGTCGTTTATTTAAGGCTGCAGCCGCAGTCCGGCTTTACGAAGGAAGCAGCCGAAAGAAGGATTGCAAAGGGTGCGAATGTCACAATTGAAGCCCTCTCAACAAAGGGAATTCAGGACATTTCTGAGCTTTTGGGGGCATATACACTCATGCTTAAAGAACAGGAACAGGAAGAAGAAGCATTATCCCTTTCTCCCCTACTGGATAATCCGGCAGAGCATTTTATTATGGTTGTCCCAGTCAAACAACAAGCGGATCCCTCTGTTTCAACAGAATGATTTAATTGACCTGCAAAAAGTTGAGAAAACAGCCTATTTGCAAAGAAGCCGGCACTGCATCCAGTGCCGGCTTTCTTATCCCGCAAACTGGCAATCCAAATATCTCGGGCGTTTTGGCCGATAACCTTCTTATTATTATAGTTTTTATAAACAATTGTAAAAACTGGCTATTTCCCCTTGAAACTTAACGGTAAACCCTGTATATTACATTATTGTTTACTTAAAAAGGTTTTAGTGTAAAGTAATTAAAAGGGAGTTTTTATTTATCCAGAATTACATCGCAATCATTATAAAAAATCATACACATTGCTGGATTTTACCCAAGAGAAAGGAAAACGGACTTATATGAAGCTTGGTGCCCGCATTTTAAAAACGGGAATTGCAATTGTTTTAGCGCTTTATCTTTCAAAGCTTCTTCACATGCCTGTGCCGGTATTAGCAGGGATATCTGCCATATTTGCCATACAGCCGACCATTTACCGTTCATACAGGACGATTGTGGAGCAGCTTCAGGGAAATCTAATCGGAGCCTGTGTCGCTGTAGTATTCGTTCTCTTTTTTGGCAATCATATTTTTATTATCGGTTTAGCTGTTATCGTGGTCATTTCAATTAACCTTAAACTTAAGATGGGCAATACCATTACACTTTCAATTGTGACAACATTATCAATCATGGAAGCGCAGCAGGGGAATTTCTATGCCTTTGCCTTCATTCGTTTATCATCAGTTTTATTAGGAATCCTGAGCTCCTTCTTGGTCAACCTTGTATTTATTCCTCCCAAATATGAAACAAAGCTATATGTGCGGATTTCAAATGTAACGGAGGATATCCTGAAGTGGATCAGAATGAGCACCCGCCATGTATCTGAACGGACATTGTTAAAAAAGGATATCGGCGATTTAAAGAACGACCTTTCTCAAATTGAACAGCTTTATTATATGTTTAAAGAAGAACGCGGTTATTTTCTGAAGGAAAACCATGTAAAGGCCAGAAAAAAAGTGGTGTACCGGCAAATGCTTATCACCACAAGAAAAGCTTTTGAAACACTTAAACGCATCCATAAATACGAGCATGAAATAAGCATGATGCCTGAAGAATTCCAGGTAAAGCTCCTTTATCAGCTGGATTGCCTGATCCGCAAGCATGAGCAATTGCTGTTAAAATATATCGGCAAGGTGAAATTCAGCGGACATGTATATTCAGACTGTGTTTCCGATGAATGCTTAAGCCGCGAGAACCTGCTAGCGCTTTTTTACGGCAGGGATTCGGGAATTGAAGATCAGGAATTAGGTGCACGACTTGTCCCTCTGCTCTCTGCCATTATGGAGTATGATGAGCAAATGGAGCACTTAGAAAAATTGATCAGCAGTTTTCAGACTTTCCATAAAGATGATAATGAAGTATATCTTCCTCCAGAAGATGTAGATTAATTATTTGAGCCTTGTCCGACTCCTTGTGAGCTGGACTTGATAAAAAGGGTTTTCCTCTTACTTAGAGGATAGCCCTTTTTTTGTTTTTTCTCCTGTCTGATATGAAAGCGTTCCATTTTTGTTTTACATAAATATTTTTTTATTATTTATCAAATACTCAAGATAATAGAATCCCCCTTTATTCACATCAAACAAGAAAAATTACATTTTTTACCTCGAAAAAATAATAAAAAATAAAGGATTAAATTGATGACAATTCAAAAAATCTCTGTTAGAATAATTTCTTGTTAAGAAATATATTTACATTGGTTAACATTTAATGTTCTTAAATATTAGCATGATTGGGGAGTGAAGTGTTGAATGAAGAAAGCCGTATTATCGCTGCGGTAGAGCACATTCATGACAAATTATTACTGCTTGGGAAAATACGTACTTTGTTTCTTGAGAAAAGCATAGAACCTTATGACATCACTTTGCTTCAGGTTCATATTCTCTATAAAGTCGGACAAAACAGCAATATCCGGGTCAGCAAGCTGGCGGAAATGGTTCATATCCACCTAAGTTCCCTCACAAGGCTGATTGACCGTCTTGTAGAGCAAACTTTAATTTGCCGCTTCAATGATGACAAAGACAGGCGTGTTGTCAGAGTACAACTGTCCGATAAAGGATCTGAAGTTCTTGAATGTGTAACAAAGAGCTTTAAGGAATTAATCATCCAAACTATTAAACAAATGGATGAAACAGAACTGGAAGGCTTTTATCAGTTTTCAGCATTGCTGGATAAAATAACGGAACCAATTTCTATTGAAAATGATGACGTGAAAATTATCCGCCAATTTAATACTTCAGAAATTTAAAATACTTCGCAGGATTGAAAGGAGAAAGATTTATGGGTAGAGGTCGTTTAGTCCTAGTTAATATCGTAGGAATCATCATTATTTTTGCATTAGTAGCCGGAGGTGCTTATTACTACTATCAAAGCACAAACTTCGTTAAGACAGACGAAGCAAAAGTAGCCGGAGATCTTAATACAATTGTTGCGCCAACAGCAGGCAAGCTAAAAGGCTGGAATCTGCAGGAAGGCGATAATGTTTCAAAAGGAAATACACTTGGCAAAATCTCTGATGGCAAAAATTCTGTGACTGTTTCTTCTGCACAAGACGGAACAGTAGTTAAAAAACAAGTTTCATCTGATCAATTGGTTCAAGCAGGACAGGTATTGGGCCAAACAATCGATATGAGCAAAATTTATATTACAGCAAACATTAAAGAAACAGAATTAAGCGATATCGAAAAAGGCGATTCAGTTGATATCACAGTTGACGGAGATCCAGGCACTACTTTCGAAGGTACACTAGAAGATATCGGATATGCTACAAACTCAGTATTCTCTATCATGCCGTCACAAAATTCAAGCGGCAACTACACTAAAGTAACTCAAAAGGTTCCTGTTAAAATTTCAATTAAAGCTCCATCCGATAAAGTACTTCCAGGTATGAACGCAGAAGTTAAGATTTCCACAAAATAATTTGATTTGTTTACTTTACAAGAAAGGAGGCTGGTTTAATGGCTGCCCAAGGTATCGAAAATAACGACCAGGGAGTAAGACAGCATATTCCCCTGCTTGTTATATTAATGCTTGGCTTATTCTTAGTTATCTTAAACCAAACCCTTCTAAGCGTGGCCATGCCGCGCATGATGACGGAGTTTAACGTAACAGCCACAACCATCCAGTGGCTTTCCACAGGGTTCATGCTTGTCAATGGTGCGTTAATTCCTCTTTCAGCGTTCCTTATTGAACGCTTTGGCACAAGGATACTTTTTATATTGGCTATGGTACTTTTCACTATTGGTACTTTCATTTGCGGAATTGCACCGACATTCTCCGTAATTTTGATTGGCCGCTTAATTCAGGCAGCAGGCGGCGGTGTTCTTCAGCCGCTTGTTATGACTATGATCATGTTTATTTTCCCGCCGCATATGCGCGGTAAAGGGATGGGGATCTTTGGCCTTGCAATGATGTTCGCTCCGGCTATCGGCCCTACATTATCAGGTTTGATCATAGAACACTATACATGGCGTTTAATGTTCTACGGAATGGTTCCGCTTGGAGCGATTATTGTAATCATCGCTTTCATCACATTGCGTAATGTAATTGAGCCAAAAAAAATCAAACTCGATGCATTCGGCGCATTTCTTTCCCTTTTCGGTGTGGCTGCCCTTCTTTATGGAGTCAGTGAAGCCGGTTCAAAAGGATGGTCAGACTCAATTGTCGTGGTTATGATCGTACTTGGCCTTCTGTCCATTGCCGGATTTGTTATCCAGCAGCTAAAATCAGAAAAACCTTTGCTTGATTTCAGGGTTTTCAAGTATGACATATTCACACTATCCAATATCATTTCAGCCATCATCACTGTATCAATGTTCACTGGGCTGTTCCTGCTTCCGATTTATCTGCAGAACCTAAGAGGCTTTACCCCTGTTCAATCAGGTGTTCTAATGCTTCCAGGCGCCCTTGTTATGATGGTCATGTCCCCTATCTCAGGGATATTGTTTGATAAAGTAGGACCTCGTCCACTTGGTATAGTCGGATTGCTGGTCACTATTTTAACAACGTTTGAATTTACTAAAATAACGCCTGATACTGCTTATACAACACTATTAGGTATTTACATGATCCGTTCATTCGGAATGTCGCTATTGATGATGCCGATTATGACAGCAGGCATGAACCAGCTGCCACGCCATTTAAATAGCCACGGAACCGCCATGACGAATACAATCCGCCAGGTAACCGGCGCAATCGGAACAAGCTTGGTCACTACCATTTATACAAACAGGACCATCTTCCATGCTACTACAATGGGAAACCAGATGAGTACGACTGATCCGGAATTCTCGCAAAACCTGCAGAATCTTGTTCAAAACATCATGGCTTCCATGCATCAAACAGCAGCTTCAGCCCAGCAGACAGCCATATCGCTGCTGTCCGGCCAAATACAGCTGCAATCCAATGTTATGGGAATCAATGATGCCTTCTTCTGGGCAACAGGATTTACTGTTGTCGGATTAATACTGAGCTTCTTCCTGCGTGATGTAAGAAAAGATAAAAAGAAACAGGAAGCAAAAAAGAAGAACGAAATACAATTGCTTCCTTCTCCAGTGAATGAAACGAAATAAAGAAATAGCAGACCTCCCCTTATCGGGAGGTTTACTATTATCACAGAAGGCTACATTTAATTAACAGGAGGGTTTTTTCATGAAGATTTATGTTGTGTATGATAGCGAAGGAGAACATACTAAAGCTCTTGCGGAATCTATCGCAGAGGGAGCAGATGGAGTAAGCGGTGCTGAGGTATTTATTGATCATGTCAGCCAGGCAGATGTGTATAAGCTTTCTGAAATGGATGCCATTATCTGGGGCTGCCCAGGGCATTTCGGAACCATCAGTTCCGGATTGAAATCATGGATCGACAAATTGGGATATCTTTGGGCAGAAGGAAAGCTTCAGGATAAGATCGGTGCCGTTTTCTGTACTACAGCCACTGTCCACGGCGGACTCGAAGCAACCATGCTTAACTTAATCACCCCAATGCTGCACCAGGGAATGATCATTACTGGCATGCCAAGCAACATCCGTGAAAATGCCCTTTATGGCTCTTATTATGGAGTAGGTGTAACCTGTCCTCCTGATAGTCCAGAAGCAATTTCTGCAGAAGGCCTTACACTCGGCAGGATATTAGGAGCACGTGTAGCGAATGTCGCAAAATCATTTAAAAATGAGCGATAAGGAGGACTGATATAAGATGGCAATGATTATTTTTATAATTGTAGCGATCTTGGTAGCAGCCGGCTTAGTTACCATGAATATAAGGTCATCATCCCGCAGCGGTGCACATGTTGAACAAGAACCGGCCCTTCATGAAGAAACGCCTTCTTCCATGCCTCCTGTTCCGGCTGAAGAAGCCCATGAAACTGCTGTACAGCCAATGCCTGATGTGAGGGCAGAAGAAGAAACGTTAAAAATGGATGATAATGCATACAGGAATGCCCTGCAAAGCATGAAAACCCATATCGAATCTCCTAAGGCAGAAATAGAAGAAGAACCTTCTGTCCAGCCTAAAAAGGATTCCAAAATGAACGATAACATGTTCCGTGAAACATTAAAATCCATGAGAAATCAGGACACAAATAAATAAACAAAAGCCCCCAATTGACTTGGGGGCTTTTGTTTGCGGCTTTATGTATCCAGCTGCTGTACCTGAAAGAGGTTATAATAGCCTCCCTGTCTTCTCATCAGCTCTTCGTGGCTTCCCATTTCTGTTATTTCTCCATGCTCGATAAGAATTATCCGGTCAGCATGTGTAATCGTGGATAACCGATGTGCAACAATGAAGGTAGTCCTCTCTTTCGCAAGCTCCTCCAGTGCTTCCTGGATCAAGTGCTCACTTTCCAGATCAAGAGCCGAAGTTGCTTCGTCCAGCACGAGAATCGGAGGGTTTTTCAGGAACACCCTTGCAATGGCAACGCGCTGTTTCTGCCCTCCGGATAATTTAACACCGCGCTCTCCTACCTTCGTTTCATAACCTTCTGACAGGTTTTCTATAAAGTCATGGGCATTTGCTGCCTTTGCTGCCTCTATTACCTCTTCCATGGATGCATCAGGCTTGCCCATCCTGATATTCGAGACAACCGACTCACTGAATAAGATGTTATCTTGCAGTACCATCCCAATTTTATCGCGCAGGCTGCGGACCTTGAAATCCCGCAAATCTGTGCCGTCCAATAAGATCCTTCCGCTGCTGACATCGTAAAACCTTGGAATCAGGCTGACAAGCGAAGACTTTCCCCCTCCGCTCATCCCAACCAATGCAATGGTTTCACCCTTACGGACATGAAGGTTCAAATTCTTTAAAACTGGCTCTTCTGATTTATCATAGGCAAACGAAATATTCTCAAAATCAAGATTGCCTTCTACATGGTTCAGTGATATAGAATCTGGTTTATCCTCAATGTCATATTTTTCATCAATGAATTCAAACATACGGTCCATTGAGGCTAGTGTCTGTGTCATGGTAGTTGAGGAGTTGACTACCCTTCTCAAGGGATTATACAGCCTGTCGATGAACCCGATGAAGGCCACCATCGTTCCTACTGACAGCGGGCCATTTATCACCTGATAACCTGCATAGCCAATAACCAGCAAAGGCGAAATATCGGTGATGGTATTAACAACAGCAAAAGATTTGGCATTCCAGCTTGTATGCGCCAGCGCCTTGTCCAAAAAGTTCTGATTTTGTTTTTTAAACAGCTCTGATTCGTGATCCTCTATGGCAAAGCTCTTAATAACAGGCATTCCAGAAACACGTTCACCTAAATGGCTTTGTACATCTGCAAGAGCCTGCGAGCGCGTTCTTGTATAATCCCTAAGCTTTCCAAAGAAATGCTTAACGGAAAATGCGTAAAATGGAAGCATTACCAAGGAGACAATGGTGAGCTTCACATCCATAGTAAACATGATTATGATCGCGATGATAATGGTTGCTATATCAAGCCAGAGATTCATAAGCCCCGTGATTACAAAGTTCTTTGTCTGCTCTACATCTGTTATCACCCTGGAGATGACTTCTCCTGCACGGGTATTGGCATAATATTTAAAGCTTAATTTCTGGATATGGCTGAATAGCTCATTCCGGATATCAAATAAAATCTTCGTGCCGGTCCATTGAGCATAGTATTGCCGGTAATATTCCACAGGCGGCCGGACCACAACGAATATCACCAGCATAATTCCCATAACCCAGAATAGTTTTTCCGTTTTTACAGATGATGTTAAGTGTTTATTGGCAATAATATCATCCAGAACATATTTTGTAAGAACAGGAATTAATAGCGGTATACCAAATTTCAGAAGTCCTATGATGACTGTTCCTGCAATTTGCCACTTGTATGGTTTGACAAACCGCAGATATCTTTTTACGCTATCCACAAAAAACCTCCGTAAGTAAGTTTTTTCTCAAAAAAAACCTGTTGTTTATGCAACAGGTTTCTGGCTCTAGCGGTAGGTTAAAAACCGTTCGTACCAGGAATCAATAAATTCTGCAGAAAAAGGGCCTTTCCTCTGCCGTATCATGTAAATTAAATAATCGACATTTCTTTTTAAGATAGCATCAATTGCATCAGGGTAATTCATTTCCCTGCGGTGCCTTTCATACTCATCTTCATCCAGTAAATTAAAAGTCATATCCGGAAACACCTTAATATCCAGGTCATAATCAATGTACTTAAGCGCTTCCGTATCGCAAGTGAACGGAGAACTGATATTGCAATAATAGTACACACCGTCTTCTCTAAGCATACCAATAACATTGAACCAATATTTAGAATGAAAATAGCATATTGCCGGTTCTCTCGTTATCCAGGTTCTTCCGTCAGATTCCGTTACCATTGTACGATCATTTGCCGCTATGACAAGATTTTGCGTCCCTTTTAAAACGGTGGTTTCTTCCCAGATCCGGTGGATATGCCCATTATGCTTATAACTTTGAATTTGGATTTTTCCTCCCTCGGTGGGAATCCCCATAATTATTCTCCCCTGCCTTCCTTAAACACATTACGAAACTTTTCTAATGGCGGTTATACTGTATCTTATTCGATTTCCTATATTCCTTTATTATAGCGATTTATTCAAAAATTTAAAACAAAAGAGGCTATCTATCAGTAAAAATGTGCCATAAAGCCAATAATACTTAAAAAATCTGCAAAAAAGCTGCAAAATTTCCGCATTATCGGCAAAAAGACAATTACTGAATAAGATAGCCCCTTAGGACATTTTTTCGTATACTTTGTTGCTATAGAACAAGTGATTGATTTCCATTCCAGGAGTCTCGCACCGTTCGTTCCAATCAGCCTCATTTAAGGCTAAGCCGGATTCAGCGTGACTAATTAGATAATTGCTGCCTGCCCTTCCTGGTAGTACCTGATGACCTCTTCTGTCTGCTGCTCAAACATTTCATGAATTGCAGATAATTCCTGCTTCATCCGTAAAATTTCATCCTGAATGCAATCTAACTCGGTCAATTCCTGCAAGGCCCGGAGCTGCTGTTCGATTTCCTGGCATCTTTCAATTTCGGATTGTATAAACAAAAGCTTCTCCATCGTTTTAAGCTGCTCATTAATCAGCCGGTCAAACTCTTTCATATCCATGCACCGCCCCATCATTTATATAATGATTTCCCCTCCTCCAAATATTCTTGCTTCCACCTGATTGTCCTTTGACTTAAAATGTAGACCAATTAGAACTTTTGTCGAAGGATGAAAAAACGCCTTGTTCGGTAGATGAAGCAAATAGGTGATGCCCTTAAATGGAAGTTAGCTTATCGGTTAAGTAATATTTCCAACTTTTTTTGATATACAAGGATTTTTTTAAAAGTGGTTCAAAGGTTTCTGATACCTATGAGAGAAAATGAAGTAAATTCATGGTTATAAACGGATAAACATGAACATATTCGCGGGAACCATCATGTAGCAGGTTTTTCAGGCGGACTGAAATTTAGGCTTTTTATAACCTTTATCGTATTATTCTGTTGCGAATGCTCAGGACAACCCACAAGCCGGAAATATGCAGAGATCGTTAAATTTAATCCTTAATAAATGGCTTACCAGCACGCGCTGTTCATCCTGAAATTGGATAAGCCTGCCGCCACATCCCTTTCTATGTGCAAAAAAGGTCATTGTCAATGAAGAAAATTGTATGTATTCAGTGCCGTGAAAGTAAAAAAATAGGGACCTAAGTTGTGGCAATAGCACATGAAAAAGCAGCTGGCATATACCAGCTGCTTTTCATGATGTGCAAGGGGCAATTATTGCATTGCACAGCCTTTTATTAACGCTTATGCTTTGGAAGATTTACCAGATTGAGACTGCTGGTTTTGTCTTTTTACTTCTTGTACATCAGTTTGGCTAGCAAACTCAGTACCGAATTGGCCTTGGCCAGATTGGCTTTTTCCTGCAGATGCTTGCTGGTTTTGCTGCCTCACTTCTTGCACGTTAGTTTGGCTTGCAAATTCAGTGCCGTATTGGCCCTGTCCAGATTGGCTTTTTCCTGCAGATGCTTGCTGGTTTTGCTGCCTTACTTCTTGCACGTTAGTTTGGCTTGCAAATTCAGTGCCGTATTGGCCCTGTCCAGATTGGCTTTTTCCTGCAGATGCTTGCTGGTTTTGCTGTTTAACTTCCTGTACGTTAGTTCCAGCTTGTGTTGTTTTGTTGTTCTCCATTCGTAATCACCTCCACGATAATAGAATAACCAGGAATACGGGGTGATATCCGAACAAACATCAGTTAAATTTATCCAATTATACAAGCAGCGAAACTCCTCCATCTACGATAATGGTTTGTCCGCAGATCATGCTTGTTTGGTCACTTATTAAAAAGAGAATGACATTTACCATATCCGATACTTCCACCATTCGTCCGGCAGGAGTGTTTTTTGCCGCATCTGCAAGTAATTCTTCGCGGTTAGGGAAATGTTTAAGGGCATCTGTATCAATCACTCCGCCTGAAACAGCATTTACCGTGATATTTTTAGGAGCAAGTTCAACTGCAAGATAACGTGTAAGTGCTTCAAGTGCTGCTTTGGAAACACCAACTACTGTATAATTTTCAAGGTATCTGATAGAACCCAGTGAACTGATGCTGACGATTTTCCCTCCACCATTTTTCTCCATTAATTTTGCAGCTTCCTGTGCGCAAAATAATAGGGCTTTGCTGTTGATATCCATGGTCCAATTCCAGTGTGATTCTTCAAGCTCCATCAGTGGACGCTGAACGCCAGATGCAGCATTTGATACGAATACATCCAGCCTGCCATAATACTCTTCAATCTCGGCAAACATGGATTTTATTTTCGCCACATCACCAACGTTGGCCTTTACGACTAGAGCTTTCCGGCCCATTGCTTCAACTAAAGCCGCAACCTCCAGCGCTTTGGATTTGCTTCTGGCATAGTTAATGACAAGGTCATATCCTTCTTCGGCCAACTTTATGGCAGTCGCCCTTCCTAGCCCCTTACTGCTTCCTGTTACCAATGCTACTTTATTTGTCATTTGTTTATCGTCCCTTCTATTTGGAAAAATAAGAATAAAGATGTTTATTTTTAAGAAAAATATAAAGAAAAAGGAGTGTTATTATGTACGTTGGCCGTGACATGACAGAATTATCATTATTGCCAAAATCCGATTGGGAAAAAAGCGAGCTAGCTTACTTTCATCATTCCCTGCAGCAAATGGTACCTTACCTGAACCAGGAAGGCCAGTCAATTCACAAGGAGATTGTGGAGGAAATTGAAAAACGCGGCGGCCTTCAAAGAAGTGAAGCCGATTATACACATGGCACCAATGAAAGCTATGATTGAGCTATGATGAAAGTAAGGGGAGCGGAATATTCCGCTTCCTTTTTCATTGGGAACTTCTATAACCCGCCATAATTTTCTGATGTGATACAGAAAATGCATATTGTTCTATTTCCTTTTCAGAAACCCATTTATACTGCTGACTTTCTAACAGCGTACTATCAATATTACTGCTTATTGTGCCTTTAAATGCATCGATTTTCCAGACAAGGTGAGAAAAAACATGATCAATTTCAGCTATCAATTCTCCAATATCAGCCGCTGCTTCAAAGAGCCTGCGAAATTCCTCTGAGAAGTATTCCCTTTTTGTCATAAGCTCAGTGTGTATTTCAAAGTTAGGGAATTCCCACAAATTTGCAAGCAGCCCCTCTGAAGGTCTCTTATGAATCAGGAATTCACCTTTTTCATTTGTCAGCACTGCAGCAACAAGCGGCACATTGCGTGTTTTTTTCTTTTTAATCTTGATGGGAAGCTCAGACTGTATGCCTTCCTGAAATGCCTGACAATGGCTGCGTACAGGACATAATAAACATGCGGGTGTTCCAGGCGTACATATCAAGGCACCCAGTTCCATTAAAGCCTGGTTAAAGAAAGATGGATGATCATGATCAATCAGACCCCTGACAGCCCTTTCGAACAATATCCTTGTTTTAGGCTTTGCAATATCTTCTTTAATCAAAAGAATTCGCGACAGTACCCGCATTACATTCCCGTCTACTGCCGGTTCAGCTTTTCCATAAGCAATGCTTAATATTGCGCCTGCCGTATAGGGACCCACACCTTTTAGTTTTGAAATTTCTTCCGGTTTATCAGGTACAATGCCGCCGTAGGCTTCTCTTACTTCCTTCGCGGCACTATGCAGGTTTCTGACACGGGAATAATATCCAAGCCCCTCCCAGGACTTAAGCACTTTTTCCTCATCTGCATCGGCGAAATCCTCAATTGTAGGGAACCAATCCATAAATCGGTTATAAAATGGGATAACAGTATCTACCCTTGTCTGCTGCAGCATAATTTCTGAAACCCATACCCTGTATGGATCGCTGTTTTTTCTCCATGGTAAATCTCTTTGTTCCTTTTCAAACCAGGAAAGCAAATCCTTCTGAAATTCAGTTATATTAATATCTGACAAACCCTGCAATTCTTTTTCCTTCACATTTGTTCCTCCGTGATGTTAAACTTCTTAAGAAAATGGGAATATATATATGAAATACTTTAAATCATTTAAAAGATGTACTTTTCTTTTATTGTAATATGTGTAAAGAATATGTCAAAATAAATTCTTTTGGCGAATACTAATTATATGAGCTATGATTACTCTTAACAATTATATATCAGACCGCTATTAAGCAGGGAGGTTACTTAGTTGGATACTGGCACTCACCTGGTCATGGGGATTGCTTTAGGAGGTCTTGCATCATTGGACCCAGCCTTAGGCGACACGTCAACAGCACATGCTATTATGGCTGGAACTATTATAGGCTCCCAGGCTCCGGATATTGACACGGTTTTAAAGCTCAGAAACAATGCTGTATATATACGAAATCACCGGGGAATAACTCATTCGATTCCCGCTGTACTGCTTTGGCCCATATTAATTACATTTACGATTTTTGCAGTAGTTCCTTCAGCAAATTTGCTGCATTTGTGGCTTTGGACCTTTCTTGCCGTTTTCCTGCATGTTTTTGTAGATATTTTCAACTCTTATGGCACCCAGGCTTTACGGCCAATTTCATCCAGATGGCTGGCACTTGGGGTTATTAATACCTTTGATCCCTTTATTTTCGGCCTTCATGCTGCAGCCCTCGTCCTGTGGGGATTAGGCTTCCCGCCGGGCTATACGTTTCTTGCCATGTACGGCATTTTAGTCATTTACTATTTTGCCCGATTCAAGGAGCAGCGATATATTAAAAGAGCTGTAAAGCAGCAGATTCCTGATGCTAAAAAAGTCATCCTTTCACCGACAATGAAATATCACCGGTGGAAAATCGCCGTCATTACAGGAAACAAATTCTATGTGGCTCGTGCAGAAAACGGATATGTTACGGTTCTTGACAAGTTTGACCGCCTCCCTCTGCCTGAAAGCAAAGTGCTTGACGCGGCAAAGCATGATAAAAATCTTGCGGCATTCCTTTCTTTTTCACCGGTTTACCGATGGGAAATCACGGCAGTGAAGGATTATTACGAGGTCCGCTTTATTGATTTGCGCTACCGCAGCAATGGCTTTTACCCATTTGTCGCCGTCGTCCATCTGGACCGGGACTTAAATATCCTTAACTCCTATACAGGCTGGATATTCAGTGAAGCAAAGCTCAGGAAAAAACTGAATTTAATTCCTTTTTAAATTCGATAATTTCGAAACAGAAAAAATCCTCCCTTAAAAGGGGGGATTTTTTTAATGCAGGTTATTTTTTTGATTCAATAAATGCTCATATTTAGGATTTCTTGCAATAAATTCATGCAGCCTGTCCCCGTAGTTATCAATCCATTGCTTAACGACTTTTGCAGTCATTTCTTCTCCGGCGTATTCATGCCCGGCCTTTGCATAAGTTGCTTCAAAATCCTCCCAAAGAAGCTCAACCCATGTCATAGCTTGATTGAACGTAATTTGATCGTTTTTCTCTAAAAGAGACTGAGTCAATCGTTCTTGGTATTCCTTCATTTCCCTCACCTCTACCCATTTATTTCTGCCCGGAAAGAATCATAATTTGAACTTCTTTACCCATACTAAGTGTACGCGGAAACGCGATTCTTTACATTGTGTTTGGAGGGAAAAAAACCATGAGAAACAAAGCCAAAAATTTCCCGAATCAAAACAATAATAAATTCGAGGGAGAGCCGAGGGCTAAAGCAGAGTATGCTTCTAAACGCCCGGATGGCAGCATTAATACCCATCCGCAGGAGCGGATGAGAGCCTCGAATGAAAGAACGTCCGACACACTTCGCTGACAAGTTGTTAACAGTCCAGAGGCTCAGCTGCCTCTGGATTTTTCAGATTTTCTTGGCAGGTACAAGCATTGAAATCGGCAGGGCTTCTTCTTCGCCGCTGCCGCTCATCCTATACCCCCACGCAAAAACCCCATTCAAATAATCCACTTTGAAGTATGTTCCGGGATCTCCTTCAATTTGATAAATTTCCCCAGGCAAGAAGTCTTCGGGATTTAATAAATATGCCTGCGCCATAACAGCCTTTCGTTCCAGCACTGCAAATTCGCTCACCATGCCAAGCTGCTCTGCTTTTCTTGCTTTTTCTTTTAAGGCTCCTATTTCCTGCCGCAGCTCATGCTCTGTCATTTGGCTGTATCTTACTTCACTCACTGAATAACACCTCTGCTTTTAAATGTGCTTGATAAGATTTTTAATCAATGTCTTCGGATTCATTCAGATACCGGTCAATTAACCCGATATCGAACCCCTTTCTATATAAAGCCTGCTTCATTCTCTGCCTGTACTCCGAGCCTGTGTATTTTTGATTCCGCCGGCTGATTTTCTCAGCCTGAAGGCTCAAGGCTTCCCATTCTTCTCCTTGGCTTTTCTCAACCTTAACGTCTCTTAAAGCTTCCATAATAATATCCCGCGAAAACCCTTTTCGCAACAGGTTTTGTTCAATCTTTTGCGAGAGAGCAGTTTTAGAAATATTCTTTTCTTTTTTTAACGATTTTTCGGCCAAACTCCGGGCATGTTCTATCTGCAGATCGATTGGGTATTCGTTCATTGCCTGCACTCTTACAGAGTCTGCTATTCCTTTTTCCTTTAGCTCCATATCTATCGTAAATGGCCCTTTATTTCCTCCATTTGCATATGTCCGGACAAATGCTTTCGCAAATTCAAGTTCATCTAAATATTTATAATGATACAATTTATGAATGGCTTCCTGGATAATTGGCTCCTCTGCTTCTTTCTTCTTTAAATAAAGCCGGACTTCTTTTTCAGACCTCATCCGGTGAGATAAATAATTCAGTGCCATAGTAAAAGCCTTCTGAATTTCATCATGATACTGGATATCGGCTAAATCAAACTCTTCCAGCTCCCTGCCCTTCTTAAGCTGAAACTTAATGAGTACTTCCTCGTCCACGCTAAAGGCATACTGTTCTCCTTTGCCATGGTCTATATATACATTATAACGGTCAGCCCGTTTTTTTTGAGTAGTGATTTTGGTGATTTTCGGCATAATTTTACCCCCTGCTTTAACTGTAACACATTCCATAGAAGGTTTACTTTTTTTAAAACTCCAATTACATGATACAGTTTTCTTAATCGGAAAATCTATATCCAATACAGTCATGAAGGAGTGTTTTTATGAAGATTGCCATTGCAGGCGGCAGCGGTTTTATTGGACGGGCAATAACTGAAGAACTGCGCGCCCAAGAGCATGACATCTGCATTCTGACAAGAAACCCTGATAAACATAAGCAAGCACAGGGAATTCGCTATATCAGATGGCTGCAAGAGGATGTCCATCCTGAAAAAGAACTGGAAGGCATCGATGCCTTCATTAATCTTGCTGGAGAATCATTAAACAGCGGACGATGGACACAGAAACGAAAACGGGAAATCGTTGAAAGCAGAATTGAAACTGCGGCAGAAATGACGAAGATTCTATCTCTCCTTAAAAAAAAGCCGGAATGTGTCATCAACGCGAGTGCAATCGGCTATTATCCGGTCTCGGAGAGCAGCACATACACAGAAAAAGAAACAAAAAGCGGGGATGGCTTCCTTGCAAGGACCGTTGTTCTCTGGGAAAAAGAAGCGAAAAAAGCCAAAGCATACTGCGGCAGGATAGTTATAGCCCGTTTTGGGGTTATACTGGGAATGGATGCAGGTGCCCTGCCAAGTATAATTATGCCATATAAGGTTTTTGCAGGAGGTACATTAGGAAGCGGCAGACAATGGCTTTCTTGGATTCATATCCATGATGCGGCAAGGGCTATTCAGTTTTGTTTGCAAAATGAAAACATTTCAGGCCCAATTAATCTGACAGCGCCTGCTCCCGTCAGAATGAAAGAGTTCGGCCAGACAGCTGCAGAAGTCCTGCACAGGCCACATTGGCTCCCTGTCCCTTCCATTGCCCTAAAAACGGTGATGGGAGAAATGAGCAGCATGGTTTTAGAAGGACAATGCGTCATGCCAGATGTATTACTTTCTCATTCTTTCACATTTGACTATCCCCTATTAAAAGGAGCACTTGAACAGTTACTTGATAAATGATCATATTCAGGTATTGGATTTCATTTCTATGGAAAAAATACAGGTAATGAACAGGAGATGATATCATTGGAAGCTAAAAAAAAGGATAGAACAAAAAGTACTTTAACAAGCACACAGGCAGTATTATACGCCAGAGAGTTCAAACACGCAGACCGTGCTGGCGGATTTGATGTTAAAAGGGGAAAACGCTAAGGAATTTTTGGAGGCAATTACCTGACATTTAAACAGCCATCCTGCTAACAATAATATTGAAGTGATATACTTCAAAAAGATTTTCTCTATGGGAGGCTGCTTAACATGGGAAGAAACAGCATTCATAAAAACCGCGATAAAAACAAGCAAAAACTTCCGCAGGTGCCTGCAGAAATGAAGCATGATGGTTTAGATGTTGAATTTTCACAAGAGCTTGCTGATCAAAATGACCTGGAAGCCCAAAAGCGGTCAGATGCCGCAGATATGCGGGCAAAAAAGAGAAAACAGAAGTAAACTTGCAGGGAGCATTTATTGCTCCCTGTTTGTTAAATGGGATTTCAAAATACTCCCCTTGTATGTTTACTTATTGCTTCCGGTAATGATTTGCCCAATTTCCTTGCGCAGCATGAATTTTTGTACTTTCCCGCTCGCATTTCTCGGCAATGATTCACAGAATATATATTTTCGGGGACGTTTATAATTTGCCAGGCTGCGGCTGTTCTTGCACCATTCTTCCAGTTCTGCTTCTGTCAGTTCAGAGTCTTTAGCCACTACAAAGGCAGTGACCGTTTCTCCCCACCTGTCATCTGGCTGCCCGATTACTGCACAATCCAGCACACCTTTGTGTCCAAACAGTGTATCCTCCACTTCCCTTGGATAGATATTTTCCCCGCCGGAGATAATCATATCATCCACTCTGTCCTTTACCCATAAATACCCTTCATCGTCTAAGTAGCCAATGTCTCCCGAATGGTACCACCCCTTATAAAGGGCTTTTTCATTAGCTTCATCCCTTTGATAATATCCGCTCATCATACAGGGCCCTTTGACAAGTATCTCCCCGGTTTCAAAAGCTGGCAGCACATCATCAGGATCAGAAGGTCCGTCCTCAGAAGGCCGGACTATGATAATTTCATGGCCGGAGCATGCCTTGCCGGCCGATCCTGCTTTCCTTATTTGATTTTCTTCCGCAAGAAGTGTAATGGCTGGCCCCATTTCGGTCATCCCATATGCCTGGACAAGCTCGACTCCCAATTTTTCACGGCAGGCCATAATTAATGCGGGAGCCATTGGTGCGGCACCATACAGTCCCAGCTTCAAGCTTTTTAGAGAATATTGGCTGAGGTCCTCTTGAAGGAGCATATTCCACATAGCTGGAGCTGCAAATAGCTTTGTGATGCCTTCACTTTCGATTAAACGCAGCACTTCCTTCGGCTGAAATCCATGCACCACAACATTACCTGCACCAGACTGTATACGTGGAAGGAACGCACAATGAAGTTCAGCACAATGAAACATGGGAGCTGCAATTAAGCCCACATCATGCTGATCCAATTTCGTCGCCTCTTTCAGAATTTTGCTTTGCTCTGCCATCTCCCTGTGCCTGTGAAGGACTCCCTTAGGCCGGCCAGTGGTGCCGCTAGTATACATAATGGCGTAAATATCATCTTCTTTAACACTGCCTGTTATTTCGGATACTTTTGCTTGCTTTATTTTCTGCTGAAAGTCTGCTGCATAGGAAGGGGGATTATCATCGATGTACCAGAAACTTGTATCAGTAAACCGGCCTTCAATATCGTCAATGACAATTCTCAGGGCACTTTCAAATAGCAGGATTTTGGGCTTGGCATCCTTCAAAATATATGAAACTTCTTCAGGCATCAGCCGGAAATTTATCGGATTAAATACCGCTCCGATCTTAGCGCAGGCAAAAAAGGCTGCTGCAAGCTCTTCGTTATTGTATAAAAAGACAGAAACCCGATCGCCCTTCTGTATACCCTCAGCTATGAAAGCATGTGCCAGGGCATGGATTCTTTCGCTCCACTCCCTGTAGGTGTAACGGACATTTCTCCTTACATCATATATGGCCTCTTTATCCGGAAATCGTTCTGCTGCCGCGTCAAAAATTTCTCCAATAGTAGCCTCCATGATATTCCCCCATTTTCTTTTTATAAGTCTAACCGTTCAATAATCGTTGCATTTGCCATCCCGTTTCCTTCACACATGGTCTGCAGCCCGTATCTGCCATTGGAACGTTCAAGTTCATGCATAAGCGAAACAAGCAGCCGCGCTCCGCTTCCCCCTAAAGGATGGCCAATAGCTATCGCACCTCCGTTTGGATTCAGTTTGCTCGGATCTGCCCCAAGTTCTTTCAGCCATGCTAGGGGAACAGGGGCAAAAGCTTCATTCACTTCAAAAATATCTATGTCCTCAAGCTTCAGTCCTGAGTTTTCAAGTACTTTCTTTGTAGCAGGTATAGGCCCTGTCAGCATCAGTGTCGGATCGGAACCTACTATGGCCCTCGTATGAATCTTAAAGCGAGGCTTTAGCCCAAGCTCCATTGCTTTATTTCTTTCCATGAGCAAAACGGCTGCTGCCCCGTCACTGATTTGGCTTGAATTTCCTGCATGTATCAGGCCGTCTTCTTTAAAAACTGTTTTTAAACCTGCTAATGCCTCTAATGTCGTTTCGCTCCGCGGACCTGAATCTTCCATCATAAATGACCTTTCACCAGAATCATCCAAAACCTCTACTGGAAGGATTTCTCTTTCAAAATAGCCGGCATTTCTGGCTTTAATCGCTTTTTCATGGCTTTGAAGTGCAAACAGGTCACATTCTTCGCGGGTCAGGCCATACTTTTCGGCAATGAGCTCTGCTGATATACCTTGATGAACCATTTCATAGCGGTTTTTTAAGCTTGCGCTGAGTCCTGCACCCTGATAATTGCTGCCCATCGGAACTCTCGACATACTTTCCACTCCGCCAGCAGCCACCACATCCATGTCACCGGATAAAATGGCCTGTGAGGCAAAATGGACAGCCTGCTGGCTTGAGCCGCATTGCCTGTCGATTGTTGTTCCGGGAACTTCAATTGGAAAGCCTGCTATCAAAGCGGCTGTCCGCGCAATATTACCTGCCTGCTCACCAGTTTGGGTTACGCATCCCAAAATCACATCCTCTATGATATGAGGACTAATTCCGGCTCTTACAGCCAGATTTCTCAAAACCGTGGCGGCCAGATCATCAGGCCTCACATTCTTAAGCAGGCCATTACGTCTTCCAACAGGTGTGCGGATTCCTTCTACAATAACAACTTCACGCATTGAGCACCCTTCCTTTCATATCTATAAACCGAGTCTTTTGGCAATGATGCCTTTCATGACCTCATTGGTTCCTGCATAAATACTGGCAACAGGAATATCCCGATATCTCCTGGCAATTTTATATTCTTCCATATAGCCGTAACCGCCATGAAGCTGCATGCATTCCATGGAAATCCGTCTAGCTGTTTCCGTCAATTTCCACTTAGCCATGGAAACCTTGGTTACGATATCTTCTCCTGCAAGATGGCTTGCAATCAGGCTATCAAGGAATGTACGCCCCATTTCTATTTCTGTTGCCATCTCTGCCATTTTAAATTGGGTATTCTGGAATTTCCCGATTGCTTTTCCAAAGGCTTCCCGGTTCTTCACATATTCCAGGGTATCAGCAACCATCTCCTCTGCTGCGACTTGGGCTGCGATCGCTACAATAAGCCGTTCTTGCTGGAGCTTTTCCATTAAATATAAAAAGCCGCTGCCTTCTTCGCCAATCAGATTCTCTTTTGGCACCTCACAGTCCTCGAAGATTAGCTCCGCCGTATCCTGGCAGTGAAGGCCGACCTTGTTCAATTTCCTTCCTCTTGAAAACCCGGGATTATTCCGCTCGACAGCAAGCAGGCTGATTCCTTTATGCTTTGGCACTGCTTTTGAATTTGTTTTACAAGCCACGATGACCAAATCAGCATGAATTCCATTTGTGATAAAGGTTTTCTGCCCATTCAATATATAGCGGTCTCCATCAAGAAAAGCCGTTGCAGAGATATTAGCAAGATCTGAACCGGTCCCTGGCTCTGTCATGGCTATTGCTGTAATGATTTCGCCCTTCGTACATCCCGGAAGCCATTTCTCTTTTTGATAGGCTGTCCCGTAACTGGCAATATAGGGAACCGCAATGTCACTGTGAAGTCCGATTCCTACTAACCCTGAACCCACACGCTCAAGCTCTTCATTAATGATGACGGAATATCCCCAATCCGTTTCCGAGCCTCCATATTCTTCAGGAAGATCAGGACAAAGAAATCCTTGCTTGCCCATCTTTTCCCAAAAAGAACGGGGGACGATCCTATTACTTTCCCATTCATCATAGAAGGGATATGCCTCTTTTTCCAAAAATCTCCGAAATGACTTGCGGAAGATTTCATGTTCATCAAACAAATAAGGATGCTTCATCCTTTCAACTCCCTGGTATTAATGTAAACGCTTACTAATTTTACCTATTTAGGCTGCATCCTGATGGCCCCGTCCAGCCTGATTGTCTCGCCATTTAACATGGGGTTCTCAACAATGCTTTCAGCGAGTTTTGCAAATTCAGCAGGCATTCCCAATCTCGGGGGAAAAGGCACTGTTTTGCCAAGTGCAGTACGGGCATCCTCGGGCAGCCCGTCAAACATTGGAGTAGAAAATAAACCAGGGGCAATCGACATTACCCTGATTCCGTATGCGGCCAATTCCCGGGCAATCGGAAGGGTCATACTGATAATTCCTCCCTTAGAAGCGCTATAAGCCGCCTGGCCAATTTGCCCTTCAAAGGCTGCTGCAGATGCTGTATTAATAATGACTCCCCGTTCTCCCCATTCATTTTCTTCATTATGTATCATCTTCTCCGCTGCAAGGCGGATTACATTAAAGGTTCCAATTAAGTTTATTTCAATGACTTTTGAGAAATCCTCAAGATTATGAGCTCCCCTTTTCCCAACCGTTTTTTGCCCAATTGCGATACCTGCACAATTGATAACAGCCTGTAATGAAGAGAACTTATCTATGGCTGCTCCTATTGCTGCAGTCACTTCCTGTTCATTTGTAACATCCGTTTCTATGAATAATACAGCATCCCCCAATTCTTTCTGCAATCTTTCTCCCTTCTCAATGGAAAGATCAAGAATGGCTGCTTTCCCGCCCTTTTTAACAATCTTCCTGACTACCGCTTCACCAAGGCCAGAAGCACCGCCGGTTACAAGTGCCGAGCATCCTGCTATCTCCATCACTGCCTCCTTGAATATTAAATTTTCAAAATCTTTAGAATACATCTTCATTTTAACTCAATACAAACATACCTGCATAGAATAAAGTTTTTAAATTTTAATCACAGCTAATCCATAGCTAACTGATATCCCATTGAATCCTTTTGAACTATAAAAAGACACAAAAATAAGCAAGACAGGCTACTCTTCCCGCTTGCTTTCGATCTTTCCTTCTTCTATAAGCACCTTTTCCAAGGCATCGACTATTTCAGGCTCATAATGAGTGCCTGCCATGCTCTTAATTTCATCCATGGCGTATTGTGCAGTATGGGCCTTCCTATACGCCCTATCCTCTGTCATTGCATCAAAAGTGTCACTTACCGCAATGATCTTAGCCTGAAGAAGAATGTCATCACCTTTTAAACCATGCGGATATCCTGATCCATTTAACCTCTCATGATGCTGTTCAATGATCTTCGCAAGATGCTTATAGCTGGTTTTCATCACCATTTCAGCACCATCACCCGGATGCTTTTTAATCACATCAAATTCTTCTTTTGTGAGTTTGCCGGGTTTATTGAGGATTTCGATTGGAATATTGACCTTGCCGATATCATGGAGTTCTGCAGCTAGGTATAACATCTTAAGCTGCTTATTTTGCATATTTAAGACCTTTGCAATTTTCACAGAATATTGAGCTACCCTTTCACTATGTTTAAATGTATATGGATCTCTATTTTCCGCATCATTAATAATCTTTCTCAAATTAGCTATATCTGAACTAACTTCATAAAAAGCAGGCTCTGTTATTACCCAAAGATAAGTTACATCTGTTTTTGCCTCAAAGTAAACGACCTGATTCAATCCTTGTGCTGAATAGGAATCTTTCGGACCAAGTAGAACCTTAATTCCATCTTCGTCAAGTTCAATATTACCGCTTAATATATAAATAAATTCCATAACTTCTGGATTATCTGAAGGGTATAAATAGAACATTTTATCCTTTTTTATACTTTGAAGCATTATTTCTACTCCATCTCCTTGCTCTAATAAGCTTAGTTCGGTGGAGTTATTTTTTACCTTTTCTAAATAAGAGCCTTTTTTTATTACTTTTAATCCTTTCATATCAGCTCTCCCTTTCGAGCAAAAGTAAAATGGGTTCCGAAAACAGAACCCATTTTTACTTAATCTTACCTTATTCAGCTATTCATTCACAAGAACATTTTAGTGGCCGACTACCTGAATCGGGTCAATCCATACTAATTTATGGGCAATTTTCACCAGTTTAAGTTCACATTGTGCAGATACGCCTAATTCAGCTGCTTTTTGGATGGCTTGTGCAGTTATATCTGAAGTAAGTGTGTCAAGGGCAGAGATTAATGCATTTAAATTGCTGTTATATTTATCAGTAAGGCCAGCAAAATCACTTGATTTTTCCTTAAGGATGTTTTCAGATAAAGCCAGTTCATTATCAATAGGAGCAAGTTCTGCTCTGATAGAATCAGCTTTTGCTGAATCAGTTTCAGCAACCAATGCTGCTTCTAGCTTAGATTGTTCATTTCTCAACGAGATAAAAGCGTCTGCGCCTTCAATGTCTTTGATATCTTCAAAATACTTGCTTTGAAGTTCGTCAGCTGCAGCTGAGGCATTTTGAATTTCATTATCGATTTGGGCATTTTTTGCATCAATCAGATTCAAAGCCTTTTGTGTGTCGGTGTCGGTATTCTCTGCAGCAAATGCTCCTGAGCCAAAAGCCAATGTAAGAAAAACGGTAAATAAAAGCAAAGCACTCTTTTTAAACATTCAATTCCCTCCATGTCTGCATAATAAAGCCCTATCCAAGTCTATCATTCTATCAAAAGGAAGAAAGCGCCTGCAGATTTTTCTAGTATTTTTTACCATTATATCCTTATTTCCACTGTTTTTCTACATAATTTTACTTCCTTCACAACAGACAGAATTATCTATCATTTCTAAATAATCTTGATCTACAAGATATTTATTGTTGCCGGGGGTTTAAAACAATTTCCTCAAAATATTCTACAGTCCTTAAGTTATCCTTTAAAGTAAATGAATTCTCCCAGGTTTCTTCTATAAAGACCTCCATCACTTTTATAGCGCGTCCTTCATTTTTATGAGCATATTCAAGGGCTATGATACTTTCAAAGATTTCTGTCATCCGTTTAGCTATTTTCTTTGCATGAAAGGTTTTGTGATCATGCGTGGCGATGCTTAACGCATCCAGCTGTTGTCTCAGCTCTGTAATAGCGGATGACACTGGAATGGTCCACTTTTGCGATATTGAGGATACAGCTTCAAGCCTACTCTCCATTTCTTGGATAAATATGGTGTGTGCCCCGGATTTTTCAATGAGCCGAAGCACTTCAAGTCCCAAAATATTGGCCGTTCCCTCCCAAACAGTAAGCACTTGGGCATCGCGAAGCAGCCTCGGAGTCACAAAGTCTTCAATAAAGCCGTTTCCTCCGTGCATTTCAATGGCTTCGTGTGCGAAGTGAATGGCCTGCTCTGCTGTTTCCTTTTTTAATAAAGCAATATATAAACGGTTAAGCACCCTTGCTTCCTCACCGCTTTGATTTTTTCCGCCCATAACATCATCAAACAGCGGCAAGTAAGTAAATACTGCCCGCATTTCTATTTCATGCTTCACAGCCAGTTTCACAAGTGAATCCTTCACCATTGGAAAGTCAGTGAGAACCTGGCCGAATGCCTGCCTGTTCTGGCTATACCGCACAGCCTCCTGGTAAGCGCGGCGCATAATTCCAAGTGATGCAACTGCATTGCAGACTCTTGATAGATTAAGAGCTTCCATCATATAATAGAAGCCCTTTGAAGGATCTCCAACAACAAAAGCCTTCGCCCCATTAAATTCTACCTCGGCAGAAGGAACAGCCCGGACACCAAGCTTATCTTTCAGTCTCCGGATGGATATCCCATTCAATGTGCCATCTTCTTTTCTCCATGGAACTGCAAAAAGGGTCAGTCCCCTGCTTCCGGAAGGTGCTCCCTCTTTCCTTGCAAGCACCATCGCTACCCCGCACATTCCTGCATTTGAGGCAAAATACTTTTCCCCATAAAGCAAATATTCCTCACCGTTCCTGATTGCTTTCGTTTCATTTGCTCCTACATCAGACCCTCCCTGCCGTTCTGTCAAAAAGGTAGCCCCTTCATACAAAGGCGCCTCCCCTGTAGACAGCACATGGGGCAAAAAGCGGCTTTTCAGCTGTTCACTTCCGTAATGGCTAAGCAGGTAAGCAGTCGCCATGCTTAAGGTTACAGGGCAATAAAAGCCCGGTTCTGTCTGTGACAGGAGATATCCCTGAGCATAAGAATAGATATAGTTCCCTTTTTTCTGCAGCTCAGGCACAGGTTTATGGACATACCCCACAATGCCGGTTTTATAGGTATCTTCAACGGTTTTCTTATACCCCTCATTTACCCGCACTTCAGAGATATCCTCCCCGTAGGCGTCATATTTAATTAACTGCGGCTGCCCTTCACGATCTGTATAACGGGCACGTTCATCGATTTCATTGGCACATATACGGCCAAAATCTGTTAATTGCTCTTTGGCATAGGCATAGAAATCAGGGTCCAGCAGCTCCCTCAGCAAGTCTTGAAATATAGGGTCATCCGTATAGAAATTCATCCATCATACCTCCAATTGCTTCTTTCTTAATACCTGCTTCAGTACCTTGCCAGTCGCGTTTCTTGGCAGAGCCTCACAAGTTTCATACAGCCTTGGCAGCTTAAAGGCAGCAAGCTTTCCATATAAAAATTCCTGAAATTCCTCCTGGAGGTTTTCTGGTTTTTCTGACATCACCATAACCGCTTTCACCGTTTCTCCCCATTCAGGATGAGACACCCCAATGACTGCAGCCTCTATAACAGACGGATGCTTTAGCAGCTCTTCTTCAATTTCCTTTGGATATACATTTACTCCGCCTGAGATGATGACATCCTTTTTGCGGTCGATAATCCACACATACCCGTCCCGGTCCATCCTTCCAATGTCGCCGGTACGGATCCACTTTCCAAAATAAGCATGGTCTGTTTCAGCTGGATCACCATAATATCCTTTCATATTACCTTCACTGTATAAGAGTATTTCCCCCGCTTCACCCACATTGACATCATATCCTGAATGATCAGCGATACGGAACTCCGTGCCCAGTGCCCCTCGTTTCCCTATGCTTCCCGCCTTCTTATCGTGATCTTCGGGCAGCAGAAGCATACCTGTAGGGCCAGACTCCGTTAATCCATACACACAGTAGAGATGTTTGGTCTGCAGCTTCTCTTGAATGAATCTAACATCCTTTTCAGGAAGCGGAGCACCTCCGTATACCCAGCACTTCATCGATGCAAGGTTATATTCTGCAAGCCCCGGCTGTTTTGCCGTAAGCAGATAGGCTACAGGAGCGCCGAAAAAATGAGTGATTTTTTCTTTTTGAACCAAATTCAAAAGAAGTTCCGGGGTAAAGACTTCAGATAAAACATGAGCAGCGCCTGCGTAGGTTCCTGCTACAAGAAACAAATGCAGAGGCGCAGAGTGACTGAGTGGCATCATGTGCAGGATTCTGCTTTCTGGTTTATAGCTCATTTCCAAACACATCATTATGGCGGCAGCTAGGATATTGCGGTTTGTAAACAGTACTCCCTTTGGTTTGCCGGTTGTACCGGAAGTATACAGGATGGCAGCTTCATCATCTTCAGAAAGAGTGCATGCTATTTCGGAGGTATCTCCCTGCTTAAGAAGAAAGTCAAAAGAGCGCCACCCTTCCTCCTGTTTTCCTGTTTTTATAGAAATCAGTGCTGGATGGCCGGCAAATGCTGCTGATACCTTCACGCTATCATGAATGATTACAGCACTGGCATTACAATGGGAAATAATATATTCAAGTTCGATTACAGACAATTTGGCATGCACCGGGACAACGACAGCTCCCAGCCGCTGAACTGCAAAATAACTTATGACAAATTCAAGGCAGTTAGGCAGAATAAGGACCACTTTATCACCAGCGGCAATTTTCAGCTCCCTTAAGGAAGAGGCGAGGAGATTGGAGTATTCATTAAGCTGTTTATGGCTGATTCTTTCTTTATTTATTATGACTGCTTCCTTATGCGGGTATTTCCTTGCATTCCTTGACAGCAATTCAGAAATATTCATATATTTTCTCCCCTTAGCATCATAAGTTTTTCTTTGAAATCAACCATAAGAAGGCTGATTTCTTCTTTTATTTCCTCTAGCTCCTTAATCCGCTGAGTCACCTCCTCTAATTTTTGCTCACCATAAACAACCGTCCTTTCAAGCTGCTGTATTCCAGTCCTGTCCTTATCAAACAGCAGCACCATGTCCTTAATTTCTTCAAGCGAAAAACCAAAGCGCTTTCCCCGAAGAATCAATCTTAGAAGAGCATATTCCTTATTCGTGTAGATTCTGTTTCCATTAGATGACCGCTTGGGATGAAGCAATCCAAGCTCTTCATAATAGCGTATTGTCCGCGAAGTCAGTTTAAATTCCCTTGCAAGGTTTGTAATTGTATACATGGAAATACCACTCTTTATCCCAAATTTTGTTATAAACATCATAGCATTTACGTTAACGTAAATATCAATAGAAGAAATCAATTAATTTCTAAAAATTCATGAAAATTTGTTTGTTTTATAAAAGAGGGATTACAAGGTAGAATAAGGACAGATAGGAATGAAAGAATTTAAGCGGGTGAAAGCATTGGATATCAAGCATTTGCAATATTTTATTGAAGTCAGCAATTATAGAAGCTTTACTCGTGCTGCCGATCATTTGTTCATCACACAGCCGACAATCAGCAAAATGATTAAAAACCTGGAAAACGAACTTGGTGTTGAGCTTTTTGACCGCTCAAAGAAAACCCTGACTCTGACAGACGCAGGGCGTGTTGTGCTCGAACAGGCTAAGCTGATCGATAAAGCTTTCCGAAACTTGGAAGTCGAAATGGAAAACTTGCTGGAACTGAAGAAAGGCCACATCCGAATCGGGCTTCCGCCTATCATTGATCCTTCCTTCTTTCCGGAAATCATGGGCAAATTTCATGATAAATACCCAAGCATTACCTTTCAGCTAGTTGAAGAGGGCTCAAAAAAAATCGAAGAATCCATAGCAAATGATGTCCTGGACATTGGTGTCATTGTTCTTCCGGCTAAAAACAATCAATTTCATTCTTTTTCCTTTTTAAAAGAAGATATTAAACTGATCCTTCATCCCTCGCATCCTCTCGCAAATGAAGCAGAAATCAATCTTTCACAGCTCAGCGAGGATTCATTTATCTTATTTAATAAAGATTTTGTCCTGCGCGACTTGATAATTTCCTCCTGTAATCGTGCCGGATTCAATCCATCTATTCTTTCAGAAAGTTCCCGATGGGATTTTATTGAAGAAATGGTTGCATGCAAGCTTGGTGTTGCACTTCTTCCGGAAAGCATCTGCCGGAACCTTCATCAAAACGTGCGTGCCGTTAAAATATCCGAGCCATCAATCAGCTGGAACCTTGGTTTTATCTGGAGAAATGGACAGTATCTTTCCTACGCAGCAAAAGAATGGCTAAGATTCACCCAGAAGCTTCTTGAGAGTAACTGATATGGGCGATTTTCAAAAGAAATCGCTTTTTTCAGGTATTCTCTTTTTGTATAATTGAAAGCATTTTCATAGATGAAAGCTATGGAGACAATGAATATTAACCATTTTACTTCCCGATTGCCTGAGCGTACACTTTAGTAGTGAAAGCCCTGTCTTTACGGGTTTATTTACCTTTTCATTTATGTATTCACCAGGAAAGGATGTTTGAACATGGAAAAAAAGAAAGCAAGAGAAAGCCGCATTGTAAATACTGACCAGGTGCTGTCCTGTGATTTAAATAACTATAATACCCTTTTTGGCGGAGTGCTTATGAAAAAGCTCGACACTGTTGCGACTTTATCTGCCAGAAGACATTCAAGAGTAAAAGAATGCGTGACAGCGTCTACTGATTCCATTGACTTTTTATGCCCGATTCACCAAACTGATTCTGTTTGTGTAGAATCCTTCGTTTCTTATACGGGTACAAGTTCAATGGAAATTTTCTGCAAAGTCATTGCTGAAGATATGATTACTGGCGAACGCCGTATCGCAGCAACAGCATTTTTAACTTTTGTAGCTCTTGATGAGAATAAACGGCGAGTGCCTGTTCCGCAGGTTGAGCCAGAAACAGAAGAAGAATGGCTTGTTTTCAATACAGGAAGCGAAAGAGCAGAAGTCCGTAAAGCAAGAAAGAAAAAAAGCAAAGAATTAGCGGCTTTAATTCCTTTAAACAAGCCTTGGGATTGATAGTCGAATCTGAAAGGAGCAGAAATAATGATCTCATTATCAAGTGTTAATGAACTTGAGACAGCAAATGATGCCCTTCAATCGTTTAAAATGCAAAGCCCTGCTTTTTTCGAAAAGCTGCTTCATGTCGTGAGCCTGACGCGTGCGCTGCATTTTAAATATCAATATATGGGAAGTTTAATTGTGGATGGCGAAAAGACAGTAAGCTCACCAGAATTTGTGAGACCATCTGTTATAGAACTGTATCAAAATGAAGTTCAGCAGCTTAAAAAGGATGCAGAGTTTCAAACCTTAAAAGAAATATTCGCCCGCTATCAGACAATTGGGTTTGCTAAACTCAGCTTATTGATACTGGGCAATAAACCAGAGTCTTTATCAGGGGCTGTGGTCATCAAATAAAAACACGCTTCGGCTGGCTGCAGCTGCTGGCGTGTTTTTTTAATAGTTATTTATAGCACCTTGCTCAAAAACGCTTGTGTCCTTTTTTCTGCTGGACTTCCAAAAAGTTTTTCTGGAGTATCTGCTTCTATCAGGCAGCCTTCATCCATAAAGATGACTCTGTCTCCGACTTCTCTTGCAAAACCCATTTCATGTGTAACAACCACCATTGTCATCCCTTCTATTGCAAGCTGCTTCATCACATCCAGAACCTCCCCGACCATCTCAGGATCTAGAGCAGATGTCGGTTCATCAAACAGCATGATTTTCGGCTTCATTGCAAGGGCCCTTGCGATGGCTGCACGCTGCTTTTGCCCTCCAGATAAAGAATCAGGGTAGGCTTCTGCTTTATCGGAAAGCCCGACCTTCTCTAATAATTCCAGCCCAATTCTTTTTGCTTCCTCTTTCTTCAGCTTCCTTACTTTTACCGGTGCCAGCATAATATTTTCCAGAATTGTTTTATGGGGAAATAGGTTAAAGTGCTGAAATACCATTCCAACCTCTGTTCTTATTTCATTGATATTCACTTTTTTGCCTGCAATATCTATTCCTTCTATGTATATATGTCCATCTGTAATGGTTTCAAGCTGGTTGATGCATCTTAGGAATGTTGACTTTCCTGAACCAGACGGTCCAATAACAACTGCCACTTCTTTATGGGCTATGCTTGCCGTAATTCCCTTCAGCACTTCATGATCACCAAACGATTTCTTTAGATTTTCTACCGTTATCATGCTGTCTTTAACCTTCTTTCAAGGAAATGTAATATAACACTCATCAGCAGTGTTAAAACAAGGTAAATAAGCGCGGATGTCAGGTAGGGCTCCCAAACCTTGAAATATTGGCTGCCCATGGCCCTTCCCCAGTACATAAGCTCTGGTGCAGCAATGACAGAAGCCAGCGAAGAATCCTTAATCAGCACAACAAATTCATTTCCAAGCGGCGGGATCATCCGTTTAAAGGCCTGAGGCAGAATGACAAATTTCATTGTCTGCGCATGTGTCAGCCCCAAAGAACGTGCTCCCTCCGTTTGCCCTTTGTCTATTGATTGAATCCCTGCCCGGAATATTTCAGCTATATACGCGGCAGAGTTCAAGGTGAGGGCAAGAATGGCTGCGGCGACAGCATGTGTTTCACCTGTAAATAATGGAACAACACCGAAGTGTATCAATAACAGCTGCACCAGCAGGGGTGTGCCTCTAAAGAAAGTGACATAGCATTGAAACGGAAATGCCAAAATGCGGCTGCGCAGCATTTTACCGAGGCCGATCAATAAGCCAAGAATTGTTCCAAGTATAATCGAAGCCAATGACAGACCTACTGTCAGCAGCGTGCCCTGCCAAAATAACGGGGCGTACTCCATAATAATATCCCAGCGAAAATTGCTCATTTTAATCCTCCTATATGAAAAACTGCGTAAGCTGTCTCAACAGTTACGCAGAGCTAGAGTTCTACTTTTTTTGCTGAGCTTTTAGCGTTTCCATATCTGGTTCGCTGCCAAGCCATTTTTTATAAATTTCCTTGTACTTCCCATTTTCAAAAATTTTATTAAGAGCTTTATCAAAATCCGGCTTTAATTTGCTTCCTTTTGGAAACATCATTCCGTAAAACTCCTTGGAAAAGTTAGAGCTATCTTCAATGACAGCCAGGTTTTTGCCTGGATTATTCTTGGCATATGCTTCAATGACAGCATTATCAGCCACTACCGCTGCTGCACCTCCGCTATTCAGTTCCATGATGGCCAGATTGTTGTTCTCGAATTTTTTAATATCTTTATTATTTTTTCCAAGCAGCTTTTCTGTAGCTTCTGCCCCTGTTGTTCCGCTTTGGACAGCCACTTTCTTCCCTTTTAAATCGAGCGCGTTTTTGATGGTGCTCTTTTCAGGGACAAGTATTTTGTTGGTCGATAAGAAATATGGATTGGAAAAATCATAGGTTTGCTCCCTGTCAGAGTTGATGGTAATAGCAGATAGACCAATGTCCGCGCGTTTAGAATCGATTTCTACAAATAATGGATCCCATCCGACGTTCTCCACCTTTACTTTGTACCCTGCTTCCTTTGCAACGGCCTGAATCAAATCCACATCAAAACCTACTATCTTGTCTTTATCCAGATACTCGAACGGTGAATAAGCAGCATCTGTCACGACCCGCAGAGTTTTTTCCTTCGCATCTTTTCCGTCGCCGCTGACATCAGACGACCCGCAGCCTGCTGCAAGAAATAATAATGAAGAAATAATAAGCAGTACTGTAATCAGTTTTTTCAATGTATTGCCCCCTTTTTTCTGAGTATGTGCTTTAAAGCCTCTGTTTCAACAATGAAGATATAAAATTCAGTATTTTCTATTAATGGTAATTATACGTTAACAGGTTTTTAGATACAATCTAAATTTAATAGGTTTACATGAGGAAAAACAGTAATGCAGATATTTAATAGAGGGATTCTGCAATTGAATGGACTCACACTCAAAAGCTGAAATACTGGATCGAAGATGGAGATTCATATGCCTGAAACCTGCAAAAAAGGCCTTCCAATAGTTTGGAAGGCCTTCTTCTGCGGTTAATCTTCATCCTTTATATCGGGATCTTCAGGCAGCGGTTCGCTGTTCCACTCTGCCAGCTGTTTTTTATATTTCTCAAGCTGTTCAAAGTGTGTTTTAAATTGCTCTTTGTATACCAAATGCTGTTCACCATCAAAAACGGTACGTATTTTGTTTTGATGAATCAGTTTTTCTATCATCACTTCTGTCATTGAAAGGTATTCTGCTGTTTCTTTGACGGTAAGATACACTCTTTTCCCACCTTTTTGGTTTTTGCCTATGTTAATCTATCGTCTGTGACGTCAAGCATATCCAGTATGAACATAAAAATCGGGATACCTATAATCAGCCCCCATGTTCCAAGGAAATGCTCCGAAAAGATGAGCACGATAAATGTAAAGAAAGTTGGAAGATTCGTTTTTGCCGACATGAACTTCGGATTAAGGATATAGCTTTCCAATGCATGCAGCACAATGATCATAATAATTACAGCAACGACTTTTGTAATCCCGCCGATGCTATAGGCAATGACCAAAAGCGGAACAAGTGAAATCAGGACGCCGGCAACCGGCACAAGCCCAAGGAAAAAAATCATGAGGCCAAGCCCGATCAGCTGCGGAAATCCTAATATCCATAGAACAATGGTTGAAACAATGGCATTTGTGGCAGCGATGATAAACTGCACTTCAATCACTTTGCCAAAGGAATTAACAAACTTGCTTCCAAAGTGCGCAATGTTAATGAAGAAGTCACTAAATTTCCCATGCTTGAATTTAGTTGTAAAAGCGATAATTTTATTCTTCTCGAGCAGGAAGAACAAACTAAGCAAAATGGCTAAAAAGATCTGCAAAGCCAGCTTCCCGATGTCGGATAGGTATATGTATAAAGCATTCACTTGCTTTTGTACGTCAAGAGGAGATTTAAGCCTGTTGATATTATCAATGATCCATCTGATCGCTCTGATATCCGGAGGATGCTGATAAAAATGGAGCATCTGCTTAACAAGCTCCGTGATCTGCAAAGTAATGACCGGAAGATATTTATATAGAACGATTCCAACCGTGGCGACAACAATAATATATAAGGTACTGATGACTAATTTAGGGCTTATATTGATAATTTTTTTTAAATGCCGTGTTATAAAGCTTTGCATCCTTCCCATAAGAAAGGTGAAAATGAACGTAAATAGAAGCAAATTCAGCATCTTGCCTATGCTAAATAAAAAAACCACCAGTATAAACAGCGTAATCAGCCTTGAAAATCCTTTACTTTGCAAATAATCTTTAACTGCACTCATTTTTCTACTTTATCTCCTTCTGACACATCACTTTTAAAAAATTCCCCTATTTACATCTTACACATAATCGGCCCTAAGCACTACATTAAGTATGAAAATTCATTCAAATTTTTTTTCAATGTTCAAAGAAAAAATGACCCAAAAAAATGTTGCCTGGTTTATTGCACCAAGGAGACTTGGTGCCTGTAAACGGATATAATGCATAAAAAAAAGAGATGCTCAAGAATCCGCTGATTGACGGAATTTAAAAGCCACTCTCTTAAAAGCTGAAATGATCTCCTGTTTTCCTTGTACCTGATTTCCTTGGAAATGAACTTGTACTCTTTTGGGATGCAGGCTTATATTTCTTCATGTGTCCGCGTTCGAGCACTTCTTTTAGATAGGGGCTGCCGCTCGGATTTTGCTGTTTAAGAAGCTCAAGCAGGTAGGTGATATCGTCGAGGGCCCTATGTGTCTGATGGTTTGCTATTTTATGGTATTGAAGCAGTGTCAGCAGCTTGCTGTTAAGAAATCCGTATTCCTTCCAAGGCACCCCTCTCATCGTACAATGCCACTTCAATTCATTTATTTCAGGGTACATATGATATAGGAAGCTGCGGTCAAACGATGCATTATGGGCAAAAACCGTATCTGCCTTAGCAAACAAACCAGAAATTTCTTCATCATAAAAGCTTTTTCCTTCCACTGATTCAAAAGGAATTCCATGTATCTTATAGGCACTGCTGTAATTTTGTCTTGCAGAATATGATAATGGCTCTCGTAAATACGAAGCCTCTTCGACTATATCTAGAACTTCACCGCTTTTTGCATCATACGAAAACAGCTTTAAGGCAAGCTCAATGATTTCATCGCTTTTAGGGCTTAAGCCGGTTGTTTCGACATCGACCACCAAACCAAGATTTTTTTGCAGTGTCAAATTCATCATCCCTATTTCATAATATTTCACGAGGCAGGCCGGCATGAATATCAAAGTTTATTCTACTATACTAAAATTCCCCGAATCATTTCTACTTTTTAGCCTAAAATTAATCTAATCACACATTTCCTATGCAATTATACCCAATGTATTGACGGAGACATTCATTTTACTATACTATTACACTTTGAGTGTTAATAAACTAACGTGGTTCGTGACCCTCCCACGCAAAAAAACTAAGGAGAATACGAGATTATGAACATTAAGCCCCTGGTCGCCAACAGCATCCTGGCTGCCTTGTATATTGTTGTCTCCCTGGCCATTGCGCCTTTTGGATATGGCAACATCCAACTCCGCATTTCCGAGATGTTTAATCATCTTGTGGTGTTCAATAAGAAGTTCTTCCCGGGGATCATCCTGGGTGTTATCATAACCGATTTCTTTTCACCGACGGCGGCCTATGATTTAATCTTTGGAGTCGGGCAATCCGTGATAAGTTTGCTTATTGCGATACTGACTGCACGGTTTGTTAAAAATGTTCTGCTCCGCATGTTTATAAATACCATTGTTTTCACGATTACAATGTTCCTTATAGCACTGGAGCTTCACCTGGCCATTGGCCTGCCGTTCCTGCTGACCTGGCTGACAACTGCTGCCGGAGAATTTGCAGTCATGCTGGCGGGTATACCCGTTATGCTCTCGCTTAATATGAAGGTGAATTTTAATAAGCTTATTGAGCGCAAATAAGCAGAAGCGCGTTCAGTGATAATCATGATAAAGAAGCAGGAATCAAAATGATTCCTGCTTCTTTGTTCATTATTTCCATTTACTGAACCAGTTTTTTATCTTCATTTTATTTTTATCAAGAAGTTCTTTCGAGGTTGTATGTTCCCTTTGCTTTTTCCATTCTAAAAAACTCGCTGCAGCTATCATCAAAATACCGCCAATAATCAGATACAGCCACCACGGGAGATTGCCCCACATAGACTTTGTATTCATATATACATTGAATAAAAGAACCGCTCCCCCTGACAAAAAATACGATTTATACTTCATGAAAAATCCGGTTAAAATGGATGCAAGAGAAATGACTCCAATTACAATGGCATCATTTACTGTATTGCCCGCAATACTGTCTGACACCAAAATCAAAAAGACGAATGCAACAATCAGCAGCTCAATAAGCTGCGAGGTTTTTCCATAGTTGAATATCTTCCTGAGCAGAATCGAGGAAATCACCATGACGGGTATTAACAATACTTCCATGGATAGTATCTCAGGAACAGGTATTTGTTTCATCACAAGGTAATAAGGATAAAGGCTTGCAATAAATAATGCCGCCATATAAATTTTTCTTTCCATTTGTCCTTCTGTCCACATTCTGATAATCCCAAAGTAAGCCGCTATCAGACAAGCTACTAGAATTTCCAAGGTGGTGTGGCGGAACACGGATGATACTAGTCTAACCTGAAGGCTCAACAAAAACAGCCATCCAAATATACGGTACGCATCAACAAATGTTTTTGATGCTTCTCTTTTTATCACTCCCTTAAAGCGGCTTCTGCTCAAAAGCAGCATGATTGCCGTTAAGCTTAAAGTAAGGCCAATCGCCCCGCTGACCGGCAAGCTGCTGGCATAATTCGAAAAGAATATAAAAGCCAGCAATAAAGGAAGCGAAGCAAGGTTTTCCCACTTTCTCTTCATCAGGAGATACAGCGTAAAGGCCAGAAAAACAGCTGCCCCCCCTGTCCAGAGAACTTTCATCTTCTGTGGAAAGCCTGCTGTATAAGATTCCATGATGTACGCTGCATTTGTCAATAACAGGAATGGAATTAAATACCATTCAATTATATACTTCCACGTTTTAAACATAAACCATAAAACTATAATGATTGCCGCTGTAACGGACATTGTAACCGAAGTAAAATAATCCATGTTTTGAAGATCCCTGAAAAATAAACATACCTGCAAGTAAAGGGCTGCAAATCCCACATACGCAAAAATATACCTTTCGCGAATGATAACTGTTCTTGCTGCACACAACGGGTAAAGCACGAGTACAAACAGATATAAAAACGGTGAGGCATCAGTCATAATTATCATCAGGCATCCTGCAGGAATAGCTGCTAGATTGAGGAGATGGCTGTACCAGAAGAAATACAGCTTTCCGCTTCTTGAATACCTGCCAGCAAACTCACTGATAAGATAAAAAACCAATGGAGCTGCAAGGCAGCATGCAATTATGTAATTCTGATTTTTGAAGTCAAGGGCGTCCAATATATATCCGTAGGCCCCGGATCCCGTAAATAAAACAGCAAGCCATAGATAGTGCTTTTGGTATTGATGGACGGATAAAATATTTATCATAGTTGCGGCAAGCATTAAACCTGCAGAGCCATACGGATTTAAGCCATCTGCATAAATCAAAAGATGCGAGATGAACGAAAGAACTTGCCCGCTGATAAAAAATACCGAAAAATAGCCGCTGTATGATTTTCTCAGCAAAAACCCTGCGCTAATGGCTATTAAGGCACTCATCATTAAATGAATACTAGGAGAAATATGAACATCATACCACCCGATTCTTTCTGTTAAGAACAAAAAAGACAGCAGCAAGGACAAACATGCGCTTATCGGAAAACCATATCGGCATACTTCACGCGCTGATTTTGTCTCTTCCTTTCCATAGGCAATAAAGAATAGTGCAGAAATCACTAAAAGGAACAGACAAGCTGTTAGCCACTCTTCACCTGCCACTTTTGCCAAAGTGAGCAGGAAAATGAGGCTTCCTTCAATATATAAGGTACTTTCCCTGAATAAACGCCATCTATTACTTGTATTAAACAGATAGCCGCCAGCAAATAAGACTGCTGAAAAGGCAAACATCATAGTCAATGTTTCTGAAATAGTAAAGTGATTAGCCATAGCCAAATCATAGAGTGCAAGATTAATAAGCACCGCTACCGGATAAGTGAACACTTTGTTTGCCGTTAAAAGCGCAATTGAAACAAACTGTGCCATCATGATAAAGAGTGCAATTGCCATTTGAGCATAGTTTTCTTGATAAAAAAGACCATTCATATAGATGAAAACCAATGCTGATGCAATCATGCTTGTGTAAAGAAAATCTGTTGATAAAGGATGCTTGATCCTTGAAAGCAGCAGCCAAATTACTGAAAAAATGACTGGCAGCAGCCCAATTGCAACAATGTCTGCCTGTTCAAGGAAAGACGTGTAAACTAAGTGGAAATATCCATAGCTAAATAGTGCACTGAAAACATAACCATAATATTTGCCTTTGTGTTTCAAAGATAATATTAAGAATACGAGTGAAGATAATAGTACAGCCAGGGAATACAGCCAATTGCCTTCAAATAAAGTTAAGATTACAAAGGTTTCAGCTATAATCTTAAATTGGATAAATTGAAATATATATGAACGGTATATTTGCAGGACTTTTCTTGTTTTAAGACTACTCACATTCCACACCAGGAGCAGATTGAATACTGCTAATAGGAGAAATAGCATCTCCTTCGAAGGTGTAATGAAGGATAATCCAAAATAACTTGTTGCTGCAAATGTCGCAAGCGAAATAAAAATAAACACTCTCGACTTAAAAAAAGCAGCGATTTTATAGTAGATAAACAAACATACCAGACCGCCCATAAATCCAAGAAGCCCTCTTCCTTCTCCCTGAAGCGATAAGTACTCTCCGAAAATTTTATAATAGGAAGCTGACAATATAGAGATTGGGATAAACATCCCGGCTAATGTCAAAAACGCAAAAGCAGTTTGTCTGATTTTCAGCTTTGCAGAGATAAATGCCATAACAGCAAAGAAAACTGATACCAGACTTATAAGTGAAACCTTAAGAACAGAATTTAAAGCCCCCCATGTGGAAGTGGCCAAAATAAGCCCGCCAAATAGAAGAAAAACCACTCCAGCAATCAATACTGCTGCAATGTTTCTTTCCCTGATTTGCTCGGCCGTTTTTGCAGGCTTAGCCGTTGTCTGCTTGCTGAGAGTATTAGAATCAGGTACTGCTGTTTGATTCTTCTCCTTTTCGCTTATTTCCGGATATTTCCGGGTTTCTGCCGCGACATTTACCTGCGGCTGTTCCGCCGGAGTTTTGGCGGACAGACTGACGGGCTGTTCCCCGGCAGAACGATTTGTTTCAATGCTGCTTGCAGGAACATCCTCACTAAAGTTTTCGGGCTTCTCGCTGACTTCCTGCATCGACTGATGAAGCACCTGATTATAGTGCCTTTCATATGCGCTGCCGATTCTTATGTAATCTGTTTTAGGGATAAGTCTTTTTTCCCTGAGAATATCCAGTTCTTTATGAAACACTTCTCTTTTCTCGGCTAATGAAATTTTCGATCTTGATAAATCGCTCATGGAGGACCCCTTTCACCTGCAAATTAATGGAAGAAATTCAGTGCTTTAATTCTACCATATCAAATCATAATGATGTGAGGGATTTCTGTATCTAAGAAACCCCATACTCACTTGCGGCTAATTAGGCTTACTTCATTTTATCTCCATCAAGAAAGATTTAGAATCTAAAGGTATTACTGATTTGCAGGACTTGGCGGGATATTCATTTCAATTTGTCTTTGTGTGTCAATGGGTGTTCTATTTGGAACCTGGCTTGGATAGTTTACATCATTAGGGACGTTTTGTTTGCCTCCATCATTGTCATCAACCCCCTTGTTTTGGCTGCATCCTCCTGCAGCTATTATTAACATACACACGCCCAGTAACTTTCTCTTCATTCCTTCACTCACTCCTTTCTAAAAAGCCCATTTATCCGTTTATTATCGTCTCCAAAGTTATTCTTTATTATCATTCCGTAAAAGTCATTATCGGGTAATTAGGCAAAAAAAAGAGCCCAGCCAAAAGGCGGGCAAACTGTAACTGTTTTTAGCATGCTGATGGCTGGTCAACGACGCTCGAATTTTCTCCATTTGCAATGCTGAAGAGATTATTGTTGGTGATAAAGCTCCCAGAGTTTCCTGAGCCGGAGCCATGAAAATTTTTGGAAGTGGATTTGGGTGAATTGTTAATCGAGTTCCCGAATTGAACGATTGCTGTACCGCCAACGTTAATAATCTGAATAGGCATATTGCACATATAAGTCACTTCCTTCGATGTATGTGCGGGTTAATGTAGGGTATGCTTTTGGTACAGTTTTGGGAACATGAGGATCATATTGACATACATTAAACATAGTTATAAAATATTTGCTATATAATAAACAAATTTATCTTTTGTTTATTTAACTTTAAAGAAGGTGTTGTCTTGGAATTATCCGATTTATTTTGGAACGCTTCGCTGCAAGAGCTTAAGCAGGGGTATATCCTAAAAAGCGGTTCATATATTTGCCTGTTATGCGGCGAAAGGATTGAAAATGGAGTCATATATCAGCACGAAAGCATTTTTTATGAAGCGCAAAGATATATGCGTGTTCATATCGAGATGGAACATGGTTCGGTTTTCAATTACTTAATACATCTTGATAAGAAGCTGACAGGGCTGACAGATCACCAAAATCATTTGCTCGGCCTTTTTTATCAGGGGAAAAATGATAAAGATATTCAGCAAGAAGCCGGCATTGGAAGTACATCGACAATCCGGCATCACCGTTTTGCCCTAAAGGAAAAGGAACGCCAGGCAAAAATATTTCTGGCAATGATGGAATTGCTGAAAGAAAAAGACCAGCATGCACCTGCTTTTGTCTCCCCCCACAAAACGGCGAAAATGATTGATAGCAGGTACGATATTACACAAGAAGAACAAGCTGATATTATCAGCAAATTCTTTCCTGATGGAACGGACGGGAGATTAAAAAGGTTCCCTCCCAAGGAAAAGCAGCGTCTAGCCGTTTTGCGGGAAATCGCGAACAGGCTTGAAGCGGAAAAGGTATATGATGAAAGGAATTTAAATCAAATTCTCAAGGAAATGTTTGATGATTATGCAACAATCAGAAGATACCTGATTGAATATGGATTTATTGACCGCCATCCTGATGGAAGCGAATATTGGCTGAAAAAGTAGTCTGACTTCCGGATGGTACTTGCCCTTTACCTACTGGGAGTACCCTCTCTCGAAACATTAAATCACGGTTATACTTCCGGTTAATGCCGGTTAAGAAGAGTACAGGAGGAAAAAGTATGGACCGCAAAAAGGAACTGAAACAGCAGTATAAAGAAATAACCATCGAAGCCGGTGTATACCAAATTAAGAACACCGGAAACCAGAAAATTTTTGTTGGCAGCACCCGCAATTTAAAAACTCTTAATGGTGTTTTATTCAGTCTCGAAAATGGCGTGAACTTCAATAAAAAACTGCAGGCAGAATGGAAGGAATTCGGCAAGAATGCCTTCACAATTGAGGTGCTGGAGGTATTGAAAAAGAAAGACGTCCCTTATTATAACGAGAAGGAAGCACTGGGTGATCTTGAGAAGAAATGGCTGGAAAAGCTGCAGCCATTCGGTGAACGGGGTTACAATTAAAATATGATAATGAGTATATGAAATACCCGTACACTGCAGATTAAATTTCAATGATAAAGTGAAATGTTTTTTATTCCCATACAATTTGCTGCAGCAAAAGAGGCGTCTGGCCAAGGGCCAGCGCCTTTTTAAATCATGATTTAAATGTTCCAGCGTTCTTGTTCTGTTTTCTTCAGCTGTTTTTCCGTTTCCCCGGGATAGACGGTACGGAATTTATGTTCATCGGCCGGAATGATTTCAATCATTTTTTTAATCATATCTTCTGGATCAAATTGATTCTCCAGCTGCTCATCTTGTTTTTTCATATCTTCTTTTTTTGTAAAGTTTTTTTCTTCATCAAACCATTTATATTTTTCCTCTGCGCTTCGGTCATTAAAGCCTGTATTAAATGCTCCTGGATTAATTGTAGCCACTTTCACCCCAAACCCTTCAAGCTCTGCCTTTAAGGTTTGGGCAATACCTTCAATCGCATGCTTTGTGGCTGTGTAAGGCCCAACATATGGTGTTGCAGAAATTCCTGCCATCGAGCTCATGAAGATGATTTTTCCGTTTCCTTTCTTCACAAGCTTTCTTGAAGCTATCTGTACTGACTCAAGCGTACCAAAAACATTCACTTCAAAAAGTGCACGAAATCTGTCCATTGGCACTTCTCCAAGAGGTCCTCCTTCATTGATCGCAGCATTCGCTACAAAAACGTCAAAATTATAGTTTTCAATCTGCTCTAGATCCCGCGGATTGGTAATATCAAGTTTAAAAACATCCATGTCCAGGCCCTTTTCCGCTGCTTCCCTGAGGAGATCCGTTTTCTGGGAAGTCAATTCGGTAGTGGCAATTACATGATGCCCCTCACTGGCAAGTCCCAGCGCAGCCCCTCTTCCAAGTCCTGAACCTGCACCAGTAATGAAAATTGTTTTAACCATCTGGCATTCCTCCTGTCGAAATCATCTACCAGATTCTGTTTCCCTTTAGGCAGCAGCATAAACCTTAAAACCTAGTGGTCCCCTTTTTGTCCTGGTATTGCAGGTGAATTTTATTACACAATTGATACATCCTGAAAAATGAAAAACACCCGGTTTCTCAACCTGAGTGTTCAGTGATTATATAAATGATACTGTGAACATCTTCTTCCTGCTTACTTGGACTATAAGCGCTTAAAATGTTTGAAGAATGATAAATGAACTCAGACCTTCACACAACTTTTGACATTTCAGCTAAACGGCGAAATTTAGTTTCACTTTTTTGCAATGCTTCTTCCTTGTATTTTCTGCGTGTAATATCGTGATATATCATCAAAAATGAGAGATTTCCCTCATTCATAATGGTAATTCCAGTCACCTCAATATCAATAATTGTTCCATCCGGACGTTTAATTTTTTCTTCGGTTGGCGGAATTGAAATACCTATCTTATTCATTTCATCAATTCTCTTTTCAATAAACGCGGCAGATTCAGGATGAAAATATTCCAAAATGGACTTTCCGGCCAGCTCTTCAAAGGATGCGGCCCCTAATAATTTTGTGCATGCCGGGTTGGCATATTGAATTATTCCCTGCTGGTACACAATGATTGGTTCTGGGTTTAACTCGACAAATCTTTTATACTTATCTTCGTGCATTTTTCTTTCCGTTATATCCGCACACGACCCGATAACCTCTATAACTTGGCCATCCTTCCAAATGGGGCGCAATGAGGCAATATACCAAATCCCATTGATATGCCCTTCGTATGTGAGGTTATTTTCTCCTCTCCAGGCTCTTTCATAATATGTATGCTTAATGACTGCTTCTTCGTATAAAAGAAAATCAAAAACCTCTTTTCCAATGATTTGTTCCGGCAGCATCTTTGCATGTGAGAGTAATTCACCTGCACACAGGGTGTAAATGTATCGATTATCCTTCTTAATAAATTTAAATATCAGCCCCTGCTGCTGGTTTACAGTATCCAGCAGATCTTGGCGGGATTTCTCCAATTCCGCCTCCAGCCATCTTTGCCGGCATATTTCACGAGTATTTCCGGCGTTTTGAATCATTTTTTCAATTTTAGATATGTTTGCCGCAAATTCCTCTGGGGGCAATGGCCTGCTGAAAAAGTATCCTTGTCCCATATCGCAAAGATTGCTCTGAAGAAATGCCAGCTGCTCCTTTGTTTCCACCCCTTCAGCCACTACTTCCAAGTCAAGCTGATGGGACATCGCAATTATTGCTTTTACGATTGTTGCATCCTTGGGTTCTTCTGTACAGCTGCGGACAAAGCTTTGATCTATCTTAATTTTATCTATAGGAAATTCTTTTAAATAAGAAAGAGAACTATAGCCTGTTCCGAAGTCATCTAAACTGATTTTCACTCCGGACTGTTTTAAATCTCTTAATACTGGGAGAGCAGCAGTTACATTCATTGTCATACTTTCAGTAATTTCAATCTCTAAAAACTCTGGAGCTAGTCCAGTTTCTTTGATAATAACAGTAATCGTCTCCACCAGGTTTGCCTGGGCAAATTGAAGCGCAGACAAGTTCACAGAAATGACCATGGAAGGATAGCCCATTTCCTGCCACTCTTTCATTTGCCTGCACGCTGTACGGATTACCCATTTCCCAATTTCCACAATTAATCCTGTTTCCTCTGCCAGAGGAATGAATTCTAAAGGCGAAACAATGCCTCTTAACGGACATGCCCAGCGGATAAGTGCCTCCGCACCTGTAATTTTCCCGGAAAACAAGTTAACTTTAGGCTGATAGTAAAGAAGAAATTCTCCGTTTTCCAATGCCCTTCTTAAATCATCTTCTGTTAAGTCATAAATATGTTCCATGATATATCATTCCACCACCAATATAGTGAACTACTTTTTATTCACTGGTCATTTTGTATTTTTTCTACCCGATTTTCATCTTTATTTATGCTCATCTATCCATTGCTCTGCATGCAATAACTACTATCTGGACTCTTACATTATGGAGAATAGTATGCTGTGAACCATACTTCATTCGCTATATTCTGTATGTCCTCATAGTTGTTTCCTATAGATTTCTGTGTTTACCCCGCTTTCCAAAAGGATCCGCTGATTTAAAGAAATCTCATCTAACTCCTGTAACCTTTGTTTTTTTGCACACAAAAAAGAGACCTATCACTCGACCGATAAATCTCACGTTTGCTGCTTACCGGCAACTGGCTGACATAGCTTTTACGCCTTAGTCCCTCTAGTTTTGCGTCTCCACTTTTCAATGAATTTGCCTTTTTCAATTCAATTAGGAAAATATACTCATTACTATTATAGTAGATATCTGTTCCATTTCAAGGAATAATGGTTAAAAAGTAGCACCTCCATTATTAATCATGCAAATTTCCTGATAATGACACTTACACAATGAAGTCAGTACTTTGCATCTATTTAAGAGCATTCTTTAAACAATTAACCTGTACATCATTCAACATAATTTGTCACAGCACCGAAGTTCGCCAACTTTACGAAGTTTAATTTTTCATTTTACAAAATTGTATAATTGCCTGCGCAAACTCACTAGGAGTTTCAATAAATGGGTGATGTCCGCTATCCAATACACAATTAATACCTTCCCTAAAGTTAAAAGAGAGATGGTGTTCTGGTCCTATAGCATCATCGTATTGCCCGGATAAAATTAAAGCGGGCTTTTTAATCTCTTCGTAAGCAAAGTAAAATCTTTAAAATATTCCTCCTCCGATAATATAAATTGCTGAAAATATGGGTGAGGCATTAATTCTTTATCAATTTCATCTATTATTGTTTTATTTTTTATGTTTTTATATTGAAGAGAAAAGTAAATTTCCTGTTTTAATAATTCACTTTGAATGGCATAGAACGTACTCATAAGATCATTACCTTCCACTTCCATTTGTTCTATGCCTAAAATTTTTGAACCCTTTTTTATTTGATGGCGAAAGGATGCCTCCATGTTTAGGGTTACATTTGATAATATTAATCCTTTTGTATATTGACTAAAATAATAAGCGTAGTTTACAGCGAGAATCCCCCCGAATGAATGACCCATTAAGTAAAATTCATCAATATTTAATTTCAATCTGACAGTATCAATGTCCCTCAGTAATCTTTTCAAAGAATAATTTTTCGTATTAGATGAAGATCGCCCGCACCCTCTTTGGTCCATATAAATCATTTCCATGTGATTTTCTAAAAGACTCCCTGCTGTTTCACTAAACGATTTACTCCAATATCCAGGCCCTCCGTGGAGAAATATACATGGTATTCCATTCCCCCTCACTTCTATATATAAATCAATTTCGTCATCCGTCTTTATTAACATTTATTCACCCCAATTTAGTCATATATAAAAAACTGCGAATATACAAAATAAAACCGGCAAAGTTCCTGCAGCGGCAGCAGGTTCTCCCGCTCTAGCCAGCTGATTCATAATTTAAAGTGATTGCTTTGCCATATTCCTGTCTTTTAGATAAGTTTGATGTATTAATGCTGAGAAACTGGCGATTGTTGTTTTTCCCAGTTAGTCGGGTCCGCATCCTTCTCAATAAATCTCCGCCAATACTCTCCGCTTTTTTTATCAAATAAGATGATATTGCTTTCATTTAAAAACCACTGAAAAAGACATAAGATTTTTGCCCATATTTTATTGACCCTCCTGAAAATTTCTAAAATATGTATATTCTAGACCCTTCCTTGAAATCCCTTTATCACCTGCCTGTTACTCAAACAAGAAAAAACGATTCTTCTTAATGAAGAATCGTGCCCGTTTCAAGAAATTATGAATAATGACAGCCCGTTATTTCTCCCACAGCTCTACCAGTCTGCCTTCGGGATCTTCAATCCAGATAAACTTTCCATACTCACTGCTCTCTCTTTCTTTTACAAGAGGTACCCCAATCTCTTCAAGATGCTTAATTGTCTCATCAATGTTATAAACTTGGAAATTCAGCATTACTTGCTGTTCTTCAGGAAAGTAACTGTCATCTTCAGCAAAGAAAGAAAAGATCGTTTCATTCTCTGAGTGGGGTTTAATAATGGTCCCATTCCAATTTTCTATATTGATTTTGAACACTTCACTGTACCATTTTTTTGTAGCATCCAAATTTTTAGTTCTCCAAAATACTCCCCCAAAACCTTTAATAATCATAATTATCTCCCTTCTAAAACATTACTTTTCACAATAGACATTCAAGAAATAAACGTATATACCTGCTCAACCAGCCTATAACTATTGTTGAATATAAGCTCTTCTCTCTAAAAACAAAAACGAAGGAAATATTTTCGTTTAGTCAGCGAGACATACAAAAAGATCTTGGGGTTTTCATTGCCGAAAGGAGCGTCTTCAATCTATTTATTTAATTTCACACTTAACCTTAGGTGAGTTGCTTTTAACATCTTACATATTTGCGTTTGAACCCAATCCTCCCTCTATCAATTTCTTTTTGAATACTTTCACAGGCGTTTAGAAAACTGCTTTTTTTATTGTCACGCCGAATTTCAACTGTACCTACTGCCTTTGCAGTCTCAACTGCCTTTTCATGCAGGGGCAAATAGGAAGTCCCAGTGGTGTATAAAAAGTTATTCATAGCAGATTTCGCTCGTTCTTGGGAATCATGAATAGATTTTTTTACAAATTCAAGCATATTCAAAATCTTACTTTCTGAAAACTCATTGTCTGATCGATTCCCTAATAGCCAGCAGTAGCAGCTCCAGCCTGCTGACATTCTCAGCTCTTCACCACTGGCAATCCATTTATCGGCAACGTCTTGCGCTATACTTGACTCTGATAAAGTTACTGAAACCACATAATCGGACAGCATATAAAAATATGCCCCATCCATCCAGCGATTAAAATCTGCCTCTGTCATTGCTTTCGGGTCTGCAATAATGCCCGCAAAGTACATGGCATCGTAGTTGCCTGTGGCGTAGAGCTCTTCAGCCAGACTCTGATTTATTTTTATTTTTTTTGCAAGTGGCTTCATAGCCCCTGTTGCCGTGCCAAACAGCGGCTCATGGGCACCATTGGATATATATATTTTCTTGGTACGTTCCTTACCCAAAGCTTCAAGCTCCTTCATAACTGTTACGAAATCCATAGTAATGTACCTCCTTTAATAATAAAAACTCATATGTGAAATCAGTTTATATTTTTTTCTTTTATCTTCTTAATTTTACCATTAATCCACTGATGGCTTCAGCAGCCGATTGGAGAGGTACTATTAAATATAACGGTCATAGTCCCTCTAAAAAAACTAAACCATGGAGGAAACAGATAAGTTCTGCCCCCATTAATTTGCAATATCTTCAGCATGCTGTTATGATAAGAGAGAATTATTTTTGTTCGGTGTAATGGGATAGTACAGATATGGACTTTTCTTCTTGAGAATCACTTTGGGCAAGGATAGTAATACAATGTGTTTTAACGCACTAGGAGGCAACAAAAATGGAACAAGGTACAGTAAAATGGTTTAACGCAGAAAAAGGATTCGGATTCATCGAACGCGAAGGTGGAGACGACGTATTCGTACATTTCTCTGCTATCCAATCTGAAGGATTCAAATCTTTAGACGAAGGCCAAAAAGTTACTTTTGACGTTGAGCAAGGTCAACGCGGACCCCAAGCTACAAACGTTCAAAAAGCTTAATATTATATGAATGACACAAACAAGCTCTTTTTTAAGAGCTTGTTTTTTTTATTCTTATATAGCATGAAATAAAAAACCCTGCTCAGTATTAGAGCAGGGAGATGGAACAGGTAATGTAAAAAAATTTAAGACTTCAAAGGTTTGTTTTCATTATAACATACTGTATGGACAATATGGGGATGTATACAGATTAATACCTTCCCCGATCATGAAACATGAAAAAATTTTATTAAATCTCTTCATCGGATTTGGGTGATAATACTTCTTTCTTCAAAAACCATGCCAAAACAAACGCAATGATCGCGATGATAAATGAGTACATGTAAATATGCTGAAATGCTTCTATGAATAATGTTTTAACTTGTGTTAATAGCCCTGCCGGCAACCCGTGAGGAACACCTGCTGCAGCTAAATTTTTCATATTTGCAGTCATACTTTCAGGAAGTTTATCACCTAAGCTGTTCAATTTAGAGGTAAGGGTGGAGGATAACAAATTCCCAAAGAGACTGACTCCGACTGTTGCCCCAATAGTTTGAAATAACGGAACAGTCGCAAGGGCAATTCCTTTATTTTCTTTTTCAACAGACTCCTGAACAATGAGATTATCTCCTCCAAACAAAACTCCTAACCCAAGACCTGTAATGAAAAAGAAAATAATAATTTGAGTAATTGTTGTATGAATACTCATATGAGAAAACAGGTAAAATCCGATAATCGGCATGATAAATGCAATTCCAAATAGTTCACGGTAGCGCACTTTTGTGAGCAGAAAACCGCTTACCATCGCTGACCCAACTGCTCCAACCATCATTGGCAATGTCAAATAGCCAGCTTCTGTCGGAGTCAGTCCAAGCACGTTTTGTGCAAAATAAGGGAATGAGGAAAAGGATCCCATCAAGCCGATGCCGACAGTAAAGACGATTAATGACAACACAAGAATATTGCGGTTTTTAAACAAATGCAATGGTACAATTGGTTCTTTTACCTTGGTCTCAACCCAAATGAAGATTCCAATTAAAACAGCTCCCAGGCAAAGGAGGAAAATAATGAGAGGTGAGCCCCACGTGTAGCCATTGTTTTCTACAAGAACTGGTGTGATCAGCAAGGAAACGATTGAAGCAACTAATAACAGTGCCCCTCCCCAATCAATAACCACTTGTTTCTTAATAGCTGTTTCCCTCAATCCGCTTGCCAAAAAAAGGGCTGCTATGATCCCAACAGGAATATTAACAAAGAAAATCCAATGCCAGCTTACCTGATCGACAAAATACCCGCCCATCAATGGTCCTAATAACATCGGAATAAACATGATCGGGCCCATGAATCCTTGTACTTTTGCCCGCTGCTCAACGGGGAAGAGATCACTTGAAATGGTCATAGCAAGCGGCATTAAGCCTCCCGCCCCCAACCCTTGAATCCCGCGTCCAATGAGGAGAAGAGTCATGGAATGTGATAGCCCGCAGACAATCGATCCTCCCATGAAAAATGCCATACTTGTTAAATATATTTTTTTGCGTCCCATTAAATCCGCTAATTTTCCCAATATCGGCATAAATGCAGACATTGTTAACATATACACGCCCCCGACCCATCCATACACAGATAAACCGCCTAAGTCACGGATGATTGTCGGCATTGCTGTATTAACCACTGTTTCATCCAGCTCAGAAAAAATCAGTCCAATTATCAAACCCATCATCACCAGAATTTTATTGCTCTTAACAGCTAAAACTGGTTCCTTATACTTTGTAATGCTTTCCATTTATATCTAACCCTTTCAACATTTGATAAACAGATTATATATAATATTTATGAACTGAATATAAACTCTTGAAATGAATTAAAAAAAGTATCTATTATAGTAAAATTGCAGGCATTGCTTTTTTTAAAAGCATTACCGGACTTTCATGGCGGGCTCTGCTCCAAACGCAATATTTCAAGGTTCTTTCCGAGCGTATCCGCTGTTGACAAAGTACAGACTAAAAAAACTGCTCATCAATTGACTGCGCGTTCAATTATATTCTAACTGCCCGCTGCGGAAAAAAAAGCTGCTGCAGCATCCAATTTTTCATCTTACAACACCTAGTTGGAGAAGGAAAATTAGAATTTCCCAGGTAATCCATTCCTCAAATACAGATTGAGATGTTTGTTCAAAGTTCAGACCCTGAGCATGCCACGGAAACTCCTTGCAGCATAGTAAGATTCCGCTCCATTGTGGTACACAAATACAGTGTCATAGCGGCAATCACAAAATATGGCACCGCCAAGCTTTCTAATATAGCCAGGTGTTTGAACCCAGCTCGAAGTTTTCAGATCGAAATTTTCAAGTTTCTGCAGTTCCCGATATTGTTCTTCCGTTAAAAGTTCTATTCCCATAGCAGCAGCCATATCAATAGCGTTATTTTCTGGTTTGTTCTTTTTTCTTGACTCTAACGCTTCCCGGTCGTAGCAAACACTTCTGCGGCCTTTAGGGCTTTCCGCTGAGCAATCAACAAAAATGTATTCATCCGTCCTGTTATCATGTCCAACGACATCCGGTTCACCCCCAGTTCCCTCCATTTCATTGAGCGACCACAGTTTTTCATTATTAGCTTCAATCTTAGCTTGTACTTTATCCCATTCAAGACCTCTATGCCTGTGCATGTTTTTCTCAAAGCGGGCTTTCAAAGTGTTGAGCAGCTCTTCACGCTGTTCTAGTGATAACTTCCTATTTCTCTTTGTCATATTAGTTTCCCCCTTGGTTTTCTTCATAATTGAATATCGGCTAAAATTGCTCCTTCATACTATAACTTTAACAAAAATAGGCGTTATCCTTCTTGGATAAGCGTATACTTTAATGGAAACAATGGCTATTCATAAAAAGGGAACGATTATTCAATTGAGAGAATTATTGTTTATTAAATTTCTTCGTTTCAGATCCTTATCAACTTTTACTGCTTCTGCTCTCGTTTTAAAGTTCGCCGTCATTTTATAATAAGAGCCTGATACTTGTCCATAGTAATCCTCCTTAACGACGGACCCTACTCTTTCCACATATGCCTTACTACTAATTACGCCTAATTCCAGATGTACATTATACTGTATTTTTACTGGTTTGATAGCCTTGCTTATTTTTTTAGTTCCAGTTTTCACTCCTGATTTAGCAATCGGGGTAATTTCCACCATAATTTGCTTTGATGGATCTTTAGTTGTTAATTTGCAGCTTGATTGGTTTGCAATAATTAGTTGTTTTTTCTTTTTATCTGCTCGGAACCATTTGAAGATGGTTTTGCCTTCATTATCCCGGTCAGCATCATGATAATTGTATGTGACATGCACCGTAATCAATCAGCAGGACTCACGGAGAAGATTGATATATAAAATTTACGAATAATAGATGTTTGAAGCTGGTAATTGCACAAAAAATGGCTGCCGACTTTGCCGGCAGCCTGAGTATATTAAAGATTTCAGTAATTATTTTTTCAATCCCATTGCTTGTTTAATAGCATCAAAAATATGAGTGTTTTCATATGTTCCTGACAATAGTTCCCCTCCTGCACCTGTTGCCGTTAAAGGAACAGATACACCGCCATGTCCGCTGGTTGTCCAATCCATCATAAATTGATTTCCGCTGTTTGCCACCTTAAACGGACCGTCCTCTTTAGAGATGCCATCGCCGGACTCATCTTTGCTGTCCACATCTTCAATAGATAATCCTCCGCATTCATGATCTGCAACAACCAGAACAAGTGTGTCAGGGTGTTTTTTAGCATATTCCTTTGCAATCACAACGGATTTATCCAATTGTTGACCAGCTTTGATCATTTTTTCTGCATTGTTCTCATGTGACATTTCGTCCGTTCCTTCTTCCTCAACCATCAAGAAGAACCCTTTTTTATTCTTAGATAGTGTATCAATTGCCTTTTTTGTCATGTCAGGAAGAGGCACAACAGGATCGTATAGATCACCTTCACCCTCTGGTCTCTGTTCGAACATTTCTTCGTTTGCAAACAGACCTAACAGTTTGCTGCTTTTTGTACGTTTAAGCTCGTTAGCATTGGTCACATACTTGTAGCCGCGCTTTTTTGCTTCCTCAACAAGATTACCTTGTGTTCCTTTACTTTGTTCTGAAAGGTCCTTTGCAGGGTGGTCTTCATAGCTTCCGGCATTTCCTGCAGGATACCAGAAATCCTCTCCTCCGCCTAACAGGATATCGACTTTGCTATTTTCAAGGTATTGCTTTGCAATGTCGCTTTGTTTTGAACGATCTGTAACATGAGCACCAAATGCAGCTGGGGTCGCATCGGTAATCTGGCTGGTTGTCACCAATCCAGTTGATTTACCTGCTCCCTTTGCCATTTCGAGGACTGTTTTTACTGATTTTTTGTTAGCATCTACACCAATAGCACCGTTATACGTTTTCACCCCTGATGCCATAGCGGTAGCAGCTGCTGCTGAATCCGTTACGGGAGTTGTTGAGCTTGTATGTACAATGCCTGAATAAGGCATATCATCCATTGCCAGTTTACCAGTTTGTCCTACAGTAGCCAGCCGGATTGCCTCACGATGGGCCGCACCCATTCCATCCCCGACAAAAACAATTACATTCTTTGCCTTTCCATTATGAGGTTTTATAGTTTTTGAAACTCCATGCGCATCTGCAAAATGATTAAATCCGAAAGTGGTAACAACAGCAAGAGATAAAGCTGCATTGATAATCTTTTTCTTTTTTACCATACTTAACACTCCTTCTTAATTGTAAGATTTTATATCTTCAATATAGAGGACGAGTATTTAGCGAATATTTATATACTGTAAAGAGGATTTATATTTGTATGTCAGCGTTGTAAATGTAAGCTGGCAATAAAATTCGCTTCACTTTAAATAAAGGAACGCAGATACGTTAAAAGTCGCCTCGAATACTCATTTTCCCTACTAAAATTACAGAAGTTTTCAGCAACCTGCCTTTCGCCTCATTGCCTATTCAACATCGGAGACATATGTTAAAATAAGGAAAATCTTCTTTAAAGGAGCTCGTCTATGAAGGTCCTTGTAGGCATATTTCTTTTGTCTTTTAGCCTAGTCTCAATTACAGGATGTCAAAAAAATTCATCTGAGCAAGTTACAGTAAAACTAAAAAGCAAAAAAGAACAAAAATATCATGCAAACTATTCTTATAGTCAATACAAAAAAGCTTATGATGAAGTTCTCTCGGAAGCTCAAAATTTCAAGGTGCATGATGACTCACAGAAAAAATGGATCATTCGCACATTAGTACAAGAAAAATTATATGACAAAACAGACTTGTCCAAAAAACAGGTAGTCCAATTATCAAAGCAAGAAGCACATACATATAAGATATGGAAAGCAATCGCATTAGATAAATATCATGTGCATATAGAGAATGAAAAACTAGATAGATATATTAATAAATTTGAAAAATATTCACCACCATCGAAAGCAGCCTTCGCTGACAGCTTAGGAATAACCAAAAAGGAATTAGACCATAAATATGATAGAGACATGTTCGAACAAGGCTACGTTTGGTCACTATTACGCACTAAATTAGAAAAGCAATATCGGACGGCTGACGCAGGAAAGCTGAAAAAAGTATACGAGAAAGAAGTTGCTGATGCTATTGGAGGGTAGTTTCTGGACAAGGATAGTAGTGTACGGTTGAAATGGCGGCATTCTAGCCTGTATAGGAAGCAATTCCCGTTGCAAAAAAACCACTCAAAATATCGAAAAAAAGCAGAGAGTTACTTTTCATTTAAAAAAGAGACACCTTACAAATTCTCTTGTAACTCAAAATGTAAGATGAGGGGCATAAAAAAAAGGAGAGAGCATCCTGAAAGACAAAACTGAAAAAGCATTAGAAATGATAATTTTATTTTTAAGCTTAGCCTTAGGTCTTTTTTCAAAAGAAATAACTTATATTATTTATTATCGGAATCGTTTTAGTGGCTGGTTTAAGATTATTTTTCTACAATAAAAAGAAAAATAATTAATGAAAACAAAAAAGCCAGATTCTTCAAAAATAAAGAATTTGACTTCGTGAAGTTTTAGGTGGCTATCCTTTATACAATCCTCTTTTTTGTTTTATACGTGCACAAAATCGAGGTTTGAGACAGCTTCTTTGCGTTCAAAATATTCTTGGATGATATCTTTATCGGAATGAGGTATTTTCTCCCCCTTTACCAGCTGTGCTCCATTGATGCATCCGCTCGTTAAAACAATCAAGTCATCTTTATCGCTAAGAGAGAGAGCGGACAGTACCCCTTCATGCCGCGTTGGTGCTCTGTGGATATTCCCTGCAAGCGGCTTATTAAAACCGGCAATTACATGGCTGATGATCTCATTCGGATCATTAAAGCCGGGGTGATCCACTGACACTACAATTTCATCTGCTTCCCCTTCAATAGCCTGGGCCATTTTAGGCATTTTCTCCCGATCTCTGATTCCAATACCAGTAATCAGCACGATCAGACGGCGATGCGGCATCTTTTTCACTTCTTTAATAAGGTTTTTCAAAGCTGGAGGTGTATGGGCATAGTCCAGAATAATTTTCCGTTCCCCAAAAGCCAGTACCTCAAGCCTTCCTTCTGGGCTTTCAATCGAACCAAGCGCCGGAAGAATTTCTTGCATAGAGTACCCTGAATGCAGTGCGGTGCAGATTGCAGCCAGGAGGTTTGCAATGTTATATTCGCCAAAAATGGGTGTACTGGCAATATAGGATTCTCCGCCTACAATCAATTCAAAGGCCGTACCTGCTGCAGAAATCTTGATATTATTCGCTGTAACATCAGCATTTGCAGCTTTATTGAGGCTGTACGTCAAAATTGGACCCTTGAACGAATCCAGAATATCATCTGCCATCCCTTTGTCATCCACATTAACTACTGCTTTTTTAGATTGACGGAAAAGCTTCATCTTGGCATTCTTGTAATTTTCAAAGGTATGATGGAATTCGAGATGCTCGGGGGTCAGACTTGTGTGGACAGCAATATCAAATTCAATTCCCTCTACACGTTTTTGCTCAAGAGCCACTGAGGTAACCTCCATTGCAGCCACCTGATCACCCTGTTTATACAGTTCCTGAAAGATAGAATGCAAATCCAGGGATTCAGGCGTAGTCGGTGTAGTTTGGCTGAAGCTAATCCTTCCCTTCGAGGAAAACATTCCATTCGTCCCCAAATAACCGCTATTCCTGCCCAAATTGTTCATAAGGGATTGAACATAAGAAGCGACAGTCGTTTTGCCATTTGTACCGGTAATTCCGACAGTATGTAACTTTTCGTGAACATGTTCAAAATAAAAAATAGAAAGATGTGCAAGGAAGCTGCGGGCATCCTCTGTTAATATAAATAAAGTGCCAGGGTTATGATCAAAACCCGCCTGCAGCTTATCAGGATTATCTCCTGCAATGACAGATGCTCCTTTTTGTATTGCTTGATCTATGTACATGTGGCCGTCATGATTTTCCCCGCTTATACAAATAAAAACAGAACCCGCTGAAACCTTTCTTGAATCATAGCAAATTGCAGAAATATCCTGTTTGGGCTCTCCCCAAATCTTTTTTATCGCAAATTGACTTTGCTGTTCAAAATGAATATGCATGCTTTCTCCCCTTTAAGAGTGGAATGATAAAGAAAGATTGGCAGCTGACCAAACCGCTGCCCCAAAAACAGAGAAACTGACTTCTGCGAAATTCCTTCATTATCATTCTTTTACCCTATATAAAAAGAAATACACCTTTGGAAGCACATTCTGACAGCTCCCATTCCTTTTGAGCCGATTGCATTGGAGGCAACGGACCCGATGGGGTTCGAAACCCAGTGCGCATTGGTATACCAATCTTCATGCGTCATGTTTTTTCATAGGAGGCGACAATGGCTTTTTTCATGTTCTCTTTGCACATCATTAACCGAAAGCCTCTTTAATAAAAATTCCAATAAGCTGTTACTATCTTTTTCTTCTATGAATTCTTTAAAACGAATCTTGCAGTTCTCCTTCCGTATCAATAGAATTGAGCAGTAATTTAGGTTCTAACGAAAAATCTTACACCTAGCAAGTCTTTGTAGAGATATTAAGAGCGTTTATAAAGAATGTCCTGATTCCTTTGATAGTGCAGCATTATTGTCTTTGCTCTTTTTATTTCTTGAATGGGGGATGAATAAAAAATGACTTGGATATTATCCAAGTCATTCCAAATTATTATATGACCTTTCTTTTAGCAAACTTCACGATGGCCCTTATGATACCTATCACAAAATAAAGGATTCCGTTTGCTACAATAATTAATCCTATAAACGCGGCACCAATTCCCGCGCCTTCTCCAGTACTACCTTCATTATGAGCCATTTTGATAAATATAGAACCGGACATAAAAGCTATAATCGGCCCTATTACCGAAATGCAGATGCCAGATAACCATAGAGGCATTTTATTCTTTTGGTGTAAGGATATAGCCATTATATTTAAACATAATAGCGATACCAGAAGGACTATCCAAATGAGTGCATCTCCGCCCACATAACCCCCTCCTAACATTAGAAAATTGAGTCATCTAAATATTAACATGAATCCACTGTATTGTTACCATATTATGTATATTTTTAATGAATATCATATGCGGCAAATAAGGCCATCCGATATTACCCAGCAGACAAATGGACATTTCAACGTGGCCCCTTCTTTTTTAATATGATAAAAACGGATATCTCCTATTTAGTTGGATAAAAAAAAGAGTCACATATAAATGAATAAAACTGAAACTGGATCGAAGCTTCATTGGCAGTATCTTCATTTTCGTCAGTAAAACAATGGCTTTTTTCATGATCTGTTAGGTTTGTTTTCCCACCGGGGCATAAACTCCTATAATTCTGCATGGATAGTTCCTTAATCCACTCCAATACCTTTCAATCTCGCTAGAATTATTTGGATTAGCTTTAGTAACCCGCAATATTCAGGTTACTAAAGCTAAAAATCCTCAGAATCATGGATCAACAAATTTAAGGCCTCTCCTTTTATAAGGAGAGGCCTTAAGCCTGGATAAAATATTAACCTAATTTATTGCGATGCGATGTAATGCGTTTATCTCATTATGTCCCGCAATAGGTTTGATAAGCACAGTTTGTTGTTTCAGGCAGTTTCGTGTATTCTTCCAGTTCAGGCGAATAGTCGTATGGGTTAGAAAGTGCCTTAAGCAGCTTTTCCATCACACTGTAGTCTCCTTGATTTGCAGCTTCCAGCGCCTCTTCTACCCTGTGGTTACGGGGGATGATGGCTGGATTGCTGCTTTTCATCAGCTCTTTCGATGAGTGCGCCGATTCTGCCTGCCTTTCAAGCCTCCCCTTCCAGGCTGCTTGCCACTTAGCAAATTCCTCTGCACCAAACATCTCTATGTCCTCAAGGTTGTCCAACGTTAATGCACGGAAGGTATTCGTATAATCCGCTTTATATTCATGCATCATGCTGAGAAGATCTTCGATAAGTGCCTGATCATCTTCCTCTTCATTAAACAAACCTAGTTTTGCTCTCATTCCAGCCAGCCAGTTTTGGTGATATAGCTTAGGAAATTCCGAGATTGCATCCTGGGCCAGCTTGACAGCCTCTTTTGGATCATCATGCAGCAGAGTCAGCAGGGATTCAGCGAATCGCGCAAGGTTCCAGCCGCCTATATTCGGCTGATTTGCAAAAGCATAGCGTCCCTGAATATCAATGGAACTGAAAACTGTTGCCGGATCATACACATCCATAAATGCGCAAGGGCCATAATCAATGGTTTCCCCGCTTATCGCCATATTGTCGGTATTCATTACTCCGTGGATAAAACCAGCCAGCTGCCATTTTGCAATCAGGGCAGCCTGGCGTATGATTACTTCCTGAAGCAGGGAAAGATATCGATTTTCATCATCTTCCACCTCAGGGAAATGGCGCTTCAAAGCATAATCTGCTAATACTTGAAGTTCTCCAGCTGTTACCGCTTTTGCACCTGCAGCATATTGAAAAGTTCCCACACGAAGATGGCTGGCAGCCACGCGCGTCATAACTGCACCCGGCAGCACTGTTTCGCGGTTTATGGTCTCGCCAGTTTTCACCACTGCCAGACTGCGGGTAGTAGGAATACCGAGTGCATGCATGGCTTCACTGATGATATATTCACGCAGCATCGGCCCGAGTGCTGCTCTCCCGTCTCCTCCGCGGGAATAAGGGGTCCTGCCTGAACCCTTAAGCTGAATATCAGCACGCTCATCTCCAGGAGTAATCTGCTCTCCCAGCAGTAAAGCCCGTCCATCACCTAACATATTCAATTGCCCGAACTGATGCCCGGCGTAAGCTTGGGCAAGTGCCATACCTCCTTCAGGTATGCGGTTGCCTGCCAGCACTTCTACACCATCTTCACTTTGAAGCTCCAAAGCGTTAAGTCCCAATGATACAGCCAGCGGTTTATTAAGAATAACCAGCTCAGGCGAGCGTACCGGATTTAATTCGATATTTGTAAAAAACGATTCAGGAAGGCGTGCATAACTATTGTCAAAATTCCAGCCTGTTTCACTTATTTCTTTTTTCATCATCTCTCCCCTTTCTTTGTTTTACAGTAAACCATCGGCATTGTTCTCACTTATTTTTTCTTCCAGAACCAGGAAGCCTGATAAATATCAACATACATCATATTATACCCGCACCCTGCATAATTGACGCGTTTAAGGTTTATTATGTACAAACCATTCACAGGCTAGTGTTTTATTTATACCAATGAAAAGGCAGCCGCCCTGTGGGTGACTGCCTTCATTCATACCTATGTAGCAAAACAGTATTTATTTAATAAATGTTTCACGCTAAAATTTAAAACTGGCATTCCATTATGCTCTGTAACTTAAAGCTAATCCCTTCAGGAAATTCCTGGCGTACCGGTCACCGCAAGCTTTATAATTCTTATGTCCTTCTTTTCTTAATAATGCGCCTAATTCCCCTTTAGATATAACGACTCCCGCGTCATCTAATATTTCAATCATATCTTCGCTTGTTAGTGATAGTGCTATTTTTAATTTCTTCAGTAAGACGTTATTGACGCTGCCATTATTTTTGATGGTAATTGCCGGTCTTTCAGGCTGTCCAGGTTTTGTTTCTTGTTTTCCCCGTTTAAATACAATAAGTCCATTTAAAAATGATTCTAGCGTGTAATTATCGACTTTTATATTCTCTTCTTCCGGATCATCATTGCCTGCTTCATCATAATAACTGTCCTTGGATTTAATAAGCATTTTCAGCACTTCTTCTTTAGATGTTTCGATGCCTCCAAGATTAAAAATCTTTACCATATCTGTATTTTTAATATCCAGTGCATATCTCAATCTAATTAATATATCATTATTATCCATAACCATCTTTAGTTCCCCCTGCTTGGAAAGTCAAAGCATTATTGCTTTATACTTTATTGTAATAAATATCATTAAGTATAATCCTTAATATTGTATCTCCAGTATCCTTCATCAATACCCATTACCTGCCGGCCATTGAATAACTAGCTTAACACGTCAGAGACATGTTTTACAGATTTACCTGTACGATTATGTATTAAAGCAGTGAAAAGCAATAGAACTATAACAGAGCTAACGGTAAAAAAGGCAACTCCGCTGATAAGACGGAAGCTGCCTTTCTACAATATTAAATCTTCTTTTTGCGGATGGCTCTTTTCTTAAAAATTGTTGTTTTTGAATGAGTCCTGTGAGGCAATCACATTGTTAAATCGGGTTGATTGGAGCGTAAGGTGCGAGACTCCTGCGGGATTAGCGGGAAGGTGAGACCCCGCATGCGCAGCAGAGGAGGCTCACCGCCCGCCCCGCGGAAAGCGAGCATCCTGGAGCGGAAATCAACCACTTGTTTCATAGCAACAAAGCTTACAAAAACAGCCTTGCAGATAGATTTTTGCTTGTGGCACCCTGCTTCTGCTCCATCATTATAGGAAAGTGATGTGAAAGTATTCACAATTACCATAGCAAAAAGACCCGGTTTATTGTACAGATACTGTTTTTAGAATAAACTCTTCAACTACTTTAGCAACGCCGTCATTCATATTAGAATCTGTGATAAAATCAGCTTTTGCTTTTATTTCATCAGTTGCATTTCCCATGGCAACTCCAAGGCCTGCAAATTCAATCATAGATAAGTCATTATTGCTGTCGCCGACCGCTATCACTTCATCACGGCTGATGCCAAGCTTGCCGATAAGAGAGTTCAGGCTGGTCCCTTTTGTTACACCTGCTTCAGTGAACTCGAGGAAGAATGGTTTTGACCGCATTACGCTTAAGCTTCCTGCAAATTCTTTCTGAAGCTTTTCTTCCACTTTTTTAAGAAAATCAGGTTCTTCAAGCATTAATGCTTTCACAACCGGCTCTGTTACAGCCTCTTTAAAGCTATCTACAACGTGTATTGGCAGGTTAGTCAGCTGGCCTTCAACATCTGTGTACGGATTTGCATCTTCAGTCACAATCGTATCTCCGACATACGTATGGATCAAGACGTTTTCCCTGCGGCTGATGTCATATAATTGATGGATTGTTTCAGTCGGCAATGTAGAGCTGAACAATTCCTCCCCTGTTTGGCAATTGATTATTTTCGCTCCATTAAAAGAAAGAATAAAGCTGCCGTACTCCTTTAATTTCAGTTCCTCAGCAATCGGAAGCATCGCACTTGTCGGCCGCCCTGAAGCCAGTACAACCTTAGCCCCCATTTCCTGGGCATCCATCAAGGCCTGCTTGGTCCTTGGAGAAATCGTCAAATCATTACGCAGCAATGTATCATCTAAATCGAGGACAATCATTTTGTATGTCATGTTAGTTAATTCCTTTCGTCTATAACATTCTCTATCTATTTTACTATATTTGAACGAAATTCGCCCCGGTAGAGCTTATTCTTGAAAAAATTAACTATTACACTGCTGCAAAGAAACACAAGAGCAGACTGTCATAAGTCATGCTCCCTCCGGTCTGCTAAACATCCTGAAATAGAGTACTGTACTAACAAAAAAACAAAGCAAAAAAATTGGCGGTACGGATCCGGTTCTATACCGCCTTCACACCAGCCAATTAACTGCTAAGGAAACATTCAAACTCCCGGAATCAAGTCCTGCTCTCCTGTACCCTTAAAGATTTTCTGATACAAATTTATCGAGCAATGAGCGGACTTCATCTGTTGAATTTGTGTTCATTAATTGATTTCTTAATTCACTTGCGCCGGGAAAGGAGCGGACATATATCTTGAAAAAGCGATGAAGGGCCTTGAACGAACGCAGCTCTAGTTTTGAATATTTATCATGAAGATCCACATGCAGCCTTAAGAGATCAAGCAATTCCTTACTGCTATGCTCTTTTGGCTGCTTTTCAAAGGCAAATGGATTATTGAAAATGCCGCGCCCAATCATAACCCCGTCTATACCGTATTGATTGGCGAGCTGTAAGCCAGTTTGACGGTCAGGGATATCTCCGTTGATTGTCAGGAGTGTGCCTGGTGCCACCTGGTCACGAAGTTTTTTGATTTCCGGGATCAGTTCCCAGTGAGCATCCACTTTGCTCATTTCCTGCCTTGTACGCAGATGAATGGAAAGATTAACAATGTCTTGTTTCAGAATGTGGGTCAGCCACCCTTTCCATTCATCGACATCCGTGAAACCAAGCCTTGTCTTTACACTTACAGGCAAGCCTCCTGCTTTAGCTGCTTGTATTAATTCTGCTGCAACCTCTGGACGGAGGATCAGGCCGCTTCCCTTCCCATTTTGTGTCACATTAGGTACAGGACAGCCCATATTGATATCCACTCCCCGGTAGCCCATTTCCGCCATGCCAATACTCATTTTCCGGAAGTTTTCAGGCTTATCCCCCCATATATGGGCTACCATCGGCTGTTCATCCTCAGTAAAAGTCAAACGTCCGCGCACACTCTGTTTCCCCTCAGGGTGACAATAACTCTCAGAGTTCGTAAACTCAGTAAAAAATACATCAGGTCTGGCTGCTTCACTCACTACATGACGAAAAACAACATCCGTCACATCCTCCATTGGAGCCAGTATAAAAAATGGACGCGGTAAATCACGCCAAAAATTATCGTTCATCTTCAAATTTCAATCCTCTCATAATGGGTTACCGAAAATCGCAGCCCAAAATTAAAAAGCAGCATGTCCCTGCTTCATCTACACTTATACCATGCTTAGGCACTTTTTATCAAACTGGCCCGGAATTTATTTTAGCATCATATTCTCTTTACAACCAAAATTATCTCTTTTAGTATCTGCCATTCATCCAGCCTCCTCTGCTTTGGCTTTGCTTAAAAGCCCTGAACAAAACAAGAATTCAAAAGGAAAAAACCCCGAAATCGCAAAAATTCCACGAAATAAGGGTCATTCTGGCAATGCAATGGTATTTTGTTATTAAATCTTCAATTCCAATTCCGTTACAACTTCCACATGAGCTGTCTGCGGGAACATATCGACAGGCTGCATGTATTTTACTTTGTAGCTCTTGCTTAGGATCTGCAGGTCCTTCGCAAGTGTGGATGGATTGCAGGATACGTATATGACTTTCTTCGGCTGTACTTTCAGGATCGTTTGCAGCAGATTGTCATCTAAGCCGCTTCTTGGCGGGTCGGCAACAAGCACATCTGGCTTCCAGCCTTCTTTGGCCCAGCGCGGCAGGATGTTTTCTGCTTTTCCTGTTTCATATTTTACGTTGTTCATTTTATGGCGCTTTGCGTTTTGCCTTGCGTCTTCGACAGATTCTCTGATTGTGTCCATACCACGGACTTCTTTGGCATCGCCAGCAAGCCATAGGCCGATCGTGCCGACTCCGCAATAAGCATCCACAACTTTTTCAGTGCCTGTCAAAGCTGCTGCCTTTTTGACTTCATCGTATAATTTAACAGTCTGGATCGGATTCAGCTGGAAGAATGTCCGTGCTGACAGTTCATACGATAGGTCTCCAAGTGTTTCGGTAATTACCTGTTCCCCATCCAGCAGGATCGTTTTGTCGCCAAAAATCAGGGATGTATTTTTATTGTTCACATTTTGAATGATGGACTTTACTTCAGGAAGCTGACTTTTGATCAATTCAATCAGCTTATCCTTTTGCGGCAGCTCTTCCGTGTTTGTGACAAGCACGACCTGGACTTCGCCGGTTTCAAATCCTACACGGGTGATGATTGTCCGGATAGCGCCTTTTTTCTTTCTCTCGTTATAAATTGAAATGCCAAGATTTGTAAGGATTTTCTTAATCATCCTTGTTGCTTTATTGCTTTTTGGATGCTGTACAATGCAATTAGGGATATCAATCAAATCATGTGAATTCAATCCATATAGCCCTGCAATCACTTTCCCGTTTTTAAGGCCGACCTGAAATTGGCTTTTATTACGGTAAAACCACGGATCTTCCATTCCAATCGTTTCTTTTATATTCAATGAATCCAGCGGCACTTTACCGTAACGCTCCATGGACTGGATTACGATATCACGCTTTTCTGTGAGCTGCCTGCTGTAGCTCATATGCTGAAGCTGGCATCCGCCGCACTCTTCATACACCGGACAAGGAGGGTTGATGCGGTCCGGGGAAGGTTTACGTATTGTTTTAATCTTCGCTTCTGAGAATTTAGACTGTACTTTAACAGCTTCAGCCACAATTTCTTCTCCTGGAAGAGCTCCTGGCACAAAGACGACTTTCCGTTTAAAATAGCCGACTCCTTCACCGTTAATGCCAAGTCTTTTTATTGTTAAGGGGAAAGTCTGGTTAACTTCCAATTGGTTATCTTCTGTTTTCATTTCTTCTCACTCCGTTTTTCAATGCTTCTCCATAAATAAAGGGATGCATAGCTTAAAAATGGCGCCCAGCTCTTGCTGTAGCTTTCCATTTCATCCTGATTTGGTTTAGTATCCAATCCATATAATTGCTTCAGTGCATTTTGGATGCCGATATCTGCTTTCGGGAAAAGATTTGGACGCCCTGCACCGAATAAAAGAAAATTTTCGGCTGTCCACTTTCCAATCCCCCGTATCTTTATTAATGTATTGATGATTTCTTCATCTGGCTTTTGAGCCAGTTCCTCCAGGTTCAAGCTTCCATCTGCAATCAGGCCAGAAAGCCCAATCACATATTCTGCTTTTCGGGTGCTGAATTGAAGCTTTCTCAGCTGCTCGACTGTCAGTGCAGCAGCTGTTTCGGGAGCAGGATAAAACCATACACCCTCCTTTTGAAAGCCGAATGCATGCACGAATCTCTCCGTCAGGGTGTGTGCAAAGGCGAGGTTCAATTGCTGATGGATAATGCATTTAACTAAACAGCTGTAATAATCAAAATCTAGAACGATGGCCGTTCCGCGATGTTCAGCGAATATTTCTTTTAAATCCGAGCCCTCAAAATGCGAAGTTATTGTATGTAAAGGCTGATGCCAATGAAAAATTTTCTTTATACGCTGAAGGGCCAGGTCTTTAAATTCCGTTGTCTCACCTTGTATTTCAAACAGCGGCTCTTCTGTACTCCCCATGCTTTTTACTGTGAACACCAGAGGATTTCCTTCTATAGTAAGAGGGACCTTAACAGTTTTGTTTTCCGCGTCCACTGCATGCAGCGGATCAAGCAGCAGGCGTTCAAGAACCAGTTCAAAGTTATAAGGGGCCTGCACCGATAATTTTTCAGTCCACACAGTCATCTTCCTTTAGCAGTTTTCCACGTATTATAGCATGTTTCCGGCAATAATACTTGTCCCCTTCAATAATAAGCTCAATAGAAAAAACGGCATCAAAGCAAAGAGACAGCTCTTTCACTTTAATGCCGCTGCATCAATAGAGCATTTTATCCGGCAAATGATCTTTAATCATTAAATCATCAAGGCTTTTAAATACATAGCCCTGTTTTTTCAGATCCGTGATGATCGAGTCCAGAGCGTCCGCGTTATCCTTGGAAACAGTGTGAAGCAGCAAAATCGCTCCAGGATGAATTTGCTTCATTACAGCATCATGTGCATATTGCGCACCCTTTTGCTCATCGGTAATCCAATCCTTATAAGCAAGAGACCAGAAAATATGATAATATCCCTCTTTTCTGGCAACATCCATAGTCCGCTCACTGAACACCCCTCGCGGAGGCCTTAAGTAGCTCATCGTTTTTTGTCCCGTGATTTTCTGTGTTTCATCTTTTACCTTTTGCAGCTCGGATTTAATGACAGCATCTGCGGTTCTTGACATATCTGGATGGCTCCAAGAGTGATTCCCGACAATATGCCCTTCCGCCGCCATCCTTTTCACAAGGTCTGGAGCTGATTTTAAGTAATGGCCTGTTACAAAAAATGCGGCAGGCACATGCTGCTTTTTCATAACATCCAGAATTTTTCCGGTATAGCCGTTTTCATAGCCATTATCAAATGTTAAGTAAATGTCTTTTTTAGCAGAATCCCCTTTATAGACTGCACCATATTTTTTTATCATGTTATCATACATGGCCCCTGCTTCAGCTGGCTGTCCATTCTTCCCTTTATTAAAACCCCAGTTATAAGATGTATTAGACGGCCCGGCATTTGCGTGCAAAGGCAGCAGCGTTAACAGCATGATCAGGAGAATATATTTCTTCACCTTATTTCCTCCATCCATTTCTTTTTTTTATTGTTTGGAGTTGGAGGGAAAATATACGGCATAGAAAAGGGCCCTATTTTGAAAATAGAGCCCCCGTTTTATTTCTTAGGCAAATAGTGATTTAAATGCCAAATAAATTAAAACAAGAGAGAAAACAACAACAGTAATCAAGCCAATGCTAATAGCAACAGGGGCGATGGACGCAACGAAGGAAGCAAGCGCACCAGCTGTCACTAGTCCCGGAAGAATAACCAAAGCAAAGCCGCTCAAGATGGCAAGAAAGTATAAGATGTAATTGTTATGCTTGTAATTGTTATTCATATAGTAATCACTCTCCTTTCTCTATACCTTATGTACAAGCTCTTATGTTTGTCCGGGCGAGAGCTGTTTTTTTTAAAAAAACTGCATCTCTTTAGCCTGATTTTCCATATAATTGGATAATTATGTCGATTTAAGCTACATTCAAGCCAATTCCTCTGTGATTCGAGCCAATTGTGTTTTAAATTTTCCATAAAAAACGCCAGCTTCTGATAAGGAAGCTGACATTTCACTGACGGTTCTTTACTTAAACACAGGTTCTTTAAACTGTGACAGCTTCTCAAGCGAGGATTGCTGTACATCTTTATGCAGGCTGTTTCCATGGGAATCCATGGTCACGACTGCAGTGAAGCCCTCTGCCTTTAAGTGCCACATGGCTTCCGGGATACCGAACTGTGTCAAATCGACACCTTCAACAGACTTGATGCAGTCAGCATAATATTGTGCTGCACCTCCGATGGCATTCAGGTATACGCCACCATGCTCCTGCAGGGCAGCAAGCGTTTTAGGGCCCATTCCGCCTTTTCCAATTACAGCGCGTATGCCGAACCTTTTCATGATGTCTCCCTGGTAGGGCTCTTCACGGATGCTTGTTGTAGGTCCGGCAGCTTTTACATGCCAGTTGCCTTCCTGGTCTTTGAGCATGACCGGACCGCAGTGGTAGATGATTTGTCCATTCAAGTCTACAGGTGAATCATGTTCGGACAGATATTTATGGATGGCATCGCGTCCTGTGTACATCATCCCATTTATATGGACCACATCGCCCACTTTTAATTCACGAATCTGTTCCTCTGTGATAGGAGCAGTCAATACTACTTCACGGCTGGCTGGAGCAGCATCTTCTGCTGCCGCTGCTGATTCAACGTCAGCTGTTTCTCTTTCGGCACCAAAATCAATTTTTTCGCCTTCCTGATAGAGCCATTCATTGATTTCGCCGGTTTCCGGATGGATGGCCACACCAAGCCTGCGGAAAGCCCAGCAATTATATGCAACAGATACAAAGAAGCTTGCAGGTATACGGTGCATGACGCCGATTTTGCAGCCTAAAAGAGTCGTTTCCCCGCCAAAGCCCATAGTCCCGATTCCAAGCTCGTTGGCGTTTTTAATAATATATTCTTCAAGCTTTCTTAGATCTTCATGCGGGTTAATATCATCATTGCTCCTGAAAAGCTGCTGCTTGGCCAAATCATAGCCGGATGAACGGTCGCCGCCGATGCCCACTCCGATAAATCCCGCACTGCAGCCTTGTCCCTGGGCCTGATACACAGAATGAAGAATGCATTTACGGATCCCGTCTAGATCACGTCCTGCTTTCCCTAGTCCTTCCAGCTCGCATGGCAGGCTATACTGAATGTTTTTATTTTCACAGCCGCCGCCTTTTAAAATCAGGCGGACATCTATATAATCCTTTTCCCATTGTTCGAATTTCATAACTGGCAATCCTTCGCCAAGGTTGTCTCCGCTGTTGTCCCCTGTCAATGAATCAACTGCATTTGGACGAAGCTTGCCCGCTTTTGTAGCCAATACCATTGCATTTTTGATTGCACTTTTAATTTCTAGCTGGTTTACCCCAACCGGCGTTTTGATTTTAAAAGTCGGCAGACCTGTATCCTGGCAAATCGGCGATACATTGTCATCTGCCATTGTTATATTTTCAGTGATGGTTGATAAACTCATGGCAGAACGGGTTCCCGCATTTTCAAGCTGCTTCGCCTGTTTAATGGCTCTGCGCACATCTTTCGGAAGGTTTGTAGACGTTTCCACAATTAAGCTGTACATGCTTTCTTGAAATTTCTCGATATTCATACTGCATTTCCCCCTCTTGGTCATTCCCCTGTGCTGAATGCTTTGAACATAAACTTAAGAAAATTTAGTCATTTCCCCGTTTCATTATACATCTAACGTTTTATTTCGAAAAGATGATGTTTGAGACTGTCTGCTGTTTTTCGCCGTGCTGCTTGGAATCATAAAAAAGGAACTTTTCTTAAAGATTGTTGTTGTTTTTTTTGTTAGTGAGGCGTTCCCTTTGCTAAGTCAGGCTGATTGGAGCGTAAGGTGCGAGACTCCTGCTTAGATTAGCGGGAAGGTGAGACCCCGCAGGCACAGCCGAGGCGGAAAGCGAGCATCCTGGAGCGGAAATCAACCACTTGTTTCATACAACAAAGTTTACGAAAACAGCCTAAAAAAAAAGATGAGCATCAGCCCATCTTCATTCAGGATTCCAGCATCGGAATTCTGTTTTTATAGCGGTCAATCAGCTTGCTGTTATGCTCCTTTGCACCATCCACATTGCCGCTTTTAAATATAGGTGGTGTAAAACCTTTTGAAATCATTATTTTTACGGCTTCTGTTATGATTCCATTAAGTATGGCCATGCCAATGATAGTTGATCCAGAGCCAAAACCAATATCCAATGCTTCTTCCTTCATAAGCGTGTCTCCAGCTTCAATGTGGTTGTCGATTGTAAGATCACCTGCTTGATAAAGGTATTTCCCGCTGCTATGCCGGGAAGATTGAGAATTGGCATAGCGGGGCGAAGTGATTACAATCACAAAGGCTCCCCTTTCCCTTGCTGTATCTGCTACATCAATCGGGACGGGATTTCTGCCAGAAGTAGAAGCAACAATCATGACATCTCCCGGCTTTATGGAAATATCCTGCATAAACTCCCTGGCAAGGCCATTTTGCCGTTCGAGCTTAGAAGAACGTACGGCGCCTTTATGCAGCATTAAATCCTCGATTAAAATCGGACTGACAGGCACAAGCCCTCCTGCCCGGTAAAAAAGCTCTTCACCCAGCAAATGAGAATGGCCGCAGCCGAAAACATGGAGTATTCCATCGGCTTGGATGCACTCTGCAATTTTGTTTGCTGCGTTGTTAATCGCTCCAATTTCCTCTTTTTCCACGGTATCTATCAGTTGTTTAATTTTCTTAAAATATGGATTAAACATGTTAAGAGCTTCCACCTTTTTGTTTCAGCGTTTCATAGAAATCATGAATTTATAACGATCTGCACGATAAGAAGATTTAACAAACTCAACCGGTGTGCCGTCTTTCAAAAACGTATTCCTCTCGATTCGCATAACAGGCGCACCTGTTTGGATTTTGAGGAATTTCGCTTCCATTTTGCTTGCAATTGAAGACTCAATGACCTGTGAAGCATGTTCTATATGAAAGCCAAGCTGTTCCTCTATATAGGCATACAAAGAGCGGTTCACGATATCTTCTGTAAGGCCTTTAATAAGGTTTGCAGAAATATAGTTGGTCTCCAGGGCCATAGGAACGTCATCAGCCAGACGGATTCTTTTTATTTCGTAAACAGGGCCATATTCACCTATGGATAAAGTGTGGGCAATCTGGCTTGCGGCAGGAATGATTTCAAAGTTCACTAATTGGCTGCCAGGCGCAAGGCCCCTTGCCTTCATATCCTCTGTAAAACTGGTCAGGCCCTGAAGCGGCTGTTCTATTTTCCGCTGTGATACAAATGTGCCCTTCCCCTGCAGCCTGTGCAGGTATCCGGCATTAACAAGCTGTGTAAATGCCTGTCTGACAGTCATCCTGCTAATTTGATATTTTTCGGCATACTCTCTTTCGGCAGGAAGCGAATCTCCCGGTTTTAACTCGCCGTTTTCAATTAGTTCCTTAATATGCTCCTCAAGCTGATAATAGATAGGAATAGGAGAATTTTTATTTATCATTCGCCATTCAACCGAACCTTTCCTTTAAATACCATATTTGATGTTTGCACTTGCTGATTCATCTGCAATGATTGTAACACACGGGTGGTTTCTGAGCACCGAGGCAGGGAAGCTCTCACTCACTTCTTCTCCATTCAAAAGCTGTGACAGGGCCTCCCTCTTATTTTCTCCAGAGACGATAAGGAGAATCTCCCTGCTGTTCATGATTGTTTGAATACCCATTGTAATCGCCTGTGTCGGAACCTCTTGCTCGCTTTCAAAAAACCTGCTGTTTGCCTCTATAGTAGAAGGTGCAAGGTCAACAATATGGGTTTTGGAATCAAATGAAGTGCCAGGTTCGTTAAAACCGATGTGTCCATTACCCCCAATTCCTAAAAGCTGAAGATCCACGCCGCCATGGTCGCTCAGTAACTTTTCATACTTTTCACATTCTGTATGAAGTGTCTCTTTATTTCCGCTTGGGACATGTGTTTCCGTTTTAATAATATCAATATGGTTAAAAAGGTTATCATCCATAAAGGAACGATAGCTTTGCGGATTCTCCTGAGGCAGGCCCACATACTCGTCCAAGTTAAAGGTTGTGGCATGCTTGTAGGAGGTGCCGTTTTTTTTATGGTCCTCAATCAGGTTCCTGTATGTTCCAACAGGTGTACCCCCAGTTGCAAGGCCAAGTGTTAGCTTAGGGTTTTCCCGCACTTTTTTAATAATATATCCGGCAGCTTTTTGGCTCATTTCTTCATAATCTTTAACTATGATTGTCTTCATTTCTGTATTCCTCCTCTGATATAAGCAATTTCCCCCCGGCATAATGTAAGAAATACCTCGTGATTTTCATCAAGAATGACTATATCTGCATCCTTTCCTGCTTCAATGCTTCCTTTCCGGTCGTATATATTTAATTGCCTGGCAGGATTTGAAGAAGCCATATCAATGGCGTCCCTAAGCGTGCAGCCTGTAAAGGACATCATGTTTGTCACTGCTTTTCCTAATTTCAGAATGCTTCCCGCAAGCGTTCCGTCCGCTAAAACCGCCATGCCATTTTCTACTGTGACGTCCTGGCCGCCCAGGTCATATTGGCCATTTTTCAGGCACTTTGCCCGCATGGCATCCGTTATTAAAATCAGGCCGTCTTTGCTTTTCTGCTTTAGAGCAAGCGCCGCCATTTCCGGGCGTACATGAACTCCGTCTGCAATAAGTTCAGCTTTTAATTCATTTCTCAGAAACGCCGCTCCGACAACTCCTGGCTCGCGATGGTGAAGTCCTCTCATCTGGTTGTATAAATGTGAAACATGATTGGCCCCTGCATCAATCGCATCCATAACTTCCTCATAGATAGCATCAGAGTGTCCTATAGAGGCAATAATTCCGTTTTCTTTTAGATAGCGGATCATCTCAAGGCCGCCTGGCTGTTCCGGTGCCAGGGTGACCAGCTTGATTGTGCCGCCCGCAAGGTTCTCCCAGCTTTTAAACAGCTTTAAATCAGGATCCTTTATATGATGGACAGGCTGGGCCCCTGCTTTATTTGCATTAACAAATGGCCCTTCCAGATGAATTCCGAGCACTTCAGCTTTGCCTGGAGATTGGCGGTTTGAAATATACTCTCCCGCGTTTTGCAGCGCTTTCTCAATTTCCTCAACTGCTTGTGTCATCGTCGTAGCCAGAAAGCTTGTTGTACCTTCTTTTGGCAATGCGCTGGACATCGTCTCCAGCGCTTCTATGGTTGAATCCATCACATCAGCGCCATTTACACCATGTATATGGACATCAATAAATCCAGGAACTGCGGTATATCCGCCGGGGATCTCCATAGTCTTGCAGCCTTCTTCATCTGCCAGGTCTTCAAGAGGTCCAAGCTCAATAATTTTTTGGTTTTTTATTTTAATGAATCCATGTTCGATAATTTTGCTGGCTGTATAGATTTCAATGTCTTTAAGTAAAATAGGATTGTCTATGGAATTCATCTTCATAACTTCCTTTCAGTTTCAACATCTTTACTTTATCATCAACCATTTATAGTCGTCTATACCAATTTTATTTAATATTTAATTTATCGGCCCGCCGCATCTTGTCTGCTGATTCCCCTACAGATTCTCCCCTCTCTAATTCCACTGCAGTTTATAATTAGTGGTGATGTTTTACAAATTTTCATGAATAATATCCTTTTAAAATCAGTTAAAACCCAGTTTTCAATTACTTCATTAGCTGAAATTGGTATAGACATATACATAATTTGCATGATATGATGTTTCCGTTAATTAATCGCTTTCATTACTGTTAATACAATAAGAATAGGAGTGAGGACATATGTTAGGATTTTTGCAACGAATCGGAAAAGCACTAATGCTTCCTATTGCTGTATTGCCGGCTGCCGGACTTTTGCTGCGTTTTGGACAGCCTGATTTATTAAATATTCCCTTTATACTAAATGCAGGAAACGCCGTTTTTGCAAATTTGCCCTTAATTTTTGCAATTGGGGTGGCCATGGGATTCGCTAAGGACAGCAATGGCGCTGCAGCACTTTCAGGGGCCATTGGTTATTTAGTATTGACAGAAGGCGCGAAATCGTTGGACAAGGGCATCAATATGGGGGTTCTCGGCGGTATCATAGCGGGGATCATTGCTGGTCTTTTATATAATCGGTTTCATGATATTAAGCTGCCTGAATGGCTCGGCTTTTTTAGCGGAAGGCGTTTTGTTCCGATCATAACATCACTTGCGATGGTTATTTTAGCAGGAATCGCAGGATATGCCTGGCCGCCGGTACAGGATGCCATCAACGCAGTCGGAAATTGGCTGATTGATTTAGGAGCCGTCGGATCAGGTCTTTTTGGATTATTAAATCGTCTGCTGATTCCATTAGGCTTGCACCATGTTTTAAATAGCCTATTTTGGTTCCAGTTTGGTGAATATCAGGGTAAAGCCGGGGATATCGCCAGATTTTTTGCCGGCGATCCGACTGCCGGGTCTTACATGACTGGCTTCTTCCCGGTCATGATGTTCGGTCTTCCTGCTGCGGCGTTTGCCATAATTGCAGCAGCCAAGCCAGAAAAAAGAAAGCAAGTTTCAGGGATGTTCATAGGACTTGCCCTGACATCCTTCCTTACAGGAATAACAGAACCTATCGAGTTTTCATTTATGTTTATAGCACCCCTTCTATATGGAGTGCACGCTGTATTAACAGGGCTTTCTATGTGGATAACTTCCCTGCTCGGAATTAAAGATGGATTCACTTTTTCAGCGGGTGCCATTGATTATGTGCTGAACTTTAATATTGCACAAAAACCATTATTGATCCTGCTGGTCGGAGTAATTTATGCAATCGTTTATTTCCTTGTTTTTTATTTCTTAATCAAAGCCTTCAATCTTAAAACGCCCGGACGCGAAGATGACATTGAACTCGGGCAGGAGCAGGAGACCTCTGCACCTGTCACATTGAGCAGCGATAAGTTTGAAAGGATGGCCTATCATTTTATCAATGATATTGGAGGAAAAGAAAATATCTCAAATATTGATAACTGCGCAACACGCCTTCGCCTGAATGTGAAAGACATGGAAAAGGTAGATGATTCCTCCTTAAAAGCTCATGGAGCCAGAGGCGTTATGAAGTTAAATAAAAAAAATCTGCAAATAATCGTCGGTACAGAAGTGGAATTCGTTGCTGATGCCATGAAGAGATTGGATATGAGTGCTGTAAGCATGGACAGCAGCGACTGCCAGGATGTGCCGGTAACAGCCGGCATGCTCCCATTGAATAATGAGAATTTTGTAATGCCGATCGATGGGGAAATCATTCCGATAGAGGAAATTCCCGATCCGGTATTTTCACAAAAAATGATGGGTGATGGTTTTGGCATATTGCCTGTGAATGGTTCTGTAGTTTCTCCTGTGGACGGTGAAATTATCAACATCTTTCCGACCAGGCATGCAATTGGCATTCGATCCAAAGAGGGGTACGAGATCCTGATCCATGTTGGCCTCGATACAGTCAATCTTCAAGGCGAGGGATTCACTGTTCATGTTAATGAAGGAGAAGGAGTTGCAAAAGGCCAGGAAATCCTGACATTCAATCTTGATTTTATAAAAAATAATGCACCTTCTACTATTACACCTGTTATCTTTACGAACCTGACAAAGCTTCATGTAAAGAAGCAAGGAAAAGCTGAACAAGGAGAAAGGGGCATTATTTCCATTCAGTAATAGCAAACAGGACTTCCCGTCTAAGACGGGGAGTCCTGTTTTTCTGTTAAGGCACTGATTGAAATGGAAGATATTCGTTAAAGAAGAGACGACGCTGGGATTGTCTGGGGCGGAAATCAGTCACATTGTTTCATAACAGCCAAGTTGACGAAAACAGCCAAAAAGAAAAACCTTGCGGCACTTCACAAGGGTTTCGCATGTTCTGAGCATGGATATCATAAAATGAAGAGCCTACTCTTCACGTGTTTTGAATTGTTCAATTTTTGTTTCAAGCTCATCAATGATAACAATCAATCGGTCGATGTCATCCAGCTCCGTGCTTTCAGGGTCAATGTTTTCCAGTACCTCCATAAACATATTCAGGCGCTCCTTCAGGTACTTTAACTGTCCGTCTTTGCTTTGTATTGGTTTTCCCATATTGCAGTCTCCTTCTGTCTATAGTTTCTCTGTATCCTGCTAATCGTGTTTCCCCCATCGATGGAAGTTTCACTTTATCCTACCTAAATCAGGCAAAAAGTGCAATCCATATTAGAAAGCTTTAAGGTTTAACTTTAATTCATTGACATTCCTCTCCGCCTTTACCATAATAATTGAGTGCTAAAAAGTAAGGAGATAAAAAAATGAAACTTTCAGAAAGAAACCTTTTAAACCCTATCACACCTGAACATGACCCATGGGAAGCATATATGGATATTGAAGAGTATGGCAAGCTGGCTCTGACAAATGTGGAATTCACTACAACCACACTTTGCAATATGCGCTGTGAACATTGTGCTGTCGGTTATACACTGCAGCCTAAAGATCCAGTGGCCCTTCCTCTTGAACTCCTTTTATCACGTCTTGAAGAAATTCCGGCGTTAAGGTCCTTAAGCATTACGGGCGGCGAGCCTATGTTATCACTGAAAAGTGTAAAGAATTATGTGCTGCCCCTGCTTAAATATGCGCGAAGCAGAGGGGTCCGGACCCAGATTAATTCAAATCTGACTCTTGATCTTGATCGTTATTTGGAAATTGCCCCCTACCTCGATGTTCTTCATATTTCACACAACTGGGGTACGCTGGATGACTTTATTGATGGCGGCTTCGCCATGATGGATCGAAAGCCGACTCGCGAGCAAAGAGCTAAGCTTTTTTATAGAATGATTGAAAATTCACGTTCCCTGGCTCAGGCAGGAGTTCTTGTTTCAGCAGAAACCATGCTGAACAAGCGAACCTTGCCGCACCTTGAGCACATACATAAACAAATCACCGAAGAAATGGGATGTCAGCGACATGAGGTTCATCCTATGTATCCTAGCGATTTTGCATCAGCTCTTGAAACCCTGCCTTTGGAAAAGACCAGGGAAGCCATTCATCATTTACTCGATATCAGAAATGAAGATGTGTGGATGCTCTTTGGAACTTTGCCGTTTTATCCGTGCAGCAGCAAACCTGAAGATCTCGAACTGCTTAAGAGGCTATATAGTTCGAAAAAAGTGACTGTGCGAAATGATCCGGATGGACGCTCACGCCTTAACGTAAATATATTTACAGGAGAAGTCATTGTAACAGATTTCGGAGACGCTCCTTCACTTGGCAATATAACAACAAGCCCTCTGTCCCAGTCTTATGAAACATGGATGAACTCGAAGCTTGCCGCTCAGCTTAATTGCCACTGTTCTTCAGTAAGATGCCTTGGCCCTAACGTACTTGTAAAAAATGCTTACTATGCAAATACTGATTTTCGCAGTATGAAGACAAATATCTAAAAACAAACCGTGCTCTTTAATCAAATAATCGCCCGTCCCCTCGCGGGGCGGGCGATTTAGTTTATTTTGGCTGTACAGCCGCTGTGAAGCTAAAGGACAAATGATCATGTACAGGAATCCAGGCGCCAATTCCCTGAGAGGTAATATTTTTTACCATTAACTGCTTTTTGCTTCCTTTCAGCACAAGGTACACTTCACCATACGTAATTTTTCCTTTTTCGTTCACGGCCGATGCGTAGGCATTCAAATAACCAAGCCTGCTTGGCGGAATATTATACACCTGATCTTTTTTCGTTCCGGCACCAATGATGGTTTCAAAGGATAGCGGCAAACCTGTTTTCTCGATGGCCTTCAAAAGCATCATCTTTTGCACATCTTCCGCGGAAGGAATCTTAGCTGTAAGCCCTCCGCGTACTGTTTTTTGGGTTTCTTGAACGTAGTGAATTTTGTAAATATCGGTATTTCCGCGATTATCAAAGTAATTGGTATTTATTTTTTGATAATCCCAATTAGGTGAGGTTTCCGCGGACTGATAATTCAGCGCCCAATGCCCCAAATAAATGGTCGCCCGGTAGCCAAATGCAAGCGGTGCCTTGGCAATTGCTGATTCATTCAGCATGTGAATCAGCTCAGGGTTTTCAATTTTAACTTTTGCTGCCGACGTCAATTGCTTGGCCAGTGAACTTGGCTGCAAATAAGGAAGATCCTGAGCCGGGTTTGGATAGGTATTTTCCTTGGCAATGTTCAGCACAGACTGCGGCACCTTAGTTTGCTGCAGCACTGTATAGTCTTCAGCATGTTTGCTTTCTGCAGAAATGGCTGCAGGTCCCAACGAGATAAGTAAGCTAAGTAATAGTACATTTATTATTCTTTTCATGGTGTGTGCGCTCCTTTTGAAGAAGGTTATCATATTGTTACTTATCGTTCTCGTTGCAATGGCATTCTATGCACAGATGCTGGAGGTCAAAAATATTTTCATTGTAACAAAATTGTAAAGTTCTGAATATTTACAATTTTTAATTTATGTTGTATACTAAAACTATCTTAACAGCAAGGAGGCGAAATCGTTCAAACACACCTTAGTTAAAGGGAGGAATGTTTATCGCAAGAACACGATAACAGGCTAACAGGAATAAAAACGAATTCGCTGATCTTTTTATACCATAAGCAAAAGGATGTGAGCATTCTAGAATTATTGAATCGCTTTTCCGGCAAAAAAGAATGATGATAATTTTGGATGACTGTATGTACTTAACGTTAGATAATGGAACATAAAAATGACTCTGCAATGTATTAGGCAGAGTCATTTTTTTATTGCTGGGAAATTCCGCTTGCACCTCTCTACCCGCGTGCGGATTGAGTGTTATAGGCGGATATAAGCAGGCAAGTATAGCAGCGCCTTCATAACAGATAAAAGCCAATGCCCATGATGATATATGCGGCAATAAGGGTAAGCCCCTCAAACCAGTTTGTTTCCCCGTCATTGGATATCATGATCAATAGAAAAACAGCGGTGATCATCGCAATCAGTTCAGGCATCGAAAATACCAATGGCATGGTATCCGGGAAAAGCAGTGATACAAGCACTAGGACCGGCGCTACGAACATTGCCACCTGCAGGGTAGAGCCGACAGCAATTTCAACCGTTACGTCCATTTTATTCTTCAGAGCCATTAGTACGGCCGAAGTATGTTCCGCTGCATTACCCACGATTGCCACAATAATGACCCCGATAAATAATTCCGTCCACCCGAATGCCTCACCAACTGTATGAAAGGTATGTACAAGGTTTTCTGAAACATAAGCTACTGCAACGGTTGAGGCAGCCAGTACAGCCATTGCCGTCTTTTTGCTCCACTCCGGTTCTTCTTCCTCTTCGGCTGCATTTCCCTCTTCTTTGTTCGGCAAGTATACACCGCGATGCGTGACAAGTTTAAAGAATAGTGCAGCCAAATACAGAAGAATTAAAATGATCGAGATTCCGATGCTTAATGTCATCGTTTCTGTTTGCTTCATCCTCATGGAAAACACTTCAGGAATCACAAATGCCACAACTACGGCAAAAATCAGCAATCCCGCATTATGCCTGGCATCAAAAATATTGAATTTCTGCCTTTTGAATTTTGTTCCTCCAAGAAAGAAAGACAAACCTGCGACAAGGAGCAAATTCCCAAGAACGGAACCCGTTAAAGAAGCAAGAACTACTCCAATAAGCCCCGCTTTTAAAGAAAAAATGGAAATGATCAGCTCAACTGCATTTCCAAAGGTGGCATTTAACAGCCCGCCTATTCTCGGCCCCATTACAATGGCAAGACTTTCTGTTGCCCTCCCCATAAAACTGGCCAGAGAGATGATTGTCAAGCAGTAGATAATAAACATAATTACACTCGGCCAATCCAGCAGAGAGCCCGCAACTGAAAGCGGAAGACCTGCTGCAAGCAAAATCATAAAGAATTTATTCCCCATCTTATATCCTCACTTCTTTAATGCTGTTTTTTTTATTTTTTGTACCTTTTTCCCTTATATGTATCGTAATTGGCTTAATTCTTCACATGCCCCTGTCTTCACCCTCCTCTTTTTTATTCTCAATCTCTCAAAGTGAAAGTTTCATCTCATTGAAGCGGATAAATTTCTATACCCTAATATCTCTTGCCTAATCACCTATTATCCATGTAACATCATTAGTGTAAATTATATTAGGAGAAATGCTATGAACCAGAAATTATTAATTGCCGTTTTGGTAAGTATCGTTGGAATTTCAGGATTTTCACAGGGTATGCTGCTTCCGATTATTGCAGTCATATTTGAACATGATGGGGTCAGCTCTTCCATGAACGGACTTAATGCAACTGCCTTATATGCAGGAATTTTACTGGTTTCTCCTTTAATGGAGAATCCCCTCCGCAGATTCGGTTATAAACCCCTGATTCTCGCCGGCGGGCTGACAGTCATCATTTCTCTGGCACTCTTTCCGGTCTGGAAGTCTTTTTGGTTTTGGTTCTTTTTAAGGGTATGCATTGGCATTGGTGACCATATGCTGCATTTTGCCACACAAACATGGATCACTGGAGTTTCGCCTGAGAATAAGCGCGGCAGGAATATATCCATTTACGGATTATTTTTCAGCATTGGTTTTACAGTCGGCCCGCTTATGACAAAGCTTCTGGAAATTAATGAAGCATTGCCATTCATCATCTCATCCGCTCTTAGCCTCTTAACTTGGTTTACTGTCTTTTTACTGAAAAATGAGCGTCCGGATCATGATCATGAAATTGAAACTGCTTCCTTTCTAAGTACGATGAAACGATTTTCAAAGGTCAGCAGATATGCCTGGGTCGCATTTTTGCCTCCTTTTGGATATGGTTTTCTTGAAGCGTCGCTTAATGGGAATTTCCCTGTTTACGCACTTAGGGAAGGAATTGATCTCAGCAAGGTTTCCATTATTGTTCCCGCATTTGCTGCAGGCAGCCTGATTTCCCAGCTTCCGCTTGGAATGATGAGCGACCGCTATGGAAGGAGAAAAATCTTACTTTTCGTTCTTCTTGCCGGCTTCTTCATTTTTACAGCAGCCGGGTTTCTGAGCGCCTCCCCCCTTGGGCTTTTTTTATGCTTCTTGCTGTCAGGCATGATGGTAGGATCAACCTTTTCTCTCGGCATCAGTTATATGGCAGACTTGCTGCCCAAGAATTTGCTGCCTACAGGAAATCTTTTATGCGGAATTTTCTTCAGCTTCGGAAGCATTTCCGGTCCATTTATCGGAGGAATCGTCATACAATTTTTCAAAGGAAGCTTTTTCTTTGTGATTAGTTTTATGCTTCTTATGATTTTTTTCGCCGTTATATCTTTCAAAAAAAACTCCGGGGCGCATAATCATTCCGAGTCAACAATAACTCAATAATTAAATTGCTGAATTCCCTGCTATCTGCGGTCAAATACCTTTAATTTCTAACATGAAATATGATATTATAAAAGCAGGAAAAAGAATATTATCCATTCATTTATGTTTTATGCTGTCATCGCTCTTCGATGGCAGCTTTCGTCATTTTATAGGGGCATTGATGCTGAGTATCTTTCTCAATTAAATAAAAATATCGGTATAGAAACATCTTCGCACATTCCTATTCTATAGGCGCCCGAGCATACCGCTAAAAGGAAAACGGTGTAAATATCAATCATGACTTTATGATAAAATGTTTGACAATATTTGGAGGGATACTATGTCTGCAGAAACAAATGTATTAAAGCAAGATAAGCCTATTGTTAAAAACAGCTCGCTATTGGAAAAAGCAAGACCTCATATTGAACTCATTTGCGCTTTATTCAGCGGTATACTGATTTTGGCCGGCTGGCTGCTTGCCAAGACTGATTTAAACACCGCCTCAATTGTCACATACCTTTTTGCTTTTATAATCGGCGGGTATGCTAAAGCAAAGGAAGGCATTCAGGAAACCATTGAAAATAGGGAATTAAATGTAGAAATGCTGATGATTCTTGCAGCCATAGGTTCCAGCATCATCGGCTATTGGACAGAAGGCGCTATTTTAATCTTCATATTTGCAGTAAGCGGTGCGCTTGAAACTTATACGATGAATAAAAGCCACAAGGAAATATCCTCCTTAATGAATCTTCAGCCTGAAGAAGCACTTCGGATTACATTAAGCGGAATTGAAGAAAGAGTTCCTGTGGCAAAACTTAATGTGGGCGACCGCATTATCGTGAAGCCTGGGGAGAGAGTTCCCTCCGATGCAGTCATTACAGAAGGGCAGACAAATATTGATGAAGCTGCCATTACAGGTGAATCCATTCCTTTAATGAAAACTATTAATGATGAAATATTTGCCGGGACTGTAAACCTGCGCGGCACGATTACTGCTGAAATTACCAAACCAAGCAGTGAAACGCTTTTCCAAAAGATTATTTTACTCGTCCAAACTGCTCAAAGCGAAAAATCGCCCTCTCAGCTGTTTATAGAGAAGTTTGAAGGAACTTATGTGAAGGTTGTGCTGCTCGCAGTATTCGCTATGATGTTTTTACCCCATTTCCTTTTACATTGGAGCTGGAATGAAACACTGTACCGTGCCATGATCCTGCTAGTGGTTGCATCTCCATGCGCCCTGGTCGCTTCCATTATGCCCGCTACCCTTTCAGCTATTTCAAATGGAGCGCGGCACGGTATTTTATTTAAGGGCGGCATTCATCTTGAAAACTTAGGCAACCTGAAGGCAATTGCCCTGGATAAAACAGGAACGCTTACAAAAGGTAAGCCTGTGGTGACCGATGTAATAATCAGAGAAGATCTTAATGAGGAAGACTTTTTATATTCTGTTGCATCCATTGAAAATTACTCCAATCATCCATTGGCATCTGCCATCGTTAAATACGCCAAAGAAGCGGTCACGAAACAATTGGCAAAACCGCACGCCATGGAGGATATCTCAGGGAACGGTGTGCAGGGTTATATGGATGGTTCACTTTGGAAAATCGGAAGGGCAGACTTTGTCGGAAAAAAAGATGCGGAAGCCTTTCACGATTCTATTTCCCTTACTCTTGCACAGCAGGGAAAAACAATTGTTTTTGCAAAGGATGAGCTTGGCATCGCCGGCATTGTCACCCTGAAGGATATTGTCCGGGACGAAACAGCCGCTGCCATGGAAGAATTAAAAAAAGAAAATATCTACACGGTCATGCTTACAGGGGACGGCGAAAAAACAGCAAAAGCGATCGCTGATGAAAGCCATATTATTGAGTATGTATCAGAATGCCTGCCGGAAACAAAAGTAGATGAAATTAAAAAGCTTATGGCACGGTTTGGAACAGTGGCCATGGTTGGAGATGGCATCAATGACGCCCCGGCATTAGCTACAGCTTCTGTCGGCATCGCAATGGGAGAAGGCACCGATGTAGCCCTTGAAACGGCAGATGTGGTACTGATGAAGAACGACCTGCCCCGCTTAGCAGAAGCGGTGAGGCTTTCCAAGAAAATGAATAAAATCATCAAACAAAATGTTATTTTTTCAATCAGTGTAATCATGCTGCTCATTTTATCCAATTTCCTTCAGTTTCTGGATCTCCCCTATGGAGTCATCGGGCATGAAGGCAGTACGATTCTTGTTATTTTGAACAGCCTCCGATTATTGAAATTAGGAAAAATAAAGTAAAACTGCTGCATAAAAAGAACCAGTGAAAAATTCACTGGTTCTTTTATCAGTTAGTGATATCCGTTTCTGCCATTCGCAGAACCGGAAGTTTTATGTTTAGGGCTTTTTTTGCCTTTTTGTTTTGTACTGCCATCTTTTTTAGCCATAAAAGAGCCTCCTTTGATGTTTCCATCAGCTTTAGTATTTGATAAAACGTGTGTGAAAAAATCAAGGAACAGCTGGAATACTACTCACAATTTGGTTTCTTCCGGACGCTCTCCATGGCGTTGATTTCACCGCCAATGATTAAAATCAGCCCAGTCAGATAGAACCAGGTCATCAGCACAATGATTCCGCCAAGTCCTCCGTAAGTTGTTGTGTAATGCCCAAGTCTTCTGACATAAAAAGAAAAAGCGAGCGAGACAATGCTCCAGCCTGCAGTGGCAAAAATAGCCCCAGGAAGAACGCTGACACATTTAAGCCTCTTGTTTGGAGCAATCAGGTATAGTATCAGGAAAACAAGAAATAAAACGGCCGAGCTGATGAGCCATCTTAATGAATTCCAAAATGCAAAAAACTGCCCTGAAAATCCAAGCTTGGAAAATAAAAAATATCCTAGCTCCCTTCCGAATACAGGAAGCAAAAGAGCAACCACAAATACAATGACCATGGCAATTGTCAATAGTATTGACATTGCCCTTGCTGTAATAAAAGGCCTGGTCTCTTTCACATCATACGCCCGGTTAAATGCCTGTACAATGGCACTGATGCCATTAGATGCCGACCAAATTGTTGCTATAATGCCAAATGACAGGAGTTTGCCATTTCCCTTCATGACCTGCCTAAGATTATCCTCTATCAAAGACATGGATTGTGAAGGCGCATAGCCCCGAATCAAATTCAGGATATCATCCTGGGATATTGGCAAATATGGCAGCAGAGCCATTAAAAAAAGCAGCAGCGGAAACAGAGAAAGCAAAAAGAAATATGCCAGCTGTGCTGCCAATCCTGATACATCATCCCCCATTAACCGCCTTATCAATTCCTTATAGTAAGGAATTTTCATCCATTCTTTCCTGCTTGCCATATAGTGTCCTTTTCCCTCACCTTCTGCATCCTGCAAGCAGTCTACATACTGCGTGATGCATTCTCACTGCCTCCGTAAGAAGATGGTGTATGCTCATTTTGATCGGCTGCAAATGCTTCCTTCGTTTCCTTCACAACATGCGCAACCTGAGGCGGAATAGCCTTCATTTCTTCTACACGTTCAGAAATGAAAGCTGCGTCATCCGCTATTTTCTCAATGGCAGCACGCATATTCCCTGTTGCTTCTTTTATCTGGTTCAAAGTTTGAGTGGGATTTTTCAAAAATCCCTTCATGCTACTCATGCATTGCCTGCTTCCCTGAAGTACAGATTGCCTTGTACTTTGATTCAATAAACTAACGGCCGCTCCTGCCATGGCTCCATAAAACATCCCCTGAAAAAACCAGCTTTTCCCTGTACCTTGGTAATTCCCAGCGTAATTTTCCATCTTCCATCCTCCTCTTATGATGCATGCTGCCTTTGAACAGCATCCTTTTCTCTTCAAATATTCTTTCATATAGTCAACTCATTTTTATTCATAAGCAAACAAGCTAGGCCTGTTAAAAATGGCCTATGGTATTAGTGTTTCCTTAAAAACAGAAAATAGCATGTGCAGGCCGCCAATTTTTCGCCACAGGCTTGACTGTATTCATGCCAGCTGAGAGTTTTCATTGACTTATCAGGACAATCATGAAAAAATTAGAATACTTGTAAGAGTGCATGAAAGGGTGAAATCCATGGATTTATCAAAAAACACAGCCGGCAATGTAGAATTTATGATTGAAGCTATCAAAGAAAAGCTGAAGGTCATGAATATCGGTGCCATCAAGCCGTCCCATTTTAACGGTGATATGTATGAAGAACTGCATGAAATTTACGCAATGGTTATGAAAAAAAGCACCTTCAGCCCAAATGAAATGGAAGCCATTGCTGAAGAACTTGGAAAATTGCGGAATTAATAATTTTTCTAAAACACTCTAATTAAAGAGTGTTTTTTTTGGTAAGATGCGTTTTTCTATAGCCTGATTCGTTTTGGGTACTTCAAGTGCGTGAACGTGTCATGGGAGTAATGATTTTGATATAGTGTATATAATAACCTGCATAATCAGGACATATCATTCACAAAAACAGGAGCTGAAAAAGTTTGGCAGAACGAAGGAAACCAATCAGTATAGCCGAGGCAGTCAAGTTAGTCATGGAAAAAAAAATAGCGGGTGAAAAGGAATATGTTTCACTGGCCGATTCAGAAGGAAGATTTTTAGCAGAGGATATTACAGCGACCCATGATGTTCCGCATTTTAACCGTTCTCCATATGACGGGTTTGCTTTGCGTTCGGAAGACACCTCTTCCGGCTCCCTGGATTACCCTCTTACGTTTGAAGTGATTGAAGAGCTGGGAGCAGGCATGGTTCCAAGCATGCCTGTAAGAGCAAACCAGGCTGTACGTATTATGACAGGCACACAAATGCCTGAACAATGCGATGCAGTGATCATGCTGGAGCTTACCTCAGAATCCGAATTAGACGGTAAAAAATTCATTACATTTAAGCGTTCCATTAAAAAGGGCGAAAATGTTTCTTTTAAAGGGGAAGATGCAAGAGTCGGGGATATGCTCGTCAAAAAAGGAACAAAGATTAATCCAGGCATCAAAGCTGTTCTTGCAACCTTTGGCTATGACTCTGTTCCTGTCGCAAAAAAACCGGTCATCGGGCTATTTGCGACAGGATCCGAATTGCTTGACGTTAACGAGGCTCTTGAGCCAGGGAAAATCAGGAACAGCAATTCACATATGATTTCCTCGCAAATAACAAGGGCCGGCGGTGAATTTATATACTTCGGAAAACTGGCCGATGAGCTGGATGTAAGCTATCAGGCAATCAAAGAGGCCCTTAGCAAGGTGGATCTCCTTATTACTACCGGCGGAGTCTCAGTTGGCGATTATGACCTGCTTCCTGATATATATCAGATGCTTGGTGCACAGGTGCTTTTCAATAAAGTAGGAATGCGTCCGGGAAGCGTTACAACAGTAGCTTCTTTTGAAAATAAAATCCTGTTTGGCTTGTCCGGAAACCCTTCCGCCTGCTATGTGGGTTTTGAATTATTTGCAAGGCCGATTATCCGTACCATGCTGTTTTGCGAAAAACCTCATTTGCGAAAAGAGCAGGCCCTGCTTGGAAGCGACTTTACAAAAGCAAATCCTTTTACACGCCTTGTACGTACCCGCTATTACTTTGAAAATGGAAGGCTCATTGCCGCTCCAAGCGGAAAGGACAAGTCCAGTATAGTCATGAGTCTTGCAGGAGCCAATTCTCTGGCCGTTCTGCCGGGCGGAACCCGAGGTTTCACTAAAGGAGATGAAGTGGAGATTCTTCTGCTTGAGGATCAGGAAGGAAGCAGCTGGCCTTGGTAAAACCAGTGATTTTCCAATTTGCCGGATTCCAGAACTCCGGCAAAACCACTATCATTTCAGCATTGATTAAAGAACTGCGTGCCAATCAGTTCGAAGCCGCTGTTTTAAAGCATCATGGACATGGCGGGAAACCCGATTTCCCTTTGCAGAAGGACTCTCATAAGCATTTTCATTCGGGTGCCATCGCTTCACTGGTTGAAGGTGAAGGAACTATTGAGCTTCTTGCAAATATCAATAAAGACAATAGATTGAGCAAATTAATTGAAGTCCTCAGCTTATTCCATCCTCACATCATCATCGTTGAAGGATATAAAAATGAGGAATTTCCAAAAGCAGTTTTGATACGGGATAAAGAAGACCTGCGCCTGCTTAAAGAATTACGTTCAATAGAAGCCATTCTGGCGTGGCCGCAGATGCTTCATGCGGCAGAAGAGTTTTCAGGCGGCACCATACCTGTGTTCCCGATAAGCGGTTCTCTTTTTACTGAGTGGTTTCTTGACAGCTATTTAAACACCTCTTTTTAAAACTATATGATTATAAACTTCCGTGCTGATTTTCCGCTCACGCTAGCCATGTTGCTCGCCTGCAAAGCTATTTCACACCAATCAGCATAGTAAAACAATCATTATTGTACGATAAACAAAGCCCGATTAATGAAAGTGGAGGGAATCATATGTTTATTCAATTTCCTTTGGAAAAAAAGAAAGCCATGATCCGCAGCATCCAGGAATACGTTTATCAGGAACAAGGAGAGGAAATCGGAGAATTCGCTGCAGAAAATCATCTGCAATTCATACTCCGCGAGATAGCTCCTTTTATTTATAACGAAGGAATAAAGGATGCAAAGCGCATTATTGAAGACCGGATGAATAGCTTGGAAGAAGAAATCTTTTCCCTAGAAAGGCCAGTAAAGTAAGCAGGCACTCTTTATACATTTAAAACAAAAGCCGGCATTCAGTGAATGCCGGCTTTTTAAGGAGTACTTTATGCTGGTCAAGACTGAACTGGCAGCCTTCCCTTTTTTAGTCCTGATCAGTTAAGATCAAGGGGCCATTCTTTGTAATGGCAATTGTATGCTCGTATTGGGCAGAATTTTTATTATCTGCAGTTGAAGCAGTCCATCCATTGGCATGTCTGACGGCTTTATAGGTACCAGCATTTATCATGGGCTCAATGGTGAACACCATTCCTTCTTTCAGCCGGGCTCCTTTATTAGGAAGTCCGTAGTGCGGCACCTCGGGGCTTTCATGTATGGAAGCTCCGATTCCGTGGCCAATAAAATCACGGACCACAGAAAAGCCTTCTCCTTCTGCATAGGTTTGGATGGCATGGCCGATATCGCCGATTCTGTTGCCGGCTATGGACTGTTCTATCCCTTTATAAAGTGCTTCCTTGGTCACATGCAAAAGCCTTTCTGTTTCTTTGGTGACTTTACCTACACTGTAAGTCCAGGCTGAATCTGATAAAGCCCCATTATAATTGACAACCATATCAATAGTGACGATATCCCCGCTTTTTAGAGCCGATTTCCTTGGGAAGCCGTGGCATATTTCTTCGTTTATGCTCGCGCATGTTGCATATTCATAGCCTTTATAGCCTTTTTGTTCTGGCTTGGCACCATGTTTTTTTAAATAATCCTCAACAAACTCTTCAATTTCCCAAGTAGTTGCTCCCGGCACAATTAGTTTGGACAATGCTTTATGACAGGATGCCAATAACTTGCCTGACTCATGCATAGCCTGGATTTCCCGTTCAGATTTTAATACAATCAATCGTGACACTTCCTTTTTCTTTAGAGCTATTTATATTCTATATCAAAAAAACGCGGATATGAATTAATTAGGCAATTTAACCTGATAATTCCTCCTTCCGGCCGGCACTCCCGGTTGGATCCACGACAAAAAATCCCGGCAGGCTGCCGGGATTTTACATATGACTTATTTAAGTAAATTCAGAGATTCACGGACAAAAGCAGGGATATCGTCAGGCGTACGGCTTGTAACAAGCTGGTTGCCGCAGACTACCACTTCTTCGTCCTTGAAGTTTACGCCGGCATTTTCCATATCTACCTTGATGGATTTATACCCTGTAGCAGTTCTGCCGTCAAGAGTTTTAGCTGTAATCAGCAATTGTGGTCCATGGCAGATGGCGAATACAGGCTTTTTATCATCCATGAAGGATTTGGCAAATGTTACGAATCTATCATCCCCGCGCAGCGCATCAGGAGAACTTCCGCCTGGGATAAATAGTGCATCGAAATCTGAAGGATTTACTGAATCGATGCTTTCATCAATCGTAATTTTTGCTTCCCCGTTCTTGCCTGTTACTGTTTTTCCCTTTTCCATTTCGATGGTGACAACAGTATGTCCAGCTTCCTTAAAAGCTTTGGCTGGTTCTGTATATTCTGAATCCTCAACCATATCTGTCACAACGCAAGCAATCTTTTTACTCATATTCATCCATCTCCTCATCTAATTGAATTAATTGAATTAATGAACTCACTGTAATAGTTCCCTTTATGCCATTTCATAAACCCTTCAGTACTCTCAGAATAAATGTTTAAATATTCCGAAAAATGATATTACTTTTCACCTTTCTTATTCTCCAGTGTAACCAGATACCATCCCCCTTCTCTAATGATAGGTTTGAAAGTCGCTATTCTCAAACCTGCACACTCGGCCATTTTCTTCATATCTCTCACAGATGGAACAGGATACAAATTTTCAAAAGCAGAAAAAAAGCTGTTGAACGCACTGGAGAATTGAGCTCCTTTTTCATCCTTTCCAATTGGAGTCATGATGGCAATCTGTCCTTTTTCTGTTACCCACCTTGACACCTTCTTCAGGACCCCTGCACGTTCAGCTGGATCAATATAATGAAGCAGATTATTCATCATGATGAAATCCACATGGCCAGCTGGTTCAAATTCCTTAAAATCAGCCTGTTCAATTTGTATATTGGCCAGGTTTTCACATCTCTTTTGTGCTGAAGCAGCAACCTCCTGGTTCAATTCAATGCCGGTCATCTTAATATCGGAAAAATATTTTGCCAGTCTTGATAAATAGCCTGCATGCCCGCAGCCGATATCAAGGACAGAGTGATAATGGTTCTTTTTGATTAATTTAAGGAATTTAGGAAAAGCAAGCTGCTCAAGCAGGGAAGAAGTTTGCGCAACAGTTTGTCCATGTGTTTTATGGTCAAAGATATTTTTTTCGTTGCTTTTGATTAGATTCGGGTAAGTCAGCAGGATTGGGATATGCAGCTCCATCATTTCTTTCAAAATAATGCCTGTCGAGCGCGGGTTGTCTTTTCTGTCCGGGATCATGAACCTTTTGGCGGTTTTAATCGCTCCATCCCGGCCTTCCTTCAGATTTTTCACAGCTATCCCAACATCCACCCACTGCTGAAAAAGCTCTTTTTGATAGGAGTTTTCCATGGCAATTTTGTTCACTGACACAGGAAAACGGAATTTGTGGAAAAGATCCAGTTCATATCCGACATACACATGCCAGCTATACAGAAATGGTTCATTTTTTTTCATCCAATTCCTTGCTTTCAGCAGCCTCATATATTCTTTAATCATAGCGAACCTCCCTCACGAATCCTTTCCTTCCAGGGATAATCATCATGGACATTGAAAAAGGAGGCATTTTTCCGGATGTCATCCATTTCCTTTTTCCGCAGCGGTGCTCCCCCGAGCTGAATGATTCTGTCATAAAGATTTTCATTCCAGATACCAAGGCCTGAAATATTCAGCATTTGTTTATAATGAAGAAAGCCATCCTTTTCCATCCTCTTCAGGGTCTTTCTTCTTAACCAAAAGACTGTTCTAAGGGGGTAGGAATAGGCAAGAGCCGATAGATGGCTAAGCTCAAGAATTTTCTTTACTCTCTTTTGGCGGACATAAGGATACCACTTCAGGTTTTCATTATCTAAATTATTGGCGGCATACATATCGCATAATAGTTCGCCAAGTGTGTCTGCATCCTGCATGGCCATGTTCATTCCTTCACCTGCCATCGGATGCACAGTATGTGCCGCATCGCCTATCAGCGCAAAGTTGTTTTTTATATACGCTGGAACATGATAGGATACCGGAATCATTAACTGAACTTTCTTCCAGTCCTTTAGATGCTGCACATATCCATCAAGCTCAGGGCAAAGGCCGGTATATGCCCCGTGAAGAGCTTCAATTCCCTTCTCCTTCAAAGCCTTGAATGAACCTGCAGGAATCAGGAAAACGGTTCTGACCTGGTTATCCGGCAAAGGAAAAAGCCCCAGGAATTCTTTGCGTGTGGATATGATTTTCCCGTTCACCATCGTTTCCGGCCTCGGAAATGTGACAGTGAGAAAGTGGTGGTTATAGCCATTCTGCTCAATTTTCATATCCATTTCATCCCGTGTTACCGACTTTCTGCCTTCTGCGCCTATATAAAAATCTGCATCGATCAGCAGCTCTTTTTTATCTTCCTGCAAAATCACCCTCGCTTTTTCGTCTAAATAGCCTTTACAGGATGCAGGTGAGAAATATTCAAAACGAGGAGAAGATAACGCTTTCTTTTTTAATATTTCCTTAAGCTTTTCGTGATGAATCATCACAGAATAGTTATATGGCTCAGGAATCACCCGATAATCCATCATTGATTCACTGACCTTCTCATAGCTTCCATCACGATCCTTTTTTAGTTCTTTAAGCTCTATGACAGGAAGCTTCTGGCCGGAGTCAAGAACCTCCTGCAGCACACCGATCCCATCTAGGATCTGCAGAGTCTTAGGCTGCAGCAATTCTCCTTTATATAAATGATCTGCCCTCTCAAGACGTTCTGTTATGGCCACATCAATCTTGCACGAGGCAAGCTTGATGGCAAGCGTCAGACCGCCAACACCGCCGCCGATAATTAAAACATTTTTCTTCAGATTCATTGCCTTACCTCCCTGCCCGGAAAGTCTTATTATTCCTTAAAATGAAAGTTATGGTATCTATATCCACATATTAAGTTAATAAAACTTTGTTATGTGCTATGATGTTTCAGCTGAAGCCGATGCAGATATTAAGAGTTGTAAAACATTAGCTGAATAAAGCATGAGTTCAACAAGGATAGATATTACATAATCACCACACGTCTCTAAGGGATAAAAAAATGACCCCTGTACAATACAGAGATCACCTTCTTAAGGCTGTTTGACCTTTTTTTAGTTTTCCTTTAGAAAGGATACTAATTAAAGGGGCCTTTTTAATGAACTTAAGCCGGATAAAATAACTTTTCTATCATTTCTTTAAAAGAATTCGCTATTACTTCCATACGTTCCTCTTCGACTTCAATGTATGTGATTACTGGATTATCAGAGCTTTTTCTATAATCCAGAACAATCCAGCTGTGACCATCTCCACTTAACGCTATTAAATTCTCTTCAGTAATACCCCAATCTTTTAATGTCTCTGTACTCTCATATATCCCATGATTTTCTTTAACACCATTTAAGTATTCAATAAAAACAAAATCACGAACTGAATCAGTAGTAAAATTCACAGGCAAAGCAGGGAACTTTAAATATCCACCGTTCTGTAAGCTAAGTAATTCCTTATATTCGTCTGGGAATTTCACTCCAAAAAATTTTTCAGCTTTATCTAAATCATTTCCGTCTAGTTTTTTCAGTCTATAAAAGTCGACTTCTAAATCCTCCCAAATATTCCTCATATTAATCATCCTTTTTATTTAATATTAGTAAACGTTTTTACCGCTTAATTGTGTCTCCGCTATAAAATACAATGGGAAAATAAACTTACTGGCGTGAGCAAAACAAGAGTTTTGCTAAATCTATAAGTCTCAATTCGTGTTCAAAGCGGAAGGTGAATGACACCTTCAATTCGGCTACCCCACCGGAAATAAGCAGGTAAGGTTTAACCAAATCAGAAAAGCCCCTGATGCTTCAAGGGCTTCTTTTTTTCCATATATTAAAATGCTACGTCACGTTTAGTTTTTTTTCTTCAGCATGCTGCGGATACTTTCCAACCACATGAATGGCTTTAATAATCCGCTTATTAATCCATTTCCGGTTATCCAAAGTATTCAGCTGCTCCATTACTCTTTTTCTTCCTTCTTCTGTTGTAACATAGTGATTGGGAAGGTTATTTAAACTTAAAGCAATGATGTCTGTTTTGCATTTCGAACATTTGCAAAAGGTCTGGTACTCTGTTCCTGTCATCAAAAATTGCACCAGAGCCACAACGATTTCTTCCATTACATTAATATATTCCCTTTCCATGATGAGTCCTCTCTGCTTCTGCAAGCTCTTTTTGCTTTACAAAATGGATTGGCAGTCCCGAGTTTATTTTTTTCCTTTATTAAAGAGCAGCTAACCATCACACTGAGAAGTTACTTATTGCCTGCAGCACTTGTCCGGGGCATAATCAGTATTTCTACACGGCGGTTTTTTGCACGCCCTTCCTTCGTCTCATTGGAAGCAACTGGCTTAAATTCCCCGTATCCCTTGGCACTGAACATGGCAGGATCCAGCTTGTTATTATTTAATAGAAGCTTCATAAAGTTCACTGCCCTCATGACACTTAGATCCCAGTTGGAATTGAATTGATACGTTTGAATCGGAACATTGTCCGTATGGCCGCTGATGACGATATTCCTTGGAGGATTCATCTCAAGCAGATCTGATATTTCTCTGGATATTTTTTCATCCTGGTTACGCACCTCTGCGCTGCCTGAGTCAAATAATACATTATCGCGGATTGTGACAAGCAGGCCTTCATCAGTTAATGAGGCTCTTAATTTGCTGCTCAGTTTATTTTTTTGAATATATTCATTGAGCTTCTGCTGGATTTGTGAAAGCTCTTTTTGATCCTGTTTTCCAAGGCCGCCGTTTTCAGCAGCTTGCTTCATGCCATTTGATGGAGAGTTTTTCTCAGAGACTGATGCAACTTCTTCCGCTACTGGACTGGAGTAATCCATGACACCAGATCCACTGGTAAAAATTTCATTAAAGACATTTGACAGCTGATGAAACTTGGTGGCATCTACTGAACTTGAAGCAAATAAAACGATAAATAAAGCAAGCAGCAGTGTTAAGATATCTGCATAAGGCACGAGCCAGGACTCATCCATATGTTCATCATGATGCTTCTTTTTCCGTTTCTTAGGCATCCTGCTTCACTTCGCCTTCCAGCCATTTTTTTCGGTCTTCGGCAGGCAGATATGAGGTAAGCTTCTGCTCAATGGTCCTTGGTGCTTCTCCTTCAATGATAGATAGAATTCCTTCAATCATCATTTCCTTCAGCTGAACCTCCTGCTTGGACTTCCTTTTAAGCTTATTGGCAAATGGATGCCATAATACGTAGCCTGTATAAATTCCTAGCATGGTAGCAACGAATGCTGCTGAAATGGCATGACCGAGTTCATCTGTATTATCCATATGGCTTAAAGCCGCAATCAGCCCGAGTACCGCGCCAAGTACGCCCAAAGTCGGTGCATATGTGCCCGCCTGGCTGAAAATGGCTGCACCTGAAAGATGTCTTTCTTCCATCGCATCAATTTCTTCTGATAAGATATCCCGGATATAATCAGCACTTTGTCCTTCAACAGCAAGGTTTAGACCATTTTTCAAAAACTGGTTCTCTACCTGCTCGGCAATTCCTTCAAGCGCAAGCAGCCCTTCTTTTCTGGCCACGACTGCCCATTCAGAAAAAGTGCGGATTAATTCTTCAGGTTTAGTCAGTTTTTGCTCTGTAAAAAGAATTTTGAAAAGCTTTGGAAGCCTTTTTAATTCAGATAAAGGAAATGCGGTGGCAACAGCTGCAATGGTCCCTGCAATGATGATTAAAAAAGCTGCCGGATTGACCAGCGCTGATAAACTAACACCCTTCAGCACCATCCCGACACCAATTGCAATGATCCCCAGCAAAAGCCCTATGATTGACGATATATCCATATTACTCACCCATTCATTTTTAATCTTCTCAACTCTTATTGTTATATCGGTAATGACAGAGAAATTATGAGTGATTTTATCATATTTACGAGAATTAACATGAATTCTGTCCAACAAATATGTCCCGGGAAACATATTCCTTAAAAACAGACAAAGAGAGCAAAAAAAAAGCCCTGTCATGGGCTCTCATTCAATCTCTCAAACGGCTGGCAATCTTATTTTCATATTTCTTGAAAAAGGAACTGTTTGTCACCTTTCTTTTCTCCATTACTTTATTGAAATGAAGCAGTTTTTGATTGAGCTTTGCCTGCAATTTTTCCCTTTCCTCCGGATCATGGCAGCAGGCGATTAATTCCTCAATTGTAAGCAGCTCGTTTCGGTACTTTTCCTCAGATTCCAGCATTTTGGCATTTTTCATCATGCTGTATGCCATTCTAAGCTCTGGCGGAATTGCTGAAAGATCTTCAAGTACGAGAGGCTTCCCTTTACCAGGCAGGTGATCGAATCCACCTTCAGCCATTGCTCTTTTGATTCTTTCTTCAGAGACCATTCCTGCAAAGTCCATCTTTATCTCTCCTTCTTCCCGGCATTGAGTGGGAATTATCGAAATGTATCCTCAATGCCTCTGGCAAGTAACAAGTTATCAGAGATATGCTCTATGAATAGTTTGAGTTTTTAGATAAATATGTCGAATCCATTACATGTATGAATATTTTGTCATATTTTTGTAATAAAACTTAATAGGCCTGTAACCCTACTAATTACCTATATTTGCTATATTAAATTTATCAAAGGAAAGAGCAAGTCTTTCTAAGCATTCGGAGGAACCACATGAAGAAGGTATTATTCGCCGCTGTGATTATACTAAGTTTGTTTTTAGAGTTGCTTGCTCCTTCCAGCAGGGCAGAAGCAGCCTTTTCATCTGAAAAAGTAGTTCAGGAAGGAAAAAAATACATAGGGGTTCATTATCGGTATGGAGGAACGACTCCAAGCGGTTTTGACTGCTCAGGCTTCGTTGGCTACACCTATAGAAATGCTACCGGCAAGATATTGCCGAGAACCGCCTCGGGAATTTTTTCAACAGGTCAATATGTAAGCAAAGGCAGCCTAAAAAAAGGTGATATCGTCTTCTTTTCAACCATAAAATCCAAAAGAGGCGCTTCACATACAGGAATCTATATTGGCGGCAGCAAGTTTATCCATGCCTCCACATCCAAGGGTGTAAGCATAGATTCTCTTAAAACATCCTACTGGAGATCCAAATTCATAGGTGCCAGACGATTATAATTTTAATTATGCAGCCAGCTCCAAAGTTGGCTGTTTTTTATTTTATACCACCGTTTTTAGTTTCAAAACCTTTTTTTCAGGTGATTCAGATAATATGAACATTTATTTAGTATATCCTTGTAAAGCTGTAACTTTCCAGCTTGGTTTTATACTTTGGCTATGTTTAATAGCCCTTTTGAAGGCTGACTCTTGTAATTTGTAAAGGTTTATCCAAGTAATCATTACCACAATTAGGTGAATATTGTTAAAATAGAATTAGAAAAAGGGGCAGTTAAAGTGAACAAAATGTTTATGGGTCTTATCTTTGTCTTGATAGGCATTACTTTCTTAATGTTATCGTTAACAGTATCTATGCCAACCTTATTATGGGCAGTTTCACTCGGAACAAGCATAATTTTGAACATTGCAGGAACTGCAATATTAATACAGTATATTAAAACAGCAAAAAAGAGCTTTTAATTATCAAAGTGACCCTATTATAAGGTCACTTTTCTTTTCTCTAAAAATATCAAACTATTGATTAACATAGCCTATACGTTAAAAACCATTCTCACTGTTTTTAGGATATGTCCATCAAAGTCATCATCAAATTCGGAAACAATTTTGAACCCTTTTGCCTTGTAAAATCTTGTTCCAATGTTATTGTCTTTTTCTACATCGATATAAATCTCTTTAACACCATCTAATTGTTTAATTCCTTCATTTAGTAATGCAGTGCCAATGCCCTTGCCTTGATATTCAGGGTTTAAATATATTGCTGCGAGTTCCGTTTTGCCTTCTTCTTTTATAGCAGAAAAGTTTGCAAAGCCTACAATTTCCCCATTCACTTCTGCAACCCAAAACAATGAATGTTCTAATCGTTTCTGCATCATCTCGTCATTATAAGCTGTTTTCAAGAAACTTTCTTGAATCTCAAGAGGAATGATTCCTTGATATGTGCTATTCCAGCTTGTTTTAGCAACATGCTGTACTTGGCTAATATCCTCCATCTGCATCTCCCGGATAATATATTCCACTCATACCAGTCCTTCCTGTAGATGTTTTGCTGATTTTTCTAACCTCTTTCCAAATTAAAAATGAGCAATGTTAAACACGCCCTCCATATAAATCACTGTTAATAGTTGTTTCAAGTTTTGCCACTTAAACCTGGGGGGCGGGCCATAATCTGTCAAAAATCAGCTGAAAGTACCTCTTTTAAGAATTCCTTCATTATTGCTGGCATAACTTCAGTTGAAAAAGGGATTTCAAGGCGCTCAGTCCGTTTGTGTGCATCCTTTCCATATGGACCGATATTAATTGAGGGAATATCAAGATCCATTATTTTTGACAGCGGTACATGATACCGTCTGCCGTAGAGCGGCATTTCTTTTTCCAAAACAGGAATGACTTTATCGGCATCCATCAAACGGCAATAGCTGACATCCGATAACCCTGTGAAATAATTCTTTGTCTTCAAGCTTACGCCGAATTTTTCTTCCGTTTGCATGACTGTTTTTTCTGCGAGCTCAAGCAGCCTGTCTTCCTTGGCTGTTTGTCCATTTAAAGTAACATGCGGATAATATGGGGGTGCAAATAGAATCAAGTAAAACGGTGCAAGATCAGTAAAATATCCGCTGATAGTTTTGGCAAGTTCAATCGTGAGCTGCCTATAATCAAAATCCGGATTCGTTGCCTGATTCAAGCAATGCTGCATTTCATCCCTGAAAGATTCTCCGTACCTTTCCAATCCTAATGAAAATAAAGCGGAATATGTATACACAGCAGGTTTAAGCATATGAAGGTCTGCTTCATTTTTCTCCACATTTTCACTTTGAAAAGCAGTTTGCAGTTTTCTGTATATATCTTCAGAGCTTTTTTTTGCTGTTACTACCAATTTATCCATCACTTCCTGGGGACTTTGTGAAAGGGTTAGAATATTGTAAAGCACATAAGCATGGGCCGGTGTCTGCACATTATAATGATCCTTCAAATCAGCAAGCTTCAATGCTGTCGGCAAAGGATTTTTTTCTCCGCTGACTTCCTCTCTGAAATGCCGGGAAAGCTCCATATTCATGGTAAAAGCGCTTGCCATCCATGATGCATTAATTCCTTCCAGGGGCTCCCCTACATGTGTCTCTTTACCGGTGCAGAAAATGAGCGGAAGCAGTTTGCCGGCAGATCCAAGATAAATATATTTGGATTCATCACCAGGAAAACTCGAAAAAGACGGCTCAGAGCAAAAGCATAGTTCATAGTGCAGCCCGTATTTCTCCTTTAAAGCTGTTAACAGCTTTACGCCTGCAAACATTCCTTCAGAATTTCTCTCCTCATCTGGTGCAGCTAAAAGAAGGAGATTTCCTTCGAAGTCCTCGCTTTGGCTCCATTCAGAAATCAATGCAATCTGCAGGGCAAGCCCCGCCTTCATATCCATAATGCCCCTGGCAAACAGCCAATCCCCAGAGCTTAGGTCTTTTTCAGCATCCAAAGGCAATGCTTCTGATTTCAGCATTTCTGTATACCTGTCCGGATCAAATGCATATGGTTTTAAATAGCCATAATCCTCGATACCCACTACATCATAATGACTGAGGAGAATGATTGTTTTCTGATGTCTGCTCTTTTGCTTTCCTTTTAATAGAGCTGCGACAGTCTTTCTGTTTAAAGAATCATTTTCAATGCTTTCTTCAAAAATCATGGATGGATTTTCCTTAAAATAGGGTATTTCCTTTAAAATGGCCAATATTTCAGAGGCCATATCATTTTCTTCTTCCGTACCGGAAATGCTCGGAATGGCAACAAGCCGTTTAATAAGCCTTAAAATATCTTCACGGTTGTTCCAATGTTCAAATTCCTGTTTCATGTCCTTCCTCCCAAATCCCTGAAAATTAAGAAAATTTAAAGCCAGCAAGGACCAGCTGCGTCCTCGCCGGCTTATAAAACGAATTAGGCCGTAAAAATCTGAAAACCGTTTTTTCTTTCTGCAGCTCTCCGTCTTTTGCACAGTGAGCACGCTATATCTGCAAAACAGAACTATTCGAGTTGCTCTCTCTTCCTTCGGCCTGCAATAAACTTCATTACAGGAGAAAGCAGAAATAAAATAAATAAAATCCGGAATAGATGAAAGCTGGTCACAATCGAAACATTGGAGTGAACAGAAAGGGCAGTCACAGACATTTCTGCCACTCCTCCCGGTGCCAGGCTTAAAAAAAGCTCGTTGACTGGCAGTGACAGATAATTTTTGAGACCGTATGAGACCAAATAGCAAAATCCAATCAGTAAAACATTAATGACAAAAATCATCCCGAACATTTTCCGGAACAGCCTCGGATTATTTACCTTTAGAGTATAACCGAGATGAGCACCGATCAGCAGCTGTGAAAGGTTCAGCCAAAACACCGGTATTTGCGGAGCTTCAAAGCCTGTTAAATTGAAGGCGGCTGCTGTCAGCAGCGGTCCAAGCATAAAAGGAAGCGGAAAGTTTATTTTTTTGCCGAAAAAAATTATAGATGAAAAAACGGCAGCCATTAGGATTGCATGCATCCAGCTATAATGAAAACTGAATGTGCTTCTGTGGACAAGGGCAGAAGCTGCGCCTGTAGAAGGCTGTGCAGACATTACATGCACAACCAGCCAGGGCACAATAGAAATCACGAGTATAATCCTAAGCGTTTGCATAAATGCGACAATACTTTCGTCCGCATCCTCAATTTCCTCGCTTAACACTACCATCTGGGAAAGCCCGCCAGGAAAACTCCCTAATAAAGATGTATTTAATGTAAGCTTCATTCTTTTCATTAAAAAAATAGCAGTCAGAACCGTAAATAAAATAATGATAACTGTTGTAAAAAACATGACAGGCAGATATTTCGCCATCTGGGCAACAGAATCACTGGTAAATGAACTTCCCAGCTGAAGGCCAAGCATAATCAGGCCGGCATTTCTCAGCTTGCTGTTCCACTGCATGAATTTGCCGAACTTCATCTTCGCAGCCATAACGAAAAACAGCGGCCCAAGCATCCAGGGCAAATATAAACCAGAATAATAAAACAAAAAACCGCCAGCTCCGGCAATGCCTAAAACAGCCAGCACCAAAGGCCCAAAACTCCCGCTCACAAATCCCTTAACCACTTCAACCAACCTTCTTCATATAAATAGTAAAATACCACACTTTCATCCTAACATACTCCACTTGGGAAATAACGGGAAATGGGGTCTGACCCCCATTAAAAAGTGGAGACGTCAGTGGAGATATCAGATCCGAAGGCTGCGATTACAATGATAATGAGGACAATGCCCAGGATATTGAGTATGATTCCAATGATGCTGCAGACACGTCCTGCGATTGCCATTCCCCGGCCGCCTTCTCCGGTATTTTTTATTTCTTTTAAACTCGGAAATGAAATGATAAGCCCAATAATGCCCAGCAGTATCCCTAAAAATGGGACGATGAGCGATAGAATCCCAAGTACCAAAGACGCGATAGCCTTTGAATTGGTTTTTTTGATTTCTGACATATAGCCATCTCCTTCTATGCAGTAAAATATGTAAAAAAATTACCTCTTTATCATATCATATATTTAAAATATTCTAGAGCAGCGTTAAATTATGCTTTTTCCATCTTCAGTCAAACAAATTGAATTGGAAGTAATTTGAGAATTATCTTGTATTTACACTCTGCCAGACGTTATCATGAAATGGGTTATTACTAGAAAGCGAGACAGATATATGGCTATGAGATTAAAAGATTGGGATAAAAATTTAAAAATCCGCTTAAGCGGAGAATTTCTGGTAAATGTTACGTTTTGGATGTTCTTTCCCTTCCTGGCGATTTATTTTACAGATTCTTTCGGAAAAACAGCTGCAGGCCTTCTGCTGATTTTTTCACAATTCTTTTCTGTCGCGGCGAATTTGCTTGGAGGATATTACGCGGATAAATTCGGCAGAAAGAAAATGATGGTCTATTCCGCCGCGGGACAAGGGGCCGCATTTCTGGTTTTTGCATTTGCCAGCTCACCATGGCTCGAATCTCCTGTGCTGGGCTTTATCAGCTTCACAGTTGTCAGCATTTTCGGATCTTTTTACTGGCCGGCAAGCCAAGCGATGGTAGCAGACGTTGTACACGAAAAAGACCGCAGCAGCGTGTTTGCAATCTTTTATACATCCATAAATATTGCTGTGGTCATAGGGCCTATTTTAGGAGGCATTTTTTATGCTGAACATCGCTTTGAGCTGCTTCTTTGTGCAGGGATACTAAATATTGCCCTAGGGCTTATTTTAAAAAGATGGATTGAAGAAACCGCTCCCCCATTCAAAAGGGAAAATAGCTCTGCTGAAGGTAAAACAAGCTGGATACGGATAATTGGCAATCAGTTTAAGGACTATAATGTCATTGTCCGGGACAAAACATTCCTGTTATTTATTATTGCAGGCGTACTTGTTGGCCAGACGTTCATGCAGCTCGATCTTTTGTACCCTGTTTATGTTAAAGAAACTGTCGCGACACAGCCTTTAATCTCACTTGGCAATTATACCTTTACCATTAAAGGAGAGCAGGCATTTGGATTATTGATTGCAGAAAACGGATTTTTGGTTGCTCTTTTAACCATTGTCATAACGAAATGGATGTCAGCATATAAGGAAAGAAATGTCTTTATGACCTCATCGATTGTATATGCAGCATCCATTCTGATGTTCGGAAGGACCGACTGGATTTGGGGGCTCATATTTGCCATGATGATCTTTACATTTGGCGAGTTAATGACAGCAGGTATACAGCAGAGCTTCATTTCAGAATTGGCTCCGGAAAACATGCGCGGACAATATTTCGCAGCAGCCAGTCTTCGCTTCACCATTGGAAGGATGCTTGCCCCCCTCTCCATCCCAATGACAGACTGGTTTGGCTATAATTGGACATTCCTGATCCTGAGTCTCCTTGCCATAATCAGCGCCCTTGTTTATTTGGTGATGTTTAAACGATTCGAAAGAGAAAAAGCCGTTCTTTAATTGTTAATAGATATTCCCTAAAAGCTGATGCATGTGCATCAGCTTTTATAGTTAATTTTATCCAATTGAGGTTAAGCTAGGATCCCCCGCCCCATTTTTGCCTCATTCTTAATATTGAGGTAAAAATTACCGTTTACTCATACCCCCATAAATCGACACTTTTATGTAGAATGCTTATATGGGGGTCAAACTCTTACTAAGGGGTGACTAGATGTTATCAAACACTGAAATTGGAATTGATTTAGGTACGGCCAATACATTGGTTTACAGCAAAAATAAAGGGATTGTGTTAAATGAACCTTCTGTTGTTGCGATAGATTTAGATACAAAAACCGTATTGGCTGTCGGTACAGACGCGAAAAATATGATCGGCAAAACTCCCGGAAATATCGTTGCGGTCCGTCCACTAAAGGATGGAGTGATTGCTGATTTCGATATTACAACGCAAATGCTTAAACAAATTATGAAAAAAGCGGGCAAGAAGCTCGGTTTGACATTAAGAAAACCGAATGTAGTGGTATGCACTCCATCAGGCTCCACATCTGTAGAGAGAAAAGCAATTCAGGATGCTGTGAGAAGCTGCGGGGCAAAGCAGGTTCATTTAATTGAAGAACCTGTAGCAGCGGCAATCGGTGCAGATCTTCCTGTAGAAGAGCCAATAGCGAATGTTGTTGTCGATATCGGCGGAGGAACAACCGAGGTAGCCATCATCTCGTTTGGAGGCGTAGTTTCCTGCCATTCTATAAGAATCGGCGGAGACCAGCTGGATGAGGACATTGTTCAGTACGTCAGAAAGAAATACAACCTGCTGATTGGCGAAAGAACAGCCGAAAGAATTAAAATAGAAATCGGCCATGCGCTTGTCAAACACGAAGGAGTTTCAATGGAAGTAAGAGGCCGGGATCTTGTGACAGGTCTTCCTCAGACCGTTACCCTTCACTCTGAAGAAATTCAGGAAGCCATTAAAGAATCCTTGCTTCATATCTTAGAAGCCATACGGGCCACTCTTGAAGATTGCCCTCCTGAACTAAGCGGAGACATCGTTGACCAGGGAGTTGTACTGACCGGCGGAGGAGCCCTATTAAACAGCATCCAGGAATGGCTCAGCACCGAAATAGTAGTTCCTGTTCACGTGGCAGCCAACCCTCTTGAATCTGTTGCGATTGGAACTGGACGGTCTCTTTCTGTCATTCACAAATTACAAAAAGCAAAATAAAAGATTAGCATTTTCAAAGGGACTATCTGCAGACCATGCAATAGTCCCTTTGTTTTTTTATGGGGTCTAATTCCCCTGCAGGAGGTACCGTCTGCTTTCCTTCCTGCCCGCTTAACCTCACTCCGTTTTTCAATTAGTTCAGCTCATTCAAACATATCCATAGTTGCTATCAATAAACTCTTTATAAAAACCGTTCCTTTTTTATGTATTTTGGCAAAGCCAATGAAAAATACACCCTCCTGCTTTTCTTGTAATTTATGGTAATATTTAATAAAGAATAGAGGAAATAGTATGTTACATGTAAAAACAAATACAGTTCAAGGATACAAAGGGATGAACATTCCTTTTACTATGCTAAGTAAAAAAGAAGATTCTGAGAAACTGGCGATTTTGCTGCCAGGAGCAGGATATACGGTACAAGCCCCTATCCTCCATTACTCAACAGGTGTATTCATCAATAAATCTTTTGATGTTTTACAGGTTAAGTATCAATACAACAATGAGTTTTATGCTGACTTTAGTATGGATGAATTAAGCGAAGCGATAAAAGTTGATGTACATACTGTTTTGGATTCTGTCCGGGCGGAGAGAACTTATGAAAATGTTTATCTTATCGGCAAATCAATTGGAACCATTGCCATGAGTTCTGTGTTAGAAAGAGAAGAATTTAAGAAGGCTAAAGCTATCTGGCTGACACCTTTGATACAAAGGGAAGATGTTTTAGGTTCGATGGCAGGAAGTGTAAATAAAGGTCTGTTTATCATAGGAGATAGGGATCATCACTACAGTGAGGAAGAATTTTTAAAGGCGGCAGAAAATCCAAATATCACTACTAGATTAATACCTAATGTAAATCATAGTTTGGAATATGAAGAAGATATAGTTGAATCTATCGATGTCTTAAAAAGCATAATAAAAGACATTGAAAATTTTTAAGCTAGTATTCAGTCATTTAATGGACAAACAAAAGACCGTACCATTAATAATTAAAAACCCTAAATACAGACAGACTACTTTGGAATGCAATGACTGTTTTTTATCCTTTCCGCCTGTACTTCATGCCTATTGATAAAAATAAAAACTGGATTGGTTTAATGGCCATTTTCCTTTTAACAAGGCTCTTTTTTTAAAGATTGTTGTTTTTTAATGAGTTCTGTGAGGCAATCATATTGTTAAATCAGGTTGATTGGAGCGTAAGGTGCGAGACTCCTGCGGGATTAGCGGGAAGGTGAGACCCCGCAAGCGTAGCTGAGGATGCTCACCACCCGCCCCGCGGAAAGTGAGCATCCTGGAGCAGAAATCAACCACTTGTTGAATAGCAACAAAGCAATCATTTGCATTCTTTTATTTACATAGTATAAATTGTTTAGGGGTGCAAAACGAATCTGGCAGAGTTTTTATAATTGCGAATATAAATTTCCGCCGGATAATAAACCGTCCTTTGCCCTTGCATCAAATTACACACATCTGCAAAGGAGGGCTTGCCATGATCCGTATTGAACTGCTTTGCCGCGAAATCAAACGACTAACAGATGATTATTATAAATGTGAAAATACCGTCATTAAAGAACAAATCTATCAGGATGTAAAGCTCTTAAGCGAAGGTTTGTTTTTAGTGAGCTGCCGGATTATATACAGGATGAAAGTTAGAATAGGAAACATGTTCATTCCTTCTAATTATACAGCCTCTTCTTCAAACATATTTCTTCCATTTACTGTGCTAAAAAGCTTATGATATGAAAAAGGTTTTGAAAAATTCAGGAGGAGTGATAAAATGAGCAATTTAAACACTTGGTTTGAAAAAGCTATGAACCGGGACGCTTATGTAGAAAGTATGGAAAAGCACAAAGAAAGTTTAGAAAGAATCTATATGGGCTTTCAGCTTTCAGATGAAGATAAGCAAATTCTTGCACCCTTGAAGGAAAAAAAACTGCGTGCCATCAGCCTCACTGCAGATTGGTGCGGAGATGCGATGGTAAACCTGCCGATTTTCATGAGGATAGCAGAGGCTGCGGGCATTGATGACCGTTACCTAATCAGGGATGAAAATCTGGAGCTGATGGATCAGTATTTAACAAACGGGACTGCACGTTCTATTCCTATTATCATCTTAATTGATCAAGATGGAAACGAAACAGCAAAATGGGGCCCGCGCGCTCCTGAAGTCCAGGAATTTGTAAACAATCTGCGTGCCAATGTGCCCCCAAAAGAAGATCCGGCACATGAAGCAGGCTTCCAGCTGTTCATCGAAGGCTTAACAAGCAGGTTTACTGCAGATGCTGATTTATGGAACAGCATCAAGCAGGATTTGCTGAAAACCATTATCTAACTCTGTTCTTTGGGAGCTGACAATTATGAAACAGTATCATATCATCGTTGGAGGACACGTCCAGGGTGTAGGTTTTCGCTATTTTACCCATGCAGCTGCACTTGAACTTGGCATAAAAGGCTGGGTAAGAAATACTGAAGATGGATCTGTTGAAATTGTGGCAGAAGGAAAAGAAAACAGCCTAGGAGCTTTCCTGGCTAAAATCCAAGCCGGCCCCCGTTTTTCAAGCGTATCTGAAGTCAATTGGAACGAAAAACAGGCAGACATATCATATAGTTCTTTTACCATTAAAAATTAGTCTCTGCTAAAGCTCATTGCATATTGCGCTAATGGCGTAGGGTCTGATCCATCGGGGTCAGGCCCTTTCTCTGTTTATAGCCAAATCTGCAGTTTTCATCAATTCCTGTTGTTTCCAAAAGCAAACTAGAGGGTTACACAGCAATAACTTGGGGAAAAGGAATGAAAACAAAGCTGAAAACCCGGGAGATGATACGAAAGATGAAAAAACTTATATCCTTTGGCAAAAGCCTTTCCAAGGAGGTAAAAGAAGACAGAGCTACAGGATTGGCAGCTGAACAGGCTTATTACTATATGCTTGCACTTTTTCCGATGCTGATTCTTTTACTTTCCATTCTGCCGTACTTATCCATACAGCCTCAAAAGGCACTCGACTTCATAAATGACTTCATCCCTTCTGCAACGACCAATGTGCTACAGGACAATATTTTAAAAATCATCAGCGAGCGCAATGGAGGATTGCTGACTTTTGGTATCCTCGGAACAATCTGGTCTGCTTCCAATGGAATGAATGCATTTATGCATTCCATGAATATCGCTTTTGATGTCACAGAAACAAGAAACTTTATCAAAGCAAGGCTTATCTCCATATTGCTGACATTCGGGCTGATTATTGCCTTTATCGTAGCATTAGTGCTTCCCGTATTCGGAAATGTCATTCTGGATCTTATTAAGCAAATTGTGCCTATTCCTGATGGGTTGGCCATTCTGATCTTAGTGCTGCGCTGGGTCATTTCTGTAGCAATCATTGCAGGGGTTCTTGCATTTTTATACCGCTTTGCACCCAATAAGCACTATCCGTTCAAACAGGTAATCCCTGGTGCCATTACAGCAACACTTGTATGGCTAATTATTTCTCTCGGCTTCTCTTTTTATGTTTCCAACTTTGGAAACTATGCTTCTACTTACGGAAGCCTCGGAGGAGTGATCGTACTGATGCTTTGGCTGTATTTTACCGGCCTTGCACTTGTTATTGGGGGAGAAATCAACGCCCTATTCCACAAAAACTCCCCTGCTGCTGCCAAAGCAAGCAAGGAAACAACACCCGTATACCGCGGGTAAACTAAAAAGCGGAAGCGCCTTGTTTGGAGGATCAAAGACTAAAGGCGCCGCGTCCTGCGGCAACGTCTTTGTGACCCCCATCCTGGGGGCCTAAGAGGGCTAGATTAAGAAATCTAAAAAGGCAAGAAACCCTTAACATGCAGGGATTCTTGCCTTTTATGTATGATATCAGAGATTTTTGCCTGTATTCATTTGATAATTTTTTATAAGATAATCCAGGTACTTATCATCCCGTGTTAGCGAAGCATAATATTTTCTTTTGATATGTTTTTCCATCTCCGGGAACCCGGAAAAGAATTGTTTATTGTGCTGGTGGTTGATCTCGAGAGACCAGCCCTTGTCCTCGGTGAAAAATACAAACAGGCGCTCATCATTTTTGCCCATATATAAGCTGCCTCTTTCAGATTCTTTTAGATTAAACTGGTTTTTAAAAGCGTCGCGTTTGAGCGGCTCAGAAAAGAAGGTTCCTTCTACATACTTCTTGTAAGCCTCTTCTGTCAGATTACAGCCGGAAGCTTTTCTATGTCCGCCTCCATCATACTTGGCCGCAACTTCCGATACATCCACTTCATCATGAATGGTGCGCAGGCTGATCCTTTTAGATCCCACCATAATGATCGCGATATAATCCAAATGGGGAAATTCCTTTGATAACTCGTTACCCAGCTCTGAATGATAGGATTCTGCATGAACGATACCAGCATACTTCCCGCCTATGCTTGCCTGGTATACCTCCCGCTTTTTCCTGTTAATATAGCGCTGCACCCTTCTTTCTTCAACGTCCAATAGCTTGCATTCCATTTCATCAAAAACAAATTCACTCTCACTGGTAAGCTTTTTTAGAATTTTTTCTTCAAATTCTTCAATCGTGATCATGAATAACAGGTCATTAAGCTGCTTGGCGGCAATATTTTCATTCAATTCCCATTCCCATGTATCATATTGCCTGACCTGCTCCACAAATTTATCAAGGATTTGTGAACGCTCAAGCAGGTTATCCTTCAGGAATTTCTCATATAAAAGCGAAGTGGCAGAGGTTTGTTTTCCGTCTTCCTGCACAACCGTAACAGCTGCCCATGAATGTTCATTAAGATGCTGGGCTGATTGGTGGTGGTCAATCAGCTCGGCATGTCCTCCAGATTCCACAAATTCTGTAATTCTTTTTTCATTATCCGCATGTACCGATAAATCGGTAATCAGCAGGCGCACATCTTTATTCCCTTCTTGAATAAATTTTTCTACTTGATAATTTAAAGCGGAGATCGAATTGTAAATGACCTGAACACTATCCCCAAACGCCAATTTAGCTAAAATTCCGCAGCCCACTCCATCAAGATCATTATGCGTTAACACCCGATACATATTGCAGCCTCCTAAAGCACAGATATATTCATTCTTTCCTATTAAGCACCTTTTTATTTTTCCGCCTTCTATTATACAAATAAAAGGGACAATAAAAAACATAACAAATACTCAAGGGCATTGAAAAGCCATTTACAAATTCCAGGGGCGCTCTTTGCCTTCATTTTCTATACAAGCACTCAACAACATATTAAGGAAAGAAGGCCCCGCTCCAATCATTAGCTAAAATCAGTATTGAATCCAAATGAAAAAAGGCTCATTCCCTAATTGAAATGAAACCTTTCATGTCCCTAAATCCGTTCATAAGGCAGGCAAAGCGGCTGGCCGCTTCTCGGATCCAAAATGATGTCACTTTTTACCCCGAATACATTTTCTATAATATCCGCTGCCATGACCTCGGAGGGTGTACCGCTTTTTATTACCTCGCCTTTTTTTATCGCTATCATGTGCTCGGCATAACGGCTTGCGTGATTTAAATCATGCACCACCATCACTATTGTTCTCTGCTTTTCCTTATTGAGCATCTGGAGCAGGTTCAGCACCTCAATCTGATGCCCCATATCTAAGAAAGTCGTGGGCTCATCCAGGAAAAATATATCTGTTTCCTGGGCCAAAGCCATCGCAATCCATGCCCGCTGCCTTTGCCCTCCAGAAAGCTGGTCAACAGGGCGGGAAGCAAATTCCTTCATCCCGGTCATTTCAAGAGCTTGCAGAATTACTTTATGATCTTCTTTATTCAGCGACCCCAAGCCTTTTTGGTGCGGAAACCGTCCGTAAGAGACCAGTTCCAGAACCGTTATTCCTTCAGGAGCTGCCGGATTTTGAGGGAGAATCGCCAGCTGTTTGGCCACTTCTTTTGTTTTTTGCTCCGCAATGGATTTTCCATTTAGATACACATAGCCGCTCTCGGGTTTTAAAAGACGGGCCATGGTCTTTAAGATTGTGGATTTTCCGGAGCCATTTGCACCGACCAGTGCTGTTATTTTCCCGGAAGGAATAAAAACATTCAATTGGCTGACAATAATTTTGCCGGCATATCCAATATCCAATTTTTCTGTTTTAATCAAACAAATCCCCGCTTTCTGATGAACCCAATTCTATTCTGCGACAAATTCTTTATGGTGTGTAGAGTACATCGCCATGGCTCCTGCCCCTGGATCCATGTATTTTTTCGCACTGTTTAGTGCAAGCGGGCCCTCCGTGAACCCTCCCGTTATCAATCTGAGCTTATGCGGATGAATGACAGAATCCCCTGCTGCGAATATTCCGGGTATATTGGTTTCCATATCTCCGTTCACAACAATCCGGCCCTCTTCGATCTGCAGGCCCCACTCTTTGATAGGCCCAAGATCAATGCAGAAGCCATGGCTGACAATTAACTCATCAATGCTTAGCGTTCTTACCCCGCCTGTTTCTGCATTTTTGACTGTTATCCCGCTTACTTTCTCTCCATTTCCATGAAGCTCTTCAATACTATAGGGAGTTAAAACTTCAACAGAAGAATTCTTCAGCAGAGATTCATCGCTTTCGTGGCAGCTGAATTCACTTTTCCTATGCACAATGGTCACTTTTCGGGCAACCTTCTCCAATTCATTTGCCCAGTCTACCGCAGAGTTCCCCCCGCCGGAAATGACAACATCCTTGCCCTTAAAATCCTGCATATCTTTAATTGCATAATGAAGGTTGCCTCCTTCATACTGTGAAGCCCCTTTAACATCCAGCTTGATGGTCTTAAGCGTCCCCATTCCAGTAGTAAGGATAATTGTCTTTGTACGGTGCACTTCTCCATTTGTGCTGCTTAATACAAACGTTCCATCCTTCATCCTTTCCATACCGGCAATCTGCTGTCCCAAAACAATCGATGGTTTAAAGGTACCTGCCTGTTCAGTAAGCTGCTTGATTAAATCTTCTCCTTTTATTCCTGGAATCCCGCCAATATCACGGATGGTCTTTTCAGGAAAAAAATAAGATACCTTTCCCCCAAGCTGCGGCAAAAATTCAATAACCTTTGTCTTCAATTCTCTCATCCCGCTGTAAAATGCCGTAAATAAACCGATAGGCCCGCCGCCAATTATGGTTACATCATATAATTCCTGATTACTGTCCATCTCATTTCAGCTCCTTTTGATGAATTTATGCTTTTGATCTAGATAATAAAAAAAGAAAATATGGCGCCCCAATAATGGCCACAACAATACCTGCGTGGATTTCAGAAGGCTGGAGCACAGTCCTCCCTATCGTGTCTGCTGCAATTAATAACAGTGAGCCTGTCAGAGCAGATGCCGGGATCAGGTATTTATGCCCCGTACCTATAAGCCTCTTAGCCATGTGCGGACCGATTAAACCAATAAAGCCGATTCCGCCGCTCACCGAAACACTTGCCGCTGCCAGAAAGACTGCAGCAGCCAAAAGCTTCAATCTTTCTTTCTCAACGGGCATTCCGAGTCCTGCAGCCAATTGATCTCCAAAGCCCAGCACATCCAAGCTGCGTGATTTAAAAATCACATAAGGAATTAAGAGTAAAATCCACGGAAGCAAAGTAAGAACATGTTTCCAGCTTGTACCCCAGATGCTTCCAGCCAGCCAGACTGCCAAAAAATCAAATTGCCTAGGGTTAAGCTTAAGCATTAAGACGATCATCAATGCACTAATCCCTGCTGACACGCCAATGCCGTTTAGCAGCAGCCTGCCAGGCAGCAGGCCTTCGTTTTTTTTATAAGTCAGCATATAAATCAGCGCTGCAGCCATGCCGCCTCCCAGCAGAGCCAAAAAAGGCAGAAACAAGACTGGGGCATCCATGCTGTTTGGATAAAACGAGATAAACAAGACAACCAATAACCCCGCTCCCGCCGTTATTCCGAGTATACCCGGATCGGCAAGAGGATTGCGGGTCACTCCCTGAAGCACACAGCCGGATACAGCCAGACCGCTTCCAATCAAGATAGAAATGATAATCCTCGGAAGCCGGAACTCGAACAGAATCAGACTCTGCTTTTCGTCTCCCATTCCAAATAAAGTCTTAAAGACCTCAGAAGGGCTAAGCTTTGTATAACCCGTGTCCATACTGATAAAAAAGATCACCAAAATGGCGAGCGTCAGAATAGATAAGACAGTAATCCTTCTTATTCTTTTCCTCCGTTCCATTTCGGCAAAAATGACTTCGTCCATCACAGCGACCTCCCTTCTCTGCGCGCAACAAACAAAAAGAAAGGCACACCGATTAAGGCAAATAAAGCTCCGATGGGTGTTTCAAATGGCGGATTAATCATTCTTGCCCCTATATCAGCAAAGGTCATCAGCAAACCTCCAAGTATACCTGAACAAGGAATAATCCAGCGGTAATCCACGCCTACCAGATATCTTGTCAAATGCGGAATAACGAGTCCGACAAATCCTATTGGCCCTACAGCAGAAACAGCAGTACCAGCCAGAATGAGAATGACGAGGGAACAGGCAAGCTTTACAAATCCAGTTCTCTGGCCAAGGCCTTTAGCTACATCTTCCCCCAGACTCAAAAGAGTGATAGACCGCGAAAGCATGAGGGCAAAAAGAAGTGCGATAACAAACCATGGAAACATGATTCTCAGCTGCTCCCACTTCACGCCTGCTGCCCCTCCCGCAAACCAGAAGGCAAGATCCTGGCTAAGCTTAAAATGGATAGCAATCCCCTCGCTCATTGCCGTCATGAGTGCAGTAACAGAAGCACCTGCCAAAACCAGCCTCATTGGTGAGAGGCCGCCTTTGGCCAGTGATCCTGTGCCGTAGACCAGTATGGCTGCAAGCGCCGACCCCAGAAATGAAAAAAGAATTAGAGAGTTATAGGATATTCCAGGAAAAAAGGCAAAGCATATAGCGACCATTAATACAGCTCCAGCATTAAGCCCCATCAGCCCTGAATCAGCCAGCGGATTCCTTGTCATGCCCTGCATGATGGCCCCGCTTACTGCAAATGCCGCGCCAACTATAACATCCGCCAATGACCTTGGCAGACGGAGTTCCCTGATTATAGTGTGCTTTGGCATATCAGGGTTGTAGCTGAAAATGGCGGACCATACGGTTTTAAGGTCAATGTCCGCGGCTCCGACCGAGATGGAAAGGGCGGCACCGAAAAGCAGGGCAAGCATGCCTGCTGTCAGGATAAGTGTCGCTGCCCATGGCCTTGTATGCAGTTTTTCATTGTGTTTTTCTATACTTTCCAATTCTTCATTCATTTACTTCGCCTCAGATTTTCTTTAGGTGTATTTCCTGAAAATGGCCCGGCAATAACCGGGTCCTGTTTTTGTTATTAAAATATGGTTTCTTTCTTTTTGAATAGCTGTTTTCGTAAACTTTGCTTTTTTTACTTATGATGGATTAATTTATCAGTAATGAATTTTAACTGGCCTTCCTGCGAAATAGGATCATTGAAGTAAAAGCCTATTGGATCAATTTCAAACACTCTGTCATTTTTAACAGCGTCAAGATCCTTCCAGACCTTGCTGTTATATGTTTTGCTGCCATTATCATCTACAGACCATGGACTTGTAAAAATGTAGTCTCCTGCTATTTCCGGTATTTTTTCAAGGGAATATTGAGCATAGCCGGTTTTTGAGTCAATTGCATCTCTTTGGATTGCTGCAGGAGCTTTTAAGCCGAATTCAGTATATATAATTTCCCCGCCGCGGCCAAAGGTGGCGCCAAAAGCATTAATTTCCTTAGCAGTAGGCTGAATCAGTGCAACGGTTTTGTTTCCGACTGCTTTTTGGACCTGCGGTTTGTATTCTGCAATTTTCTTGTCCCAATCAGAAAGCCACTTTTCCGCTTTCTTTTCAGTGCCGGTCATTTTGCCGAATTCCTTAAGCTGATCCTTAGAATTCAATTTTGAATAATCTATCGCAACTGTTGGAGCGATTTTTTCAAGCTTATCGATAGCCGGGTAAGTCGTCCAGGCAATAATTAAATCTGGATTCAGAGCAAGAATCTTTTCGATAGAAGTGCCATCGCCAAGATTGGCCACTCCCTTTGTTTTACCTTTATAGAATGGATTGTTAAATACATTGTCAGGTGCACCTGCAGGCTTGATGCCAAGAGTCAGGAAATCCCCATAGTAACTGTCTGCCACCAGTACCACCCTTTTTGGGTGCTTTGGTATTTTAATAATTCCATTCTCTGCTTTATATGTAATCATCTCTGATTTTTTGTTTTCTTTAGATTCCTGTTTATCAGATCCATTGCTGCAGGCGCTGAGTACAGCTGCAAAAGCAACAAGCAAAATCATTGTAAGCAGGCTTTTCTTTTTGTTAAACATGGTTTACCCCCTGTTAATATTGATAATCATTATCACTTAATATGATAACAAGTATTTTTAATGAAGTAAATAGGCTTTATTAGTCTGTTTCCTCTGATTTAGTTAAGTGATTCTCCGCAATAATTCTCCCTCCTCAATCATGAAGACTGAAGGGATAAAAAAATATGTTAACCCTAATGAAAAACAGGTTGACATAAAGCTCAAAAAAACATTATCCTCTATATATAAACACTATTACTATAACGGAGGAATTCAAATGAAAAGGAAGTTTACTGCGATTGATTTAACACTCGGAGGCATGTTCATTGCTCTAATGATGATCGGTGCAAACATTACCTCACTCATTCCTTTTATGGTTGTCGGCGGTGTTCCGATTACCCTGCAGACTTTTTTCGCTATTTTAGCAGGAACCGTTTTAGGCAGCAGACTCGGAGCTTTTACCATGATGGCTTATACACTGGTTGGACTTGTTGGTGTTCCTGTATTTGCTAAATTTAGCGGCGGAGTTTCAACTGTGGTCAGCCCTACTTTCGGTTTTATTCTTTCATACATATTAACAGCTTATGCAGCAGGGAAAATCTCAGAAAAAAGCCGGACACTTCCTACGTTCATTATTGGTGCTCTTGCAGGAATGATCATCAATTATGTCATCGGCACAAACTGGATGTATTATGCCTATAAACTTTGGGCAAGTGCACCGGAAGGATTCACCTATAAAATGGCTTGGGCGTGGATGGCCGTTCCTCTTCCGAAGGATATCATACTAGCTGTTTTGGCTGGAGTCATGTCTTACCGCTTAGATAAAACCGTTTTATCACGCAGTAAATTCAGAAGGACAAAAACGGCTGCTTAATTGCCGCTAAATAAAGAGGCTGTTAACCGGACTAGTAGTCATGGTCCCGGAACAGCCTCTTTTTTATAAGCTCAGTTATGGTTTTTCAAGTTTTACATATCCTCAGCAAACGATAAAGCCAGTAAATGCGTGATAAAGCTGACTGCTGTATTATAAACCTTCGAACTCGGTGTAAAGCTCCTCTATCTTCTGCTCTGCCTGCATAAGGCGCTCGTGCAATTTCTGCAGCACCTGCAGATCTGTTTCTTTTTCCATTTCTCCTGCCAGCTGCCTTGCCTGAAGCTCTGCTTTTTCCATTTCAGCTTCTATCTTTTCCATATCCTTTTTTGTTTCCATTTTTTCTTTTTCTCTTTTTCTTGATGGCCGCACATCTTCTTGAACGAATTCACTGATATTTTTACTGCTCCATTCATCCAGTTTTTTTCTTGCCCAGCTATAGTTTCCGGCAAAGGCATGCAGGCTTTCATTCTCCACCCAGTAGGTTTTATCGAACAGTTTATCCAGCAAATACCTGTCGTGGGACACTGCAAGGATTGTACCGCAAAAATCCTCAAGCGCATCCTCAAGCACTTCCCGGGAATCAATATCAAGGTGGTTTGTAGGTTCATCCAGTATTAATAAGTTAATATCCTGATGCATGAGCTGAGCCAGGCGAAGCCGCATTCTTTCGCCGCCGCTCAGCTGTCCAACCTTGCGGAAAACCGCTGCTCCGTAAAATAAAAAACCTGCCAGAATACGCCTTGCCTGCCCCTCATCTACCATTGCTTCTTGCCGGAAAGCCTCAATAACAGTTTCATTTCCATTTGAGTTATACAGATGCTGAGAAAGGTAGCCTATCTTGACATTGCTTCCAATGCGAATCTCGCCTTTGTCCGCGTGAACATCACCAAGCAGCATCTTGAGCAAGGTGGACTTCCCGGTACCGTTCCTTCCTACAATGCTAGCGCGGTCCTGATATTGAAGCTGCAGGTTTGCATCCTTAAACAGCATCTTGTTTCCATATGCTTTAGCTGCATTTTTCACAGCAATCACATCTTTTCCGCTTCTTCCAGCCGTCTCGAACTGCAGTCCCATTTTCTTTCTTTCAATAATTGGGCGCTTCAGCTTTTCGATTCTCTCAAGAGCTCTTTCCATATTTCTTGCTCTTTTATGCAAACCTTCATTAGGAGGGTTTGCCTGATTAGCCCATTCTCTCAATCTCTTGATTGCATCCTTCATTTTCTTGATTTTTTTTTGCTGCTCCTGATAAGCCTGAAATTCCTCAAGCAGCCTCTTTTCTTTTTCAATGACAAAACCTGAGTAATTCTGATGATAAACAGTTGCTTCTCCGTCTTCAAGGTCAATAATTTTCGTTGCTGTTTCATCAAGGAAGTAACGATCATGGGATACAACAGCCACTGTCCCATCATACTCCCTGATAAATCGCTCAAGCCATTCTGCCGCGTAAATATCCAGGTGATTGGTCGGCTCATCAAGCAGCAATAAATCCGGCTTTTGAAGCAAAATGAGCCCTAAGCATATTTTGGTCTGCTCTCCTCCGCTGAGTGATAAAAAGGGGGAATTCAGTAAGCTCTCTATGCCAAGCCCATTCGCAATCCTTGATATTTGGGCCTCTATGCTGTACCCGTCAAGAAGTGAAAATCGTTCCTGGAGGAAGCCATATTCCTCCAGCTTACGTGTTAAAGCAGACTCATCGATTTCAGATGCCATGGATTCCTCATACTCACTCATTTTTTCATAAATTGAAATGGCCTCATCAAAGGCAGACATTAAAACATCCCTGCCCTGCGTATTTTCGGGAAAAGATGGGAGCTGAGACAAATAGCCGATTTTCAATCCTTTTTTCACAAATATAGAACCGGAGTCCGGCGTTTCTGCACCGGCTAATAATTTTAAAATCGTTGTCTTGCCGCCTCCGTTTCTTCCTACCAGACCAATTCGCTCTTTTTCTTTTATCTCCAGTGATAAATTTTCAAAAACAATGCTGCCTCCGTACATTTTGCTGACCTGATTCATTCCGCAAAGAATCATGTTTATGACTCCCTTTCTCTTCTTTATTTTAGGCTTTGCCAAACTTGCCTGCTGATTTGCACTTCACACAATACTCCAGGGCGTTCCCGCCAAAGCCATATATTAGTTTCCAGACATAAAAAAGACCGCAGGAAAGAAGTTTGCAGCTTCTTCCCGCGGCCAGTTAAAGAAAAAGAGAGCTCTCAAAAGGCTCTCTTTTTCCCATTCTATAAGTTAAGGGTGAAGAGACTTCTAATCATTCCGTTTCATGTATTCAGTTGTAAAAAAGGCAGACTTCCCCCTTGATTACAATCCTCATGAAAAATTGCACGGCAAATATACATAAAGTCCAGCCATTGCTCGCGCAAAATAGAATGATTCATCTCTTTCACCTCCATTAGAAAATTTTGAATTATATAAATTTTATAACAACTCTGCTAATATTACAATAAAAAAATTGGATAACAAGGGATAAAGTCATCCCCTGTTATCCAATTCTTCTCTATTCTTAACCTATCATTTTTTGCAAGTTTGCCATTTCTATGGCTGAAACAGCAGAATCATAGCCTTTATTTCCAGCTTTCGTGCCGGCGCGTTCTATAGCCTGTTCAATATTTTCGGTAGTCAGTACCCCAAATATCACCGGTACTCCTGTTTCAAGGGAGACAGAAGCAATGCCTTTGGCTGCTTCATTGCAAACATAGTCATAATGGGAAGTTGCCCCCCTGATCACTGTACCAAGACAAATGACTGCATCATATCTATTTGTATTGACCAGTTTTTTAGCAATCATCGGAATTTCAAATGCCCCAGGAACCCAGGCGATATCAATGTCCTCCTCATTAAGGCCATGACGCTTTAAGCCATCCAGTGCTCCCCCAAGAAGCTTTCCTGTAATGAATTCATTGAATCGTCCAACCACAATTCCAACTTTCAATCCTGACCCTACTAAATTTCCTTCAAATGTATTACCCATTTTTTATTCCTCCTATAATGACAGCAGATGCCCCATTTTCACTTTTTTTGTTTGTAGATAGTGTTCATTTTCTTTAATTGCCGGAATCTCAATTGCCACACGTTCTGTTATCTCAAGTCCATAACCGGTTAAGCCTGCCATTTTTTTCGGATTATTCGTCATAAGCCTCATTTTCGTGATGCCGAGATCCTTCAATATTTGGGCTCCGATTCCATAGTCTCTCAGCTCAGCAGGAAATCCAAGCTTCTCATTGGCCTGAATCGTATCATAGCCATGTTCCTGCAATTCGTAAGCTTTAAGTTTGTTCATCAGGCCGATGCCGCGCCCTTCTTGCCTCATATAAAGCAGCACACCATTTCCTTCAGACTCGATCCGTGCCAGCGCGGCATGCAGCTGCGGTCCGCAGTCACAGCGGTGCGAGCCGAAAATATCTCCTGTCAGACATTCAGAATGCACGCGGACGAGCACTGGCTTATCGGGATCGATTTCACCCTTGATTAATGCAAAGTGATCCTGCTGGTCAAAGGCATTAGAATAGCCAATCATCCTGAAATCGCCAAATGATGTCGGAAGCTTGACTTCCGCTTCTCTTTTCACGCTTTGCTCCGATTCTCTGCGATAAGCAATGAGGTCAGCGATCGATATCATCTTTAGTCCATGTTCTTCAGCAATTAAAGCCAGATCGGGCACTCTTGCCATTGTTCCATCTTCATTCATGATTTCACAAATAACCCCTGCGGGAGCAGTTCCTGAAAGCTTTGCTAAATCAACGGCAGCTTCTGTATGCCCGGCACGGCGGAGGACACCGCCTTCCTTTGCAATCAAAGGAAAAACGTGGCCCGGCCGCTTCAAATCTTCTGGAACAGTATTTTCATTGAGAAGTTCGAGGATTGTGAGCGAACGGTCATAAGCACTAATTCCTGTTGAGGTATTTTTGTGATCAATACTCACAGTGAATGCTGTTCCAAAAGGATCGGTATTTTTGCCAATCATAGGATGCAGCTCCAGCTTTTCTGCTATTTCTCCAGAGATACTTGTACAAATCAAACCGCGTCCATATTTCGCCATAAAGTTGATTACCTCTGGAGTGGCCTTATCTGCTGCGGCTACAAAGTCACCTTCATTTTCACGGTCTTCATCATCTACTACAATGACAATTTTCCCGGCTGCGATGTCCGCCAGTGCTTCTTCAATACTGCTCAGCATATCAATCAGCTCCTTTTTATCAGAATCCGCTTTTCTCCAGCAGTTCGTAAGTAACAGACGTTTTAGTCTGTTTTTCCCGATTATTTTGATGGTACATATATTTTCCAATCATATCCGCTTCAATGTTGACAATTTCGCCCGGCGCTTTTCTGCCTAATACGGTTTCTTTGTGAGTATGCGGAATCAGGGATATGGTCAGCTTATTTTCTGACAGATCAAAGACAGTCAGACTGACACCATCAATGGCAACTGAGCCTTTTGGAATGCAGTATTTATACACATATTCAGGAACTTCAATTACATAGTAAACGGCATTCTCCTTATGCTGTTTTTTCACTATCATTCCTGTTCCATCCACATGTCCGGAAACAAAATGCCCTCCAAACCTGCCGTTCGCAGCCATGGCCCTTTCAAGATTAACAGGTGAACCGGCTTTTAAATTAATCAGTGACGTAGCATTTACCGTTTCTGGCATCACGTCCAACGTAAAAGAATTACTCTTATATTCTGTAACTGTTAAACATACCCCGTTGACAGAAATGCTGTCCCCAAGATGCATGTCATGTGTAATTTTATTTGAAAGTATGGTCAATTCCATACTGTTGCGGCCTTTCTTTATACCGCCGACAGTGCCGATATCTTCTACGATTCCTGTGAACATTTCTCCACCTGCTTTAAACGTGATGTAATTTTAAGGTCTTTCCCGATTCTCTCCACCTTCTCAAATTCCAGGGAATATGCATCAGGCATCATCTTCACATTCAGGTCTCCGAACATACCGTGAGCTTTTCTGCCGGCGAGTTTCGGAGCGATATACGTTATCATTCTGCCTACAGCATGTTCCTTCAAAAAGCTGGCATTCACTTCGGAGCCTCCTTCTACATAAAGAGAAGTGATTCCCCGTTTTGCCAGTAGCTTCAATACATCCATAATTTTTATAGAATCAGATGGCATTCTCAACACTTTAACTTTGTCTGACTCTATGCGATCTATATTTTTTTGTTCAGCCTCTGAACCTGTAATAATAAGGGTCTCAGCCGTTTCATCTTTTATTGCCGCACAATCTTTTGGCGTCCTTAAATGAGTATCCAGGATGATGCGGACGGGCTGCCTTGCTTCCCGGTTTATTCTGTTGGTCAGCCGCGGATTATCCTTTAAAACTGTATTGACTCCCACTAGGATAGCGTCATGCCGGCTTCTTTCCCTGTGAACGTCGAGCCTTGATTCTTCACAAGTGATCCACTTGCTGTCACCCGATTCTGCAGCTGTTTTTCCATCAAGAGTCACAGCCTGCTTCATCGTGACAAATGGGGTGCCGGTCCTGATAAAATGAAAAAACACTTCATTCAGCTCGTCACCCTTTTCTGACAAAAGTCCGCTATGAACCTCTATGCCGGCTTCTTCAAGCATCTTGATTCCTTTTCCTGCAACAAGAGGATTAGGATCTGCTGAGGATATATACACTCTTTTTATTCCCGCCTTTATAAGAGCAGCTGCACATGGAGGAGTTTTTCCGAAATGGCTGCACGGCTCCAGTGTTACATACATGGTGGCATCCCTTGCTTTATCGCCAGCCATTTTAAGAGCATGTATTTCTGCATGATCTTCCCCTGCTTTCAAATGCGCTCCCATTCCGGCAATCTCCCCATCTTTGACTATGACAGCACCAACCGCCGGATTAGGCGAAGTTTGGCCTGCAGCCGCGGCAGCAAGACCTAAAGCAATCTTCATATACTCTTGATCGTTCATTCATTCACCCTCTTTTCCTGTTTCGGACCATATAGGTCCTTCTGAAAAAATAAAAACCTCTCAGGGATTCCTAAGAGGTTTTAAGGGAGAATATGGATTTTTTAGTCATAACCAAATAAGCCTATTACAAAATATTTTTTTGCTCCAGACCTTACGATTTATGTCTTTTTTTTCCATACGTCCTTCTCCCATCCAGACTATACTGTCGGCTTTGGAATTTCACCAAATCCTGCCTTATTCAGGCTCGCGGGCTTAGAATTACTTCATCACCGCCGGTTGGGATTCTCACCCGACCCCGAAGGACTGCGTATTTATGAATTTTCATGTATTGCAATCAAATCTGCACCTTATCACCAATTTGACAGATTCAGCAGTAAGTAAGCCATGCTCTGTGTCCTTTCTGATTGGTCAAATTTGATTAACTAAGATACTATCACTTTACTAAAAAAAGAACAAGGAACTTATGTCCTTGTTCTTTGAAGACTTTGAAATAAAGAAATTGCCTAATTGCTTACTTCAGCCAGCTATATTCATGATGAATTCTTTTTTTGAAGTATTCCAGATTTCCCATATAGTGCCTTTGATTCATATAAACAATTAACAAAACTGCTGCATTGACTGCTATGCTTGTCCAAAAGGCAAAATCAAAATTTTTGAAGTACAAGATACCGATCAGCAGATTTACAATTAATGCAAGAAGAAGACTGCAGGACGCAGCTCTTAAATCACCCGCAGTTTCAAGAAGCCTGTTGTGCCTCACTCTCATTTTTTCTCCATTCACATGAATGGAGAAAAACACTTCAAGCTCATACTCCTCGCTGTAATAGAGATTTCTATTTTTCAAAACCGATCCGAAAAACATGCTGATTTGATAAATGATATACCCTGCAGGAAGCCCGGCCCCTGCTAAGATTATGGCCGCCCCAGCAAGCCAGGCACCGTCTTCACCTTTTACTTCTGGCAGGCTATATGACTGGTCTGCTAATATATAAACCAAAACTCCACCTATAAATATCCATCCTGGAATAATCGATCTTATTAGATTCTTTCTCTCTGCACTCACTTTTTTCACCTGCTTTCCTTTTAAATGAATGGCTGTCTTCGTAAACTTTGCAATAAGGAACATGAGGGCTGGTTTCCGCTCCTGGATACTCCCCCTAATCCCATCTCGAACCTTACGCTCCAATCAACCCGATTAACAATGGAATCGTCCCATAAAAAACAATAATCTTTTAAAAAGAGCCAAATGAATAAACGGCGCCATCTAGTTATTGATCATGAACTTCCTCGAACCTTTAAAAAATGGCTGCACACTGCCAAGTTTTTTTCCTGCATATGTTTTGACTCTGCATTTCTAAAAATGTTAGGCTTTTTGGTAGAAATAACACTTTGAATGCCATCGTTTTTATTCTTGCTAATTTAAGAGTAATATAAGCTGGGAGGCTATAACATGGGTACAATGGACCAAAAAGAAATTCAGCTTGCAAACCGTCCAAAAGGGTTGCCTAGTATTGAGGACTTTGAATTTGTAACACGTGAAATCCCGGTTCCCGGGGAAAGCGAAATATTGGTCAGAACTCTTTATCTTTCAGTTGATCCTTATATGAGGGGAAGAATGCAGGATACTAAATCTTATATTCCTCCTTTTAAGCTTCATGAACCTATTTCTGGCGGAGTGATTGCCGAAGTGGCAGAATCTAAGTCTCCACATTTCAAACAGGGAGACGTAGTGATCGGAAATCTAAATTGGGCAGAATATTCGGTGGTGACCGAAAAAGAAATCCGGATCATTGATCCATCTGTTGCACCGGTTACAACCCATTTGGGCATTTTAGGGATGCCAGGATTAACGGCTTACTTTGGACTGCTGGATATTGGGCAGCCCAAGGAAGGCGAAACGGTTGTAGTCTCAGGCGCAGCCGGGGCAGTGGGATCCGTTGTTGGCCAGATTGCCAAAATTAAAGGAGCTCGCGTTGTAGGGTTAGCTGGTTCAGAAGAAAAAATCAGCTTGCTGAAGAACGAGTTTGGTTTTGATGAAGCAATTAATTATAAAACAGCCCAAAATATCCAGGAAGCATTGTCTGAGGCATGTCCGGACGGAATTGATGTTTATTTTGATAATGTAGGCGGCGAGATAACGGATGCTGTGTTTACTTTATTGAATAAAAATGCCAGAATTCCGCTGTGCGGTTCTATTTCCTCCTACAATGTCGAGGGTGAAGATCTTGGTCCCCGCATTCAGACAGCGATGATTAAAACTAGTGCCTTAATGAAGGGATTTACAGTTGGAGATTACGCCTCCCGCTTCAAGGAAGGAGCAGCCCAATTAGGAAAATGGCTGCAAGAAGGAAAACTTCAATATGAAGAAACAATCATCGAAGGATTCGAAAATACACCAGAAGCTTTTCTGGGACTCTTTAAAGGAACCAACCTTGGAAAGCAGCTGGTAAAAACATCACATCCAAAATATGCAAAGCTTTAAAAAATCAGAGCGGCAGACTACTGAACCTGCTAAACGACAATTTAAACACGGAGATTTTTCTCCTTCGATATTCAGAAAAATTGCTCGTGCGGATTTAAGATTTAGCGGCATTTATGCTAAGTACAATTAAAAACGAAACGTATATGGCAATCCACGTATATACATGATTAATAGTTAAACTAACAATTAGTATAAGCAAATATATGAAAAGGGAGCAATGCAAAGTTGTAAGGCATCGCTCCCTTTTCATATTTAGTTTCCCTTCAAATTGGAAATACACCTTAACAAAAATTTAGTGTTGACAAGCATTCCAAATTTAAACAACTATCTCCCAAAAATCGCAGAAGAAATTACACAGCGGTATTCATTTTTTTACCTTTTCTTAGCTCAATGAATCTGAAAAGATACTTGACCCATTTGATCATATTCCGTTATTACATGGTCACCTTTCTTTAAGGAGACAGCCTCCGTCATTCCTCCTGTCAGAATGATGAAACCCTTTTTAATCTTCCCCTTTTTTTCCTCATGCAGCATGGTAGACAACATCGCAACAGAGTTTGCGGGATTTCCTAGGACCGCTGAACTTTTCCCGCACGCTCTTACCTCCCCGTTTATGGCCATGGTTACCTCAATCGAATCCACTGCAAAATCATGAGGTCTGTATAATCTACTCCCCAAAATAACCCTTGATGCAGAAGTGTTATCGGCGATCACATCGGGTAGTTGAAACCGAAAATTCTCATATCGGCTATCAATAATCTCAAGGGCAGGCAGAATCCATTGCGTTTTTTCTAAAACTTGTTCACCCGTAATACCTGGTCCTTCAATATCTTCCCCAAGTATAAACGCAATCTCAGCCTCCACCTTGGGATGGATGAAATCTTCCATTATGATTTGACCTTGATTTGGTATATTCATATAGTCAAGAATGTACCCGTAAATAGGGACACCGATTTTCATTTGTTCCATTTTTGTCCGACTGGTAAGGCCCATCTTGTAAGCCGTCACCTTATGGCCAGAGTCAATTTTTAACTTTAGCAGTTCCTGTTGTACCTTATATCCCATTGCTAAATTAAAATCTGCATGCTGATCGGTAATACAAGAAATTGCTTGTTTCTGTTTCTCAGCTTTGATTAAACTCTGAGCAATACCCCTGTAGTTAAGCATTGATATCCTCCCTATTCCAGCATCTCACTTTTTAGCATATCTCCCACCGCAAAACGATTCTTGGGAACTTCATTCACAATAACACGAATACTTTTCATAGGAGCCCCAAGCGAATCGTGAACAGTACGTGCAACATTACGTATACATGTTTCAATTGTTTCTTGATCTCTACCTTCAATCAATGTAATTTGAATAATCGGCATAGGCTATCCCTCCACGTAATAAATGACAAAAAGAAAGCACTACCTCTGGAAATGAAGTAATGCCTTATTAAAAGTGCTTATTCAAGGGAATTAGATGATAGATGTTGTTTTTTCCTTCTCTTGTCCTTTAAAAATAAAGGAATCCAGTGCGTAAGCATTAGATCCGGTAATAGCAAGAGATACTGCTATTGCTAAGAATGCCAAATCCAATTCATATCCGGCCATCTTTCCATTTCCTAAAAAACCTACATCTAATTTCACCTTTACGATGGCTCCTACCATTAACAGGACAAACAAAGCAGATACAAATCTGGTAAATAACCCAAATACTAACGCAAGACCGCCCACAACTTCAATTACAGCAACTCCATAAGCTAGGAATCCAGGCAGTCCAATACTTTCAAACCACCCAACTGTATTTTCAATTCCGCCCTGGAATTTGGTTAATCCATGAATAAAGAAAGTTATTCCTAATACGACTCTTAAAAGTAAACTGCTTATTTTAAAATGGTTATTCATTTTTCTTTCCTCCTAGTAAATTTACTACAATCCAAACTGCCAAACACTATGACTAAGATTCCCGTATCGATAACTGCGGTGCAATAGTCTGGCATTTCTTTCTTGATCTGCTGCCCCCATAGCATAAATGATTGGAATAAAGTGTTCCTTTCCGTATAAAGGTACTGCCATATCAGCAGCAGGAGCCAACGAGTCATAATTAAATAATGATTCTAAATCCCAATTGTTTATATGCTCACCTAGCCAATCATCGAAATTAAGAGCCCATTTATCTATTGATCCATCATCGTTACCCATTTTTAAGGCTCTTAGGTTATGAACAGTTCCTCCACTAGCAATAATAAGGATATCCTTCTCTCTGAGTTTTGTTAGTGACTTTCCAATTCGATATTGCTCCTCTGGCTTAAGATGAGCGTTTACAGACATTGAAATGACCGGAACATCTGCATTGGGAAAAAGCATCTTGAGAACTACCCAGGCTCCATGATCTAATCCACGTGTGGAATCAATTCCATAAGGAATACCCAGTTTTGTGAAACTGTCTGTAATATCCTTAGTGACTTCCTTTTTGCCCTTAGCAGGATATTTAATGCGGTATAAAGCATCTGGAAATCCACCGAAGTCATAAATCGTCTCAAATTCATCTACATCACTCACCTTTTGAGTAGATGATTCCCAGTGTGCCGAAAACAGTACAATTGCTTTGGGACTTGGAAGTGTTTTGCCTAACGATTGTAAAAACTGAGTATATTCATTATTTTCAATGGCTAAAAGTGGTGCTCCGTGAGCAACAAATAAAGACGGCAGCATGTCCTATTCCTCCCTTATCTTTTTATTATTGACTTAAATTATTAAGGATCCATTTCGTAAAATCTTTTTGGTTCTTTAATGAAACTGTATGCCCTTCAGAATAGGATTGAAAGGTTACTTGTGCACCTAATCCATGAAGGAAATCATTGCTTTCTAATCCCCATTGATAAGGCAGAACGGTGTCAAGTTCGCCGTGAGAAATAAACAAAGAAAGCTGATCAACAGGTTTAATACTGTATTCTTCCTTGACGAATCCGGGAATATATCCACTCAGAGCAACAATTCCTTTGATTCTATTTCCTAATGTTAAGCCAAGCGTCATGGATACAATGGCTCCCTGGCTAAATCCAAGTAGATATAAATAATCGTGATTTAGTGGATATTGTTCAGTTGCATAATCAATAAAACTAGTCAACTGAATGATTGCATGGTCAAATACTTCCCTGTGCGGTTTTCCATATCCTTGAATGGAAAAATAGGCGAAGCCCGGTGGTTGAGATAATGGGCCGCGAACACTAAAAATGTAAAACCTTTCTTCTAACCCATCGACTATCGGCAACATATTTTGTTCATTGCTACCCATTCCATGCATGACAAAAATAGCAGGATAGGTTTTATCGGGCTCAACCTGTGATGGTTTGTGAAGTTCATAAATCATGGGTGAATTCAAATTACCTCATCCCTTCTTGGATTATTACTCTAAAGAAACCAAACATAAATTTTTATTAATGTAGAATTAATATTCATATTAGGAAACAAAAGGTCAAAAAAAATAATTACTGCGCATTTGTTTTCTTCTATGAATATTTGTTATCTATAAAATAACAGCGAATCAGGTAGAATGTCAATGTTTTTTTTGCTAATATATAAATAAGTTTCTTAAGAAAAAACACTAGAGGTGATTAAGCTGGATATTGGAATAAAAATTCGAGCTATACGAAACAGAAAGAAAATTACCATTGCACAAATGTGTGAAGGAACAGGTCTTTCTAAAGGTTTCATAAGCAATGTTGAAAACAATAATACTTCACCTTCTATTAATACACTAAGTACCATTGCAAATTTTCTAGGGGTTCCTTTGCCTTATTTACTTTTAGAGAAGAAACAACACATGCGTGTTGTTAGACAAGATGAAAGAACAAATTCTTCGTTTAATAATTTAAAGATAGAGCATTTGGCTTCAAAGGGGGGCCTAAGGACCATGATAGTTGAATTCCCCCCCGGAGCCTCCATTGGGGAGCCAAATTCACACGAGGGAGAAGAGTGTCATTTAGTATTAGAAGGGAAAATTCTGGCTGAACAAGGAGAGGACTCCTTTATTGTAGAAGAAGGTGACTCCTTTAGCTGGAATGCGAGTGTCCCTCACTTCGTGAAAAACATTGGTGATCGCAATGCAGTTGTCTTCATCTCAATTTATTCTGATACTGAATTGAAGGATATATTATAAAAACAATGGGTTGCTGTAACAGCTGTAGCAACCCTTCTTCTTTATCTGTTGACTCTGACAATAGATATTCATATTAAAGATGCCATTCATCGTAGCCATCAATGTACAACAGTTAAATTGGACTTCCAGTTGCCGGAGAAATCCCACGAAACTTTTTGCTTGCTCGGTAAAATTAGACGGAACCAAACTAACTGTATAAAAACAGCTACAATTACACCGATAAGAGTATCTCTCATTCTGTCCATAACCTAATGATTCTTTTGATGTTCAAATACAAAGACAAATAATATCGTAAGGGAGACTTGATGAAGGACAGTCTTATCAAATTTTAACCACTTTGTAATAAAACCTCCCAAAAGAATCAATAGCCCTAAGTTCCATCTTAGTAAAGGTGAATTTTATGTATATTGAAGCATTTTTTAAAAATTAGATATTTGAACAAGTAAATCTCAACACAAAAGATTTGCAAGGCGAAACTACAAAGTTTCGTGTTATTATGAAACACTATGATGGTTGAGTATAATATAAGTATTTTTGGCAATTAAAAAATGCTGTTTATGGCAGTATGTTTTTCGAATGTAAAAAAGCCGGAAATATGTAAGACCTTAGTTTAAGTACATCCCTTCACAAATTTTGTATTAAATAAGAAAAAAGCCCCCAAAGCATCTATCAACAAGCTAGTGAATTTTCTGCTCATTTACTTTTTTTATACCATTTATCTGTTTTAAATTCCTCTGGATTCGATTACTCAACTCATCGAATCCTAATTGTTCAAGGAATGAATTTTACATAAATTTGCATAGTTTAGCGCAACTGTGAGGCTTGTCATAAGCAGTCTGAGAGCTATCCCTCCCAGATGCCTTTTTTCTTTTGCGTAATATTTCGTACAAGCTTGGCTAACGTCCGTTTCACTTAATAACAACCGACAATAGGATATAACACGCTGTAGTTTGTCCATTACGGCAATTATATAAAAGCGGGACTACTATGCCAGAGTAAATGCGACACATGGGCCGCGAGGTTATTGTGAGGGATTGTGAGGGATCGTGATGGTAGAGAGCATCGTGGGATAATGGAAGCCGTTGACCCACCACAGGGAGTATTTATTCGTACCGGGTTCAGGAGACGCTTTTTTCCCTTCATTTTTACAGCTTCCATTTTTTTCCTTAGAAGACTCATATTTTAGGAAAAATAGTTTCGGATAAAACAGTGGCATCGATTAAGTCGGATATATTCCGGCTTGTTTTTTTGTGAATTTAAAAAGCCTATTAAAAGGGTTTTTCCCAATTAACAGGCTTTTTGCTATTAATAGCCGCCCATGAAGCAAGAGCAACCGATGATGATTAACAAGATAAACAATACTACGATTAGAGCAAAACCGCTACCCATTCCTCCACCATATCCATCTGCCATATTATCCACCCCTTTGCGAAAAATCTTGGTGTCACAATTTATCCTATGTACAAACAATCACGACGGACAGGGCTTTTAACAAGGTTTTTGTCCATTTTTGCAACTAAAAAAGCGCAGGTGTGAAATACCTCCCCAAGCCAAAATGAAGAATGGCTCTTTACATAGTTGCCTCTACTCGAAATTGAATTAGGCATTTAAAGTATATTAAACAATCTTTTGGGTTCCTTAGTAAAACATTAAAAATTCATTAATATGATTAATTAATTTACATATCGTGCTATTTCATAACATTGTGTGGTTATGATATATAAAAGCAGGAATTCAGATTATAAGGTGGGAGTAGTTTGATTAAAAAGATAGTAAAGGCCGTACCTAATTTATTTACGATTGGGAATTTATTGTGCGGTGTTCTTGCAATTACATGTAATATGAGTGGATTTTTAGAGGTATCCGCCGTTTTAATATTCTTTTCAGGTTTTCGATCTTTTAGATGGAAGGGTTGCGAGAAAATTAAAAGTGAACAGTGAATTTGGTATTCAATTGGATTCCTTAGCTGACATAGTGAGCTTCGGTGTTGCCCCTGCTCTTTTATTTCATTCAATATCAGCAACGTCCATTTTAACTTCCTTAGCTTTTATTCTATTCCCAACGATGGGGGCATTAAGACTGGCTAAGTTCAATATTAAACCCACCATTGGGTATTTTAGCGGATTACCTATTCCAGCGGCTGGATTATCTTTAGCGGGTATGGGATTTTTTTTATATAGCAATGCGTATATTACCCTAATACTCGCTCTCCTAATGGTAAGTCCAATTAGGGTAAAAAAAATTTAATTGATGTTCCTGTGTAAAAAGCTATTAGCCATTCAATTTGGATAGCTTTTTTTCATATGGAACAAGGGGTTGATTTCCGCTCCAGGATGCTCGCTTTCCGTGGGGCGGGCGGTGAGCCTCCTCAGCTGCGCTTGCGGGGTCTCACCTTCCCGCTAATCCCACAGGAGTCTCGCACCTTACACTCCAATCAACCCGGTTTAACAACGGGATCGCTTCACAGAACATATTTAAAAACAACAATCTTTAAGAAAAGAGCCTTTCGTAAAGATTGTGACTTTTAAAAATAACCTGGAAAACCCACCTTATATAGTATAATTATTACAACTATTCAAATTAAAGGATGATGATATTGTGGGTGCGAATTTAAAGGAACATTTAAGGGAATTAGAGGAAAGCCACACAAGACTAGAAGTACGTAAAAGTCGTGAAAAACTAGATGAAATACTTGCAGACGAGTTCTTTGAAATTGGTAGTTCTGGGTATATGTTTGATAAAAAAGAATGCCTTGAAACTGGAGTTGTGTTGACTGAAATGTCACTGCATAACTATGAAATTTATCCGTTAGCACCAGATGTAGTTTTATCTACTTATTTTATTGTAGATAAAACTAGAAATCGTAACACGTTTCGCAGTTCTATATGGAAACTTATTGATGGCAGATGGCAATTATATTTTCATCAAGGCACTATATCACCATTGCAATTAAATGAAGTTCTTAAAGAAACCAAATAAATTGTGCATTGTGCTAACAAAAATTTAAAATAGTAAATGGAAGACAGCCGTTTCTCAATGGAATGGCTGTTTTTATACCTCACGCAGAAACTTAACTGTAATTCTATTTGAGTTTTGGCAAGCACTGAGCAACATCTGGTTCCTCGAAACAATTGAATTGGAAGCTACAAAAGCAAATCTGAAGGAGATGCTTATTTACGCCTGCCTTTTCCCAGTGGCAGAAACATATGATAGTCTTAGAAAATGTGAATTTATTATTGCATAATAAATTCACATTAGCATTGCAAATAATTCCTTATAAAAAAACTTTTATAAGGAATTATCAATAGCACTATAAGCTTGCCAAAACCGCACCCGCAATCGTGATAATTCCACCCAATAACGACATTAAAGAAATTTGTTCATGTAATAAGATAACACCAAATATAACCGTCCAAACAGGAAGTAAGTTGATGAATGGTGCTGCTTTTCCTGCTCCAACAATTTTCACTCCAGTGTTCCAGGCGAAATATGCCCCGACTGATGCAAAGGTGCTGACATATAGTACTGCAAGCCATGCGTTCGTTGACATGTGAATCATGCTTGGTTGTACTGTCCCTATGCAACTGATGGCACTTAGTATTGTTCCATAAAAAGATGCCCCTGCCGTCATTGTGAGAGGATCCATCTGTTTCCCATATTGTTTACCAAGTACGGTATATAATCCCCAAGCCAAGCAAGATAGGACAATTTCCATGTCACCAATGAGGGAACCCTCGGAAGAAGCTTGGTTTTTCCCCAGTAACAATGTAACAACACCAATGATCGAAACCGCAGTACCTATCCAAGCCTTTAGTTTGATGTGTTCTTTAAGAATGAATGGAGTAAATATTAAAATGGCAACTGGAATACCTGCTGAAATCATCCCAGCTTGAGAAGCACTAATGGACCTTAATCCTAAGTAGTTCAACGTTGAAAATGCAAATACACCAAAGAAGCCAAGGATCAGGAATTCCTTCCATTTCGAGAATAAAGGCAACCTCTTTTTAGAAATTGTCATAATTCCTATAAGAATGATTGTTGAAATTGCCCACCGAACTGTGTTAAGTAAGGTTGATGGTAATGCATGTGCCAAAAATCTCCCACAAATGTAATTGCCTCCCCATAAAAGAGTGGCTACAATCAATAGCAAAATCCCACGTTTCACGTTTTCCCAACCTTTCTATTAATCTTGTATATACAAGAAGCAAACTATTTACTATATTTTCACTTGTGCTTTTTCAATAAGTTTTTCTGTACTTATTGCTTCTTCCATACTTTATTTTGTATCAATAATGGACACATGTGTATTAATATTGAAATAAATTTATATTGTTACTTATTTTTTGTCAAGGGAGAATAGATTATGAGTAATCAAGAGGGAGTTCACAGCGTTGTTCATGCTATTCAGCTCCAAAATGGTGAGGGCATCACTGCGAGTCAGCCTAGCTAAAGTATTGGCGTTCCAAAGGCAACGGTTTATCAGATTTTAATAACTTTTGTACTCCATGGCATTTTGATACAAGACTTAGACAAGAAATTTCGTCTTACTCTCTGATTATTAGAAATTGGAAACGCAGCTTTGACGATGCCATCATTACAACAAATGGTGGAACCTTTTTAGTGAAACTGGTTGAAGAGACTGAGGAGACTGCACATTTTTCTATCAGACGAAACAGCTTGGTAATTTGACCGAGCTGTTTTTTAATTCCAAATTAAAAAATCAACGCGATTCTTTAACAGAGACTTTTGTTAAGAAGGAAAAGTAAGGAGATACTTTAATTAAAGACATTTCTTTATTTTTTGATAAAGCCCAATCAATGAGAGAAGCAATCCTGCCATAACGATAACAGTCAAAATGAAAAATTCGTTATGCCACAATAATATCCGTGAGATATTCAGAATGCAGCTCACAGATAATAACGAAAAAGAAGCACGGTATACCGGTGATTGCCGCTCATTTTTTAGAATTGCCTCAGCACCCAAATTCCCGCCAAAACTTAGATTAGGTCCTAAATGGAAAAAACATAGCTCGCTGGAGTAAAAAGCACTTTAATGCGTTTTGATAATTCTCCCGTTGTATTCCCGTTAATCGGAATTGCATTAGCCAAATAATTGACGAATATACGAGCAAATATAAAACAAGATAAATCCAGGCTTTAAGCAAGCATACATTCATGGACATTGCACCCTTTTCTATTTACTAAGGGTAGATATCCGTTGCGACAATAACCAATATTGCCAATGTGCTCAAAAACTATATTTGGAAGAGTTTCGGTCTCTCTGATTTAATATGGACCGTTATCCTGCTTCTCGCTGCTTCTGCCCTGGGTGTCATTTTCCAGTTTGAAAATGATGATTGGCTTTATCCGCTTGTTTTTGTCTGGGCGTTCATTGGAGTTAGGGTTAAAAATGCAGAGGGTTCCCTCAATCCCAATTGGAAAATTAAATCATGTTTTTCAGGCTCTATGACGGGTACCTGAATAGTGGACCTCCTGCTCACACACAAAATCACACAAACATTTTAGATGAAGGGGGTTTTTTTCCATGCTGGGAATGTATGATATCATTAAATTTTTAGTTTCCTTCTTCTTGATTTTTCCCATTGTCACATTGATTCATTTAATGGGGCACCTCTTTTTTGTTACCATTTTTGGCGGCAGTAAAAAGAGATTGATCATCGGAAGCGGAAATCTATTATTTTCTTTTGGAAAAGTTGAAATCCGGAAATATTATTTTTGGAACGGGGCTTGTAAATTCCATCAATTGAAATTTGATAACAGGTTCACAAACACACTGATTTATTTGGGAGGATCCATTTTCAATTTTGCAGGCATGTATACTGTCAGCAGTCTGAAATACGCTCATATTATTGATTCATCTGTTATTATGGATCAATTTATTTATTTTTCTTTCTATGTACTATTTTTTTCGCTTTTTCCTATGTACTTTAATGATGGGAGTCCCAGTGACGGAAAAGCCGCTATCCTGGCACTGAAAAAAAAGCATGATGATAAGTACACAGGTGACATTCTTATTACCCAGATTGAAGATTTGAAGAAAGACGACGATTCGCAAGAACGATAAGAGCTTAATCTTATCATTCTTGCTTTTTTATTTGGTTTTGCTCTTTCAATACTTTATTCACTTAAATTTTTTCATGAAGGGCATTCAGCGCCTGGTTTATGTCTTCCCAGATATCATGGCAATTCTCAAGTCCCGCTGATAATCTCAGCATCTGATCAGTAATGCCCATTATAATCCTGGATTCTTCCGGGACAACAGCATGTGTCATTGTGGCAGGGTGCTGTATCAAGCTCTCTGCGTCTCCCAGACTGACTGCAATCTTCACCATGTTAAGCTCATTCATGAACCTTTGGGCATCCTCTTTGGTGCCCTTGATTTCAAAGGTAACCAAGCCGCCCCCCTGCTTCATTTGGCGTTTTGCGGCAGAAAAGCCTGGAAGGGTATCATCTAAAGGATAGTAAATTCCCTTTACCATCGGATGATTTTGCAGTTCCCTAAAAATGTGAAGAGCATTCGCTGAGTGGCGATCCATTCTTACTGGCAGGGTTTTAATGCCTCTCAGCAAAAGCCAGGCATCAAAGGGGGATAAGATGCCGCCAATATCTTTTTGTGCAGATCTGGCAACCCGGCTGATGTATTCCCTGCTTCCTGCCACAAGTCCAGCGACAACATCTCCATGGCCGCAAATGTATTTGGTCGCGCTATGAAGAACGATATCACACCCCCATTCAATTGGCCTTTGAATATATGGGGTAGAAAAGGTATTATCGACTACAACAGGTATTCCGTATTCCTTCGCCACCCTTGAAATCATCTGCAAGTCCAATACCTTCATTGTTGGATTAATGGGTGTTTCAACATAAATACATACCGTTTCTGGAAGGATAAGATTTTTTAATTGCTCTTCTGTTTCCATTTCGCAAAAATCATGGCTGATGCTATATTTCTCCTTTAAAAGATTCAATAATCCGAAGGTACAGCCATATAGGCCCTGGGAACAAATAATGTGGTCATTGGCCTTGGTCAAATCAATTAAGACAGCAGAAACTGCTGCCATGCCTGAACTGAATGCAAGTGCCGCCTCAGCCCCTTCAAGGACTGCAATTCTTTCTTCAAGAGCCCTTACTGTGGGGTTGCCAAGACGGGAGTAAATATAGCCTTCCTCCGTACCTGCAAATCTCCTCTCTCCCTGCTCTGCCGTTTCAAATGTGAAGGTTGATGTCTGGAAGATTGGTATGGCAAGGCTCCCAAGGTGAGCCTTTGAATCATACCCTTCATGAATCACAGCTGTTTCAATATGCTTATACTTGCTCTCCATATTTCCCCTCCTTGTTCTCTGTATGCTTCTATCTTATGTTAAATGAAATTAATTTGGAAGCGTTTTCATTTCTGACTTAATTACACGGATTTATATTTTTGGCTCTGTTAAACTTGCCTGTGGATTTCCTCTCCAGACGCTAAACTCCCTTGATCAGCCAATTAGTCAGCATATTTTACCTACTGTTGCTGAATTTCAATTCCCCATGCAGATGTATGCAGTACTGTACAATAAACCTTAGAAAACCACCCGATATATAGTAAAATGTTCTCATATAATCCGCCTAGGAGGAAAAATATGAGACAGAGTAATATGGCTTGCCCTAATGATGAAAAAATCGATAAGTTTCTGGCTTGTTCTGAAACTGGATATTTGGGATTGTTTGATGGGGTGTACCCTTATGTGGTTCCTATGAATTTTATCTGGCATAAAGGAGCTGCTTATTTTCACGGAGCAGATGAAGGCAAAAAAATAAAAATTATGAAACATAATAACAGGGCCAGCCTGACGGTTTCAGAAAGCTTTGGAACCATTGCAGATCCCGTACCGGCAAGAACAGATACAGCCTATATGAGTGTAATGATATTCGGTGAAATTATATTTTTGCAGGATTTAGAAGAAGCAACAGCAGTGATGCAGCACATGCTCAATAAATACGTTCCAGGATATTACGAAACCCCGCTTCAAAAAAGCCATGTAGATAAATATCGGTCGTCTCTTGGAAGCAAAACGGTCATTTATAAATTGCTGCCTCAGAGCATAACAGCAAAAGAGAATCCCATGAATAAGGAAAAAAGCTTTTACCCAGGCAGAACTATCCATAGTGATAAATAAGACAAAGGGGAACGGAGTGTGAATATTCCGTTCCCCCTTTGTGATTTTCAGCCAATTTGAACAAAGATAAATTTCCATTATTATTATATGGTTTTATTTACCAATTTATGCTTTAATGAGGAAAAAGAAAATCCTATGATAACAGGAGTGGTATATTTTACATGAAGCGATTTATGTCATTACTCTTAGTTTTTATCGTTTTATTAGGAATAGGTATCTATTATTATGTCAATTTAGATAAAAACTATCACTTAGAAAAAGGCTATTATAATTTTCCAATACCAGATGATGCAAAGTTAGAAAGCGAAAACAAAAAAGCGAAAAATTATGAATGGGACCCAGCCACAGGTACAGAGGTACCCTTAGGTTATCGTTTAATGATTAAGAAGAGTGGCTGGAAACAGATAGATATTGAAGGTGCAAATATGATATATCAAAAAAATGGTAACATTATAAATCTTAACTTTGATACGGATTATATAGAAATAACAAAAGAATCAAGGTGAATGTATTAAATATATAGGTTCTAAGCAAAATAATGATTTTATCATGAATGTAACTTTATCAGTATAAACAGATCCATATCGGGCGATTGATATCTGGATACATATCTTTCACCAAAACATACATAAAAGAGAAATCAATCGCCGTCTCTAATTTATGAACTAATAGTCCACTTGCACCTGTTGACTAAAAAAAATATTTCAATTTGTTCTCGCTGAATAGAATGGTGTTTAAAAAGCATGATCATCACCTCAAGACTGGAATACCACTATTTTAAAGGCTCTTTTCTTAAAGATTGTTGTTTTTTTAATTTGTTATGTGAGGCGTTCCCATTGTCAAGCCAGGTTGATTGGAGCGTAAGGTGCGAGACTCCTGCGGGATGAGCAGAACAGGTGAGACCCCACAGGCGCAGCCGAGGAGGCTCACCGCCTGCCCCGCGGAAAGCGAGCATCCTGGAGCAGAAATCAACCCCCTTGTTCCAAAAGCAACAAAGTTTACGAAAACAACCCAAAACAAAGAAGACTGCAGACAAACCCGTCTTTTCGGATTTGTCTGCAGTCTCAGGACAGCATCACAGTGCTGTCTTTCTCCTTCACTTACTGTTCATCTACTAATTTACCGCCATAAAAGGTTTTCTTTGAAAGTGTCAGTTCCAGTTCACGGGCTATTTTTTTTAGTTCCCGCTCTTCTCTTTCCGTAACCAGGGAGATGACTGTGCCGTCTGCCCCAGCCCTGCCTGTTCTGCCAGAACGGTGTGTGTATTGATCTGCATCCTTCGCCAAATCAGCATGGATAACAGTGTTAAGTCCTTTGATATCCAGTCCTCTTGCCGCTACATCTGTGGCGAGAAGCAGCGGGGACTTTCCAGAGCGAAGATTCCTCAGCGCTTTCTCACGCTCCATTTTGCTGGATTCACCATGAAGAACCTCAAGCTTAATTCCTTTATAATCAAGTTTTTCCTTAAGTACGGTTAATTCTGCTATATCGTTTAAAAATGCAAGACCTTTTAGATTTTCGAGACGGGTAATTTTTTCAATCATTTTAAATTTGTCCCGTCTGTCTCCAACCAGATACATATGATCTACCTTTGATTCCATTCTTTCACTTTTATCAATTCTCACAATTTCAGGCTCATTTAAAAGCTCTCCTGCCAGCTGTTCTGCCTGACCGGTTAATGTGGCAGAAAAAATAAGTACCTGGCGATCCTTCATTGTAGACTTAACAATATTCCGGATGGTTGCTATATGTTCTGAAACAATAAGCTGATCTCCCTCATCCAGGACAATCGTCTTCACTTCATGCATTTTGATTTTCTTTTGAGCAATAAGCTCATATATGCGCCCGGGAGTCCCTACTATAACCTGGGGATGCTTTTTCAGTTTTTCAAGCTGTCTTTTTGGGTTGGCTCCTCCAATAAAAGCAGCTCCTGTAATTTCGCTTCCTTCTGACCAGATGCGCACCTCCTCGGCAATCTGCATGACCAATTCTCTTGAAGACGCAAGAATGACAGCTTGAGGCGCTTTTTTCTCTGCATTCATCTTATTTAACAGGGGCAGCAGATATGCAAGCGTCTTTCCAGTGCCTGTCGGAGATTCTGCGATAAGATCTTTCCCTTCAGCGATTAAGGGAATGGCTTTTGTCTGGATGGGTGTCGCCTGCCGGAATTCCGATTTCTCCCACGCTTTTATAATAAAAGGCTTCATATCTAAAGTTAGTGGCTGTGTGTCTGTCATATTGTTCTCCTTTAATCATTATTGCTGGTTTAGAGTTCTGTTTTTTCTATATTACCTTCTTCCATAGTATCACTATTTATGGGGAGACCGCCAATGGAATCCTGATTGTGACGGTTGTTCCCTCATTTTTTTTGCTTTGGAACAGTATTTTTCCCTTATGGCGTTCGATAATCTTTTTGCAGACGGCAAGGCCAATCCCTGTTCCCTTTTCTTTAGTAGAATAAAAAGGCTCGCCAATCCGGTTCAGGCGCTCTGGCTCCATCCCGATTCCATTATCCTGGACAGTCACAATAACTTCATCATAATCAGTAGTAAGGGTAATGCTGATTTCACCGTTATGTTCCAATGCCTCTATTCCATTTTTAATAATGTTAATCAGCACCTGTTTCAGCTGGATATTGTCTGCCATCACGAGGGCTGGAACAACTGATTTCTCCTTGTAAAACAATTCGATATTATCCAGATTGGCCTGTGCCTTCATTAGCATAATCACCTGGTCGATGATTTGATTCATATCCTGAACAGCAAATGTCACATCCTGCTTTTTCCCAAGAATGAGCATTTCACTCGAAATAATATTGATCCGGTCAATTTCTGTGAGCATGATTTCCAAATGAGCTTCATTTACTTCTTTTGTCATACCCATAATCTGTACAAACCCTTTTAATGAGGTCAGAGGATTCCTGATTTCATGGGCTACTGAAGCAGCAAGGTGGCCAATGACCGATAATTTTTCGGATGCAATCATCAATTCTTCTTCACGCCGCATAATCGTGATATCCCGGGCAATTACAACAATGCCAGTAATCTGGTCATTCACGCTGCTGGGCAAAAACGTGCATCTTAATATCGCTTTTTCGCCATCTAATTTATGTAAGACGGTTTCAAATAAGGATGCTTCCCCTTGAAGCGCGCGATAATAATATTTTTTTACTTTTTCATATCCACCTGCCATCATCCTTAAGAAAGATTGGTTTACTTTTAAGAAGTCTGCCGTACATCCCAGTATTTCTTCTCCAGCCGGGTTGATCGAAGTGATTCTTCCTTCTAAATCCAATTCAAGAACCGCGTCAGGATTATGGATGAAGATGGACTGATATTGCTGATTTTTCTTTTGGAGTTCGTTTTTAGAAGCCACAAGCTTCGATGTTCCGTTATGGATAACGGTATACAGGAAAATACCGGTCAGAATGATAAACAGCCATCCCTTATAACGCTGAAAAAAAGCATATAGATTAAGGTTTTTTTGGGCAAGTGCCATGGATAGCGAATCCGATCCTATAATCCAGATAACGCCAAGTATGATATAGATAATAGATATTTTCAGGGCAATTTTACGAGAATGGCTCATATTGTTTCCTCTTATGCTTGAATTCTTTATACGTTAATCAGTATTCCATGAAAAGACTGCTTATATAAGCATTTGGAATTTTTAGTGAAGAAACAGGTCCCTTTTAGGTCATTGCTTAAGTATTTTCACGGCTGCATCGAATTCTTTTTCGATTTCCCGTGACGGTTTTTGTGTCAGCAGGCTAAAAATCAGGATTGCCAAGGTTCCTGCAGCAAAGCCAGGGATGATTTCATAAACATTTTGATAAATGCCAAGCTTTTCCCATAAAATTACCGTAGCCGCTCCAGCGATCATGCCAGCAAGCGCCCCTGTTCCCGTCATCCTCTTCCAATACAAACTCAATAAGACAACAGGACCAAAAGCTGCACCAAACCCCGCCCAGGCATATCCTACAAGTTCTAAAATCGTTTTGCTGGGATTCAGGGCCAGATATAAGGCAATTGCCGAAATAATCAGTACCGAAATTCTGCCCGCAAGCACTAACTCCCGGTCTGAAGCAGAACGCCTGATGAATGCTTTATAGAAATCATCTGTAAGTGCACTTGATGTGACTAAAAGCTGCGAAGCAATGGTGCTCATTACAGCAGCAAGAATGGCTGCCAAAAGGAAACCGGCAATGAGCGAAGGGAATAACTGCTTAGAAAGGAGAATGAAAACACTCTCAGCCTCCTTTATTCCCAAAGGGGAGTGATGAATGCTGAAATATGCAATACCAACCAAGCCTGTAAACATAGCGCCTGCTATTGAAAATATCATCCAGCCCATCCCGATCCTTCTTGCGCTTTTAATCTCCTTTACTGAAGATATCGCCATAAAGCGGACAATGATGTGCGGCTGTCCAAAATAGCCAAGTCCCCACGCAAGAAGAGAGATTATGCCGATTGGGGTCGTTCCTTTAAAAGCTTCCAAAAGCTTTGGATTGACAGTATGGATTTCGTCAAAAGTCCTGTCAATGCCCCCAATATTCAGGATTGTGACAATCGGCACTAAGATGAGTGCAATAAACATAATAGTTCCCTGAACAAAATCCGTCCAGCTTACAGCGAGAAAGCCTCCAAATAAAGTATAAAGAATCACGATGCTTGCTGTAAGCCATACCCCCAGCGTATAGTCCATATGAAAAGCAGTAGTGAACAGCTTTCCTCCCGAAACCATGCCTGATGATGTGTAGAATGTAAAAAATATTAAAATGACAAGTGCGGATGTTATCTTTAAAATACTTGAAGCATCTTTAAAACGATTGTGAAAAAAATCCGGGATAGTCAGTGAATTATTAGCAGCTTCAGTAAATATCCTGAGACGCGGTGCAATAAACAGCCAGTTGAGATAAGCTCCTGCCGTCAAACCGACTACTATCCAGCCGCTGCTTAGGCCGGCAGCATACATGGAACCCGGAAGTCCCATTAAAAGCCAGCCGCTCATATCCGAGGCTCCCGCGCTCATAGCCGTTACAGCCGGACCCAAATTCCGCCCTCCAAGCATGTAATCCGATAAGCTAGACGTCCTGAGGTATGCAATATAGCCAATCAAAAGCATCCCTGCCATATAAATCCCAATAGAAATAATCATTCCATAGTCCAACGCTTTCACCCCTTATATTTCGTAATCATTATTAAAATAAATAATAGCCTATATTAACAGATAATATAAACCCGGGATCATGCGGTTTACCTTGTTTTGGCACAAAAACCTTCTTTATACCCATACTTCTCCACTATTTTTCAAGCATCGATATTGATGGAATGGTATAATTCCACTATCATAAAAAAAAGGCTGTTTTCGTAAACTTCGTTGCTATGGAATAAGGGGTTGATTTCCGCTCCAGGATGCTCGCTTTCCGCGGGGCGGGCGTTGAGCCTCCTCGGCTTTGCCTGCGGGGTCTAACCTTCCCGCTAATCTAAGCAGGAGTCTCGCACCTTACGCTCCAATCAACCTGACTTAATAATGAGATTGCCTCATAGAACTCATTAAAAATAACAATATTTAAGAAAAGAGCCTAAAAAAAAGCTCAATCAAATCTCCTTTGTAAAAGGACTTGGTTATTTCCGCCTGTGGATGAATGGAATGGATTAGTTTGACTCTAACTTGCACAGATTTAGGAAATAACTTAAGAGCAAATAGACGAAATATTCTATCAACATATAAGGAGCCGAAAAATGAATTCATATATTAATCAAAGAGATGGGATTTTTCCTTCCGTCTGTTCACTGGATTGTCCAGATCAGTGCGGTCTTCTTATCCATAAAAGGGAAGGGAAAATAATTAAAGTAGAAGGAGATCCAAAACACCCGGTCACAAAAGGAAATATTTGCAATAAAGTGCGGCATATGGCGTCACGTCTATATGATCCTAAAAGGCTTGAGTATCCAATGAAAAGGACAGGCGCCAAGGGAGAAGGGAAATTTGAACGCATCAGCTGGGAAGAAGCGATTGCAAGCATCACCTCACATTGGAAAACGCTGATCTCCGAACATGGCCCGGAAAGCATCCTGCCTTATAGCTTTTACGGAAACATGGGCAATTTAACAGCCGAGGGCATGGACCGCAGATTTTTCAACCGTTTAGGAGCAAGCAGGCTTCTCCGCTCTATTTGCAACTCTGCGGGATCGGCTGGCTATACGTATACAATGGGGGGATCTTTTGGCATCGACCCTGAAGACACAATACACTCCAAATTAATTATTATGTGGGGAATCAATGCAGTCAGCACAAATATGCACCAGGTTGCACTGGCGCAGCAGGCGAGAAAAAATGGAGCAAAAATCATTGTCATTGATGTGCACAAAAATCAGACAGGAAAGTTTGCAGATTGGTTCATTCCCATTCACCCAGGTACAGATACCGCTCTCGCACTTGGTATCATGCATCTATTATTCTCTGAAAATATGGCGGATATTGAGTTTCTGAAGCAGTATACAACCGGCTGGGAAGAGCTTAGCCAGCATGTTTCTCAATATGATCCCCAAACTGTTTCAGCCATCACTGGCATACCTGAAGATGACATATACAAGCTGGCAAGAATGTATGGAGAAACTTCCCCTTCCTTCATAAGGATAGGAAACGGTTTGCAGCATCATGATAATGGCGGGATGTGCATAAGGACGATTGCCTGCCTCCCTGCCATCACAGGACAATGGAGTATCAAGGGCGGCGGCGCCATCAAAGGAAATTCAGGATATCTGGCATTCAATACTGCTGCGCTGCAGCGTCCGGATTTACTGAAGGATAAACAAACCAGGACGATTAACATGAACGAGCTGGGAAAAGCCCTGCTGAATCTTGAGGAACCCGTACGGTCCCTTTTCGTATACAGTTCAAATCCTGCAATAGTAGCTCCAAATGCCAATAAAGTCAGAAAGGGCTTGATGCGGGAGGATTTATTTACTGTTGTGCATGACCTGTTTTTAACGGAAACTGCCCGGTATGCCGATATCATCCTTCCGGCATCGTCATCCTTCGAAAACACTGACTTTTTCACTTCCTATTGGCATCATTACATGCAAATTCAAAAGCCGGTAATTGAAGCTTTTGGTGAATCAAAATCAAACACAGAGGTCTTTCGTCTGCTGGCACATGGAATGGGATTTGAGGAACAGGCGTTTAAGGATAGTGACGAAGAAATGATCCGTCAGGCGCTGGATTTCCGCCAGAACCCTTACCTCGAGGGAATCACCTTTGAATCACTTGTGGAAAATGAGTTCTTGAAAGCGAAAGTCAGTCCGCTGTTCCCAGGTGAATTGCCTACACCGAGCGGGAAAATTGAGTTATTCTCCAAAGTGATGGAACGCGATGGACACCAGCCGCTTCCGGTCTATAAACCGCTGAAAGAGGATGGGGATTTGCCGTTTCTTTTTGTTCCGGCACCCAACCATAATTATTTGAATTCGACCTTTTCCAATAATGAAAAGCATGTATCTCTGGAAAAATTCCCTAGACTCCACATACACACTGAAGATGCTTTGAAGCTGGGCATCCAGGGCGGTGATGATATCAGGATCTGGAATCACCGCGGAGAATGCGTCTTAAAGGCAGCCATAGGAGAGTATGTACTGCCAGGAGTATTAGTGAGCCAGGGACTATTTGCAGATGACAGCGGAGCCCAGCAGCTCGTAAACTCACTGACCCCGGACAGGATTGCAGATATGGGAGGCGGCGCCGTTTTCTTCTCCGGCCGGGTGAACGCAGAAAAAGCAGGAGCCTTCAAATAAAAGGGAGCCCATCCCCTGACAGCTAGCGTGTGCACGAAAAGAAGGAGCTGCCTTATAAGGCAGCTCCTTCTTTTCAAATATCAATATCTTTTGGCACCGGAATTGACATCATCAACGGTTTGGTCAAAGCCTGCACGCTGATCATTTCTGTCAGGATGTACAGGATCTGTATCATATTTTTCTGTTAAACCGGAATTACTTCTCTTAGCCTTAGGATCAACAAGTACAAGCAATTTACCTGATTTCACATCAGTTTCATAGCGGTCTGCTTCATCTTCAGGAATTCCCATTCCGATAAGAGCACCTGCCAATCCTCCAGTGCCTGCACCAACAGCCGCCCCAGTTAGCGTGGCAACGATTGGGCCTGCCGCAAGAATCGGGCCTATTCCGGGAATTGCCAAGGCACCAACCCCGGCCAATAACCCGGCAGCACCGCCCAGGATTCCGCCTGTCGCAGCTCCGGCCGCCATTCCTTCTTCTGTGTTAGTTCCTGTAGATTCATTGACCATATCCACGTCATCGCGGTCCTTAGCGATGACTGAAATATCGTCCCGGTCATATCCTTGCCGTTTCAAATCTTCTACCGCACGAATTGCATCTTCACCATTATCATATACGCCTACTACTCTTTTATCCATTTTCATCAGCTCCTCTAAAAGTGTGTATGGTTATTACATACCCTTTTTAAGAAAAAACTAACATGGGATCCGAAAGGCATAATAGCGGAAGGATAACCTCGCTTTAAAAAACTGGCATTAATAAAGGGGAAATTTTCAATTCCTTTACTTTCTTCTGGCGAAATCGACAAATCTGAATTTATCCGGCCGATGGCGTGATTCCGTATACTGAAAAAGGCTTGTATCATCTAAGTAGACGAAGTTTTTTACCACAACGATATTATGAAAGCCCTCTAGATCAAGATAGCTGCGATCTTCTTCAGTCGGTGTTTCCACAGTGATTTCTTTCTTGGCAAAACTGATTGTCAAACCAAGCTCTTCTTCTATATATTCATAAATGGAATTCTGGCATATAGCTTTATTCAAAACGGGAACCATTTTCTTTACAATAAAATCTTTATCGAAAATAACCCGTTCTTTATCTATTTCCCGAACACGGTGAATTTCCCAGGCCGTATCCTCTATGGAAAGCTTTAATTGCTCCTTCAAGCTTTCATCAGGAAAAATCTCCTGCAGGATTTCCACATGCGTTTTAGCCCGGTGACCCATTCTTTTGGAAAGTTCCTTAAAACTGACCAGTCCTGAGATTGGAAAGGCAAATTTCTTCACATCCAGTACAATGGATCCCTTCCCTTGAACTTTATGAATATATCCGTCTTCAGAAAGGATTTTAAGGGCTTTCCTGATTGTTTCTCTTGATGTTTGAAAGGTATCAGCCAAGTCATTCTCAGAGGGAAGGAGCGAGCCTGCAGGCAGAGTTCCTTCCTGGATCTGATTTGATATATCCTCATATATTTTCATGAATTTATTCATCATCTAATATCACCCAGATAATCTTATCACTTCTTCTTAAAATGATAAATGATAGATTCATACGGACGGAATATCATTTCTTCTGCAATAGCGGGAGCATCTTTATAATTGGATAACAGGGTGGATGCTTCAAATGCATCAGATGTCCACTCCTTACCGATAGACAGCTTTGCCTCTTTAGAATAAAAGTTATTGATAACGAGCAAAACTTCATCTTTAGACTCCCGTTTATATACAAAAAGCTCGTTATGTTCCGGATAAAGAAGTTCAAAGCTTCCTTCTGTAATAATGTCATACTTCTTGCGGAGCTTTATTAATTTTTGGTAATGATAAAACACTGAATCAGGGTCAGCCAATGCTTTTTCGGCGTTTATTCTTTTATAAGATGAAGGTACAGGCATCCAGGGAGTTCCTTCCGTAAATCCGCCATGCACTGAATCATTCCACTGTACCGGGGTTCTTGAATTGTCCCTTGATTTTTGCTTGATGATTTCCATTATACTTGCTTCAGGAAGTCCCTTTTCCTTCATAATTTCGTAATAATTAAGAGTTTCTACATCACGATAATCTTTGATGTCATTAAAATGCGGATTGGCCATCCCGAACTCTTCTCCCTGGTAAATGTATGGAGTCCCCTGCAGCATGTGGATGGAAGTTGCCAGCATTTTAGCAGATTCAACAGGATAATTTTCATCGTCCCCAAATCTTGAAACAATCCTTGGCTGATCATGGTTGCACCAGAACAGCGCATTCCACCCTCCTCCTTCCTGCATTTTTGTCTGCCAGTTTGTGAGAATGCTTTTAAGTGCAGGAAAATCCAATTCCCCAAGTGCCCATTTCTCTCCATTTGGATAATCCACTTTCAAATGATGAAAGTTAAATGTCATGCTGAGCTCCCCGCTGGCAGGATTAGAATATCTGATGCAATCTTCAATGCTTGTAGAAGACATTTCACCAACTGTCATGCTGTCATATTTGGAAAGAACCTCCGTGTTCATTTCATGAAGAAACTCATGTACCCGCGGTCCGTCCGTGTAGAATTTCCTGCCGTCTCCAGGAGCAATTGAACCATCATCATCCGGAAAATCCTGATCCTTTGAGATAAGGTTAATGACATCCAGCCGGAATCCGTCTATCCCTTTTCCAAACCAATAATGCATCATATCATAAATTTCTTTTCTCACCTTTTTATTTTCCCAATTTAAATCAGCTTGTGTTACATCAAAAAGATGAAGGTAATATTGGCCAGTTTTCTCATCAAGCTCCCAGGCAGGACCGCCGAATTTCGATATCCAATTTGCGGGTTCCCTTCCATTCGCCGGGTCTTTCCAAATGTAATACTCCCGGTATGGATTGTCCTTTGACATCCTTGATTGCCTGAACCACTCATGATCTGTCGAGGTATGGTTAACCACTAGGTCCATGATTACCTTAATGCCCCTTCCATGTGCCTCGTTCAACAGGCATTCAAAATCCTCCATCGTTCCAAACTCCTCATGAATGGCATAATAATCGCTGATATCGTAGCCATTATCCCGCTGCGGTGATTCGTAGACCGGAGTCAGCCATATTACATCGATCCCGAGTGTTTTAAGGTAATCAAGTTTATCAATAATCCCTTTTATATCACCAACACCGCTGCCGGTTGTATCATTAAAGCTTTTTGGATAAATTTGATAAACTGCTGATTTTCTCCACCATTCTTTCATTGTAAGCCACCGCCTGTTCAAAGTTATTTTCTGTATAGAATTTCAAACACCACAGAAAGAAACCTTTCTGTGGCTTTAGTGAATGCCTTATGATATAGGTTTTTGATTTCTTCTCATTTTTGCATAGAAGAAGGTTATAACAAAAGGAACAACAAGTGCAATCAGCATGCCGATTGCAAATGGGACCCATTTACTCGGTATAATTGAGAATATCCCCGGTAAGCCGCCTACTCCAATTGATGAGGCAATCGTATGGTTGACGGTAATGAATGCCCCTGCCAGAGCTGAACCAGCCATTGCTGCAAAGAATGGAAAACGGTAACGGATATTAACACCAAACATGGCAGGCTCTGTTACGCCAAGATAGGCTGACACGGCTGATGGAAATGCTAATCCCTTCAGCTTTGGATCTTTGATAGCAAACATCAGGGCAAGAGCGGCAGAGCCCTGTGCAATATTTGATAGGGCTACAATCGGCCATAGGAATGTTCCTCCGGTGCTTCCGATCAGCTGCAAATCAACGGCCAGGAATGTATGATGCATGCCTGTAATAACAAGCGGGGCATACAGTGCTCCATAAATCAAACCTCCAAGCAATGGAATATGAGAGAAAATTCCCGTAAACACAGATGTGATTCCATTAGCAATTGCAAATGTAACCGGTCCAATAACGATAAAGGATAAAAATCCTGTAACGAGCAGAGCAATTGGTGCCACTAATAAAAGCTTGAATGCGTCGGGAATTCTTTTGCTAAGGAATATTTCAATCTTCGCCAGCACAAAGGAAGCAATCAATATAGGAAGTACCTGTCCTTGATATCCAACTTTGTCGATAGTGAGACCAAATAAATGCCAAGTAGGGATTTTGCCTGCAGCTTTTGCTTCAGCGTATCCCCATGCATTAAGCAAATCAGGATGAACCAGCATTAAACCAAGGACAATCCCAAGCAGCGGGCTTCCCCCAAAACGTTTAAGCGCAGACCAGCCAATAAGGGCAGGCAAAAAAGTAAACGCTGTATTTGCAATCAAATTGATAATCCCTGCGAAGTCCTTCCACTGTGTGTAGACATCTACAATGGATTTTGTATCAAAAAAGATCCCCTTATTAGTCAGAATGTTATTAATCCCCATCAGCAAACCTGCCGTTACGATTGCAGGCAGAATTGGAATGAAAATATCTGCAAGGGTTTTTATTGCACGCTGAAGCGGATTCAGGTTTTTTTCAGCTGCCGCTTTTGTTTCTTCTTTAGAGGATGATCCGATTCCAGTTGCATCTACCATTTCCTTATATACTTCGTTGACCGTCCCCTGCCCGACGACTACCTGAAACTGGCCATTGGCAGAAAAAGAGCCTTTAACGGCATCAACTTGTTCCAGTTTCTCTTTATCCACTTTGCTTTCGTCATTTAATGCAAAACGCAGGCGCGTTACACAATGTGTAGCGGAAGCGATATTTTCCTTCCCTCCGATTGCTTCTACAATCTCGGCGGCCGTTTGATGATAATTCTTAGACATAAATCTTACCCCCCGTGTGAACGTTTACAATCCGTCTTAAAATTTATTGGCAAATGAACTTGTATATACATGATTGCCTTTTCATTCTAACTTGTATATACATATACGTCAAGAGAAAAAGAAATCGTTTTCTTTGCACTATAAGTACTTGGATATCATTTCTTTTTTATTGTTATCAGTAAAGGGTATAGTTAAAGCGGAGTGCCTTAAAAAGGAGGATATTACTTTGCTTGAAGATTTACTGAAAAAATTAATCTCTATTGACAGTTCTACTAAAGAAGGTGCAAATGAAGCGGTCGAATATTGTTCACTTTGGCTTTCAGAGCAAGGCTTGCCTGTTAGCCAGTTTGAAAATAACGGCCATAAAATGCTCGTATGCAGCATAGGCTCCGGAGAAAAAACGCTCATATTCAATGGACACGTGGATGTGGTAAGCGGAAAGCCCAATCAATTCATTCCCGAGGTCCGGGAAGGCAGATTGTACGGGCGAGGCTCTGCAGATATGAAAGCGGGAGTTGCCGCGATGATGACCGCAGCAGCTGCCTTAAAGAATCATAAACTTGGGCTGAAGATTCAGCTGCAAATAGTATCTGATGAAGAAACTGGCGGATTTAATTGCTCAGGCTATCTGGCCAAACAGGGCTATTTAGGCGACTTTGTCATTTGTGCGGAGCCGACACAGCTGGGGATCGCCCTGCAGGCAAAGGGCGTTATGCAAACCGATATTGAAATAAGCGGAAAACCTGCACACGGAAGCAGACCATGGGAGGGCATTAATGCCATCGAAAAGGCCTATGAGGTATACCAGCATATTCTCACCCTGCCTTTTACAAAGGAAAGAACCGAGCTTTACGATGGCCCATCTGTTAACCTGGCAAAAATAAAAGCTGGAGAAGTTTATAATAAGGTGCCTGACAAATGCATCATTGGCCTTGATATCCGTTATCTTCCTTCACAGAATAAGGATGAAATCATCAGGCAGATCCAAAGCATTACAGACGGAAAAGTTTCGGTCCGGATGTTCAGCCAGCCTGTGAAAACAGAAGAAAACGATCCGTACATCTCCCTGCTCCGGCCTATAGTGGAAAAATACACCACTAAGGAAGCCAGGATTTTCGGCCAGCATGGTTCAGCAGATACCGTGTTTTATGCTGCTTTTGATATTCCTGCCATTGAATTTGGGCCAAGCGGCGCTGATTGGCATGGAGATGATGAATATGTTGTTCTTGAGTCTGTAGAACTCTATAAAAATATGCTCATTGACTTTGCCAGGGAGTTCGTACACTCCTGACAACTAGATTCATACATTTTAAAACCTCTCCGTGACGGGGAGGTTTTTTTACACATCATCAGCACATTGAAAATAGATATATTTGCTTATTCAATACTATACTGACATCAATAACCCAAACTAAAGGAGTATATAACATTGAAAAACAAGAATAAAAATTTAATGATGATATATTTGACTTCTTTTACCGTCCTTTTATCCATCATGGTTCATCTCATGCATCGAAAGTTCAGCTTCCTGGCTGATTACACAGCACAAAATGGGTATGGATCATTCTCTCCTTCCATACATATCCTGCAGAATTCACTTCTCATAGTTCCAGTCATCCTGCTCGTATCTGTATTTGCCATCTACAAAAAACAGCCTTATCACCCGTCCCTGCAGCTTTTAATCATGCTGTGCCTCACCTTTAGCAGCATCAGCATTATAGCAGGAAGCGAAGGAATGACCGAATATCATTTTAGCATTTTTATGGTGCTTGCGATGATCGCTTACTTTGAATCTATTAAGTTAATCCTGATCAGCACAGCCATCTTTGCCATCCAGCATTTCACTGGATTTTTTCTATATCCTGAGCTTTTATGCGGTACAACAGATTATCATTTTTCGCTCCTGCTTGTTCACGCATTTTTCCTGATATTTTCATGCCTTGCAACCGTCCTGCTCATCCATTCAGGCAATAAATATGCACATGCAATGGAAGCCCAGAACAGGATCCATGAAAAAGCAAATAGACAGCTGCTCGACAGCCTTATTCTCAGTTCATCACGCCTATTGGAATCAGTAAGCCAAATTTCCGTAACTTCCCAGGTTACCTCAAAATCAAGCAAGGAAATTGCAGTATCCATTGAAGAAATGAATTCTGGCAGTGATGAACAGCTCGGCATCAGCACACAAAATGTACAATTGCTGAACAGCATGCTGCAAAAAGTCTCCCAAATCCGGGAAAATTCACAGCTTGTTAAAAAAACATCTCTTAAAACAAGTGAAGAAGCAAAAGCAGGACGTATCAAAGTCAATAATATGACAGGTCAGATGAACATAATTACACGGAATATGTCTACATTGACGAACTCAGTCAGCCAATTAGAAAATAGGACACAGTATATAGAACGCGCCTTAAACACTTTATCGGGCATTTCAGACCAGACTAACATGCTTGCTTTGAACGCCTCTATTGAAGCAGCACGGGCAGGGAGCTATGGCAAGGGGTTTTCCGTGGTTGCAGATGAAGTCCGCAAATTGTCACTTGAATCTGATAAGGCAGCAAAGGATATCAAGGAAATGATCTCTATGATTCATTCCGACATGAAAGAAGTAAAAAGTGATCTTGCGAAGGGCAATAGCGATCTTCAGACAGGGATATCATTAATCCTCGATACAGAGCAGGTATTTTCCCAAATTGCACAGGCCGCAGGAAGTACGGAAAGCCATGCAGAACATGCAGATACCGTATTACAGGAAATGGTCAGTGAATCCAAGCATGTGTTTGAGTCTATCGAGCATGGCAGCCATATAACAAGAGACGCACTTTTAAAAAGCAGCCATATTACTGCTGCAGCCCAAGACCAATTAAATACTGTGGAGGCACTGAATATTATAACCGGCTCACTGTCTTCTCTTTCACTGCAAATGAATTCTATTATTGAAGATATAGATGTAAGAATTGAACAAGAGGTATAATTTCAGAAAGCTTCAGGCAAACGCCGGGGCTTTGTTTGATGTGTCAAGCAGATTTCGCGTAATATTCACGGGAATTTTTCCCGGTGATATTAGCAAAAAACCTCATTTTATGCATAAAGATGATTTTAAAGATACATAGTTTTCCATATATTACAGTTTTTAAACCTAAGTCTTTGTTTTGTAACAAAAATAGCAACCCATTGAAACATAATTGTCATATTAACCTGTTATGATAAGTTAACGATTTAGTACAAAGGAGATCAAAACGTTTGAAAAAACTACTATTATATATCACTGGCGCATGTTTCCTAGTATTCGGTTTTTCAGGAGTAGCTTCAGCAAATACATATCATGTAAAAAAAGGAGATACACTTTGGAAGATTGCACATAACCATAAAGTATCTGTCAGCCAGCTTAAAAGCTGGAATAAGCTTTCGAAAGACATCATCAAACCAAACCAGGTTCTGCAGGTATCACCTAAATCAGGCACAAAGGCAAAAACGGTAAAAAAACCGACAGCAAAAAAGGCTGTTAAGGCCGCAGCCTACAAAACCATCACAGTCAGGGCTACTGCTTATACCGCAACATGCCGCGGCTGCAGCGGCATTACATCAACTGGATTGAATTTAAAGAAGAACCCTTCCATTAAAGCAATATCTGTTGATCCTAGGGTCATTCCTCTTGGTTCCAAAGTATATGTTGAAGGATACGGGTACGCAGTCGCAGCAGATAAAGGCAGCTCAATAAAAGGCAACAAAATTGATATCTTTGTCTCTTCAAAGTCAAAAGCAATTCAATGGGGCGTTAAATACGTTAAAGTAAAAGTTTATCGTTAAAGTAAAAAGCCGGGCTTAACAGTAGCCCGGCTTTTTTTCGGGTAAATAAGTTTTTACATTTTTCTTAATTTTGTTAAAATTAAACTGGGCTGTTATAGCCAAATTAAAGGATGAGAGGTGCTTACTTTGAATATTGCCGTATTGGGAGCCGGGGCATTAGGAGCTTATTATGGGGCCAGGCTGCAGGCTGCCGGCCAGAATGTAACTTTTTTAGTCAGGCAAAAACGGGCACAGCAGCTTTCTGAACATGGATTGTATATAACCAGCACGCATGGAAACTATGTTTTTAACAATCTGCAATTTACAGAGAATGTACAGGATATCGAAATGCCTGATTTGGTCATCGTTGCCTTGAAAGGCTACCATTTAAAGGCCGCTCTCCCCTCGTTAAAAGCTCTCGCAGAAAAAGGCGCTAAGATTCTTCCGCTTTTAAACGGGATCGAGCATATTTCTATTCTCCAAGCTGAGCTGCAGGAAGAAGCTGTCTTGGGCGGCAGCGCATACATCATCGCTACTTTGGATGAGAAAGGCCACGTTGTTCATACCAGCAGCCAGCACGATCTCGTATTTGGCCCTCTGCATCACTCACAGAACGAAATATGCCGCGAGCTGGATTCTATTTTAACAGGGGCCAATCTCAATGGAAAGCTCACTGACAGCATCTTAGATGAAATGTGGAACAAATATATGTTTATTACAGCGTTTTCTGGAGTGACTACTGCGTTAAATCTTCCAATTGGCACCATTCGAAAATATCCCGAAACCTTTGAACTGCTAACAAGGGTCCTGGAAGAAATGCGTTCTCTTGCTGAAGCAAACGGCATCTCCATCAGCAGCGATAAAGTCGGGCAGGCCCTCGAACAATTTAGGAGACTTCCAGATGGGGCCACCTCCTCTATGCATCAAGACAGAAGAAAATGGCTGACTCTTGAATTGGAACATATCCAGGGAGGGGCATTGAGGCTCGCGGAAAGAACGGGCATCAGACTTCCTGTCACAGAAATTTTATATAGCATCATCAAGCCTTTTGAAAATTAAGGACCTGATCGCGTCGGTGACTGAACACCTTTCCATTTCTGAGATTGAAACTAGATTGATTGCTGTCTTGCTATCATAAAAAACACCCGTTTCTATAAGATGGTTTTCATTAAACTAATAGGCCGAATTGGCAAGAAAATTCTATTAGATTCTGTTAAATTTAAAGCTAAAGGACTTGGGGCGAGGATGAATGAACATTGAACAAAGACTATACCAAGCTGCTATTGAATTGATAAAAAAAGGCTCTTTTCTTAAAGAAAGTTTATTTAATTTGTTATGTGAGGCGTTCCCATTGTCAAATCAGGTTGATTGGAGCGTAAGGTGCGAGACTCCTGCGGGATGAGCAGAACTGGTGAGACCCCGCAGGCGTAGCCGAGGAGGCTCACCGGCTGCCCCGCGGAAAGCGAGCATCCTGGAGCGGAAATCAACCACCTTGTTTCATAGCAACAAAGTTTACGAAAACAGCCTAAAAAAAAGATACCCTTTTGGCTGGAGCGGTGCAGCAGCTATGTATACGGAAGATGGTGAAATTTTCACAAGCGTTGCTCCTGAGGTTATCAATGCATCGACAGAATTGTGTATTGAAACTGGGGCGATCCTTGAAGCTCATAAGCATAATAAAAAAGTAACTCATTCTGTTTGTGTAGTAAGAGATGACGAAAAGGCTGAATTTAAAGTTTTAACACCTTGTGGGGTTTGTCAAGAAAGGCTGCTTTATTGGGGTCCTAATTTAAAAGCAGCAATTACTAACTCAGGTGAGAAGCTTGAATATAAAACACTGAAGGAAATACAACCATTTCATTGGTCTAAAGCCTATAATATTTAGCATCTTTCTTAGACCTTTTAAGTAGGCTCTGGTATTCCGGGGTCTTTTTCTTAGTTACAATGAACAAAAGAATCATAATGTCCCACATTTGGTTTCACTTAATAATAATAAAAATAATAATTGAGAGGTGATGAAATGTTCATTTGGAAAACATGTGATTATGATACCATTCTTTACGAAATGGCTGTAATGAACTCCAACCCTGAATTTGTTAAGCTTTCTGAAGATAAGTCTTTTTTAACAAAAGAGGATATCTTGGCAGAACATGAAGAAGAAATCGAGAAGGAACGATATCTGATTTTGGAAAATGAAAATCCCGCAGCCATTGCTGATTTCATTATGTGTAACCCTCGTGATAAAAACCCCTGGCTGGGACTATTTATTCTACATAAAAATTATCAAAAAAAAGGATATGCAGTGCAGATTTATCAGCATTATGAAGATTTGATGAAGCTGCGGAATGTGGCAGAAGTTCATTTAGGCTGTTTTGCTGCAAATGCTGTTGGACTGGAATTCTGGGCCAAACGAGGCTTCGCTGTTTATGAAGAAAGAGATTATCGGGGCAAATTGTTAATGGTTATGAAAAAGAAGCTGTAAAATAGGATGACTGTCCTGGCCTTTTGCGGATGGTGCATTTAACCTCAAAAGCATGGAAATATCTTAAATAATTTAGGGAGACCCTGTTTTTTCATGTTCACTGAAAATTCGCCGATTTTTTGCTCTCCTGGTAGACCTGCATACAAAAAATCTTTTGGAACAAGTACAAATTTTTTATATTCACAAGGTCCCACCCTATTTTTGCCTCACCTGCTTCAGTTTTTTATATTAAAAGTGTATATGTTCATGGCTCCTGGCATTTCTCACTATTAAAATAGCAGGCATCTTTCTGTTTTGGTTAGAATGCAGCGCAAAATGCAGGACTCCAGCGGGATATATGAGCACCCGCAGGCGCAGCTGAGAAGGCTCACCGCCCTCCCCGCGGAAACCGAGCATCATGGAACGGGGATCAACCGCCTTGTTCCTCAGCAACATAATTTACGAAAAAAGCCTAAAAAAAAGGCTTTGCTGTATTCAGCAAGGCCTTCACTCTTCAAGGACAACTTTAGATCTTTTCTTCAATGCAATAAACCTGACAATGTTCAGAACAATTGTTTTTGTGACAGAATAGGCTGGAACTGCAAGGATCATGCCTAAAATGCCTGCAATATTTCCGGCAACAAGCAATAAAATAATGATGGTGAGCGGATGGGTATTCAATTTCTTGCCGATGACCAATGGCGAAATGAAATTTCCATCCAGCTGCTGAACGACGGCTACGACAACGATGACCAGCAGGGCCTGTGTAGGCGAATGCAGCAGCCCCACTATGACTGCCGGTGCTGCACCGATGAATGGGCCGACATAAGGGATAATGTTTGTAACTGCGCCGATGATGGCAAATAAAATGGCATACGGCAGTCCAACGGCCAAATAGCCGATAAATGTGGCAATTCCTACAAACAAGCAAACAAGAAGCTGCCCTTGAATATAAGTCGCCAGAGTTTCAGATGTTTCTTCAAGAATGACTAGTCCTTCTTTTTGATAAGAAGATGGAACAAATTTCATGATGGCCTGCGGCAGCTTGCTCCCATCCTTAAGCATATAAAACAAAACAAAAGGAACAGTTGCGACTATTAAGGTAATATTGGTCACTACACTCAAAATGGATGACAGGCTGTTGGAAATATTGCCCGGAAGCTGTGTAGCATATCTTTGCAGAGCTGTTTCTACTTTATCAAGAGAAACATATTCCTGCTGCATTCCCCATTTGAACCAGCTTGAATGTGAAAATTGATCAGTCAGCTGCCTAAGCTCCTGAATATAAGCTGGCACGTTATTTACAAGCTCAGTAATCTGTCTCGACAATGGCGGCCCCACAAGTGCAGCAAGCAATCCAATAAGTCCAATAAATACGACATATATCAATAATATCGCTGCATTTCTTGGGATTTTCCTGTTAACCAGGAACTTGACAACCGGATTAAACATGAAGTAAAGGAAACCCGATATCAGTATCGGGAAAAAAAGCGTCGAAATGAATATGACAACCGGTTCAAAGAAAAAAGAAATTTTTGTGCTGACATAAATCAGGACAGAAATCATTAAAAGCTCAAATGTCCAAAAGTGGAGCTTTGATTTGAACAAAAAATCCCCTCCGCTCGCTTTAAATTTCAAATGGCAAACCTCACTATATGTATATAGTAACTATACTTGATATCTGTTTGCCTGAAAAGGGAAATTGCAGTTTAAGCAAAACACAGGGACCTAGCCTGCATTGCAGAATAAAAATGCGGGATATAAAAAGGAATAGGCTTCATACAGGCAGAAGATTTAAGAGATAAGACAAAGTTGTATATAATAGAAAAAAAAGCGTATGCACCTGCGGCGACGCCACTTTATTCGGGGAGGTTTTTTTATGAAAAAGTATGGTTTGTATATCAACGGAGAATGGTCCGATTTTGGACTGCCGGAAATTGAAGTAAAAAACCCGGCGACGGATGAAGTGATTGCCACTGTTCCTAATGGCGGCACCAACGAAGCTAAAAAGGCAGCTGACGCAGCTTATGAGGCCTTCAAAAGCTGGTCTGCCCTCTCAGCCTACGAACGATCTGAACTGCTGTCAAAGTGGCATCGTTTGATTGAGGATAACAAAGAAGAATTAGGCCGTGTTATGACGGCGGAACAAGGCAAGCCGCTTAAGGAAGCAATAGGAGAAATGAGCTATGCGAATGGTTTTATTTCCTGGTATGCCGAAGAAGGAAAACGGGTTTATGGCGAAATGATTCCAGCATCTGCCCAGAATAAGCGGCTCTTTGTAACAAAGCAGCCAGTAGGTGTGGTTGCCGTTATTACACCATGGAATTTTCCGGCGGCCATGATTACCCGCAAGGTAGCTCCAGCACTGGCTACCGGATGTACAGTCGTAATCAAGCCGGCCGGCCTGACCCCTCTTACTGCCCTAAAAATGGCTGAACTGGCTGAAGAAGCGGGCATACCCAAAGGCGTCATTAATGTAGTGACAGGGAAGTCAAAAGAAATCGGAAATGCCTGGATGGAGGATGAACGGGTCAGGAAGCTTACGTTTACAGGTTCAACCGAAGTAGGCAAGGAATTGATGAAAGGATCAGCCGAAACGGTCAAGAAAATTTCCCTGGAGCTTGGCGGCCATGCTCCTGCAATAGTAATAGAAGATGCGGATCTTGATAAGGCAGCAGATGGTGTAATCAGCTCAAAATTCCGCAATGCAGGCCAGACCTGCGTTTGTTCCAACAGGATTTATGTTCATGAAAATATTTACCAAGCTTTCATTGAAAAATTGCTGCCAAAAGTCAAGGCCCTTAAGATCGGCAACGGTATGGAAGAAGGCGTCGAGATTGGCCCGCTGATTGATGAACATGCAGTAAAAAAAGTCCAAAGGCATATAGATGATGCCATCAGTCTTGGAGCCAAGCTGGAAACAGGAGGGAAATCCAAGGGAGGGCTTTATATGGAGCCTACAGTAATCTCCAATATAAACGATGATATGCTTTGTATGCATGAAGAAACGTTCGGCCCCCTTCTTCCAATTGCAACATTTACAACAGAAGAAGAAGCCATAGAGCGTGCCAACAATTCTATATTTGGACTGGCCGCTTACGTTTTCACTGAAAATATTACCCGCGGGATCAAGGTTTGCGAAGCCCTTGAATTTGGAATCGTCGGCTTAAACGATGGCCTTCCATCCACTCCGCAGGCACCATTTGGCGGTTTCAAACAAAGCGGGCTCGGACGCGAAGGCGGGCACCACGGAATTGAAGAGTACCTTGAAGTAAAGTATATTTCTCTCGGTCTATAAAAAACTTTATCATGACAAAAACCAGCAGGCTTAAACAATTCTGCTGGTTTTTTTGTATGCCGCTCCTATATTAGGGGAATTGCCCTTTATGCCACTTATGTAAGCTGCAGTTTTTGGGCTTCTTCTTTAAGCATCGTTCCATTAATTGAATAATTAGTATGCCATGAAAATGCCTTTTCAAGCACATGCGGGGTTTGGCCCCCGCTCTCCAATGCTTCCGCAAAGTAGCTGTGAAGCTGCTTGCGGTACATGGGGTGTGCACAATTTTCTATAATAAGAGACACTTTTTCTTTTGGGGCCAGTCCTCTTAAGTCCGCATATCCCTGTTCCGTAACGAGAATATCCACATCATGTTCGGTATGATCAATATGTGAAGCAAATGGTACAATGCTTGAAATTTTCCCATTTTTAGCAATAGATTTCGTAACAAAAATGCCGAGACGGGAATTTCGGGCAAAGTCACCTGAACCTCCTATTCCATTCATCATTTTAGTACCACAGACATGGGTGGAATTAACATTGCCGTAGATGTCCGCTTCCAAAGCAGTATTAATAGAAATCAAGCCAAGCCTTCTGATAATTTCAGGATGATTGGAAATCTCCTGAGGTCTAAGAACAAGCTTGTCCCGGTATCGGTCCATATTGCTGTAGACTTCTTTCATTTTTTCCTCAGAGAGAGTAATTGAGCAGCCCGAAGCAAACTTTACTTTCCCTGCATCCAAAAGGTCAAAGACAGAATCCTGCAGCACTTCTGAATACACTTCTAAATCGGTGAATTCCGATTCCAGCAATCCGTGGAATACAGCATTTGCAACAGTCCCGATTCCTGACTGAAGCGGCGCCAGGCTTTTTGTCAGCCTTCCCTGCCTGATTTCCAGGCGCAGAAAGTCAATTAAATGACTGGCAATCATGGCGGTCTCCGGATCAGGGGGGACAATATTAGAAGGAGAGTCGGGCTGATTAGTAATCACGATCCCTTTAATTTTCCCGATTTCGACTTTGATTCCCTTGCTGCCGATGATATCGTTCACCTTCGTCACTCCAATAGGCTGGCGCTCACCCTGCTTTGACGGCGAATATATATCATGAATTCCCTCAAGCCCTGTGGGATGGGCCAAATTTAATTCAACAATGACCTCTTTTGCTTTTTCTGCAAAAATAGAGGAATTCCCAACAGAAGTCGTCGGAATGATCATACCATCTTCAGTTATGGAAAGAGCTTCTACAATCGCAAAGTCAATGGGCTGCAAAATATCACCGCGGATCATTTCAGCTGTATGTGACAAATGCTGATCAACATACATCATTTCTCCCTGGTTTATTTTTTGCCGCATGGAGGAATCCGCCTGGAAAGGAAGCCGTTTATTAATAATACCTGCTTCAGCCATGAAACGATCAACATCAGAACCTAAAGATGCGCCTGTGTATACATTCACTTTCAGCGGTTCGTTTCTTGAGCGTTCCACTAAAGCCAAAGGTATTGCTTTTGCATCTCCCGCACGTGTAAAGCCGCTCAATCCCAGTGTCATCCCATCTTTAATCCATGAAGCGGCCTGCTCAGCAGTTACCACCTTATTCAATAAATCGTGATTCCTAATCAGTTTAGAAATGTTCCCTTCCATATGTATCCCCCATTCCGGCTTTTCTTTCTATATTACCAACCAGGAATAGTATCCTCACCCGTTTTGGAATGAAAAGCCTTAATTAAGGGATAAAGCAGAAAAAAACCCGCCTTACACAGAGCATCTAAAAACCAAGTGCCCGCCTGAACTGACTGGCGTAGGTCTGGCTGACTTGGATTCTAGTAGCATCCTTCATCACAAGTAAGAAAGTCGAGTGGAAATCCGGCAAGATTTCTTCAATAAAATGGATATTCACAATATAAGAGCGATGGACTCTTATGAATAATTCATTTGGCAAAAACCATTCAATTTCACTCAAATTCAGTTTATGCGATCCGCTGATCCGCTTTGAAACAACGCTTGTCTTTCGATTCTGGGCTTCGAGGTACATAACCTCCCCGTATGGAACCGGTATCCACCGGTCAATGGTTTTAATAGTCAAAAAAGATGAAGGCATGAAAGAAGGCTTTGATGGCAAGATGGCTGTAACAACGCCTCTTGTGCTTCCATTGTCAAGGATTGGAACAGACATCCCGTAATAGGGAACACCGAATCCATTTCTCTCAATGAATTCGGACGTTTTTTTGTGTACGGTCAATGCCTTATATGTCACTGTATCTTCACTTACTCTGTCACCTGGCCTAATTTTTAAATCAACCTTTTTGCTCGGCTGATAGTATATAAAATTTTGATCATTCGCCACTGCAATCGAGGTATCTTTCGGAAAGAATTCACTGATTACATTCATTACAGACGACATTGTAAATGGATCCATGAAAATCACCTCGGGTTATTTTGTAAAAAAGAAACTGCAAGCCCGATTGCCCGTGCCTGCCCTATAAAGTACAGTGCTATTTTACATCCTTTTTAATAGGAAGAAAACCATAACAGCATTTTTTGCAATAATAAGGCTGCATTGTCCTCATGTCCGTCTCATGCGATGAAGATTTACTTCCGCCGGCTTCAATTAGTCCCTAAAAAAAAAGCGTTCCTGTTAACAGAACGCCGTTCAAAGCAGCTTCAGCTATTATTCTCTTTGTCATTTACTGATTTAACAGGTCGATATTTCAATATTTCTTCAAGGTTTTTCAGCGGCAAATTGGATAAATACATTCTGTCAGATGCTTGATATGCATTCTCTGCAATAAGGATATTAATGATTCTATGTTTCTTAGCCTCAATAATCTTCACCAGTCTCCCCATTTTATACCTCCTGCTTATCATAAACTTCCCAAAGCATCAGAGAATGGCCATCCGCTGTCAGTTTTCATTTTTCAATGCCGCATGCCCTTCATCTCCTGTGCGTATTTTGATAACATTTGAAAGCTCATAAATAAAGATTTTTCCGTCACCAGGCTTTCCTGTATTCAATAACTTCCGGGCAAGATCCACAACATCACTTACAGGCACTTCGCATACCACAATTTCTATCTTTATGCGGTCATGAAGAGTAATTTCGCGCTTTACCCCCCTATAGGACTCAATGAAGCCTTTTTGAAGGCCTGTTCCCTTCACTTCAGAAACAGTAATACCGCTCACGCCAATCTTGGCAAGTTCCTTTTTAAATGACTCGAACTGCCCGGGACGAGTAATAATATCTATTTTAGTCAGGATATCCCCCATGCTTCCGCCTCCTTATATTGATTCGTGATAAGCTTTTTCACCATGCAGAGTTATATCTAGCCCCAGTGATTCTTCTTCCTCATTAACCCTAATCGGCATAAATACATGTATGGCTTTTGCGATAATGAATGTAAGCACAGCTACAAATATATAAGTAGCAGCAATAGCCGCCAGCTGTTTCCAAAGAAGTCCTGCATCACCATAAAAAAGTCCGTCAGCCCCGGCTGTATTTACCTTAGTTGTCGCAAACAGCCCCGTTGCGATGCCTCCCCAAGTGCCGCCCACTCCGTGTAATCCGAAGGCATCAAGAGAATCATCGTATCCAAGCTTTCTCTTAAGGAAAAAGACTCCCCAGAAACAAATGGCCCCGCCAATCAATCCAATGATAATTGAAGCGCCAGGTGTAACAAAACCGCAGGCAGGTGTAATGGCAACAAGCCCGGCAATAGCTCCCGAAAGTGCTCCAAGCATGGTCGGTTTTTTGTTTATGATATATTCCACCAAAAGCCAGCCCAGGATCCCAGCTGAAGCTGCAATGGCGGTATTCACGAAAACAGTCATCGCTACATCATTAATAGTTAAAGCACTTCCTACATTAAATCCATACCATCCAAACCATATTAACGTTGCCCCTAAAAATGTCAAAGGAAGATTGTGCGGGGAACTAACATTAGAACCCTTCCTTTTCCCAAGAAGGATGGCTAGAACCAGCCCTGTCACCCCAGATGAAATATGAACGACGTTCCCCCCTGCAAAATCAAGCGTGCCCAGTTCACGAAGCCAGCCCCCTGCTCCCCATACCCAGTGAGCAACTGGAGCATACACCAATAGAGACCAGAATATGGAGAAAATAAGAAATGCTGAAAATTTCATACGCTCAGCTATTCCCCCTGATATAATGGAAACCGTAAGGACAGCAAAAGTCATCTGGAACATCATAAATAAATTATGCGGTATGGTTGCACTATAATCCGGATTTGGTTTAAATGTTACCCCTTTTAGCCCAGCCCAATCCAAATTGCCAAAGAATGCATTGCCTCCCGCAGAAAACGATATAGAGTACCCCGCAAGCACCCATAGAATCGATACCACCGCAATGGGCATGTAGCTATGCATTGCTGTGCTCAGTACATTCTTGCTTTTAACCATTCCTCCATAAAACAATGCAATGCCTGGTGTCATAACCCAAACCAGTAAAGTAGCTAAAAACATAAAAACTGTATCGCCCATTTGCATATTTTCATTCCCCCGTTTTGTTGATTGATGTTAGATTTTATAACATGTATTCTAATATGTTTATTATCTTATTACGTAAACAGGAAAAATACAATGAATTTTTAGATTTTTTTAAAAAATATGTTATATAACCTTACATCTAATTTAAAGACTCTTTTCTTATAGTTTGTTGTTTTTTCATCAATTCTGTGAGGGGATCACATTGAGGTCGATTGGAGAGAAAGGTGATTAGCGGGATGGCATCCTGAAGACACTTGTTCAACCAAGTTTAGAAACAGCAGAATTAACAAAAGGCATCCTCCGAAGAGAATGCCTTTTGTTGATTATTTCTTTTTTAAATCTTCAATTGAATTAATTTTCATATACTGCGGAACAGTTAAGCCAAGCTTTGTCCCTTTTAAGTTAGGACCCAAGTCAACAATGTCGGACTTGTACTCTTTATAATAATCTGCTGTTGTGGTCGGCAGCCATGCTGCAACCATTGCATCAGCACTTTTATTGGCAATTCCAGCAAACATCGGCCCTATTTCAACCTGCTTAAGCGACACATCGTATCCTTGATCCTTAAGCACTTTACCGATTACATTGGTGCTGGCAACTTCAGACTCCCAAGCAACGTAAACAAGACTGATTTTTTGCCCATTGCCTTTTTGTGCACCTGCTGTCCACTTTTTCACCTGATCACCATGTGAAGAAATCCATTTGGCAGCAGCTTTTTCCGGTTCCGTTCCTTTTTGGACATCCGCCATCACTTCTTCCATATCTGACGGTTTCCAGTAGAATTTATCAAGCGTTGAAACAGCACCTGGAGCATCCTCTTTTAATCCTTTTCTGATTATGGTATGGATGGATTCTCCTTTGCCATACGAACCTTTAGGATCGGACAGATATTTCAGCTTGTACTTTTGGAACATCCAATGCGGTGTCCATCCGGTTACAATAATCGGCTCTTTCTTTTCATAAGCCTTTTTCAGCTGAGCCGTCATTGCTGCTGAAGATCCTTCAACAAGGTTCCAGTCATTCAGCCCGTAATCTTTCATAGCCTTTTTAGTAGATTTCATGATGCCTGCGCCAGGATCAATCCCAATAATCTGATGATTTACCTGATCTCCCGCATCTCCGCTTGACGTCTTATCAGGAGCAGCAGCATTTGCAGCGACAAAGTAAATTGCCGTAATGATGACTAGGGCGGCATACACGCTGTAAACCACTTTTTTCTTTACAATCTTCTCATAAGCCGGATTTCTCAAATTCTGTGAAACCCTGTCTAAAATGACAGCAATAATAACAATGGATAATCCTGCTTCAAATCCTGTTCCCACTTTTATTTGGGATACTGCACGATATACTTCTGCTCCAAGCCCAGGTGCCCCAACCAATGATGCAATAACAACCATTGATAGAGAAAGCATGATGCTTTGGTTTACGCCAGCAAGGATAGTCGGCATGGCCAAAGGCAGCTGTACTTTATAAAGCTTTTGTCCTGCAGTAGAACCAAATGCCTCAGAAGCCTCAATCAAGTCTTTCGGAACCTCGCGGATACCCAGATTGGTCAAACGGATGGTAGGGGCTACTGCAAAAATCACAGAAGCAATAATTCCAGGAACCACTCCGATTCCAAAAAACAAAATGGAAGGAATTAAATAAACAAATGCAGGCATAGTCTGCATGAAATCAAGTACAGGTGTAACAATTTTCTTCACTGTATCATTTTGGGCAGCCCAAATTCCGATTGGTATACCTATCAGTATGGTGATAATCCCCGCAGAAAGCACGAGAGCCAGTGTCTGAACCGTAGCATCCCAATAACCCAAATTGTCAATCAGCCATAAACTGACTAATGTAAACAGTCCCAGCGGCCATCTGCATGTATAGGTCACCAATATCGTGAGAAGCAGAATCAGAACAAAGGAAGGACCTGCTCCAAGCACCTGTATAAATACATCCAGTACACCTTGTATAAAATTCGATATGGCACTGAAAATAGGATCAAATGTAATCGTAATCCAATCAACCAATGTATCAATCCAAGAACCTAAAGGAATTTTAGGAATATTCATTTACTCCGCCCCCAAATCATTCAAGGAGTCTTTGTTACCTGATAATGCACCGATTACGGCACCGCGGATAATGATTCCTTTAAGTCGGTTTTCTTCATCTACCACAGATAAAGGAAGATTAGCCGTAGCCATATCATCTAATAAATCTGCAATCACCACTTGCTCTCCCACAACCGGAACATCCGTGGTCATAACCTCGCTGATGGGAAGGTTCTGGTCGATTGCCTGCTTTGCCTGTTCAGCACTCAACGCACCGAGAAGACGTTTTTTGCGGTCTACCACAAAAATGCTTGAAAATCCCTGGTCTCTCATAATTTGAAGAGCAACACGAGGGCCCCTGTCCGCAGAAATTTTTTCAGGTCTTTTCATAATATGCGAAGCGGTAAGGACCTTAGAGATATCCACATCTTCTACAAAACGTTCAACGTATTCGTTGGCAGGATTCATCATGATTTCTTCAGGAGTCCCAAGCTGAATAACACTTCCATCCCTCATAAGGGCGATTCTGTCACCAATCCTTAGAGCCTCATCTAAATCATGTGTAATAAAAATAATGGTCTTCTTCAGATTTTCCTGGATCTCGAGAAGTTCATCCTGCATGTCCTTGCGAATAAGCGGATCCAGGGCACTGAATGCTTCGTCCATTAATAAAATATCTGTATCACTCGCCAGGGCCCGTGCAAGTCCTACCCTTTGCTGCATGCCTCCGCTCAGCTGTGAAGGAAGCTGATGTTCATAACCTTTTAGACCCACAACTTCCAGTGCCTGCATCGCTTTCTTTTCACGATCAGCAGGAGGAACTTTTTGTATTTCCAGGCCATACTCTGTATTCTCTAGAATTGTTTTATGAGGAAATAGGGCAAAATTCTGAAAAACCATACTGATTTTCTTCTGCCTTACTTCCCTAAGCCGTGCCGGGCTCATTTTGACGATATCTTCCCCATCAATGTGAATTTCTCCATACGTCGGCGCTATAAGCCTGTTAAACATCCGGATCAGTGTTGATTTCCCGCTTCCAGACAAGCCCATGATGACGAATATTTCACCCGGATAGATTTCAAAATTAGCTTTATTGACTCCGACTGTCTGGCCCGTTTCTTTCAGGATATCCTTTTTGGAGTATCCTTTTTTCAAAAGCTCAACAGCCGCTTTTGGATTTTTCCCAAATATTTTTGATACGTCCTTTACAATTACATTAGGGTTCACTAGCTCACCTCGTTCATTAATTTTTTCAACAACAGCTCCTATAGCTAAAAACCTCGGCAGGTTCATGAAAATGAAATAAAAAAGGACAGTCTTATTAAAAAGAATGTGCCTTTTGCCAATTTTTATTCTCCGTAACTTTGTTAAAAGCCGATGAATGTAAAAAGGCATCCAATTTGTGATTCATTGAGCAAATGGATAAAAGCAGAGGAGTAAATCATAGAGAATTACAGGATTATTTTTATGAGGGCTGGGTAAGATACTCTAAAACCTTAACATTTAAATCACACACCTTTCAACCAATCTGATCAGTTCGAACTATTCAGATTTTTTTAATAAATTAAAAAAATGCTTTAAAAGCCCTTTAGACAGGCTCTTAAAGCATTTTTTGCAGATCAGCAGCATCTTGATATTTTTCCGCCTTTTGCATTAAACCGCGCTTCCTGTGCTTCGCAAAAAAATTCTTTTCTGCTGGCCGGCTTTTCATCAGGATGATGGTGTTTCATATGCTCCACATATTGTTCGTAGCAAGGAACACCTGCAAGCAAACTAATAAACTGTTTACGATAACTCCAAATTACCGCTAGTTTCTTAATCATGGATCCTCTCCTCCTGTCAAGCCCGGCGGGTAAAAACCGTTTCCTGCAGAGTGACTTTTTGATTAGAAATAATTTTAATCCATAGCCGGATGGCAGATAATAAAACAGCCAGCACCACAATCATAAAAATGCCGCAAAGAGCTGCATCCACATAATCATTCACAAGAATCTGCCGCATTTGAGTTTTCGTTGCAGCAGGTGCAAGCACTCCTCCCCCATCCAATGCGTTTTTAAATATTTTGGCATGTGATAAAAATCCAATTTTCGGATTGCTGTGAAAAAGTTTTTGCCAGCCAGCCGTCATCGTTACCACAAGCAGCCATGTTGTCGGAACAAGGGTAATCCACGTATAGGTTTTTTTACCCATTTTAAATAGAATGCTCGTTCCCAGAATGAGGGCAATGCCTGCAAGCATTTGATTGGCGATTCCAAACAGCGGCCATAATGTGTTAATTCCCCCGAGCGGATCAATGACCCCCTGGTAAAGGAAATATCCCCAAAGTAATACACACAATGCCGTAGCAATAATATTAGGCACCCAGGCATCCGTCTTAGCGAATGGCTTATAAACTGTTCCCATTAAATCCTGGATCATGAACCGTCCCACCCTGGTGCCGGCATCAATCGTCGTTAAGATGAATAAAGCCTCAAACAGAATGGCAAAGTGATACCAAAAGGCCATAAGTGCATTTCCGCCAATGACCTTTGAGAAGATTAACGCCATGCCGATGGCCAGCGTTGGCGCTCCTCCGGTACGGGATAAAATGGATTGTTCGCCAACTTTATCAGCAAGTCCTGTCAGCATATCAGGGGTAATAGTATACCCCCATTTTGCAATAGCTGCAGCTGCTTGTGCGGCGTCTGTTCCTATTACGGCTGCCGGGCTGTTTATTGCAAAGTAGACCCCTGGAGTAAGCACGCATGCAGCGATCATTGCCATGACTGCAACGAAAGACTCTGTCAGCATCGCACCATATCCGATAGCACGAGCATGGGATTCGCGTTCTATCATTTTAGGCGTGGTGCCGGATGCTACCAGCGAATGAAACCCTGAAACAGATCCGCAGGCAATGGTTATGAATAAAAAGGGAAAGAGATTGCCTGAAAATACAGGACCGGTACCATTAACAAAATCTGTGACTGCCGGCATTTCCAGATTTGGTGCAACAATAATGATCCCTAAGGCGAGTGCAAGTATTGTCCCTACCTTTAAAAATGTGCTCAAGTAATCCCTTGGCGCCAGCAGCAGCCATACTGGCAGGACAGACGCTATAAATCCATATGCAATCATCATGATTGCAATTGTTTCCCCTTTAAATGTAAATGCTTCTGCCCATGCGGGGTGCTGGGAGACATATTGTCCGAAATAGAGGGCAAGCATCAGTAAAATAATGCCGATTACCGAACCTTCGCCTACCCTTCCCGGCCGGATATAGCGCATATAAATGCCCATGAAGAGGGCAATCGGAATGGTCGCTGCAATCGTGAACATCCCCCATGGACTTCCAGCCAGCGCCTTTACGACTACCAGCGCAAGGACTGCCAATAAAATGACCATGATGCCTAAAATCCCGATACTTGCAATAACGCCAGTTACAGTGCCTACCTCTTCTTTAATAATTTCACCAAGTGACTTTCCGTTTCGGCGCATCGAGGCAAAAAGGATAACAAAGTCCTGGACAGCTCCTGCCAGCACAACACCTACGATAATCCACAGCGTTCCGGGCAGATAACCCATCTGGGCCGCAAGAATCGGTCCAACGAGAGGTCCCGCTCCGGCAATTGCAGCAAAGTGATGCCCAAATAAAACCCACTTATTAGTAGGTACATAGTCTTTGCCGTCATTATTGGCTTCTGAAGGAGTAATGCGGCTGTCATCCAGCTGAAATACCTTTTGTGAAATAAATTTACTATAAAAGCGGTAAGCAATCGCATATACACAAACTGCAGCAGTCAAAATCCAAATTGCATTAATGCTTTCTCCTCTTTTAAGAGCCATATATCCAAAACTGATGGCTCCTATTGCCGAAATAATTCCCCATAGCACAATTGATTTAAGCGCTTTCATTTAAATGCCTGCCTTTCGTGAAATATAGTTTCCTGGCTCTTCTTACTAAATCTCTCCCTCCTTTTTATAATTTTCATTATATTTTGAATTATAAATCACCTTGTCTTATAGAACAATAACTTCTGCAAAAAAAGAAATTTGACCGTATCGCCTATCTTAATGTAATTCTGAATGACAGGCACGGTCATTTTTGCCTGTAGAGGTGCAGGAATCCCACAGGAACAGCTGAAGATGCTCACCGCCCGCCCAGCGGCAAGTGAGCATCCGTAAGCGGAAATCAGCCGCCTTGTTAGCTGCAAAGTTTAAGAAAACAGCCTTTATTAAAAATCATCAGAAATAACAATACTTATATTTCTTTTTTTTACTTTTCTTATGTTAAAGTTAAGATACAACAACGGCTTTGACTATACATAAATCAATATATTCGCAGATAAATAGTTTTTCACGCATAAAGTATTTATGCTGAAAAATCAACAATTAAAATTACAGTAGATAAGGAGTGGATTTCGTTTATGGGAGTAACCCTGAGCAAAGGTCAAAAAGTTGATTTAACAAAAACCAATCCAGGTCTTCAACATGTAGTTGCAGGTTTAGGGTGGGATGTAAGCCAGCACGGCGGACACTTTGATTTGGACGCTTCTGCATTTCTTACCGGCCCCTCTGGAAAAGTGAGTTCGGATTCAGATTTTGTATTTTACAATAACCCATCCGGAGGAAATGGATCAGTCCTTTACAGCGGTGATAATAGAAGCGGGGCTGGAGTTCAAGATGATGAACAAATCAGGATTGATTTAACAAGGGTCCCGCAATCTGTTCATCGAATCTCATTTACTATTACCATACATGATGCGCAAATGAAACAGCAGAATTTCGGCCAGGTATCCAATGCATATGTGCGTATCTTCAATGAACAATCCAACGAGGAATTATTGCGTTTCAACCTTGGCAGGGAATTCACTGTTGAAACAGCCATTGTTGCAGCTGAATTGTACAGACATAATGGAGAATGGAAATTCAACGCAATTGCCAGCGGTTTTCAAGGCGGGCTTGCGGCATTGTGCAGAAATTTTGGAATTACCGTGGATGATGAGCCAGCTCCAGCCGCACAGCCTTACTTCCAGCAGCAGCCGCCGCCATATAACAACGGACAATTCCAGCAGCAGACACCGGCTATGTCATCTCACAGCCCTGCCTATAATCCGCCTATGCAGCAGTCCTATGCAGCCCAGCAGACTTATAGCGGAGAGGAGATTCACTGCCCGCGCTGCCATTCGTCGAATGTCCGAACTGGTGAAAAAGGATTTGGACTTGGAAAAGCTGCAATCGGAGGACTGATTCTAGGACCAGTCGGCTTGCTTGGCGGATTTATCGGAAAAAAGCAGCTGAAGTTCACCTGCAGCAGCTGCGGAAACTCTTGGTCACCTAATCAAACGGATTATATGGAGTGGGCTAATCAGCAGAAACGAAAAGCCCAGGAAGTATTCAAACGCTTTAAAAGCCAGGATGTCATGGATGCAGTTGTAGCAGCATGCGCTCTGGTAGCCATGGCAGATGGCCGGCTTGACCCTTCAGAACGCCAGAAGATGACAGAGTTCGTTAATCAAAGTGATGAATTGCGTGTATTTGATACCAATAAGGTAATCCAGGCATTCAATCTTTTCGTGCAGCGCATGGAACGTGATCAAATTGTCGGAAGGGCAGAAGCCTTTAAAGCTCTTGGGCGTGTGCGGTCGAAACCGGAAATCGCCAGACTGGTCGCACGTTACTGCATAGCTATCGGCTATGCAGACGGCCATTTTGATCCGAATGAACAAAGAGTCGTAGCTGAAATCTGCAGGGAACTAGGGTTAAACCCATCCGAATTCCTATCCTGATCAAAATGCGGAAGCTCCTTGCATCGGAAGGCGCAGATGGGGAACATGTGGATAAAGTGTGGAAAAGACTTAAAAAAAATGGGATCAGCTCATAGCTGATCCCGTTTTTGGTTCCAAGAATAAAAGTTTCTATTGGTTCTTTTTTCGCCAAACACCGCGTACATCCCTTCCCGGGTAACAACCCAGGAGGTTCCGAACTTCCTGACTGTCCCATACGGAAAGTCATTGATTCTTCTTCTCAAGGTTGAAGCTTCAATGCCCCATTCTTTGCAGGCATCACTTGAACTCAGTATATTGCGGTCATCTAAATTCGGCTGTTTTTTCAATAAATTAATCAAAGAGGACACCTTCTTGTGCTGTAAAAATTTCATTTCCCTCAGGAAATGGATGCTCCATGTTTATTCATTTTATGCTCTTCGTAAACCTTCAATACATGTGTCAAGATTTCCTCGGCCGCTTTTATCCCTTTTTGTTCAGTTCTTAGCAGGGGTTCTGCCGGGGAATCCGTCATGATGTTAAGCTCTCCATGACAAGGAGCAATAGCATAATCTGCAGCTTCAAGCATGCATAAGTCAAGCATAGAGTCGCCCGAAGCGGCAATGACATCTTCTCTAAAAAGATCTTTTAAATATGCCACTGCTTCCCATTTGTTTACACATTGAGGAACAAAGTAAAGCTTCCGGCCTTGAAGGGATAAATTCCATCCCATTACAGCTGCCGCTTTTTTAAATTGCTCAATTTCATCTCTCGGCGCAAGATCTTGCTGAATAAGATAATAATGAAACAAATCATCCGCCGTCCGTTCTTCAATAATCCAATTGCTATGCGAAATCCTGCTGAACTCTTTTTGTATATCTTCCTTTGGCGAAGATTCTCCAATCAATCTTCCAGCAATTCTGCGTTTCCACTCTTCATCCGCTTTTCCATCAATCAGAATGTTTCCTCCATTGCTGGTGACTGCTGCTTTTGGCTGAATAACCTCTGATATGAAAAATATTCTCTTATATTGTTCAATGGTTCTAGTAGTGACGGGCAGGAATGTCATCATGCCATTTACTTTCTTTAATAGTGCTGCTGCTTCATTGGTCATATAGGAAATTTCCCGTTCTTCAAGCGTTTCCGCCAATATGATATCTGGCCATTTTTCATTAAGTCCTACTCTTGCTGAACGTTTAGAATAAATTAAAGTCTGGTCCAGGTCACTTGCAAAAATCATATTTGATCTCCCACCATCTTAATTAATCCGCAGCATGCATATGCCATATTTTTATATTCCTCAACAGGCACATCCCTATCCTCCGCAAGCAGCAGGATATGCTTGAGGCGTTCATCATTGCGGTCCCTTACAAGAATTTTCCAGGGCACTCTCCGCAGCAATACGCGTGTTGTCTCTCCAACGCCAGGTTTAATATGATTGATATCCCGGATTTGAAACCTTTCCTGAATTTCCTTGATTGCTTCCAGTCCGCTCCAGGATAATTCTGAATCGCTTTTTCTCAGCTCTTCCAGCTGGCTTTTCACTTCGTCTTTCACATACTGAAATTCATCTGTAATCACCCGAATGAATTCATTTGAAACATCCCCTTTTTCAAGGTGATGATAATACTTTGCTCCGTGAAAATCATGATCTTTAATGTAGGCTGCATTATGAACAGTCCGGCTGACCAGTCCGGAAACCGTAGAATTCAGGCAAGCGCTTGGAATCAGGAAATCCTCTCTTGTCCCGAATATTTCCGCACAATACCCAGGGTCAGCCAATACAGCCAGGCTGTCATCTATGGAAAAACCAAAATCATTCTGAAGCTTGCGGCATGCACCTTTTAGCTCAGTCGTGATGGCACCCTTGCCTGTCCAGCCGTCTACAAATTGAATGCCTTCTGTGCCATGATGTCTGGCAATATAAGCTATTGCATTCTCATCAATACCCTTTCCGCGGATAATGGACACACTGTAGTGCGGCAAATCAAGACCATGCACATATGCCAAATAGCGCTTAATTAAAATTCCTATAGGCGTTCCTGCCCTTGCGAGAGATACAAGGACGATCCGGTCTCCTTTTTTTTCAAAAATTTCTTCCGCCACAACCCCAACAGAAACTGCGAGTTTTCGGGAATAATCATTAAGAGACTTCCAAAACAGCTCCATATACTGAGACGTAGGCTGATACTCAACCGGAAGCATTTCTGAATAATGGATGCCAGACTGAATGGCTTTTTCACGGTCTTCGGTTTCCTGTTCCTCCATAACATTGCTTAAATCCTTCAATAAAAACGTAACATCATCTTTTGGATAACTGCCCATGGGCGTTAATTTATTAAGGCTTTTTACTTGCATGGCTGCGCTCCTCTCTTTTGCACTTGCACTCAATTAACAGTTACTAAGGTAATGGTTTCCGGGCCGATCTGCTTAAGGCACTCCAGTAATGGAGCCAGTTTTTCTTCGTCAATTGCTCTCTCAAGAAACAAAAAAATATCTGCATACTGCTTGTACTCAATATTATAGAAATAATTCATGATACAGTCATCTTCCGGGCACGGGAAAGCAAAACCGCTTTTTACAGCGTATCCAGTCTTGTTAACACGGTGAATGGGGCTTCTTGTTGTAGATTGATAGAAAAGATTATCGCCCATATAATCTGCAATTTTCATTGGCAGATACATAAATTCCCCTGTTCCAAGGCATAACGCTTTTCCTTCTGTCCGGGTTTGAAGAAGCCTTTCGCCAGCCATCCTGCAAAATGAATCGATATCTGCATTATTTTCAGACAAAAGACCGCTGAATCGGCCAGTCATCCCAGAGTAAAGCACATGTGCCGCTTCCCCCTTGCTGCTGATAAATGTAAGAGGGAGATCTTGTATCTTTTTGCTGATTGAAGATAAACTGATCCTATTAACCTGCGGATCAGCCGCCCGTTCATCCTTTACGTATAGATAAGCCCCTTCATCTTCAACAGGATTTCCTTGCACTTCAATTTCCCCGGCCAGCAAAGTAACTGTCTTGATTGTGATTCCAAGCTCTTTCTCAAGCTCTTCGTACCTTTTTTTATTATCTTCTGATCTCCAGTCGAGCAGTGAAGCTACTGTATACTCTTTTCTCGGAAAGCTTTGCTGGATCGCTTTGATAATGTTGAGGGCAGTATTGCCTGTTGTGATTTCATCATCAACAAGTACAATAGGGCCGCCCCTTTGCAGTAGCTCTTCCCTGCAGTAGCATGCCTGTGAGGTAGCATGGGAGTGTTCTTCCTCAAAGTTTATAATCGACTCTAATTCCCGGATATTTTCTCTTGTAGTATGAACGAACGCGGCATTATCAAAAAATTCGAACATATTGTGTCCAAGTGCCGTAGCCGTTTCAGCAAATCCGATAAATAGAGTTTCATCAGACAGCTGAAAGGGCTCCTTCAGCATGGAAAGATAGGCCTCTCTCTCTCCCTGTCCGGAAATCAGGCGGTCAATGATATTTTCGCGCTTACTGCATGACACGCCATGAACCTCCTCCATATACCTCATGGCCAGCATGCCTCCGCTTAGTAAAGAAGCAGCTGGTTTAACCGGAATATGTTTGCCGAGGACCTTGCTGACAAATAAAAACCCTCTTTTTTTATTTTTTCTGGCCGCCATGTCAAATAGAACTTCCAGCGGAAGGTGGTACGGATTTTCCGTAACAGTAAGTTTGATACTTAGTGAATCAAGAATATTAAATGTGTATGGATTCTTGTTTTGCAAGTAAGTCGATGTAGGAACTTTGTTCATGGTACACCCCGTATGCTCTGGCTTTTGTCAAAATTTTATTAGCCCAATTAAAATGCGGCTTCATTTCATTCATTTTGTTGGAGAATTGGCTTTTTTTTACACCAGAATTTCCAGCTGCACTTTCCATAATGCTCATAGCATCTAAATACTCTTCAAAAGAAACGACGCTGAAGCTGTGGACAGGCAAAATATGTGTTGGATGAATTATTGTCTTGCCGGTCAGCCCATTCGTTTTATCCAGAAGCACTTCCTTAATCAGCCCGTCCAAATAATGATTCAGAATATTTTCACGGATCATCAAGCCTTCTGTACCCCTGCTGTTTCTAAAGGGAGTTTGCCTGAGCTGAGGCTTCATGACCCTCTCAGTTGTAAGGAAATACTCCCAGACAGGGCCAGAGACCACATATTCTTTTTCGCTTCTGGCAAATACATTCACGATATCGGCAATGCAGTCACGGACAACAGATATATCATAAATGGTCGTATCGCTGCCCCTTCTGATTCCATATAAACCGCAGAAGTCAGTTGCACCCATTCTCACATTCAGGATCCGGCCATAATTTTGATCCAGCAATTCCTTGATTTTCATCAAAGAAGAAATTCTTGTCTCTTTATAGATTATATCTTCCGACTCAAGAATCGGCATCCCGTAGAGCTGCAGACCATATGCCTCATTTATATCAAGCAGGCCCTGGATATAGCCCTGGCCATTTTCAGGATTGAATTTCGGAAAAATAAAGCCGCTGAGTACCTTAATGGAACTGCCAAGATGCCCGGCAACATTTCTCATTTGTTCCTCATTTCTTACACGGATGAAGATCAGCGGAAGGTCTTCATATTTAAAAAGTCCTTTTTCGATATTCATATATAGCTGCTGAAGGTGCGTGATAATATTCATTTCAGCAACCTCCACCTCATGATCTCCAATCGCGTCCTCCAGGCAGAGTGCCATGGATACAAGACCATCATACTTTTTCGCCGTGATTTCCCCGCTTATATTCGGCCTGGTTCCAGGCATATATAAAGTAGCTCCCAATCCTTGTGCAAGCAATTCCTTCTCGCTGTCTTTTGAAAACCGGACAGGCTTTTGAAAAAAGATACTGTCCTCATTTTTTGCATTTAAATAGTCAAAGTGGCGCAACTATTCTCCTCCTTTCTCCTTGCTGCAGTATCCTGCTATATCGGGGGTGCATATCAAAGCGCCCGCTTCACGTCTGCTAAACTATCTGGATAAAAACGAAAGGGGAAACACTGATGTGTTTACCCTCCATGAATGCATTATTTAGAATTGGATAATTCTTCGTCTTTGCTTCGTTTTTTCAAAGCATGAACGATGAATGTGATTAAGAACACGCCTACCAGAATACCGAAGAATAATAACTCTTCAATATGGAATCCGAATGCCCCTGCAATCATTTTGATCCCGATAATTGCGATTAAAACAAAGGCCGTTGTTTCCAGTTCCGGGATTCTTTCAATAAGAACAAGGAATATCTGGGCAACACCTCTCATCATTAACACACCCAATATTCCTCCAAGGAACAGCACCCAAATTTGATCGCTTACCCCAAAGGCTGCAATGACTGAATCAATACTGAAGGCAATGTCCATTATTTCAACAGCAGCAACCGTACCCCAGAACACACCGAACATTTTGATGAGGATTCCTTTTTTATTGATTCCCTCTGATTCCTCTTCTTCATTATTCTTTTTAAGGAAGTAGCTAAGAGACAGCCACAGAAGGTACGCTCCACCAACAATCTTGATCCACCAGATTTTGATGAGGAAAACACCAAGCCCAATTGCTATAAACCTGAAAATATAGGCCCCTATGATTCCATAAAAGAGCGCCTTTTTTTGCAATTTGGGCGGAAGGTGCTTAACCATGACAGCTAACACAAGTGCATTATCTGCTGATAATAAACCCTCCAGAATAATCAGCGTGCCGATTACTCCCCATGCAGCCGGGTCTGTCAGTACCTGCTGTATGTTATCAATTGAAAAAAATTCCCCATATGTATGGAAAAGATTTTGAAAAAAATCCATGTAGTGGTCTCCTTTTTTGTTCTCAACTTAATTCATTTTTTGTTTTTAAGCATAACCAGATAAAGGAATCCCCCATAAATACTAGAAGGAAGCCTATAGAATTAGACTGTCAGGCCATAATTTCTGCAAAGCGCAGCAAGTCCGCCTGAAAAGCCGCTGCCGATGGCATTGAATTTCCATTCAGAGCCATGGCGGTAAAGTTCACAAATCACCACTGCTGTTTCAATAGAGAAATCTTCACCTAAGTCATAGCGAAGCACTTCTTCATTATTATCCTCGTTTACTACGCGTACGAAGGCGTTTGATACCTGGCCAAAGTTCTGATTGCGTGCAGGAGCATCATGTATGGTTACGGTTATAGCCACTTTATGAATGTGAGAAGGGATTTTACTGAAGTCAATTTTGATTTGCTCATCATCTCCATCACCTTCGCCCGTTCGGTTATCGCCGGTATGCTCGACCGCACCGTTCGGATCCTTCAAATTATTATAGAAAATAAAATCCAGATCATTGGTGCATTTATCATTTTGATCTACCAGAAATGCCGATGCATCAAGGTCAAAATCATATCCGCCAGAATAGCGGTTCGTGTCCCAGCCTAACCCGATAATGGCTCTGGTTAAACCCGGATTTGTTTTAGTCAAATCGATCCGCTGTCCTTTAGCAAGTGAAATAGTCATCTAATGTGATCACCCTTTCTGTAAAGCATAAGAAATCGTGAAATCTCAAGAATTACAGGCGAATGAATCCGCTCTGCCTGTTCTTTAAAAAATGAGCGGAATCACGCGATTCCGCTTCTGGGTCATCCAGCTTCTTCGCCTAGCACGCTTTGCAAAAGATGTTTTTCCCTCGAAGGCCACAAAGCCGCCTTCTTCCGGCAAAACCCTATTTGCTTTACGGGCTGGACAGGCGATTCCGCTTTTGGGTCATCCTACTTGCAGGCCGTAGTCTGTAACCAGCGCAGCTAATCCGCCCTGGTAGCCGCTTCCGATGGCGTTGAACTTCCATTCTCCATTGTGGCGGTACAATTCAGCTACAACTACAGCTGTTTCAATGGAAAAGTCTTCTCCAAGATCATATCGGATTAATTCCTCAGTTCCTTGTTCGTTTACAACACGAACGAAAGCATTGGAGACCTGGCCAAAGTTTTGGCCGCGTGATTCCGCTTCATGAATTGTTATAGTAAATGCGATTTTTTCTACCTCAGCAGGAACCGCAGTCAGGTCAATTTTAATTTGCTCGTCGTCTCCATCACCTTGGCCGGTCAAATTATCGCCAGTATGTACAACAGAGCCATTTCCGCCTTGAAGATTATTGAAAAATATAAAATCTTTATCGGAATTTACTTTTCCTGATGCATTTAATAAAAATACAGAGGAATCCAAGTCAAAATCATGGCCGCCATCATACTTATTTGTGTCCCAGCCCAATCCGACAATAATATTTTTCAGTCCAGGATTTGATTTAGTTAAGTCTACCTTTTGACCTTTGCTTAATGAAATAGCCATAATTTTTTACCTCGCTTATTTTTTATTTTTTATTTGCTAATTAATGGATGTGTTTGATTTATTAATCCAGCTGCAGCGCCTAGCCTCTCAAGGTCATAAGTCACCCAAGAATTGAAGGCAAAGAGCACCTTCTATTCTCAAGTGCCTTATGCTGAGGCCCCCAGGATGGGGGGGCACAAAGGCGTTGCCGCAGGATGCGGTGTTCTTAGTCTTTGATCCCTCTGGACATGCGCTTCCGCTTTATATATTACGCGTATTTGTTTGCTATTTCTGAGATGGATGTATCCTTGGTGCCATCGCCGATTGCGTTGAATTTCCATTCACCATTATGGCGGTAGATTTCGCCGACGAACAGAGAGGTTAATCCTGAGTAATTGTCTGTCAGGTTAAAGTGAATCAATTCCTCGTTATTAGAGTTATTCACAACACGGATGAAGGCATTTTGAATCATGCCAAAGTCCTGTTTTCTGGAGACACAGGAATAAATATTTACGACGAATACCATTTTGGAAATCGAAGGTGAAACCATATTTAGATCAACTACAATCTGCTCGTCGTCACCGTCTCCATCTCCTGTCAGGTTATCACCGGAGTGTTTGACGCTTCTGTCTGCACTGACTTTATTGCCGAAGTAAATCAAATTTTTCTTGTCTGTCAGCTTGCCATTTTGATCAAGCAGCAAAACGGAAGCATCACAATCGATATCAGGTGCGCTCCCGCCGCCAAACAGCCCGCCGAGGATACCCTTCCCTTTGCCCTGTGCAACCGGGTCCCAGCCTAAGCCGACAGTAATTGATGATAAACCTGCTCTGCCTTTTGTTAAATCAACCTTTTGTCCTTTTTGCAGTGTTATTGCCAACAGAAACACTCCCTTTCACCAGTAAAAGCCAAGCCATCCTTTATATTCAGAAACGGCAGGCTAAACATCAGTTCATTTCAAACATTAAAATCACGCCAGCGTGATAATATCATTCTATCATTCATGTTATTTTATGACAAACATTTAATATCCCGTATTTGCTTCCAGGTTTTATGAAGCACTTTTCCTTATCCATTAAGCTGCTTTGCCTGGAAGTTATCCTTTAGTTCAAGCAGGCGCTTTTTGCCTTCTTCACGGGTGCGTTTGTTTTCATCTTCAATGCTTTTTGTTTCTTCAAGCCCTTTGATGATAATGTTCCAGGATTCTTCTATAGTCTCGATTTTTATGCTTGGGGCACCTGCCAGCCGGGCAATTTCTGTGCTCTGGGTTGAGATATTCTGAGCATTGCGCAGCAGCATTTCGTTCGTACGGCGGTCAAGTTCGCTCATTGAATCAGCAACCAGCTTTTGCCGTTTTGCTGACACGGCCTGAATCAGGCTGTTCTTAAAAATTGGAATTGTAATGACAAATGCCGAATTGATTTTACCAATCAGCTTGGTATTGCCTCTTTGCAGCAGGCGGATTTGCGGAGCCGTCTGAAGAGCGACCATTTTTGCCATCTCCAGATCATACACACGCTGCTCCAGCGTTTCAATGCCATTGCGCAAGGAATCCAGTTCCATGGCAGCAATTTGATCACCGGATTGTGCACGTGCCTCATATTGCGGCAATAGCTGGGTTTTCAATTCTTCTGCCTTCATTTCTCCCGCAACTGCATATTTCTCAAGTGCCAAATAATAATTAAAGTTTTGCTCATACAAATTTTCAAGATTATGGGTGGAATTGACCATTTCATTCTGGTATTTTGAAATCTCAACATATACCTTATCAATTTCACTTCCCATGGTCTGATATTTACCAAAGATTTTTTCTATCATTTTTTCCCCTCGATTGAAAACCTTGGCAAACATGCCTTTTTTCTCAGGTGCAAAATCTTTTTTATCAAACTTGTCCATAATCCGCCCAAGATGTTTCAAAAGCTCGCTGGAATCCTCCATTGAACTGGACTTCATGGTGCTTAAAATCCGGTCTGAAAACCTTGAAATTTCAACTGCTGGCTCTTTTCCAAATTCCAATAAAGACATTTGGTTCTTTACATCAATTTGCTGGACAAGTCGCTGAACTTCCGGTTCATTTTTCAGCTTCAATTTGATTTCATCCGCTTTAGCCGGTGTAATCTCTTCATTTTTAACATCCATCAATTCTGTTCCATTAATATCTGCCATGTCTATCCCTCACTTTATTTATCCCTGACAAGCCATGCGGCCAGCCAGAAAATTATTTAAAAAATCTTCGCCAGATTGGAATCTTTGGCTCTTTATATTCACAATCAAATTCAACATGCTCCATGAGATGTACATCATAGTATTGCTCATCTATGTACATCTCCAAATCTCTCAAGCCTGAAGGGTTGTAAAGGACTAAATCAATGCCTATTTCATTCAGGAGCAGCAGCAATGCAGCATCCGGCCTGGTAATCCCGCTGCCTGAACCGCTATTATACATCACAATTCTCGGCACCCTCTGAGGGTAATCAAACTTCATTAACAAAGCAACAACAGATGCAGGCAAAACCGTCAGCTGTGTAAACAAATAAAGCTGAATGTCAGAGAGGGACTCGCTCCCTTCAGCAAGCAGCTTTGGATGCCCGCATACTCTGGAAATAGCTGATGCCACACCCTGCTGAACCCCAAGCGGCAATTGACCAAGCTTCCACCATACACTCTTCATCATCTTCTCGGGATCAAGCATTCCATCAGCATTTAATGCATGGTGATAATGATACTGATGGTTTGCCCCGACATTTGCCGTCAAGGGAAAATACCGGATAAACAAAGTTAATTCGCCTTCCTTCATCTCTTCCAGCCTGTCCCAGTATTCCCTTTTGTTTTCAGAGATCCCGGAAATTTTCGCAAATATGGAAGGAATATGGACTTTGTTTCCTTCTATTGAAAAGTTAGGACGGATAAATGCCTTTTCCCTGCTTACCAAAAACAATTCATCATATGTCGTTTTTAAGGTTATGGAATGCGGCTGGTAGGAACGGTATTGCCAAGGCTTAAAGATTGGCGTCTCATCAGTGTGGAGAATTCTCTCTATTTCCCTTGATGCCTGATAGGCGACCGTAGCTTTCCTGACCGATTTTCCTTTAGGGAATGCCCTTGGCTCCTTATTTATGGAATGTTCCTGAACAATCATAAGATTATGCTCCGGATCAAGCTCGAGCTCTTTTAACAAGTCTTTTCCTCCCGGATGGAAAATCAAAACATCAAAGCCGAAAAGCGTTAAATAGTACAAAAAATATCCTTCGCTTTTATTGCCGTCACCATACCAGAGGAATGCCGGCATCCTGTCATCCTGCATGTCCCTTAATGCTGGCTCCATGTGGTTGCGCATCCATTTAATTAAGTCCACGATGACCCTCCTGAAATCAGGATGCTTAAAGCCATCATGGTGGTGCTTTGCGAATTCCTGCAGAGTATGTATCAAACACTCGCGGATATGCCTGTTGACAGCAGAATTTTCATGTACAGGTATCAGCTGTTTTCCTTCCAGAAATGCGACAAACCTATTAACGGAAAGAGATTCATTCTGATTGATCAAGAGTACGCTTTGTATGGCCTGAAACTGTTCAGGTGCAATTTCTTTATTCATGGAAGCAGCATCGAGAACATAAATGAAGGGCTTAAGGGATAATTCAAAAAGCTCGTTATAATACTCATCCTCATCTCCGCGAATCCCTAATAACCTGGCTGCGAGCTGACCGATGGAAATTTCTTGATCACCCGCCTGGAATGGCTGTCTCTCGGCACGCTTTTTTTCTAATATATTTTTCCATTCGTCTTCTTTAAAAGAGATCAATACCGGATTGATCTTCGAATATTGGCCAAAAGCCCCCACCGAATAATCTCCTTTCTAAAAGCACTTACTTTGTCCTATTATACCGCATTTTCATAGTAAAAGTTGCATATCAATTCCCGTTAATTGGCAGTTTCATTTTTACGAAGCACCCTTGTTACGCTAGAATATAGAAAGAGAGAATGAGAAAAATAAGCGGAAAAGAAGTGAGAACATTGATTACATTAATTAAAGGACAAAGAATCAATCTAAGCAAGCAATACCCGGAAATAGACAAACTGAAAATAGATATTTCATGGAAGTTAAAAGCCCCGCAGCACTCCAATTTTTACGAAATAGACTTATCAGCCTTCATGATTAATCAGGACGCTGTGATTCCTGAAGAAGGATATTTCATTTTTTACAATAATCCATTATCTTCCGATCATTCCTTAGCTATGTCAAAGGTGGTTCCCGCTGCTGAAAATCAGGAGCTTTTCTTAAATCTTGCAGGAGTCTCTCCAGAAATTGAAAAAGTCACTTTTATTCTTACCATTCATGACGCAGAAATCAGGAAGCAGAATTTCAGCCACTTTGAAAACATTTCCCTGACCATTTGGGATGAAGAGAGTAAAGAAGAATTACTTTCTTTTGCTATTGACGGTTTTGAACAAGAAACTGCGTTTGAACTGGGCAATGTCTACCGAAAAGAAGGTTCATGGCGTTTCAATCCCATTGGCCGGGGCTATAACAGAGGGCTTCAGGAGTTTTTGGATATTTATCATCCTGCAGCTGCCGCAGAAACCCCGTATAAAGAAGAAAAAGAATGTGAAACGGAAAGGCCAATGATCAGCAAGCTGGATTTACTAAAGAAGAAAGTAGATATTATTATTGAGAGAAAAGCGCTGCAGAAAATTCGGGCACGAGTCGGGGTAGTCTTAGATATCTCCGGTTCGATGAGAAGGCTGTATAAAGAAGGGATTGTCCAAAATGTAATGGGGCGGCTGCTTGCCCTTGCGACCCGTTTTGATGATGACGGAATCCTGGATGTCTGGATCTATGATAATTCCTTTTCAAGGCTGCCTTCTGTTTCAGAAAGAGATTTTCCCAATTATGTAGAAAGAGAAATCCTTAAAAATACTGGTGTTTCTAAATTCACTGCCAATAATGAACCTCCTGTCATGCGTGACGTGTTAAATAAATATATAAAGGAGGAAAACAGCAGCCTCCCCGTTTATTTAATCTTCATAAATGATGGAGGCATTAAGAAAGCGAAGAAGAATCAGGATAGTGTGGCAAATGTTTTGATAGATTCTTCAAAGGAGCCTATTTTCTGGCAGTTTGCCGGCATCGGTGACGGCAACTTTGACGTTCTGAGAAAACTAGATGATTTAGATGGACGATATGCAGACAACGCAGGATTTTTTCATATTCCTGATATTGAAAAAGAGACGGATGAAGAACTATATGAGAAACTGCTTCATGAATTTCCCCGCTGGATGGCAGAAGCAAGGGAGAAAAAAATACTTGCCAGATAAACCGCTTTAAAGAAAAGCTTGTTTGATTAATTGGTGATCCCTCTTGATAGAGGACTTCTCTTGATAGCTATTCAAAAGTCGCGGCTTCCCTGCAGCTTATTCCCTTTTATTCTTCAAGTCTTGCAAAAGGTGGAATACAGATTTCAAATTTTTTTACTCTCCCATTTAAGTCAAAAAAACTGTAACCTATTGGCTACAGTTTTTTTCACTTCATTAACCGCCTTATCAGCTTAAGTCCATTTTTTGCAGAAGGATATCGGAAGGAAAAGTCAAAAGCAGTTGTTTGCCTTAATACACTTTTTGAGTGTGAGAAGGTTTCAAAGCTGTATTTTCCATGGTAGCTTCCCATGCCGCTTTCTCCTACGCCCCCAAACGGGAGATATGGGGTCGCAATATGCATGAGTGTATCATTCACGCATCCGCCTCCAAATGAAATGCGGATCATTATTTGCCTTTCTGTTTTCCCGCTTTTTGTAAACAGATACAGGGCAAGCGGCTTAGGACGGCCGTTAACAAAATTAATCACCTCGTCCAGGTTCTCGTACTCCACTATTGGAAGAATGGGTCCGAAAATTTCTTCCGTCATGACAGTCGAGCCTGGATCCGGCTGTTCTAACAGAGTAGGTGCAATCTTAAGGGTTTCATCTGATGTTTCTCCCCCAAAAATAACTTTTCCATCATTTAAATATTCACAAATCCTGCTGTAATGCCGATCATTTACTATTTTGGAGTAACGGGGGCTTTCGAGAGGCCTTTCTCCATAAAACTCGATAATCGTTTCCTTTATAGCCCTTAGGAGATCCTGTTTTACTTTTTTGTGTGCCAGCAGATAGTCAGGTGCAATGCATGTTTGTCCTGCATTCGTAAATTTGCCGAAGACAATCCTTTTTGCTGCAAGAGCTATATTGGCATCTTCATGCACAATCACTGGACTTTTCCCGCCAAGCTCGAGTGTAACCGGTGTTAAATGTTTCGCTGCTGCCTCCATTACAACTTTTCCAACTGGTACGCTTCCAGTGAAAAAAATATAGTCAAAGTCCTCCTGCTCCAGCAGGGTCTGGCTTGTCGGCACACCTCCCTCGACAGCTGCAATATAAGAGGCAGGATATATGTGCTGAATAATTTCTTTAATCAGTAAAGAAACTGAAGGCGTCAATTCTGACGGCTTCACTACAGCTGTGTTGCCCGCTGCAATTGCGCCCGCGAGCGGGGACAGTGCAAGCTGAAAAGGGTAGTTCCATGGCGCAATAATTAAAGCTGTTCCGTACGGCTCCTTAATAACACTCCCCTTAGAGCCCGTATGTGTTAATGCAGTACGTACCCGCTTTGGCTTTGCCCACTTTTTTAAGTGCTTCATAGTAAAGTTGATTTCTTCATAGAGAATCCCTATTTCTGTTGAATATGATTCAAGCTCCGATTTATTCAAATCCTCCGCAAGTGCCTGAATAATATCCTGTTCCCGCCTCTTCACTTCCTCTTTCAGCTTCTTTAACTGCTCCAGCCGGAAAGTCAGGCTTTTTGTTTCATTTGTGGCAAAAAAGAGCTTTTGTTCCCGGAGAATGTGTTTTATTTCATCTGCATATGTTTCCATAATGATGTATCATCTCCTTTAAAATCCGCTAACTGTTTATAGGTTTAAAGACTTGAACGAAGAATCCAGGAGAATCAGAATTTGCAATAACATTCTGAATCAGACTAATTCTCTTCTCTATTTTTTCAGCAAGCTGAAGCTTCTTACCATTGAACCGATGAACATAACTCCCGCTCCGCCAAGAAGTAAAATAAAAAACGTTTTTTTAGTAATAATATCCATAGGATACAATAAGCTTCCTAGTATCGCGAGGGCGCCTAAACCGGATAAAATCCAACCTAGTTTTTTCATAATTTCCACCTGCTTTGCATGTATTCTAAATTTCTGGCTGTTAAAAATATGTATAACCATTCTGCTTCAAACAGCAATTTCTGCCATGAAATGATAATTACATTATACACCCCAAAGAAGCCCTTTTCTCTCTATAAATTGATTGTTTTATTTGAGAAAAGAGCCGCTATATTTGGTGCAGTAAAAGAATTTACAGCTTTTTGAAAAAACACTTCTATAATTAGGCTCTTTTCTTAAAGATTGTTGTTTTTTTAATTTGTTATGTGAGGCGTTCCCATTGTCAAGTCAGGTTGATTGGAGCATAAGGTGCGAGACTCCTGTGGGATTAGCGGGAAGGGGAGACCCCGCAGGCACAGCCGAGGAGACTCACCGCCCGCCCCGCGGAAACCGAGCATCCTGGAGTGAAAATCAACCACCTTGTTCCATAGCACCAACAGCCTATAATTAAAATGATTATGGATTAGTGCTCTTACAATGTAGTAATAATGGGGCCTTCCTTTGTAAGGATAATGGTATGTTCGTATTGTGCCACAAAGCTATTATCGGTTAGATATGTCCAGCCATCTTCTTCAGATTGGAAAACTTCTTCTTCAAATGTAGAGATGAAGGGTTCAAAGGCAATCACCATACCCTGTTTTAAAATTTCGTCATCCCATGGTGTAAAATAATTGAAAATATGTTCTGGTTCTTCATGAATTGAACGCCCTACACCGTGTCCAGTAAGGTTTTTAATGACTGTCAAGCCATGCTGTTTCGCAACTTTGTGTGCAGCTTTTCCAAGTGCGCTTTTTTTCGAACCTGGTTTTGCCTTCTGAAGTCCAGCGTCGAATGCTTCTTTTGCCACATCGCATATTTTTTGTAAAACCATTTCTCCCTTCCCAACCACAAAGGAAATTCCTGTATCTGCGAAATACCCGTTTTTTGAACCTGAAACATCAATATTCACGAGGTCCCCCTCCTGAATAGCACGTTCCCCCGGAATCCCATGCGCTACTTCTTTGTTTATGCTAATGCACGTATATCCAGGAAAATCGTATTCACCTTTTGGTGCAGACTGAGCTCCTGCTTTTTCAAACATATCGCCTGCAATTTCATCAAGTTCTTTAGTAGTAATTCCAGGTTTGGTGCGAGAAACTAGTTCATTTCGAATCTCTCCGCAAATTTTACCAATATCTTTTAATCCTTTAAAATCCTCTTCAGTCTTTGCAATCATCTTATATCCTCACTTTATAAAGTATCTTATAGTTAGTATTCCATTTAGACTTTAGCATAAACAGAATGACTTTCATATCCGCATAATTAGAAAGATATATACCTAATTCCAATAATGCGTATATTTTACTTCCTTGCTCAGTAAATAATCCCTTTAGGTTTCAGTGATACCGATAGAAAAATGCCCATCTTTTTCATGTGGTTCATCCAAGTTTATTGAAGGCCTATTTGCCAATTTATCCTTTCAGAAATTTTAATTAAATTTTAATACCATCTTAATAGCAATTGTTTATAATGAAAAAAATTATCTATTCTGCATTGAATTCACAAGGAGCTGATTTTCCATTAAACCTGCAACTAATTCTTCGAAATCTAAAGGCTTTATTTCATCTTATATTCCTAATCCAAAAGAAAGAGTATTTACAAGTATGGCATTGGCAGGGGCAGGTATCCTGCTGGCAGCTGGCCTATTGTTTACCTATGCTGACTATCACACTTTAATGGATAGTGATACTCATTGGTATAAGGGTATTTTCAAACAGCTTGGATCTATAGCGAGGATAGGTTTCTTTGCAGCAGCAGCTGTTTACCCGGTTTTTCTGCTGCTAAAATGGAAAAAGCTAAAAAAAGCTGAGTGGGGAAGTTTCAAACCAGGCAAGGTACTGCAGGTTCTGCGGAAGTGGCATACTCCCATTGCACTGGTTTCAGCGGCTCTGGTTTTGCTGCATGGCACATTGGCCATATTAAGGGGCTTTACCCTTGACTTTACTTATATGACAGGAATGCTGGGAGTAATTTTATTGGGGTTCCTTACTATTATGGGCTTTAAGCGTTTCAAAAGAAACGATAGAAAACTCCATTTTAAGCTTGCAATTGTGTTTATTCTTGTTTTTATGATTCATGCAACTTTTGCATAAACAATTATTCAGACATAATATGTAAAAATAAAAAGCAGCCTTTCCCTGAAAAACAGAAAGGCTGCTTTTTATTATACGAACATATTAATTATCAATACTCCCGCAAATGCAACAAACGAAAGAATGGTTTCTAATACCGTCCATGTTTTAAATGTTTCTTTCACGGATAATCCAAGATATTCCTTGACCATCCAGAACCCTGCATCATTGACATGCGAGAACATCAGTGAACCAGCACCGGTAGCGATTACAAGCAATTCAAGATTGACACCTGACATATGCTCGATGACAGGGGAAACAATGCCTGCTGCAGTTGTTAAGGCAACAGTAGCTGACCCTGTAGCAATCCTGATCAATCCGGCAATAAGAAACGCTAATACAAGCGGAGACAGCGAAAGGTTTTCGGACATTTGAGCTATCGTCGTACCTACACCGCTATCAATCAAAATTTGTTTAAATCCGCCGCCGGCTCCGATAATCAGCAAAATTGAACCTACAGGAAGCAAACATTCCTCTGTATAGCGTTTAAGCAGGTTTTTGTCCCTTCCCTGGCGGAAGCCAAGGAAATAAAATGCTGTAAAACACGCAATCAGAAGAGCGATAAGCGGACTGCCGATAAATCCAAGAAATTTAACAAAACCCGCTGCGAGATGCAAATATGGAGCAACTGCAGAAAGAACCATTAAGATGACTGGAAGAAGAATGATGAAGAAAGAAATACCTGTTCCAGGCAGCTTTTTGGCAGTTGCATTTACCCGGATCAATTCTGGCTCTCCTTCTGGAACAACCCGTTTATGGATCCAGCTGGCAAATATAGGCCCTGCAATGATTGCAGTAGGAATGGCAATGATTAAAGAATAAAGAAGCGTTTTCCCGACATTTGCATTGTAAATTCCGATTGCAGCCATTGCTCCGGGATGCGGAGGCACTAGCCCATGGACAACCGATAATCCGGCAATAACCGGCAATGAAATCAGTAAAATATTTTGTTTAGTTGTTTTGTGTATGGAAATAACCAGTGGAAGCACAATCAGAATGCCTACCTCGAAGAAAACAGGAATACCAATGATAAATCCTGACAAAAGCATGGCCCATGGCAGTTTTTTGACACCGAATTTACGGACAAAAAAGTCTGCAACCTGTATACCGGCACCGGACTCTGACATCATTTTTCCTAATATGGTCCCAAGCGCCAAAATACCGACAAGATGTCCGAGAACCCCTCCCACACCTGTCTCGAAGCCGCTTACAATTTTATCCCATGATAGTCCGGACACGATGGCCAGGAATAAGCTCGCAACGGTCAAACTAATAAATGCATGCCATTTCCACCATGACACACCTAAAATAACAATGGCGATAGAAAGCAGTGTAGCAATTAAATGGTATAAATGTGTATCCATGCGCAAATTCCGCCTTTCACTTAAAAAGTTACCACTGACTTATTGAATAATATTACAGTACAGTAAAAAATTCGTTATTATTTCTCGCTTAAATAGTTGAAAGCATTTTCAGCGGCTATTGAAATTATATGAAAAAAATTTTCTTTAATCAATTACTTTGTTCGAAAAAAATTTATTCATCCAGTTTTTCATAAAATCTAAAAGAAAAAGACCGGAAATGCTTCCGGCCTGTTCGGTGAACTATATATAACCAGGATGATAAAATCACACCCGGTATGTCAATTGGCATTGTAACAGCGAACAATTTTAATTAAGCAGTAACGAGCTCTTTGCAGCTCTGATAGATCTCCATTAGTTCTCTATCGTCCATAACAGCAACTTCTGATTCTGTCATTCCAGTCATTGAGTCCAAAACGGCCCTCTCTTTTTGGAACCTTTCTCTCTCTTTTAAAAAATAATAACCAGCAACTAACATTCTCATTCTCTCCTTCCATCTTACTAGAGTATTATCGACGGCTGTGAAGAGTTTTTTACCCATGATTCATTTTTTTCTTCTCTAAAAATCCATAAACTAAATGAAATCAGGATAATACAACCGACTTCTCTATGTATGTGGCCGTTACCCTTAAATTAGGGACTGGCACATCTGCACCACCTGTTGTGAGCAGCTTTACCGCAAGATAAGGGAAATTGATCCCCGAGAGAGACGAAATATGCAGACCGCCAGACATCCGCGGATTAATCTCAAGCAATTTGGGAACACCTTTGCTGTACTTGACCTGAATATTAAATACATATGGGATATTCAGCTCTTGGTTTATTTCAAGGGCAATCTGCATAAGCTCAGGCACATTTTCCAGGCTTCTTATTCTTCCGCCCGCTTTTTTCCTTGGAACGGCAGCCAGCAGCTTTCCATTGAATGCCAGGCAGTCGATGCTGTATTCATATCCTTCTAAATACTCCATGACTATCAGGCTATCAAATCGGGGGACTGTCAAAAGGATCTCATACACATCCTCGTAAGCCATTTCATGGCTCAGATGGCCAAATAAATCCTTTATTGAATCCTTGCTGCCCCGAATGATGCGAAAGCCTTCACCGCCCCTGCCGCTGTCCGGCTTCAGGCACACTGTCTTCCCCTTCGCTTTCAGCATTTGGCATGCCTCGGCAAATTCCTTTGCGGTATTAACTACCCTATACTCAGGCACCAATCTTGTCAAGGCATTGCGGCTGAAATTTTCATAGAGTTTTCCTTTATGTGAAATCATGTCCATAAGTGAATAATTATCACTTACCAAAACAGAAATGCCCGCTGCATGGAACCTGCTGATAGACCCGGAAATCGCCAGAGCATGATGATAGGGAATAAAAATATTAATGTTATGTTTTAGGCAATAATCCAGGCAAAAATCAACATATTCCTCTCCTCCTCAAGTTCAGGTTCCGTTTCTGAGTGATCACAAACCTTAAAATAAACGGTATCTTCATTCGGATGGGTTCCATAGATTTGATAAGCCACACCATCGTCATTATATTTAATTGCCTCAATAAAATGATAAGCAGCAGAAAACCAGCGATTAAACCAAATTCTTTTTTTCATTGATTACTAATCCCTCTCTATGAAGTACTTCACTTCTATAATATTCCAAATATTCGTATAATTAAACATAAAAAAGGGAATCGGCACTTGTACCGATTCCCTTATTCCATATATATTAGTTTTCTTTATTTAAATTATATTTTTCAATGAATTTTTGGGCTCTGCCGCCTTGGTCGGCAAACTTCTGCCTGCCTGTATAAAAAGGATGCGTGTCTGAGCTGACCTCTACCTTCAATAGCGGATAGGTATTTCCATCTTTCCATTCAACAGTTTCCTGAGAAGTCTTTGTAGAGCCTCCTAAGAATGAATAGCCGCTGTTTGTGTCCATAAACACTACTTTCTTATAATCAGGATGTATGGTTTCTCTCAACATGATCACCTCATTTTTAGATTATATACAGAGTATAACCGGAATGATAACGATTATCAAATGATATGCTCCCCACATGATATTAAAATTGTCCAAAGTTCCATATCACTTACAGTTATATATTCTTTCCCCTCAGGATCCAGAAATACATATATCATGCTTAAGGTACCTATTCCTTCTTCATGGAATGCTATAAGTTTTTCTATGGTTTTCAGTTAAAATTTGTTCCTCATATAGTTCTGGCAGATATAACAAAGAATTAATCTTTAATTGAATTTTTCTCATCTTGCAATATTGATGTTATCCATCCTTTCAATTTTTCTTGAAAGAAGTTTTTATAAGCACTAAAAAAACAACTTGTCTTCCCTAATCTCGATAAAACCAGTTTCCTCAATATATTCGAATTATTCACATTCTGATAGTCCAATAATTTTATTTACATCATTAATCAATATTGGTTCACGAGAAAAAGTAATTAATGAAATAAGTCTAATAAAATCTGTATCATTGGTTTTATACTGAGACCAATTTTTCTCTAATAATCTATTAAAATTAAGAGTTAAATTATTTATTACTTCATTCTTTGCTTTTAAGTCCTTCAATTGTCTTAAAATCTCGGAAACATAGCCAGGCATTCCATCTCAAACATTATACCCATAATTAATTTCCTCTTTTGTTAGGAAATCGTTCAATAAAATTACCGTCTCTAGACGAGAGAAAAAAAGGAATTTGCATTGGAAAATAATCAAATTCGTAGTCCCTCCCTTTTACACTACTTAAAAGCATGTATATTCCGTCAATATATCCTTGTGGTATGTATTTTAAATGCTTTCTTCCACTATTTTTGATGATAAACTATCTAAGCCAAAAATACTATGTAAAAAGGACCTTTTTTGTGCTTAGCTTGTTTACACAAATCTGAATATAACCTTCCAAAGAGCCGCTCTAATTCATATTCTTGTAAATTATCAATGTCAAAATTTGATACATGTTTTTTTATTCATTCACTACATGCAAATGCCAACTGTTTACATAACTCGGATAAAAATAAGACACTTTCGTTTTCCAATAATCATCCCCAATAAAAAATTTCCATTAGTAACTTTGTAACTAGTCCGCCCATTAAAGATTTTCTTTTATGTAGGGGTTCTAACACTCTCAATACAAAAGAGTCCCTTTGTAACTATAGCGAACCGACTTTTCCTGTGGGTTTCCAGGATCGGTTAGCCGTCTTGACTTTGCGCCCTTTTATCATTTAGGGATAACATTTACTACCTCGTGTTTGCAAGCATGTGCGGCTACTCTCCGAAAGGGTAGTCGACTAATTTTGCGCAAATAAGGCAGATGACCTTGTCCGTTTCGTTAATACAGTATAAATTAAAGTAAGCCGTATTAAGCCAAAACGACTCCGATACAGACATTAACTCCTTTGAAAAGCGCAGCATAACACCTGCGCTTTTTTAGTTGCAAAAATGGACAAAAACCTTGTTAAAAAGCCCTGTCCGCCCGTGATTACTTGAACATAGGATAAATTGAGTGACACCAAGAAATTACGCAAAGGGGTGGATAAAATGGCAGATGGATATGGTGGAGGATTTGCTCTAATCGTAGTATTGTTTATCTTGTTAATCATCATCGGATGCACTTGCATGTTTGGAGGATCCGGCTATTAATCGATAACTGAATCATTAAAAGCCTATTAATTGCGTTTAATAGGCTTTTTTAATTCACAAAAAAACAAGCTGAAATATATCCGACTTAATCGATGCCACTGTTTAAACGAAACTTTTTTCCTAAAATATGCGTCTTCTACGGAATGAAAAAACGGCAGCTATAAAAATAAAAATGAAAGAAAAAAAGCGTCTCCTGAATCCGGTACGAATAAATACTCCCCGTGGTGGGTCAAAGGCTTCCATTATCCCACGATGCTCTCTTCCATCACAGTCCCTCACCACAACCTCGCGGCCCATGTGGTCGCATCAACTCTGGCATAGTAATCCCATTTTTAAAAGAAATGCCGTAATGGTCAAACTACGGCGTGTTATATTGTTATTAAGTGAAACGGACGTTACCAGCTTGTACGAAAAATTGCGCAAAAGAAAAAAGCCATCCAGGAGGGATAGCTCTCAGGCTGCTTATTACAAAGCTTCACAGGCCCTAATGCATTGTATGCAGAACTCCATTGAGTAATGCTTCCGGTGGCCAATGGGACAACTACGTATATTATGTAAGTGCCCCAGTTTTACAAGTCATTTCTCAACTATGAGACTTTATAATCGTTCATAGTTGTACCGAAATACGGAAAAGGATACATGGAACCGGATGCCTTTAGGCAGAGCCATTAAAAAAACAAACAAAAATCGGAAGAAGAAATTCAAATAAATATTGGTTAACAATCTTCATGATGCTTGATATTTCGGCCTTAAATGTGCGGATCAGGTAGCCGATTTTAGAAACCATTAGCCATTTATAAACGGAAGACTGACGGAAAACTCACTGCCCTTCCCTATTTCACTCATAACCTGAATGGTGCCTCCGTGGCTTTCCGCAATCCACTTTGCAATGGCAAGGCCAAGTCCATGTCCTCCTGCTTGCCTTGACCTTGACTTATCTGACCGGTAAAAACGTTCAAATATCAGGCTTCGATCCTCAGGAAAAATCCCTATTCCGGTATCCTTCATAGTAATAAGCAGATCTTTTTCATGAAGAGACAGGGTGAGATTTGCTTCTCCTCCATTTGGGGTGTATTTAATAGCGTTATCCAGCAAAATATACAATAACTGAGTAAGTTTTTGTGAATCCCCATGAATCAACAAGGTCTCTGGGGCAGTTATGGTTAGTTTGATTTGTTTCGATTCAGCTAATGCCCCCACCGCATCAAGCGCCTTTTGGGCTGCAAGCCGAAAATCAAATTTTTCTATTATAAGCTCGACAGACCCCGAATCGGAACGAGCCAAAGTCAATAAATCACCAACCAATCCTGTCATCCTATTTACTTCATTTTTCATATTAAACAGCAGCTTATGGGAGTAATCTTCTTCATCGGATTCCAATATCATCTCCATGGCATTAATGGATGACAGCATGACACTTAATGGTGTCCTTAATTCATGAGAAGCATCTGCCACAAATTCTCTTTGTCTGGAAAAAGCATGAGTAATCGGGACCATTGCCTTTTTAGACATAAAATAACTGATAATCAGAGCCACCCCTAAAAAAAGAACCGCCAAACCTGACAAAATAATTAAAAGCCAATTAAACAGCTGATAGGCAAATGAAACCTCTTTTCCAATATAAACAGTTCCAACTCTTTCTCCATTAGAGATAATCGGATGGCCAGATATCATCAGGCGAACAGATCCTTTTCTTTTGATAGGCTCAAACTCCGGTTTTCCCGATTTTCCTTCTCTCCTTTCTTTTCCTTTTGGGCCATGTCCAGAAAAGGTGACGTTCAGTGTCTTTTTTCGTATTTCATTCGGTGAAGCCTGCCACCCTTTAACCGTTCTCAGAAGCTCTGGCCGGAGATCAGGAATCCTTTCATTGCCCGAGACCAATTGCCCAGAACGATTGACGATATAATAGAAAAATTGGTCAACGTCCTGTACCACAGATTGTTGGGCCTGTATTTCGGATAAATCAGACTGATGCAGATTGCTTAAATACATCTCAATGCCTTTCGCTTCTTGATTCACCCTTGTTTCCAGTTCACGTTCCTGGTCTTTAAAGATTGTAGAATATAATAAGGCATAGACGACAATAATGAACAATATCAGAAAAATCATCAGCAAACCGCTGTATAACAGGGTTAGGCGTAATTGAGTCCTTTTAAATAAGTCATCTTTCTTTTGTTTTTTAAAAGGATGCAGAAAGTGGATGTTTTCAGCTTTCAAATTTATACCCCACTCCTCTTATACTATGAAGTAAATCTGGTTTTCCAATGATGTAAAGCTTCTTCCGCAGAAGCTTTACCGTTGCATCGATTGTTTTGGTTGACACATCTGCATCAAACCCCCAAATCCGGTCTAATATAACCTCTCTGGTCAATACTTGCCCTTTATTTTGTAACAATAGATCAAGCAATTGAAATTCACGCGGACTTAATTGAACTTCTTTTCCTCCTTGGTCAACTGTTTGGCTTGTCCGGTTTAACACCATATCATGAACAGAAAGCTGCTCTTCAAGAATGGGAGCATAATTCCGCCGTGAGAGTGCACGTATGCGGGCCAGAAGCTCATCAATCTCAAAGGGCTTAATAAGATAATCATCTGCACCTGCGTCCAATCCTTCTATCCGGTTTTCTACTGCATCCTTTGCTGTCAGCATTAAAACGGCCCCGGAATATCCTTGGCTTCTAAGCCGCCTGCACACAGAAACGCCGTCTCCATTTGGCATCATCCAATCCAGTATCAGTACATCATAATGAGATGAAACAGCATAATCATAGGCATCTTCGCCTTCCATCACCCAATCAACCCTATACCCTGCCTTTTTCTTTAGCATAAATCCAATTAATTCACCAAGCTGCAAGTCATCCTCAGCCAAAAGAATGTTCACGCCAATCCCCCTTCTCGCGCAAAATGTTTTATTGATATATGTAATATAAGTATAAAGTAAACGAACGAAATCAGATAAACAATATGAGTCTTTAGCAGAGTTTTTCTTTCTTTTTCAAAATAAAGAGAGATGGCTGAAAGAAACCATCCCTTCTTACTCATGCAAACATATTTGGATTTGTATTAATCACTGCAGTTCTTCAAATGGAAGGTGATCTACCCCTAATTTCGCTAATTTAATTTTTGCATCCTTGACAAGGTCTTGGGCCTTCGCCTTTGTAGCAGAATCTAAATTATCGAACGGGTCTCGATGACTTCCCGGGTTTCCTCCTTTTTCAGGAAGGGTCACTCCAAGCGCCTTCAGCTTTGTTTCGGCCTGGTCATGCGTTATGCTGCCTTTTCTTTCTTGACCCATGATCTTTTGGGCTTTAGCTTTTGTCGCAGACTCAAGGTTCGCCAGCACATCTCTATGACGCCCCTCAGGAAGGGACACTCCAAGAGCCTTCAGCTTTGTTTCGGCCTGGTCATGCGTGATGCTGCCTTTTCTTTCTTGGTCCATGATCTTTTGGGCTTTAGCTTTTGTAGCGGAATCAAGGTTTGCCAGCACATCTCCATGACGCCCCTCAGGAAGGGTCACTCCAAGCGCCTTCAGCTTTGTTTCGGCCTGGTCATGCGTGATGCTGCCTTTTCTTTCTTGGTCCATGATCTTTTGGGCTTTAGCTTTTGTAGCGGAATCAAGGTTTGCCAGCACATCTCCATGACGCCCCTCAGGAAGGGTCACTCCAAGCGCCTTCAGCTTTGTTTCGGCCTGGTCATGCGTGATGCTGCCTTTTCTTTCTTGGTCCATGATCTTTTGGGCTTTAGCTTTTGTAGCGGAATCAAGGTTTGCCAGCTGGTCCCCAAACCCGTGATGTCCGCCTTTTACTGGCAGCCGTACACCTAGTTTGGTTAGTTTCCCTGTAAGATCTTTCATGATGGCCCGGACCTTTTGTTTGGTCACATTATCTGAAGAAGCCTGTACATTCGCTGCCTTTTCTACAGATACAGTCGATGTAGAAGCTGTATTTGATGCAGCAAATGCTTCCACTCCTCCACCAATCATTCCTAAAGTTAAAGCTCCAGTCATTACGAATCCAACGATCTTATTTTTCTTCATTTCCATTTTTCCTCCTTTGAAATTTCAATTAATTTTTCTTTTAAGAGTTGACTCTGTATAGCTCTAAAAAATCTGTTTTGCTGTGGCACAAATATTACTTTACTATCACTTGGTGAAAGTTTGGTGAAAGGGCATAATTGGAAGATTTTATTTTTCTTGTATTTCAACCGCCTCCCTGATTCTGAATATCTGCGATGATCAACAAGCTGTGTATATATGTACTATAAGCGGCAATGGTGAAAATAAGGTGAAAACAGGCAACTACAATAAAATATTGGGATCAAGTGAAAAAAACTGACCCCCAAAAGCTTTTTAAAACGGCTTTTTCCCTCTCTAATATCTATCTGCAGTTTCAACATATCATTTCATTTAAAAATCCAAAAACTTATATCAACCATCTTAAGGAACAGTCCTTTTAGTAAAATATGTGTTTCAATCAAAAAAAACAGCAGCGGATATTTCCCAATTGCTGTACTAGCCTATCACGCTATTCCCCTCTCAATTCCATTTCAAGAGGAAGCCACTATTGATTGATTCCTTTAAATTGACGACTGATTGCTTCGGCCATACTTCTTACTGTGTTAAATTACGCAATTAAATTGCCAGCGCCAAATCAATCTAGATACCATCTTCCTAATTTCTTTTTGGTAGTTATTATAAAAAGAAAGCTATCGGCAATGATTCGAAATACTGGTTAAATGCCCATGAGAAATCGTTTCATTGTCCGGCAAACAGCTGATTTTGGGCATATGAAGCTGTTTCTCGCCCTCCCTGATGGAATGGAGTTGGCGAAAGGATTAAACACTAACTGAGGGTACTCACATCTCTTGACTGCAGTTTTTTCCTTAATATCCGCTTTTCCAAATAAAAAGTAGGAATGATGATTGCTGCCCAAATCGCAAAGTAGTTAAGAACTACAAGAAATGGGCTGCTGCCGCCGCCATGTTGTTCTTTTCCATGAAATTTTCCATTTGGCGGCCCAGGACGTGAATTCGCTGTATCACCTGAATTAAATGTCTGCCTGCCCTGCTGCATTTGTTGAGGATTGAAATCACCATTGGTTAAAGCAGCTTGAGTTGAAAAAAATTGAATTCCTCCTGCCAAAATGGCGATTGATAGGACAGCTCCTGCAATAACACCCTTCCTGAAACTTCCTTCCTTCGACTTAAACGCCCTTTTACAGATACTCATCATCCATTGCCAATGTACCCCAATATGAAGACCCACCAATGCAAGTGTTGCATCAGCAGAGAAACTGTGGATGCCGCGAATCGAGGGGCTCCCTTGAATGGCGAGACTTGGAACTGCCACCCTTGAAATCAATATTCCTGTTATAATGACCATTGCCATCGATGTTAATAGCAGGAGATTTAACAAAAAACTAAATCGTGTTTTGTTCGGGAGTTTAGAGTCACCAATTTTTTGGACTGTTTTGATTACCCAGCGGTAGTTCAAACCAATGTGTATAAGAATGGCCGCTCCTATTACCAGTCCTGCAATTTCATGAAACGGCAAACCGTTTAATACTCTAGGATTCATAAGCAGCACAAAAGTAATTGCCATCAATAAATCCAATACAATTTTTGTATAATTCTTTTTCAAATGAATTCCTCCGAATCGAAAATAAGATTGCATGTTTGCCATACCAAGGAGTGTATTTTCATAGCAGCAGAAAGATGAATGGGATAAATGCCTATATCTGCATGAAAAAGCCGCGTGCCCGGCTGATTTTGTCTATATTATATTAAACCTTAAAAACGGCTAATACGGGTTCCGGTTAAACCTGCTATATTCATAATCAAAGAGAGAAGGAAGCACCCAACCCCTTGGGCGCTTCCTTTAGTGGCTGCTGGAGTTATGACAAAATACCCTCTTTTTCATTTTTAAGCTTTACATATTCCGAATTCACTGCTTCGTCACTGATAGAATGCTCATCCAGAGGATGATACTGAGCTAAAGGAGCATAGAATTGTTGGCCGGTCTGTACTTCTGCCTCCATCAGTAAGATTCGATCTTCTGCTCGGGCTATCCCCCTAGCAATTGAATCTGTTTGAAAAGAAACCGTTGATTTTTGTATTTGTTTAATCGACCTCGCCACATTGGCCCTTGAAGCCAAAAGTATTTTCTTTTGCTGCATATATTGATAGGTTTCCTTTAACTGCTCCAGTTTTTCCAAAAGGATTTGTGTTTGTTCTTTAATGGATTCCAACTGTTCCTGATAAAGACTCAGCTGCTTTTCACTGGTGAGTTTTTCTTGAATAGCAAGCTTAGCCATCGCCTCCTCTTCCTGTTTAATAGCAAGCTTTGTCTGGCGTGTCCGCTTTTCCACTAATGCCTTTGTTTCAGAAATAAGAGCCTCTTGCTTTTTTTCTGTAAAAACTTGTGCGGCTAATGCCTTTTGCCCTTTTGCAATTTCATTCTCCATTTCCCTTGAGTATTCATTGAGCATCGCAATCGGGTCTTCAATCCTGTCTAATCCTTCATTGATTTCAGCCATTGTTATCGTTTTTAATCTTTTAAAAATACCCATCTTATTCATTCTCCTTTTTACTATCAATATTTTTTTCCCACTGATCTAAGACTCTTGCATTCTGTGACACAGCCGGTGAATGAGAGCTTTGCAAAGCTGTGTCAATAAACTCGTTCATAGATGAAACTTTTGTTTTTTTTCTAAAACATCTTACTAGAAAAACTAGAAGAACAAGAACAGCTAGTCCCATTAGGAGCCCCAGCCAAAAGGAACCTCCCTCATGGGGAGGAGAGTCCATAAACTGGCGATGTCCTCCAAATCCTCCTTGTGGCCCATACCCGCCTGCTTGTCCCCCTCGCCCATGGCCATGTTCACCAGCAAAGACGCGGTGGCCGCCTGGCATGTAAAGTAAACGGAACACGAAAATGGCTGAAGTGAGGATAATACCCAAAAAAACCACCTTTTTCTTATTTATGCTTTTTCCTCCTTTCGCTCTTTAATAATTAGTAGTTTAAAAGGGAATGGTGAAAACTTGGTGAAAAACAAAATATTTTCCATTTGTTTTAAAAAAAATAACCCTCCGTACAAATCCGAACGAAGGGTTACTTGGCATCTTTGCCATTTAAATGATGTTTACATCCGATTGACAGGCTTTTCCTGATGAAGACCATAGAATGATTTTTTCAATTCCTTCCAGCGGCTGACATTATCGAGTGCCATTACCTGTTTTAAGCCTCTCTCATTGCAGCCAGCCGAAAGTTCAGCCATGGTTACAGCGGCCATCTGGCCGGCCGCCTCTATTAATCGTTATATATCAATGTATCCTGGCCTGGAAGGACCTCAGAATCCCTCCTCTGATATGGCTTTATTTTTTTGGCTTTGTTAATGTATGTTGTTGATTTTCTTCTTCAACTAAAGGTTAGTTTACCTCAATTAGCAGGTTTAGATGGAATGTTTGAAGAACTAAATATTTACTAACATTAAGGTGGTGATATAGTGAGTTTCAAAACTAAAAAGGGTGAATTTGAAAATTTTGGGCAGCTGGTTAGTTTAATTAATTCCATTTCAAGAAAACAATCAACTTTGTTAATTGGAATAGATGGTTGTGGGGATTCAGGAAAAAGCACATTCGCAAATAAATTGAAGGTTGAATGTTCTAATGTCACTGTTGTACATATGGATGATTTTTATTTACCATCCTCTCAACAAATAAAAACCTATCCAGAGAAAAAAATCATTGGTGCGGATTTTGACTTGAAACGAGTACTAAAACATGTTCTAGAACCTATTAGTCAAAACAAAGAGGGCTGTTATCAGCGATATGACTGGGAGACGGATGATTTAGCAGAATGGCATACTGTTCCAATCGGTGGAATTGTCATAATAGAAGGTGTTTATTCCATTTGCATTGAATTATCAAATAAGTACGACTATACAATATGGGTTGAATGTCCACGAGAAATAAGGCTTTCACGAGGTATTGAAAGAGACAGAGAAGAGGCTCGTGATATACGGGAAAATAATTGGATGATTTCAGAAGACCTTTATGTTGAAGAACAAAAAACTTTTGAAAGAGCAAACCTATTGTAAACGGAACTAATCTTATTTAGCTAACGGGTGTTAGTTGAAGAATAAGCCTACAAGAAGAACTCATTTTGATGAAATATCAACATTAACGTTGGTTCTTACGGATTTTTGGTGGATATTATTAACATTAACCCTAAGCTATCGTGTCATCTTCTGGCGAAAAAAATTATGTTCATATTCTTTTACAAGCTGAAACGCAAACGATTTAATAATACCTTTATCCCTGCACGTCCGTACATCATTTTTATCGGAATATGCATGTCCATGCAGACCTTCTTTGTTAAACAATTGTTTGAATATCCAATTTGGCGAATCAGCTTTTTCCAGTTTATTCGTTTTTCTGCTTGACGCACTTAACCAATTCAAGCGTTCTGTGAAAATTTTAGTTTTACATTCAGGGTTAGCACAATACCATTTTTGCAGAAGAACAGTCAGGTGAACCGAATGCCCTGAAACTGGAAGATCATCTACGCTCCAGGCATAACGACTATGACGGCGGTGTGATAACCGCTTACATTTCGGGCACTGAGCATGTGTTGAACAGACTTTTAGAACGGCAAACAGTTTCTCAGACTCCATCAAAGTATGAATAACTTTAACATTTTCATCAAATGTAAATATCTCTTCAATCCCCGAAAGATCATACTACATTCCCAAGATATCAATAATAGCCTCACATTTTTCAACCAGGGATTGAAGCCTCTTATATTCCAGGGTAACGACAACTTTCCCAAGATCGGTAAGGATATAGCTTTTTCTTCGTTCCTGCTCGTTCTCCTGTCCATCTATTTTTACAATAAGTCCTTCTTTTTCAAGCTTGCTGAGTGCGCCGTACAGCGTACCAGGACCGAGTTTTACTTCTCCATTGCTCATTTCCTCTACTCTCTGCATAATGCCATATCCATGCAGCGGCTCTCCCAAAACAAGCAAAATATAAAAAGTGGAATGTGTAAGCGGCAAGAAATTTTCAGCTTTCTTTCTCATCATTAAGCCCCCTAGCGTTGCTTCGAACTGTTATATATCGTCAAGCGATATATTAATCCTTTTATTAGCACAAATCAATCATGATAGAACTATAATCCTCTCCCAGAAAAGACATATCAGAAAAAGCGAATGGCGTACACAGCCGGAAAATGAAAAAAGGAAACAAAATGTTCCCTTTTTCCGGTGTCCGCCCGCTAAATAAATTTATGATATCGATTTATCCAGCTGACTGCTGTAAAGCCCAAAATAAAATCCTTTTTTATTTAAAAGCTCTTCGTGTGAGCCTCTTTCAATAATCCGCCCCTCCTGCAGGACAAGGATTTGATCTGCCTGCTGAATGGTGTTCAGCCTGTGGGCAATCACAAAACTTGTTCTTCCTTTCATCAGGCGCTTTAGTGCTTCCTGGATCTTCAACTCTGTTATTGTGTCAATGCTGCTTGTTGCTTCATCCAGGATCAGAATTGATGGATCTGCCAATAGTGCGCGTGCGATGGATAGGAGCTGCCTTTGCCCCTGTGAAATTCCTCCTCCATCCTGTTTAAGAACGGTATTATAGGAATTGGGAAGTTTGGCGATAAAAGAATGGGCATTTGCCATTTCTGCGGCTTCCCTGACTTCTTCATCCGTTGCATTCAACCTTCCATACCGGATATTTTCCATGATTGTTCCCTGGAAAAGGAACGAATCCTGCAGAACAAAACCCATATGACGGCGCAGACTGGCCCGTTTGGCCTCGGTAATTTCATAACCGTCGACGAAAATGCTGCCTGAATCAGGCTCGTAAAATCTTGACAGCAAATTAATGATCGTGGTCTTACCCGCTCCCGTCGGTCCCACAAGCGCCACGGTTTCTCCCTGTGACACATGGAAGGAAACATCTTCAATAGTGCTGCTTCCTTTTTCATAAGAAAATGATACATGTTCGAAATTTACTTCGCCCTCTATTTTTTCAAAAACGAGGGGTTTCTTTTCGTCCTTCTCCTCAACTTCTTCATCTAATATTTCAAATACACGCTCTGCTCCTGCAATTGCCGAAAGCAGGGTATTAAACTGGTTAGCCAAGTCGTTCAAAGGGCGTGTGAATTGCCTGGAATACTCGGTAAAAATAACAATGACCCCAATTGAGATCATCCCTTTTACCGCAAGGAACCCTCCTACTCCCGCAATGATCGCAAAGCTGAGATTATTCAGTGTATTCATCAGTTTGGGGATGAAACCCGAATAAGCCTGGGCAAGATAACCGGATTTTTTTAGTTTTTCACTTTTGGCAATAAAGTCAGCAGTCACCTTTTCTTCTTGTGAAAAAGCCTTAATAATCCTCTGCCCTGACATTGTTTCTTCAATGAATCCGTTCAGCTCGCCGATGTTGCGCTGCTGCTGCTGAAACAGCCTGCTTGTTCTTGCAGTAATCCACTTCATGCCGAAGAACATCAGCGGCACGATCAATAAAGTGAGCAGGGTGAGCATTGGGCTAAGCCATAGCATTACACTAATCGTCCCCAACAGAGTAAGAAGGCTTGAGAATAGCTGAATGACTGAGCTGTTTAACGTAGAACTTACGTTTTCAATATCATTGGTAACCCTGCTCATCAGTTCACCATGCTGCCGCTTATCAAAAAACGGAATCGGAAGCATGTGAAGATGCCTGAACAGCTGATTCCGCATCGTATACACCGTTTCCTGGGCAATCCCGATCATCCAATAATTCTGCAGCCAGGTAGTAAGGGAATACAGGATATAAACGAGAAGCAAACCACAAAGCAGGCCAATAAGCCCGCTGCTGTTTTTTCCCACAATATTATGATCGATTGCCCTTCCGACAAGGTATGGACCAAGCAACCCGAAGGCTGAACTTGCTACGACCATAAGCATGACAAGTGCTAACATCCCTTTTTTTACGGCCAGGTATCTCCAGATCAATCGAATCGTTCTCATGGAGTTTTTTGGTTTGGAATTTTTATTTTTCCCTCCATTAGAAGGATGAGCTATTCTTCTCAATGTGCATGCCCTCCTTTCCAAACTGTGATGCGGCAATCTGCTGATACAGTTCATTCTCGCTTAACAAGGTTTCATGCGTTCCTTTTGCAATCATTTCCCCGTCCTGCATAAGAAGTATGGAATCTGCTGCCATTGCTGTGCTGACTTTTTGGGTAATGATCAATGTGGTTGACGTATATTGATTGAGTGCTGTTAAAAGCTTTGCTTCTGTTTTCAAATCCAGTGCGCTCGTACTGTCATCCAAGAGCAGGATTTTCGGGCGCCGCACTAGTGCTCTTGCAATGGAAAGCCTCTGTTTTTGCCCTCCAGATAGATTAACGCCTTTTTGGCCCAGCAATGTATCATACTGGTTAGGTAGCTTCATGATTGACTCGTGAATTTGAGCATTTTTGGCTGCTTCCAATATTTCTTCAGAAGATGCCCCTTCCTTTCCCCATGCAATATTCTCCCTGATCGATCCCGAAAAAAGAAGGGATTCCTGTGGCACATACCCGATCTGCTTACGGAGATGATCAAGCTTAAATGACTTTATATCAAGGTTATCCAGCATAATGGTTCCCTGATTCACATCAAAAAGACGGGGAATAAGCTGGAACAGCGAGGTTTTTCCAGAACCAGTGGCACCTAGGATGGCCACAGTCTCCCCTGCTTCTGCCGTGAAGCTAATATTCTTTAAAACAGATTCTTCGCTCCCAGGATACGAAAAGAAAACAGATTTAAATTCGACTTTTCCCGTATTCACATCATTGCCTGCCCTGCTTTCTGCTGTGTCCAGCAAATCAACTTCTGTGTCAAATACTTCATTCACCCGCTCAACAGAAGCCTTGGCTCTTGATAATGACATGATCAGCCAGGAAAAAACAGAAAATGATGCTGTTATTCTGGTAGCGTAATTCACAATCGCCACTACTTCCCCGACTTTTATGTCACCAGTTTGGATATGCTTAGATCCAATCCATAGAATGACGAGAACAGAAATATTCATCACCATCAGCAAAAATGGCATTGTGGTTTCTATAAGACGAAGTGATGAGGACGTTTTTTCTCTTAAAGTATCGTTCGCCTTATCAAAACGGTCTTCTTCATAATCATTGCGGAGAAAAGCCTTAATCAATCTCATCCCAGTCAGATTTTCACGCATCACACTATTGACGCTGTCCAGCTTTCCCTGAACAGTTCGGAATAGCCTTCCAGCATGTTTCATCACTTGAGAAATAAACAAAACAAGGATAGGGATGGAAATTACCAATACGAACGCTAATTTCATATTCACAGTCAGTGCCATAATGGCTCCTCCTATGACAATCAAGGGCGCCCGCATCATGATCCGCAAGCTCATAAAAACCGTGTTCTGAAGGACGGTCACATCATTCGTCATCCTTGTAATCAAGGATGACGTAGGAAATTTTGTTAAGTTGGTAAACGAAAATGATTGAACCTTCTCGAATAATTGCTTTCTAATGTCATAACCAAAGCTTTGTGAGACATGTGAGGCAGTGAAGGAATTGATGATTCCACCCGCAAATGCAAACAAAGATACCCCTACTATCACCATTCCCCAGAGCATGACCACCGATAAATCCTTCTTCAAAATCCCCTCATCAATAATCTTTGCCATTAACAGAGGCTGAAGCAGTTCAACGCCCAGCTCAACAAGCATTAATATGACCGCAAAGCCCATCGGGATGCGATATGGCCTTAAAAACGAAAAAACCTTTTTCATGTCTGTCACCATTCTCCCCAGAGGCCAATAGGGATCCTTTCATCTTATGTCATTATTTTAAAAGGCTCTTTTCTTATAGATAGTTGTTTTTTAATGTGTTCTGTACGGTAATTTCATTGTTAAGGTTGATTGGAGCGTAAGGCGGAAGACTCCTGCTTAGATGAAACAAGTGAGACCCCGCCTCCGCAGCTGAGGATGCTCACCTGCTGCCCCGCTGAAAGCGAGCATCTGGAGCGGAAATCAATAAAGTCTGCGAAAAAAAGCCTTTTTAAAATACTTTATTATTATTTAGTCAAACTAATATCTTGAATTCTCCGCGTTTCCTTCTCCATATCATACAATGTTTGATCAGGATTTTAAATAATCAGAATTTATTTTTTCACTGATCATGTTTTTAAAACATAGACTTGACATTGGTAAATGAACATGGGAATAATTAAATGATAATGATTTTCAATTAGTTTGCTGATTAACGAAAGATGCGAGGCTGCAAATCTTCATATTTATATCATTTGCCTGCATTTATAAAGGAGAAATGAACATGGAGCTTAAAGAAATCATAAAAGATCGCCGGAGTATTAAAGTATTTAAAGAACAGCCTGTTTCAGCCGATTTGATCCAAGAACTACTCCGGACTGCCGTATGGGTGCCTAATCATAAAATGACCCAGCCATGGAGATTTATATTGGTACAGGGAGAAAGCAAAAAAAAGCTTGCAGAAGCAAGCAGAACCTTCAATGCAGCTAAAGAACGAGATCCTGAGAAGAAAAACGAAGCGGGACAGCGGGCATACGATAAATTAAAAAATGTTCCTATGTTTTTAATCGTAGTGATGAAGGAAGATCCAAATATTAGTATGAGAGAAGAAGATTACGCGGCTACAAGCTGCCTCATTCATAATTTCAGCTTGCTTGCCTGGGAACAGGGCATTGGCATGATCTGGGAAACTTATGGAATGATTCACAGCCATGAATTCCGGAATGCAGCCGGTGTTGCTCCCGGCGAACGAATTGTTGGATCCCTGCATATCGGGTATCCCGAAAAAATCCCTTCCCCCCGTGAAAGAAAACCGCTTGAAGAGCTACTGACTATACTGCCCTGAACGAAAAAGCCTCCTGAATGATGAAGGCTCCCAAATGATTCAATCGGCAAAAAAAATAGAGAAGACAGCTGTCAGGCCAGCTGTCTTCAAATTATATTCTGATTTTCCTTATGCCAATCACCAGAAAGACTGCAGCAAATAAAAGCAGGACCTCTACGTTATGCATGTTATCCAAGATTGATGCATTCAGGGAAATTTCATTAAAGCCCCGCATCGCCCATGTTTGCGGCAGGAATTCTGCAATTTTCTGCATAAAGGGAGGTTCGATTTCAAGGGGCCAGTAAACTCCGCTGATCATGCAGGTTGAAATGACGAGAAGATTGCCAAACGCTGATTGCTGTTCAGCCGTCCTTGCTGTTCCCGCTATAATCAATCCCAGGCCGACAATGGCCAAAAGCATTGCCGATACGTGAATGAAAAGAACAAGAGGATTGCCCCAATTCACATCAAACAGATAATGTGTGAGCACCATAAGTGTCCCGAACTGAATCCACCCTAAGATAAAGAAGGAAAGCAAATACCCACTGGCTATGGAAGCCCTTTTAGCAGGCGCAATGAGCAAGCGATGCCAGACACCATTATTACGGGCTTCTAAAATAGTTCCTGTCACACTCATCATGACAATCATGACAAACATGATGGACATCCCTGAAGCACTGGCAGATATTTTTGAAGCCTGATTGTCATTTTGATGATCGTAAACCGTAATCCTTTCTATTTTTTGTGAGGGATCCTTTGTTTCATTTGCCAGCTTCCCATACATTTCCCTTACATCCCCGCCGCTGTACCTGCTCCAGGCATTTGACGCAGCAAGATTCATTTTCATTTTTGTTAAAGAGGCGGATAAGCTTCCAGTCACCGTTCCACTGGATGTGAATTCAGGGATTTTCTGGAAAGAGATGGCAGGGTCTTGTTCTGCCTTCAGCTTTTCTTCAAAATCCTTTGGTATTTTAATCATGCCCTCCGCTTTTTTGTTTTCAAGCATTTTCTCCGCTTGCGCTGAAGTTGACTTCTCCAGTGTGAAATATGGATTGTCTTTCCTCATCTCCCTGCCTAACTCCTTAGAAAGAAATGTTCCGTCCTGATCCACCAGCAGTATTTTCAGCTTTTGGCTTCCTCCGTCCCCGCCAAGGATGTTTCCAAAAAGAAGCGTGAATAATAATGGCATGGCAAACATCGTCAAATAGCTTCTTCGTTTTTTTAGTATTAATCCGATTTCAGCACTGCATATATTCCAGGCTTTTCTCATGCCCAATCCCCCTATCCAATCTTTCTTCCAAGCTTCCAGGTTCCTGCAAACAGCGATAATACTCCAATTCCTGCCAATACTCCAAATCCAGCATATAAGCCGTTCCAGTCTGTTCCAGACATCACATCCAAAAAGCCTGTAATTGCCCAATGATTAGGGGTAAATGCTGATATAGCCTGAAGAGCATCAGGAAAGGCATAAATCGGCAGCATGGAGCCTCCCAATATCGCCATAATCTGAAGTCCGACACTTCCGATTAAATCTGCTGTCTTTATATCAGATATGAAGGCCGCTATAATCATAGATAAACCAGATACAGCAAACGAGTAAAATAGTCCAATAGATATTACCTGCAGATTATTGCCGCCCCAATTCACATGTAAGAAAAGGGAAGTCACCATGAAAAATAGTGTAAACTGGATAAATGAAAATAGCCATGTGCCAAGAAATTTACCTATAAGGACTGACATCCCTCTAGTTGGCGATATCAGCAGCCTTGAAAGAGTTTCGGTCGTTTTTTCGTTCAATAAAGACTTAGCTCCTATTGTAATATTATAAAGCAGAAACATGGCACACATAGCAGCGGCATAATATTGTTTTGAATCCACCATTTTTTTGCCGATGGATATCTCGGCTATTTGCGGCTCCTGTTCTCCGGCCTTCATTATTTCACTTCTTACATCTTTGGCAGCACTCTTTAAATCGGGCTGATTGGAAGAAACCTGTTTCACGGCCGCTAAGTCCCCCATAACAGCCTTAGTCGCAAGAGAGGTTGTTTTAACACGCTCGCTGAATGATGTAAGCAAGGACTCTGCTACTTGAGACCGGATTTTTTTATCAGGATCGCTGAATATTTTCACCTTTTTCAGTTCTCCTTCATTTAAACCTGAACTCCAATTGGCAGGAATGGCTATGCCTGCATCGATTTTTTTTGATTTCAGCAGGCTTTCCAGACTGCTTTCACTATCTGCTGATTTAATGTTTATAAAATCAAGTTTCTTCAGCACCTCATCTTTAAATGACTTTGAAAGCGGATCACCGTCAGCTGCGTAAAAGCCAATTGTTGTATCCTGGATTCCGTCATCTCCTGCCATGACGGTCTTTAGTGCTGTGCCAAGAATGGCAGTCAAAACCAGCGGCATAATCAGCATCATCAGAAACCCTCTGCGGTCCGTAATCCGTATCTTGAAGTCCTTCCATGCTATGGCAATAATTTTCATGAATAAAACCTCCCTTAATCGCGCAATGAGCGGCCCGTTAATTGAAGAAACAAGCTTTCTAAATTAGGATCTTTTCTTTCGAATGATAATACCTCTGCGCCTGACTCCATACAGCATGACAAAATCCCAGCAGCTGCCCGTTTGTGATCCTTCACAATAATATCCAGTGAATAAGTATCGTGATCCGCAGTGACCTTTTCTGTATCAGGAAGGCTATTTATTTTTTCAATCAATTCATTCTGAAAAGAACTGACAGACACGGTAATGACCGTTCCGCCTGCAAGGCGGCTGCATAAATCGTTTTTATCACCTATCGCAATCATCTTTCCTTGATCAACAATTCCGATTCTTTGGCATAAATACTCTACTTCCTCCATGTAATGGGATGTGTATATAATTGTCATTCCGGATTTATTCAGCATTTTCACTGTTTCCAAAATATGATTCCTTGATTGGGGGTCTATCCCTACAGTAGGTTCATCCATGATAAGCAGCTCGGGTTCATGCATCAGCGCAGCCCCGATATTAATTCTCCGCTTCATTCCCCCGGAAAATGTTTCAATTTTATCTTTAGCCCTATCGCTTAGACCCACATATTCCAATACTTCAGCTGCCCTTTTTTTTGCCATTCTTCCTGTTAATCCATACATTCTCCCCCAGAACAGCAGGTTTTCTTTTGCCGACATAGTGGGATACAGAGCAATTTCCTGCGGAACGATGCCAATTGTCTTTTTCACCTGCATAGGTTTTTTTTTAACAGATGCATTTCCTACCGTCACTTCGCCTGAGTCATATGGAAGCAAGCCGCAAATCATGCTGATGGTGGTTGACTTGCCTGCACCATTTGGCCCTAACAGACCAAAAGCTTCTCCTTTTGCCACTGTAAATGAAACGCCTTTGACTACCTCTTTATGAGAAAATGATTTTTTTATATCCTGAACGACCAGCATCGGTTCATCCGCTCCTTTTGGTTTTCTATAGTCTTCTTACTAACATCTTATTGCGTAAATGACTTTTTACCATCTCTCCAGGGATAGATTTACAGTCATAAAAAAAAGACCCTTTTACAGGTCTCCATGCTTTTCTATATGCCAAAAGTCATATGCACAATCCATGCTCAGGATTCGGGGAAAGTGGCTATGCCGTATCTTACTGCAAAGATTGCAGCCTGTGTGCGGTCCCTTAGTGAAAGCTTGCTGATAATATTAGATACATGGTTCTTCACTGTGCCTTCAGTGATAAAAAGAATTCCGGCTATTTCTTTATTGCTGTGTCCATATCCCAGCTGCCGGAGAACATCATGCTCACGTTCCGTTAAGTCATGCAAGCTTTCAGGAGCTTCTGAAGTCCTGCCGGAATCTTCAGTCCCTCTTGATTTCTTTAATTCCTGAACCATCTGCCCGGTTACATCCGGAGGAAGTACAATGCCGCCTGAATGCACAGTAATGATAGCCTGCACAATTGTATCTGTTGGCATATCCTTTAATAAATAGCCGCTAGCTCCTTCAGAAAGCGCCTCGAATATCAGTTCGCTGTCACTGAAGGTTGTCAGCATCAGTGTTTTAACAGAGGGAATATTCGAAGTAATCATCTTTGTTCCTTCAACACCATTTTTGACAGGCATTCTTATATCCATCAGCACGATATCCGGCTTGAGCTCCAATGCTTTTTCGTAAGCTTCCTGCCCATTCCCCGCTGTCCCCGCTACTTGGAGCTCTGGCCGCAAATCCAAGAGAGTGGCCAAACCGTCCCTGATCAGAGGCTGATCATCCACAACCATTACTTTTATCATGCGCTTCCACCTATCATCCATTTTTTTTGCAAAAGCGGAAATGTCACTTCCGTCTGGAAGCCTCCGCCAGCCAGGCTTTCAAAAAAGATTGTGCCAGCATGCTCTTCAATTCGCTCCTTCATATTTACAAGACCGAACCCCGGCATTATCTTAGCAGTACCAATTCCGTTGTCACAAATCATTAATTTCACTTCACTTTCCCTGCACTCAATAAGTACATGGCTTTTTGAAGCAGCACCGTGGCGTTTAGCATTCGTCAGTGACTCCTGTATGACCCTGATGATTGTAGGCCTCATTGAATCAGGGATTGTCGAAGGATCTCCTTTCAGCTTAAGCTCGCTTTTCACGCCCGCGGCTTGATGGAAATCTTCAAGCATGGTGCGGACTGCCATAATCAGGTTCTGTTCTCCTTTATCATCACTTCTTAATGTTTTGACAGAATAGCGGACCTCCTCAAGCGATGTCCTGGCAAGCTGATCGCAAATAGCAAGAATATCTTCTGACTTTTTCACATCACGTGCAAGAAACTCACGTGCAAGCTCCAGCTGAACAAGCAGCGCTGTCATTTTATGCCCGACAGTATCATGGATTTCCCTTGCAACCCTATTCCTCTCCCTTGCCGTACTGAGCTCTTCCACCTGATCAGAATATTGTTTCAGCTGAAAGTGGGCTTCTGATAGAGCACGGTGTGATTCATCCAGTTTTTTATACTGCTCATTCAGCGTGTCGCTTGCATCATACAATTTCCTGACAAGGTTACCGCCGATTGCTCCGAAAGCAACAAACGAAACATTTAATAAACCGCCTAAAAAATCAAATGATCCATAAACAATGAAACGCGCCAGAAATTCAGCCAGCAGAAATAGAAGAAATAGGATGCTGTAAGTTTTTAAAATCCTGACGTCAGAAATAGACATGAACAGGGTCATTGCAATTATGCCTAGAAGAATAAGGTATGCTGATGAATTCAGGTAAACAAATCCAAGGGCAAAGCATAACCCGCTGTCCAAATATATATTGGCCAGCCGAGTTTTCCTGCCGTTAGTCCAGAACATAGAGAAATGGCTGATTACCAGACCAAAGAGCACCAGCACCACAAACACCTTTGACCAGAAATGGCCCGGGGGAGTATTATCATAATAAAACCAGCAAAACAAAATAAACATGACTACCCGAAGATGCAGCAACAAAGTTATGTCCTCCAATCTTTTATCTTAATGATGACGAATTGCAAAAGAAAAATAAAGGAAAATTTTTCTGCATTTTCATATAAGAGGATAAAAACTTAATGTAAAAGATTATCTGAAAATCACAAATTAATCTCTTTTTTATAGATTGATGTTTTTAATGAGTTCCGTGAGGCCATTGCATTGTTAGACGGGTTTGATTGAAGTGCGGGGTGCGAGACTCCTGCGGAATTGACCCAGAGGAGGCTGATATCCTGAAGCCGAAATCAGCCTCCTCGTTCCATATCAGCAAGATTTACGACAACAGCCTTTTAATAAAGTGAGGAGGGGGAACTGATGCTCATAGCTTCCCTGGCTATAATGGCTGCAGGTATTTTGATATTTATAACAGGATATTCACTGCGCAAGAGGGGAAAAACATCATTTATTGCAGGTAACAATGAAGTTTTCGTTCCTAATAATGAAAAGAAACTAGCTGGGCGCATAGGGGCAGTTGTCATGCTGTTTGGTTCGATAACTATTTTGTTTCCCATAGTTTTTCAGATGATTGACGGGATAGAAGGATATCATTTTGCCATAATCGCAGCGGTTCATTTAGTTGCTGTGATTGTCATCATAGGTTTAGATCAAATGCACATATAGGTTTAAAAAAAATGCCAATAACCTCTGCAAAGGTATATCAGCATAATAAAAACCTCCCATTCAAAAAAATGCCCGATAAAGGGCGCCAACCGCCTTTTTTTCATCATTTTCATGCACCCCGAACATCATGCTCACTTCAGAAGAGCCCTGGTTTATCATCTCAATATTTACGGAAGCATCAGCTAAAGCTTGAGATGCCCTTGCAGCTGTACCAACATTCTGCCTCATTCCTTCCCCGACAATCATGACCAAAGCAAGATCACGTTCAATCACCACTTCATCTGCCCTTAGTTCTTTTTTGATTTCACTGATAATCATATCTTCTTCGTTTCTGCCAATTTGTTCCTGCCTCAGAATAAGCGTCACATCATCAATGCCTGAGGGTATATGTTCGTAAGAAACTCCATGTTTCTCAAGTATTTGCAGGAGCTTTCTGCCAAATCCGATTTCCCTGTTCATTAGGTATTTACTGATATAAATCCTGCAAAAACCATTGTCGCTGGCAATCCCGGTTACTGGGCCATTTTTATTATCACGCGAACTTACCACAAGTGTTCCCTCAGCTTCAGGATTATTCGTATTCCTGATATGGACTGGTATGGCTGCACGGAACGCCGGAACTAATGCTTCATCGTGGAATACTGAAAATCCGGCATATGACAGCTCCCTCATTTCCCTGTATGTCAGCTCCCTGATTTCCTTGGGATGAGTGATTATACTGGGATTCACAGCATAAACAGCATCAACATCTGTAAAATTTTCATATATATCGGCACCCATGCCATTTGCAAGGATAGCACCGGTAATATCCGATCCGCTTCTTGAAAACGTCATTACTTCTCCTTCTGTGTTATAGCCAAAAAAACCAGGGAAAATAATAATGCCCTCATGCTCACGGAGCTTTGAAAGACGTTCGTAGGATTGCGGCAGAACCTGTGCGTTTCCTGGTTCATTGCTGACAATCAGGCCAGCGGTCCTTGGGTTCATATAGCTGGCATTTTGCCCCTGTGACTGAAAATAGGCCGCAATAAGCCTGGCATGGTTATCCTCTCCGCTTGCTTTAATGCGATCCAGGTATTTGCGGGGATTGTTTCTTTTTCCCTTTAAAAGGCCAAGTATGTTTTGGCTGATTTCTTCCCCAACGCTGCTGGGAAGCTGAAGCTCTTCCGCTATTTGTTGGTACCTTAAAATGACTGCGGCAGCAATTTCATCATATTCCCTGTTGTTTAACGTACGCTCCCCGCACTCTATTAATAAATCTGTGACTTTCACATCTTCTTCAAATCTCTTGCCCGGTGCCGATACCACTACTGCTTTTCTCTCGGGATCGGAAACTACAATGTTATAAACCTTCTTGATTTGTTCAGATGTAGAAAGGGATGAACCTCCAAACTTTACAACCTTCATTGACACAACTCCTATTTTCGTAATAGTCTGTGAATTTTAATTTTCATTATCACTCTAATACAAAAAAAATTCAAGAAAATTCTTCCTCATACATACAAATGTTTATGCAGAGAGAACGAAAAATTAAAATAGCAAGCTGTCTTCATAAACTTTGTTGCTATGAAACAAGGTGGCTGCTTTCCGCTCCAGGATGCTCGCTTTCAGGCGATGAGATTCCTCGGCTGCGCCTGCTTAGGTCTCTCTTGTTCTGCTAATCTAAGCAGAAGTCTTGCACCTTACACTCCAATCAACCTGACTTGACAATGGGCACGCCTCACATAACAATTTTAAAAAACAACAATCTTTAAGAAAAGAGCCAAATAGTATAACAAAGCCCGCAGCATGGCATGTGCGGGCTTTGTCTTATAAATTGGACTTGTATCTGATGATTTCTCTGCAGCTGACAGCACTCTCTGGCGGACCAGAAGAATTGGCATGGACTAGCAATTTGAAATCCGAATAGAACTTTATAATTTAAAAGAGGATATGGAGCTCTGAAGCTCTTCAGCCAAGCTGGACAAAGATACAGCTGCAGCATTTACTTCCTCCATGGAAGCAAGCTGTTCCTCTGATGCTGAAGCTACATCAACGGCACTTCCTGATGTATTGGAAGCAACATTCAGCATTTCATGCACATGGCCGTATATCTGGCCGACTTCCTGATTAATTCCCTGGGAAACCTCAGTAATTCCTTTAATTTGTATGCCCATCTCCAGAATGGCAGCAAGGATATCGCTGAAAATCATTTCTGTTCGATTGGCGATATCCAGCCCGGTTTGAACCTTTTCTTTTACAAATCCAACTGATTGTACCGTTTTAACTGTTTCCTTTTGAATATCCTGAGTGATGCCGGATATTTGTGAAACTGATTGGCTTGTCTGTTCTGCAAGTTTCCTTACTTCATCTGCCACTACAGCAAATCCTTTTCCTGCTTCACCCGCCCGTGCAGCTTCGATTGCTGCATTAAGCGCAAGAAGGTTCGTTTGATCTGCTATGGCCGTAATCAGATTTAATATTGTGCTTATTTCATCAGAACGGGTATGCAGCTCATTTAATGCAGTATCTGTCTGCTCTACAGATTCATGGATAGACTTCATTTGAGAAACGGTTTCGTTAACATACCCGGATCCCTGCTTTGTCTTATCATTGGCTGAAATGGTAAGCTGCAGGACAGCGGCAGCATTGTCTGATATCTGTTTTACTGCATTTGTTGTTTGTTCAACAGATTGTACTGACTCCACACTCATTTTCGTCTGCTGTTCTGCTCCCGCAGATACCTGCTGAATGGATGAAGTAATTTGTTCTGTTCCTTTCATTGTTTCATCAGCACTTGCCATCAGCTCTTCCGCTGATGCAGCCAGCTGGCCAGAACTATTGCCGACCCTTTCAATGACCCTTCTCAGGTTTTCTGTCATTTGACTAAATGCTTTATTTAGTTGGGCTACTTCATCCTTCGTCCGAACTTTTATCGTCTGCACATTCAGATTGCCTTCCGCAATTTCTCTTGCATTTTGGGCAATTTTATTAATTGGCCCGGTAATCCTCCGGGTAAAGATAATGGATGAAACCACACTTCCTGCCAAAAGGATACCTAAGGCAATTAAAGAAAAGGTCACAATCCCCTGAATTTGATTTTTCAGATTCTGCTGCATTTGCTCATACTGCTGATTAATCGAGTATTTCAGTTCATAAATATCATTCATCATTCCCTTGGTTCTTAATGACTGCCGCTTAATTTCCGCCTGATTTTTTGCAGAGAGAGATTTAAGCGAGGTTTCGCTGATTTCATCTAGCTTTAAGGAGATCCTGTTGACAGAAACCTTCTCCTCCTTGTCATTAATTTTTCCCTTTAAGGTTTTAAACGCCGCCTTTGATGCCATGATATCCTTTGAAATATCATTTGCATTGCTGTCAGAAATATTAAGAGAATAAGCACTCAATGATTTTCCCATGCTTTTTGCAGAGCTATTCAGCTCTTCGACATTCATTAATAATGCTACCGTACTTTCAGTCGAGGACTTTAGGGCTTTAAGTCCCAAAATATTGTATCCTATGATAATGGCAGACAAAAACAAAGGTAAAAGTGACATTATTAATATTTTTTGTTTAAGCTTCATATGTGATTACTCCATTCAATTCTTAAGGTAGTATACTTATGGATCCGCCGGAAATATTGCTGCGCAGGCGATCCAATGTTTCATCTTCCGCTGGTGAAAGCTTAATAACCGTAATTGGCGCGATTCCAACGCCGTTTTCTTTGATTCCTAAACTGCTGTTTTTTTGTTTGATTTTTCCGTGTTCCGCATATTCCTTCACCGCGTTATAGACTGCTACATCCACTCGCTTAAGCATCGATGACACGACTGACTTTTCTGCTACAAAATATTGATCGCTGTCTACTCCAAATGAATAAACACCGGCCTTTTGTGCCTCTAGGATTACGCCCACTCCTGTAAATCCTGCTGCCTGATACAGATAATCCGCTTTCTTTTTTATCAAATCTTCAGCTATCTTAGCCCCTGCCTTGTCATCACCAAAGCTGCCCGCAAACCGGGAAATAACTTTTGCTTTTGGATTAACGGATCTTGCCCCTTCAATGAATCCTTTTTCAAATTTTCGGATCAAGGGAACATCCACCCCTCCTACAAAGCCTAAGGTATTGGTCTTCGTCTTCATGCCAGCAATGGCACCGATTAAATAAGACCCTTCTTCTTCTTTAAAAGTTACGGAGTAGACATTAGGAAGCTTTGATTCAGAATCCACAATCAGAAAATCCGTATGAGGATATTTTTTAGCTACTTTGTCCATGGCTTCCTGCATGGAAAATCCAAGTCCTATAACTAAATCATTTCCTCCTTTCACCAATTGCTCCAGCCCTTTTTCGTAGGTTTTCGTTTCACCGATTTCCCTGTAATCAAACTTCACTCCAAGAGTGTCCCTCGCTTTTTCAAGACCTTCAAAGCCTGCATCCGAAAAGGATTGATCTCCAAGGCCTGCATCCGACAGCATGATGCCGATTTTAACTCTATGCTTAGAGGCACTTGCTGTTTTATCTTGATTAGAACAACCTGCTGCACTAGCCAGCAAGACCAGTATGATTGACAACATCAGAATTTTTTTCATAACAAAATCCATCCCTGCTTATTATTTTGAATTCATACTATATAACGGCCATTTCCGGATAAATGTTTATAGTTTTATTAATTATCGCAATATACAATTAATTCAGACAGGAATATCTTAGGGAATAATTTTGTGACTATGTAAAATTTTCTGAATCTCTATACAAAAACTCTACTTATTCCCTATTAGAATAAGTAGAGTTTTTTTGATATTATTTTTCCTATTCAAGTTTTATTTATATTGCCTTGCCCTTGCATTCACATGCCAATTAGACCACGAAAATGCGGCTCCATCAACCCGTTTATTGTATCTGCATCCATATAATCATTGTTTTTGAATAGATGACCTTTATTGTAAAACAAAAAAGCCCAATCCTTTAAAAAATCAAGGACTTGGGCTCGTGGTGTTGTTAATACATATTTAAGAGCACTAGGTTGATTGGAACGGAAGGTGCGAGACTCCTGCGGGATCAGCGGGATAGGTGAGACCCCGCAGACGCATAGCGTCGAGGAAGCTCACCGCACGCCCCGCGGAAAGCGAATCACCCCTACGTTCCAATCAACCGGGCAAAGTAACGACAGCCATACAAGACTTTTTCAGTGCCCCCAAAAAGCTTCTGTCATTATTTCATTAGCGGTTGTCGACTTTTTCCGGATACAAGTCGTGGTTCATTAACCTGTAATTCGCCATTTCTTCAAATTTAGTTCCAGGCTTTCCGTAGTTCGTATATGGATCAATGGAAATACCGCCTCTTGGCGTAAATTTGCCCCATACCTCTATATACCTTGGATCCATTAATTCAATAAGATCATTCATGATAATATTCATGCAATCTTCATGAAAGTCGCCGTGATTACGGAAGCTGAACAGATAAAGCTTCAAGGATTTGCTTTCGACCATTTTTTCTCCAGGTATATAGCTGATATAGATAGTGGCAAAATCCGGCTGTCCCGTTATCGGGCAAAGGCTGGTAAATTCCGGACAATTAAACTTCACAAAATAGTCGCGGTTTGGATGCTTATTATCAAAGCTTTCCAGAATCTCCGGTGAATAATCAAATAAATATTTTGTTCCCTGATTCCCAAGCAGTGTAATATCCGTTAGTTCTTCTGTCTTTCTGCCAGACATGTTATTTCCTCCTAATATCCCGTTTCACTAAAGAGTGTACTCTAACCGGAAGCATATAAAAAAAGGTACTGTTAAACAAATGCGGAATTTTGTTCAGTACGCCAGAACTTATTGGCGGTTATTCATGCGTCTGCCAGGATTCGCTTTTATATTAATCCGCCAGCATTCCCGCAATCCGCTTCAATCCGCAATGTGCAGAAACCACCAATGTGCGCCTAAAAAAAGAAAAACCATATCGCTAAAGTGATATGGTTGATTGGTATAGGATCAAGCCATAGTTTTTTATAGAGGGTTGCCGCTATGAACCTCTCCCGCTTCACGGAATATGTATTTTTTCTTTGTTACTATATGTAAAAAATCAGGGTTTGTCAATCTCATTTTCCCATCCTCTTGATTGAGGGGTCTGTTAAAGCTCCATTGATATTTTTTCAACCGGACCGATTTATAAAACCTTTATTAAATCCGTTTTTACTTTCTTTTGTTAGGGTATCTGTATTTTAAAAATAATATTTGGGTTAAAGAGAGATAATAAGGAGTGCTTAATTCGTTGACAAGCAAATTTTTTTCAAGTATTCTGATTAAGTTTTAAATAATACCGATAAAAATAGTGGGGGTTAAGATATGAAGAAAGCAGCATGGTCTTTTCTTGCATTGATTCTTGTCGTGGCTTTATCAGCCTGCGGCACAAGCAAGGATAAAAACAACTCAGCATCAAACAGTCTTTACGATCAAGTAAAGAAAAAAGGCGAAGTAACAATTGGTACAGAAGGAACTTATGCACCCTTTACCTTTCATGACAAATCAGGCAAGTTAACTGGATTTGACATCGAAATTGCCCAGGAAGTTTTCAAACGCATGAATATCAAGCCAAAGTTCATTGAAACAAAATGGGACGGCATGATTGCCGGACTTGATTCTAAACGCTATGACATGGTAGCCAATGAAGTTGCTGTGCGTGATGACCGTTTAAAGAAATATGACATGTCAGATCCTTACATCGTTTCTAAAGCTGTCCTTATTGTAAATAAGAACAACAAAGACATTAAAAAACCTGATGATTTGAAAGGCAAGAAAGTTGCACAGTCACTAGACAGCAACTACCGCAAAATTGCTGAACAGCACGGAGCAACAAACACAGTAGTGGATGGCTTCAATCAGTCCATTGACCTTATTACTTCAAAAAGGGTTGATGCAACACTTAATGACAGCCTTTCATACCTTGATTTAATCCATCAGCGTCCTGAATTGCCGATTAAGAAGGTATATGAAGAAAACAATGCAACAAGCAATGCTTTCCTTTTCCGTAAAGACAGCGGCAAGCTTGTAACTGAAATCAATAAAGCCTTGGCAGATATGAAAAAAGACGGTACGTACTTAAAAATCTCTAAAAAATGGTTTGGAACGGACGTATCGAAGTAAAGGAATTGAATAGATATGTTTGCTGATGAACGAGTCACCCGAATATTAGGAATCCTTAGCGATTCCTTTTTTCCTATTTTAAAAGCGGGTCTTTATTATACGATACCGCTTACGCTGATTACATTTATACTGGGACTGCTGCTGGCATTTTTTGCAGCAGTTGCCCGCATATCCGGGGTTAAACCCCTGGTAGCACTGGTGAAATTTTATGTTTGGATTTTCAGGGGAACACCCCTCCTTGTCCAGCTATTCATCATTTTCTATGGTTTGCCTAGTATAAATATAACGTTAGATCCGCTTCCGGCCGCAATTATTGTATTTACTTTAAATAAAGGCGCATATAGCTCTGAAATCATACGCGCTGCCATCCTTTCCATTCCAAAAGGCCAATGGGAGGCTGCCTATTCTATCGGAATGACAAGGGGACAGGCCATGAGAAGAATTATTCTTCCTCAAGCTGTCCGGGTTTCCATCCCTCCTCTCGGGAATTCATTTATCAGCCTTGTGAAGGATACATCACTTGCTGCAACAATCACAGTTACAGAATTATTTCAAAAAGGGCAGCAAATTGCCGCTGTGACCTATGAGCCTTTATGGCTTTATATTGAAGTAGCTTTTATCTACCTTATATTCAGCACCGTGCTTTCTTATTTGCAGACTAAACTCGAAATCCGCTTTGAGCGAAGTGTGGCTAAATAATGGAGGAACAGCAAATGATTATCTTAGATGGCCTAAAAAAAAGATTTAATGATCTGGAAGTTTTAAAAGGCATTGACCTTTCAATTGAAAAAGGCAAAACAGCAGTTATCATCGGACCTTCCGGTTCAGGAAAGACAACGCTTCTCCGCTGTTTAAACCTTCTTGAGATTCCGGACGCAGGCTCGATTGTGCTGGGAAACAAAAATATGTCTTTTAATGAAGGATCAAAAACCAATAAAAAAGAAGTTGTCGCTTTCCGGCAGCAAACAGGAATGGTATTCCAGAATTACAACCTCTTCCCGCACCTTACTGCAGTCGAGAATATTATGGAGGGCCAAGTAATTGTCCTGAAGCGTTCCAAACAGGAGGCCCGTAAAAAGGCAATGGATCTTCTGGATAAGGTTGGCCTCGCTGATCGTGCGGACATGTATCCGCATCAGCTCTCCGGCGGCCAGCAGCAAAGGATTTCCATAGCACGCGCCATGGCTATGGACCCAGAGGTACTATTGTTTGATGAACCTACCTCTGCCCTGGATCCAGAACTTGTCGGTGAAGTTCTTAAGGTTATGAAAAACCTTGCTGAAGAAGGCATGACTATGGTTGTCGTAACACACGAAATGCAATTTGCAAACGATGTTGCTGATACCGTAGTCTTCATGGATCAAGGAGTAATAGCGGAAAAAGGCACTCCTGAAGAAGTCCTTGTCAACACCCGAAATAAACGCACCCTTCAATTCCTGAATAAAGTAAATGCACGGTAAACGGCAAAAAACACGAAACAAATTTTGTTTCGTGTTTTTTACTATGTTCTGTCACACGGTCTCATTATTAAAGAGGTGGCTTGTAGCGTAAGAACTCCTGATTAGATTAGCGGAAAGCGAGCATCCCCTTGTTCCATAGCAGCAAAGTTTACGAAAACAGCTCTATTTTAAAAAAATCCATTATTAATGAATTATGTGTTTTAATAGGGGCAATTTTTGGTATATATACTATAGAAAAAATATTCCGCTATAACGGAGGTGTAACAAATGATTGAAATAACAGTTAAACTGGATTATCAGGGAAAGTGCTACCAGACAAATGTAATAGCACGGAGAGAAACAGCACAGGAGGAAATTTACCAAACCGCACTGGAACAGATACAGAAACAAGTTGCTAATTAACTTAAAGCAGGCATCCAAGAGATACCTGCTTTTTCATTGGTATATACTATTTAGTTTCATGAAATAATTATTTTCTTTCCATATTATAGAGAAATTTTTAATTGCGGTGGATAGCTTACTTGTAACTCAGCTCACTAGGAAATAAGAATACCTAATATTCTCTGTTTTCTGAACAGTTTTAAAAATTAGTTATTTTGGCTATATCAGAATAAGAATTTGTTGAACATATAGATACTAAACAACTATCATATTTTACTTACTTAAATATATCCAGCATTTAGTTTCTGCTTCCAATTGTTCACTAATAATAAATGAACTTTTTGTGACACTCCGTAACTTTAGATTGTATTTTTTCTCCTATGGGAATAAGATAGATACGTCAGTTTGTGAAATGTTTAACACTTTTTCTGAATAACTAACAAATTGTTTTAACCACTATATAAGAAAGGGGTACATTATGAAAATGAAATGGGCTTTCCTGTTTATAATTTTCACTATTGCCACAGTGCTTTCAGGCTGCGAAAATTCTTTACTAATATTTGATCCAAAGGGTCCGGTCGCTAAAACGCAATCTGACACGATTATTTTCTCCATCTTAGTCATGATTTTCATCTTACTTGTCGTGTATGTACTTTTTGTAATTATGTTAACCAAATATCGCGCTTCTAAAGCGGATAAAGATTATGAGCCTCCGCATGACGAGGGCAGCAAGGTACTTGAAACAATCTGGATTGCAATTCCAGTTATCATCGTTGCTGTACTATCAGTTGTAACGGTCCGTTCGACGAATGCAGTTGAAACGACTCCTAAGGGTTATGAATCACAAAAACCTGTTGTTATCTATGCTGCATCATCTAACTGGAAATGGCACTTCAGCTATCCTGAAGAAAATATCGAGACAGTTAACTATGTTAACATTCCTACAAACCGACCAATTGAATTCCGTCTCTATTCTTATGGTCCGATCTCAAGCTTCTGGATTCCACAGCTTGCCGGACAAAAATATGCAATGAGCGATATGGTGAATAAACTTCGTTTAGTTGCTAACGCACCAGGCTCTTTCATGGGAAGAAACTCCAACTTCTCAGGACGCGGATTTGCTGACATGGATTTTGAAGCACAGTCACTATCACCGAAAGATTATAAGAAATGGGTTGCTGATGTGAAAAGTTCAGCTCCTAAACTGACTGAATCTAAGTTTAACAAGCTTCTTAAGGCTGAGCACGTTGGCCGTGAGACTTTCACTTCCACTCACTTAAAATTCAACCCGGCACCTGAGGGTAAAAATGCCAGCCACCATCATGGCGGAGATGCAGATATGAAATCTTCTGACATGGATGGAATGGACATGGGCAACGACAAATAAACAATGTGGCTTAATATGAACCACTATTCTAGCAACAATAAGAAAGGAGTCACAAACGTATGAAATGGGACGAATTTTTCGTAACCGGTGAACCGATGATTTACGGAGCCATGGTCAGTATCGTTGTCGTTTCAATCGCTATTCTTGCAGGATTAACCTATTTTAAGAAATGGGGATATCTTTGGCGCGAATGGCTGACAACTGTCGATCATAAACGTATCGGTGTCATGTACATTTTAGCCGCCTTGCTTATGCTTTTCCGCGGAGGCGTCGACGCACTATTGATGCGTGCTCAAACTGCTATGCCAGATAATGGCCTGCTTGATGCACAGCATTATAATGAAATCTTTACAACTCACGGGGTCATCATGATTCTGTTCATGGCTATGCCATTTATTATTGGGTTAATGAACGTTGTTACTCCGCTTCAAATCGGAGCGCGTGACGTTGCATTCCCTCGTTTGAACGCTGTAAGCTTCTGGTTCTTCTTTGCCGGAGCAATGTTATTCAATATTTCCTTTGTTATCGGGGGTTCTCCTGACGCAGGCTGGTCTGCATACTTCCCGCTTGCAAGCAAAGAGTTCAGCCCGACAGTAGGAAACAACTATTACTCTCTATCACTTCAGATTGCCGGTATCGGTACATTGCTGACAGGTATTAACTTCCTTGTTACCATTCTGAAAATGAGAGCACCTGGCATGACTTTAATGAAAATGCCAATGTTTACTTGGTCTATCCTTGTTACAAACGTAATTATCGTTTTCGCTTTCCCTGTATTGACTGTAGCACTTGCTCTAATGATGTTTGACCGTCAATTTGGCACACAGTTCTTTACAATGCAAAACGGCGGTATGGATATGCTTTGGGCCAACCTTTTCTGGGTATGGGGACATCCTGAGGTTTATATCGTTATCCTGCCTGCTTTCGGTATTTACAGTGAAATCATTTCAGCATTTTCACGCAAAAACCTTTATGGCTACAAATCCATGGTAATAAGCATGGTTGCCATTTCATTGCTTTCTTTCGTAGTATGGGCTCACCATTTCTATACAATGGGTCACGGAGCAATGGTTAATGGATTCTTCTCCATTACAACAATGGCTATCGCGGTTCCTACCGGGGTTAAAATATTCAACTGGCTATTCACCCTGCGCAAAGGGAAAATCACTTTCACTACACCGATGCTTTATTCATTGGCATTCATTCCGATTTTCACAATCGGCGGTGTTACAGGCGTCATGCTAGCAATGGCAAGTGCCGATTATCAGTATCACAACACAATGTTCCTTGTAGCGCATTTCCACTACGTATTAATTCCAGGAGCAGTGTTTGCGGTAATCGCCGGGTTCCACTTCTGGTTCCCTAAAGTTTTTGGTTTCAAATTGAACGAACGACTTGGAAAGCTTGCTTTCTGGTTTATCGCAATCAGCTTCAACGTGGCATTCTTCCCGCTATTCATTCTTGGGCTTAACGGAATGGCACGCCGTATGTACACTTACTCAGCAAGCACAGGCTATGGCCCGTTAAATATGTTATCTTTCGTAGGTGCACTTGGACTAGCGATCGGTTTCTGTATCCTTGTTTACAATATCTATTACAGTATCCGCAAGAGCCCGAGAGAAACAAGCGGCGACCCTTGGGATGCAAGATCTTTGGAATGGGCTACTCACAGTCCGATTCCGGTTTACAACTTTGCCATTACACCTACAATTGAAAAATTGGATGCGTTCTGGTTCTCTAAAAAAGGTGAAACACCTATTTTCCAAGGCAAATATGAACCAATTCATATGCCAAACAACACAGGCGTTCCTTTCGTCATGGGTGTAGCAATCTTCTTCGGCGGATTCTTTGCAGTATTCAGCTGGTGGATTCCAGCAATCGTTGCTGTAGCTGTAATCTTCGGTACTATGATTCACCGTTCATTCGAACGCGACCATGGCTACCATATTTCTGTAGAAGAAATTGAAAGAACAGAAAATGCACTGCGAGGTGACAGAGCATGAAAATAGATAACTCACTTCCTCTAGAGTACAGCACAGAGGAAAACAGGTTAAAGGTATTAGGGTTTTGGATCTTTTTAGGGGCTGAGATTGCCCTCTTCTCCACCCTTTTCTCAGTATATTTCACGCTTTCAAACCGTTTTGGAAATGGTCCAAGCGCACATGAATTATTCGAGATAAAAGGTGTACTAATTGAAACTGCCTTGCTTTTAACAAGCAGTTTCACCATCGGCCTTGGAATTAATGCCATGCGCCATGGTTCTAAGAAAGCCATGATGACTTTCTTTATTATCACATTGCTTCTGGGCCTTGGGTTCTTAAGCACTGAGATCACTGAATTTGTCACATATGTCCATGATGGTGCAACAATTCAAACAAGCGGTTTCCTTTCTGCATTGTTTACATTGCTTGGAACACACGGACTTCACGTTACTTTGGGTCTATTCTGGGGCCTTGCCATTCTGATTCAGGTGAAAAGGGAAGGCTTCACTGCAGGTACTGCCAACAAAGCGTTTATCTTCTCTCTTTACTGGCACTTCTTAGACGTTGTCTGGATCTTCATCTACAGCTTCGTCTATTTGAAAGGAATGATGTAATATGAAACAATTATTCCCTGCTCACCATGTAATGGGATTTGTTTTCTCATTAATCCTATCAATTGTTGCCTTGGCTGTTTACTATTTTGACCTTTCTTTTACAGCTGGCATGATTATCTTGCTTATCACTGCTATTGCACAGGCAAGCGTCCAGCTTCTTATGTTCATGCACGTTGGTGAATCACGTGATAAGTCTCATATCTACTTGAATGTCGCTTATGCTTTATTCGTAGGTATTGTAACGATCCTTGGTACACTATTCGCCATGATCTGGGGATACAAGTACTAAACTCCATCTAAAAAGCTGCAGGGCTTTACCCCTGCAGCTTGATCTAAAAGAAAAAAAAATCCTGAACGGGCCGTTCCCGTTCAGGATTTTTTTTTACATATTCCTTATCCTTATTCATTACTTAATTCTTTGCTTAAATGGTCCGCCCTCACTGATTAGCATAATCATAAGAGCACCCCCAAAGACAAAAACAGAGCTAAGTGCGATCATGATTCCCGTAATGGATACTATGTGGTTGTAATTGAAACCGCTTGCAAACATGCCAATTACAAATAAACCAAAACCTAATAAGCAGCCAAGGATTGCAGCAGTTCTCACAACATTCAGCGCTTTCATTTTGTTTTCATCCATATTTTCCATCTCCTTTATACTTTCTATTTTACTTCTGTTCACAAATTTGTCAAATAGTTTTCATATATAATTCATTATATGCTATTGCATTTATTTTATTATTGTGCATCAGTTTATTTTTCCAAAAAAATTAATTACCCTATACATATATGTAACATAAAGAGTACAAGCGTGCCTGGTAGTTGTTTACAGATAATTCAGATTTCAAACTATAAGAATAATACTATTTCAAAGGAATGAATTTTTCCTTAATCACCATGAAAAAAATTTTTTTACCGGCTCTGCCAAACGTTACATTGCTGGTTTCCATTCCAATCGGCAATGTACTATAATAAGCTTGCAGCCGCCCCTATGCGGCTCTCAAAGCTTTATTAATACCCTGGTATCTAAATAACAACAAAAAGAGAGCAAGACACTTCTGCTCTCTTTGTTTAGGTTCAGTTAGTTACCAAGCTGCACAGTTACATTTTTTTTAATATCCCCCCGGTAAACACCAAGGGTTACTTTATCATTTGAACCAACCTTCGTATACAGATATTTTCTTAGCTCCGACGAATTAGCGACTTTCTTTCCATTGATTGAAACAATGATATCCTGTTCAAGGATACCGCTTCTCGCAGCAGCTGATTTAGGATCGACTCCTGTAACCATTACACCGTTTTTCAAGTTCTTAGGTGCATTCTGGAGATAATACTGCGGCAGTTCATCCAAGTTTGACAAGCTCACACCGATATATGGACGCTTCACCTTTCCTTCTTTAATCAATTGATTAACAATTGGAAGCACATCGTTGCTCGGCAGTGCAAATCCTAAGCCCTCCACGCCGCTTTCTGAGATTTTCATGCTGTTGATGCCAATTACCTCACCATTTGAATTAATTAAGGCTCCACCGCTATTTCCAGGGTTAATGGCTGCATCTGTCTGTATAACGTTCAATTCCCATTCACCCTGCGAGGTGGAAACCGGTACTGTCCTTCCTACGGCGCTTACAATACCTTCTGTAACCGTACGAGATAAATCAAGTCCAAGAGGATTGCCGATTGCAATCACTTGGTCCCCGGCACGCAGGGAATCAGAGTCCCCAAAGCTGAGTGCATCAGGAGCCTTGCTTCCGTCAATTTTCAATACAGCCAAATCGGATAAAGGATCTGCACCAACAATCTCCGCTTTTGTTTTTACACCATTGGAGAGAGCAACCTGCACTTCCTTGGCATCCTCAATTACATGGTTATTGGTAACAATATATGCACTTCCATTTTCTTTTTTATAAATGACACCCGAACCTGAACCAGCTTCAACGTTTTGGCTTGTTGTATCCTGTGAAAAAAGGTCTCCATTATTCCCAGCCTGCAAGTTAACAACGCCGACTACTGCCTTTGAAGATTTCTCTACCATATCTGCTATATTTGATGATCCTTTATTATATGAGGTATTTTGGACATTCAGCTTTGAATTTTGGCTGCTGCTTTGCACTGCCGTTTTCGGCTGTGCAGCATTGGAGGCTCGTTGCGTATCATGAAAATAGTTACCTCCAGCCAAGAAAACCGTACTTGTAACAAGCGATCCGACAATACTTGAAACGCCTGAGTAAAACCATATTGACCGCCCGTTTTTCGGCTTCTGCCTTTGCTGCTGAGTATAATTTTCTTCTTCGTGCAAATTGTTTTCCATGATTATTCCTCCCCTGATTACCGATTATATTTTTATCATAACCAGTAATTATGACCAAATTATTAACAAAGAATGAAACGATTATTAATAATCAGGAGATCGCGCATAATGAAAGGCATCCATGTTCCAGACAAAAAAAGCAGGCTGCGTATACATAGCAGCCTGCCTTTACATTTATGAAAGAATAGAAGAAATAACATCGACGATCAAGACAATATTAAGCGTTAGAATGACAGCCGCAAAAATGCAGGCAAAAACCGTAGTCGTTTTTTTGTTGACAAGATTGCCCATCAATTCCTTTTTCCTTGTAAAGTGAATTAGCAGAATCAAGGGAAGCGGAAGCACTATGCTTAGTATAACCTGGCTCACAACCAGCGTTTGTGTAGGATCAAGTCCAAGCGTAACAACTATGGCAGCCGGAACCATTGTAATGACCCTGCGGAGCCAGACAGGAATGGTGAAATTAACGAATCCCTGCATGATCACCTGGCCTGCCATCGTTCCAACCACTGAGCTCGAAACCCCGGAAACGAGCAAGGAAACAATAAATACAGAGGCGGCAGCATGCCCAAGCAGAGGAATTAAGGTTACATAGGCCGTTTCAATGCTTCCTACAGCAGTATGGCCTGATTCGTAGAAAACGGATGCTGCCATGACCATCATCGCCAGATTCACCACACCAGCAAGGCCCATTGCCAGGAATATTTCAATTGTGCTGTATTTTTGAAGTTTTAATTTTTGTGCATCATTTTTAGGTACAACACGTTTTTGCGTTAAGCTGGAATGAAGGAATACCGCATGAGGCATAATCGTGGCCCCGATGATTCCAACTGCAAGCATGATGCTTTGGCTGTTTCCAATCCATGGTACAACGCTATGGTACGCCACCTGGTCTATCGGGGGCTTGGCATAAAACATTTCTACAATATAGCATAAGCCGATTAGGAGGGCGAATGCCGTAATAATCTTTTCCAGCGGCCGGAAACCATAGCGCTCCATGGCCACAATAACGTACGTTATAATTCCGTTAATAATAACGGCGATAATCATCGGAATATCAAACAGCAGATTCAATGCAAGGGTCGCACCAAGAAACTCAGCTAATTCTGTTGCCATGGAGGCAAGCTCCGACAATATCCACATGATGATAGCCGACTTTTTCGGAAAGGTTTCCCTGCAAAGCTCTGGCAGGTTTTTTCCGGTGGCAATGCCAAGCTTTGCTGACATATTCTGAAATAAAATCCCCATGATATTGGCAATGACTATGACCCATAATAATTTAAATCCAAATTGGGCACCACCTGAAATGTTCGTCGCGTAGTTGCCCGGATCGAGATAAGCAATCGACGCTACAAAGGCAGGCCCGATAAAAGGCAATAATGCAAACAGCCCTTTTCGATTTCCTGAAATGGAGTCATCTGCGGCAGAGTAAGTTTTCGTATTAGACATGGCCTTTTGCTGCGTATTCATGTTTGTTCACCTCATCCCAAAGCTTGTATTTAACCTGTACTATATTTCTTTCCTATACCCAACTTTTAGTTCATTATACAACTTCCCCTTGAAAAAGGTGAATAATCCTGGTTAAATAAAAAAATATTTATTATCATTTCATTATTATTCAGAACGCCTGCCTTCTTTATGCTCTCCAGGCAAAACAAAAGCGCCGGAATATATCCGGACGCCGGGGTGGTATTTATTCAGATTGTACCGGCAGACGAATAACAAACTTTGTGCCTTTTCCTTTTTCGCTTGTCACATCAATTTCGCCGTTATGGAGCTGGACCAGCTGTTTGACAATGGATAGGCCGAGCCCGAATTCTCCATAGGGGGTGCTGCTTCTTGAAAGGTCTGCTTTATAGAAACGCCTCCAGATAGATTCGATTTCTTTCGGATCAATTCCCTTTCCAGTATCTTCAATTTCAATAACTGTCTGCTTCATTTCTGATTTTCCTCTGAGCCAAATGGTTCCATTTTCAGTAAACTGGATGCTGTTTTTCGTAATATTGATTAAAATCTGCGTTAAACGGTCATAATCGGCATAAACCTTCGCATTACTGTCTGCTTCTGCTATAAGCACGTTATTTTTTTCTTCAGCCTGAAACAACAGCTGTTCCTTGATGATTTCAAGCATTTCGAAAAGCTCAATATGCTCCTTGTTCAGCTTGATTTGGTTAGAACGGATTTTTTCATAATCCAAATTTTCATTCACCAGCCGAATCAGCCTCTTTGTTTCCTTGCTTGCGAGCTTAATTCCGTTTTCCCTGTCTTCCTCGGGAATGATGCCATCCTGTAAACCCTCGATCATTCCCCTGATTGTAGCAAGAGGTGTCCTAAGTTCATGAGAAACATCCGCCATAAACTGCCTTCTCCTGTTTTCCAGCACCTCGATTTCTTCATACGAAGCCTTCAGTCTTTCAGCCATTTTGTTAAAGTCATTTCCAAGGTCGCCAATCTCATCCAGCGCTGATGAAGGTACATGAACATCATACTTACCCGAAGAAATCATTGAAGTCGCCTCCCTGATTCTTTTGATCCGGGAAACATGAATTTTAGACAGAACCCAGCTGAACAAAAAGGAAATGGCGAGCGCTATCAGCACGGTATAAAGCAGATAATGGTTGATTTCGCTGATCATTTCCGCAGAACCGCTGATAGGGGAAATTAGCAGGATTCCTCCCAGGAGGCTGCCATTCCTTATATAGGGAAGCACAACCATTGAAACCTCCTGTCCGAAGCGCTGGCTTTCCCGTTTAATGACAACGGTCTTTCCTTCAGAAATCTGTTTCCACTCATCGCGGGTCGGAACAAATTTAGATAGCCTTCCAGTAAAAGGGTACACAATGTTTTGATTTTCGTCGAAGATGCTGAAGTTAATATTGCGGGCATTCAGCACGGTATAAAATTGCTCAAGCGTCGCTACAGGACCTTGTGGATTTTTCTCGAATTTATCAAGAATGCTCCTTCCATAGGTGATCAATTCATCCGTCTTATTCTGATAAACCAGTCTTTCTACATAATTTGCAAAAAGAAGACTCAGCACAATAAACGCTACGAGCAATACACTGATATGGCTTCCAAGCATTTGATAGATATAATTAACCCTTAGTTTCTGAAGCAGCAAGATCATTCTATTCTTCATGAGCATCCGCCGCTTCATCGAATTTATATCCCACTCCCCACACCGTATGAAGCATAGGCTTTCGTTGGGACCCAATTTTATTGCGAAGCCTCTTTATATGTACATCCACTGTTCTTTCATCTCCATAAAACTGGTAGCCCCAAACCCGTTCCAGCAGCTGTTCTCTTGAAAAAACCTGCCGCGGGTTGGTAATCAGATAATACAAGAGATCGAATTCCTTGGGGGTGAGGTTCGAAACAGGGCCTCCGTCTAAAAAGACTTCTCTTGTTTCTTTGCTTATTTTAAAATGGCGGGTCTTTATATAATGGCCCTCCTTGTCCCCCTCATTGCTTTCCTTTTCATATCTTCTTGAAACAGCCTTGATTCTTGCCATTAAGGCAAGCGGGCTGAAGGGTTTGGTAACATAATCATCTGCCCCAAGCTCAAGCCCCAGCACCTGGTCTGATTCACTGTCTTTAGCGGTCAGCATAATAATAGGAATCCTGCTGCCTTCCTCTCTGATTTTGCGGCAAATGGTGACCCCATCCATTCCAGGCAGCATCCAGTCAAGGATAAGCAAATCCCACGATCCGGATTTATAACGCTCATATCCATCATTTCCGTTTGTAATAAATTCCCCGTTCAGCCCCTCTTTGGCAAAAAACATTTCCAGCATGGAACTGACACTTTCATTATCTTCTATTACAAGGATATCCATCTTGCATTCTCCTTTAGCATTGTAGTTCTTTATTTTAAATTAAGACTATCATCGAAGATTAGCAAATAATTTATTCTTTGCAGCGCATGAAAAAAAAGAGACAGGAATGTCTCTTTCAAATTGCCGGCATTATTCATGTAATGTCTGACTGCAGACTTTGTCTATAAAGGCCAGCGACTCTTCAATAATCAGGGTCTGGTCAAAGTCCAGTGTTGCCACATGATAGCTGTTTTGAAGAGTCACAATCTTCTTCTCCTCAGAAGAAATGCGTTCATAAATCACTTCAGCATTATCCGGTGGCACTACATGGTCTTCCTCGGAAACAAAAATAAGTGCGGGACATGATATACGGCTAAGTTCAGCTCTCACTTCATCTGTTAAAGAAACCAGCTCCATCAGTGATTTTACAGGTGTTTTCTCATAAGCAAGCTCTGAAACAGCCGGATTCTTAATATCTGAACCAATAGCATCCATATATCTTGTATTGCTTAAATCCTTTCCTTCACCCATTTTTTCCAGATCTATTGCTGCATTGATTGGTATCACAGCCTCAATTTCAGGGTGTTTTTCTGCAAGATAAAGAATCAATGTGCCTCCCATGGAAAGACCAGTGACTGCGATCCTGTCACAGCGCTTTTTCAGCCATTGATACCCTTCTTCCACCGAAGCCATCCAGTCGCCGCGTACAGTTGATTCCAGTTCTTCATAATGGGTGCCATGTCCTTTAAGCCTTGGCAAGCAAACCGTATACCCCTTGTCAGCATAAGCCTCCGCAATTGGCCGCATACTTTGCGCCGTACCTGTAAAACCATGGGATATGAGAATGCCCGTCCTGTTTCCTTCAAAATAAAATGGCTCCGCTCCTTTTAGGATCGGATATTGTTCAGCCATATTTCTGTCTCCTTTCTGATTAAAGTTGCAATCATAATAGAAGTTCGCTGATCTGCCCTTTATTTCCTGCAAAACTCATCTGTGCAGGGGCAATTGGTATTTATATTAGCAGAGGGCTGTTTTCTTAAAATTTGTGTATTAGCTGATCGTTTAACAAAAATTGTGTGTCAGGCTATCAGGGATTATTTAAGACATTTAAATGGCCTCATAAACCTTTTTAGTCTTAGGGTCGACTCCATACCATCCCCATGTGGCTGTATGCCCTTCCTTGGTTTTAGGATTATCTATTACTACTTCAAATACATGGATGATGTAATCCCCATTGTCTGCGTCATGATCATACTGTGCTTTGATATTTGAAGAATTCTCCATGTGCAAAAAGCTTTTCACAAGCTTCTCTGCTTCGCTGTGTGTCAGGCTTTTAGCCGTTTGCCCATGCTTATCATCGTTTTTCTTGCCTGCGGAGGGTTCAGGCTCATTCGGTTTTGGCGCTGGATCTTCCTTTTCCTTAGGGACCTCCGCTGCCGGCTCCTTTTGTTCTTCTTCTTTAGAACCATCCTGTGAGTCATTCTTTTCTTTTGAACCGGCCTGTTCCTTTACCGAGTCATTCTTTTCTTCTGAAGGCTTGATGGATGCTGTTTTACTGTAAGCCTGTTTTTGGTCAGCGGCCTGTTTGATCAGAGCATTGGCTTCTTCTTTAAGAGCAGGATCCGCTGATTTTTCAGCAACCTCCTGAAACTGTTTGCTTGCTTCATCGAATTTTTTTTGATTCAGGGCTGTTAGCCCATCACTTAATTTGGCTTTCAGTTCAGTGCTTTGTTTGTCTGCAAGTACACCTTTTTCCATCCAGTCTTTTGCTTCCTTCTTAAGGTCCTTGTCTTCCTGCTGCTCTGCCTTCATATCCAGAACCTTTTTAAAGAAAGAAACCGAGACCTTAAAGTCCCCTTCATTAAAAGCCTTTGTGCCTTCTTCCATATATTTTGAAGCCTTCATAAGCTCTTTTGCCTCATTTGTCCGATTATCCTTAAATGCTTTGCTGAAGGCTTCAGAAGCTTCCTGATAATGCCCATCCTTCAGCTGGTCTTTCCCAAGCTCCATATTGCTGCTGTATACTTTTGATGTGCAGCCTGTCAATAGAGCCAGTGAAACCAATAATAAACCTGCTTTTTTCATGCGATGTCCTCCCGATTATGTGTCCCGCTCCTCGATTTAAAATCTGCTAGTGTCGGGATTCTTAATAAATAAAGGCTCTTTCCTTAAAGATTGTTGTTTTTTTAATTTGTTATGTGGGGCGTTCCCATTGTCAAGTCAGGTTGATTAGAGCGTAAGGTGCGAGACTCCTGCGGATTAGCAGAACAGGTGAGACCTAAGCAGGCGCAGCCGAGGAGGCTCAACGGCTGCCCGCGGAAAGCGAGCATCCTGGAGCGGAAATCAACCACCTTGTTTCATAGCAACAAAGTTTACGAAAACAGCCTAAATAAATTATATCATGTAAATTAAGCCTATTTTATCCATTATTTTATAATCTTTTGCCTTTGGCTAATTTAGGGTTATTTTGATTTAATTTGTGGTAGAGAACAGGTAAGAAAAGGAAAAAGGAGATGGATGCAATGGATTCTGAAAAAAGAACGTATTATGTGGATCTTGTTGGCGGTGATGTGCTTCTTGAGTCTGTCAGAGAAGAAAATCCGAGTTTTGTCATTGAAGCAAACGACAGTGAAGTAAATGAACTAAAAAGCTATCTTGAAAAAAATCATACGGCTGACATGAAAACATATGTCCGTTCACATATTCCTTATGAGGAATATCACAAGGATTCTCAAAACGGGAAATATGACCGGACGATTCAGAATATCTACGCCATGATTTATAAATTAGGAAATGAGCAATCACGGAGGTTCATTGAAGAAATGGGAATACTCGAAGATGACAATTATCAGGAAAGAAAGGATATACAGCGCTTTAAACAATAGTATTTTTTGAAGCAAGCCCGTTCCTGAGTACCAGTGACTACTGGAGAAGGCTTGCTGATTAATAGTCGGAGACAATACGGTCATCAACAAAAAAACGTTTCCGCAATTTGCGGAAACGTTTTTTTCTATTTGCCTGCATTCATCATCCATTCATATTGACGCAGCTTAACCTCAAATAATGTAATGGGATCCAGATATACTTCAGGGTTTTCTCTCATTTTATCAAGTGCTTCCTGGCTTTCCTTGATTTCTTTATGAGAGGCGGTAACCGCTTGGTTTAGAACATTCAAAGGATATCTGAAGAAAAGGGAAATATCACGGTCTAACGATTTTTCAAACAAATCAAACTGTGATAAGTATTTTTTAGCAATGCTCTCTGCTACATCATCATAATCCATCGTTTCAAGGAATTTCTTATACCTTGTATACAGCGCAGCCTTATTTTGGGCAATGGCCCCTAACAGCTTGCCTGCTCCTTTAAGAAGAAGCTGTGAAGGAGTATGACGCATTAAAATATTGACTTCATCGCTATAGACCCCGCTTGTCATCCGGTCTGCATCGCGTCTCCAGTCATCCAGAACTTTGAAATCACACTCCAGCTGAATCCGGTCATCTCCATACAAGGTGTTAAAGCCATCTGACATTTCCTCAAGATAAAACTGGCTTTGAGAAAACTCTTCCTGCGAAACAGCAATCCAATCCTGCAGACTGCGATAAAATTTAGGAGATACCGTCTGATTAATAAATTCCTGGATTTTAGAGTTCATGGCATCATTCAAATCAATATGCACACGGCGGAAATCACTATCTTCATTTAAAAGATTCGCACACTTGCGCAGTATTTTCGGAATTTCAGTTGTCAGGTCATTTTTCACTTCTTCTTTAATTGCCCTGTAGGATGATTTAAGTATTCTCATTTTTTCTTTTTCATTATCATGAAGCTGATTAATGGCACCATTAAGCTTTACGGCCATTTCTTCATTCCATTGGATAGAATCTATATAGCCATTCTCCATGTCTCTTCGTCTTTCCAGCAGGTCAGATAATGTTTTTCTGGTAAAGTATAAAATCCGTTCTGTCCGCTCCTCTGCCAGATTTCCCTTAGGGAATCCATAGGCAAGGAACTCTGCAAGATCATTCAGCTGTTTTTGACCCTGGTAATTTGCGGACCACGCAAAAACAGAAGCTGCAGGAAAATACTCGCGAATTCGGGCTGTGGTTTCTTCCAGTACTCGAATTGCATCTTGTTCGTTATAAATCTTCTCCATCCTGTTTAGGATAAAGTGGATGTGCTGATAAGGGGACTCTTTCTTAATATCAAGCAAAATCGTCCGTTCTCTTTCCGTAAACGGAGCACTTGCATCAAGAACATAAAGTATTCCATCTGCGGCATGTGTGCTTTCCAGCAATTCTTCCCTTATGCCTGCCTGCCCGTTTAATACGGGTGTATCAATCAGCCCAATAGATTGGCTCTGCAGAAATTCAGAAGGGAATTTCACTTCAAATACAGAATCCCGCTGCCGCCGGCTGAGAGAGATCGCTTCTAATTCATCCAGCGGAATAATGCCGCTTGGAGATATCTCGGTGATTTGTGCTAAGTCGCTATCACTTATTGAAGTGAAAACAGATGTGTCTGGTTTTGTAATTTCTTCGCCGCTCAAAAAATTAACAAACAGCGATTTATTTGACTCTCCAGTTCCTGCAACAAGAATCTGTTGGATTTGAATATTCGATAGGAGATCTGCCATCCACTTGGTTTTCTCCCCGATTTGCAGTTCATGCCTGCTCGCCCAATGGAGGATGCTTTCAAAGAGAGCCTTACTCTCGCGAAGCGAATCCGGGTGTTTTCTTGACTTCATCAATACCGTTTCGGCGTCATGGGCCACGCTGTCTTGGATGCTGCCTTGAAAATTCTCGCTCCATGAGAGAACAGCAGCAGCTGCGAATAAGGCGTTTTGGTCTTCTGAAAGCTTCAGCCAATTCATTAATACCTGAGGAACTGTAAACTGTATGTCTTTAATCAAGTAGCTTCCGTCAATCAGCTCCAGGTATGTTCTTTGATACACTTGTGATAAATCTGTCCATGAATCAAATTGATTGATTTCAGCTTCAGATATAAGAGAGTTAATAGATTCAAGCCATGCAAAGTACGTATCCTGTTTCCTGTATATACTCCATAGTGAGAGCACAACTTTTTCAAATCGGTTCCTGTCTGCATCATAAAGCGATTTCAGCATAGGGATGAAATAATCAGGAGGCAGATCTTCCGTATATCCGCTGTCGATATACCCTAGAAGCACATCGAACCAATGAAGATATCCTGTACGCATACTTTCGCTCATCGCAAGCTCGATGCCGCTGTTCCAATCCTGCTGCTCCTCAAAAAAGGCACGCGCCACTTCAGAGACATTTGGATAATCCGGATAAAACGAGACAACATCTTTAATTGTTTTTGAAGCCAGGTCGAATCTTTTTTCTTCTATGTATAGTGAAAAAAGCTGAAGAGCGACTTCTGCCCTTAGCACAAGATCGTCTGTTGTAATGGACTTATACTTTTCTTCAGCCATGGAAAGCATTTCAAGCTCATAATAAGCATCAGCTATATTTTTGTTTGCCCATGAACTTAATTCAGAGTCAATGTTCTCCCATTTAAAAACTGCCGTTTCATAGTCCTTAGAATGAAAATAAACCTCCCCCTGTGCAAACCGTATGGAAGCAAGCTCCGGCACATCACTTTTTTGCCGTTCGAGATACGCCTCTCCCAAAATCTGAATGGGATGTGCTGTTTCGTTTTCCCCAATCAATGTTTCATAAAATTTCTTATTTATTAATAAATTTTCTGAAATCATCTCTGTCCCCCGCCATGTTAATGTAATATATTTTCGCAGCTCCCCGCCATATACTGCAGTGAACTGTACTTACCAATCCATTACCTTCTTTAACTGTAAGATAAACACCAATTATATGAATTAAGAAGATAAACTCCTAACATATTATTTTAGCAAAATAAACAGCTCTATAGATTTCATTTACCTTACAATTTAGCGTCAATGTTTTCCTGTAATGGAAATACACCAAATGATTTTTACACGTAAAAAGAAAAACAATAAGTTATTCGAGTAATAATATTACTACAGCGCAGGAACCCTCTTCAGGAGAATGGGCAGCAAAATTAGATGCCAAAGCAAAAGCAGGGCTAATCTTCTGTACCTTATAGAAGCGACCCTTAATCACCCTTCAACGGACTTAATGATATGCTCGTAAATTTCCCTTGATTGATTAACCATAGTTTCAGCAGCTTTTTGTGCCGCCTCTTTAGATTCATATCGCTCAGTGGACAGGAATTGGCGGCCAGCCGCTTCTTCCCATAGTGACCATTTTTTCGTTCCGGCTATCTGCGCTATGCAAATGGTGGTTTCTTCTCCATGAATGGGGACTGTTTTTCCCGCTTCTTCTTTTGTGTCAATTGCAATATTAAAGCCACCCATCTTTATAATTTCGTGATCCTTTACATGGCTGTACCTGACAATGTTTTTTTGCTTTTTCTTTTTACTATTCTTCCCCATGAATTTAAAACTCCTTATTATATAGTTTGGTTCCTTCTATTTTAACAATAAGTCTTTAGAAAAGAACAAAATGAGGCTCACCACTCTCACATACCATGCTCTATTAGTATCCAAAGTGTTTGCATTTTAGCCAATTGCATTGCTTTGCCAGACAGGCAACCCGGAATACGCCAGCCTTCTTATACTTGTAACTGCTTCAAAATATAACGTGCTATGAAAAAAGACAGGCTGATTTCCGTTCAAGGATACCCGCTCCAATCAACAAGACAAAACGAGGAGATCGCAAAATAATAAAACACATTGGCAATAGGAGGCGGACTGCACATAAAAGTCTGATTGAAAAAGCCAGCCATCGGAAATGGCTGGCTGTTCCTTTACAATTTACTATCCTTGCTTTTGCGGCTCCATTTCATAACAGGGGGGTCATCAATCTTCATCTCCTGCTTATGCTCCCAGTCCGTTTCTTCGGCACCAAAGGGTTCTTTGTCCTCTAGGTCATCAATAAGCCATTTTTTGTTTTCAGCGTCATATTGCAGAGAATAGCTGCGAATTGATTTATAAGACAAATCCTGAACCCTGGCATTATTGTATTTCATGCCGCTATTATAGGAAACCAAGGCTTTCGCACTAGCGCTCCACTTATTGTCAAAAAATGAGATATCCAAATCATCTAAATTAACAACAGCCCCTAAATATTGAGAGTGTATTTCGTCCACATAATTCTTTACCAGTTCGAAATTATTCTTTAAATAGGCGCTACCCTCTTTAATCGTATTCGTCACATTAGTCAGTTTGGAAGTATCAAAGTTTGATGTTTCATAAATGGTCAAATCCCTATTAAACTGGTCCAATGCTCCCAGGATATCTTTTTGGACTCTTTTATCGTTCTGAACCAGCTTATCTTCATCAAGAATAACACTAACCTCTGAAGTGCCCCAGGCATCCGTCTTTTTCTTTTCTATAAATGTGCCCAGCTTATTATTTACGGTTATTACAAGCGGATAATTACCAGGAAGAACCGGACCATAAAGGCTGTCTTTCTTCTTTTCAAGTGTCATGCTTCCTTTATCTACAGCCATGCTGATCTTATCTTCTTCATTCTGTCCGGTCACCTTGATGCGGACGGTTTTAGCCTTCAATTTGTAATCATCAAAAATGCCCCATGTTTTCCCTTGCTTCACAAGGCTGATTTGCTGGCTTGCATCTGTAAAATCCTTATCCTCTGCTTGCTTGTTCAGATTATCTTTGATAGTTTCGTAGCTATCATTGTTCTTCTTCAGATAATCCGTCATCGCCTTAAGGGATCTATTGTCTAATTTAGCGCTGTTTTTGTCCGCTATAATAATGCCTTTAAGATGATCAGGCTTATTCTGCTCCACTGCAGACTCAAACTGCTCAACAATCTTTCCCGGCTTGCTGGATTGCTGTATAAAAACGACTGCAACTGCAATAATGATAATAACCGCCGCAGCTGCTATAGCTGCAATTCCACGCTTTTTCCCCGGCATGTTCACTGCTCCTTAATAAATATATCCTTTTGCAAATGTCCTTACCAATGAATCGGAAAAGTCATCTGTTCTATCGACTGTCCATTTTCCATCTTTTTGTACCATTTTGACATCGACAGGGTTTTTGTTTGAGTCAATCTCGAGTGAATTAAGCACAAGATCCAGCTTAGAAAGTGCATACTGGTCACTTTTGTCAAAGTCATAGTTTCCTGTTTTGTCACGGTAATCCCTCTTGTATTTATAAACTTTGTCATAGAGATTTTCCAGGGAAACGGATGAGTAGTCTAATTTTACGATAGCTTTTCCGTTTGCAAAGCCGCTTGTTGTTGCCTTCAGTTTAGCCTTTTGAGACAATATTGATTTGAAGGTCGGATAATGTTTATCTATTTCGATATCTGAAATAGTATCACCTACAACATCCTTGACTTCATGCCTAAAAGCTTTTTGTGCTTCTTCCTGCAGAGCTGCTTTATCTGCAGTCACATATTTTTCATAATCTGCATTATCTTTGTCAAGATAAATGGTATCGATATAAGCAATTAATGCTTTTTCAGGATCCTTGAGAGCATTAAAGCTGTCGGCGTATTTCTTTGTATCAAGATTCAGCAGGACTTCATTTGTTTTCTTTGATGAATCATTAAAGCTGGGCTTCAGGCCGATTTTATATTCCTTGTCCTTTTCTACATCAAAGAAAAAAATCATTTTCTGAACCTTCCCAGGGCCAATATCTCCGCTTGGAATATCAGGTGTCAAGTCCAAAGTAGAGTTGACTATATGATCCTTAGGTTTTAATTGCTCATCTCCATCGTAAAATTTAACACCGCCATCAAATGCAGAAAGCGTAATGGATGATTTGGAAACATTCTTTATTTTCAAATTCACTTCTAGAATGCCGCTTTTTTTGTCACCTTCAGAAACTCCATCTTCTTTTCCCGGCAATATGTAAGAAGCACCTTCAATATCCGCTTCTATTACATCACTTTTCCCGTCTGCCTCTGCTTTTTCACCGCTCCCGCTGCATGCTGCAAGCGATAGCAGCAATGCCATGAATAACATAGTAATACTCCACTTTTTTAACACAAGATTTCCTCCCTAAGACTAAGTTTTCAATTCCAGCCAGGGCAGCATTGAATATTCATAGATATGTATACCGCAGCTGGAATTCCAGTTTAAGAACCGGACAAATCTCAAATACCCTATTTAATTTTCCTTAAAACCCAAATTATTACTTTTATGTGTGATTGAGTCATTTTTTGATTCTCCATTAATAGGAAGGGTCCAATGCGTTTTTAAATCAGCCAGGCGGGAAAGAAAAGAAGTAGCAGTCAAATCTGCGGGAGGAGAATGATTATGATAGGCATCCATTCAAAAGCTAATGCAAAATATCATGCTAAAAAAACCGCTCATCACATGAAACCCTGGGCGAGAAAAGCCGCCAGAGCAGGTTTTATGGCAAAGGGCACTAATTTTATCTTAGTCGGAGCATTATCTCTTCTGGCAGCATGCGGGGCTGGATCAAAAGCTAAAGGAACGAATGGGGCAATGGCTGCTGTTGCCGCGAAGCCATATGGAGAAGTTCTTCTTTGGCTAATCGGCATTGGGTTAGCCGGATACATCCTTTGGCTTCTCATCCAAATTTTCGAACTTCAAACGATTAAAGAGGACCCAATGAAAGGCAGCCTCAGCAAAGCTGGCAATGTAATTTCCTGTATCATCTACATCGGCTTGGCAGCAAAAGCTATTAAGCTTGCCATTCACGCTGGTCAATCCAGCAGCGCACAAAAGGCCTGGACGGCGAGAATTCTGGCACAGGATTATGGCCCCTGGCTGATCGGCTTGATTGGGGCAGGCATTATTATTTACGGAATATACTCGATTTTCTCAGGAATAAAGGGAAATTTTATGAAGCAATTCAAGCTTGAGGAAATGAGTAAAGAGGAAATTCAGGCAACGAGAAAATCCGGACAAATCGGCATGGTTTCAAGAGGAGCAGTATTTGGTTTCCTGGGTTACTTCGTAATCAGGATGGCCATCACAAGCAATCCGCATAATCCTACCAATTTAGATGGAGCGCTTGAGAAAATTCTGCAGCAAAGCTACGGCCCTTGGATGCTCGGAATTGTTTCTATAGGCTTTGCACTTTATGGCATATTTCAGATATCAAAAGGAAAAAATAAACATATAAATCTTTAAGATTATAATCTCCCCGTTTGGAATAAGGCTTTAATCAACTGTAAAATTATGTTAACGTTATAGTATTCTTTTACACGGGGAGGAATATCATGAAAGTCCTGCTTGAGATTTTAAGGATTATCATTATATTTTTATTGGGTGGAGGCCTCCTGTACGCCTTGCTGAACTCTTTCTATTCTTCGTTAGGGACAGAAAAGCCCTATGATGTTTGGTTTATATGGGCTGCAGTTTTGATTTTCTTATTCGTTTTATACAGAAACAAACTGCAATTTACAGGATGGACATCAGGATACAGCCGCAGTAAGCTATCAAAAAAAACGACTCTTATTTCGTATGTCCTGTGTGTTCTGCTATGCATGGAACCGGTCATTGCCCGCCACTTTTAAATTCCTTTAAAGAGAAGAATGGCTTTTCGGGCCTTCCTCTCTTATTTTATTAAAAAGCTTCCGCCATCCACAATTTCAACCTCTTCGTAATTCCCCAGATCCTTCATTAAATGAAAAAGTGCGCCGTCCTTTTGTTTTGCCTCAATCATACAGTCAAGCTGGGGGACGCTCCCTTTTATTTTTCTCAGAAAATCCATGAACATGCCGCTGTCTACATATTCTGCATGCGCACGGAATTGACTGGGTGAACGCGGACTTGATATATGCATCTTTGGAGGCAGTCTGGAATGGCTCCACGTGCCTATAACCCTTTCCCATTGATCCTCCCAGCTTTCATTCACATTGTGATGTGCCAGGAAATGATGATAATCAAATGCCATGGGTATGCCCAGCTTTTCACAAAGATAAAGGGTTTCTGAAAGGCTGAAGGTTGTATCATCATTTTCAAGTATGACCATCTCCTGCAGTCTCTCTGATATGAGTCCCCAATTATGAATAAACTGTTCAAGTGCCTTTTCATGATTGTTATATCCGCCCCCCACATGCAGGACACAGCGATGCTCAGGGTCTATCCCCATACCTTTTAGCAATAGTCGGTGCATCCTCAGTGTTTTTACAGCTGACATAAGCACATTTTTATCCTCAGAATTCAATAAAACAAAATGATCAGGATGAAAATCCACTCTAGTTTCAGGATGCTCTTCAAGAAAGCTCCGGATTTCTCTTAACTCATCCATCAGAGGATTAATATAATTCCACTCAGGTATTTCCGGGTGGTTTACAAGCGGTATGAGCTTAGAGCTTAATCGAAAAAAAGAAATATCATGTACTTGGTTATGCCTTAATAATCTCAGGCAATTGCGGAGATTAGAATTGGCGATCCTCTCAAGCTTTTTTACAGCTGCCTCTTTATTTTTGATTTTTGAAAACTGTGAAAAAGTCATGGTCTGTGAAGGGGAACAATTTTTAACATGCATGCTCATGGCTACGTATCCTAATCGTATAAGCGTCAATTTCTGCACCTCCAAAAACTATCATTCCCCACATCACACTAAAAAAATGAAAAATGGTCCCATTTTTCCTGGTACAGCATATCATGCAATTAAACAATATTGGTGCTGAATGCAAACATGAAAGCGCTTTATTTTTATTAACCTTATGTAACCAGCGTCTTGATGATGAATTTTCTCCTCCATTTTGTTCATACAGCATGAAGTAAGTTTGCAAAAGCATGGTTTTTGCAGATTTGGAGATAATGAAAAAGAAGTCAGGATGATGGGGTGAAAGAGTGAAGAATAAATTGATCCTTATTTTAAGTTTGGTTTTCAGCTTATTTATGCTCATTTTGTTTATCGTTTATCTTATAAAGGACGATTCTTCAAGGTGGCAGGTAGCTCTTGGAGGGATTGCAGTCAGCGCCCTTCCGCTCTTCATGTTTTTCGTAAAAAAAAACCCCTTTTCTATTCTCATTTACATCAGTTATTATATTTTTCTTTTCTGCACTACCTGCCTTGGCTCAATTTTATCCTTTTATATGAAATATAAGTGGTGGGACTCCACCCTTCATTTTTATAAAGGACTGCTTATAGGGTTTATTGCAATATCCCTTTACACACTCCTTGTTCCCGTGCGGAGTCAGAGATATGTGTCTAAATGGATTCCGTTTATATTCATTTTTTCATTGGCAGTGACAGCAAGCGTCATTTGGGAGATTTATGAATTTGCAGGAGACCGTTTTTTCACCCATACCATGCAATTAGGCGGTAATCGGGATACGATGTATGATTTGCTTTGCGGTATGGCAGGAGGCCTTCTGACAGCTATTTATTTCAGCATAAAAACCAAAAAACCGGGGTGAAAAGAATGAATCGAAAGCTCGTATTGGCACTAAGTTTATTATATGTTCTGTTCATGGCCATTTTATTTTTTCATTACTATCAAAGCGGAGAATCATTTAAATATCTAGTTGCAATTGGAGGAGTAGTCTGCGGGGCCATTCCTCTCCTTTTATCATTGTTCACAAAACTAAAGTTCAATTTGCCCATTACAATCTCCTACCTGATTTTCTTATTCGGATCCCAATTTTTAGGATCTATTTCAGGATGGTATGGTCTGGGATGGTGGGACACCTTCTTGCACTTTATCAGCGGGGGAATTCTCTCTTTTGCAGGAATCGCTCTATACGAGAGGCTTCTGCACAGAGGAGCAGGAGAAAGCATCTCAGCCTGGTTCGTCTTTTTATATACTGTATCCTTTGCTGCACTCGGCGGGGTTGTATGGGAAATATATGAATTTAGCTCTGATCAGTTTTTCGGGATGTCCCTGCAGGGCGGCGGAAATACAGATACAATGACAGATTTGATTGCGGATACAATCGGCGGTCTGATAATTGCAATATATGCAGGATGGCGCACAGCCATTAAATTGAAACAATAAAGAATCTTAAAATCTGACGCAAAAAAACGCCAGGAGACCTGAACGGCACCTACCCTGTTAGGCCAAAGCTAACAAATGAGGTGTGCAGAGATCTTGGCGTTTTGTTTACGTATGAGCAGGCATTTCTTCATGTTTAACAAGGGCATATTTTTCCCAATTCCTGCTTCTCCAGCGGAAATACATGACCACCGCCCGGGTCCATTCGTCTGCTGCTATGGCGAGCCAAAGTTCTGGAAGTCCTAGATGAAATTGAAAAACTAGCAAGTAGCCCAATGGTAGGCTCATGCAGACCATTGAAAACAATCCTGCCCAGAGCGGATACACGGCATCACCGGCAGCCCGCAGATCAGCACTGGCGGAAGCTAATTCGAGGTTTCTTGCTCCGAGAGAAAGCTTGTGCATCTTTGGATGCACAAGCCGCAAATCACTTTATATTTGTGACAGCATGATGCAGTTCTAATGCAGCCTCCTCCAGCGCCATTTTCGCTTCAGGCACCACCGGGGCAAAGTTTGCATATCCATGAATCAGGCCACTGTAATTTTTATAAAATACAGGGACTCCGCTAGCCCTGAGTTTTTCTGCATATGCTTTGCCGACATCACGAAGCGGATCATACTCTGCAGTGAATATGGAGGCAGGCGGCAATCCGCTCAAATCATGATATAAAATTGGTGAAGCATAAGGATCATTGATTTCTTCATCGCGATTGAAATAATGGCTTCTGAACCACTGCATTATTTCTCCTGTCAATAAATAGCCTTCTCCGTTTTCCTGCATGGAAGGCGGCTCTTCTTCATATCCTGTAGAAGGATAAATAAGCAGCTGATGTATGATGCTTGGTCCCCTGCGTTCTTTTGACATAATGCAAGCTACAGCGGCCAAATTTCCGCCGGCACTGTCTCCGCCTACAGCAATACGTGCAGGATCAATTTCATATTCTTTATGTTCAGAAGCAATCCTTACGAGCGAATCATACGCATCATTTACTGCAGCCGGAAATTTATTTTCTGGAGCTAATCGATAGCCGACAGAAATAACCTTGCACCCTGATGTGTTAGCCAGTGTCCGGCAGATAGAATCATGGCTCTCCAAACTGCCGATTACCCATCCTCCTCCGTGAAAAAATACTAATGCAGGATACGGCGCCAGTCCTTCTGGTGTATATATCCTTATCGGAAGATCACGCCCATCAAGGGACAATAATTTATCTTCCACATCATGGACCTGTTCTTTAGGCTGCTGAAAATCCAGCCCCCGGTTCTCCCTTTTCCGGTAATCTTCGGGAGATACTTTATCCAATGGCATTTGCGGAATTTCTTTCATTTTATCTAAGAAATACTTTATTTTCGCGTTAACAGGCATCCAGGAAAGCCTCCTTATTGAAAAAATATTTCAATTATTATTATAATTCCCTTTGCGGAAATATCTCAAATTTAATACCTATGCTAAATAAAGTTTTAGAGACTGGCTTTATTAACTTTTTACTTTCTTTTAAGCGTTCACACAGAAGCTTAGCTTCACCGTTTCTTCTTTAATTCCAATTGGCTAAATATTATTTTCTGACCTGATAATAAAAAAGGATTGACACATTTAAGATCCCCGCATATAATTACACTATATTCGAGATAATTAAATTCGAGATATATTTTACCTAGCTCTATTTTTTTGTTAGGATATCTTTTTTATCCATTTATCTCGAATTAAAGATTATTTAACTAAAAATAATATTGGAGGAAAATATCATGATAAGTTTAGGATTATTGCTGATTCGTTTAGTGATTGGTTTATCATTTATCGGACATGGCGCACAAAAATTATTTGGATGGTTCGGCGGTCATGGGTTAAAAGGAACAGGTGGATGGTTTGACTCCATCGGTATGAAACCAGGTGTAACAATGGCTCTTTTTGCAGGCCTTGCAGAATTTGCAGGAGGATTATTCTTTGCCGCGGGTTTCCTTACACCTCTAGCAGGCATTTTGATTGCTCTCACTATGGTGATTGCCATCGTTAAAGTCCATGGAACAAACGGTTATTGGTCTACACAAAATGGCTATGAGTATAATCTTTCCATCCTAGTTACAGCAATTGCTGTCGCTATATCCGGTGCAGGCGCATATTCTATTGATGCACTAATATTTTAATGCAAGGTAATCAATGTGCGTGCCTGCTGATTTAGGATACGGACGAAAGATCCATGCAGAAAATCAGCGATGCACTGCAGCAACAGCCTAATGTAAAACATGCCTTGAGGAATCCTTCAAGGCATGTTTTACATAACCCTAGTTAACGAAATAGAGGGTTTTCTTCCCATTCCTCACGCAGAAGACCCATCCTAATTGAATCATAATATTCTCCATTATAATACCGGCACTTTCTTAGCCTTGCTTCTAAAGTCATGCCAAGTTTCTCCCCCACCTTAACCATCCGTTCATTACCCGACCAAGTCGTATAACCGACCCGAACAAGCGGCAGGGCAGTGAATAAATGATTGATCCAAAGGCGGAGTACCCTTGTACCATAACCGCCGCCCCAGGATAATGGGTTATACAGGACTATTCCCATTTCCAGCCATCTGGAAGGCTCGTGTTCCCAATAATAGCTGACTGTTCCTACAATTCCCCCATTAACTTCAATGGCCCAAATACGGTCACTATTGATGATATTCCCCTTATTAGCTTCATAGTCTTCAAAAGAAACTTTTTTGTGTTCAAAATAAGGGGCATCCCATTTCTTCCATTCTGGAGATTCTTCACTATAAATCATTTGCCATAATACCGGTATATCTTCTTCAGCAATAGGCCGAATGATTAATTCATGATCTTTGCAGTACATACTTTCCCGCCTTTTTCTTTGTTTCGTTCTGCCATTTTGCCATATCTGCAGAACCACTGTCTGTATTCGGCATCAACAGTACCTTCTCCTTTAATATCCTTTTGAAATAAAAATTTCGAGTTTGCGTTATATTTCAAATGATAACATTGTAATATCCTGTAAAATAATATATATATAAATGAAAGGAGCCACTGTGTTTAGTGCGGTTCACCTTGTGGAAAATAAATAATAACGATCAAGGAGGGATATAGTTATGCTTAAAAAAAATTTATTAGCTGCCGCCGTCTTGACTGGGTCTGTTCTGGGAACAAGCGGAGCCGCCATCCCTGCATTTAATAAAATGGCACACGCACAAACAGTGAAGTCTCCTTCTGCTGCTTCCGCTGATCAGAAAAAGGCTGAAGATGTATTGATGAAGCTTTATAAATCAGCACATACAGGGAAAATGCCTGTTCTTGTCCACAATTTTAAAATCAATGTCACTACTAGAGCAGAGGTTTATAAAAAAATCGAGAAGCCTGAAATTCCAGCAAGCAAAAAAAATCTTTTTGACACATACACTGCGACCATGGGCCAGGGAGGATATGCATTTTCTTACCATGCAAACGGCAAGATAGCTGAAATCCGCTATTTTGGCACTAACGTGGAAAGACAGCAGAACCTTGGAGGGATCACAAATAAGACATTAGCTAAAAAGCTTGGCAGGGCCGACCGAATTCTGACCATCTCTAAAACAAAGGAAAAAGATTATATATACAAAACCGGCGGCTATGAAATCCATTTTGTAGTCGGCAAGGACCATACCGTATCACATGTAAATTTAAAAGCATCTAAATAACATTTTAACAGCAGCAGTATCTACTGCTGCTGTGTTTTTTCCGGCTGTTATTTTAAAGCACAATCCAATATTTCCTGGTATACCATGTGCCAATCATCGTAATAAGCAGAAACATCGTGAGGACTTATAAACATCCGCTGAGCGGATTCATATTCACCTTCGAATAGCCGGATATTTGTGATAGCCATTTTATAAAACACCTGATAACCAATTTTAGGATATGGGCTGTTTTCCGTCCATAAAGGGTTTTCACTGTGGTTAACGATTATATGCCCTAACAGTTTACATTCTCCTTCTACATATGCCTCTTCCATAGCTTCCCGTTTAAAGCAATCCTCCGGAGTTTCACCAGGTTCGATATGTCCGCCTGGAAAATCCCATCCTCTATGGTTTAAATCCACCAATAATAATTCATCTTCATGGAAACAAAAGCCGTGTACACTTGTGATTAAATGATTCATAGGAAGCAAGCTGTTTTCTTCCCAAGTCAATTTAACTCTGGATTCTCCCCAATTTGCATAAACAGTAGTCAAATTTCCCCCTCCAATAAGAAAAGCGATTCACATGATATGGATCGCCCAGTATTACAGACTATTTTCCTTACTGATCGCTTTGATTAATTGATCCAGTTTATCATTTCTGTCACGATCCAGCCGTGTTTTCTCATTCATAAACTCCAATACTTTTATGATGAAGTAAATACTGAATACCACTATGGCCAGATACAATAAAATGGGGATAATTGTAAATAAACCGAAAATACCGTCTCCAGAAATCACAATGTTCACCTCCCTCTGCATTTGGCTAATCTTCGCCTTTTCCACTACTAAGCCTGAGCATATGTAGAGTAATTACGGGTCAATTTCCATGCTCCGCTAGTGAAGCCTCTGAATAATTTTGAAATAAATTCCAATTGAAAGAATTATATTTATCTTATTACGAATCCGCCCCTTACACAAGATACTTTTACATACTAGGAAGTTCGTATTGTTTATTATAAAAATGGCAGATAGCAATTGAATATAATCTTATATATGGTAGCTTAGTATAGTATTGGAATTTTCCAGGTGTTTATTTAGCATCTGCGTGACTAGGAGGAAATCTTTTGCTGTACAAAAAGGCAAGCTGCATCTTAGCAATCTTAATTATATTCATTATGTTTTTTGGCTTCACTCTGCCTGTAAGTAGTCTGGCTGAAACAATGCCGAATGCTTCCATTGAAAATCAGTCCATTCTTCTCGGAGAAGGTGCTGATGTATCGGGGTTATTTGAAAAACCGGCAGTGAAATGGTACAAAATATCGCCGTCAAAAGATGACAGTGAAAAGTTCTCTCATGCAAAGATTTTAGTAAAAAGCGAAAAGATGCTGAATGTTTCGGTTTATCCAAATCTCGAAAAAGCCGCACAGGACAGCACATTTGACATGTATAGAAGTGGTGCTGGGAAGGAAGCTCCTGCAGAGATTCACTTCCCATATGCCTGGGCTAATCCCTATTATGTAAAAGTGGAATATTTGGGAGCAGAAGAATCAGAAGTGCCTGCTCCTGATTCTTCGAATAATGAAGAAAACGGCACAGCGGAATTTTCCATTTCATACAAACCTGAAAATTTGGCGCCTTCCGAGCAGGCTGCACAACCCGAATGCCCAGTTGAACTCAGCAGCTCACAGAAAAAGTCAGGGGGCAGCCTGCTTGCTGCCATTCGTTTGTTCCGTGACGGTACTCTTGCAAAGACAGAGGAAGGCAGAAAGCTATCTTCTCTTTATTACAAAGCTTCCCCATTTTTGGCGGCAAAGCTAATCGTAAGCAAAGATAAAAGAAATGAAGTTTATGAAAATCTGATTATACTAAAGCCAATCATTGATGATCTTAATAAGAATGGTGCTGACAGCACACACGTTATTTCTAAAAACGAACAAAAAGCCATACAGAATTTGTATGACAGTACTTATGAGGCAGCACCGTCATCATTGAAAAAACAAATGGATGAAGCTGCACAAAAGGTGGATATTTCAGGTCTTGCTGGTGAAGGTGTTACAGATGTTATGAAAGACGGGGATATATCCCTTCCTGAAACGGCTATCAGCGGAAAATACATCATTAAGCTAAAGGATGGGAAAAAGCTGGGCGATATCCAGCGTGCAAGCGGGTATGCTGCTCAATCTGCTGTGTCTTCCATTACCAGCAGCGATAAGCTATTCGGCAACATGTATGAGCTAAATATAAAAGACACAGCTGCTCAAAATGGATTTCAGGCTAGTTCAGCTTCAGCCCTGACTGCATCACAGCTCGAAAAGCTGCCGGAAGTCGAATTCGTCGAGCCCGTCCAAAAGTTCCGCGCCCTGTCTGCAGATGTGCAATTTCCTTATCAATGGTCTCTTCAAAACAAGGGATTAAATGAAGGAAAAGCCCATGCAGATATTCACTATGATGATCTGCAAAATCTGATTCACCACCGCACACTTAAAAACACGGTAATCGCCATTGTGGATTCCGGTACAGATTCTTCTTTGGCTGATCTTAGAGAACATGTGAGGACAGATCTAGGGAAAAACATGATCGATCAAAGTACAAACACCATGGATGACAACGGACACGGCACCCATGTATCAGGAATTATCGCTGCTTCACAGGATAATGGCTTTTCCATGAGCGGGATTAATCCTAAAGCGCAAATTATGCCAGTCAAAGTCCTGGATGCCTCTGGACAGGGCGACACAGAAAGCGTCGCTTATGGAATAATTTACGCCGTTGATCATGGAGCAAAAGCTATTAATCTAAGTTTAGGCGGCAAATATAGCAGAGTTCTTGAATATGCGCTTAAATATGCCTACTCTAAGAATGTCCCCGTTATCGTTGCCAGCGGAAATGACGGGCTTCCGCAATTATCCTATCCTGCATCGTCCAGATATGTTATTTCGGTGGGTGCTACCAATAGACTCGACCTTGTATCGGATTACTCAAATTACGGAGACCGGCTGGACCTGGTTGCACCAGGTTCCGGAATACCTAGTCTGCTTCCTGATGGAAATGTTACCTATATGGACGGAACCTCCATGGCCGCTCCGCATGTAACAGCAGCCGTCGGTTTGCTATTAGCGGAGAATCCGTCTCTAAAAATAAGTGAAATCGAAAAAATACTGCATGAAACATCAGATCATGTTGCATTTATTGAAAAAGATAACCAGGACTCGATGGATTATTCAGAAGACGGCGAAGAACCTCCGGCTAAGCCTAATCCAGCCGGCTGGGATTTTGTTTCAGGCTACGGAAGGCTAAATGCATTTAGTGCGCTCAGTGATCTCGATCTGCATGCAAAAATCAAAATTATAAAAGATAATGAAAATCACCTTACAGGAACGGCCGCCAAGTATTCCCTGATTGAAGTAAGAAATGGCATGAAACTGCTTGGAAAATCAGCGGCATCTGCTAACGGAAGCTTCACGGTAAATATACCAGTCCAAAAAGCAAATCAGCAGCTTTTTGTCACGATCTCTTCTAAGGATCACGCTGCGAAAACAACACTTAAAGTTTACGTACAAAAAGGAGCTGCTCCTTCTGCCCCAACAGTTTCTTCTGTTACCGACAAAAGCAGCTATATCACAGGAAAAGCGCAGCCTGGACTGGCTGTCAAGGCTCTCAATACATCTAAAAGACTTATTGGCGAGGCTGTCAGTGACAGCAGAGGGTCCTACAAGATTAAGATAGCAAGGCAAAAGGCATATTCTGCTTTGTATATACACACTACTGACCTGGCGAAAAGGAACAGCAAATCCGTCAAAGTCATTGTAAAAGATAAAACGGCTCCTTCTGCACCAAAAGCAAGCTTCCATGGCAATAAAATCACCGGAAGAGCCGAATCTTTTTCTACTGTGAAAGCAGTCAATAAAGGAAAAGCTGCCGGCACAGCCAGGGCTGGGAAAAAGGGGCAATTCACCATTTCCGTGAGCAAGAAAGCAACAGGCACTATATACCTCTATGCCAGAGATAAAGCAGGAAACATGAGCAAACCAGCAAAAATCATAGTGAAGAAATAAATTTCAGCATAAGAAAAAGCAGCTCATTGGTATGAGACTGCTTTTTTCTTTCTATAAGTAACTGTTTCATTATTGTCCTGCTCAATTTGAGCTGGATAGACCGTATTCTGTTTCTTGATTTCCATTGACAAGGAATTCCTGCAGTGCTTCTTTATTTTTGGCTAAATCAGGCTCTAAAACCTGTCCAGCATTAGGATATCTGCTTTCTTTAAAGCCATCTTTAACCGGAATGACCATCGTTTGAATATCACTTTTATTGATAATAATATCCTTTGCAATACCAATTGCTGTCAAAGTCTTCATATTTGTATCAATGTAAGGCTGGATGGTTCCGACCATTTTAGGAAGCTTGACCACTCCGCTTACGCTCAGAAATTTTTCCTTAAGAGCTCCAATAACCTTCTGCTGGCGTTCTACACGCCCAAAGTCCCCTCTTGCATCGTGGCGGAATCTTGCATATCCAAGCAGTTCTTTCCCATGAAGTTTTTGGACTCCCTGTTTCAGGTTAACACCGATGTTCTTGGACATAGCTTTCTCCACATCAATCTGGATGCCTTCAGGTGATAGTGCATCTACAATTTTTTCAAAGCCTTTAAAATCAACCAATGCATAATAATTTACATCAATGCCAAAGTTTTCTTCAATTGTTTTACGAAGCAGTTCAGGTCCGCCAAATGAAAAAGCTGCATTGATTTTATTCTTGCCGTGTCCCGGAATGTCAACGTAATTATCTCTCATAATCGAAACAAGTTTTAGCTGTTCGGTATCTGTATCATATTGCCCGACCATGATGCTGTCCGTACGTGATACTTCACCCTTTTTGCGGGCATCAATACCCAGCAGAAGCACATTTTGTATACCCTCAATTTTATCGGCAGCCTGAAAATCATCATAGTGCTTTTCCAGCTGAGCTGCAGGTCTGGCCTGTTTTAAGCCCTCATAATATTGAAAACCTGCATATCCTCCTGCTGCTAAGAAAATAAGGAAAACAAAAGTTAATATGCCCTTTAAAACAGATTTCTTTTTCTTTTTTTGCTGCTTTCTGCCTGTACGTGTTTCCACAGCTTGCACCACCCATATGTTATAAAAACAATCATTTACTAATAATTTTCAGAAAAATTCCTGCCATCCTTCAATATACCATAATTTAACACGGTTTCGTCAATATTTTATATTAGTAAACTTTTCGCTTTTTTTATTCTGTTTTAACTTGCGCTTCATATCACCCTTGATAAGAACGTTCTTATTGATCAGAGGTGATTTGCAGGTGTAAGTGCAGTACCCGGGAATACAATCGCTTAAGTCATTTTCTCCAAATTAAAAGACGATGCCGAAAGCGGCATCGCCTCATCCTGGTCTTTCTGTATAGTCAGCCCGCCTTTTTCACGGGCTGCTGAAGCCGTTTTTTCCTAAGGCTTCTGCTCCTTTTTCCTACATGGATATAGGTTACGGCCAGAGCAAGCACAAGAACTGTGCCTTTCACAATTTCAAATGCGTAATATGGAAGATTCAGCATGGTTAAACCGTTTAACAAAACACCTATCAAAGCAGCTCCGAAAAAGGTGCCGAGCGCATTCGGCTTGCCTGCACCAAGAACGGAAAAACCGACGAATACAGCTGCAACGGCTTCCATAAGCATGGATGAACCTGCATCGATCTGCCCTGATCCAACACGTGCGGCAAAAAGAATCCCTGCTAATGAAGCAAATATTCCAGAAACAATGTAAGACAGCAGCTTCACTTTATTGACATTTATGCCAGACAGGCGTGCCGCTTCAGCATTACCGCCTGTCATATACAAAATTCTGCCCCATCTGGTATGGGCCAGAATAATGAACACAGCAGCCACAAACACCAGCATGATAATAACAGGAACAGGCACTCCTCCCAGTTCCCCCTGTCCTACCCACAGAAAGCTTTTGTAAAATTCGCCTGGGGCTTTTCCTCCTGTTGTCATTTCCATATGGCTATAAATAGAGTACCCCTCTGTATATGTCCGGTGAAAGCCTGAAACAATATACATGACTCCAAGTGTTGCAAGAAGATCCGGAATCCTGATTTTCACTATCAGCAAGGCATTAAATAACCCTACGAGCACACCTGTAATGATTGGAAGGATGATAACGAGCCAAAGGGGAAGCTGAAACCATACCATGAGCGATGATGTCAAAACTGTAGACAAGCTCATCGTCGAACCGACAGATAAATCAAAGCCATCCACAATCAGCGTAAATGTGACTCCTAAAGCAAGCAGTGTAACGATGGATATAGACCTCAGAATGTCCGATATATTTCCATAAGAAAGAAATGCGCCATTAACCAAGCTAAAATAAATTAAGATCAGCACCATTAAAAGGATGGCTCCATATTTAAATAAAAACCCGATGAACTTCCCGTTCATTTCCATCTTCCTTTCCTCCGCTTGCATACAGCAGGATTTCCTCCTGTGTCGCCTCAGCCGCTGTCAGTTCCTTCACAACGGCTCCATCATACATAACCAGAAGCCGATCGGATATCGCAAGAATTTCAGTAATATCACATGAAAAGTAAAGAACTCCCTTTCCGCTGCCGGTCAGGCGGTGTATGAGCTGAAAAATCTCCTTCTTCGCTCCTATATCCACTCCCTTGGCGGGCTCATCAAACAGATAAATTTCTGCTTGTCCGGACATCCACTTTCCGATAGCTACCTTTTGCTGATTTCCGCCGCTTAAGTTAATTACGGGAGTTTGGCTGCTATGCGTTTTTATTCCAAGTGCTTCAATCATTTCTTCTGTATATTTTTGTTCCGCCTGTTTCTTTAAAAATGAATAGCTGGAGAATCTCCTCAGATGAGGGAAAGTGATATTTGCCTGGACAGATTCCCCGATAAACAGCCCCTCTTTCCGCCTTTCTTCCGGAACAAGGGCAAGGCCAGCCTTAATTGCCTGAGAGGGATGCTTAAATCTAAAATGTTCCCCGTTTACAAGGACCTCTCCGCTCTTCCAGGGAGTCAGTCCAAACAGAGCTTTGGCCAGTTCTGTCTTCCCTGCTCCGACAAGGCCCACCACACCGACAACTTCTCCTTTAGAAACAGAGAAAGAAATATCCCTAAGCATCTCATCATCGTCCAAATGCCTGACCTCAAGCAGCACATCTCCTATTTTGCTCCCGGGTCTTAATAGCTCCATGCTCAGCTGGCTGCCAAGCATCTTGTCTACCACTTGCTGCTGGGTGATTTCCGGGGCAAGGAACGTTCCTACTGCTTCTCCGTCTCTCATTACCGTAATGCGGTCACAAATTTCAAAAACCTCCGGAAGCCTGTGAGAGATAAAAATGCTTGCTACCCCCCTCTTTTTCAGCTTCTGGATAATTTCAAATAAATGCCGTGTTTCTTCAAGCGAAAGAGGGGCTGTTGGCTCATCAAAAATAATGATTTTTGCCTCCCTGACAAGGGCACGTGCTATCAGTACCATTTGTTTTTCTGCCAGGGTGAGAGCAGACGCCGGCTTATCAGGTGAAATCCCCCCTGCATGAAGCTGAATCAAAGCGTCATGTGCCTGCTTGAGCATCTTTTTCCTTGATACAAACCATTTTCTTTCCGTGGAAAATGAATCCAGCAAAATATTTTCAGCAACTGACAATTGCGGAACAATGGCTGTATCCACCTCCTGGTACACGCAATGAATTCCACAGTCTTTGGCTTCCTTGGGAGAGCGGAAGCTGACGGTTCTGCCGTCCAATATAATTTCACCGCTGTCCTCAGTGAACACCCCTGAAAGAATTTTAATCAGTGTGCTTTTACCGGCACCATTTGCTCCGAGCAGCGCATGCACTTCTCCTGCTCTCAGCTCTAATTTTGCCTTTTTCAAGGCCTTCACTTGGCCGAATGATTTCGAAATGCTTTTCATCTCCAGCAATTTAGCACTCAATTTATTCTCCCCCTTCCATAAGCCTGGGACTGGGCTTTACACTTCATTACTTCCCATTTTCCAGGTCTTTGAGTTTTTCTGTGTATCCCTGCTCGCTGTGTCCCCAGCCTTTCACATATTTATTGAGCTCTGCTGTCGTAATTTGTTCTGCCGGCAATTCTTCCTTGGTGACGAACACCGGATTTAACTTTACTGTATCAGGCGCGGATCCGGAGCTGAGTTTTTGATAAGCATAACGAACCTGAATTCTTCCGATATCCTTTGGATCAACTGCAGCTGAAGCCACCCAAGGGCTGTTTTTATCCTGGATCATTTGAAGATCCTCATCGCTCATGTCGATTCCATAAACTTTGATATCTGTTCTGCCCGCCTGTTTAATGGCCCGCACCGCCCCTTTGGCAAATTCATCCCAAGAAGCCCATACTGCTGTGATTTGGCCTTTTTTAGGGTACTGTTTTAAAATAGCTTCCATTTGCGATTGGGTGTCAAGAGCCGTATTTTGAGTTGCTGCCCCAAAAGCAGAAACCTCTTTGATTCCTGTATTTTTGGCTAAAAAGTCTTTATAGGCAATTTGCCTTCTTTCCATCGGTGCAAATCCCGCAACCCAAATTTTCACGATATTGGCTTTGCCTCCCGAATCCTTTGCCAGTTTTTCAAGCGTAGCCTCCGCCATCTGCTGATCCCCTTGCTCAAGAACTGTTACACCCGGTACACTGACTTCAGCATCGAATGCGATAACGGGAATTTTTTTATCAATGGCCTTTTTCACGCCGGCTGTTAGTGCTTCTTTTGTGCCATGGTCAATCAAAATGGCATCAAAGCCCTGGTTAATCGCTGCATCAACATTAGAGGACATTTTTGCAAGGTCTCCATCAGAGGTGAATACTGTAACCTTCCCTCCAAATTTTGCAGCCTGTTCCTTCACACCATCGATATATTGTGCAGAAAATGTACCAAGATTCTGCTGCATAATAAGTGCCACTTTCTTATTTGTAAGCGGATTTTTATCACTTGCTTTTGTATCAGCAGCTGCTTGCTTTCCTACATGCGGCTGGCAGCCTGCCAGCAGCATTAAAATAAAAATTAAGGCCATTGATGATTTCCATATATTTTTCTTCATTGATTTCTCTCCCTCGTTATATTTGAGTTTTTTTGACTCCTGGAATTTCTCTTTCAGCCGTATACCCTCCTGTTTTCCATTTTTAAAGGCTTTTTTAAGATTTTTGTTTTTTATGAGTTCTGTGAGGCGAACGCATAACGGCTTCCGGAAACTGCGCACCTGAATACGGAAGTCTGACAGGCAAGATAAAACAGAGCTAAAAAATAAAAGCCCCTTCCTGTAAAAGAAAGAGGCTTGAAGAATACAAAAATAGATCTTCTAACCTCTTATCTCTCAGAAAGAATGAACTTTCTGCTGGAATTAGCACCGTGCCCTCTGGTATAAATACCGGCGCATTTTATCAAGCGCCCCGTCTCACAACGGTATTACAGTCGGTTGCTGGGCATCATCGGGCCAAATCCCTCCGCCTACTCTGGATAAGAGTTTTAAAGCAAAACATTATTCAATTTTTTTCCTGTGGTGAATATACCATCATCCGATTCTTAATGCAATAGTTTTTAGAAAAATCTTTATTGTCAATAAATTAAAATCAAAATTCTACACATCATTCATATAAAGCAATTAATTCATCAACAAGGGAGCCAACATAGGATACTGCCTGTTTGATGCACTCCGGCTTCGACATATCTACTCCAGCATGCTTCAGAAGTTCCAGCGGTTTTTTTGTTCCGCCTGCGCGCAGGACTTCCAGCCACCTGTCAACAGCCGGCTGGCCCTCCTCCTGGATCATTTGGGCAGCTGCTGTGGATGCGGTCAATCCTGCAGAGTAGGTATACGGATATAAACCCATATAATAATGCGGCTGGCGCATCCAGGTTAAGCTTGCATCTTCATCTATTTCTACAGCATCTCCCCAAAAGCCGGCAAGAACGTTCCCTTTTATTTCAGACAAAGTTTTTGCAGTTAGGGGATGGCCATTTTCAGCATGCATGTATACTCTTCGCTGATATTCCCCCTCGAGCAAATGTGTCACAAAATTATGGTAATAGGTTCCAAGCAGCTGCAGGATGATCCAGCGCCTCATCTGCTTATCTTCCGTATTAGCAAGGAGATGCTTCGCCAAAAGAAGCTCATTTAGTGTGGACGGGGCTTCAACGAAATAGGTTGATGGCCTTGTATTGAATAGCCGCTGATTTTTGTTAGCCAGGTAAAAATGTCCGGCATGTCCCAGCTCATGTGCTAATACAAATGCGCCGCGCATAGTATCCTGCCAGGTAATTAAAATATATGGATGAACTCCATACGGGCTTGAACAGAAAGCCCCAGTTCCTTTTCCGACATTGTCGGTACGGTCAACCCACCTTTCTGTCAGCCCTTTTTTCATGATTTCACTATACTCGGGTCCCATTACCTTAAGGGCTTCAAGAATGACAGTGCACGCATCTTCATACGTTGTCGCTGGATTAAATTCAGGATCAAGCGGCGCTTTCAAATCACAGAAAAGCATCTTATCAAGCCCCATCACCTTTTTTTTCAGCTGGGCGTAGCGGCGCATATGAGGAGCAAGCTCACTCTGGATGATATCGAGCTGATTATTATACATGCCAGCTGTTACCTGCTGGGGCTCAAGCAGCATTTCCGTGACAGATTCATAGCTGCGCAGCCGTGAAAGTGCGACCTGCTTCGAAACCTCTGCCGAATATGCTTGGGCAAAGGTATTTTTATATTGTTTTAATGTATTCACGAATGATCCGTATGCTTTCCTGCGAAGAGCCGTATCTGGTGAGAATTCATAACGGTCTTCAAATAAAGAAAAAGAAACCGGATATTCATTTCCCTCTTCATCATGTATTGGCTGAAACTGCATATCGGCCAATTTGCCCATTTCATATACTTTATAAGGTGAGCTGTGCACATCTCCTAATGCAGCAAGAGCCTTTTCTGTTTCTGGAGAAAGCTTATGTTTTTTCGTCTCCAGCAGTTCTAATAAATTCTTCTCAAATACCATAAGGTTTGGTTCTGAGGCTATGTATTCTTTTAAGTCTGACTCTGGCAATTCAAGAATTTCAGAATCAATAAATGAAAGGGCAGCATTCACCTTAGTCATCAGCGCAGAAAATTGTGCATAATCTGCCTGATTGACAGAATCTGTTCCATCTGCCGATCTTCTCAATGATGCATATGTTCCTGCCCTGGTCAATTTCATATGAAGCTGCTCCCGAAGCTCCAAGCATTGCACAAGCTTATCCCTGTTACTTAGCTGCCCCTGAAATTCACATAGCGCAGGAATTTCCTGATTAATATTCTCTAATTGTGCTTTCCAGTCTTCTCTGGAAGAAAATAAATCCTCAAGATTCCAGGTCTGCTCCACAGGTACTTCAGAACGGAAAAGCCGTTTTTCCATTGTTTTTTCCATCATTGTCTCCTCCAATAAAAACTTAGTGACTTCTCAACTAAATGTTATCAGAAAATTTAACCAAATCACAATACTTGTTTTGTACTATCAATCTTTCTGTTTTTTTAGTTTCTTCCACATGGGGACAAAATCGGCACTGCACTCTAATTAAGCATGAAACTTGCTTCACGAATTATTAGCTATTTATTGGTTCTGAAGTATTAATAGAGGATAATTCCAGGGGTGATTCACATTAGCTATGAGAGGCAGCCCTCTGATATGACTGAAGTGCATCCTATTCAGCGGAAGAAATTGGAGAGAAAATACAAAAAAATGCAGCCGGCTTTTGAAGGGAGGCCGGCTGCATCTCAATGAATAAAAAGAAAACAATCACCGCAATATGATTGCTTCCTATCCCATTATAGGAAATTTGTCGAATTATGTCGATAGTAAATATTCCTCAAATTTCACTAGGCCCCATTTCCCGTACCCGACATTCTATTTTGTGCGGATTTTTCTTAATTCAGATATTCCAGGCACATGTACGCTCCAGCTTGTCGCCTTTCACAATGTCAGGCATTTTGTCGGATAAGGAAGAATTATCTTGTTTATAGAATAATAGACCTGGGTAAAAAAACCGAAAATAGATGTTAACATGCAAACTTGCCCATTATCCAACGAAAAGCCGTTTCATCAAGATACAAGAAAACTTCGGAGAAGGTGGAACAGGTATGATGAGCAAAAGTCCAGTCCAAGAGCAAGACAATCAGAAGGTGAATGACCACAAATTAAAGCTAAAAGAAAAAATCAGAACTGGACACCCGAAAAAAAAACAATGAATGGGAAATTCTCTAAACCAGCCGTAACACTCGGAAAACATGAAATTACTCCTCTCTCATAAGCCGGGCGGTTCGTCCCCTTCTCTAACCAAAAAATAGCCTGCTCCCTTTATGGGAGCAGGCCATTTCATTCGTTCAGTATATGCCCAAATTAATGGCCGCTTATCTTATCCACGTGCTGGATATGTTTACGCCCAAATGCTACAACAAGCATCCCAAGAAAGACAAATACTGCTCCTGTAATAAATGGAACATGCGGGTTATAGGATTCAGCAAGCTTATTTGCCAGCCATGGACCAATGGCTCCGCCGATGAAGCGGACAAAGCTATATGCTGCCGATGCAGTCGCTCTCTCTACAGGTGCAACCTGCATGACTGCTGTTGTGATAAGCGTATTGTTTGTGCCCAGGAAAAGACCTGCCACAATAACACATATAATGACGGTTGATGAAGAATTCGTCCAAATGCCCATAGATAAAAGTGTTAACGCGAATAATATCAGCATCATACACATGGACTTGATGGTACCGAATTTCGCCTGAAGCTTTGGTGCTACAAAAACGGAAGTGATGGCAAGGCATAATCCCCATCCAAGGAATACATAACCTAAGCCATGTTCATCTAAATGCATGACAAATGGAGCGAATGCCATCAAAGTGAAAAATCCGATATTATAAAGAAAAGCGGTTAAACCAAGTCTTAATAGTCCAGGATATTTTAAAGCTTTAATAGGATCCAGGATGGAGCCTTTAACCTTTGGCTTCTCAACCTGAGGCATTTTCAGCAGCAAGGCCAAAAAGGCAACCACCATTAAAACGCTGACTCCATAGAAAGGACCCCTCCATGATATTGAGCCAAGTTCCCCTCCTAATAACGGTCCTACTGATATGCCAAGACCAATGGCAGCTTCGTACAGAATGATTGCCTTAGCGGTTCCGCCCAGTGTAAGACCTACTATGGCTGATAGTGCGGTAGCAATAAATAAGGAATTTCCCAGGCCCCAGCCTCCGCGGAACCCTACAATCTGCCAAATACCATGTGATGACCCCGCTAAAGCAGAAAAGCAAATTGTAAACAAAATGCCTGTCAGCAAGGTCCATTTGATTCCGATTCTGCTTGAGACCACACCGGTAATCAGCATGGCTACACCGGTAATCAAGTTATAGCTGGAGAACAATAATGACACCTGGCTTGGTGATGCATGAAGCTTCTCAGCAATCGCCGGCAAAATAGGATCGACCAGGCCAAGTCCCATAAAAGAAATAATCGTAGCTGCAAAAATTACCCAAACAACAAGCGGCTGTTTAACCTGCTGATTTTGGGCAGTGAGTAATTCTTCCTGTTTGCTCATATCGTTTATCTGACTCCCTTATTCAGTTTTTTAAAAGTGCACAAACAAAAAATGTAAAATCCAATAATAATCCAATTATATTCCTCTTTAACCTTAACGTCAACGTTACATTTAAGTGATTATCTGTTTATGGTATGATGAAAGGAGATGAATAATTAACATCCTGCACAGAGGATGTATATAGGAGCGTACACTTATGGATGGAATGAAGATTGACGATGTGGCAAAAAGAAGCGGCCTGACCAAGCGGACAATCCGGTATTACGAGCAAATAGGGCTTCTTCCCTCCCCTCCAAGAACAGAAGGCGGTACACGGTTATATACTCAGGATCATATTGACTTCCTGGAAAAAATCACGAATGCAAAAGAAGTTATGGGCTTTTCCCTTCAAGAGCTGCAGCAATTCATCGCACTAAGCGATACACTTGAGCTTCAAAAATTAAATTACCGGCAAGTGAAGGGCACTGCTGAACAAACAGAAAAATTGAGAATGGTACTGCAGACCGTTGAAGAAAAACTGGAGCTGATTGAACAAAAGAAGAAAAACATGCTGGCAGTCGAGGAAGAACTGATCACATTAAGAGACCGGGCGAAAGAAGCACTGATCCTATTTGGTGAACAAAAGAATACTGAAGGCCATGGATAAGTCACCCGAAACTTTCAGATTCAGCTTTCCCCGGGGTTTCTTCGGGATGATTTATTATTCCATATACATCGGAAACATAGTAAAGGGGCTGCTCTTCTTTTTTAGTTCTCAGATCAATATACAAACTAATCCAAGCTGCCGATCAGAGTGAACTCTCTTTCCTCATTAAGTGAATGGGACTATCTTAGGATTTTTTCGAATATAAAGCTGAAAAGTTTGAATTCCCCCAATAATACCCATACGATAAAACATGAATCTGGTTTTTCCATAATGGCTGATACGCCGTGAGGATAAAATCACTTCAAGTTTGCATCATCAAAATGTAACGTTAACGTAAATGTTATATTTTACTTATCACACTCACAGAAAGAGGGAATAAGCATGTGCGGAATAGCAGGATGGGTAAATTGGCGGGAAGATCTTTCAGAACAGCAAAAAATCCTTAAAAAGATGACAGATTCAATCATTCACAGAGGTCCAGATGCAGACGGATATTTCATGTCAGAAAAGGCTGCTTTGGGACACCGCAGGCTGATAGTCATTGATCCAGATGGCGGGCAGCAGCCTATGTTATATCAGAAAAGCAGTTATACGATTGCCTTGACATATAATGGAGAACTCTATAATTATCAGGAACTGCGGAAAGAGCTTGAAGAGAAAGGACATATATTCAGCACGGCATCCGATACAGAAGTACTGCTTCACTCTTATCTTGAATGGCAGGAAGACTGCCTAAGCCGCCTGAATGGAATCTTTGCCTTTGGGATTTGGGATGAAGAAAAGGACCTGCTGCTGCTTGGACGTGATCATCTGGGTGTGAAACCGCTGTTTTATACACAAGTTGGCGACTCTATCATTTTTGGGTCTGAAATAAAGGTCCTTCTTTCTCATCCTCAAGTAGAGACGAAAGTGAATGCTGAAGGGCTTGCAGAGATTTTCGCACTCGGCCCAATGCGCACCCCAGGCAACGGGGTCTTCAAAAACATTAAAGAGGTTCGTGCCGGACACTACATTACTTTTAACTCGGCCGGTTCCAAAAATCAGCGCTACTGGCAGCTTGAAAGCAAGCTTCATGATGATGATGTAAAACAAACAGAAGAAAAAATAAGGAGCCTTCTGAAAGATACTGTTCATAAGCAGCTTGTTTCAGATGTCCCTCTTGTTTCCATGCTATCCGGCGGACTGGATTCATCGGGATTAACAGCTCTTGCTGGTACGGAATATAAAAAAGAAGGAAAAACGCTCCATACCTACTCTATTGATTTCGTAAATAATGATAAAGACTTTGAAGAAGACTTCCTGAGGCGCGACCTGGATGAGCCTTGGGTAAAAAAGGTTGCTGAATATGTCGGAACCGATCATCATTCCATTGTTTTTGGCGCAGATAAATTAATAGAGAATTTGCTGGTTCCCATGCGTGCGCGTGACCTGCCTGGCGTCGGAGAACTCGAAACATCCCTTTACCTTTTATTTACTGAGATGAAAAAAGAAGCGACGGTCGCTCTTTCGGGTGAGTCTGCTGATGAAGTTTTTTCTGGTTATCCATGGTTTCATCAGGAGAAATTCCTGGATGCTGATGTTTTCCCTTGGCTTTTGAATCTTGGCTATTTAACAAATATCCTTTCACCTGAAATGAAGCAAAAAATACAGCCGGAAGAATACCGTAGAAAGCGTTTCCGAGAGGCGCTGGATGAAGTGCCATTCCTCGAAGGAGAAACTGGCATGCAAAGTAAACAGCGTCAGATGTCCTATATGTTCATTACCCGCTTCCTGCCATTTATGCTTGACCGTAAGGACCGGGCCAGCATGATGACTGGATTTGAAGTGCGTGTTCCCTTTTGTGATTACAGGCTCGTCGAATATTTATGGAATGTGCCTTATGAAGTAAAAAGCATTGATAACATTGAAAAAGGGATACTCCGCCGTGCCTTCGCGGGCATATTGCCGGATGATGTGCGAAACAGGAGAAAAAGTGCTTATCCAAGCACCAAGGACCAGGCCTATTTAAATGGCATATCCGACCTGATGCTTCATGTGTTAGATGATCCAGAGTCGCCAATCCTTCCATTGATTGATAGAGCAGAAGTCAGGCTCGCTGCAGAAGGAAAAAGCGAACACATAACCGGTACGGCGGCAAGAGGGCTTCTGGATTATCTCCTGCAAATTAATGCCTGGCTCAAGGAATATCATATTGTTATAGAATAAGCACTATAGAAAAATCCCAACAAAGAAACACACTTTTCCGAATTCGATCGTTTTTGTTTTATGGCTTAACTTGTTATGATACTTATATGTCTAATAAAAGGAGATGAAGTAAATCATGACTGATCAAAAAACACGTATTGGAAAGACTGACTTGTATGTAAATCCGATTGGATTAGGAACAAATGCAGTGGGCGGACATAATATATATCCGAATCTAAATGAAGAAACGGGCAAAGAAGTTGTCCGCAATGCATTGGACCATGGAATCAACTTTCTGGATACAGCCTTTATATACGGACCGGAACGTTCAGAGGAACTGATCGGCGAGGTTCTTAAAGAAAGGGGAAGCCGTGATGAGGCTGTAATCGCAACAAAAGGCGCTCATAAATTTGCAGATGGCAAAATCGTCATAGATAACTCTCCTGCATTCTTAAAGGACTCTGTCGAAAGCAGTTTAAAAAGGCTTCAGACTGACTACATCGACTTATTTTATATTCATTTCCCAGACGAAAACACTCCTAAGGATGAAGCAGTAGGCGCCTTAAAGGAGTTGAAGGATGCTGGAAAAATCCGTGCGATCGGAGTATCCAATTTTTCTTTAGAGCAGTTAAAACAGGCAAATAAAGATGGATATGTAGATGTTCTTCAATCAGAATATAACCTGTTTAAACGCGGTGCAGAAAAGGATATTCTGCCTTACACTTCAAAGAATAACATTTCCTTTGTTCCTTATTTCCCGCTTGCTGCAGGCCTTTTAGGAGGAAAATATACTAAAGATACCAAATTTGACGATGGCCGTGCGAAGAACCCAATGTTCCAGGGAGAAGCATTTGAACGGAATTTGGCAAAAGTCGAGGAGGTCCGCAAGATCGCCGACGCCAAGCATGCTGAAGTAGCAAATGTTGTGCTTGCCTGGTATCTTCACCAGGATTCGATTGACGCCTTAATACCTGGCGCCAAAGTGCCTGAGCAGGTTGTCAGAAACCTTAGGACGCTGGATGTGCACTTGACTCCGCAGGAAGTTGATAAAATCAGCAGTATTTTTAGCTAATGCTTTTTAAAGGAAAGGACCAGACTGGTCCTTTTTTTGCTGTGAATGAATACGGGATATCAGTTAGCAGGATTCAGCTCCTGCAGCTTACATACATCCACCCACTCTTTTGCTCCGGATATTTGAAAAAGTTCTTCCTTTGTGAGCTCAATGGCTGAGTGAGAGCTTCCGCATGCCGGAAACAGGGTATCAAACTCCTTAACGGAAATATCAATAAAAACGTCACAATCATTTTTAAGCCCAAACGGGCAAACACCGCCTACCTCATGCCCTGTTTGTTCCAGCACTTCTGCAGGAGAAAGGAACCGTGCTTTAAATCCAAACGTCTTCTTAAACTTTTTATTATCAATTTTTGTATTTCCTGCAGACACAATCAGAAGTGCCCTTTCCCCCTCACCCCTGAAGGATAGGGTTTTCGCAATTCTTGCGGGTTCCACTACAAGAGCTGCAGCTGCCAATTCCACTGTAGCACTAGACTGGTCAAACTCCAGGATATCCCCTTCCCTCCCAATTTTCCTAAAATGAGATTTAACACTATCAATCGTCAATTTCATTGCCCCCCGGCCAGTTTTTTTCCCAAAAACGCGGTGCTTCGCTGCCTCTATCGGCTTCTTGACCTCTGAACAAACTTCCAATTTTTTTCAGGTTTTAAAAGGTTCATAGATTGGGAATACTCTTATTATAAATCATTAAATAATAGGAGGTAATCATGATGAACGAAAAGAATGAAGTGAGGTTTACTGAATTTATCAACGCAGAGGGATTTGAATTAACTACATACCTGACACACTTATTCAATCAATCTCAAAATTATGCTCCTGCTGAATTGGATAATGAACTAAACAACTAACTGCTCCATCATCAAAAAGAATTCAATCTTCCTTGTTGAATTCTTTTTTTGATGCACTAATTTCGCTGATTATGCACAAACTCTAATTACTTCATGCAAAAGGCAGATATTTTAAAAGGAGCGATGAATATAAATGAATATTTTCAAGGTGAATGGCCGGGTAAAAACCGGGAAATTGGCAGCACATATTTTAATTCCAGTTGTAGGAGGCTAACTGGCAGGAATCCTTGCTGCAAAAAATGCCCAGGAAATTTACCGCCATCTGAAAAAGCCCTCTTTTTCTCCTCCATCTTGGGTGTTTCCGGCTGTGTGGACAGGATTGTATACCATCATGGGAATAGCAGACTATAGAATTTCTGCAGATGAAACAGCCGAAAAAGACCGAAAGCCTGCTCAAAACTTGTATAATGTTCAGCTTGGGCTTAATTTTTTATGGTCTTTCTTATTCTTTAAGTGGGGGCTTAGAGGTACAGCCTTTGTGGAAATTGCCCTTTTTCTCAGCGTTCTGACATTGACCGTATATGAATTTTATCAGCATGACAAAATTGCAGGGCTTGCCATGATGCCGTACGCCGCCTGGGTTACTTTCGCCCTTGGGCTAAACTATTCCGTCTGGAAATTGAATAAATGATACAGCAGCCAGTTATTTGCGGATTATGTTCTTACAATGCCGGCTTTTCTCATTTTCGTATCCCTGCTAACTGGTAAAGTGCAGAGTGCTGAAAATCTTCACCCTCCAATTTGGACCGTCCCCTACGGTCCATGCCACCGCTAAGGCTGCCCCTAATATCCCTACATAATGGCCACCCGAATTTTTTCAATATTCGACAACTATTTCATTACTATTGTAAAATAAAGGTGAAACCCCTATCTGATGGCTGGATGAACACTTCAATATATTCATCAGTCAAAGGACTCAAATTTTCGGGAAATGAAAGGAGCAGGCCATGATCAATTTGCTCCCGCTAATGATAGAAAGAGTAGGCATTATATTAATTGCAGTATTCCTTCTTTCACAATTCAAGCCATTCCGGCGTATCATCCACAATGAACAAGGACTAAAGGAAAAAGGATTTCTCGTTCTTGTATTTGGCGCTTTTGCCGTCATTAGTAATTATACAGGCATAGAAATACATCATAGTTTAGTTGGCAAAGGAAATTGGCTTTATAATCTGGAGCCTGATAGTGCGATTGCCAATACGAGAATTATGGGCATTGCCATTGGTTCCCTGCTTGGCGGGCCGCTTGTCGGGCTTGGCATTGGCCTTATTGCAGGAATCCACAGACTTATGCTGGGGGGATTCACAGCGGAAGCATGTGCTGTCTCAGCTATTTTAGCCGGTGTGACCGCAGGATACCTTGGAAAAAAAAATAAAGAAAATTCCTCAATACAGCCATGGTATGCGGCAGCTGCAGGCTGTTTAATGGAAATTGTCCAAATGGCAATTATCATTTTGGTGACCAGGCCCTTTGAACGTGCCTGGGATCTTGTTCAAATGATCGGAATCCCTATGGTAGCCATTAATGGCTTTGGGACACTGCTGTTCATGCTGATCATTCAATCCATCCTGCGGGAAGAAGTGCGTACAAAGGCACTTCAGACAAATAAAGCCTTTGATATTGCTGACAAGACCCTTCCATATTTCCGGCAAGGCCTCAATTCTGTTTCATGTAAAGAAGTGGCCAAAATTATGCTGGACCTTACAGATGCAGATGCTATTGCAATTACAGATTCAAGCGGTGTGCTTGCTCATGCCGGTGCAGGCTCAGATCATCATGTTCCCACAAAAGGGTTTTCTACCGAACTGACAAAACAAGTACTTATGCAAGGCAACATCTTGACGGCCAAAAGCCGTGAGGAGATTCTCTGTCTTCATAATGAATGCCCTCTGAGGGCAGCAGTTGTCCTTCCTTTGAAAGTTCATGATAAAACAGCAGGCACACTCAAGCTGTATTTTAAAAACCCGAATTCCTTAGGGAAAGTCGAACATGAGCTGGCTGAAGGACTGGCTAAATTATTTTCTGCACAGCTGGAGCTTGCGGAAGCAGAACGGCAGAGCAAATTGCTGAAAAACGCAGAAATCAAGGCCTTGCAATCACAGGTACACCCTCATTTTCTCTTTAATGCCATTAATACCATCTCTGTTTTATGCAGAACAGATGCGGAGAAGGCAAGAAAGCTGCTCTTGGAACTCAGCCAGTTTTTCAGAAGCAACCTGCAGGGTGCCAGACAGATGTTTATCCCGCTTGATAAGGAGCTGGAGCATGTAAGGGCATATTTATCATTGGAGCAAGCCAGATTTCCGGATAAGTACCATGTTGCTATTGACATTGAACCCGGTCTGGAAAAGTGCCTGCTTCCGCCCTTCACCCTTCAGCCTCTTGTTGAAAATGCAATTCGCTATGGCTTTTTGCATTCCAATGCCCCAGGTGAAGTCCAGATCACTGCCTGTGCAAAGGAAAACCGGCTGCATATAGATGTAACGGACAATGGGCAAGGAATATCCCCTGCCAAGCTTGAGGCTCTCGGAAAAAAGGAGGTACATTCCGAGCAGGGTTCAGGTACAGCACTGGTTAATATAAGGGAACGCCTGGAAGGAATGTACAACTATGACGCCAGCTTTGAAATAAAAAGCCTTGAAGGAACGGGAACCTCGGTCACACTTAATATACCGCTTGAGATTTTGCAGAAAGGTGGAAATGAACGTTATGCTGAAAGCCCTCATCACGGATGACGAACCGCTGGCAAGAGATGAACTGAAATACCTCCTGCTTCAGACAAAACAAGTAGAAGTAATCGGAGAGGCAGGCACGATAGATGAAGCATTAAAAAAGGCGGAAGCACTGACACCCGATCTTGTTTTCATCGATATCGAGCTTTCGGGGGAAAGCGGCATCACACTGGCTGAAAAGCTCAAGAAGATGGATCCGGCACCTGCTGTTGTTTTTGCTACAGCTTATGATGAATATGCACTTCAGGCTTTTGACTTAGATGCAGCTGATTATCTGTTAAAGCCTTTCGATGAAAATAGAATAAAGAAAACGATAAATAAAATACTGGGCATAAAGACAATAGGCAGTTTCACCGAAACAAACAAGCCAAAGTTAACTGCTGAAAAGGCCGGAAAGCTTGCCATCATGACTGCTGAAAAAATTGTCATGGCAGATATCGATTCCATTATCTATTTAGGGACTGATAATGGAACGATCATTAAGACTCTAAACATGGAATATAAGGTGTCCGAACCGCTGATCATTCTTGAGAAAAAACTCAGCCAGCCATACTTTGTAAGAGTTCACCGCAGTTACCTGGTGAATATGAATCATATTAAAGAAATAGAGCCATGGTTCAACTCCACCTATAACCTCATCATGTCAGACAAGTCCAGAATTCCTGTGAGCCGCACCTATGTAAAGGAATTAAAAAGTCTGCTTGGATTTTAGATAGGATATGTAACTCAGCAGAATCATTCTGCATTTCAGCCTTAATTTCCGGCATGTCACTTTGAAAACGCTGTCACACTCTATTTCATGGGGTATAGTTACCGTATAACAACGTTACGGGAGGCATAGAAATGAATGCAATTACTATGGTTATCGGGTCGATTTGTATATTAATGATTGCTTATCGTTTATACGGCACATTTATGGCTGCTAAAGTATTAAAACTGGATGATTCCAAGCAGACACCTGCACACGCCTTGGAAGACGGAAAGGATTATGTACCGACAAACCGCTGGGTAACATTCGGACATCACTTTGCAGCTATTGCTGCCGCCGGCCCTCTAGTCGGGCCCATCCTTGCCGCCCAATTCGGCTATCTCCCCGGCTTGCTTTGGCTGCTGATTGGCGCGGTCATCGGCGGTGCCGTTCACGATGCCGTTGTATTATTTGCATCGATGCGGCAGAATGGCCAATCACTTGCCGAAGTGGCAAAAAAAGAATTGGGACCTGTAGCCGGCTTCTGTACAGGACTTGCCATGCTCTTCATCATAACCATTACGATGGCAGGGCTTTCCATGGTCGTACTTCATGCACTGGAAAATAACCCTTGGGGTACTTTTTCCGTCGGTATCACGATTCCTATCGCAATGGGAGTCGGAATCTATCATAAGAAAACAGGAAACTTAAAAGGAGCTTCCATTGTTGGTTTTGTCCTGATTTTGGCCGCTGTTTTTTCCGGGCCATACATACAGCATTCTGCTCTTGGTGATTTTCTGACGCTGGATATTACCTCACTATCCATCATCCTGCCAATTTACGCATTTTTTGCGGCTGCGCTTCCTGTCTGGCTTCTTTTGGCACCTCGTGATTATTTAAGCAGCTTCATGAAAATTGGTGTCTTTATTGCACTTATCGCTGGTGTCTTTATTGTAAATCCAAGTCTGCACATGCCAGCATTCACGGAGTTCATAAAAGGCGGCGGCCCAGTTATGAATGGTCCTGTCTGGCCTTTCATCTCCATTACCATTGCCTGCGGGGCAATCTCGGGGTTTCATGCCTTTGTAGGTTCAGGAACGACACCAAAAATGCTTGACCGCTGGAGCGATATTAAACCAATCGGCTTTGGAGCGATGCTCGTAGAGTGCCTCGTCGGAATCATGGCACTGGTTGCTGCCACAGCGCTGCATCCAGGTGACTATTTCGCCATTAACTCTGCACCGGAAGTTTTCAAGACACTCGGAATGAACACTGTCAGCCTCGGAACGTTAAGCAAAGAAATCGGCCTAAATCTCGAAGGGCGCACAGGCGGAGCTGTAACACTTGCTGTAGGAATGACATATATTTTCACGGATATTCCGTGGTTTTCAAAGCTTGCATCCTTCTTCTTTCAATTCGTCATTATGTTCGAAGCACTATTCATCCTTACTGCCATCGATTCCGGTACAAGGGTTGCCCGTTATATTATCCAGGACTTTGCAGGGGCATTTTATAAACCTATGAAAAACACAGACTGGCTTCCGGGGAACATATTCGCTAGTGCCTTAGCATGCTTATTATGGGGCTACCTGTTATTTTCCGGAGATATCGGATCTGTTTGGGCATTATTTGGTGTTTCCAATCAGCTGATGGCATCCATTGGCCTGATTATCGGGGCTACCGTTATCCTCAAAGTGGCTGATAAGCGAAGATATATGCTGACATGCCTGATTCCGCTGGCATATTTGTATATAACCGTGAACTATGCAGGTTACTGGATGGTGAAAAATGTTTACTTAAACACAGAAGCAGCAGGTTACAGCGTGCTCAATGCCGTACTTTCCATCATCATGCTCGTACTGGGTGTGGTTATCATGATAGCGGCAGTGAAAAACTGGCTTCAATCGTGGAATGGGCAGAATCGTTTAGCAGAAGATCCCCCTCCTCAATACAGTAAAGCTTCTTCATGATCAAAGCGGGCAGAGCCATTCTGCCCGCTTTTTACTTATCTTTTTCAAAGCCCCGTTAAACCTTCAAAGGAAAAGTCGCGGATCAAGCAGCGTTCCTTTGGCCCGATGTATATCTTTTCCATCTTTTTTCTGTTAAAATATATATTTGAAATAATTATTATTAGTACAAGTGTTTGGGAAATCGAGGGAAACAATCATGATTAAACATAACAATTTGCTTATCTATATCTTATTGGGTATTGCCGTTTTCCTGCTCTTTGACTTCTGTCTCCTCTTCTTTGTTCAACAGTTGAATGGGATAGCAATCATTCAATTTATCCTCAGTGCTATATTCATAGCATTCTCTGGAATTATGCTGCATTTTTTTATTGCTGCCAGGAAAAAGTCAGACGGACTTGATGAAGACCAGCAGCGATTGCAGACCTTAATCAACTCAATGGTGGATTTTGTCAATTTCAAAGATGGAAATGGCAGATGGATAGAAGCAAATGATTTTGGCAGAAGGCTATTTGAGCTAGAGCATGTTGATTATAAAGGGAAAAAGGATTCTGAGTTAGCCAATTATACTAGCTTTTATAATGAAGCATTGCTATATTGCGAGGTTTCTGATGAAGAAACCTGGAAAAAGGGCCATATAACACGCTGCGAAGAAAAGATCCCCCTGCCTGATGGAGAGATTAAAACCTTCGACACCATTAAGGTTCCCCTTTTCCATGAAGATGGTTCCAGAAGGGCTCTAGTGGTCATTGGAAGAGATATTACTGAGCGGGTAAACACTGAAAAAAAACTATCCGACAGCCAGCAGCAGTATAAATCCCTATTTGATTATAATCCTGATCCTGTTTTCATGATGGATTTGTATGGAAATATAACCAACGTCAATCCCAAATTCAGAAACATCATAGGACCTTTCCATAATCAGCTTTCCGGAGCCTGCATCAGCGATTTTATTGCAGATACCGAGGATAGAATTAAACTGAAGCGCTCAATTGATCAAGTAAAAGAAAGCAAAGCCGGCATTACAAGCGGGGACTTCCGTTTCAATTCTGTAAGTAACGAGGTCTTCCTTTTATCCTGCACATTCGTCCCTATCCTGATTGATGGTGAAATGGCCGGGATTATCGGTTATGCCAAGGATGTAACAGCAATAAGGGAAACTGAAGCCATCCTAAGGAAAACAGAAAAGCTATCGGTTGTCGGTGAGCTTGCTGCGAGTGTAGCCCATGAGGTACGGAACCCGTTAACTTCCCTGAAAGGCTTTGTTCAGCTATTGAAGGATAACGAAACACAATATCAAAACTATTACTCAATTATGTTAAGCGAGCTTGATCGAATCAACCAGATTGTCAGTGAACTGCTTGTTCTCGCCAAACCGCAGGAATCCCATTTCAAGAAACACAATCTTATCCAGCTGCTTCGCGATGTGAATACTCTTCTTGAGCCGGAAGCCGCCTATTACAGTTCTGAGCTATTAATAAATGCAAAAAAAAGCGTCCCGCCCATTTCCTGTGAAGCGAATGGTTTGAAGCAGGTTTTCATTAATATTATTAAAAATTCCATTGAAGCTTCTTCCCGGCATATCTGGATCGACTTCAACACCAAAGCCGACTGGGTAATCATGACCATTAAGGATGATGGCTGCGGCATTGAAGAAGACAGGGTCAGGCATTTAGGCGAGCCTTTTTACTCTTCCAAAGAAAAAGGCACTGGCCTTGGATTGACTGTCAGCTACAGGATCATAGAGGCCCATAAAGGTAAGATGACCTTTCAAAGCGAAATCGGAAAAGGCACAGAAGTACAAATCTGTTTGCCTATTCATTAAACAGGCAGGCTCGGGTGATATGCACTTTCCCCATTGTTAAAAAAATTAATAAGCCAGAACAAAGCCGGCTGCTTATCCCAGCCGGCTCCTCTTATATCGGTGAATGACAACATCTCATTTTTCATTTACAGGGATATTAACCTAAAGAGTCCGGGCATGCATTTCTGCAGTCGGACGCTGTGCAAAGCCCACAGGGAGCCTATTCTAAACCGATGATGAATATAGGCTCCCTCTGCAGGTGCAGTGAGGGGGATCTACACCCGCTCCACTGAAAAGAAAAACATTGTTTCAAAACAGCAAAGTTTACAAAAACAGCAAAAAAAAACCGCACATTTATGATGGCTCATGAATGGTCAGTTTTTATGGCATTTTGCAAGCTGCAGCATAATCAAATCGGCCGCTTCATGTTCGTCAAAACAATAGACCACTTGCTGCTTCTTTATAAGATTTAAATGATATATCGAAATGTTATTGTCATATGACACAGACACAATATCTTCTTGATTAAGTTTAAAAGTATGGACAACTTCGCTCCCGGACAAGGGTCTTTTGGATAGCTCCAATACCATGCCAGTTATCAGCTCTTTCATTAAATCCCCCTTTCTATTATTAGGAGGGACTCCATTCGATAAAAGTAACCCGTAATAATATTTAGATTTTTCTTAATATTAACACCGCAGCTGCCAAGATGATATAAACAAAAACCGACGATAAGGACTGAAATTTGTCAAAAAGGAGAACAAGCAGCAGAAACGAGGGGAATCATGCGTTATTTAATTATCTGTTTTTCATTAATGATTTAAAATACAGCTTTTATCAGCCCGTGTCTTTCTGGCCAGCCTGATTTTAAGGCAGTTATCTCCGGCTTAATCTCCAGACAGCTTTCAAATATTAAACGGAAATCTGTTCAAGTTTATCGGGTTACAGGTTTTTTCACAGTTGACGGCACATGTAATAAGATGGTTAAAATATCCTTTTTGTGGTATTTTTATGAATTTCCACTTACCATCTGCGCAAGTCTTTACTACCATTTTTTTATTTCACAATAATTCTGTGGCGAAATTTGAATGAATCTGTTGATACGGGGTATGGAAATATAAAGAAAATTAAATATTTTAAAAATATGCCCTGAAAGAAGGAGACGGCAAATGGAGAAATGGACATTCGACAGGCTGACCACAAATGAGATGAAGGACTTGCTTACACTCTATATTTCCCCGTTTAAAGAAATGGCTATAAAGGCTAATCGAAAAGAGTATATAAAAATCAGCAAAACAAAGGCCATTAATTTGCTATTAACACATTTAAGCAAAGAACAGCTTAACGATCTGCTTGTTAACCTGCAGTATATCAGCAAAAAAAACTTAAATGACTGTATGTATCTTCAATACATTTTGACTGGCATTGTCTTCAAGGATCTTCATAATATCAAAAGAGAAGCTTAAAGGTACTGCACTAAACAGGATTTAATCCACAAGAATAGCTATGTATTTTTTTCAGGCATTTATCACATACTCTTAAATGATATTCATGCAATATCAAAGGTTTCCTGCTATCCAATCCTAATGATGAGGTGATCTTAGAATGAGTTATAGAGAACATCTAGATCCGCATTCACAGCAGTTTCACCATAATTGGACAAGACCTAAGCGTTCGAACTCTCAAGTAAATGGACATACTGCAATGTCGCAGACAAACATTATACTAAGAAGCAATGCAAAGGCTCACAGGTGGTAAAGGATAGTAAGAAACAGGAAAGAAGACAGCTTAATGTCTTCTTTCTTGCTTTCTCTAAATGTTTTTTGTAATTCTGGAAGAGATATCAGCAAAATAATCAATCACATGCTCAAAGAAGTTTGAAGCAGCAATAGAAGGATGCCTTCGTTTGGATCTTCCGGCACCAATGGTCCGCTCGCAAACAGGTTTTTTAATACGCAGCAAGGATACGGACTTATGAGGTGCTATATGCCAAATCAAGGCAGGAACAAAGGCAACTCCAAGCCCTTGCTGAACCAGCTTTGCTATCACCATTGTTTCATCTCCCTCAAAGGATACTCTAGGAACAAAGCCAGCTTCCCTGCAATAATAATCCGTAATGCTTCTCACTCCCAATCCGGTATTTGAACTGATGAATGCCTCATTTTTAACTTCCTCAAGATCAATGCTTTCTCTTCCTGCTAAATGATGGTTTTCAGGAACCATTAAATAGATTTCCTCCGTTAACAGCGGAATCCATTCAATGTCTGGGCCTTCAATTGGTGTAGATGAAATGCACATATCTATTTCCCCTTTTTCCAGCAAATGGACCATGGATTCATTTTCCTGCTACCAGCTGCTGAAAAAAGATATTTTTATGCTGAGCTAAAAACGAGCTGATTAAATCTGGCAAGATACTTGGGATGGAGATAGCCAGCTGCACCATTCCGAGATGAAGTCCTGATAAATACTCCAATTCCCTCTTGGCTTCTCCAAGCTCCATGAATATACGGTCTACTCTTGTTAAAAAGGTTTTTCCGTATTGATTCAGTTTAATCTGCCTTCCTATACGGTCAAATAAAGGAACACCCAAATCTTCCTCAAGGCGCGAGATGGTTTTGCTTAAAGATGGCTGGGCAATCTTCAGCTCCTCAGCTGCATGTGTCATATGCTCAAGCCGTGCCACGGTTTGAAAGTACTTAAGCTGTAATAATTCCAATTGTTTTTAACCGCCTTCTCTAATAGACTTAATACTATTATTATATAATGAATTATGTATTATACACTATTGGTATAACCCTCTATAATGACTAGTGAAGTCTCCTTTAACTTAATAGGAGATAGATTCCAATAAGCATAAGTCCCAGGAGGTCAAATAGATGTTAAATAAATATTCTAAGCAATCTATAAACGGAGAATGGCGTAATGGCCGCAGCCAATTAATATATGATAACGTCAACCCATTTGATAAAGAGGTTATTGCTTCTGTTAAATTATCAAATAAAGAAGATGTTAATGAAGCTTATGAAGCTGCAAGATCAGCACAGAAAACCTGGGCAAAGGTCCCTTCTGCTGAAAAAAAAGAAATCCTTTTTCGTGCAGCAGAAATATTCGGGGAACGAAAACAGGAAATCACCGAGATTATTTCAAAAGAAACAGGAAGTTCTGTATTGAAGGCAACAGGTGAAGTCATCAGCATCATCGAAATGATTAAAGATGCCGCAAATTATAGCGAACGCATGGAGATGCCCGTCTCTCTCCCTTCAAGCATGCCAGGAAAAGAAAGCCTTGTTTTCCATAAGCCTGCTGGTGTAGTGGGCATCATCTCTCCATTTAACTACCCGCTATTTCTCTCAATGAGAGCAGTTGCACCTGCTATTGCAGTAGGTGATGCCGTTGTTCTTAAACCTGATTTGCAAACGCAAATTTCAGGCGGTTATATCATTGGAGAGGTTTTTGAGCAGGCAGGGCTGCCTAAGGGTGTCCTGAATGTGCTTACGTTTGCCATCGAAGAAGTCGGGGATTTTTTTGTAGAGCACCCTATTCCCCAGGTTATTTCCTTTACCGGCTCAACAGCAGTCGGGCGCCATATCGGAGCTTTGTGCGGCCAGCACCTCAAAAAGGCAGCCTTAGAGCTTGGAGGAAACAGTCCCCTTGTAGTATTAGAGGATGCCGATATAGATCAGGCCATTAATGCAGCGATTTTCGGCAAATTCATTCATCAAGGCCAGATTTGCATGATAACCAATCGTATTCTGGTCCATCGCAAGCATTATAAGGAATTCGTTGACCGTTATGTCCAAAGAGCGAGTGAGCTTCCTTATGGAAACCCTGTCGATCCGAAAGTCATTATCGGGCCAATCATTAATGATAACCAGCTCAAGAAGATACTGAACATTGTAGAAGAAGGCAAAAAAGAAGGAAACAATCTTGTATTGGAAGGCAAGCAGGATGGAAATATCCTTACTCCTTTTGTATTTGCTGATGTAGACAATAAATCAAAGCTGGCTCAGACAGAGATCTTCGGGCCTGTAGCAATCATTATTCCTTTTGACTCGGAAGAAGAGGCTCTTGAGATGGCCAATGACACAGAATATGGACTGTCAGGTGCAGTCTTCACTCAGGATTTTGAACGGGGAATAGAGTTTGCCCGTCAAATTGAAAGCGGAATGGCTCATGTTAACGACCAGACTGTTAATTCTTCTCCTAATGCCCCATTTGGCGGAGAAAAAGCATCTGGACTTGGCAGATATGGCGGGGAATGGGGATTTGAAGAATTCACCAGTGCCAAGTGGGTCACCGTCCAAAGAGAAGCAAGAAAATACCCATTTTAAATAAAAATTCCCAAAGAGGTTCTAATACGCATCGTTTATTTATGATAGTACAGATTGAACTGGCCAGTCCTTAATTTAGGACTGGCCTCTTTCATGCTCGGCAGCACTCTTTTTCTTTGTCTGTTGTCCGCTCCAGAATGCTTGCACTCCTGCTTAGATTAGCGGGAAGGTGAGACACCGCAGGCATTGCTGAGGCTGCTCACCGCCCGCCTCGCGGAAAGCGGGCATCCTGAAGCGGGAATTCCCCCTGTTACATAGCAGCAAAGCTATCGAAAACAGCCTTAAGAAAAAGCCTTTGCTTTTCACCACTAAGCATTATTCCATATTTCAAGAATTACCTGGCTGGCGGTTAGGTGCAGAGGTTTTAGGGTATATTTTCCCTGAAGGAACATTACAGTTATACATATTTATAACGTTTAATTCTTGACACAGCCCTGTAAATACATCTTTGCCGAATGGTGTGAATACAGAGCATTATTCATAAAGGAGGAGTTTATATGTATAAGAAAATTTTAGTAGGATTTGATGGTTCTGCGTCTTCATCACGGGCTTTAATGCATGCTGCATCACTCGCAAAAGCATTGAACTCAGAAAAATTGTCCATTCTTCATGTGACTAGAAACCTTCCTCTGCAAGAACCAGCGTACATGGATCTTGATCAATTAATGGATGAAGAAAATCAGGATATCCTAAAACCTGCTATACAATTTTTGTCTGAATCAGGCATTTCGTATGAAACACATAACTTTGAAGGAGATCCCTCACAGATTATCAGAGACTTTGCTGCAGAGCACCATTATGATGCCATTGTGATGGGCACCACCGGAAAAAGCATCATTAAGGAAGCCCTGCTTGGAAGCATAAGCCATCGTGTTGCCCAAAGTGCGGAGTGTCCGGTTATCATTGTGAAGTAAGCAGTTCTTGATTAAATTTCTGTAATCCCTCCCTGCACTTTTGCTGCAGGTTTTTTTATCTGTCCATTCTTCCATCAATCATCTATATGAGCCCGGGGCATATACTCTTTACAACCTGCCATTTGAGGGAATCATCAATGTAGGAAGGCGGCACAATATGATAAACATCCTGCTTATTCCATTGATAACTACGATATTCACTACACTTTTACTATATATAAAAGAGAACTCACAAGGAAAAAGATTGAAAAAACAAGTAATCAATGAACAAAAGCTAAAAGAGGTATATAACGAGCTGTTCAGCATCAGTTTGACTCATAAGGAGAAGCTCAAGAACAGCTTTTATACCGCTTCAAAAGGAGCCTTGGACGGGGCAATCATCCCTGAAGATGATATCCCTGTCATTCAGGATGCGGAAAAATGGAATGAGCTTATTAACAAGATCCGGGCAATCGTCCATAAAAACCTTCATTTGCTTGAAAAAGATGACCTCAGTAATTGGCACCAGATTGAACTTATAGAACTCGATGAAAAATTCGGCGCAAAAGTCCCCCTGCAGAAATATAGGCAGCTTCAGGCTTTCCTTGAAGAAATCACTGTGACATATAAAAAGCTGTATAATATGTACCACCAGTAGTACTTCTGCCTTTGAGGCAAGAAAAAGAATCTTCTTAGCGGTTTAATGCATTACTTTTAGTCCGTTACTAATTCATGTTTTAACAAGTGAAGCAGAAAGTCATCTATGCTGCCTGTAAACTTATTTACGCCTGAAACATGGTAAAACGTGCTTGATTCAGCGGGATCATTAATCACATCTGAAGGAGAATACAAATATAAGGGTTTGCCTAACCCCAGTGCAATGCCTAACTCAATATGACTTCCTTTCCCTCCTGGCAGAAGAATAATTACAAAATCAGATTCGGTAACAGCCTGCTTTTCTTCTTCTCCTATACTTTGCAGCTTATCAAGAGTATCTGCTCTTTCATTTTCAGTCCAATCATAGGTGTGGATAAATCCATTAAATGTTAGTACTTTTGCAACATGTCTAACTTGTTTTATATTTTGAAAACTTGAACCAATATAAAACTTCATTCCTTCATCCCCTTCCATATACATCCAAAATACCTAACATCTATTAAAGATTTCTGCTTGAGGTTTTTTAATTCCTTCTTGTTCTGACACCAGAATGTAATCCGCACATTATCATGCCTAACCATTTTCTTTATTATTAAGACCCCTTAACACATCTCCGATATTAGGAAAAGGGATGCAGCAATGGCCCACCGCCCGCCCCGCGTAAAGCGAGCAGCCTGAAGCGGAAATCATCCCCTTGTTCCATAGCGGCAAAGTTTACGAAAACAGCCTAAAAAAAAGAGGAGAATTTAATTCTCCCCTAATCTTAAGCCGACATTATATCCTTCCAGCATAAACTTCAATCTATTTTCTCTGAGGTAGTCCTTGACGGAGGCATTTATTTGCTGCTTCACTTCTTGCTGCCTGCTCGGATCCATCTCATTCATCCAATATTCCTCAAAGTGTGCAGTGCCTTTTATTACCCCATTCACTCCTTCATTATCGAGCCAATGGATAAAGACGAAATCCCCAGTCACAGAGCTGGTATAATCATCCGCTGTGTATAGACCGAGAAAAATATAGCGGTTTTGCTCCTTTTCTAATCTGCTTTCGATAATTTGTGCGTGTCCCATTGTCTTCCTCCCTTTTTTCTCATTTTACTGTATTCCCCGCTGAAAAGTAAAAAAGTGAGCTTATGCCCACTTCTTTTTGATAAGCTGTATTTACTCAATCTTTTGGCAGGCGCCCATTCAAGAGAAAGGTACCGAAAGGCAGCAATGAAGCGGTAAATGCGCCTAGCACTCGAATCAGGGACCATCGATGCTTGCTCCATACCCCAATAAGGGCAAGGACAAATAGCACAAACAACACACCGTGGGCCATTCCAAAAATCCTGACAAAGATAGGAACATGTGCAAAATATTTTAATGGCATGGCGATAAAAAGCAGAACTAAATATGAAATGCCCTCAATCAGCCCAATTCCCCGGAGAAATCCTATGTGTGATTTCCACATGCTTGTTCATCCTCCTTTAATATGTTTACTGTTAAAATACGGCATTGGGCTGCATTTTATTCTAACAAAATAACCAAGCACTCCTTATCAGGTAAATCGGCCATTCAGCAAAACAAAAAAGCCAGGATCACCTGGCCCTCTTCACTGTTTGTTATCTATAATTCTCTCAAAACTGCCCTGACCGGACTTCCATCTGCATCCGCTAAATAAAGAGGCAGGGCTGCAAGTTCATAATCTCCGGGAGACACCTTATCAAGTACAAGTCCTTCTAAAATATGGATCCCATTTTTTGAAAGGGCATGATGTGCAGGCAGTTCCTTGCTTTCTATTGGATCTACAGAAGGCAAATCAAGGCCAAGCAGACGGACGCCTTTATCCGCAAGCCACACGGCCAAATCCGGTTCAATCGGCGGAATCGAGTCAGGGAAAACACTTCTGTCCTTCCAGGAACCCGTATAAATCAAGAGGCGCTTCACTCCCTCTATATTGAACTGGCTAACATCCCGGGCAGAGATGGAATTCCTGCCAGGGAGATGAATGACCCGGGCTTTTCCGATATACAGCTCTATATCCAATTCACCCGTCTTTTTTCCTTTATCGTCAAAATGAAAAGGGGCATCGATATGTGTGCCGGTATGTATACTCATAGTCAGCTGTCCGACATTAACAGAACCGCTTTCTTCTTTTGTCCAATTCCGCTGATAGGAAAACGCAGTATCTCCCGGCCAAACAGCCACCCTTTCATCAAGCTTCTGGGAAATATCTTTCCATTTCTTCATTTGGGTTCATCCCCTTTTTTCACTGCGGTTTTATTTCTATAACCGGGTTCTAAGGCTCCATATTTCAGGGAAAAACCCCTGGTCCAGCACTCTTTTCAAGTAGGTCACTCCTGAGGATCCCCCTGTGCCCTGCTTGTGCCCAATAATCCGTTCGACTGTGGTCATGTGGTTGAATCGCCAAATTTGCTGCTGGCTGCCGATATCTGCCAGCTTCTCGCCCAGTTCATACAAATCCCAATACTGCCCGACATTTTGATAAACAGTAAGCCATGCATCCTCTACACTTTTATTATGCTGATAGGGTTCAGAATAATCGCGATTAAGCACATCTTCATCTATGTGCAGCCCCTTATGGGAAAGTGCCCTGATGGCAGCATCGTAAATGCTTGGCGCATGCAGGGCTATCTGCATGATTTGGAGCAGTTTTTCGTCATGCTGATAGACAGACAGCATTTTAGCGTTTTTGCTGCCAAGTGCAAATTCAATGAGCCGGTTTTGATAGGATTGAAAACCGGAGGAGTGCCCTAGCTTGTCCCTAAATTCCATATATTCAGAGGGTGTCAGGGTAGACAGCACGCTCCAGGACTGGGTCAGCTGCTGCTGAATCCTCGACACCCTGGAAAGCATTTTAAATGAAGGCTCAAGATTATTATCCATGATACAATCCCGAGCCGCAGTCAATTCATGAATCGCAAGCTTCATCCATAGCTCACTTGCTTGATGGATCACGATAAAAAGCATTTCGTCATGATGATCTGACAAGAGATGCTGGCTTGTCAGGATTTTATCAAGCTGAAGATAATCTCCATACGACATTTCTTTTTCAAAATCTGTATGGAGCTGATTTTCCTTTTCTTGATTGCCTTTTTCCATCCCGGAAATCCCCTTTTCTGCATGAATGCTTAAACGGATCTGCGTTTTCGCTTTTTTCCGATCCAGTAAATCAGTGACAAAAATAAAAGCCATGGAACACCAAACTGAAGCAGAATCTTAAAATCGGTAAACCATGTAGTGACAATCAGGCAAAGCAAGAGAAATGCTCCTAACAAAGGCAGGTACGGATATCCCATCATTCTTACCGGCAAATTCCTCCCGCCATTCCTCTCCCATTGTTGCCTGAAAAATAAATGTGAAACAAATATCATGAACCAGGTAAAAATGGCACCGAACATAGAAATGCCCATCATGAAAGAATATGAGGTGTTTGGCTTAAGGGCGCTGACAATCCCTGCAAGAAAAATCCCTGCAGTTGAAACAGCCAGCGCATTCCTCGGTACTGCATGTTTATTTACCCTGCCGAAAACAGCCGGAGCCGAGCCTTCGCGGGACAAGGAAAAAATCATCCTTGTCGAGGCATAAAGCTGGCTATTCATAGCGGATAAAGCAGCAGTCAATACGATAAAATTCATGACTCCGGATGCATAAGGGATTTTTAGTATTTCCATGACCTTAACAAACGGACTCTCTTCGATGCCTGCAGACTTCCATGGAACAATCATCAGCATGATCCCGATAGTCACTACATAAAACAGCGAAAGCCTGAACACCGTTGCTTTCAAAGCTTTCGGTACAGCCGTATCAGGATCCTTTGTTTCCCCGGCCGTAACTGCAATTAACTCTGTTCCAAGAAAACTGAATAGGGAAATGAATACTGCTATCCACATACCTTTTACTCCAAATGGGAGAAAGCCTCCGTCATTTGTTAAATTGCCTGGTCCCATTTCAGCATGTGAAGAACCGGTTAATACATATATCCCCAGCAGAATGAATAAAATAATGGCGCTGATTTTAATCATTGAAAACCAGTATTCAAAGGTTGCAAAGGTATGCACACTTTTCAAATTTACATAGATTAGCAGGATGGCAAATAATAATATCCAGCATATCTGCGGAACTGCAGGGAACCAATATTTCATATACACCGTGCTGGCGCTTATCTCTACACCGACTGCCAGCACATTGGCAATCCAGTACGAATAACGGACCAGAAATCCCGCCATAGGGCTGACATATTTCTCAGCAATGGTCCCAAATGAGCCCGAGGTGGGATAGGCGACCGTCATTTCAGCTAAACATCCCATTAATAAAAGTACAATAAATGCCCCAATGGCATAACTCACCAATACGCTTGGGCCCGCAGTCGTAATGGCAAGCCCGCTTCCCAGGAACAATCCAGTCCCAATGGCGCATCCCATGGCAATCATGGTCAGCTGCTTTGTACTCATTTCCCTTTTTAATCCCGCGTTTTCAGGGGGATTCTTACTGCTTTTGTAGCTATTCAATTTTTATCCTCCCTGCCTTGTCTTAAGCAACCACGTCCCGCTCATTCTTAAAGTTTTCATATTCTTTCCCAATCATGATTTTCTTAAGAATCTGAACCGCCTCCCACACTTCTGTGTAGGCTGTATACAAGGCGACCGGAGCCAGACGAATGATATTAGGGGCCCTGAAATCCGGCACAACTCCATTTGCCTTAAGGGCTTTGCAAATCCGCGCTGCTTCTTTATGTTCCAGACTGATATGTGCGCCCCTTCGGCTATCCTCTGTTGGATTTCCGATAAAAAAGCCCATATTGCCAAGCTCAAAAGAAATCAGATCCATCAAATATTCATTAATTTGAAGGGATTTCTGGCGTATCCTATCAATTCCTGCTTCACTGAACATCTCGAGTGATCCGATTAAAGGGGCGATGCTAAGCACATGCGGGGTCCCGATTTGGTAAGCTCCTGCATTTTGTGCAGGTGTCAGCAGATGCTCCATATCGAATTGTTTGTTTTTATCAGATCCAAACCAGCCTGCAAGCCCAGGATTCCTTCCAAAATGCCTGGAATTCACATAAAGGCCTCCGACACTTCCCGGCCCTCCATTAAGATGCTTATAATTGCACCAATAAGCAAAATCCACACCCCATTCGCCAAAATAGTGCGGAATGGCTCCGACAGAATGGCAGCCATCAAAACCGATGATAATGCCCCTTTCATGCGCCTCTGCTGTCAGACGTTTCATATCAAGAATCTGGCCGCTTCGATATAAGACTGTCGGCAATATAATTAACGCAATTTCTTCCGTCATTTGATCAATGATATCATCTTCTTCCAGGAATCGCCCGTCCCTGCTCTTCACCTGCACCAAATTCGTTTTATCATAACCATGCATTTCCAGCTGGCTGTGCATGGCATAAATGTCGGAAGGAAACGTTAATTCATCCGCCAAGATTTTTTTCCTGTCTCCCTTGGGTTTATAAAATGTAGCCAGCAATTGATGAAGATTAACCGTTGTAGAGCCTGTGACAATCACTTCATCAGGAGATGATGCCCCAACTAGGGGCGCTAAAAGCGCTCCCATTTTTTCTGATAAGTAAAACCAGGGATTGTTTCCCTGTGTCCATCCGTCAATGCCATATGTCTTCCAGTCATTCAGAGTATCAAGCAGAGATTTTTCTGCTCTTTTTGACAAAAGCCCCAATGAATTTCCGTCAAGATAAATGCTGCCTGGCTTTGTATAAAATTCATCCCTATATGCCTTAAGCGAATCATCTCTATCCAAGCCTTGAGCGAATTCATTTAAATGAAAGCCAGATACTGTATTCATAGTGCCCTCCTCTGCTTGCCATATTGAAAATCGTAACAAGATTCCTGCATTCAGTCAATCAGCTGTCCGTTAAATTTTAGAATATTCCATTTTTTTAATTTAACCTTATAAGGATTTCCTCTTCCTTTGGATAAACCAAGGACACCATGTTATGATAATCTCTATATTTAGCAATTAATGCATTGCCATTGTGATACATGTGCTGATGCTGATAAAGAAGAGAGTGTCTATTTATGCAGAGATACATAGTGATCGGAGCCGGAATCCTTGGTGCTTCCACGGCTTATCAGCTGGCCAAAAGCGGGGCAGAGGTTGTCATTGCCGACCGTAAAGACAGGGGGCAGGCTACTGATGCAGCAGCAGGCATTGTATGTCCATGGCTGTCGCAGCGCCGTAATAAAGCCTGGTATAAGCTTGCAAAAGAAGGTGCAAGGTTTTACCCGGATCTGATAGAGTCCCTTAAACAGGACGGTGAAACAGATACCGGATATGCACAAGTCGGCGCTGTCAGCCTCCACAGTGATAGCGAAAAGCTTATTGCCATGAAAGAACGGGCATTAAAGCGAAAAGAAGACGCACCTGAGATGGGTGATATCACCATTCTTACTCCTGAGCAGACAAGGATCCTTTTCCCTCCTCTTGCAGAAGGAATCGGTTCTGTCCATGTCAGCGGCGCGGCACGTGTTGATGGACGTGCCCTCCGTGATTCCTTGCTCAGGGCTGCCGAAAAAAACGGTGCTGTTTTTATAGAGGGAGCAGCATCTCTGAATTTTAAGGATAAACAGGTAATCGGGGCTAATGTGAATGGTGAAGCTTTAGAGGGTATGGTAATTGTCTGTGCCGGCGCCTGGGCAAATCAGCTGCTGAAGCCCCTTGGAGTTAATTTTCAAGTCACCTTCCAGAAGGCGCAAATCGTTCATCTAAACCTTCCTGGGATAAGTACAAAAACCTGGCCCGTCGTCATGCCTCCAAGTGATCAATATCTGCTGGCCTTTGAAGACAGGCTGGTAGCCGGGGCAACTCATGAAAATACAGAAGAATACGACAGCCGGGTTACGGCTGGCGGATTGCAGGAAGTCTTGAATAAGGCCTTACTTTCTGCCCCTGGGCTTGAACAAGCTTCCTTTCTTGAAGCCCGAACCGGATTCCGCCCCTTTACACCAGGCTTTTTGCCTGTTATCGGTTCCCTGCCAGGCTGGGAGGGAATATTGGCCGCTAACGGTCTTGGAGCTTCAGGCCTTACAATGGGACCCTATATTGGTTATCAGCTATCAAAGCTTGCACTCGGGCTTGAAACCGATATAGATCTGGAGCAATATGATTTAAATAGTGCTTTGGAGGCCTAGCCATCATCGAAACCAAAAAATAAAAGACTGTTTTCGTAAAACTTTGTTGCTATGAAACTAGATGGTTGATTTCCTCTCCAGGATGCCCGCTTTCCGCGGGGCAGCCAGTGAGCCTCCCCGACTGCCCCTGTTTAGGTCTCACCTGTTCTGCTAATCTAAGCAGAATTCTCGCACCTTACGCCCAATCAACCTAACTTGACAATGGGAACGCTTCACATAACAAATTAAAAAATCAACAATCTTTAAGAAATGAGCCAAATAAAAAGAGCCACTATGAATGTACTGCACCCCTGAAATTAGATTTAAACTCTAACTTTTGGAGTGCAGTGCATATGAAATGGCTCTTTTTGTGCTAGGTTTGCAACAGGGGTTTCTGCAGGAACTGCTCTTGAAGATCCTCAGCGGAAAGGGGCCTGCTGAACAAAAAGCCTTGCACAGTATCACAATCATTTTCTTTTAAGAAATTCAGCTGGTTTTCTGTTTCTACACCTTCCGCCACTATATTAAGCTGCATATTTTTAGCAAGGCTGATTATGGAAGCTGTAATTGCTTCATCTGTCCCAGCCGTATTACCATCAGACAAATTCCTTATGAAGGACTGATCAATTTTAAGAGTATTGATTGGATAATCCTTCAGATAAGCAAGAGAACTATAACCAGTGCCAAAATCATCTATGGCAATTTCTACGCCCATCTCCTTCAGCTTATTGAACGTATAAATGGCCCGGCTCACATTTTTCATCGCCGTGCTTTCTGTAATTTCCAATTCCAGATATTTACCTTCCAGATCATATTCTGTCAGAATTGTTTCCAGCTCGCTGAGAAAGCTGTTCTCCATAAATTGCCTTGTCGCCACATTCACGGCCACCTGAAGATGAGAAAATCCCTGTTCATGCCATTTTTTCAGCTGTGAAACGGCCATTCTTAATATTTTTTCGCCTAATGGAACAATTAAACCCGTTTCTTCTGCCAGCGGGATAAAATCTGCAGGAGATACAAATCCAAGCCGCGGATGATTCCAGCGTACCAGCGCCTCTAAGCTTGTCACTTCTTCAGACTTGATATGGATCTTCGGCTGGTAGTGTAAGATAAATTCACCCTCTGATCCAATCCCCCTTCTCATTTCTTCTTCCAATTGAATCTTATCTAAACGGCTATCAATCGACTTTGTATAAATCTGATAGGTGGACTTACTCGTTTCCTTTGCCAGGTACATGGCTAAATCTGCTTTTTTAAGCAGCTCTTCAATATCTGATCCATCATGAGGGAAAACGGCAATCCCAATGCTTGCAGTCGTGTATATTTCATGATGATGTAGTGTAAACGGCTCATTCAGCGATTTGAGCAGTTTATCTGCCAGCTTTTCAGCCTCCGAAACTTGCTTTATATTTGGGAGAAACAAAGTAAACTCATCTCCGCCCATTCTTGCCAAGAGTACATTTGCACCGATGTTCTTTTCAAAACGTGAGGCCATTTCCACCAATAACAAATCTCCATAAGAATGTCCCAGCGTATCATTAATTGTCTTGAACCGGTCCATATCCAGCAGGAAAATAGCGGCTGATTTGCTTGGGCCCATTTCTTGAAGCACCCGGGAAACCTGTTCTCTGAAGGAGCGCCTGTTTGGCAGGGACGTTAAATCATCCTGATAAGCCTGCTTATGAATAATCTCCAGAGCGTTAACCTGTTCAGTAATATCTTTGGCGATGCCATAGATGCCATCAATTTTGTCATCGATATAAACCGGAACAGTCGTCACATTCAATATGACAGTATTTCCATTTTTATGGATTGCCTCAATATCAAATTTTCCCGGAATTCCGCTTATCGTTTTAGCCAAGTACTTCCTTGCCCGCAATCCCTCTTCTTCAGAAAGCAGCGAATCAAAAGAAAGGTATGGAACTTCTTCTGCAGAATATCCCAATACATCTGTTAAAGAAGGATTAAAACTTAAGATGCTTCCGGAAGCATCCAGGGAAAAAATGATATCCAGGTTATGCCTCACAAGAGAATCATAGCGCTGCTGGCTTTCCTGGAGCCTTTTATTCTGGACGGCCAGCTTTCGGTCCATGCCTGAAGAAAATAAGACAAAAATCTGGATAGTAAGAATCGCGGCACCTATTCCTCCTGCCAGGATGGCTGTATCCATTCGGAACCCGCCTGATGCCAGATGATGAACCATATGTCCCTCGGCACGATAGCTTGCTGCAGCCATTCCTGTATAATGCATTCCAGAAATGGCAGAACCCATCACAATAGCACTTAGTAATTTGCCTAAAAAATGATTTCCCGACTTCACCCTGAAATAGAAGGATATCTTTAACGCTGCCAAGGATGCTGCGAGAGCAATGAATACGGATAAAGTAACCAGCAGCTTGTTGTAATGGACAGCAGCCTGCATCTGCATAGCCATCATGCCGGTATAGTGCATTAAAATGATAGCGGTGCTCATAAATAGCCCGCCGATCAGCAAATGAATATTTGCCATTCTCTCGCGGCTTACGACAAACAAGGCAGTAAACGAAGCTAATATGGCCACTGCAACTGAGAAAAGAACGATTGAAGCATCGTAATTAATCATTACCGGCAAACTAAACGCCAGCATGGCCACAAAGTGCATGGACCAAATGCCAAGGCCCATTGTCACCGCACCGCCCGCCAGCCATAGCTTTTTTGCCCCATTTCGGGCTAAGGTTATTCTGCCTGCAAGATCAAGAGCCGTAAACGAAGCGAATACGGCAATCAATATCGAAAGGCACACAAACCCCCAATTATAATGTCCCTGCATGTACAAATAATTTTCCCCTTTTTAATAAAATCTCTCTATCTTATTTCGGCAAAAATAACACTAACCTAAAGTCTTATGTAAAAATAATATGCTGACTCTCTCTTCCCTTAATTCAATGACAAGCCTTTAAGAAGGCGCAAAAAAGGCCCATAGGAAAACCTATGAGCCCTTTTAAACAGGTATAAGCTTACTTTACAGCTTCTTTTAACTCTTTGCCTGGTTTAAACGCAGGAACCTTGGAAGCAGGAATGTTCAATTCTTCCCCAGTCTGAGGATTGCGGCCTGTACGTGCAGCGCGCTCACGCACTTCAAATGTGCCAAATCCGATTAACTGGATTTTCTCTTCCTTTGCTAGAGTATTAGTAATCGTCTCCAAAAGCACATCCACAGCTTTAGAAGCATCCTTCTTTGATAATTCAGCCTGTTCAACCACTGCATTCACTAAATCAGTTTTATTCATATTAAAACACCTCTTTTTCAATATTTTATGTAGAATCCAAAACATATCATATCTGCTGTGCATTTGTCACTTAATAAAGGTTATTTTCGGGGTTTTACAAGCAATTTGTTAAAAGAACAACTTATTTTCTTTATTGCCCTATTTATAATAAATTATACAAAATCATAAAAAAACAGGTACTGTATCCAGTTGTAACAACTCCTGCTATCTCTAGTGAGCATGTTGCTATGGAACAAGGGGTTGATTTCCGCTCCAGGATGCTCGCTTTCCGCGGGGCGGGCGGTGAGCCTCCTCTGCTTCGCCTGCGGGGTCTCACCTTCCCGCTAATCCCGCAGGAGTCTCGCACCTTTCGCTCCAATCAACCTCATTTAATAATGAGATCGCCTCACAGAACTCATTAAAAAACAACAATCTTTAAGAAAAGAGCCTTATAAAAAGTAACTCTCTTGTATTAATCAAAATGGCCCACTATCCTCTTTGCTTTTTTGCACGTGTTCTAAAACCGATTGCAAAAAAACGCTCTCTCATGCTTGGCACTTCCTGCCCTCTCTCAAGGAAGTCACGGTTTTAGCAGAAGCTCTAGTCCAGCTAACTGACGTGTTAGAACTCCCAAATGCGGTAACCGGCGGTTCTCACCATTCGTATTTTTAGCTTACTAGACTCTTTTGAGCTCTTATGAAATATCCATTTCTGCACACAAAAAAGACCAGCATCTCTGCTGGCCTTTCGCTTGCTTGGCGGCGTCCTACTCTCACAAGGGGAGAACCCCCAACTACATCGGCGCACGAGCTTAACTGCCGTGTTCGAACTCCTGAACGGCGATAACTGGCGGATCTCCCCATTCAGGTTTGGGCTTACTTGACTCTTTTCCTCTTTATATTCTTTTTAGTTATTATAAAGTCTCCATTTCTGCACACAAAAAGACCAG